>CAMQWJ010000001.1 GCA_947038515.1 uncultured Fusobacteriaceae bacterium
CTCTAACTTTTTAACAGTATTTTATCATTACAATAAATACTCTAACTTTTTAACAGTATTTTATCATTACAATAAATACTCTAACTTTTTAACAACATTTTAACATCATAAATAAATATTTTAATTTCTTTAAAAAGGAGAAACAATGAATCCAATATTATTTGAAATAGGTAGTCTAAAAATACACTACTACGGTCTTATGTATGCAATAGCATTTTTTTTAGGAGCTGAATTAGGTAAAAAAATTGCTATAAAAAGGGGGATTTCACCAAAATTAATAGACAGTTATGCCATTGTAGTAATGCTTTCAGGTTTATTAGGTGGTCGGCTTTATTACGTGTTATTTAACTATGAATACTATTTTACTCATTATTATGACATCTTAGCATTTTGGAAAGGTGGAATGGCTATACATGGTGGAATTTTTGGTGGAATACTAGCAACTATTATTTTTGGAAAAGTTAACAAAATAAAACCTTTTCTTCTAGCTGATATTGCAGTTGCTCCTCTTCTTTTAGGACAAGCTTTGGGAAGAATTGGAAATTTTATGAATGGAGAAGTTCATGGAGTTCCTACTTTTACTCCTTGGAATGTTATTTTCACTGTAAAACCAAGTTTTTCTATTTGGTATGAAAAATATTTATCACTTTCTTTAGAGGCTCAATCTCAATTTAAAGAACTTGTTCCTTGGGGATTAGTTTTCCCTAACTCATCACCAGCAGGATATGAATTTCCTTCATTACCATTACACCCTGCTATGCTTTATGAAAGTATTTTAAATTTAATTGGATTTTTTATTCTTATCTATTTATTAAGAAAGAAATCTTATCCTGTAGGAATAGTATCTTGTGCCTATTTAATTATCTATAGCATTAATAGAATCATTATTAGCTTCTTTAGAGCTGAAGACTTAATGTTATATTCAATTAGAGCTCCTCACTTTATTAGTTTAGTTTTAATCATTGTTTCTATCCTTACAATTTGTTTTCTTAATAGAAAAGCTAAACTTAATAAGTAACTCAACTTGTGTAAAAAATAAAAAAGGAGAGATTAAATGATAAGAGTTGTCGCAAGAAGTACTATAAAGGTAGACAGGGTACAGGAATTTTTAAAGCTTGTAAAGGAGTTAGTGTTAGAGACAAATAAAGAAGATGGATGTGTTGAGTATATCCTTGCAAAGGATCTTAATATAGAGAATACATTTACCTTTATTGAGAAGTGGGAGACTATGAAACATTTAGAAGCTCACTTTGAAGCACCACACTTTAAGAGAATAGTGCCACAGTTTGGAGCTCTAGTAGAAACTGCATATGGGAGAGAGATATACGAAGAGGTATAGAATTGTTTTAATGATGGAGATAACTATTTTATAGAAATGATTTTATTTTCATCATTTCTACCATGAGATTTATGATACTTATAATTTACTCGACTTGTGCAATTTTTTTTAAATCTAATTTTTTGTAACGATTACAAAAAATTAGACATTTCAAAATAAAAAGAGTATAATTAATCTAATAGTATATTTTATGCTATTAGATTTTTTATATACTTACTTATTTATTTATTTAAATACGTCTAACATTTTTTTATTTAAATTTACTTAAAACTTTATTTTTTGTTTCTATTTTTTATTTACTATATTTAATTTTACTGGAGGTAATAATGAAAATTTTAGAATTAAAAAAAGATATTTATTGGTTAGGAAGTCTAGATCCAAACTTAAGAGTTTTTGATATTATAATGGAAACTGAATTTGGAACTACATATAATTCATATTTAGTTAAAGGAACAGAGAAAACTGCTGTTTTTGAAACAGTAAAAGAAAAATGTTTTGATGAATATTTAGAAAAATTAAAAAAAATAACTGATGTTTCTAAAATTGATTATATTGTTGTAAGTCATACAGAACCAGACCATGCAGGATCAATTTCTAAACTATTAGAATATGCACCACAAGCTAAAATAGTGGCTTCAGAAAGAGCTATTGAATTTTTAAAAGATATTATCAATCATGAATTTGATTATATCATTGCTACCCCTGAAGAGGAAATTTCTTTAGGTGGAAAAACTTTACAATTTTATTCAGTCCCTTTTTTACATTGGCCTGATACTATTTATACTTATATTAAAGAGGATAAAACATTAATCACTTGTGATTCTTTTGGTTCACATTTCAGTTTTGATCAAGTTCTTCACTCTTTAATCCCAGAAGAGAGACAATTTGACTATAAAAAAGCTCTTAGATACTATTACATGGCTATATTCGGTCCATTCAAACCTCATTTAATTGATGCAATTGATACTATATCTCCTATTTTTAATGAAATTGAAATGGTACTCCCTGGTCATGGACCTGTTTTAGATAAAAATCCTCAAGAAATTATGTCTACTTATAAAGAGTGGTCATTGCCTGTGGAAAAAGATAATAAAAATAGAATTGTTATTCCTTATGTTGCAGCTTATGGATATACTGAAAAACTTGCTCTAGAAATAGAAAAAGGAATAAAAGAATATTCCTCTGAAATAGAAATCATTAAATTTAATATTGATATTGCAAACTTTAAAGATATCAAACATGATATTTTTAGAGCAATGTCTATTTCAACTGGAATTATACTTGGAACTTCTACTATAAATGGAGATGCTATTCCTTTTATCTCTGAACTGGCTATGACTATGGACCCTATTAGCTACGCAGGAAAATATGCTTCTGCTTTTGGTTCATATGGTTGGAGTGGAGAGGGTGTTGATAATATTATTGATAGACTTGATCAACTTAGAATGAATGTATTAGATGGATATAAGATAAAATTCAAACCTGATACTGTGAAATTAGATGGTGCCTTTAAGTTTGGATATCTATTTGCTAAACAAATGGTTGAAAAAATAGAACCAACTAGAGTAAATCACAAATATGATGAATTTATTAATGATGAAGGATTTGAAAATTGGAAATGTACTGTATGTGGTGAAGTTTATGAAAGAACTACCCCACCAAATACTTGTCCAGCTTGTGGTGTAGGTAAAGAATATTTCTTAGGAGTTGAAAAAGAAAATTATGAAGTAAGCTCATCTAAAGAAAATATAATCATTATTGGTGGAGGAGTTGCAGGTTTAAATGCCGCTGAAAATGCAAGAAAAAGAGCTAAAGATGCTAAAATAACCATAATTGAATCTGAAAAATCATTACCATACTACAGAACAATGCTCTCTGATTATCTATATAAATCCTTAACAGATACAGAATTATACTTAAAGCCACTAGATTGGTTTAAAGAAAATAATATCACTTTACTTATAGGAAATAAAGTTTCAAATATAGATTTTGACAAAAAAATTATCCAAATGGAAGCTAATGATGAATATCGTTATGATAAATTAATTTTAGCTACTGGTGCAACTTGTAATACTCCTAAAGTTAAAAATTCTAATTTAAAAGGGATATTTACTTTAAGAAGTAAAAAAGATGCAGAAGAGATTACTCTATTAGCAAAGCAATCTAAGAGAGCAGTCATTGTTGGTGGTGGAGTTTTAGGACTTGAAGCTGCTTGTGCAATGAAAGAACTTGGTTTAGAGGTTACTATTATAGAAATGATGGAAAGATTGTTACCAAGACAATTAGATAGCACTGGTTCTGAACTTCTTGAAGCTCAGATTACTTCAAAAGGATATGCTCTTCATAAAAACACTATTGTTTTATCTTATGAAGGGGATACTGCCGTTAATAAAGTTGTTCTTGAAAATGGAATAGAGATTAACTGTGATTTAGTAATTATAAGTGCTGGAATTACTTCAAATATAGAACTTTTAGAAAATAAAGGTTTAGAAATAAATAGAGGAGTTCTAGTTAATTCAGAAATGAAAACTTCAATCCCTAATGTTTATGCTTGTGGAGATCTTGCAGAGTTTTCAGGAAAAACAATAGGTCTTTGGGATGTTTCTATTGAGCAGGGAAAAGTAGCTGGAGCAAATGTTGTTGGAGACAGAATTTCATATGTTGAAAAGGTTCAACCACTACTATTTGAAGGGATGGGTACTAATATAGTTTCCCTTGGAGAAATTCATAATAATGCAGAAAATTTAGAATTACTTGAAGATTTAAATACTGAAAACTGTAATTATAAAAAACTATACTTTAAAGGTGGAATTATAACTGGCGGAATCTTAATCGGTGATACTTCTAAAGGTGGAATTCTAATTAAAGGAATCAGAACTGGTATGTTAAAAAAAGATATTTTACAAAAATTATATAACTAAATTTTAAAGTTCTTTATTCTCAACTAAATACGATGCTAAATACTGTATAAATAACACTTAATAATTAATAAAGGCTAAATGTTAAATACTGAACAAATAATACTAAACACATAGTTTTTCTCTTTAATATAACTTTAATTAGTCATATTAAATTATAAAAAACTATGTGTTTTTTATTCAACTTTAAGAATATCATTTAATTATATGAAATAAAAAAATAGACTTAAAAATTCTTTTATGATAAAATACTCCCTATATATAATATTTATAATTAAGGGGGAAATAATGTCAGAAGAAACACACGTAAAATTAGTTGTAGCAGATCCATCAGCCTTAGGTCTTTTTGGACTTGCAATGATAACATTGGTAGCATCGGCATATAAATTTGGAGCCTTATCAGGACTATCTTTAGTTATACCATGGGCTATTTTTTTAGGGGGACTAGCACAAGTCGTTGCTTGCTTAAATGATATTAAGCATAACAATGTTTTTGGAGCTACAGCTTTTGGAGGTTTTGCTTTTTTTTGGTTAGCAATGGGAATGAGTTGGATGTGTCAACTTGGAGTATTTGGTCCTGAACTTCAACTAGCTTCTGATCCTAAGGCTTTTGGTTTTGCATATTTAGGTTATCTTATCTTTTCATTAGTAATGACAATAGGAGCCGTTGAAACTAATAAAATGCTATTCATAATCTTTATATTTATTGACCTTTTATTCATAGGTCTAATGTTTTCAACTTTTGGAATATTAGAACATGAAATGCACTTATTAGCAGCTTATTCTGAAGCAAGCATCTCTATTATTGGATTTTATGGATTTGCAGGTAATGTTTTAAATAAACATTTTGGTTATGAATTTTGTCCATTAGGAAAACCTTTTGGTATTTTCAAGAAAAAATAATAAACTATTATTCAAAAGGAGAGTAAAACCCATGTATGAAACAAAATTAAAACTTGTTGAAACAGAAAAAGCAATAAAAATAATTAAAGATAAATTTGAAAAGAATTTAGCTGAAAATTTAAATATTTTAAGAGTTTCAGCTCCTCTTTTTGTAAGTGCAGCCAGTGGATTAAACGATGATTTAAGTGGGATAGAAAGAGCAGTTTCTTTTGATTTAAAATCTGGAGAATTGTCTGTAATCGTTCATTCCCTAGCAAAATGGAAAAGAATGGCTTTAGATACTTATGAGTTCAAACCAGGAACTGGATTATATACAGATATGAATGCTATTCGACGGGATGAAGACCTTGATGAAATTCATTCTTACTATGTGGATCAGTGGGATTGGGAAAAAGTAATTTTAAAAGAAGATAGAACTCTCTTAACACTGGAAGCAACAGTTAAAAAAATATATTCTGCCATGAAAAAAGCAGAACATGAAATTACTTCTTTATATCCT
This sequence comes from uncultured Fusobacteriaceae bacterium, assembly GCA_947038515.1. Classification (GTDB taxonomy): domain Bacteria; phylum Fusobacteriota; class Fusobacteriia; order Fusobacteriales; family Fusobacteriaceae; genus JAGNZR01. The sequence goes on from CAMQWJ010000001.1 coordinate 5,660, forward strand.
GTTTTAACAAAAAAACTTCCAGAAGAAATAGTTTTTATAAGTTCTCAAAAATTAGAAGAGGAATTTCCAACTCTAACTCCAAAAGAGAGAGAACATGCTATTGCAAGAAAGCATGGTGCTGTTTTTATAACTGAAATAGGACATTTTCTAAATTCTGGAAATAAACATGATGGAAGAGCCCCTGATTATGATGATTGGAATTTAAATGGAGATATCATTGTTTATTATGAACCACTTGATATTGGTCTTGAACTGTCGTCAATGGGAATACGAGTTGATGAAAATTCTTTAAAATCACAACTTAAATCTGCAAATGCAGAAGACAGAGTTAAATATGATTATCACCAAAGAATTTTAAATGGAACTCTTCCTTACACTATTGGTGGTGGAATCGGTCAATCAAGATTTTGTCTATTCTTACTTGACAAACTTCATATTGGAGAAGTTCAATGCTCAATTTGGCCTAAAGAAATGATTGAAGAGTATAAGAAAAAAAATATAAAGTTTCTATAATTAAACAATAAATAACTAAATAAATAATCGAAGAATATAAAAAATAAAATATAATTATTCTCTAATTAAAGAATAACAAATAATAAAAATGTCTAATCCTGAAATCTTCAGAGTTAGACATTTTTTTTACTATTTTTTCTTTAAACTATATTGAGCATGTTTATATCCAATATCTCCAATTACTTTAACTTTATAAAAAAAATCAAAAATAGTTTTTAATCTATTATATTTTTCATTAATATAGCGATAATAAGATAAAATTTCACGTTCTGAATGTGCATCACTTCCAAAAGTCATCTGTTTACTATTTTTTTCTTGAATTTTAAATGCAACTAAATTTTTTTGTTTAGGTAAATGATGATTATATATTTCAATAGCGTCTGCTTTTTCAATAGCTTTTTGAATATATTTTTTATTTTTTAAGAAGTTTTTTTGAGCAAATCCACTAATATGAGGTATTGAAATAAAACACTCATACTTTTCTAAAATTTCAAAATAATACTCTGCATCTTTAGTTGTACGAGCCATTCGTTTGGGATGTAAATGAGGGAATACATACAAATCATAAAATTCTATCAATGTCTCAAAATCATTAAAATAGACTAATAGTTCAAAACCATCATCACACCCAAGTTCAATTCCAGGAATTACATTAATCCCCATTTTTTTTAGAGCTATTCCACCTTTAATTTGATTATGGTCAGTAATAGAGATTAAATAGGTTTTATCTCTTAAAAAATCACTCATTTTTTCCACTGTAAGTCCACTATCTGAATAATTTGTATGGATATGTAAATCAAAATAAATTTGTGAATTTTCTTCTAAATTATTAACAATAAATTTTTTAAAAAAATTAGGAACAAAACCTAAGAAATCCATATTCCTCCTTACATTAATGGGGCAAAAAGTCTAAAAATAGATTCTTTCATTTTAATAACTATAGTTCTTTGCCCATAATCTCTTAAAGTCAAAGGTGTAGAGTCTTTTAAGTCCTCTAAAAAATCAATTTCTAATTCCTTAAGAAGCTCTCCACTATATATGTTTATATTTATTTCAAAATTTTGATAAAAACTTCTATAGTCTAAATTAGTACTCCCTAAAGTAGCAATTTTATTATCTACAATCATCATTTTACTATGAATAAATCCAGTATTATATTTAGAAAACTTAACACCGTATTTAATCAAATCCCAAGCATATGCTTGATTAACCCAATAGATGAAAAGATGATCTGGCTTATTTGGAATAATAATTTGAATATCCACACCTGATAGTGCTGCTATTTTTAAAGCATCAAGAATTGTGTCATCAGGAACAAAATATGGAGTTTCTAAATAAATTGTTTTCTTTGCATTTAATATTAAATTAAGAAAATTATCCCGTGCTGTTCTTGTTTCAAAATTAGGACCACTACTCACAAGTTGTGAGGCATTTTGAACTACAGATGGTGGATAGACTATTGGTTCTATTTCAGGAAAAAAAGTTTTCTTTTTTGATGATTTTCTAACAAAGTTCCAAGAAACTATAAACTCTTTATAAAGTTCAGAAACAATATTACCTTGAAGTCTAACAGCTGTATCACGCCATTTTCCAAGTTTTCCATCTCCTAAATATTCATTTCCAATATTAAAACCACCTATATATCCAATTTTTCCATCAATAATAGTAATTTTTCTATGATCTCTATAATTAGCTCTCAAATTAACAATTTTTAACCATGGTAAAAGAGAAGGAAAGAAAAGTTTTATATTAATTCCAGCTTCTCGTAATGCTTTTTGTCTCCAATAAGTTGTTGAATTAACTCCATCAATAATTAATTTAATATCAACACCTTGAGAAGCTTTTTTTAATAATAAAGAGTAAAAAGTTTTTCCTAGTTCATCCTCTTTAAATACAAAATATTCCATTTGTATGGACTTAGTGGCATTTTCAATATCTGTAAACAAATTATTGAAGAAAGTTTCACCATTATTAAAAAGTAGAGAATCTGTATATGAACTTGGCTCTCCTGCTCCAGAATATTTTAAATAATCTATTATATTTTTATTATCCAATAACAATGAGTTTTCCTCTTTTTTATTTTTCGGATTTGTTAATGAAAATTTTCTCTCATAATACTTAGTAATAATACGTGATTTTTTCATTTTTAACCCAAAAAATAGGAAGAGAAAAAATCCTAAATATGGAACAAAAACTAATAGAGATATCCAAAACAATGCTGAAACTGGACGTTTTTTTTCTATAAATATTATAAGAAGTAAAAAGAATATATTAAATATAGTTACGTACATACCAAAATTTTCAAAAATTGAAGTCATAAATCACCCCGAGTATTTTTTATTTTAATTATACCTCTATTTCCATAAAATAAAAAGCTTTTCTTATATATTAAAAAATATTAGTCCCTTAAAATATTTTTTAAAAACATATATTTTATAATATTTCTTTTAACCTATATTTTCAAAATAGTAATTTATCAATTAGAATTACTATTAACTTATTAATTTTTTTTTAACATATAGTGTATTTTTTTCTCTAATTTTGAAATGATAATTGAATTTTTTATAATATTATGGTAAAATGACAGGATAACAAATAATTTAATTATAAAGGAGTTTTGAAATGAAAATTGAAGAAAACAAAGTGGTTACACTAGAATTTAATGTTTATGACAATGATACGAATGAATTATTAGAATCAACTTCGGACTTAGGTTCTTTTCTATATATTCAAGGAATTGGAGCTTTTATGCCTAAAATAGAAGAAGAATTAGAAGGAAAAGAAAAAGGTTATTCAGCTACTATCCTAATTTCACCAGAAGAGGGATATGGGGAATATGAAGAGGAACTTTTAGAAGTTATGGATCGTAGTGAATTTAATGATGAATTTGATGATGTTTTTGTTGGAATGGAATTTTTAGCTGATATGGATGATGGAACTGAACAAAATTATTCTGTTGTTAATATTGAAGATGATAAAGTTACAATAGATGGAAATCACCCTTTCTCAAGTAAAAATCTTAGATTTGAAGTTACTGTTGCTGATTTAAGAGAGGCAACTGATGAAGAACTTGAAAATGGTGATGTTCATTTTCATGGATTTGAAAACTAAGTTTTTTCATGGAGGAAAAATGAGAATAGCATTGGGAGCTGATCACGGTGGTTTTGAATTAAAAAATAAAATAGCAAACTATTTAAAAGAAAATAATTTTGAAGTTATAGATTTTGGAACAAATTCTACTGACTCTGTGAATTATCCTGTGTTTGCCAAACTTGTTGGAGATAGTGTTATTAAGAAAGAATCTGATTTTGGAATTTTAATTTGTGGTACAGGTATAGGAATATCTATTGCTGCTAATAAAATCAAAGGAATAAGATGTGCTTTATCTACTAATACTACTATGGCAAGACTTTCAAGAGAACATAATAATGCTAATATACTTGCATTAGGTAGTAGAATTATTGGTGACCTTTTAGCTTTAGAAATGGTAGAAACTTTTTTATCTACTTCTTTCCAAGATGAAAGACATCTAGTAAGAATTAATATGTTAGAAGATTAATTTTTTAACTTAACTCTATCTAAAGATTATAAATCATTCCCTATAATCTTTAGGTAGAGTATTTTTATAATGAGGTGGTTCTAATGGCTAGTTTATTTACTAAAATTATTAATCGTGAAATTCCTGCTACTATAGTAATGGAAAATGATAATATTATTATAATCAATGATATTCAACCTGTTGCACCTATTCATTTATTAATTATTCCTAAAAAAGAGATACCAACTCTTAACGATATTTCTGAAGAAGATGGTAAACTCCTTTTAGAGATTTTTTTAGGAATAGGTAAAATTACTAAAGAATTAGGAATTTCTGAACAGGGTTATAGAATAGTTGCCAATTGTAATGATTTTGGAGGGCAAGAAGTTTTTCATTTACATTTCCACTTAATAGCTGGGGAAAAAATGGGGCCTATAAGAGGCTAATTTTTTTATACAACTAAAAATTTTAAAATACTATTATCTAATAGCATTTATATTATAGCTAATTACTTAATATGACATTTTTAATTAAATATTTTAAATATATAATTTTTTTAACACTATATATCTAATGACATCTATTTACAGATAATTACTTAATACTATTTTTTATAATAGGTTAACTATAGATAATTACTGTTACCGTATACTTAATATTATATTCAATAAAGGGGGAATAATGAGTAAAGAACAAAGAGGAAATTGGGGGTCAAGTGTTGGCTTCATCTTAGCTGCATCTGGATCAGCTATTGGACTTGGAAATTTATGGAAATTTCCATATCAAGCTGGAAGAAACGGAGGGGGTGCCTTCGTTATTATCTATCTTGCATTCGTTATCCTATTAGGATTTTCTTTAATCCTAGGAGAAATGGCTATAGGACGAAATGGTAAGAAGGATGGCTATTCCTCTTATGAACACCTGAAAAAAGGTTGGGGGAAAGTAGGATTATTAGGAATTATTACTTCTTTTATTATCCTGTCATATTACTTAGTTATTGGTGGTTGGATTATAAAATATTTAGTTGATTTCCTTACAAATCAAATGACTAATGATACTACTGTACATTTTAATTCTTTTATTTCAAGTGATTATTCTCCTATTCTATATTTAGTTTTATTCTTGGTTACCACATCTGCAATTGTTCTAAAGGGAGTATCAGGAGGTATAGAAAAAGCTAGTAAAATTATGATGCCATTTTTATTCATTTTTTTAATTATTATTGTAATAAGATCTGTTACTTTGCCTAATGCAATGGTTGGAATTAAATTTTTCCTACAACCTGATTTTTCAAAAATAACAGCAGAAGTAATTCTTTCAGCATTGGGACAAGTTTTCTTTTCTTTAAGCTTAGGAATGGCAATTATGGTTACTTACGGTAGCTATTTACCTGCAAATACTAATATGGTCAAAAGTTCATTTATAATTGCTCTTTTAGATACTTTTGTAGCTCTTCTTGCTGGACTTGCTATTTTACCTGCTGTTTTTTCTTTTGGTTATGAACCCACTGCTGGTCCAAGTTTAATGTTTATTACTCTACCGAAAGTTTTTGAGCAATTACCATTTGGAAATTTTTTCGGATTTATTTTCTTTCTTTTAGTACTTTTTGCAGCTTTAACCTCTGCGGTGTCTCTGCTAGAAGTTTCAGTTGCCTACTTAGTAGATAAAAGAAAATTTGATAGAAAGAAAGCTGTTATTTTCCTATCAGTTGTTCTATTTATCTTAGCTCTTCCATCGTCTCTATCTTTTGGGCGTTTTCATCATAAGATATTTTTTGGACAAAATTTCTTTGATTTTTTAGGATATTTAACTGATAATATATTCCTACCATTGGGTGGTCTACTACTTTGTATCTTTATTGGATTTGTTTGGGACAAAAAAGAAGTGGAAGCTGAAGTTACTAATAATGGAAAAATTAAATTTGTACTATTAAAAACTTGGCTTTTCTTAATAAAATATATTATTCCTATTATAATATTCTGTATTCTTTTGAAATCTATTGGAATATTATAATATCAATTTAATAAATATAAAAACTCTGTTAAAATTTAACAGAGTTTTTATATTTTAAATATTTTTTTAAATATAACTCATAAAATATTTTACTTGTTATTTTTCGTAAAGATTCAGTAACCACAAGAGCAGTTGCAATTGCAAAAGCAATAAAAATAGCTTCAACACCCTTGGCAATAGCTAGTTCATATTTCTCTGTAACAGTATATAGCATTGTATAGTACATTGTATAACCAGGAACTAAGGGAAGTGCAGCTGGTATTAAATAGACAATTACAGGACGCCTAGTAATTTTTGAAAAAACATCTCCTAAAATTCCTATTGATACTGTTGCTAGAAAATATGGTAAAATCACTTCACCTGTACTCCATAATATTTTTATATATAATAACCAACTAATACCACCTATTAATCCTCCTATAAAAACATCTTTTTTAGGAACTGATAAAAAAACTCCAAATCCTGAAGAAGTGATAAAAGAAAATAAAAAATGTTCAAAAAGTGTTAAATTTTCCATTTTAGAATACACCTCCTATTTTTAGCCATATCTTCATTCCTATTCCAACACCTATCCCTATTGATAGAGCTGTCAAAAATGCTTCTGTAGCCCGAGCTGAACCTGAAATAAAATCTCCTGATACTAAGTCTGAAATACTTTTAGTAATTGCCATACCTGGCAAAAATGGAAGTATTGAACCGATTATCACTAAATTACTATTTTCTATAATATTATATTTTGTAAGAAAAAAACCTGCTGTACTTATAAGAAAAGTTGCTATAACAGTTCCAAATATTGGGATTGAAACCATTTCAATGACTTTTTTATATAACCAAAGTGAGATCATAGAAACTAATACAACTAAAAAAGCTTCTAAAAAAGTTGAGTTAAAGACTAAAACAAAACTTCCAGATCCTATTCCTGCACCAATCAACTTGACAAAAGGTGAATAAATTTCCACTTGCTCTATTAATTTTAATTTTTTAATGATTTCTACAAATGGTATCTCACTGTTTTTTATTACATCAATAGCAACCTGATTAGTTTGTGAAACTTTTTCCAAATTAATAGTTCTTTCTTTAATTTGCTTTATAAAAGTTATTCCATCAGCTCTATCATCTCCAATCATTATACAAGTGGGTGTAATAAATAAATTTAAATGTTTAAATCCTTTGGATGCACAAATTTCTGAACAAAGTCTTTCCACTCGAAACGTTTCCCCACCATTTTTCAAGAGTAGCTCCCCTATAAAAAGAACCAATCTATAAGTTTTTTCTTTTTCCTGACGTAACTCTTCCATATTTTTCATAGAAAACTCCTATTTCTATTTTATATACATATATGCTAAATTTCTTCCTGAACTTTTGCCTGTTTTTCTATAAGAATTAAATTTTTCATCTTCATAGGTACAAAGATTACTTAAAATAATATTTTCTTTTTTTACTCCATAACTCCTAAATAGATGATAGTTAAACTTTTCATTATCAAAGTATATTTTTCCCTCTTTAAATTCAAAGGACTCTGCCATAAGAGTTTCTAAAATATTTTTTTTCTCCTTCAGATTTTTTTCATCTGTATCTGTATATTTTTCTATATCTTTTTGAGCTATATTCAGATTCTTTTCACATATATTTTTTTGAAATTTTTCTTTAAACATTTCATAGAATTTTTTATCTACTTCATAATTTTTCTTGGAAATCCCTATACCTATACCTATTATGATATCTTCTAAATTAGAGTTATACTCTATTTTCATTTTATCTATTAAGTTTTTACTTATTTCATCAAATGAACCTTTCCAGCCACTGTGACATATTCCTATAACTTTATTTACTCTATCATAGAAAAATATTGCTAAACAATCAGCATGTTTCGTATAAAGGAGAAGGTCTTTTCTATTAGTAATCATACCATCACAATCTTGAAAAGGAATTTTTACTAAATCTATTCTCTCATCTACTATTGCTATATTGGAAGAGTGAGTTTGAACACCATGAATAAGTTTTTTTATTTTAGTTACTTTTTCAATCTCTTCAATCCCATGATTCTTATTTCCATATCTAGCTTCTATTCCTAGATTTCTTAATTCTTCAATAAAATAATAATTATCTTCTTCTTTAAACATACTTTAACTCCTTTCTATAACTCTTTAAACATACTTTGATTCCTTTCTATAACTCCTTAAGTATACTTTTCTATAAATTTTATCTTATAATCTAAAGAGTAGTTTTTAAGTTATGAACTTTTCTCGACTTTTCACAAGTAATTTTAAAAGTTTCAAAGTCTAATGTTTGCTCACTGTCACTAACTGCTTCCTCTGGAACTTCATGAATTTCTATCATTATTCCATTTGCACCTGCCATGATTCCTGCCAGTGTCACAGGTTCTACAAGAGTTCTTATTCCTGTTCCATGACTTGCATCAATAATTATCGGTAAATGACTTTGCTGTCTAACAAATGGTATTACACTTATATCAACAGTATTTCTAGTCATTGTTTCAAAAGTTCTAATTCCTCTCTCACACAATATAATTTCTTCATTACCATGTACCATTAAATATTCTGCTGCCATTAAAAATTCTTTTATTGTAGCACTTAATCCTCTTTTTAAAAGAACAGGTTTTCCACAACTTCCCAATTCTTTAAGAAGTGCAAAATTCTGCATATTTCTTGCTCCAACTTGGAGTATATCAACATATTTTTTAACCGTTTCAATATCTCTAGTATCCACTACTTCTGTAACTGTTAAAAGTCCATACATTTCACCAGCTTCTTTCAAAAAAACTAACCCTTCCTCTCCTAGACCTTGAAAATCATATGGTGAAGTTCGTGGTTTAAATGCTCCACCTCTTAAAATATGTCCACCTGCTTCTTTTACTGCTTTAGCTATCTTAAAAATCATTTCACGATTCTCAATACTACAAGGACCAGCAATAATAACTAAATTATCTCCACCTATTTCAGTTTTTTTTATTTTTATAATTGTATCATTATTTTTATATTTTCTGCTTATTTTAAACTCACCAAACATCTTTCACCAACCTTAAAAAGCCTTTTTTCTTATTATACCATAACATCAAAAAAAAGAATATAATAAAAAAAGAAGATACTTGATCTTCTTTTTTTATTATATTCTTACGCTTTTATAGCTTCTACAGGACAAACTGAAGCACATGCTCCGCAGTCTACACAAGAATCAGCAATTTCATATTTTCCGTTTGCATCAGCAGATATAGCTCCTACTGGACAAGTTCCTTCACAAGCTCCACATCCAATACAATCATCTTTAGTAATTATGTACATTTAAAAACCTCCTATTCTTATTAAGTTAGTTTATTTTTACTTCAATAATAATATACCTTATTCTCAAATAATTGTCAAGAAAAAATCTATTTCTTTCTTTTATAATAAAGAGGTTCTATTAATTTGAATATTTCACATCAGTAAATGCTAGTAGTGGTAAAAATACCATTGGTAACAATACCATTCCAATAGCAAATTCATTTGTTTTTCCAAAAGATTTAGCCACATTAACTGATGCAAGATACATAAGATATATATTCACAAATGGAACTAATATTAATAATGCTCCTATTTTAATCCCATCTTTTTCATTTCCTAATTCTATATCACCTAATTTTGCTATTTTTCCTATTACTGTAATAAATATAAAAGCATTATATATTGGAATCAACCCTTTTATTCCTTCTAAACCTGCCTTTTCAAAAATTTTGTACATAGATCCGAAAATTATAACTATTATTGCTAATTGTAATACTAATGAAAACATTTTTCCCCTCCAATTTTTTAATTAAAACACTCCTCATAGAGTATCATTTTTACTATATTTTGTCAACTAATGAAATTTTATATTAATTACTTCTATATCAATAATTCAGTTAATGATTAAAAAAAAGTAAAAAAACTCTATTTTATCAACTTTATAAATTTTTATCCCTTCCAAATCCCAATTTACTCCTCTATTTTCTTGACACACCTCCTTTTTCTTGATAAAATATATAAAGTGTATTATTTTTTTATAACGGAGGTTTTGAATGAGATTTAGTAAGTATTACATAAAAACATTAAAAGAAGTTCCAAAAGAAGCTGATGTGACTAGCCATATCCTAATGATGAGAGCTGGTATGATCAAAAAATTAGCTAGTGGTATTTATTCATATCTCCCCCTAGGTTATAAAGTAATTAAAAAATTAGAGACTATCATAAGAGAAGAGATGGATAATGCAGGGGCTCACGAACTATTTATGCCTGTATTACAACCAGCTGAATTATGGAAAGAAACAGGTCGTTGGGAAGCTATGGGACCTGAAATGATTAGATTAAAAGATAGACATAATAGGGATTTTATCCTTGGACCAACTCATGAAGAAGTTATTACTGATATTATAAGAAATGATATTAGTTCATATAAATCATTGCCTTTTAACTTGTATCAAATTCAAACTAAGTTTAGAGATGAAAGAAGACCAAGATTTGGACTTATGAGAGGTAGAGAGTTTTCAATGACAGATGGATACTCATTCCATACTACTCAAGAATGTTTAGATAAAGAATTTAATAATATGAAAGAGGCTTACGGAAAAGTTTTTGATAGATGTGGATTACATTATAGACCAGTAGAAGCTGATTCTGGAGCAATTGGTGGGAGTGGTTCTCAAGAGTTTCATGTTTTAGCAGACTCTGGTGAAGATGAAATTATTTTTTGTGATTCTTGCAACTATGCCTCAAATCTTGAAGCAGCTAGAAGTAAACTAGAAAATGCTCCTAAAGAGGAACTTAAAGAGGCTTCACTTCTTGATACTCCTAATATTTCAAAAATAGACGATGTTGTTAATTATTTAAAAGTCCCTGTAAATAAAACTGTTAAAGCTATGATGTATCGTGATGTTGTCAATGATGATATTTATATGGTTCTAATTAGAGGTGATTTTGAAGTTAATGAAGTTAAATTAAGAAACCTTATTGATACTATTGATGTTATTATGTTAACTGATGAAGAACTTATCAATGCTGGACTAATTAAAGGATATATTGGACCTTATGGAATTGACCTTACAAATATAAAAGTTATAGCTGATAATTCTATTTTAGAAATCTCTAATCATACTGCAGGTGGAAATAAAATAGATACTCACTATATGGATGTAAATTATGGTAGAGATTATACAGCTAATCTTACTGGTGATGTAAGAAGTTCAAAACCAGGTGAAACTTGTTCTAAGTGTGATGGACAACTGCAATCTGCTAGAGGAATTGAAACAGGTCATATTTTTAAATTAGGAACTAAATACTCTATTAGTATGAAAGCTACATATTTAAATGAAAATGGTATTGCACAACCTATCATTATGGGTTGCTACGGACTTGGGGTTACAAGAACTGTTGCAGCAGCCATAGAGCAAAGTCATGATGAAAATGGTATTATTTGGCCTATTTCACTAGCGCCTTTCATTGTAGATGTAATTCCAGCTAGTTTAAAAGATGAAGTTCAAATGAATTTAGCTGAAGAAATATATTCTTCTTTGAAAAAAGAGGGAATCGATACTATTATTGATGATAGAGATGAAAGAGTTGGATTTAAATTTAAAGATGCTGATTTAATTGGAATTCCATTTAAAATTATTTCTGGTAAAAGAGCAAGTGAAGGAATTGTAGAAATTAAAGTAAGAAAAACTGGCGAATCATTTGAAATTAATAAAAATGAAGTTTTAGATAAAATACAAGAATTAATAAAAAAATACTAAAGGAGTAAAAAAATGAGTAAAGTAAGAACTAGAATTGCTCCCTCTCCAACTGGGGACCCCCATGTAGGTACTGCCTATGTTGCTCTTTTCAACATTGCTTTTTCACATGTAAATAATGGTGATTTTCTTTTAAGAATAGAGGATACTGATCAAAATAGATATACTAAGGGTTCAGAGCAAACAATTTTTGATACTCTTAGTTGGCTAGAGCTTAACTGGGCTGAGGGTCCTGATATTGGTGGAGACTTTGGTCCATATCGACAATCAGAGCGATTCTCACTATATGGAGACTATGCAAAAAAATTAGTTGAAGATACAGAAGCATATTACTGTTTTTGTACAAATGATAGATTAGAAAAGCTACGAGATCGTCAAAAGAGTATGGGAAATGCTCCTGGTTATGATGGACATTGTCGTTCTTTAACTAAAGAGGAAATTGAAAAAAAGATATCAGATGGTGAAGAGTATGTTATTCGTCTTAAAATGCCTTATGATGGTACAACAATTATAAAAGATAGATTACGTGGTGATATTACTTTTGACAATGATAAAATTGATGACCAAATCTTGCTTAAAGGAGATGGATTCCCTACTTATCATCTTGCAAATGTAGTTGATGACCACTTAATGGGAATTACCCATGTTATACGGGCTGAGGAATGGATTCCTTCAACACCTAAACATATTCAACTTTATAAAGCTTTTAAGTGGACAGCACCTGAATTTATTCATATGCCACTTCTTAGAAATAGTGATAAAAGTAAAATCTCTAAAAGAAAAAATCCTGTTTCTCTAATTTGGTATAAAGAAGAGGGATATTTAAAAGAAGGACTTATTAATTTTCTAGGTCTTATGGGATATTCTCTACCTAATGGAAAAGAAATATTCACTTTAGATGAATTTAAAGAGTCCTTTGATATTAATCGTGTTTCTATTGGTGGTCCTGTTTTTGATTTAGTTAAACTTGGTTGGGTTAATAATCAACATATGAGATTAAAAGATTTAAAAGAGCTTACCGATCTCTCTATCCCTTTCTTTAGAGCTAAGGGGCTTATTGGAGATACTTTATCTGATAAAGAATATGATACCCTAGTAAAAATAGTGGCTCTACAAAGAGAGTCTTGTAATACATTAAAAGAGATGGCTGAAACTTCAGAAGTTTACTTCCAAGATTCTTATTCTTTCCCTAACATAGTAGAGGAGATGGATAAAAAAGAGATAGCTTCTATTGAAAGACTCCACACTCTTATGAAAGATGAAGAGGCTATAAAGGCTATAAATATCTTCCATGAAAAAATTAAAAATTATCCTAATGAAGATATTTCCATAGAAGAAGGGAAAAAGATACTTGCTGATACCTTAACTCAAGCTGGAACTGGTCCTGGTAAAGTTTATATGCCACTTCGTGCAGTTTTAACTGGACTCCCAAAAGGAGTTGATCTCTACAATATTCTCTTTATCATTGGTAAGGAAAGAACACTTCTTAGAATTGCAAATATGATTAATAAATATCAAATTCAATTTTAATAAATTGATTTACAAACAAAAAAAGAGCTAAATTTAGCTCTTTTTTTATTTGTAAATATTTATTAAAATTATAAATTATCAATACTGAGTATGAATATAATAAAATAAACTCCTTATACTATTTTATTGTATACTCTTGTTTTATTTTAATAATTTTATTTATATCAATACCAGATTTAATTTTTTCTTTATTTACTTCTTTTACTACTAAAAAGTATTTATATACTCCTACTTTTCCATTTCCTGTTACTTCTAAAGTAAACTCTCTACTATCTAAAGGTTTTAAATTTAAAGCATTAGGTGATATTTTTATGTTCTTATCACCCTCAATAGACATAGCATATAATTTATTAACCTTATTATTATTTGTCAAAGTATAAGTTTTACTTTTTTTTAGACCTTTTGGAACTGTTTCATTAAACTCTAATTCATTCATCTTAAATGAAAAAGAGAAAGTGAAAACTAACAGACACATTATTAAATTTATTAATTTTCTAATTTTTATCACTTCCTTCTACTTGGATCAATTATGACTATTACATTTAAACTCCCTTTATATTTTCCTGCTTTTGTACTTTGATTTGTTGTTGCTGTTGCCCCTATTTTAAACGAACTTATTCTATTACCTACAGTTTTTACATCCTTAACTATAGTGTTTGTTAAAGGAATAGTTTTGGTTGGATCATTGTTCTTAGTTCCCCCTAGATATATATTCTCATCGTTATTAGGACGATCTAAATCTACTAATACTTCTAAATTGTATAAATTTTTAAATTCTATTAATCTTGATGCATTCTTTATATTTCCAGGGAAGAAATATCCAAAATTCAAACTGTCTTGTCCGTCTAGAATTTCAAATCCAGAATCATTTTTTACATCTAAATTGACATCTCTTATTAAGTGACCACTCTTAGTCATAAATGTCAGTTTTAACTTATTATTATCATAATCTTTATATCCTACTTTCTTAAATAATAACTTACTATTACCGGAATCAAATTTTATAGATACTCCAGATTTAGGGATTACAATTCCGTCATTTATTAGTTTATCCATGTCTCCAGAATATATCTTTGTACCATTCTCATATAATATAAAGTTATTATCATACTCAACTAAAAATGAATCACTTTCAATTGTGTTATCCGGTCGCTCTTTAGATGTCAAATCATGGTTAGTAAAATCAACTTCTTGGTTTAAGTTTGTAAATTGTGTCGTTATAGTCACCTTATCAATAATAGTTTTATCAAATTCACCATTATTCCCTATTCCTATTTGAAGGAATGGGGTATTCTGTGATTCTAACTTAATAATTTTTTTTATTTCTGCAGAACGTAAATTTCCCTCCAGTTCTAATTTAATATATCCAGATAATACTGAATTATCCCCCTCCACTCCCTGATTAGGAGGGAATAGATTAATGTAACCATCACTATTAAGCTTGTACTCTCCTGTAAAATCCACTACACTTACTCCTACATTATGTTCAGTAGTAACTAGAGTACCGTTTTCAGCCATACTTGTTACTTTAAACTTTGACTCCCTTGGAACTTTTAATGCTAACTTTGATGGTAAATTTATTATCTTACCTAAAATTCTTAAATCATAATTTTTAGTCATAATAGGTATCTTAAGAAGAGTTCCACTCATTTTCTCATCAACTATTGCTTCGAAATGTTTGTTCAGTGGACTTATAGGTGTAATTGGAACATTAGGATCCACTGTTCCTCCAGGAGGAACTGCATTATAGTCATAATATGGTAGTGGATCAAATCTAGGTATATTTAAATTAATTTTATTCTTAATTAATGGAAAATTTACTTCCAGTGTAGTGGAGATTGCATTTAAATCCCATTTAGTTAGTGCAATATCAATTCCATTATTTGAGTTAGGTCCTTGAAAATCTATTCCTATTTCTGATGCTCCTATATTTCCATAGACTGTTGACATAATACCATTCTCTGTATTAATATCACCCCAATTTACAGGTTCTGTCTTTGTACTAGAACCAATGGTTATCTCTACCTGGTCTGATCCTGTTTGTTCCTTTGTTGCTATTGGGACAATAGTACTCCCTGCACTGATAGCAAATTCCCCATTCTTTTCAAACTGAGCTTTTTTATCTGGAGTAGCTGGTAATGCTACAGTGTTAGTATTGTTTAAAAGTCCTGCTACTGTGGTACCGAGAATAGTCAAATTTGATGGTGTATTACTCCAGAGTCTTATTCTTCCTAAAGATCCTTCTGCAGGATCTCCTTGTACTATAGGATTACTTAAATTAAGAGTTGTTTCTCCTTCTAACTTTTTAAAGTTTAGTACAGTTAAGGAAATACTCCTTAATAACATTCCTCCAGAATGTAAAAAATTAAGTTTTAAATTTGAGTTCGAATAATTTTTGTCTCCCGTTTTTGTAAAAATTAAATTATCAGTATTAAGATCATACTTTACTGAGACCCCTGCTTCTGGTATCTCTACTCCTCCTTGTAAAGTTAATATAGTTGTTCCAGAAGGAAATAGAGAAGTCGTTTCATCCCACAATTCTACTCTATGGTCATCTAAGGATGAAAATGGAGTATCTCCATTAATTTTATCTCCATTTAAAGATTTTCTAAAGTCTACAGTTTGTTTTAAAATATTAACATTTCCTTTAAGTTCTATTCTATCAATAATAGTTTCATTGAAATTTGGTTTATCTTTTACACCTATTGTAACAAATTTCAAATTTTCTCCATATAATTCCTTAGGAATTGCAACATTAGAACGAGACTTGCCTTTTAAAACAATTGCTGCAGTCATACGAGTGAAATCTTCCATTTTTTTAGAATATAAAATGTAGTGAGTTAGGTTACTATTATCTACACTTGTATTTTCACCATGAGTCAGAATTTCAACATTAAAGTCGATATCATACGGCACTATATTTTCACCTTTCGAGTTTTTTCCTTTGGCCTTTAGAGTCAGAACTTTTGGAATTCTTATTTCTAAATTTGAATTAGTACCACCTCTTGATCCTAAAATTCTTAAATCATAGTTTTTGGTTTGAAGGTATATTCTAGCAATTTCATTTATTAATGGTACATTTGATAAGGAAGCAGAATAAGTTTTTGTATTTTTTTCAATATTACCCACACTATAATCATAGTAAACTAATCCATCAAAACGAGGTATCTTTATTTTAAAAGCATTTGTAACCAATTCATGTCTCATTTCAATATTAACATCTTGAGCTTCTAAATTCCAAGATTGTAGTGAAAAATCAGTTCCATATTTACTTTTGGCACCATTTTGGTAATCTGCTCCTATATCTAAACCTCCAACTCGATAATATACACTACCTATGAGACCATCAGGGTGTGTTATATCATTCCAAGATATTGTTTTATTAACAACTTGATCATTTATAACAACATCTAACTTAGTTCCTGTACCTACTTCTTCTGTTGTTACAGGTGTTGTCTTACTATTACTTCCTATTGTGGCACCATAAACTGGATCAATAGGTATGTTATTACCACTTTTATCAAGTCTTCCTATTTTTACACTTGAACCCTCTAACCAAGTTCGAAGTCTTCCAAATGGTTTACCATAAGTACCTGCAAAGATAGGATTACTTAAGGTTATAGTTGTCTCAGTTCTTGCTTTCGAACTATACCCCAGTACATTATGATAATAATCACCGGTAGTACCACCATAAAATTTAACTTTTACATACCTTTTTGAAATTGCTTTATCAGTATTTTTTTTTAATCTAGCTTCTATATTCGTAGCAGTAGTAGTCATTTGGAACGATCCACCATATTCAGGAGGAAGAATCATTTCATCCCAAACCTGATTTTTTGCAAATGGAGGTCTTATCGTAGAAAGGTGCTCCCACGGTGGACCTGCAGATTCACTATAGGTAGTAGCACAGTAAAACTCTATAGAAGCTTTTTCAGATAGTTGGTATCCATCCTTTAAAAAATTCATTGACAATTCTTTTCCAGTCATATCTTCTTCTTCTTTGTAATACTTATCAAGATGAAGACGAGGAGCCCCATAAGACAATTTTTTTAAAATTCTTTTATTTTGATCAAAGGTATAAATTTCAATACCTTTTGGAACTTCACCATTATATTTATATATCATCTTATTATTTTTAAAGGTATAATTTTTTTTGGTTTTCATAGAATTTGTTACAGATGTTTTAGTTGTTCCAGGTCCTAAAGTTTCTACTATATAGAGAACACTGCTCTCATCTAATGTTACTTTATGTTTTTCTAATATTAGATTGGCATCAAATGTAATAGTCTTTTCAACCTTATTAATTGTACCTTCTATATCCATATTTTCTTCTCTTGCTTTTATTACTTTAATATCCCAAACGTTCTCAACTGAACCAGTTTTTTGATCTAAAAGACCTAAATAAAGTTTTTTTTCTGTATAAGTATTTATTAGTGCAAAATCTTGTGTTTTATCAATACGGATTCCCATAGAACTATCTATACTTTTATTAGTAAATTTATTAAAATTTTTAAAGTATTTTTTCCCATTTACTGTTGATATATCTGGAAAATTATTCAATGAATCTGCAATATAATATATGTTATTGTCTATCATTTTATTTTGTAGTTTTGTTTCTTTAGGTAAGTAAAGTAGCAATTCTCCTGTAGGCCAAAGAAATGCATCCATTGATTTTTGATTAATTTTATTAACTGTTATACTCATTTCAGCGTGTTCTCTATTTTTATTAGCTTCCACTGTTGTTACTTCTCTCTTTGGATTTTCTGTTACTAGTTGGTTTGGTGCTTTTGGTGGCTCTGAAAATATCATGATTGAACTCACTAGCAATAATATAAAATAAATAAAATACTTTATTTTTTTATTTACTCCTTTCATAAATCATTCTCCTTTTTTTATAATCCTTCCAAATATTTCTTTACTTCATCTTTTTTCAAATCACTTTTTATTTTTCCCTTTTCATTAAAAAGATCTATATTTTCATTATTAAAATAATTACCAATATAATAATTATTATCTACTTTTATTATATTATCGTATTTTTCATCACTTGAGAAAGTGGGAGATACAAAAGCATATTTTCCTATTTCATTTGTTCCAGCTCTGTACACATTATTGTTAACTTGCTCAATATAGTCATAACCTTTAGAAACTTTCTCATTTTTTAAATTATAGATACTATATTTTGAATTTTTTTCTCCTATGAAAACTTTATCTATAAAACTAGATATTTCATCATATTCATTTGGTACTATAACTTTTCCATTAAAGTCCATTAAGCCCATTTTTTTATCTTTATTAAATACAAATTTGTGATTATCTACTTGATAAATTGAGTCAACTTCTAATGTTTTCATTTTTTTCCCATTAAAAACTAGATAAGTATCATCTTTTTTTAATATAGCTTTTTTATTTTCTCCGATATAAACCTCATCATATTTAATAGGAATAAGTATTTTTCCATTAAAATCAATTGTCCCATACTTCTCTTTTTGTACAGGAATTAATCCTTTATTAAATTTTCCAATCCTGTATAATCCATCAATAACTTTAACTCGATTATTAGGTTTTATAAAAATTAAACCATATATTTTTTCATTTTTATAAACGAAAATATTTTTTTCAGTTGTTTTCATTATTTCTTTATACTTAGGTGATGTTACAGTAATTTCATTACCAACTTTTGTTACTATAAAATCTTTATTTGTTTTTATATTTTTAGAATAATAAATTACACTTAGTACTAGTAATAATAAAGTTATTAGTAGTATCAATTTACTTTTTTTCATCTTTTACCTCTCTTATTTCTCCTGTCATATTGAATTTTAAAATTGTCATAAATTGCACTTTATCCACTTTCTTTTTTGATGGAACTCTAACCTCTTTTATAATTAATCTAGCTCCATATTTACCAGGTTTCCACCCTAAAGGTTTATTTACTACTAATCTAATCTCTTTCTCTTCCAATGGAGCTAATGTTATACTACTTGGATAAAATTCTATCCATTTACTCATATCATTTTCTTTATTTGTAAAATCATCTAAATATATTCTATATTTAACAGTATCTTCTGACCTGTTATAGAGTTTAAAATTTTCTTCTGCTCCATTAGATATATCTTTTTCAAATTTAGTAGGATAAATATTTATATATGAAAATGTTATATTTGAAATAATTATTAATAATATTAATATCTTTTTCACTTTTTATCTCCTAGTTGATTGTTAAAGTTTTCCCTTCAAAAATCAAATCAATATTTTTTATTTTATTATTTTTTATAATAGTACTAACTTTTTTATTATATTTTAATGCTATTCCAGCTAATGTTTCATTTCTTTTAACGATATGTGTCTTTACTTTTGTTGTAGAAGTTTCAATATTTTTATTCTCTTTAATTTTATCAGATTTAGAGATCTCTATTACTATACCATCATTTTTTTTTACTACTTCAGCCTTAAGCTTAATTAAGTCATTCGAATAAATTAATGTTGTTAGTGCCATAAAAACTAAACTTTTTTTTATCATTTTACTGTTCCCCTTCTATTTAATGGTTGTCCATATTGTTCTACTATTATTGGAACATATCCTATGTATTCTCCCTCTAAATCTTCTGCATTTATAAATTGATCATTTAACTTTCTTCTTTCTATTACAGCATATATTTTTACAATTTTCTTTTCGCTAGTTAACTTAAAAGTTTTTTCAGAATCTTCCATAATATACTTATCAATTTTAACCCAACGTTTTTTATTAGTTATTAATCCTTTTTTAGGAAATTTAAACACAAATTTTTTATTTTGGTCAACTTCTAAATTATCTGAAAAAACTTCAATACTACCTTTTCCAACAACTACATCTCCAACTGCTTTAGTATTGATATTTTCAAATCTTATTGGTTCATGAATTTTTAACCTTATTTCACTATACGTTGTCATTGTAATACTTAGAATACTTGTTAATAATAAAAATAATTTCACTTCAACCTCCTTAATTTCTACTAAAATACAAAAAAAGAAAGAAAAAAAAGGGGGACTTTCTCTTTCCTAAAATATTAGTTGCATATTTCTATTCTAACACAACTAATTTTGTCATGTTTTCCCTCTTTAGAAAATTTTTTTTATAAATTTTCACTGTAATTATATTTAGTTATCTCTTTATTAATAAAAGTCAAAACTAGAAATATCTCCACTTAATTACCTTACATATATTAATTATATTTAAGGGACATTTTGAATTTTTTCTATTTAATATTCTTTTCTCGAAGAATAGAGTTTCCTATCTCCACTGTAACATAGACAATTTTATTATGTTTTCCTTCTTTAGAGATATTTTCTCCATAAATTTTAATATAATTATCTTTAGTTATTTTTTCATTAATAAATAGAGGAGAATGGATATATGTATCCATTTTTCCATCTTTATCAATATCAAATATACTTTCACTATATTTGATTGAATAATAATTTTCTTTTTCTGGTTTTCTATTTAATTCAATTTCAAAAGGAATCTCCTTTATTTGATCACCAATTACTGTAGTTTCTATATTTATATCTGAAATAACTTCCAGTGGTATAAATACATTCACCTTTGCTTCCATCATAACCGTATAGGTCTTCTCTAGATATCTTAAGTCCTCTTCATCTAAATCCACTCCTGAAGTTGGTATTTCTGGTATAGCAAAATCTGGATCTTCAGGGCTTACTATATTAGGAGGTATTGGAAATGTAGGTTTTATTATACCTATATTTTCTTTACTTGAACTAATTTTAAAAGATACTATTAAGATCAAGAGAAAAAGTAATTTAAAATTTTTCATTATTTTCTCCTTTTTTAATTTAATCTAACCATATTTTTTTTATCTTTCGGTAAATTAATTGCAATATTATTATTACTAATTTTTAATAATACCACATTTGTAGAATTTTTTTTAAAATATTGCAATTCTATTTCTTCTTTTATTGTTTTTAAATCATATTTTGTTCCTATATAAGTAACTTCAATATAATAGTCTTTTGGTAATAACCCACTAATATCAAATTTTCCTGTATCGTCAGCAATAGTTGTTTCAAGAACATTTCCTTTTAAATCTTTTAACTCAATTATTAATTCATTATAGAAAGCAGTTTTTTCATCTCCTACAAGTTTCAATTCTTGGTCTAAAAGTACACTTCCTTTTAAGCTTAACATTGGTTTTATTGGAATATAAGCTTCAACAGTTGAAGAGAAGTTACTCTTAACTTTAATATTATTTTTTCCTAATGTAAATGATGGCTTTTTTATTGTTGCTTTTAAGTCATAAAGTACATTATTTCCTATTCCATAGAACATTCCTGTTCCATTTTTATCGGTTGTTATAGTCTTATCTCCTATTTTAACTTCTATTCCTGAAGCTAACTCTTCATCTTTATCATAAATATTATTGTTGTTTGAGTCAACAAAAGCAATTACTTTAACTCTTGAATTATCCATACCATCTATATCTATTTTTGGATTTTTTAAATCAATAACTTTATCAATACCAATTCTATGACTTCTTGCTCCATCATCACTAAATTCATTATCAATTGTCAACCAGTCATCTAGTTTTAATGATACATTAAAAGATACTCTTTCTTTATCTATATTAGAATACGTTACTTCTGTTGAGAAATCTAAGAATCCTTGATAATTATTATTATAAATACTTAATGTTACTTCATGTTCTTTTCCATAGTTACTAATCACATTCTCTAATCTTGCTGTAAGACTTGTCCAACCACTATAATAAACACTTGCTCTATACTCGGTATTCTTACTTTCTTTTATATCAATTGCACTCCCTGCGCTAAATAAAAACTTATTCCAAGTATAATCAGCATCTATAGTGACTTGCTCTTCTACCTCTTTTTCTTGACCATAACTATATTTTCTTACTTCATACTCATAACCAATATCTACATTTTTAAAAATATCATATTCTAAATCAAATTTGTTTCTATTTTTTTCATCATGGAAACTTCCAAAGCCTTCATGTTCATAGATAAATTTCCAGTTTTGGTAATTAAATTGGTTTAAATATTTATATGAATATCTTTTGCTTAATGAGATCTCTTTCGCAGTTCTTCCAGAGCCAACATAGGTATCAAGAGTATCTAATGTTTTTTCTCCTGAAAGATTAAATGTATAAGATAAACCGTTATATGTTCCACCATAGACTAGTTCTAATCTTGCATTATTCAAATATTTAGCTTTTTGGATTAAACTACTCGAACTTCCATTTCTAAATGATAACTCTTCTATATCTCCAGAATAACCCAATCCAATTGTAAGATCATTTGTAATACCATAAAAAATTTCAAATTCTGTTGAGTATTTGTCATACTGACTATTTTCATTTATTCCTATGCTATACTCAATTTGACCTTTTTGCTGAAGGTTATAATCTTCAACTGTTACTATTTCTTTTTCTGTTATTTTTCCATCTGGTTGATATATTCTTAATACATAAGTTCTATCAGTTCTTATTAATGGGTTATCAAATTCAACGATACCGTTATAATCATCTTTTATCTCTATACTTGTTCCCATATATAAAAGTTCCACTCTACTTCCTATTGGTACATTTTCTCTAATAATAACTTGTCCACCTGAAGTTTCATAATAACCTATTTCTTTATAGAATGAAAGTCCCCACTCTCTATCTTCTCCTGCATTTCTATTTTCTATATCTAAAGTATGTTCTTTCCAAATATCAACATACTCTAATCGAACTGTACCAAGTTCTCCCTCTCGTAAATCAAAATCTGTAGTTATTTCTCCATATAGTAGTCCACCTTGATACCCTATATTTCCATCCCACTCATTTTTATAACTTTTTTCACCTGCAGTTTTATCATAACTTAATCCTAATTCAACTCTTGTGTATCCTAAGTCAAAAAGTTTTCTTTTAGAAGAGTATACAAGTTCTGTTTCAACATTTTTTCTTTTTAATTTATCTTTTTCTATATCCAACAATTGAACAATTTCATTAGGGGTGTCAAATGATAATGACATTCTTAATTTTAATTCTTTTGAATTAATTTCACAGCTATTTAAAAATAGTTCTGAAAACTTTTGTGATTCAAGATATATTTCTTTTCCTTCCAGAAAAATATCTTGATTGTCTTTTAAGTTAATATTAACTTCTCTTAAAGCACTTCCTAAAGATATTTTTAAGTTCTTTTTACTTTCTGTATAATTAGAAAAACCAATTGTTTTAAAAAATTCTTTTATTGGAAGATAATATTTTTTTTCTCTTTCAATAACTTTATATGTTCTTGAAACTAATCTTGAATTGATCTTTAGATCATACATTTCTTTTTCTAAAATTTTCTCATTATTTATTTCAGCTTCAAAGACTTTAAAATCTTCTTCTGATATCAAACCTTGCTTCTTCATTTTAAGTAATTCTTCTATGGTTGCAATTTCTGAATACATATTAATTGAATTCAAAAATAATATAATCAGCAATAGTAGATGTTTTATATTCACCACATCATCCCCCCTACTTCTTTAAAATTTAAATATATATAAAAGTACATAAATATATACTTTTATATATATTTATTAAGAGGAGATTCAAATCTCCTCTTATATTTTAAAACTATAGTATCCCTTGACCAGTTAATTCAATCTTTACATCCACTGAAGAATCTGAATAAGTTCCAGCAGTAGGAGTAGTACCAGGATGTGCTGTAACAGTTAAAGTTCCAACATGCTTATTAAGAGTACCAACTGAACTTCCCGTTAGAACATAGTCTAATGTTGTACCTGTAGTTCCTGATGCTAAAACACCCATCCCTAATGATCCGCTTGGATCTAATAAGTCTACAAGCAGACCACCTGTCATTGCTACCGGTACACCATTCTTTTGAAGTTCAACATCAAAATTTGCTGGTAACGCTACAGATGTTGGAGGTGTTGTAATAAACAAATCCGGCATATCAAATGCAAAACCTGTTCCTGTTGGTCCAGGTGCTGAATGGATTGTAACTACCATTGATAATTCTGCTAAGTCAAATACTTCTCCAGATACTTCTACTGGTAGAAGTGTTAATGCAGTTCCATCATTTGCAGGTCCTACTGTACCAGCAGCACTCAATACTGGAGTTATAGTCTGGTTTGCTTGTCCATAAGCTATTGATCCTAATACAAGTATTGCTCCTAATAATAAATTTTTCTTCATAATTTTTCCTCCGTTTTTTCTATTTTATTTTATATTAATATAGATAATATTATCTATAAATAATAACCTCATATTTCCCCTTATAATTTGATCGTTTTTATGACTTCTCGTGTCCTTGATGGGGTTCTATAAAAAAGAATTTTCTTCAATGCTTTCTCATCTTTAATTTGTGGAAAATTAAGAGTAATTTTCTTATTTTTTCCATTTCCACCTAATTCACCCACATATTTTGCACCATAAAAATAACCATTCTTTCCATATGCTTCTGCTCCAAATTCAATTCCAATATAGCTATCATTTGATAAAATTCCAGTAACAACAACCCCTTTTTCTTTATGCTTTGTCACCTTTATATCTTCGAACCTTATATTTTTTTCAAAATTTGCTTCCCCTACATAACCTTTCAATTGAATTACAGGAGAAAGAGATACATTACTTGTACCAGATATTTTTCCTTTTTTAGCTTGAACCAAGGTAGGAATATTAATTGATTGAAATTGTAATTTGAAATTGTATTCACGTTTCTCCAAGCCTTTAGGTGCTTTTACAAATACTTTTAGAATTCCTACACTTTTAGGTTCAATAGTTAGTATTTTAGGATAAACCTCTACACTGTCTGAAATATCAGCCACACTTCCTTTCAGTACATTTACTCTATACCTTTGTTTCCCAAGTGATTGGTTTTCCACATAAAACTCTCTATAACCACCTTCTTCTGTATCTATCCGTTGATTAAAAACTGTGTTAGACAATTTAAATGAATAACTTAATATAGAACTTAATAAAAATATCCCTATTAAAATTAATTTTTTCCTTTTCAAACTACCCACTGTTTCACCACTCCTTTTCTTAACAATTTCACCTTATATCCATTTAAATTAAAACGATTTTTTCGACCACTTTATAGTATAACATTTTCTTTTGTCTATTTCTTACCACTAGTGAACTATTATTGCCTTGTTTAAACAAATAATCTATATAAACCCTATTTTTATACAGTTTCTTTACAATAAAATAAAATTTGGTTTGATTACAATTTGTAAAAGCTTATAATTATACTTCTATTAATTCTTTTAATAAGTATTCTTCAAGTTTCGGTAAATTCAAATGAAGTTTCTTTCCTTTTTCTATTATATAAGACTCTTCTTTTAATATTTTATAGATTTTATAGAATTGTGTTTTTCCAATATTAAAATTATCTAATTGAACTCCTTTTTTAGTTATAATCCCTTCTGAATTTGCATAAAGCTTTAACATCATTAATATATATCCTTTCCCTGAATAAACTTGAGAAAATAGATTTATCATTGCTTTTTTTATTAGCTGCCATAACATTTTTTGATATATTTCATTTATCACCATTTCTTCTTTAGGAAAATCAACCTCTACTATAATACTATCTTCTAAGGCCTCGATCTCTACTTCAATTTTTGGCAATGTTTTTTCTTCTTTTTTTTCTAAAAAATTAAAACAATTAAATACCAGTTCTTCTTTTCTCAAACAATTATCATTTGAAATTACTCTCCCGTTTTCTAAAATATTTCTTGTCACAACTGCTCCTTTTTTTACTATAAAAAGTGTATTATCTTTTAAAAAAAATCCTTCCTGTGCCTTTAATACTATTGTCTTCAAATTATAACCTCCCTTTTTTATGAAAAGTCTAAATCGTATTATTTATAGATATTAATATTTTCATAAAATCAGGTATCTTGTGAGAAAACTCTTATTATAAATATAGCCGTTTAATTGCAATTTTTTAGTCAATTTCTGCTAATAAATTTAATAATTCTATCCCTATAGTTCATCCCTCCTTCAAATTAACTATGTATAATTCCATCCTCTATTAAATCTCATTGAATATTATGTAAATGTATTCTCATAAGATTTATTTCAAGAAAATTTTAATTCATAAGACTATTAGACTTTTTAACTACTATATTAATAATACCAAATAACTTTAAAAATTCATTTCACTAATGAACTTTTTTTTATTTTTTTTTATTTTAAGGCACATAAAAATCTAGTGTTTTACTTGTTTTTTTATATGCCTAAAATAAAATTAAACAAAATTTTTGTTCGTTAGTGGAAAAAAAGTTTGCAATAAAAACTTTTTCGAGTTATAATGAGTTCACTAGTGGAAAATTGATATTGGTTCTACAGTTAATATATGAAGAAAGGAGTTGTCAAACCATGAGAAAAAGTAAAAAACTAATTTTAATAGGAATGTTTCTATTTAGTTCTATATTGAGTTATTCTTTCCAGTTGAATAACACAATATTTAATCAACGAATGGATACGCCCGAAGGTGGCTATAGAGAGTTTTATTTAGAAAACACTGAACTTACTAAGGTTAGATATAGAGTAAGTGTTTTAAAAGGGGATGTAGCAGATATTTCATCTAATGTAGAAGTTTATCCTAAAGTGTTAACCGTAGAACCTAAAAGTGTTGGAGTTTTAAAGGTATTTGCAAAAGCATCTGAAGGAATGGAAAAACGCCAGTATGATTTTAAATTGCAATTTACACCAATCAATATACCAACTTTATCTAAGGCTAAAGAAGGAAATAAAATAACTGGGTCAACTCAAATATCTATATCCCCTGTAATAGGAATGAAAGGATATGTAGGAGAAGCAAATTTTGAGAAAAATATAAGATTTGAAGATATAAAAGTAACAAAGCATGAAAAAGAGGGGATTGTTGTTACTGGACTTTTATCAAATGATAGTTATATAGGGATTGATTTTGGAATCGAAGCATATGGAGAAGGAGACTATTTGTATGGTGTAGCACATTTGTCTGAGTTGGTTAGGGATGAAAAAAATAGAAAAATCAAGCTTTATTTCCCGAAAATAAAAAGAGAAAACTTATTGAAAAAACTTGTGTTTTATAGAACACCATCAAGGGTGTATGAAGTTATAAAAACTATTGAATTATAATGGGGAAAGAGTAGTTATTATCTTATGGATAATTTTCATATTATCTATAAGTTGATATAAAAAAAAAAAAACGGAGGAAAATTATGAAAAAAGTTTTATTATTAGGAGCAATACTTGTATTAGGAACAGTAGCAAATGGGGCTTCAGCTTCTGGGAACACGATTTTAGAAAACCTAGATGCTACAGGTAACGGAACAGCAGTACTAGAAGTAGAAGTAAGAGGAAAGGTTGTTTCAGATACAGGATTAACATTAGCAGTACAAATTGACTCAGAAGCTTCAACAAATGGAAAAGGAATGGTGCTTCAAATGCCAGATATGTTTGTAAACGCTACTGCTAGTCAGACAGGAACATTTACTACTGCTTTATTGAAAAATAAAGCAGAGGTTGCAATGTTGACTGGTACCCTTTCTACAGAGATAAAGGCAGTAGGAGCAACTGGTACTCCTAACGCAGTTACTGGTGCAGTTGTAGATGCTAATTCTGTAGCTAACGATGTTACGATGGACTACTCTCTAACAACGGCAGGTGTAGTTAACCTATCTCAGCAAACTCATACATTAACAGCAATAGCTAAATCAAAGGGAACTGTGGGTACTTTTACACATACTTCAACAAAAGTTATAATTAAATTAGCAGGAGCAACAGCATAGTTTTAAAGTTTTTATTTATTGAAGAGGGATTTTATTTAGAATCCCTCTTTATATAAATATAGAAAAAAGTATAAACTTTATAGAAAAAGTATACTTTTTTCTATATTTATATTTTTCAAGAGGTATAGGGGGAAAAAATGAAGAAAAAGAGATATTTTAAACTATTATTTGTCACCTTGCTGTTGTTGAATTCTGTTAGTATGTATTCAGAAGTACCAACTATGGAAGAACTAATTGAATTTAAAAAGCGAGGGTTGATTTCAGAAGAGGATTTCAAAGTACTTAAAGCTGAAATAAACAATGAACAAACAGAAGAAAAAAACATGTATGATTTAAATATCAATTCAAGATTAACTTCAAGAGCGTACAAAGTTATTGGAAGAGATAACAAAAATTATCTTCCCGTAAAGGAATTTTTTAAAAATGTTGGTTTTTCTAATTACACAGAAAGTAAAGGGGAATTAACGGCGCATTTGGGATCTGCTTTAAGAGAAGTTAGTATTAAGTTAAAGGATAATCCAGATGTTATTATTGAAGGTCAAGATGTATATCTTGAATCTCAAAAATTTACTGAGTTGTTCTTAAAAAATTATAATATTGACTCAAAGGAATTAAAGTTGAGAATGTATTTAGCATTTGATACTCCTAATGAGATTGTTCAATTGCTAGATATAGAAAGTGATAAGCTAAAAAGAAAAAAAGATGAAGAAGAACTTGTATATTCTTCTAAAAGGAAACTTTTCGACTTAGGATATGTAGAAATTGACTTTGGGTTAAGCTATGATAAAGCAGCAGGTGAGAAAAGTTATAAAAGTGATTGGGACGGAAATATAGCGTATCAAGGTGGTCTACTATATGGAGAGTTCTCTGCTGATTTTGATGTACGAGAGGGAGAACTTGGAACAGTTCGATTGGAATATGCTGATATTTGGAAAGAACATAATTTTGAGATAGAAAATAGAAATGCAGGAGATAGTAGAGAATGGGGACTGGTTTTCTACAAGGATAAAGGTTACTATGAAACTTCAGGTGGACAAGTTGTTATTAGAGAAAATGTACCATTGGGAAGTAGAGCAGAACTTATTTATATGGGAACTAGTATAGAGATAAAAGATGATGATAATGGAGTTGTTGAATTTGATAATCCACTAATCAGAACGGATAAAACTTATGTGTTAAAAATATATCAACCAGATGGAAAGATAACAGAAAAAGAAATTCAAACAGCTGAAGATTATAATCTTCAAGGAAAAGGTCAATTTGAGTATAGAATGGCTATTAATGAAAATAGTGAATATGATAAGTATTCAACAAATTTAGAAGTATTTTATGGTGTTACAAAAGATTTTACAATTGGATTTGGTTATTCTGGAGATTTAGAAGAATTATCAATTGGAAAAGGAAAGGAACAAAAAGTTAAATATTTAAATAACATAAATTTAGATTTAGTTTATGGTGGAACATATAATGGACTGTCTTACACATTTAAT
This sequence comes from uncultured Fusobacteriaceae bacterium, assembly GCA_947038515.1. Lineage (GTDB taxonomy): Bacteria > Fusobacteriota > Fusobacteriia > Fusobacteriales > Fusobacteriaceae > JAGNZR01. Next base: position 35,296 of record CAMQWJ010000001.1, read on the forward strand.
CTTTCAGGAGAAAAAACATTAGATAGTCTAGATGCTTATGTTGGAACTGGTGGAACAGAAAAAGAAATTTCATTAAGTAAGAGATATTCATATAGATATTTAAATCAATTTAACTATAAAAAATGGAAATTTATTTATGAATATGAAGGATTTGGAAGTTTCCACGATGAAAAGAATAGAAATAAATTTGATTTAGAATATGATCTTTTTAAAAATGTAGATATCGGTTATGAATATGAAATGACCAAATATAGATATGGTCAAGAAAAAGAAGTAGAACAACAAGTAACCATTGATGCTGATTATAGTTGGAACAAATTCTTATTTAGTGCAGGTGCTGCAATTGATATTGAAGAAAGTTCAAACACAGAGTATAGAGCCAGTGTGTATTATAGTGGTTGGGAAAGACTTACAGCAAGATTAGAAAATGTTATCAGTGATCATGGGAAAGAGTATGAAGCAACATTAGAACTTTATAATAATAATTATAAAGGATTCCTAGATTTCTCAACAGAAGTAACTTATTCTAATATAGATAAAGATAAATTTACTTTTAATGTGTCATTGAAACTAGATGACTGGTTGACAATTGATAACGACTTCAGTGATGATGGAGCAAGAAGCCATAGAGTAGGTATTGACAAAGTAATCGATTTGAAAAATCCAAGAGTTGATATAAACGGTATGGATAATTCAAGAGTTAAAGTAATTGCCTTTGTGGACTCAAATAATAATAATCTTTATGATAAAAATGAAGAATTAGCTTCTGGAATCGAAGTGAAAATAGGAAATGATAAAATAATAACAGATGAAAAAGGAACAGGAATGTTCTATGGAATAGGTAATGGTTCAGTTTATGACATGGATGTAAAGATAAAAAAACCATCTTTTACACTAGGAAAGAATATACTGAAAATTAAGAGTGATTTCTCTTCAACTGTTGAAGCATATATCCCAATAAAACCAATGTTGACTCTGAAAGGAAGTGTCCTTTTAGACCAAGAATTAAAACTTGTTGGAGATGAAAAAGCAGCTTTCTATAATGATTTGATAATTGAGTTAAAAGATTTAAAGGGTAATGTAGTTGAAACAGCTATTGCAGATGATACAGGAATGTTTGATATTAGTGGATTACTACCCAAAGATTACTATATTGAAGTTACTTATATTGGAACAAAATATGATTTAGAAACTATAAAAGAAGAAATTGAACTTCAATATTCTAAAGAAAATTCTACCAATGTAGTGTTACTGAAAATTAGTAATGATCATATTGCAATTAATTTACCGAAAGATAGCAATAATATGGCTAAATTAGATCAAAAAGGAGAAAATAATGAAAAAATTTAAAATACTTTTTCTCTTGATATTAATAGTATCATTTAAAGTTAGTCCAAGTAAAGAAAATGTAGGCAATACTAAGCCTACACTTCCTTTACCACCAAGTATAATAAGTCCTGAAAATCCAGATTATGCAGTACCAGAAATTCCAACTTCAGGAATAGATGTAGACGAGGAAGACTTAAGATATCTAGAGACAACATATACAGTTATGATGGAAGCAAAGGTTAATGTATTTATACCACTAGAAGTTATTTCAGATATAAATATAGAAACTACAGTAATAGGTAATCAGATAAAAGAGATTCCTTTTGAAATTGAATTAAATAGAAAGCCAGAAAAAGAAAATTATTATTCAATAAAATATAGTGAAAGTATGATTGATATTGATCAAGATGGGAAAATGGATACGTATATTCACTCACCAGCCTTTATTAATGAAAAAATAACTAAAGATAACTATGTTAAGATTTATGGTGAGAATATTTCTAAAGAGGGAAAACATAATAAAGTTGTTTATGTTACAGTGGAAATAGGAAACTCTATTCTTCGGGAAAACAAAGTGAAATAGAAAAGATTCAAAAATTACCTTAAATATAATTAATACATTTAAGGTAATGAAGTGGAGATATTTCTAGGTCTGACTTTTATTAATGAAGAGCTCACTAAATAGAATTATATTACAAATTTATGAAAAAATATTTCTAAAGAGGGGAAACATAACAAAATTAGTTGTGTTAAAGTAGAAATATGTAACTAATATTTTAGGAAAGAGAAAGCCCCCCCCTTTTTTCTTTCCTTTTTTATATTTTAAGTAGAAATTAGGAGGTTTAAGTGAAATTATTTTTATTGTTAGCAAGTCTTTTAAATATTACAGTAACAAGCTATAGTGAAATAAGTTTAAAAATTCATGAACCAATAAGATTTAAAAATATTAATACAAAAGCAGTGGGAGATTTAGTTGTAGGGGAAGGTAGTATTGAAGTTTTTTCTGACGATTTAGAAGTTGATAAAAATAAGAAATTTGTATTTAAATTCCCTAAAAAGGGATTAATCACTAATAGAAAACGTTGGGTTAAAATTGATAAGTATATTATGGAAGATTCAGATAAATCATTTAAAATGTATAGAGAAAAGAAAATTGTAAAAATATACGCTGTAATAGAGAGAACAAAATTAAATGACCAACTAATAAATGCAGAAGATTTAGAGGGTGAATATATCGGATATGTCCCAATAATAGTAGAGCAATATGGACAGCCATTAAATAGAAGGGGAACAGCAAAATGATAAAAAAAAGTTTAATTTTTATGACACTCACAACATTAATTTATTCTAATGAGTTAATTAAGCTTAAGGCTGAAGTAACAAAAGAAAATGATGGTATAGTAATAGAAATCTCTAAATCAAATAAATTTAAAAATACTAAAGCACCAAAAAAAAATTCAAAGAAACATCTAATCAAAAAAGATGAAACACTAAATAGAATTGCATCAAAATATAAGAAAAAAGTTACTACTATTGCAAAAGATAATAAAATTAAAAATATTGATTTGATTTTTGAAGGAAAAACTTTAACAATCAACTAGGAGATAAAAAGTGAAAAAAATATTGATACTATTAATAATTATTTCAAATATAGCATTTTCATATATAAATATTTATCCTACTAAATTTGAAAAAGATATTTCTAATGGAGCAGAAGAAAATTTTAAACTCTATAACAGGTCAAAAGACACTGTTAAATATAGAATATATTTAGATGATTTTACAAATAAAGAAAATGATATGAGTAAATGGATAGAATTATATCCCAGTAGCATATCTCTAACACCTTTAGAAGAGAAAGAGATTAGATTAGTAGTAAACAAACCTTTGGGAGCTAAACCAGGTAAATATGGTGCTAGGTTAATTATTAAAGAGGTTAGAGTTGCCTCAAAAAAGAAACAGGATAAAGTACAATTTATGACAATTTTGAAATTCAATATGATAGGAGAAATAAAAGAGGTGAAAGATGAAAAAAAATAAATTATTAGTATTAATAGCTTTATTATTAGTAGTATTAAGTGGATTTTATTATTTTAAAAAGAGCAAACCTAATAAAGATTTTATAGTGACAAAAGTTGCTAATGAAATCACTGTAACTTCACCTAAGTATAAAAATATAATAAGGACAGCAGAAAAGAATATTTTTGCTTACAAAGGTGAAAAAACATATGGTTTAATTTTTGTAAATCCTGATAATACATTTAAAGTCGTAGGTGAACTAGATATGATTGGACACTTGACCCAAGGTCTAATTTTAATAAAGAAAGGGAAGTATGGGGCAATTGATTTTAATGGAAAATCATTTATTCCAACTACATATGATGAGATTTATCTGGGAGAAAACAAAAAAGCTATATTAAAAAAAGATGATATCTTTCTAATTTTCAATAGTGAAAATGATAAAAAATTGAAACCATTAGAAGTAGATTCAGTTTATAAAGTAAATAATTTAAAACTTATATTTATTAAAAATAAAAAAATGGGATTAATGGACTTTAATGGAGATGTTATAGTTCAAAATGAGTATGACGGAATCTCTAGTTTCATAGATAAAGTTTTTATAGGAGAAAAAAACTCAAAGTATAGTATATATAACTTGAAAAATGAAAAACTTTCTAAAGATTATGATTATATTGAACAAGTTAGTAATAATGTATATAAAGCTGGAACAAATGAAATAGGAAAATATGCTTTTATATCTTCTACATTTTCAAGTGATGAAAAATATGAAGATATAATAAAAATTGATAATACCTACTATACTGGTAGCTATCTTAATGAAGAAAATGTGGATCTTTTTAATGAAAATGGAAAAATAAAAAGGGACTTAAAAAAAGATGAAGTAAAAAAATACCTTGAAAAATTATTAAAAAAAAGTGACTTGAAAAAGATGAAGTAAAAAAAAACTTTGAAGATTAAAAAAAAAGGAGAATGATTTATGAAAGGGTTTAATAAACAAATAAAACATTTTATTTATTTTATATTACTATTAGTAAGTTCAATTATGATATTTTCAAAACCGCCTCAAGCACCAAATAAATTGGTAACTGAAAATCCAAAGAGAGAAGTAACAACAGTGGAAGCTAATAAAAATAGAGAACATGCTGAAATGGATATAACTGTAAAAAAATTAAATCTTAAATCGCTAATTTCATACAAATTAAGCGATCTAGAATTTTATATACAGCTTCCAAAGAATGAAACTTTAAATCAAGATGAAGTATATTTTGTTTCAAAAACTGTAGATGATATCCCTAATATCTCAACAGTTAACGGAAAAAAAGTATTTTCAAATTTAGAAAAATTTAAAAATTATAATATTAAAACAAAAGATTTTATCTATACACACAAAGATAACTTCATATTAATTGACAGAGCTCCTTTAGGAATCAACGAGTTTGTCGTTTCAAAACTAAATAAAACTACTGGTGAAATAAAACAAGTATATTCTTCAAAAGATTTTAAAGAAACACCTATTGAAACAATTTCTGGAGTAATTGAACCAGGAAACACTCATGTAATTTTTAATTTAAGTGAAGAAATATTAAAAGAATTAACAACTAAAGGAAATAGAATAGAAGTAGGAACTACTTTTAATAAAATTTTAACTACAAATAAATTAGAAAGAAAAATAGATAAGGAAGCCTTAACTTATACCATTGAAGCAGAGACTTCAAGGTTATTAGTAGAAGATAAAGAAAAATTAAATGAAATAAAAATATTAGTATTTAATAAAGATGGAATAAAAAAAATATATAAAGGAGATATCTTTTTACCCAGTATTGATAAAGCTACTAACAAGGCATGGTTGAAATATTCTCCTTTTAGATTTCCTAAATTAGTACCTCAAAGTGATGGAAACTTTTTAGTCAAGCTAGGACACTTTGTTAGAGGGAACAGAGCAAAGAATATTAATGATTTTAGCTACACAGATGATGGACTTTATTCTTGGAATTTTAATCTTACGAGTGACTACAGTATGAATGCAGGGAATAAAGATCCTCGAATATTATATGGAACTGATGTTCATTATATTGTCTCTAGCAATCTAAATCCAACTGGAATAGAGCTGCCAAAGAAACATCTCTATAGAGATGATCAGCCTCTTTTTGGGAACTTCTTCAGTGGTGATTTTTCTTCTACTGATTCTCCTTCTGGGAAAACTCTTAATATGTGGGATAACACACTTACACAAGGTCATTATAGTAGTTCTACCACAGTCGTGGGATGGTTTTTATCTTTTGAACTCCAATTCCGGCTAAGTAGAGAAGAATATTATAATATGAGAAGACTAGGGCTTAATAAAATTAAAAATAAATCAAGAATATCTGGAAAAATAAGATCTTTTTCCTCACATAATCCACCTACATATGTTCACATTTCTATTCCTCTTATAGAAGCCAATGCCATCGATACAGAGTTTGATGAATCAACAATACCAACAATACCCCTGGATCCTCTAATCTCAGAAGGAACAGTTACATTAAAAAATCCAATCTATAAAAAATCTGGTGAAAAGGGAGGAGTCTTACTCTTTTTCGGTGAGCCAACATTAAATGCTGAAACTCAAGGATATGAGCAAAATATTGGATTAACAGAAGGGGAAATTGGATTATTCAAACCACAATTAGGGTATTTAGGTGGTCCAGATGTTAAAATAACTGGAAAAGTTACAGCTGGAGTTGGGACTCCTGTACCAACCACTACTAAAATGCTAAACCTTGGCTCTGGAGAACATTTAGAGGAACAAGTCTTTATTTCCGGGCTAGAAAACAACCTAACTGTTTCTTATCCTAACGCTACTAGTAATAAAAATGGTACTCTAATAGGAATAAACACTTGGAATTTAGACGCTGGAGAATATCAAGTAAAAATGGATCATAGATTTTTAAAAAATACAATTAATATAAAATTACCTAAATTTGATTCAAGTGTATATTATACCGCTCTTCCTGATAAAGAGGTAAAATTATCTATTCATGATAGACCGGACAATATTTTAGGAACTTTTAAGCTAACAACAAAGGACTATGATGTAGAAATATTGGGAAAAACTGGATCAATATCAAAATTCCGTTATAAAATAAAGAAAACACTTCCTGTTACTGTAGATGGTGTTCTTGGTTCTAATATTAAATTAGATATTAAAGTGGACACTCTAAAGGGGACGCTTGTAAATGGACCAGATTCTAACTATTGGTATATACATTCACCAGTAGCCGGTTCTATGAATGTTGATGTTATTGTTTCAACAGAGGATATTGTGGGTAAGAAAAATAGAACAATAACAACTACTATCCCCTCTACTGAAAATATTATTCAATTAGGTGTAGAAGGTTCACCTATTGGAGTAAGTGGTGTTGTCGATAAAATAGAGATAACTGAAACTTATAGTATAATTCAAGAAACTGCTACTATAAGTCTAACAAATCCTATCTTTGCAGGTACTCACAAAGGATCATTTGGGGGACTTAGAATTTGGTCAGATGGTACAACTGCAAAAATAGGAATGCTTAATGAAAATGGTATAGTAGAAAATAACTCTTTGTATCTACCAACAGTAACAGGAAAAACTACTTCTATACAACAAGCAATAGTTGGGGATGGAACTCAAATGGATGTTGTCATAAATAGTGAAACTCATTCAACACCGGTAAATTGGGGAAATGCTACTACCAGTACAGGTATCATAGATCCTGTATATAACACTTCTAGCAGTAAAGTATTAGTAGGAGCAGATTATTCAGGTTTCAGTACAAATAATGTAAAGGGAACTGATATTTCCTTAGAAAAATGGAATTTAGAACAACAAAATGTTAATATTCAAATGAAACATGATTTGGCTATAAATACTTTCATATTAAAAATCCCTAAGTTTGATGGATTAGTTTACTATGATTATGAATCGGGTAGCATTAATTCAACTACAAAACTTTATGAGGGAGTTTTATCAAATGTATCTTTAGTTGGTGAAGTTGCTAGAATAAAACTTCACACAAAAAATTATGATTTAAGAATTCTAGGTTCAAGAAATGATGATAGCTCAAATTTAGAATTAAAAATCCCAAAAACTGTAATTCTAAAAGTAAAAGGAAAAAATTCTGCAGATGAAGAGGTTGATTATAATATGAGCTTTAAAGTAGAAATAGATGAGGCAACTATTTCTGGTAATATGGCCACTACTGCAAGTACTGCAAGGCATCATATTTTACATCCTAAAAGTATGACTGGTTACACTAATATGTCTGCTGACATTATTTTAATAGGTGAAGAGCGTTCTCTTTCCAGTGTTGGAGCTACTATTGAATTATCTGGAGATAAATTAAACTTTGTTACTATAGGAGTAAAAGATAAACCAGACTTTAATAAAACTATTCTTAATAAGATAGTGCTTAAAGGAAATGTTGCTACATCGACACAAGTTGTGGACCTTGGTGATGCTTCTAAAGGGGATACAATTAATGGAACTACTGAATTTGAAGCTCTTGATAACGATAAAGTTGAATTATGGAATGGAACAGCTTCTCTATTTCCTCCAACAACAACTATCTCCACTTTAATATCAGGAATAGAAATACAAGATTCGCAAGTTTCTGTAAAATATGATGTAAGTTCTAAAAAATTAATTTTTACAAAAATTGGATTTAAAGATTATTCAAACTCAAATTTAAAACTTAATTTTTTAAGAGCTAACGGACTCTTAACAAGAACTATTTCCTTAACAGTTAAAAATAAAGTTGGATTTGAAATTTTACCAGGAAAAGGAAGCTTAAATTTTGGAGATTTCTTCCCTGGAGATACTAAATTTGCAGAAAACTTGATAGAGTTTAAAAATCCAAATAATCATAATATAAAAGTGGAATTAGATACAAATAATAAAGAAGAAATATATAAAGTAGGTGTTCCTGCTACAGAAACAACAACTATTAATTTAAAAGAATTACAAGTTAAAGATTTAAAAGCTACATCTACAACAAAGAGAAATTCTTTTAAAATATCAGGTAAAGCAGTAACAAAAGCGACTACAGAGCCAGGAGAATATAGAGGAAGTCTTGATGTTCTCATAACAATTATTCCATAAAAAAAGGAAGTGAGAAAAATTAGAAAACTAATAAATTTAATAATATGTCTATTAGTTTTCACTTTCTCTTTTTCATTTAAACTAAGTGAATTAGAGTTTGGTGAAACAGTCCAAAAGGGCTTAAAAAAAAGTAAGAGTTATACTTTAACAAATAATAGCAAGGTTAATAAATTATATACTATATCTGCTCAGGGTGATAAAAATATAAAAATATCTCCCAATGCTCTAAATTTAAAACCCTTAGATAGTAGAAAGTTTACTATAGAAGTAACAGGAAAAGGAAAAGTGGGAGAGCATGAGTACTTTTTAATAGTAAAAGATGTAAATAAAGAAAAATCTAAAGAAGGTGTTGATTTAAATAAAATTGTTAGAATCAAACAGAAGTATACAATAAAGTAAGATAAAAAATCTATTTATCCTATTTTATTTATACTCACTATTGTTAACTTATAATTTTAATGAATATTTTTCAAATAAAAAAAGAGCTAAATTTAGCTCTTTTTTTTTTTAAAGAATATCATTTATTCTATAACTAATCAATTCTTCCCTTGCACTTTTCAAAAATATTTCTAAAATATTTAAATGATTCTGCAAGCTTACTTTACTCGGTCCACCAAAACTATCTCTTTTTTCCACACAATTTTTTATTGTAATTGCCTCATAGATATCTTTCTCAAACAGTTCTGAAAATTCTATATATTTCCCAAAAGGCATAGTTTCTAAATTAAAGTTATTATCCATACAATAACTTACAATACTTCCAGTTATTTTATAGGCATCTCTAAAACTAATTCCTTTTATTGTTAAATAATCTGCCACATCTGTAGCATTTATAAATCCATCATTACATGCTAGTAATAAAATATCTTTCTTAACTTTTAATGTTCTAATCATTCCTATAAACACCTGTAAACATCCTTTTACTGTGTCGATACAATCAAAAAATACTTCTTTATCTTCTTGCATGTCCTTATTATATGCTAAAGGGATTCCTTTCATAGTTGTTAATAGGGAGATTAAATCTCCATAAACTCTTCCAGTTTTTCCTCTTACTAATTCTGCAGCATCAGGATTCTTTTTTTGGGGCATAATACTACTCCCTGTTGAAAAAGCATCACTCAATTCAATATATCCAAAATCATTTGAACTATAGATTATGATTTCTTCTGAAAATCTTGAAAGGTGCATCATTGTAATAGAGAGAGAACTCATAATCTCAATTAAATAATCTCTATCACTAACTGAATCTAGAGTATTTAGTGTTGCTCCTTTAAATCCTAAAATTTTAGCAGTATATTCTCTATCTATGGGATATGATGTTCCTGCTAGGGCAGCAGAACCCAGTGGAGAATAATCTGCTAGTTCAAAAGCATTTAAAAGACGAGTATAATCTCTCTTAAACATTTCTACGTATGCTAATAAATAATGTCCAAATGATATAGGTTGGGCTTTTTGAAGATGTGTAAAACCAGGCATATATGTCTCTAAATTTTCATTTGATAATTTTATTAAAACTTCTATAAGTTCTATTAAATATGATTGAATTTTTTTCACTTCATCTTTACTAAAAAGTCTTATGTCTAAAGCAACTTGATCATTTCGACTTCTTCCAGTATGAAGCTTTTTTCCAATATCTCCTATTTTATCAATAAGTATTTTTTCTATATTCATATGAATATCTTCATAAGTTATAGAAAACTCTATTTTCCCCTCTTCTATTTCATTCAAAATCTCCAACAAAGTTTTTTCTATAATTTCACCCTCTTTTTCAGAGATTATTTTTTGCTTAGCTAGTCCCCTTACATGGGCGATACTCCCCATAATATCATACCTATATAATCTTTGATCAAACTTTATAGAAGAATGAAAATCTAATATTAAATCACTTGCTTTTTCTTTAAACCTTCCTGAAAAATATTGCATATTTCCTCCTTTACAAACTTTTTTTCATAAATAATTTTATCGAAGTTAAAATCGTTATTTGAGCTATCACTGCTGCTATTATTAAATATGGATTTTGATAGAAGCCTCCAATTAAAAATATCACAACTGATAGTCCAGCATTGATTAGAGCATATGGTGTCTGACTCTTAACATGATTTATATGATCGCACCCTGCTCCTGCTGATGACAATATTGTAGTATCTGAAATTGGTGATACATGATCTCCAAATAACCCCCCAGATAAAATTGCACCTACTGTAACATAAAGTGGTGTCCCAAATGCTATAGCCATTGGAACCACAAGAGGTATCATTATACTATATGTTCCCCATGAACTCCCTGTTGAAAATGAAATTATTGCACCCATAACAAAAGCTAATACTGGTATAAGACCTGCATTTATATCTATACTCTTTAAGAAACTTATTAAAAATTGATCTGTTCCTAAATCTTTATTTATAACTCCTAAAGACCAAGCTAAAACTAATATTATCACTATTTCACTCATTTTTTTCATTCCATTTAGGTAAATAGAAAATATCTCTGTAAAACTTTTACTCTTATAAAAAAGCATAAGTCCAATTAGGACAATTGCAGCATTTAAATATCCACTTGTTAAAGCAACTCTAAAAGATGAACCTGAAATTTTTGACGTTAAAAAAGAGGTTCCAAGTATAGAAAAAAGTGTACCTAATAAAATTAAAATTGGCAACCAAACAAATGATCCTTTTGCATTTTTTACTTGATATTTAGAAACATCTTCCTCTGACTCTTCTTCATCAATAAGATTATTTTCAAAAAATACCATTGGTCCAAAGTCTAATTTTAAAAAAGTTAAACTTGGAACTATTACTAAGGCTAAAATTGGATATATATTAAAAGGTATCGCCTTTACAAAAGTTTCATAATCAGATAGTGGTAATTTTAATAGTTCAAACTCTTTTTGTAAAAGTCCAATTATAAAAACTCCCCACCCTATAAAAGGTACTAATACTGCCACTGGTGAAGAAGTTGTATCCAATATAAATGCTAATTTTTCTTTAGAAATTTTAAGTCTTTTAAAAAAAGGATTAAAAATTGGACCAACAATTAATGGCGTTCCTAAATCTGAAAAAAATATCATTATTCCTGTTAGGTATGCTAAAATTTGTGCCTTAACTTTTGAATTTACAAATCTTTTAAATCCTTCAGCAAAAGCATACGCTCCTCCAGAGAACATCATCAATTCTATAAAACCACCAATAAAAATCATTAAAATTATAACACCTGCATTATAACTATCTGTGATTTGATTAACAAAATATTTTCCTATTAAAAGCTTTGTTGCTTCTAAAGGATTATACCCATTTAAAATTAAAACACCAGAAAATACACTTAAAAAAAGAGATAATACAACATTTTTTGTTTTAATAGACAAAAATATTGCAACCAAAATTGGAATAATTGAAAAAAAACCGTAAGATAACATTTTTATATCCTCCCCCTTTATTATAAATAATAATAAATAAAAAAGGCATACCTTAAAGGTATACCTTAGAGAACTTAATAAACTAATAAGTGTATTGTTATGGCAGCTTCACAATACTTAATTCACAGGATCATAACATCATAGCTATCGGCCTTAGGCTCCGTATATGAAAGTGAATTAAACTCTTTTCTATTCTTATTTTTAATAAGTATATCATGTAATTGTTATTTTTGTCAATTTTTTGTTTTGAATCTCTTAATGAGCTCCACCATATTTAATAGGATTTTCTAAAACATAATCAACTCCTGGACTCATATGTTGACTCATAGGTTTAACATTTATATTTGCTCTATACTCTGTTTCTGCCCATTGAATTCTCTGAGCAACTAAAGCTTCAGGATTTAATGTAACACCATCAAGTATTAATTCTTTAAACTTTTGGAATCCTGCTCTATCTATTAAATGACCACCATGTAAATATTCTGGTCTATGGTGTAATACATTAGATGAGAATTTCTGCCAGTTTCCAATAACTCCTAGTATAACATCTTCTGTTATCCAATTTAAAAATATTTTTCCCATTCTTGGATATTGTTTTCCTGTTCTTCCACCAATTAATATTCTATATAATTTTTCTTCTGGTCTTGTCCAAGCTGATGATGGGCATGCCTCAACACATTCACCACAACCTACACAACAACAAGAATCTTTTTCGACTCTATTATTTTCAAGTGAAAGAACTCGTGTTGCACCATGTGCACAAACTTTAACACATCTTCCACACCCTATACATCTTTCTGGATGATAAGTTGGTTTTGTTACTCCTACTATTCCAAAATCATTAAAATGACCTTTTCCACAATCATTAGGACAACCTGATAAAGCAGTTTTTATATGATAATGACTTGGAAATATTAATTTTTCTATTTTTTTAGCTAACTCATGTGTATTATAATTTCCTTTTACACAATGTGAATTTCCTATACATGCCATAATATTTCTTGCACCTATTGTTGGATAACCTGCTTTAGGAGATGCTCCTTTCATATCTACATTGCAAGCTTCTATATCTGTTTTCTTTATATAGTCTGCTATATATTCATTTACAGCTTCGATTTTTTCAAATTTTATCCCTGGTGCATTAAGAGTTTGTCTCATTCCCATATGAAATGTTCCATCTCCCCAAGTTTCTGCAATATACTGAATATCTTTAAGATATTTCGCCTCTATAAATCCTCCTGGAACACGTAACTGTAACATAAATTCTCCAGGAACTTTAGATTGTCTAAAACAATTTAGTTTTAATTTTGTTATATTAATATCGTAATTCATCTTTTCACCCCTTTATTAGTCAACTAAATATTTACCTTCTACATAACTGAACACAGGCCCTTCTAAACATACATATGTTTCATCTATTCTACAGTGTCCACATTTCCCTACTGCACATGACATTTTTCTTTCAAATGATAGCCATATAGCTTTTTCTGGAACTCCTAATTTTACAAATTCAAGAGCTGTAAATTTCATCATCATTGGTGGCCCAACTATAATTACTTCCAAATCTTCAAATTTTTCTTTTGCCATCTTAAGACCAGGAATATGCTCTGTTACTAACCCTACACATTCTCCATCTAATCCACACCCTTTATCTACAGTTAAAGTCATTTGAAATTTTTCTCTCCATTTTTGAACTTCATCTTTAAATAAAACTGATGTAGCATCTTTGAATCCAAATAATAGCTCCATAGACTTTACTTCTTTTGGATTATTGTATATATGATTTATTAAAGATCTAATTGGAGCAAGGCCTGAGCCTCCTGTTGCTATCACTAATTTTTTATCTTTATACTTTTCCAAATCAAAACCTTTTCCATATGGTCCTCTCATTGGCATAATATCTCCAGCTTCAAGTTTAAATATTTCATCAGTTACTATTCCAACTTTTCTTATTAGAAATTCTGCCCATCCTTCCTCTTTTGAAAAATCTGTTACTGATATTGGACATTCTCCTACTTTCGGAAGAGAAAGTTGCATAAATTGACCAAACTGAATATTCTTAGCTTCTGGATATTCCACTCTAAAAAGATACTCAATTTCTGTCATTTTAATAACACTTAATACTTTATATGGTTTTGGCATAATTATATTTTGCATTATTTTACACCTCCATTCATTTTATCAACCTCATCAGCTAATTTGTTTACTGTTGTTGAGAAAGATATAAATACTGGACATTTATCATCACATCTTCCACACCCTACACACATGTTTTCTTTTCCAAATCTCTTTTTATAGTCATGAATTTTATGCATTACTTTGAATCTCATTCTTTCTCCACCTGTTTTTCTAAAAGAGTGATCTCCAGCCATATCTGTATATCCATTTACATGACACGAAGCATTAATTCTTCTTCTTTCTCCTGCATTAGTATCTTTTGAATAGTTTAGGTCATATGTTGTAAAACAAGTACATGTTGAACATGATACAGTACAACTTCCACACATTAGACATCTTTTATCAAATTCTTTCCACATCTCTAGACTTTTTATTGCTAACTGTGTTTCTTTATCTCTAATATCAGGAATTCTTACTACTCTATTATTTTCAGTTACTGGAGTAACTTTAAAAGTAACTTCTTCATTTCCTGTAAAGTATTTATTAAATTCTTCATCTTTATTTTCTATTAGAACATTCTCTTCAGAAATTTTTACTCCAAAAGCATATTCAGAAGTTTCATTTGTCCCCATTGATGTACAAAAACAAGTATCCCAACCATTTGTTGGACATTCCATTAAAATAAATTTTGTTCTTTCTCTCATTCTTTTATAATAAGAATCTTCAAATCCGCCATTTTTCAAGTATATGTCATCATATCTTTTTAAAGAATGAATATCACATGCTCTTACAAATACAAGTAATGGTCTTTCATCTACTATTCTGCTCTCTTTGTAGTCACCATCAGTAAAATATAATACTGTTTCTGTTATTGGACTCAATACTTCTTTTGCTGCATAATCAGATTTTTCTTTATGCTCTATTTCTTGAGCAGTGTTTATTCTATCATACTTGATAATATCTGTATCTGAATATCTTCCTGCCTTCAAAAATCTTTTTGGAGCATAAATCTTATAAGATTTACTTAATTCTTTCACTAAGAGATCAAAATTCTCCGTACTCATTTTATAGCTCATTATTTTCCTCCCTATTTTTTAAATCACTTTTTTTATATCAAATTCTCTTTTTATTAGATAAATTGATAAAAAAATGAAATTTTTCTTATTTAAATTCTATATTTAAAATTAAAAAAATAATTTTTTAAATATAGAATAGTAAGTAACTTCCAACAAAACCTAACACTTGGATAATTATAGCTCCTAAAAGTCCTACAACAAAAGGCTTGATTCCTGCCTTGATCATATCTTTTATATTTGTTTTTAGTCCTAAAGAAGCCATAGCAACTGTTAATATTAAATTTCCAAAATCTTTAACTCGGACTAAAACATCTTTTGGCAACAAATCAAATGAATTAAAAATAACTACTCCTACAAATGCAATTACATACCAAGGAATTTCTACTTTACTCTCTTTTTTTTCAGAATTCCATAGAGTAAACCCAATACTTACCGGAACCAAAAATAACACTCTTGTCAATTTCGTAAGAATAGCCATTGATTCTGCAACAGTTGAGCCTACAGCTCCACCTGCTGCTACAACTTCTGCTACTTCTGGGAGACTCGATCCCACCCAAGCACCATAAAAATTTGCATTAGCATCTAATCCAAAAGCTCTAAATATAGCTGGAAATGCAAACATTGCAATTGTTCCAAAAAATGTAATTGCACCTATTCCAAAAGCAACATCCTTTTCATCAGCATCAACTATTGGACCAACTGCTGCAATTGCAGAAGCTCCACATATTGAAGTTCCTGCTGCTAAACAAATACTCATACCACGACTCAATCCAATTTTTTTCCCAAACCACAATGTAACAAACAAAGTTATAGGAACCAATATTGCTATAAAAATTATACCTTTATACCCTAATTTAGATAATTCTGTTAAAGTAAGTTTAAATCCTATTAAAATAATACCCAATCTTAGAATTTTTTTACTTGAAAATTTTATTCCTGCTTGAACATCATCACGTTGAGCAATTTTTGTGAAATTTGCAACCAACATTCCAATGAGAATTGCAAAAAGCAATGAACTAATGTGTAATTTTGAGTTCAATTCTGTTTTGTATAAATATAAAGAAACTATAGCTATAACAAAATTTAAAGCAACACCTTTTAATATTTTTGAATTCATACTTCCCCCTTTTTACCAAACAAAGTTTCTTTGAATTTTTACACACTTAAATTAAGTTAAAATATATCAACTACTATACCCATAATTTATATTCAATATTTAATTTTATATTTCTTTGAAAACTTTCTTTTCATTATATAATAAGGCTATTTTCAAAAAAAAAAAACATTTTATTTCGTTTTTTCATAATTAGATTAAAATTTAATCATTTTTTTGTTTTTTATTTCTTTTATTTCTTTTTTTAGCCATAATTCCTATTTTTATGCCTTTTCTTATTTTTTTACTCAAGTTTTTTTTTGATTGTTTTTTATCCATTTTCATTTTATTTATTCCCCCACTTTAAAAATAATATAAAGGATATCTTTTTTGTTTAGTGTATAAATTTTTAGTAATTGATTTAATTACTTAATTTTATTTACCTAGATTTCTTTATATAAAATACAGGATTTTAAGGAGGGTTTATGGAAAACAATAGTAAAAAAATGGGAATCGTTGCACTTTCTGGACTAGTAATAAGTGCTATGATTGGTGGTGGAGTCTTTAATCTACCTCAAAGTATGGCAGCCAATGCTTCTGCTGGAGCAATCCTTATTGCTTGGGTCATAACAGGAGTTGGAATGTGGTTTGTTGCTAATACTTTTAGAATTTTATCTTTAGCTAGACCAGATGCAAAAGCAGGTATTTATAGTTATGGAGAACTTGGTTTTGGTAAATTTACAGGCTTTTTAATGGCTTGGGGATATTGGATTTGTAATTGCTTTGCTAATATTGGGTATGCAATTTTATTAATGGATTCATTAAATTATTTTTTTCCAGGTTATTTTACTGGTGGAAATAATTTCTATTCTATAATAGGTGGTTCTATTATAATTTGGGTTATGTATTTTTTAGTTATGGCTGGTGTGAAAAATGCAGCTTCTCTTAATGTAATAAGTACTATTGGAAAACTTGTTCCTCTAATTTTATTTCTATTCATTGTAATTTTTTCTATAAAACTTTCAATGTTATTTACTAATTTTTGGGGAACGGAAACTTTAATTTCACTTCAAGACAAGCCTTTAGGTTCACTTTTAAATCAAGTTAAAGGTACCATGCTTGTAACTTTATGGGTATTTATTGGAATTGAAGGTGCTGTTGTTATTTCAGACAGGGCTAAAGATCAGGCAACAGTTGGAAAAGCTACACTTTTAGGATTTCTTACTTGTCTAATCATGTATATTCTTTTATCATTAGCACCTTTTGGTTCATATTCTCAAGGTCAATTAGCAGCTATGGCTCTACCTAGTACTGCTACTGCTCTGGCTGGAATTGTTGGAAAATGGGGCGATTGGATTATGAACGCTGGAGTAATTGTAGCTATTTTAGGATCATGGCTTGTTTGGACAATTATGTTAGCTGAAATGCCTTTAGCTGCAGCAAAATCTGGAAGTTTTCCTAAAATTTTTGCTAAAGAAAATAAAAATGGATCTGCTTCTTTTTCACTAATAGTTTCTACAATTATCATGCAAATTATTATGATTTTAGTCTATTTTTCTCATAATGCTTGGAGTTTAATGCTTAATATTACTGGTGTTATGATTCTTCCTTGCTATATCATCTGCACTATCTATCTTTTTAAAATTACAACAAAAAATGAAGAGTATCCAGAAGATATTTTTTCAAGTAGAAAAAATTCAGCAATTACTGGAATTTTAGGATCAGCATATGGTTTTTGGCTTATATATGCAGCTGGTTTAAATTTTATGCTTGTTGCAAGTATCGTTTATGCAATTGGAATTCCACTATTTATAAAAGCTCGAAAAGAATCAGATCTTTCTAAACCTGTTTTTACACCTTATGAAAGACATTTTTCTGTAATATTAGTTATTTTAGGAGTAATTGGATTTATTTATCTTATCATGAACTATAAGACATTAATGTAGTAATTCTTATCACTTTATATAATTCAAGGAGGAAGTATGAAAAAAAGTATTGAAAATCAAAGTTATAAATTTCTTCTTTTACGAGAAGAGGCTCTAACCACTCAAACTGAAATTGGAAAAAGATTTCTTGAACTAACAACTGAATTGCAAAATAGAGGTTTTAATTTTATATTATCTACTTCTTATTATGATTCTGAAAATGTTGTAACAGTAGAAAAAGATATCGATGTTTTATTAATAGATTGGTCTCCTAGTTCAAATGAAGAGACTGAAAAAAATTTAATTTCTCTTATAAAAAAACTTCATAAAACTCAAAAAAATGTCCCTGTATTCCTATTCAGTGAAAAACTAGGTATTGATTCTATCTTAAGTGGTGAAACTCTTGAAAATATTGATGAAAATGTTTTAATTCTTCAAGAAGAGATTGCATTTATTTCTGAAAGAATATCAAGAGCAGTTATTAAATACAGAGATAATTTACTACCACCTTTGGCAAAAGCTATCTTCAATTATAATAAAGTTGCTGAATATTCTTGGGCTGCTCCTGGTCATCAAAGTGGTGTAGGTTTCTCTAAAAATGCTATTGGAAGAAAATTTTTCGATTTTTATGGTGAAAATCTTTTTAGAACAGACACTGGAATTGAAAGAACTAGTTTGGGCTCACTTTTGGACCATACAGGTGCATTTTTAGAAAGTGAAAAAAATATAGCTAGAATATTTGGAGCAGACCGTTCTTATAATGTCTTAGTTGGAACCTCTGCTTCTAATAGAACTATTATGCAGGCTTGTCTCACTGATGTTGATATAGCTCTTACTGATAGAAATTGTCACAAATCTATTGAACAAGGTCTTATCCTCACAGGGGCTAAACCAGTATATATGATTCCTACTAGAAATAGATACGGGATTATTGGACCAATCTTACCTAAAGAAATGACACAAGAAGCTGTTCTACAAAAAATACTTGTGAGTCCTTTAATTGAAGAACAATTTAAAAAGAATAACCCTGAATACACAGTAGTAACTAACTGTACTTATGATGGTATTGTATATAATGCAGCAAAGGTTGAAGAAAATTTTGAACCTTTTATTAACAGAATACACTTTGATGAAGCTTGGTATGGATATGCAAGATTTTCTCCACTATATGAAAATCATTTTGCAATGAGAGGAAATCCTAGTGATTATAAAGGTAGTACAGTTTTTGCTACTCATTCCACTCATAAACTCTTAAATGCACTTTCTCAAGCTTCATTTATTCATATGAGATATGGAAAAAAACCTATTAGCGAAGAGCGATTTAATCAATCATATATGATTCAAGCTACTACTTCTCCACTCTATGCAATTGCTGTTTCTAATGATATAGGGGCTGCTATGATGGATGGAGAAAGTGGACCTTTATTAATGGAAGAAGTTATACATGAATCTATTGCTTTCCGTAAAAAAATAGCACAATTACATAGAGAATTCAAAGAGAAAGGTGAATGGTTCTTTAAACCATGGAATCCTGAAACTGTTATAGATCCAGTTACAAAAAAAGAATATTCTTTTGAAGAAGCCCCAATGGAACTTCTTATGAAAGAGCAATCTTGCTGGAAATTAAATCCTGGTGATATTTGGCATGGATTTGAAAACATTCCAGAAAATTGGGCAATGCTTGATCCCATAAAAGTAAGTATTTTAGCTCCTGGAATGGGTGATGATGGTAAAATGATTGAAAAGGGAGTTCCTGCTGACTTAATTTCATATTATTTCTCTAAATATGGAATTGTTCCTACACGAACTACAGATTTTCAAGTTATGTTCCTATTCTCAATGGGGATTAATGAAGGGAAATGGGCAACTTTAGTAGATATGCTCTTATCCTTTAAAAAACATTATGATAATAATGTACTTTTAAAAACTGTACTTCCTGACCTTGTTGCAGGAAGAGAAGAAACTTATGATGGAAAAGGATTAAAAGATTTAGGGGAAGAAATGTTTGAATATTTAAAAGAAAACAACCCTTCTGAATCTCTTAATTTAGCATATTCAACACTACCTACTCCAGTTTTAACTCCTAGAGAGGCATTTAATAAAATTGTAAAAAATGAAGTTGAATTAATACCAGCGGATAAATTAATTAATAGAATAACTGCTAATTCTGTTATTCCTTATCCACCTGGAATTCCTATGTTAATGTCTGGAGAAAATTTTGGTGACATTAATAGTCCACAAATAAATTATTTAAAATCTTTATCTACTTGGGATAAAAATTTCCCAGGTTTTGAACATGAAACAGAGGGAACTGTTGTAAAAGATGGAATTTATCATGTTTTATGTGTTAAAGACAATATCGACAACTAATTTTATTTTTAAATTCTTTTAATAATATAATCCCTTTTAAGTAAATAGAAAACTAAAATATCATTATAATGGTATTGAGTTTACTTAAAAGGGATTTTTATATTTACATATATGTTTATTTAATTATTCTTTTACTTAAATATAATTTTTATTTTCTGTTATTAGTTGAGCTTCTTAGTTTGTTTTTAGTTTCTTTCTTGGCTGATTTTAACTATTCTTACACTTAGTTTCTCCTTGCTCTTCTTAATATTTTTAACATCAAAAAAATAAACAGTTTTTCCCTATAAAATATAGGATAAAAACTGTTTAATTTTTTCAATTAATAAATTTTTAGTTAAAAAAGAATAGTTCTTATTCTTCTTGTTTCACTATAAGATATTTACAATTTTGAATATTTTTATAAATTATTCCATTTTCTTAAAATCCTCTTTACCTACAAAGCATACTGGACATACCCATTCTTTAGGTAAATCTTCAAAACTTGTTCCAGGTTTAATTCCATTTTTTTCATCTCCAACGTTTGGATCATAAACATATCCACAAACTTCACAAATCCATTTTTCCATTTGTTCCTCCTCTTTTCTTTTTAATATAAAACCGATATATATATTATATGTTTTTTTTACTTAATTTCCTTTTATTATTTTAAAAAATAAGTTATACTTTAACAAAGGGATTCTAATCATAAAAATAGGAGGTAATATAATTTGATGAAATTTTTTTATTTTGATAATTCAGCTACATCTAGTCCTAAACCTCAAACAGTCTATGAAAGTGTAGATTATACTTTAAAAAATCTTAATACTAATCCTGGTAGAGGTGGACACCAGCTAGGCATAAGTTGTGCTACTGCTATTTATAAAGTTAGAAAAAAAATTCAAAAATTCTTTAATGTTGATAATGAACTTAATATTGCTTTTACTAATAATAGTACTACAGCCCTAAATTTTGCAATTAAAGGCTCTCTAGCCTCTAATGACGTAGTTATTACTTCTAATATAGAACATAACTCTGTTCTAAGACCTCTATTTACACTAAAAGAGGAAATTAATTTAGAAGTAGAAGTTCTTCCATATAAAGATTTTATAGAAAATTTTATACTTAGAATTGAAAATCCATCTTTAAAAAAACCTAAGATGCTTATTCTTAATCATATGTCTAATGTTAATGGAGTTTCATTTGATTTGGAAAAAATTGGACTTATTTGTAATCGTCATAAAATAATGTTTATTGTGGATGGTTCTCAAAGTGCTGGACTTATCCCTATTGATATGAAAGCAATGAATATTGATATTTTATGTTTTACAGGGCATAAATCTCTTTTTGGAATACAGGGAACAGGAGGGATTTGTATACAAAACGGTATTTCTCTTAAAAATATTATTTCTGGTGGAACAGGAAGCCATTCAACTATGCTTTCACAACCTCAAGAAATGCCTGATCTTTTAGAAGCTGGAACTTTAAATGCTCCTGGTATTCTTGCTTTAGGGTGTGGGATTGATTTTATAGACTCTATTGGATTAGCAGAAATTAAAAGTCATGAAAAATTTTTAAAAGAAGAATTTATTAAAGGAATTAAAAAAATTAATGAGAATAGTATAAATAGTGGTAATGAAGCTAGAATTATTCTCTATACTTCTTTTGGAGAAAATGATGGTCCTATTATTTCACTCAATATCAAAGGAATTAGTTCTTCTGATTTATCCACTTATCTTGATGAGGAATATAATATTATAACTCGTTCTGGACTCCACTGTGCTCCACTTCTCCACCAAGAATTAAAAACAGATCTTACAGGAGCAACAAGATTTTCTTTTGGATATTTCAATACTATTGATGAAATACTATACGCCATTGATGCTTTACAAAAAATAGTTATTCAATCTTAATTTTTATACATAAAATTTAATCAAAGGAGATGAATTAATGAAAAAACAATTATTAGAACAGTTTGAAAGCCTTCGTCCTGCCCTTATTAATGCAATTAAAGAAACAGTAGCATTTCCAAGTGTTTTAGATGAAAATGCCACTGATACTCCATTTGGAAAAGAAATAGATGATTGCCTTAAACATACTCTTAAAATGTGTGACTCTCTTGGTTTTAATACTTTCTATAATGAAGAAGGATATTATGGATATGCAGAGATAGGTTCAGGTAAAGAAATGTTAGCTATTCTTGGGCATCTTGATGTTGTTCCTGCTGGAGACTTGAATAAATGGAATTCCAATCCTTTTGAAGTATTAGAAAAAGATAACAAATTATTTGGGCGTGGTACTCAAGATGATAAAGGACCTACTTTAATCGCTCTCTATGCAGTAAAAGCTCTTATGGACACTGGTGTTACTTTTAATCGAAGAATAAGATTTATTTTTGGTACTGATGAGGAAAATTTATGGAGAGGCATCAATAAATACATGGAAAATGAAGAAATTCCTACTATGGGCTTTACACCAGATTCTAAATTTCCATTAATCTATGCTGAAAAAGGATTATTACAATTTACTTTTGTAGGAGAGGGAGAACCTCTTATTTTAAAAGGGGGAGATTCATATAATGCTGTCCCTGATCTTATAACTTATACTTCAAAAGATATTCCTGTAATTGAAAAAGAATTAAAAAAAATAAATGGAACTTTTGATACAAAAGATAATATTATTACTGTTTTTGGAAAATCAGTTCATGCAGCGTCGGGAGAAGATGGAATTAATGCGATTAAAAAACTTATGATAGCTATTTCTAATACTGGTCTTTCTACTCCTTCTCTTAACTTTGTTTCAGAGTACCTTGGAGATGATCCATATGCTGAAAAAATATTTGGACAATTAGAAGATGAAATGTCTGGTAAATTAAAGTTTAATTTAGGAAAAGTTGATATAAATAATGAAAAATCAATTTTACACTTTGATGTTAGAATTCCTGTTTCTTTTTCAAAAGAGGAAATTGTTGAAAAACTTGAAATAATAGCTAGTAAACTTGGCTTTAAATATGATGAAAGAGATTTTTTAAAATCTCTCTATGTCCCTCTTGATAATTTACTTATAAAAAGTTTAATCAAAGTTTATGAAGAGGAAACTGATTTTGATTCTACCCCTTTATCTTCTGGTGGAGCAACATATGCACGTTCTATGGAGAATTGTGTGGCTTTTGGTCCTGTTTTCCCAGATAGTAAAAAAACAGAACATCAGCCTAATGAAAATTTATCACTAGAAGACTTAGATCGAGCATTTATTATTTATGGTAAAGCAGTCTATGAGTTAACTCGTTAATATAAAAAAAGCCTTACCAGTAAATTCTGGCAAGGCTTTTTTTATTACTATTTTTTAAAAATGAAATTTTCCTTTTGGACCTTTCATACCTGCAAGTGCTGACATATTAGGCATTTTTCCTCCTGAAAACATTTTCATCATGGCTTTCATTTGGTCAAACTGTTTTAAAAGTTTATTAATATCAGAAACTTCTACACCACTACCCTTAGCTACTCTTATTTTTCTATTTGCTTTCAGTATTTCAGGCTTTTTTCTTTCCTCTTTAGTCATGGATTGTATCATAACTACAACTTTTTTCATTTCTTTTTCTGCTGGTGAAATATCTCCAATATCACTCATACCTGGTATCATTTTCATAATATTTTTCAATGGTCCCATTTTCTTTACCATATTCAGCATTTTTAAATAATCCTCTAAATCAAACTTTTGACTTTTAATCTTATCTTCCAATGATTTAGCATCATCTTCATTTATATTTTCTTGAGCTCTCTCTACAAGAGATATTACATCTCCCATTCCAAGTATTCTAGAAGCCAGTCTTTCTGGGTGAAATAGTTCAATATCATTAATAGTTTCACCTGTTCCAATAAATTTTATTGGTTTTCCTACAACAGATTTTATAGATAGAGCAGAACCTCCACGAGCGTCACCATCTAGTTTAGTAAGAACAACCCCGTCAATACTTATGGCTTCATTAAAAGATTGAGCTAAATTGACTGCATCTTGCCCTATCATTGCATCTACCACTAACATTATTTCATGAGGTTTAGCTACTTTCTTTATCTCTTTCAATTCATCCATTAATTTTTCATCAATATGTAATCGACCAGCAGTATCTAAAATTATATATGTAGCATTCTCTAATTTCCCAGCTTCTATAGAGTTTTTACAAATTTCTACTGGATCATTACTATTTTCCTCGGCATATACAGAAACTCCTATATTTTTTCCAAGTACTTGTAATTGTTTAATTGCAGCTGGTCTATATACATCTGCTGCTACTAAATATGGAACTTCACCTTGTTTCTTTAAATAATTTGCCAATTTACCTGCAAAAGTTGTTTTTCCAGCTCCTTGTAGTCCAGTCAGCATAATAACAGTAGGATTTCTAGGAGATTTTGTTAATCTTGAGTTTGTACCACCTAGCAACTCTACTAGCTCATCATTTACTATTTTTATAAACTGTTGACCTGGATTTACTCCTGTTAAAACATTCTCACCAAGGGAATTCTCCAAAATCTTATTTGTAAAATCACGAACAACTTTATAATTTACATCTGCTTCAAGAAGAGACATTTTTACTTCTTTTAGTGCTTCTTTTACATTTTCTTCACTTAATTTTCCATGTCCTCTTACTTTCTTCATTATATTTTGAAATCTACTTCCTAAATTTTCTAGCATTTTTCACCTCTTAGAACATTTTTTCTATAATTTTATCAATATTTTCCACTGTTATATTCTTTTTTAAAATTTGAAGTTCTTTTTCTATCAAACATTCTTTTTGATAAAAACCTATTTTTTCTTCATATTCATAAAGTATTTTTGTTCCTCTCTTTATATTATCATGTACTGCCTGTCTTGTTACATTATATTTTTTAGCTATTTCAGAAAGACTCATATCATCTTCCAAATGCTCTATCAAGTAATCACGTTGTTTATCACTAAGTAATTTTTTATAATAATTGAGAAGAGTAGAAACTTCTGTTAATTCTGTTAACTCCATAATTTTACTATTCTCCTTTCAAATTTTTATAAAAAAAGACAACCATTGCTAGTTGTCCTAAATTTCGACTATTTCTTTTTTGCAGCTTCGAATTTAGCCCATACTCCAGCTTTATCTAATAATGATTTTACCGTTCTAGTTGGTTGTGCTCCATTCATTAAGTGCTTGATAATTTCCTCTTCTTTTAAAACTACTCTTGAATCCTCTAATGGAAAGTAGTTTCCTAAGTAAGATATTGCTTTTCCATCTCTTTTTGATAAAGCTTCCATAGCAACTATTCTATATGAAGGTCTTTTTGTACTTCCTAATCTTGTTAATCTTAATTTCAACATTGTTAAATCACTCCTATTTCTTTATTTTTAATTACTATATTAGTATATAATATATTCTTTTTTATGTCAAGTGTTTTTTCTTTACATGTTTTAAAAACTAATCTCTTTTTCCACCAACAATTCTCAATACATATACAAATAAATTTATGAAATCTAAATAAAGCATTAATGCTCCCATAATTCCATATTTTTCCATTGTGTCACCATTTTCATCTTCATCTTCTGAAATACTTAATGCTAATTTTTTTATTCTATTAACATCATATGCAATTAGAACGGAAAATAATACTACACCAAAAACTGAAATCATCCAATATAGTGCTGGAACTCCTAAAAACATATTAAGTAAGCTCAATATAATCATTGTGATTAATGCACCTTTTAATATATTTCCATATTTACTTAAATCTTCATGTGTTGTATATCCATAAAGTGCCATTACTAAAAATAATGTTGAGGTTATTGCTAAAGCATATAGTAATATCCCTATTGGAAAAATCATAGTAAATAGTGAAAATACAAATCCATTTAAAAGAGCATAACCAAAAAATAATATTTTACAAGTTCCGATAGATAGTTTTTCTAATCTTGCACTTAAATATATTACTACTACTAATTCAGCTATTAGTAATGGTAAATAAGCTGTTTGGATCATTTGTAGCATCTTATCATTATTTGTTGCTAGAATAAAAGCTGGAACTGAAATAGTTACCAATAATCCTATAAACATATTTAAAAACGACTTTCTAAGTAATCCATTTGTTGCTACAATATCTACATCCTCTCTGTACATTTTTTCCTCCTAATAATTTCTTTTTGTTTAAATTTTTTTTATTTTTTCCTTAATTTCAAGTGCTTTAGTAGGATTTCCTTTTCCTGAAATTCCAACAACACCTCCATCTATTTCTAAAACTGTACAAAATCTTGCATTCATTTCTTCTTTAGAAGTAATATTATTTACTAAAACATTCAATTTTTCTGCTATCTCCACTATTTGTAAATTAGTTTCTTTAGAACTTGTGGCAGCAACAATAAAAAAGTATTTTGTTGTTGCTGGACTTAATAAAATATCACTCTTCTCAAACTCTTTCTCTACATAATTTGAACAAATACTTTTGATTTCATCACTTATAACTTTGCTTACAACAGTTATATTTGCTCCATATTCAATTAGTGTTTGAATTTTTCTTTTTGCAATTTTTCCACCACCAATAACTAAGCACTCTTTTCCATTTAAATTTAGAAATATTGGAAGGTATTTTTTTTCTACCACAATTTCTCCTTTTTTAAAATCAATATTTTTCTATATTTCCCCTAATCTTTCTAGTTTTTTTTCATATCTAAAGATATTTTTTCAAATGCTAGATCTATAATTTTTACTGTTTCATCTAAATCCTCATATGTATGTGCACTTGAAATAAAATGTGCTTCATATTTAGAAGGTGGTGCCACAACGCCATTATCCAAAAGAGTATTAAAATATAAAGAATAATGAGATGTGTTTGACTCTATTGAATCTTTAAGAGTCACAACTTCATTTTTTTCAGTAAAAAATATAGTAAATAGTGAACCTATTTTATTAATACAAATAGGAACTTCATGTTTTATAGATAATTTTACCACCTTTTCTACCAAATAATCAACTTTTTTTTCTAATTCCTTATAAAACACTTCTTTTTTATTAATAAGATGAGTTAATACTGCTATTCCAGCTGAAACAGCAATAGGATTTCCTGATAGTGTTCCTGCATGATATACACGACCAATAGGAGCTATCATTTCCATAATTTCTCTTCTTCCACCAAATGCTCCTACAGGATATCCTCCACCAATTATTTTTCCAAGTGTTGTAATATCTGGGGTAATTTCAAAAATTTCTTGTGCACCTCCCAGTGCTAAACGAAATCCTGATATTACTTCATCAAATATTAAAAGTGTTCCATATTTTGTACACACCTCTCTAAGTTCTTTTAAAAATTCTTTTTTAGTATTGATAAGTCCCATATTAGCAGGTATTGGCTCTATAATTACACAAGCTACATTTTCCTTTTCCAAAATTTTTATAACAGATTTTATATCTCCAAAATCTGTTACTAGAGTATCTTTTAATACCCCGTCTGTTATTCCATTACTATCTTGATATCCATCAGTAAGTAATCCCGATCCTGAACTAACTAGTAATGAATCTGAATGTCCATGGTAGCACCCATGAAATTTTAATATTTTATTTCTTCCTGTAAATCCTCTAGCAACTCTTACAGCTGCCATGGTTGCTTCAGTACCTGAAGTAGTAAATCTTACCATATCCATAGATGGATAGCATTTTATCACTAATTCAGCAAGTTCTATCTCTCTTTTAGTAGGTAACCCAAAAGAACTACCTAATTCCAAAGATTCTTTAACAGCTTTGTTTACTTCTGGATGATTATGCCCTAAAATAAGTGGACCCCAAGAACATATGTAGTCTATATATGTATTATTATCTTCATCAGTAACTTTTGATTCTTTCCCACTTTTTATAAAAATTGGAAAAGTTCTATCTACTGAATGAAAAGCTCTTACTGGACTATTTACTCCTCCAGGTATAACTTTTTTTCCAACCTCATATATTTTTTCTGATTTTTCATATCTCATTCTTATCACCCCTAATCCATTTTGCAATATCTTTAGCATGATACGTTATTATTATATTGGCTCCTGCTCTCTTCATTGCATACATATTTTCCATAACTACTTTCTTTTCATCAATCCAACCATTTATAGCTGCTGCTTTAACCATGGAATATTCACCACTTACATTATATACAGCAATAGGTAAGTTTACTTTTTCAGAAATACCTTTAACTACATCTAAATATGGCATACCTGGTTTTACCATTATTATATCTGCTCCTTCCTCTACATCATTTTCAGCTTCAATTAAATATTCTTTATTATTTCTAAAATCCATCTGATAGGTTTTTCTATCTCCAAAACTTGGTGCAGAATCTGCCGCTTCTCTAAAAGGACCATAATAACTAGACGAATATTTTACACTATATGACATTATTGGAGTGTTATAATATCCCTCACTATCAAGTGCACTTCGAATACTCTTTATTCTCCCATCCATACTATCTGATGGTGCAACTATATCCGCTCCTGCCCTTACATGAGATAGGGCAATTTTAGATAAATATTCAAGAGTTACATCATTATCAACAATATCTTTATTTAATATTCCACAATGTCCATGAGAGGTAAATTCACACATGCACACATCTGTTACCACTATAAATTCTGGGAACTCTCTCTTTATGTATCTTACTGCCTCTTGTACAATCCCTTCCTCATTATATGCTTCACTACCTACTGAATCTTTTTTATTAGGAATTCCAAAAATCAAAAGAGAACTTATCCCTAAATCTTTTAGCTCTTCTAATTCAGGTTTTAATCTATCTATTGAAAATCTATATTGTCCTGGCATAGAAGAAATTTCTGTATAAATATTTGTCCCTTCTTCAATAAAAAGAGGATAAATCATTTCATCTAAAGAAAATTTAACATTTGATATTAAATTTCTTATTTTTTCTGAACTTCTTAATCTTCTACCTCTTTTAAACATATTATTTATCTCCTTTAATAATATCTATAATTCCTTGTGTATCATATTTTTCAGCTTCTAAAGCAACTTCAAATCCTAATTCTCTCATAGTTTCACTAGTTACTGGACCAATCGATACCATTTTTTTGTTTTTTACTAAATTTGTTTTTCCTTCAATTGCTTCATAGAAGCTTCCAACAGTTGAAGAACTTAAAAATGTTAAATATTCAACTTTCTCGATTATTTCAAGTATCTCCTCTTTTGGAACTACCTTTTTTTTAGTGTGATATGCTATAAATTTAACAAATTCTCTATTATGTTGTTCAGTCCATTTTTCTTCATCACCTGGAGAAATATCTGATGATATTACAAGAACTTTTTCCTCTTTTTTAGTAAAGAAAGTCACATCTTCCACTAATTTTTCCATAGTATATTCTTTTGGCATAAAATCAGGTGTTATTTTATATGATTCTAACACTTCTCTTGTTTTAGCTCCAACAACACCTATTTTCATTTGTCCTAATTTTCTAATATCATCTAATTTTTCCATAAAAAACTTTACACCATTAGGAGAATTAAAAAGTAAAGCTGAATATTCCTCTAAATTTTCTGTTAATTCATTATCACTGACAACAATATCAAGTAGTGGACATTCTATTGTTTCTCCACCTAATTTTCTTATATTATCACTTAATTCACTCATCTGATCTTGATTTCTAGTCACTAATATTTTTTTCCCAAATAAAGGCATTTTTTTTACCCATGAAAACTTATCAGCAAATTTAACTACTTCTCCAATTATAATTATTGCTGGCGGTTCTATCTCTTTTTTCTCACTTAATTCAACAATGTTTTCTAGTGTTCCCACTGTTACTCTTTGATCAGCAGTGGTTCCTTTTTCTATTATTGCAATAGGTGTTGTCATTGATTTTCCATTATCAATTAAATCTTTTACTATTATCTCTAAGTTTTTTATTCCCATTAAAAATATAAGAGTTCCTTCTAATTTTGCTATTACTTCAAAGTTATGCCATTTTCCATTTTCTTTAGTATGACCTGTAAAAACATGAAAAGAATCTGCAACCCCTCTATGTGTTACAGGAATTCCTGCATATTCTGGAACTGCAATACTTGAACTTATCCCTGGAACCATTTCATACTCTATACCATGACTATTTAATGCTTCTAATTCTTCTCCACCTCTACCAAAAACAAAAGAATCTCCACCTTTAACACGAGCAACATTTTTTCCTTCCATTGCTTTTTCTATAATAGTTCTATTGATTTCTTCTTGAATTAATCCACCTTCTGTATTCCCTTTTCCTAAATAAATCAATTCTGCATCTTCTTTGGCAAAATTTAAAATTCTACTATCTATCAAACGATCATAGATAATACAATCTACTTCTTCAATAATTCTCTTTCCTTTAAGGGTTAGTAAATCTACATTTCCACACCCTGCACCGATCATATATACTTTTCCTTTACTAAAATTAGCAATTTGTTTTTTTATCTTTTCAGATAATTTTACTGCCAATTCTATCCCTTCAGTTAAATATCCTTCAATTTCATCTTCAAATAATGTCCCTTCGTGGAAATAGTTTCCTTTTAATATTATTCTATCACCAAATAATTTTCCACTACATCCCATTGGAGTATGGCAACCACCATCAAATATTCTTGAAAATTCTCTTTCTATTTTAACTGTTTCTTCAACTTCACTATTATTTATAGTAGATAAAATCTCTCTAACTTCTGAATCATTTTCTCTACATTGAATATACAATGCTCCCTGTGCTGGTGCTGGCATAATTTCATCTATCTCTAAGATTTGTGTTATTCTATTTGCAAGTCCTACACGAATAAGACCTGCACTTGCAAGAATAATACCATCATATAATCCTTCATCTAATTTTCTTAATCTAGTATGTATATTTCCTCTAAGTTGCTCTATAACTAAATCTGGTCTTAAATGCTTTAATCCCATGGTTCGTCTAAGAGAGCTTGTACCTATTCTTGACCCACTAGGAAGCTCTGATATACTTCTACCTGAAATTGTTATAAGGGCATCTCTATTATCTTCACGATCTGGTACAGCACCACATATGAGCCCTTCTGGAGAAACCATTGGCATATCTTTCATGGAATGGACTGCTATATCAATTTTTCCGTCTAATAGTTCTTCCTCTATCTCCTTTGTAAAAAAACTTTTCAAAGATTCATCACTATTATTCCAGTTACTTTTTTGGTCTGTATCTCCACTTGTAACAATTACTTTTATTTCTACTTCCAATTCAGGAAACTTTTCTATTAATTTCTCTTTCATAGTTTCACTTTGAGCTAATGCTAAAATGCTTCCTCTACTACCTATTATCATATTTTTTTTCATTTTCTTCTCCTTACCTCAAATAATTAAATTATTTTATATCATATTTTCAATTTTAATATGAATTTCCTCTAAATATAATTTTAAACATTTTTATTCAAAAAATTCTTCTAATTTATTAATTAATTTTAAATTTTCTTTTCTTCCCAATATACACACTCTAAAAAAATTTTTATCTGTTTTAAAAAAACTACTGGCATCTCGAATTATTATCCCATTTTTAAGCATAAATTTATATAACTCTTCTGAAGTTTTCTTATTTTCTAAGATTTCACATAAAATAAAATTACTTTTACTATCATAAACTTTTATCTCTGAAATGTTTTTCATTTTTTTTCTTAATATATCAAAATTTCTTCTTATTTTTTTCTTACTTTCCTCTATATAATCCACATCTTTAAACATAACTTCACCCATAATAGTTGCACAAATATTTATATTCCATAAATTAGAGGAATTTTTCATTTTTTCAAATTCTTCACTTTTCCCTAAGATTCCATACCCCAACCTTATCCCAGGTGTAGAAAAAAATTTCGAAGTTCCTCTTATAATAAATATATTATTATAAGTTCTCACTAAATCAACAGAAGAATATATCTTTAAATCTGTAAACTCAATATATGTTTCATCAATCATTATATTTCCTTTTTTCCCACAACTAAAAATCATTTCTTCATTATATTTTTTTAAAATATTTTCAATTTCAGATTTTTTTATTGTTGTTCCTGTTGGATTATTTGGATTACATATAATTATCAATTCTGGTTTTATTTCTTTTATATAACTATTTAATTCCTCTATATCTATTTTAAAATCATTTTTCTTTTTATAATAAAATTTATGAATTTTACACTCTATTTTTTCTAACTCTTCTTCATATTCTGAATATACTGGAGATAATAATATGGCACTTCTAGGTTTTATAGTACTTATATAGGTACTTATAAGCTCTGTTGCACCACTTCCAAGTATAATATTTTCTTTATTACACTCTGCATATAATGAAATTGCATCCTTAAGTTTTTTATATTCTACATCAGGATATAAAGATACCATATCTATATTTTTTTTCAATACTCTCTTAGCTTTTAGACTTCCACCAAAAGGATTTATATTTGAACTAAAATCTAAAATATTATTTTTTTCTATTTTTAATTTTGTTGAAATTTCAAATATATTAGCACCATGCACAATTGACATTTTTCCTCCAATAATTTTTTCATCAACTCTTTTTCATATTTAAATTATAACAATAAATATGAAAACTATCAACTTTTTAATTTTCTATCTCAATATAAAAAAAGTAAAAAATTTATAAGAAAATATATCCTTATAAATTTTTTATTTTTTTATATTTGTTTTTGATTTACTTCTATTGATTCTAACCTATTTAAATCTTTAATCTCTTTTTTTATCATAATAAATGTAATGGCAGATGACAATACATCTGATACTGGAGCTGCTAACCATACCCCAGCTTCTCCAAATAATTTTGATAATATTAGTACTAAAGGTATTAAAAAGAGAACTTGTCTTGAAAGTGTCAAAAACATAGTCAATTTAGGCTTTCCTATTGCTTGAAAATATATTGAACTTACAACTTGAAATCCAATAAAAGGTGCCATTATAGTATATATTCTTAAACCACTAGTTGCTATTACTAACGTTTCTTGATTTTCAGTAAATATTCTTATAAGATTCTCACTAAAAATTTGTATCAGTATAAATCCAGTAGTACTTAATATCATAGCAGAAAAAATAGCAAGTTTTAATGCTTCTTTTACTCTACTATATAGCTTTGCACCATAATTATATCCAGCTATTGGAAGTAATCCTTGATTAATTCCAAAGATTGGCATAACAAAAAACATATTTATACCTTGAACTATTGTCATTGCTGAAATAGCATAATCTCCAGAAACTTTTTTTAATGAATTATTAAAAGTAAACATTACTAAACCTGACCCTAACTGCAAAGAAGCTGGTGCAAGTCCCAATTTTAATATATTTAACATATATTTCATATTTGGTTTCATATATTTTAATTTTAATTTCATAGTACTTTTTTTAGACCTAAAGTATCCCACAGCCCAAACCATTGATACAAGTTGGGATACTATTGTAGCAACTGCTGCTCCTTTCACTCCTAAATTAAATTGAAAAATTAAAATAGGATCTAAAATAATATTTAAAATTGCTCCAATCAAAATTGTTCCCATGGAAATTATAGGACTTCCATCAGATCTTATAGCTATATTTGCTGTATATCCTATAATTAAAAATGGAAACCCAATAGCTATTATTCCCATATAATCCACTGTTGATCTATATGTATCTGTACTTGCTTTTAAAACTTTTAGAGCCAATTCTTCTTTAAAAATAATAACACTTAGTGCAAGAAGAGTAGAAAGAAGTATCCCTAAGAAAATACCATTTCCTAAATATTTTTCAGCAACTTTAAGTTTTTTTTCTCCTAATTTCAAAGAAATTAGAGTAGATCCTCCCATACCAATAAGCATTGCAAATGCAAATGCAATTGTCATAATTGGCATGACTAGACCTACCCCAGCAATATCAAAATGTCCTGTTCCAGGTATCTTTCCTATATAATATCTATCTACTACATTATATAGACCATTTACTATCATTCCAATCATTGCTGGGACAGAGAACTTCAATAATAGTTTACTAATTTTTTCAGTTCCCATTAGTTTGTGTTTTTCCATACTATATCTCTTTTAAAAATATGTTTTGCGTACGATCAGGGCCTACAGATACCATTGTTATTTGACATCCTAAAATTTCTTCCATTCTCTTAATATATTTTTTACAATTTTCTGGTAACTCACTATATTCTTTCATTTGAGTAATATCTTCTTTCCACCCTTCCAAAGACTCATATATTGGAATAGCTCTACTTAATGATTCTGTAGAAGCTGGTGAAGTTGTATAAACTTTTCCATCTATCTCATATCCTGTACATATTTTTATAGTCTCTAATCCACTTAATACATCTATTTTAGTAATTACTATATCTGTTAATCCATTTATCATAGTAGCATATTTTCCAACAACTAAATCAAGCCATCCACATCTTCTCGGTCTACCTGTTGTTGCTCCATATTCAAATCCTGTTTTTCTTAACCATTCCCCTGTTTCATTTTCAAGTTCTGTTACAAATGGTCCCTCTCCAACTCTTGTAGTATAAGCTTTCATAACTCCTATAACTCTATTAATTTTTCTAGGTGAAACTCCTGCTCCTACAGTGACTCCCCCAGCAGTTGGTGATGATGATGTAACATACGGATATGTTCCATGATCTATATCAAGCATCATAGCTTGTGCTCCTTCAAACAGTACAAACTTATCTTCATCAAGTGCTTGGTTTATTATTGGTGTTGAATCTATTATTCTATGTTTCAATAATTCTATATGCTTTTTTGATTCTTTTAATATTTCTTCATAATCCATTTTTGGAGCATTATATATTTTTGTAAATAATACATTTTTTTCTTCTAAGTTTTCTTTTAATTTTTCAGAAAATAATTTCACATCTAACATATCAACTACTCTTATACCTTTTCTTGATATTTTATCTGAATAACAAGGACCTATTCCACGCTTTGTAGTTCCTATTTTTTTATCTCCACTTGCTTCTTCTTGTAATTTATCCAGTTCAACATGGTATGGCATTATAAGATGAGCTCTATCACTTATAAATAGATGATCAGTTTTAGCTCCTTTATCATCTAGTGTTTTTAATTCTTTTAATAAAACTGCAGGATCAATAACAACACCTGGTCCTATTATACATTTTCCATTTCCATGTAACATTCCAGAAGGTAATAAATGTAGAATAAATTTTTCTCCATCTACTACAACAGTATGACCTGCATTATTTCCACCTTGAAATCTCACAACATAATCAGCCTTATGTCCTAATACATCAATTATTTTTCCTTTACCCTCGTCTCCCCATTGTGTTCCTACTACTACATAACCTGCCATTTTCTTCCTCCTCAATATTTATTTTATTTTTAATATTTCTATATAATTTATATTTTTATTATGTTTACATAAAAATAGTTCTTCAAACTCTGTTTTTATATTACCTTCAGCTTTTGCATCATTATGAAGATCTGGTGTAGAATATACAACCTCATATTCAGGCATTTTTTCTATAAAATTAATTATATCATTATAATATCCATCATGATCAGTTTTTATAAATACTTTACCCTCTTTTTTCAGCAATGGATTTAATAACTGAAAAAGTGACGGTTGAATAACTCTATTTTTTAATTTCTCTTCCCATGGATCAGGAAAATTAATATATACTCCACTCAGACTATCTTCACTTATAAATGTTTGAATCTCTTCACCATATCTTCGTAAAAAAAGTATATTTTTAGCATCTCTTCTTCTTGCTTTATCAGCTGAAAAAACTAATCTTTTAAATCTTAACTCTAATGCTATATAGTTTCTATCCTTATGTCTTTCACTCAAGCCATTAGTAAAGTTACCACTTCCACTTCCTATTTCTAAATATAGTGGATTGTCATTCCCAAAATGAGAACCCCATTTTTCTTTATTACTATTCATTTTTTCCTTATCAAAAATGATATATTCAGGATATTCAGTCATTTTTAAAATATACTGGTTATAGACTTTTCTTGGATAATTAAAAAAATGTTTCCATAAATCTTCTTTATTATTTTCTAGCAATTTTACCCTCCAAAATTAATAATTTAAAATATTTTTTATTCTTCCTAATATATTTTTTACTACATTTTTATTTTCAAAAAATAATTTTTCTATTTCAACTTTCTTTTTATAAATATCTTCACTTTTTAATTCTAATACTTCTTTCATTCTAAGAACAAATTCTACATTTTCTTTTAACTCATATCCCAAACATCTAGCATTTAATTCTTTACTAATTGTTTTAATATTTTGAAGATATTTTCCATATATAGGAGTTTTCCCATAAAACAATGGTTCTAAAAGTGAATGTCCACCTATGTTTACCAATGTTCCGCCTACAAATACACAATCTCCTATTGAATAAAACTTTCTTAAAACTCCCATTTTATTCACAATAATTATTTCTTGTTTTTTCTCTTCTAAAATTTCTTCTTTTCTACCCAAATTAAAATTCTCTTCTAATTCTGTAAACTCTTTCCAAGTATAATCTAATTTTTCAATTACATTTTTTACTTCTTCAATTCTAGTAAGGTGTCTTGGAACAATGATTATAGCTATTGTTTTTAATAATTCAGGATTTTTTTTTAACTCTTCCAATATAATTTTTTCTTCATTCTCTCTAGTACTACCTAAAACTAAGATTTTTTTATCCCCTACTTTTAATATAGCTTTTAATTCTTTTTTTTCTTCATCTGTATATTTTTCAAAATCAATACAAAACTTCATGTTTCCTAAATTTTCTACTTTTTCTTTTTCTGATCCAAGTTCTATAAATCGCTCTTTATCCACATGAGTTTGTGTATAAATAGCACTTATTTTTTCCAGTGTTTTTCTTAAAATCCATTTTATTTTTTTATATCTTGGAAAACTACGATCTGATATTCTACCATTTACAATAATTATTTTACCATACTTTTTAGCTTTTTTTATAAAATTAGGCCATATTTCTGTTTCTACTAAAATAAGTAATTTAAAATCTATTTTTTGAAAAATTCTTTCTAATAAAAAACCAATATCTAAAGGAAAATA
Source organism: uncultured Fusobacteriaceae bacterium (assembly GCA_947038515.1). Classification (GTDB taxonomy): domain Bacteria; phylum Fusobacteriota; class Fusobacteriia; order Fusobacteriales; family Fusobacteriaceae; genus JAGNZR01. The sequence continues at coordinate 72,784 of CAMQWJ010000001.1, forward strand.
TATAACTTCAATTCTTTCAATATTATTATATTTTTTTTTGGCATTTTCATATCCTGTATCTGTAAAAGTTGATATTATTATATTTTCTCTTCTCTCTTCCAAAAGCTCTTTTATCAAAGGTTCTGATAAATTAGTTTCTCCCATGGAAGAGCAGTGAACCCATATAGTTGGAATTTTTTTTAAATGATCTATTTTTTGAAATAATCTTTTTTTAAAAAAATGTAAGTTCATTTTATTCCCCTAATTTTAAAATATATTTTGAAATTTCATCACAAATTTCAACAATAGATAGATTACTTGAATCTATTTCAATACTATTTTCTGCTTTTTTAAGTGGACTTTCTTCCCTTGTCATATCTATATGGTCTCTATGCTTTAAAGCACTCAATACTTCTTCGTAGGACTCTTCATTAATTCCTTTCATCTCATAATCTTTCATTCTTCGCTTTGCCCTCTCTTCAGGGGAAGCAATTAAAAATATTTTTAAATCTGCATTTGGGAATACTACTGTCCCTATATCTCTCCCATCTAAGATAGAATTTTTCCCTTTTGCTATCTCTCTTTGAAGTTGTACAAGATTTTCTCTTATTTGCTTAATACTTGCAATTTTACTCACAATTCTAGTTATCTCTGGAGTTCTTATCTCTTTTGAAACATCTTTATTGTTCACCATAAATTGTTCATTATTAATATCCAACCTTATCTCTTCCATCATTTTTTTCACTGATAGCTCATCATTCAAATCTACATTATTTTCTAAAGAAAAAAAAGCTACCATACGATACATTGCTCCAGTATCTAAATAAGTTAATGAATGTTTCTTTGCTATTAACTTAGCAATTGTACTTTTACCACTTCCTGCAGGACCATCAATGGCTATAATTATATTTTTCATTTTATCCGCTCCATAATTTTATTGTTTAACTAGAAAAATTAGGCTTGTATCAATATTCCACACCATTCTTTATCTTTTTTAACTTCTAATATTTCATAGTTTAATTCTAACTTTTCAATTTCGTTAACTAATAATGATAATTTTGTCTCAAGAATTCCAGACAAAATTATTTTACCACCTTTTTTTACTACCCTTGCCATATCTTTTATTAAAATTAAAATTACATCTGTAAGAATATTGGCTACTATATAATCAAACTTTTCATCTCCTACTGTGGATAACAAATCGCCTTTATAAACATCCCATTCTTTTTTATTTATTTTATTAAGTTCTAAATTCTCTTTTGCAACTTCAACTGCTAATTCGTCAATATCTACTCCAACAGTTCTTTTTATACCTAACTTTGATCCTGCAATCATTAAAATTCCTGACCCTGTTCCAACATCTAAAAGAGATGTTTCCTTAGAAGGAGCTTTTATATACTCTTCCATTAGCTTAATACATAAAGAGGTTGTTGAGTGTGAACCTGTTCCAAAAGCTCTACCAGGGTCTAATTCAATAACTAATTCTCCAGTCTCTGGAATATATTCACGCCATGTTGGTTTTACAACAAATTTTTCACTAATTTTTTCAGGAAAAAGGTAATTTTTCCAAGAATTTTGATAATCTTCCTCTTCTAAAGAATAGATATCTATACTATACACCATATCTTCTCTCTTATCAAACATTTCTCCTATTTTTTCTTTAATCAAATCATTTCTTTTTACTGAGTATGCATTTTCAGGAAAATAAGCTGATATTGAATTTTCTACATTATAAAATTCTTCTGGATTTTTATAATAATCTAAAGGATTTAGTTTCGTTAGAGGTTCCTCAATTTTTAGCCCCATTACCCCAAAAGAATAAAATATATCTGATATTTGCTTTTTTGTTTCAATATTATCATCACTTTCAAACACTACTCTTATCTCATTAATTCTCATTTTATACTCCTTACATATACTCTATTTGGTTTTCTCCCACATTAATTCTAGTTATTGAAAGACACTCCCCTGTGTCATCATCTAATTCAACAGATATACCATTTAATCTTAAATTTTCAGAAGCCATTTCAAACTTTTGTGGTAATCCTGTTAAAAATCTATTAATTATAATCTCTTTTTGCGTTCCTATAACTCCATCATCAGAACCTGTCATCCCTACATCAGTGATATAACCAGTTCCATCATTAAGAATTTTTTCATCTGCAGTTTGAACATGTGTATGAGTTCCAAAAATTAATGAAGCTTTTCCATCTAAATATTTAGCAAATGCTATTTTTTCTGAAGTTGCCTCAGCATGAAAATCAATAATTATAAATTTAGTTTCAGATTTTACTTTTTCTATTATTTCACTTGCTTTTTTAAATGGACAATCTATAGGATTCATAAATACTCTTCCTTGAAGAGATATAACAGCAATTTTTCGATCTTTTCGATCTTTTTGAATAGTATATCCAACCCCTGAAACTCCATCTGGAAAATTAGCTGGTCTCAATAATTTTTCATTCCCATCAAGATAAGTATAAATATCTTTTTTATCCCAACTATGATTTCCACCAGTTATTACATTTATTCCAAGTTCAAAAAATTCATCTGCTATTTTTGGTGTTATTCCAAATCCAGAAGCACTATTTTCTCCATTAACTATTATAAAATCATAATCTAATCGTGTTTTATTAATATATTTTTTCATTATCTCTCTACCTGTTGAAGCTACTATATCCCCTATAACTAATATTTTCATTTTTATTCCTTTATTTTCATTTTTTTATTTTTTTATTTTTTATAACTATTTTTTAACTTCAAATATATTGCTTTATAGATACTTTTATTTTTCCTTTTTTTGTTTCCTCTAAAATCTTCTCAATAATAAACTTTCCTTTTTTTCTAATAGTCAAGGTATCCCCTTCTGATATAAGCTTACTATTTTTCTTTTCAACCTCATAATTTAGAAAAACTTCACCTGCTTCCAAATATTTTATAGCTTCTGTCCTAGATTTTTGTATTATTTCACTTACTAAAACATCTAAGCGAAGTGAAGCTAAAATTTCCACCCTTTCTTTAAATTCATTGTCTGGTATTTTTAATTCTCCAATCTCTTGAATTTTAACTGGAATTTTCCCCACAAGTTCTATTTTCTCTTTTAAAAGTTCCAACAATTCCTCTTTTATTATTCCATAACATATAGAATCTTTAACTATTAAATCACCCATTAATTCTCTTTTAATTCCTAGACTCATTATTGTGCCTAAAAAATCTTTATGTTCTAATTTTTTAAATTTATTTTTTCCATTTATTTCAAAATATTTAACTGGAAATTTTGTTTCTAGTAACTCAAAAGAATTTGGAGCAATACAAACGATTTTTTTTTCACAATTTTCATTCAAACCTTTTTTATGTATTGATACTCGTAACCTAGTTACATATTTTTCTAATATTATAAGTATATTTTCAGAATAAAACTCATCTAAGTAGATTGGATATTCAATTTCTTGACAAAGTAAAATATTATCCCATATTTTTGCTACTGTAAATTGTTTTTCTTCACTATATTGTGACAAGAACGATTTTTTATCCATACCACTCCTAGTTTTATTTATCTTTTAAAAGTTCCTTTAATTTTTCTATAAACTTATCTATATCTTCCTTTGTTGTATCAAAACTTGTTACAAACCTAACTTCATTTTTATTTTCATTCCAAATATAAAAATAACAAAATTCTTGCATAGGTTCGATTATTTTTTTAGGCAGTATTGCAAACAAAGCATTTGATTCTACTTTATTAGTTACCTCAACTCCTAATTCTCTTAGCTTTAAATCAAAATATTTAGCCATATCATTAGCATTTTTAGCATTTTGATACCATAAATTATCTTTTAAATATTCTATATATTGTGCACTTTGATATCGCATTTTTGAATTTAATTGCAAACATTGTTTTCGAAGTCTTAAAAATTCTACATCTATTTCTTTATTAAAAATAATTATTACTTCCCCAAACATAAGACCATTTTTAGTTCCACCAAAAGATAATATGTCAACTCCCATATCCCCTGTCATCTCTTTTAGAGAACAACCCAGTTCAACACAAGCATTTGCTATTCTAGCACCATCCATATGTAATATCATTTCATTTTTCTTAACATATTTTTTTATTTCTTCTAGTTCCTCTAAAGAATATACTGTTCCTACCTCTGTTGCTTGGGTAATAGAAAGAATATCAGGTTTCGTTTTATGAAATGTTCCTCTGTTTTCTCCATATAAAGCATCAATTTCATTTAAATTAATTTTTCCATTTATATTTTTTATTGGTAAGGTACTTAATCCTGTTATATTGGCTAAAGCCCCTGTTTCATCACAATGTATATGAGCTGTATCTACACAAACTACAGAACTTCCTCTTTTTTTACAAGCTTCTAGGGCTAGAACATTACTTCCTGTTCCATTATAGACCATATATACACCTACATCACCAAAAATATTTTTAAATTCTTTTTCAACTTGTGCTGTATATGTATCTTCTCCATAGGCAAATTCATGTCCTGTGTTAGACTCCATAAGAGCTTTCATAATTTTAGAATGTACTCCACTGTAATTATCACTTGCAAAAAATTTTTTCATTTTACACATCCTTAATATTTTTTTTATTCTTCTTTTCTTTTATAGCGTTAAGAGGTATAATAGTATATTACATTATTATACCTAGGAGAGATTCATATGAGAAAAATATTTTTTATTCTATTTACTTCAATCTTTGTTTCAGCATGTTCTTCTTCACAGTTAAGAACTAACAAATCTTACACAATGGTTTCACCATACTCCAACAACTCTTTATCCATTGTTTTTTTTAAAAACAAATTTTCTGGTCAATCTACAATCAATAAATTTTCTGGTGATTATTCACTACGTGGAAATTCAATAATAATTAAGAATTTTCTACATACACAAGAGGTTGGCATTTTTTCTAAAACCCTTCAAGAAAACTATATTTTTGAAGTCCTTAAAAATGCAAACTCATTAACTATAACTGATAATGAAATAATATTACAGACAAATGATCAGAAACGTCTTAAGTATTATACAGAACCTCTTTTATTTCATTAAAAAATATGTGCTATTTTAAGTCCATAAATTGTATTTTCACTTCTTTTACTATATCTTCCTGTAACTTCAAGTGAAAGTAGCATATCCTTTGATAAATAATAACCTAAAGATAGTGAACTTGTAATATATTCATTATCTTTTTTTTGTGTTCCTAAGTTTTCTATACTATTCCAACTATAAATATTTTTATCCATACCATTAGAAATTTCACCTGTATATTTAGTATTTAATGACAATCTAACTTTATTTTTATCGTAAACATAGTAAAAACCAATATTTCCTCTACCTATATTTATACTTTCCTTTTCATACCAATAATTTTTTTTAGAATCTTTCTCTCGAAAACTTCCACAATATTCTAATGAAATATAAGGATAAATAAAAGTATTTTTATTTAATGGATAAACTCTTCCTAGTTCAGTACCTACACTTAAGTTATTTCTATCTTGTCTCCCAACCCCATCTTTGGCTGTACTATGCGAATATCCTAAGTGAGTAAATGCCACATTTCTATCATTTAGTACTGCAAAGTAGATATTTCCACCCATTGTTTTCATTTTATCACTTTGATCAGGATTTTTATATTTAATTTTAGACTCTAAATATCCTAAAGAAACTCCTGTAATATATTTCCTTTGAGGTGTTTTATCAGATTTTTTTAATAAACTTGTTGTTCCAATTACAATACCTTTTGTACTACTATTAAACCCTGAAAAATTGTTCCCCCCATCTGTATTTCCTTCTCCATAAAAGCTCTCTATGTGCTGTTCACTACCTGATATGCCCTTTTCTCGATCTAATACTTCACTCAATAACCCTTCACGGATATAATTTTTTCCTTTTTCGTTAATAATATCACTATCAATAACATCTAAATTATTATTCAGTATCTGTGCTTGAGTAATTATAGAAAATAAAAGCCACATAACGCCAACTATATAATTTTTTTTCATTTTTTCTCCTTACTAAATAAAACAATCTTTATTTACTTTATTTACTTTATTTACTTTATTTACTTTATTTACTTTATTAGTATAACATAAAAAAATGTCGAAATAAACCTCTTATTTTACTTTTATCTCTATGATTTCTTTTTTATATTTATATATATTTTTTTTGCTATTTTTCAAATAAAAAAAGAGCCCTTTAAGGCTCTAAATTTACTAGTTAGATTCGATATTTGTAGCTTGTGGACCTTTAGCACCATCAGTAACATCAAAAGTAACTGATTCACCTTCTGTTAACTTTTTGAATCCTTCTTTTTGGATTTCTGAGTAATGAGCGAAAACGTCTTTCCCGTCCTCTGCAGTTATAAATCCAAATCCTTTCTCTTCGTTAAACCATTTTACTGTACCTTTCATTGTAAACCTCCGTAATAATAACTTTCTAATGATCTAAATTTCAAATTTAATATTAATATGAAGGTGATTTAAAATCAAACCTCAACCATTAAAATAAAAACTCTTAATTCATAAACATTGATTAACTAATTATACCTTATATTTCAAATAAAGTACAGTTTTTTTTAATAAGCTCTTGAAATAATAAATTCTACTCTTCTATTTTGCGATCTATTTACCTCTGAAGTATTATTCTCTATAGGGTCACTCTCTCCATATCCTTCAACTGTTATAGAGTTTGATGGTACTTTATTTTCTACTAAATATTCTTTTATTGATTTTGCTCTATTTAATGAAAGTTTCAAATTATAATTTTCAGAACCTAAATTACAAGTATATCCATCTATTTTTATTCTTAAATCTCTATTTTCAAATAATGCCTTTGATAAAGTATCTAAGTGAGTTTTCACCCCTTCTTTTACTATAGATTTATCTATATCAAATAAAATATGTTCTTCCATTGAAAGTATAAGGTTTTTTCCCTCTCTTCTAATAGTTACTCCATCTTGATTAAATATAATTATATCTTCTAAGTCTCTTTTGTCTGAATTTATATTCTCAATCACTAAGTTATCTTTAGAATTTATATTCAGTTTTTTAGAATTTGAACACCCTACTACAACTATCATAATAGCACCTAACATCAGTATTTTTTTCATTTTTTTCCTCCTTTTTCTATTAAATTACTATAGTTAATATATTTTCACCTATTTCTTGCTCATTTCTCTTTGTTTTCTTCTGATTTTCTAAAATCCAGTTAAAAATAAATTTAGCATGTTGCTCTGTTGTTCTAACACATTTTCTAGTACCACTATATGTACCTAGATTTCTCTCTTTCGCTTTTAATGCTGATCGTCTATATTTTTCTTCTAATTTCCCTATTGGAGTCCCATGCAGATATGCTCCACCAGTAAATCTGGTTGCAAATTTTGCAGTTCCACCATCTTCTGCCACAGGACTATTATACCACATTGTATATTTTGTCATTGGAGCTAAATAATATCCCTTTGGTGTTTCAAATCCTAATTTACTATCGTCTCCCGTCTTACTATAAACATAAGAAATAACATTCCACTCAGAATTAATTTTTTCAAATAACATAAGATTTTGATTAGTCGCATCTATAATTATTGCTTTTTTTAATTCTCCCACTGATAGTTTTGTTGCAGATTTAAGATTTCGATTCTCAACTATAAAATACTCTTCTGGATACCAAGAGGCTTTTATTTTTGAAGTTCTCTTATTTTTTTCTATCAATTTTATTATTGAGCTATCTGGAAGATGTATCACTTGATTCTTATATTTTGCTCTTATATTTTGATCTAGTGCTACTCCATATTTATCTTTTTTTCTTAGCATATTTTCATTATTTGGATTTGGAACATATGAATTAACCACTAATAATTTTTCATTATTTTTATTCGCTTCATTTATAAAGTTTTCTAATTTAACAATTTCTTCCTTAGCTTCCTTAAATTTAAAAGTTCTAAAAACAACAACCTTACCATAAACATATCCAACTTCTCCAGTAGGTAGTTCTACTTTATACCATACAAGTGTATAATCTTTAACTTTCCCCAAGACTTTAAGTCTTTGACGATATTTAACTTTCTTTATTACTTTACTTTTCGAATTAGGTAATTCTCTAATACTAGCAGCTGAAGTTCTTACAAATACATAATCTAGAAGCTGAGGATGTCCCCCTTTATACTTTTCATGAAACTTTACTGTTTCAGGAATTTCATTTAAATAAGTTTCCTCATAACTAAACTTGCTAATAGGATCAATATTTTCATTTACTATTTCTTCCACTACTACCACATCTATTTTTTCTTTTGGTTCAACAGAACTACACCCCATCACTAAAATTAATAATCCAAATAATAACCCTTTTTTCATCTTTCCTCCATATTTTCTGGTGCCATCTACTGGAATCGAACCTGTGACCTCTACCTTACCATGGTATTGCTCTACCAACTGAGCTAAGACGGCTTTTAGCATTTATTATATCATATGTTCATCATATCTTGCAACTCATTTTCTTTTTTCAGAGTCTTGCTATTTTTTATTGCAGCGATATAATTATCATATTAAATTTAAAATTATAAATAATATTATTTATAATTTTAAATTTTTCTTTAAAAACTCTACTATCCCATCTTCTTCATTAGTTAATGTAACATATTGGGCTATTTTTTTTAACTCTGGATTGGCGTTTCCCATGGCAACTCCATATTTTACAAATTCTAGCATTTCTTTATCATTTCTCTCATCACCAAAAGCTGCTGTTTTTTCTTTGGATATTCCAAAATAATTTAGAACTTTCTCTACCCCTCTGGCTTTATTAACATTCTTATTCATAATTTCTAAAAATGTTGTTTTAGAATATGTCAAATGAATATTCCTTTCTTCTTTATTTTTTAATTCTTTTTCTATTTCTTCTAGTTTTTCTTTTTTTCCTATAAATAACAGCTTTGTCATTCTATAATCTTGGAAAGTATCAAAATTCTTTTCTATGGGCTCTACTCCAGAAAGCACAGTATATTCCTCACTTTCTAGAGAATTTCTTTTTTCTACATACCATTCTTCATTTTGATACAAATTAAGATGGACACCATATTTTCTTGATATTCTTATTGCCTCTAAAGTATCTTCGGCCTCTACTGGTGTATGACTAATTACTTTGCCTGTCTCTACTTCAATAATTTTAGCTCCATTATATGAGATTATTATACCTTTATAGTCTAACATTTCTATAATTTTTTTCGTAGAAAAATAGGCTCTTCCCGTTGCCAAAACTACTTTTCCACCTTTGTTTTTATAATCTTTCAAAGTATCCTTAGTGAGTTTAGAAATAGAGTGGTCCTTTCTAATCAAGGTTCCATCTATATCAGTAGCTATCAGCTCTATATTCATATTACTCCTTTTCAGAAAAAATATTATTTATCATTCCACTAAACAATACTTTATTATTATCTTAATCTCTAAATAATCTTTTCATTACTGAAGAATCCAAATTCATCTCCCTTACACTTTCAGTTTTTGAATTTTCATCATTTTTAATAGAAGTAGAAAAATTTCCTTTTAATACCCCTTTTATTCCATTTTGATATTTTTCTTCTCGTTCTAAAGAAATTTTTCCACTTTTCAAAATAAAATTTCTTCCTCTCGAAGAAATAAAACCTGTTTTTGAATTTAATTTTTGAGAAATTATTCCTCCTTTTCTTAATTCCGTATCCATAAACTTAAATCTTCCAAATCTTTTTTTATGTTTTTTCATCATTTCAGTATAAAATTCTCTCCAAAGAACTCCAGGTCCATTTCCACCATACATTCCTCTTACAGGGCGATTATCATCATATCCAAAATAGACTGTTGTTACGTATTTAGAAGTAATTCCTGCATACCATACTGTTCTATTTTTATTTGTTGTTCCTGTTTTTCCTCCTTGATAGAGACCAGGAACATTTGCAGATCTTGAAGTTCCATTTTCTACAGAACTTTGTAGCATAAAATTAATTAAACTTACGTCCAAACTGTCAAAAACCTTATCTTTTTCTATTTTTTCTAAATAAAGTATATTTCCATGTCTATCTTCAATTTTTTTAATTAAAAAAGGTTTTACAGAATAACCACCATTACTAAAAGGTGCATAAGCTTGAGCTAATTCAATTGCAGTTCCTTCATAGCTTCCCAAAGCTGCAGTTAGGTTGTCTGGAACATTAAAATTGGCACCCGTTTCTTTTATAACCTGTTTTAATTTTGGAACTCCAATTTTTTCTAATAATTTTACAGATATCGTATTAACAGAACGATCCATCGCTTCTAAGGATGTCATATTTCCCAAATATTTATTATTAGCATTTCTAGGTTGCCATTTCCCGTGTTTCACTGGGGAATCGTAGGTAGTATTTTCCATTCCTTCTCCATCTACAATTGCTGCAAAATAAAGAAATGGTTTCCCAGTGGAACCTATTTGTCTTTTGGCCATACTACTTCTATTAAAGTTTCCAGATTTATAATCTACTCCTCCAATAACTGATATTATTTCACCAGTTTCGGAATCAATAGTCGCCATTCCCATTTCAAGCCCTTCTCTACTTTCTAAAATTTTATTTTTTTGCACCACTTCTTTTGCAATTTTTTGTACATCTAAATCTAAAGTTGTATATATTTTTAATCCCTCTGTGTTTAGCATTTCTTCAGTAAAAACTCTTTCACCATTAAGTGTTTTTTCATTTTTAAAAAATTCATATACTAAATCTGTAAAATCAGGAGTAGAAGTTTCTCTTTTGGACTCTCTAGGATATACTATTGTAGTTTCTTCAAGTTCCTTTTCATTTAATTCAACATTTTTATCAAAAATAACAAATTTTCTTTTTATAGCTTTTTGATATTGAGCTTCTGTTATCATATTATCTTTTTTCATCTCAAGCATTATTAGTCTGGCCCGTTTTAAAGAATTCTCTAAATTTTTATAAGGATTATACCGACCTGGACGATTTGGTATTCCAGCCAAAATTGCACTTTCTGCTATATTAAGAGTCAAAGGATCTTTCTTAAAAAATTGCTCACTTGCTGCTTTAACTCCATAAGCTCCCGAACCAAAATATATTTCATTTAAGTATTTTTCAAAAATTTCTGTTTTAGTATACATACGTTCCATTTCAAATGTTATGAACAACTCTTTTATTTTTCTTGAAAGTCTTTTTTCATTACTTAAAAAAGCATTTTTAGCCAACTGTTGCGTTATTGTACTTGCCCCTTGCAATGGATTTCCTTTAAGATTACTTATAATCGCTCCCATAAGTCTCTTTAAATAGATTCCATGATGTGTATAAAAAGTCTTATCTTCTATTGCTAAGAATGCATTTTTTAAATTATCACTTATTTGATCAATTTTAACTGGGGTTCGCTTTTCTATAAAAATAGAGTCTATTAATATACCGTTCCTATCATAAACAGTCGTTGGAACAGGAGCCCTATAATTTTCTATAATTTCTTCAATAACAGGTAATTCTCTATAATTTTTATACAGTATTCCACCTACAATAAAAGAAAGTAATATTATTACAACTAGACTTATTTTTGCACATATCATTAAAATTTTGGTCCCTTTTTTCATTTATTAACTCCTATTTCCCCTTATAATATTAACTCATTTTTGGGGTTTCTAATGTTTTTCTTCTCAGTTGTCCACACGCTCCATCAATATCTGAACCCTTTTCTCTTCTTACTGAAATATTTAATTTTCTTTTTTTCTCTAGTATCTCTATAAATTTTTCTATTTTTTTCTCTATTGGTCTTTCATATGGTTTTCCTTCTACATGATTATATGGGATAATATTCACCATATGATCAAAGTCATGTACAAAATCAGCTAATGCATTTGCATCTCCATCTGACACATTAACATTATTAATCAATAAATATTCAAATGTAATTCTACGATTTGTCTTTTTTTGATATTCTTTTAAAACTGTATGTAAATCTTCCAAAGGATATGATTTATTTATTGGCATTAACAAATCTCTTTTTTCATTTATTGCAGTATGAAGTGAAATTGCTAATTCTACATTTATTTCTCTTTCCATAAGTTTTTCTATTGCTGGAACAATTCCAGATGTTGATACTGTTATTTTTCTTTTTGATATATTTATTCCACGAGAATCTGATAACATCTCCAAAGAATTCATAACATTATCAAAATTAAGCATAGGTTCACCCATTCCCATATATACTATATTTGTAAGTCTTTCATTCTTCTTGGACAGTCGTCTTTCAACTGTATATACTTGGTTTAAAATTTCATTCAATTCTAAATTTCTAGTAAAACCTCCCATTCCAGTAGCACAAAAATCACAATTTACTGCACAACCTACTTGTGAAGAAATACATAACGTATTTCTCTCTTTATTTTTTATTAAAACAGTTTCAATAGAGTTACCATCTTCTAATTGAAATAAAAATTTTTCTGTTTTATCAATTTTCGAAGCAAGATATTTAGTTAAGTTTAAAAATGGAATATATGATTTTTCAGTTAAAACACTTCTATCTTTCAATGATAAATTACTCATTTCATCAATATTCCTAATAAATTTTTGATGTAGCCATGTAAATATTTCTTTTGCATAAAACTTTTTCATTCCATTCTCTATTACAAATTTTTCTAATTCCTCAAATGTTAAATTTAATAAATTTATTTTTCTATTCACAATTCCTCCAGACTAATTTTTTATCTATTCATAGTATATCAAATAATTGCAAAAATTACAACAAAGCAAAACATCATATAAGTATAAACAATACTTTTTTCATTTTTTTTATTTATTTATATTATACTAAATACTTAATTTTTATGTTATACTAATACTTAATAATATAAAAACTTTTAATTTTTTACTAACTAAAATATCACTATTAATTAGAGGAGGAGAATATGATTTTAGGTTTAACTGGTAGTATTGCTAGTGGAAAAACAACTGTTTCAATTTTTTTTACTTCTTTAGGAATCACAGTAATCGACGCTGATATTTTATCTAGAGAACTAAGTTATAATCATGAAATTATTGATAAACTTCTATCCTCCTTCGGTTATTCTATCTTGACAAAAACTAATGAATTAAATAGAAAAGCCTTAAGAGAGATTGCTTTTAGCTCTCCTCATAATTTGAAAATACTTAATTCAATAATGCATCCAAAAATTATTTCTTCTTTTGAAAAAATAAAAAAAGAACACTTAAATGACTCTATTTTAGTTTTTGATATTCCTCTACTTTTCGAATTAAATTTGGAATATTTGTGTGATAAAATTCTTCTTATTTATACAGATGAAGCTACCCAAATAAAAAGAATTATAGAAAGAGACCAGTGCACATATGAAATTGCAAAAAAAATATTAGAATCCCAAGCACCATTAGAAAATAAACTCTTAAAATCTGACTATAGTATTGATAATTCCAAAACTAAAAGCGATTTAAAATTTCAATTTAATAAAGTATATCAAAAACTTCTTACTAAATAAACTCCTCTTTAAAATAAATTTTTTATTAAATATGAGACAAACCCCCTTTAGCTTAGAGTTTTCATCATCATTTAAGATGCAAATTTTTCTATCTAAAAGGGGTTTTTATATATCTAAGGAGATTTTCTTTTTATTGAGCTACATTATTCGAAGTATAATTTCTTTTCATTCTTTCAATACGATGAGTTGATCTTAGTCTAGAAAGTTCTGAATCTAAGGCTTCTACTCTTGTCCAATCAACATTATTTTCTGATATTAATTTTCTAATTTCTAATTCTTTTTCTTGAATTACTACTGAATTTTTTCTATTTTCTCTAATTTCTGAATCTGTTAAATTTCTACCATTATTCATGTGTCCATTCATTCCATCATAATTCCCTCTATGTTGACCATTTCTTCCACCACAATTCCCTCTATGTTGACCATTTCTTCCACCATGATTTCCTCCATGACCATATCCATTTGCAAATCCTATTGCTGATATTGCTAATAAACCTACTATTAATATTTTTTTCATTTTTTTCCTCCGTTTTATTTTAATTACTTCTATACTCATATAATACAATTTTAATGTGTCAATAATATGTCAAAAAAATATTTCTTATTTTTCAAATGACTAGAGATAAAAAAGGTAAGTGGAAAAGAAATCTTTTCCACTTACCTTTTAAATTACTATATCATTTTTATTTTTAATTCCCTCATATTTTATCCAACCTTTTTTTGCTAAAAACTTAATAAATTCAGCAACTCTTCTCATTGCTTCTGAAAACTCTTCTCCAGTTCCTTTTTTCATCTCTCTAGCAATTTCAAATATACATTTTTCTCCATCAATATTTATCCATGCTAAGCTTCCTAATTTATCTAATTCAATATCTTTTTTAGGGGATTTATTTATTAACCATCCCATACATTTAGTAACTGGATTTTTTATTGTTAAATCTATTAATACATTTCCCTTTTCATTAATATCCCAATTTTTAATTATAATTTTAGGAATATATAATGAAAAATTATGTTTATCTTCTTTACTTTTTTTTAATTTCATAACTACTTTTTCCTTTTTGTTGTAAAGAAATATATCCATATTGCAAAAAGTAAAAATATTACAAATGTAATTATATTACTTTTTGGAAGTATTTTACTTCCAAAATTAATAGATATATTAAGTGCTGCAAATATACCAATGACTATACCTGTAATTGCATCACCTGCCACAAGTCCTGAAGATAAAAGTATCCCTTTTTCAACAGCATCTGATTTTCCTTCTGAATCATCTTTAAATTTTCTTTCAACTAAATCTCTAATGATTCCACCAGCAAATAATGCTGTATTTAGTGTTATTGGAAGATATATTCCTAATGCCACTGCAAGTATAGGTAATCCTGCTAAAGCACAGAATATAGCTATCATCGCTCCGACTACTACAAGTGTCCAAGGAAGTTGCGCTGTCATAATTCCTTCTACTATTAATTTCATCAATGTTGCTTGAGGTGCTGGCACAGATTCTGTTCCTATTCCATAAGCTTTTTCCATTAAAATTATTGTTGCTCCAACTGAAACTGCTGCCATAGCCAGGGCTATAAACATACCTAATTGAATCTTTTTAGGTGTTCCTCCTATTATAAATGTTGACTTTAAAGACTGGGCCACTCCTCCAGCAACCGCTATTGCAACACAGACTACACCACCTACTAAAAGAGACATTCTTATCCCTTCATTACCATCATTTCCCATCAATTTAAATACTGTTGCTATAATTAATAATGTTGCAATTGTCATTCCTGATACAGGATTATTACTTGCTCCAACTATACCAACCATTCTTGCTGAAACTACTGCAAAGAAAAAAGAAAATAAAACAACTAATATTCCACCAACAAAACTACCTTTTATCATTGGTGCTAACCATGTTAATAAAAATCCAAGTATTGCAGCTCCCACAACCCAACTTAGAGGAGCCTCCATATTTATTCTATCTTTTGAAGTACTTTTATCTCCCATTCCTTTTAATGAACTTTTAAAAGATGTAATAATTGTGGGTAATGATTTTGCAAGAGATATAAATCCTCCCATTGCAACTGCTCCTGCCCCTATATATCTTATATAATTTGCCCATACATCTTGAGCACTCATTTGAGAAATAGGTATTGATGATGGAAAAACTGCAATTGGTATAAAGTCACCAAAATATTTTATTAATGGTATCAAACCTAACCATGCAACAACAGAACCACCAAACATAAGTATTGATGTTTTTGTTCCTATTATAAATCCAACTCCTAATAGTGAGGCCAATGTATCAACACCAACCATAGCTCCCTGATATGAAGTAATTACATAAGATGCTCTCTCTTTCCAAAATCCAAATCCACCAGATAAAATTTTATATCCAAATCCTACTCCAAATCCAGTCACTATAGATTTAAACCCTTCTCCACCTTCACTTCCTATAACTAGAACTTCTGCTTGAGCCATAGATTCAGGATATATTAGCGTCCCATGTTCTTCTACTATTAAATATCTTCTTACTGGTGTTACAAAGAAACAACCCATTACTCCACCAATAATTGTTACCACTACAACTGTTCCAATAGATAATCCAAACCCTAATAATATTAACGCTGGTAGTATAAAAATTACACCTCCAGCTATTGACTCTCCAACAGCTGCTAGAGAAGCTACAAAGTTAGCTTCTAATATGTTATTTCTTCTAAATATAGCTTTAAATATTCCTGTTGCCAATATTGCTCCTGGAATTCCTGATGAAATTGTCAATCCAACTTTTAATCCTAAATACGTATTTGCTGCAGCAAAAATTATTGCAAGTATTACCCCCATCACAATGGAATAACCCGTCATCTCTGGCATTACTTCAGTAGCTGATATAAATGGTATATAATCTTCACCATTTATATCTCTGTATGCTGTTTTCGAAAGTTTTTTGATTTCATTTACTAAAGCCATTATATCCTCCCTAAATTTTTATATTATTTTAAGTTCTCTAATAATTTTATTGTAAACTCCCATACATTTTTTACTGATTTTATACTAATTTTTTCATTTACACTATGAACATCATATAAATTTGGTCCATAACTTATCATATCTACATTAGGTAATATTTTTTTCAACAATCCACACTCTAATCCTGCGTGTATCGCACTAATAACTGCATCCTTTCCTCTCAATTCTTTATATGTTCCCATAGCACACTCTCTAATTTTTGAATTTTCTTCATATTCCCAAGCTGGATATTCATTTGTTTTTCTAATACTTACATTCATAAGAGTTCCTAATGCATTTATTTTATTTATAAATTCATATAAAGAACTTTTTATTGAACTTCGAAGAGCTATTGTTAAAAGTAATTTCCCATCTTTTTCTTCTAATACCCCATTATTTAAACTTGTTTGAACTAAATTTTCTATATCCTTACTCATATACTGAACTCCATCAGGAACAATCATTATAAAATCTACTATTTTATTTGTTACTTCTTGTGTATATTCCTCTTGAATTTCATCTATTTGTAATATACTAATTTTTAAATCAGATTCTTCTTTTAAATATTCATGTTGTATTTCTTTTTCTATTTTTTTAACCATGTCTTTTATTTCATCAATATGACAAGATGTTATAATAGCTTCTGACTTTTGAGGAATAACATTATGTTTAGTTCCACCTTTTATCTCCACTAAGTTATATGCGTATTTACTTTTTATTTCATACAGGACTCTTCCTAATAATTTTATTGCATTTCCTCTTTGTTTAATTATCTCTTGTCCTGAATGTCCACCTTTTAATCCTGAAATCTGAATTTTTAAACCTTTATTTTTAGAGTTCTCTTTTTCTAAATCAAAATCAACAATTAAAGTAGCACCTCCTGCACAACTAACTAAAAAAATTCCTTCTTCCTCTGAATCTATATTTAAAAGAATCTCTCCAGATAAGTTACTCGCTGTTAATGCGGCAGCTCCATCCATTCCAGTTTCTTCATTTGTAGTAGCTAACAACTCTATTGCTGGATGTTTTATAGTTTTTGAATCTAAAATTGCTAATCCGTAAGCTATGGCTATTCCATCATCCCCACCTAAAGATGTATCTTTTGCTTTTAAAATATCTCCATCAATCACAAGATTAATTGGATCTTTTTCAAAATCATGAGTAGATTCATCTGTTTTTACACAAACCATATCTATATGACCTTGAATAATAACCCCTTTAGACTTTTCGTATCCTTCTGTTGCTATTTTTTTTATAATTACATTAAGTGCTTCATCTTGATAAAATTCTAATTTTCTATCCTTTGCAAATTTAACTAAAAAATCACTAATCTCTTTTTCGTTACCAGATTCTCTGGGTATTTCACTAATCTCATCAAACCAATAAAAAACTTCTTTAGGATCTAAATTTAAAAATTTTTTCATTTACTTCCTCCTTAATATTAATTTATTTTAATTCTATCACTTTTACTTTTATATGTAAATACAAAAGTAATCATTCAAAAATATTTTATATTTCATCTTCTTAAACCTACTTATAAAAAAGTTGACATTCTAATATAATTAGGCTATAATAATTATATTAAACTAATCATTTTTTTATAAGGAGTCCTTTTATGCCCAATAAACTTACAAAAATATTGGATAATTTTTATCATGATATGGCAATAGCTGATTTGAAACTTAGAAACAGTAATTTAGAAAACTCTAAATTAACATATAATAGTATGCTTTATCTTAATATTATTTCTGCACATTCTGGTAAGTATACTGCTTCAAATATAGCAGATATGCTCAATATTACCCGTCCTTCAGTAACACAAAAGTTAAATGAACTTGAAAAAATGGAATACATTATAAAAAAACAATGTGAATTAGATAAACGTATTTATTATATTTATATAAATGAAAAGATGCTTCCAAAAGAATTTATAAAAAAATATGAAAAAATAGAGCAAGAAATTTCAAAAAGATTTTCTGATAACTACTCTGAAGAAGAAATAAATAGATTTTATGATATGTTATCTCTACTAGGAGCTGTTTATCTGGAATAATGTAATATAAATACTTTTTAATAAAAATATCAACTAAAAAATGGAGAGAAAAATGAAAAAAAATATTTTAGGAACAGAAAAAACAAATAAATTATTTGTTAAATTTGCAATACCAGCAGTACTTTCTATGCTTATTTCAGGTACACAAAGTATGATTGATGGTATTTTTTTAAGGACATTTGTAGGAACACATGCAATGGCAAGTGTTACCATGGTACAACCATTTGTACAATTCATTGTGGGAACAGCATTGGTAGTATGTATGGGAGCCTTAAGCTTAATTGGACGTAAATTAGGAGAAAAAAAAATAAAAATAGCACAAACTGCATTTAGAACCTCCACTATAACTATTTTAATAATATCAACAATTATTTTAATAGTTGGAGTTAACTTTAGCAGAGAGATCGCCCTTTTATTAGGGGCTAATGACATTTTAATTCATAGTGTCTCAACATATGTGAAAATCACATCATGGTTCGCCCCAATAATGTCTTTAATGTTTATTTTTGGTTTTACTAATCGTTTAATAGGAAGACCTGACCTCTACTTAAAAGCATCAATATTAAGTTTAATTATTAATGTTTCATTAGACTATTTACTTATAAAAACATTTAAAATGGGAATAAAAGGAGCTGCTTTAGCTACAGGAATAGCTTTTTTAGGAGCTTTTATAGTTACTGTTTTCCCTTTATTAAAAACTAATAATCCACTAAATATTTTTAAAGGAAGATTTTCACCAAAATTAATTACTTCCATGGTTTATAACGGTTCTTCAGAAGCCGTTACTTCCATAGCAATAGGTCTTACAATATATTTATTTAATGTAACTTTTTTAAAGGTTATAGGAACAGATGGTGTAGTTGCATTTACAGTAATTAATTATATAGCCCAAGTGGGAACTCTCTTAATGTTTGGTATTTCAGACGGTATAGGAGTAATTATAAGTTATAATTATGGAAATAGAAATATTAGAAGGGTAAAGGATATTTTAAAATTAGCTTTAAAGGTAAACTTACTTATAGGTGGTACAATTTTTCTACTTTTAATAGTAGGATCATCTGAAATGATAAGCTTATTCATTAAAGATAATCCATCAATATTGAGCATGGCTTCCAAAGGTGCTAAAATTTATGGTATTTCTTTTCTAATGAGTGGATTTAATATTATAATATCAGCTTATTTTACTTCAATTGGAAAAGCAAAAGAATCTGTAATAATAGCTGGTAGCCGTGGTATAGTCTTTATGGTTATGGGAATCACTCTATTACCAAAACTCTTTAATATAACTGGTATTTGGTTAACAGTACCTTTTGCAGAAGGGCTTACCCTTGTTCTTTCACTTTTTCTTTTAAAAAAAAGTGTAAAAAAATTAGAAAATTTTTAGAACTGTTCCATATATTGGACTATAAAAAAACTCTAGTGACTTTTCAGCACTAGAGTTTTTTATTACATATATTTTTCACTAACACTCATTTTCATCAATGCGACTTTTAAATTTCGCTCAGCTAAAGCTAATTCTTTATTTTCACGAGCTTTTTTCAATTGCTCTTCTGCTTTAATAGCATTTTTTTTAGCTAACTCTTTATCTAAATCTTTAACATTTAAAGCTTCATCAGCTAAAATAGTAACAACATTGTCCTTGGACATTTCTAAAAAACCATCAGATAAAAAATAAAATTCTTCTATTCCATCAGCTTTGACTTTCATCTCACCAACAGCCAGTTCAGCAACAAAAGGTGCATGATTTGGTAATATTCCTAAATCTCCTTCTGTTGTTCTAACTGTTAAAAATTCTATATCTTTATCTAATAAATTTGTACTAGGTGTTACTACTCTTAGTTTAAAAGTTGCCATATTTATTCAGCTCCTTTTTCCAAGTCTTTAGCCTTAGTTATAGCCTCCTCAATTGAACCTACAAATAGGAAAGCTTGTTCTGGTAATGCATCGTGCTTCCCTTCTAATATTTCCTGGAAACCTTTTATAGTATCTTTTACTGGAACATATTTTCCTTCCATTCCTGTAAATTGAGATGCAACTGCAAATGGTTGTGAAAAGAATCTCTCAACTTTTCTAGCTCTTGTTACTATTTTCTTATCTTCGTCAGAAAGTTCATCCATTCCTAAAATTGCAATTATATCTTGTAATTCTTTATATCTTTGTAAAACAGACTGTACTTCTCTTGCTACTTTATAGTGCTCTTCTCCTACTATTGAAGGTTGAAGGGCTTTAGAAGTAGAGTCTAATGGATCAACTGCAGGATATATCCCTAATGAAGATATTCTTCTTGAAAGAACTGTTGTTGCATCCAAATGTGAAAATGTTGTTGCAGGAGCTGGGTCAGTTAAATCATCAGCTGGTACATATACAGCTTGAACTGATGTTATTGAACCACTTTTAGTCGAAGTTATTCTCTCTTGTAGTTTTCCCATTTCTGTTGCTAGGTTAGGTTGATAACCTACTGCAGACGGAGTTCTTCCTAGTAAAGCTGAAACTTCTGAACCTGCTTGTGTAAATCTAAATATATTATCGATGAATAAAAGAACATCTTGTCCCTCTTTATCTCGAAAATTTTCTGCTATTGTAAGACCAGTAAGTCCTACTCTAAGTCTTGCTCCAGGTGGCTCATTCATTTGACCATATACTAGAGAAGTTTTAGATATAACACCAGATTCTCTCATTTCATCATAAAGGTCTCTTCCCTCTCTTGTTCTTTCTCCTACTCCAGCAAAAACAGAAAGTCCACCATGACCTTTTGCAATATTATTAATAAGTTCCATTATCAAAACTGTTTTTCCTACTCCAGCTCCTCCAAACAAACCTATTTTTCCACCTTTTATATAAGGGGCTAACAAATCGATTACTTTGATTCCTGTTTCAAATATTTCAACTTCTGTACCTTGCTCTTCAAAACTAGGTGCTTCTCTATGGATAGGTAAAAACTCTGTTGCTTCAATTGGTCCCTCGTTATCAACAGCCTCTCCCAATACATTTAATATTCTTCCTAAAACAGCTGTTCCAACTGGAATAGTTATAGGGGCTCCTGTATCTATTACTTCAAGTCCTCTTTGTAACCCTTCTGTTGCATCCATAGCTATTGTCCTTACAACGTCATCTCCAACGTGCTGTTGAACTTCTAAAACTATTTTACGTCCATCAGCAGCTGTAACTGTCAGTGCATTGTATATTCCAGGAAGGTTGTCTTTAAAAGCTACGTCTACAACAGGACCTATTACTTGTGTTAGAATTCCTTTGTTCTTCACTTATTTCCTCCTATTTGTTATACTTTTATTTTACTTTTTATTTCATACTCGCAGCTCCACCAACAATCTCAGATATTTCCTGTGTTATTGCTGCTTGTCTTTCTCTATTGTATTGTAAATTTAGAGCTTTTATCATCTCTTCAGCATTTTCTGTTGCACTTTTCATAGCATTTTTTCGAGCACTATGCTCACTAGCTGTATTGTGTAACAATGCTGTATACACACTTGAACTTAAATATTTAGGTAATAATGAAGATAAAACTGTTTCTCCATCTGGTTCAAATATATAGTTAATATTTTCTGTTGATTCTACTCTTACAATTGGAATAATTTTTTCAGTAACCAATTCATATCTAACTGGTGAATAATATTCATTATATATCATGTATACCTCATCAAAAGTATTTTCATAATAATATTTCACTATATCTTCACTCATTTCTTTAGCAGCATCAAACATTATTTCAGGTGTTAATTGAGTATAGCTTGATTGAATTGGATAATTTCTTTTCGCACTAAATTCATATGCTTTTTTACCAATTGTTATTACAGAAACTTTTTTCCCCGGATTATTTTTTACCAAAGATTCAAGACTTTTCAAAGTATTATTATTAAAACTTCCACACAGTCCTCTATCAGAAGTCATTAGAATAACACAAATATTATTCACTTCATTTCTTCCACTAAATAGAGGATGCGTTTCATTTTTTACTCCAGCAGATATATTTTTTAATACCTGTTTTAGAGCTATTGAATAAGCTTTTGATTTTTCTACTATTCCTGAAAATTTCTTGAATTTTGTGGTAGAAACAATTTCCATGGCTTTAGTTATCTGGTGAGTAGACTGAACACTTTTCATTCTATTTTTAATATCTCTAGATCCAGCCAAAATCTCACCCCTTTCTAATTAAAATCTGATTTAAAATTATTAATAGCTACTTTTATCTCTTCTTCTAATTCTTTATCTATTACTTTCTTTTCTTTTATAGTAGAAAGTATTTTTGTATTTACTCTTAAATGTTCTAATAATTGAGTTTCAAATTCTCTAACTCTTGATATTTCAACTGAATCTAAAAACCCATTAATTACTCCGTAAAAAGCAATAACTTGATTTTCTACTGGATATGGTCTATATTGAGGTTGTTTTAAAACTTCCATAATTCTATGTCCTCTTTCTAGTTGAGCTTTTGTAGCTTTATCCAAATCAGAACCAAACTGAGCAAATGTCAATAATTCAGTATATTGAGCTAATTCAAGTTTTACTTTTGCAGCGACTTGTTTCATAGCCTTAATTTGTGCATTTCCACCAACTCTAGATACCGATATTCCAGCGTTTATTGCTGGTCTAAATCCTGAGTTAAATAGTTGTGAGTCCAAGAAAATCTGTCCATCTGTTATTGAAATAACATTTGTAGGAATATATGCCGAAACATCTCCTTCCTGTGTTTCTATAATAGGAAGAGCAGTTATTGAACCCCCTCCTAATTCATCAGATAATTTAGCAGCTCTCTCAAGAAGTCTTGAGTGAAGATAAAATACATCTCCAGGATAAGCTTCTCGTCCAGGTGGTCTTTTCAACAATAAAGACATTTCTCTATATGCTACTGCATGTTTAGAAAGATCATCATAAATTATTAAAACATGCTCTCCCTTATCCATAAAGTACTCTGCCATAGCTACTCCAGAATAAGGAGCAATATATTGAAGTGCTGCTGCTTCTGAAGCTGTAGCAGATACAATTGTTGTATAAGCCATAGCCCCTCTTTCTTCTAGTGTAGCGTTAATCTGTGCTACTGTAGATCTTTTTTGACCTATTGCAACATAGACACACTTAACTCCTGTCTCTTTCTGGTTTAGAATAGCTTCAATAGCGATAGCTGTTTTACCAGTTTGTCTATCTCCAATAATTAATTCTCTTTGTCCTCTACCAATAGGTACCATTCCATCAATAGATTTTATTCCTATTTGAAGAGGTTCTACAACTGGTTTTCTAGATATGATTCCAGAAGCTTTTCTTTCCATATCCATCATTTTTTCAGGTTTAATTTCACCTTTTCCATCTATTGGCTCACCTAAGGCATTTACAACTCTCCCTAATAGTGATTCTCCTGCTGGAACAGAAACTATTTTTCCTGTTGCAAGAACTTCATCTCCCTCTTTTAAAAGAGAAAAATCTCCAAGTATAACAGCACCTACATTATTTTCTTCAAGATTCAAAGCCATTCCCATTACTTCATGAGGAAACTGTAATAACTCCCCAGCTTTCACATCACTTAATCCGTAAATTCTGGCAATTCCATCTCCTACTTCAAGTATTGATCCCGATGTTTTTACATCAAGATTTTTTTTATAATTTTGTATTTCTGCTTTGATAATATTACTAACCTCTTCTGGTCGAATTTTCAATCCTTCCACACCTCCTAAATATTTATGGGTCTATTCTCCCTTGGCCATTTGAGCTAATTGAGTTCTTATAGAACCATCTAAGATTTTATCACCAATTTTTAAAATTCCACCACCTATTAATTTAGGGTCTATTTCCTGTTCAAAATTTATTTTTTTATTGGTAATTTTTTCTAATTTTTCAATCAATTTTGCTTTCTGTTCCACAGATAGTTCCATAGAGAAAATACCTTTTATTCCAACAATATTTTCTTTTGAATAATATAATTCTCTATATTCGTAAGCTATATTACTAATTTCATCTAGTCTATTTTTTCTAACTAAATATAACATTATTTCTTGTTCTATATCTTTTGCTTCAGAACAAATCTTTTTTATCATATCTAATTTTTGCTCTTTCTTTATTAAAGGATTTTTCATAAACTCTTTAAACTCAATATTGGTTTCATAAAGTTCTTTCATCCCATCAAGAAGTTCTAGTATACTAAGTATTTTATCTTCCTCAATAGCAATTTCAAAAATAGCCACTGCATATATTTTACTTACTTTGTCTACCATTTGGCTTCCCCTACCTCATCTATAAATTCATCTAAAAGAGAACTTTGAGTGTTTTTATCCATTTTTTTATTAATTAATTCTAAAGCCATAGTTGCTGCTGTTTCTCTTAGAGAATCAGACAACTCCTTTTTCAAAGATTCCTTCATCTTTTGAGTTTCTAACTCAGCAGATTTTAAAATTTTATCTCTTTGACTCGTAGCTTCTTTAATGATGTCTTCATATCTAATTGCAGCTTTTTTCTCAGCCCCATAGATAAGTTCCATAGCATCTTTTTGTGCTTTTTTCATTAATGACTCTATTTCAAGTTTTAAAGCTTCGGCTTCTGTTTTTGCTATTTTCGCATTATTTAAATCATTTGAAACTGTCTCCTGTCTCTTTTCTAAAACTTTTTTTAAAGGAGCTTTCAAATACTTATTAAAAATTAGCATTAATATTAAAAAATTTATTATTTGCCAAAACAGGTTTATATCAATTAAAACTGCTGGCATATTTGGAAAGTTCAAATCCTTTACCTCCTTTCTCAACAACATTTTTTATTATAAGTATCAAAAATTAACCAATCATACCTATAAATGGATTAGCATATAATAATATTAAAGCTATAACAAGTGAATAGATACCTGTTGACTCAGATACTGCTTGTCCTAAAATCATAGTAGAAATTATATTTGATTTTGCTTCTGGTTGTCTTGCTACTGCTTCTACTGCTTTACCTGCTGCATATCCTTGACCTATTCCTGGTCCTATTCCTGCAATCATTCCACAACCTGCACCTATCGCTGATGCTGCTAAAATTATTGTTTTCGCTAATAACATTTCATTCATTTTGTTACCTCCATTTTATTTTTTTATTAATATTTTATAATACTTCTATAATTATTTCTATATAGTCTCTACATACTCAGCATCTCCAATAGAACCTTGAATATATACTAGACTTAACATTACAAATACAAAACTTTGCACTACTCCACCAAATAAATCAAAATATAAATGTAGTGGACCTGCTAAAAAAGGTGCAGCTTTATACATTAAACCTATAATTACCATTCCTGCAAACATATTTCCAAAAAGACGGATTGATATATTAGTGGGCTTTGCAAATTCTCCAACAAGATTTATTGGTAGCATAATTGGTAATGGTTGAAACATGCTTTTAATATAACCAATAACTCCATTCACTTTAAAGTTTGTAAACATAAAGGTTACAGTTGTTAAAAGTGCTAGTCCTACTGTTGTATTTAAATCTGCAGTTGGTGATCTAAATAGTGGCGCTACTATAAAAGAGTTATTTACTACGCTAAACCCTGGTATAGGAAAAAAACTTATCGTATTCGCAAAAAGAATAAATAAAAACAAACTACCTACGTAGGTCACATATTTTACTTTCCATTTCCCTAGCATTTGTTCTGCCAGATCATCAATGAAAAGATAAAATGTTTCTAATAGTGTTTGCATTTTTCCGGGCACTTCTTTAAAGTTTCTAGAGCTCATTTTAAATACTAAAAAAATAAATAATAAAATGAACCAAGTTGTTGTTACAGTTGTTGTTATTGGTAATCCATAATTTCCATTGGATATTTCCATTGCAAAAGGAATTTTCTCTAACCATTCTGGTAATGGAATAAAAAACATTACTTTAGGTCCTTCTACAAGGGGTGGAGTTATAAATTTAAATGGCAATTCAAACGGTAGTTCAAACGGTAAATTAATTGCCCCGATTTTCATCCTTAACCTCCTTTTTTCTAAGTTTTTTTTACTTTGTTAACTTTTACAAATGTTTGTTTCTAAATCTAACTATATTTTCAAAGATGATACAAATGAATATATTAATTTTTATATTCATAAGACCAACTACTGAACAAATTAGCATGGGAAGACCGAAATATTTAGCAATTATCCCAAGTGAAAATGCATAAATTGCATACCGTTTAAAGTATCCTATTATTGCAACTTTTTTAGGTGAATCTGAATAAATAATTTTTTTACTTTCAGTACACATCATATAAAATCCTAACACAGCTATTAAAGAACCTATAAAAATTCCTATATATAATAATCTTTCATTAAAAGCTACACCTATTATTAATATGATTAAAGAAGTTAGTATTGAATTTCTAAATATTTTTTTGACTTCTTCCATTCCTAACTCCTATTTTTATTTTTTACTTGTAATCACTTTATATACGCTATAGAACCCACTTATAATTCCTATTATTAAGAATACTATAAATAAACCTTGGTTTCTAATATTCAAATATTTTTCACATAATTTATACATATACACATAAATTAACACATTTCCTATTAATAAAAAACTCAAATATCCTAATAAAGAAAAACTTTTAATAATATTTTTATCAAAAAAAATATTATTCTTCATTTTTTACCACATAGAATTGGCGCTTTCCTGCAATTTTTTCATTAATAACAAGTTCTTTAAAAACTAAACCAGACTTCTTAATTGCATTCTTTATTTCTTCATCTGTAAAGATTTTTTTCTCATAGACTTCTGTCATTTTATCATAAGTCCCCATTTTATTTTTTAAAAAATAAGTTGCATCTATAAAATCAATTCCATTTTCAATTTCATGTTCCCAAATAACTGTTATTTTTTTTCTGTTATCTAGAAAAAGTCTATTAGGAAACATCAATGTCATAAATTCTCTGTCAATTATATCGAAAATATATATTCCCTCTCTATTTAAATTAGATTTTACTGTTTTTAAATGTTGTTCTAAATCTTCATTGGAACTCAAATGATTAACAGTATCAAAAAGACTTACAGCAATATCAAATTTTTTCCCACAATTAAAATCAACCATATCACCATGAAACAACAAACAAGGACTTGGTAGATTTTTCATTTTCTTTTTTGCTATTGTAAGCATCTCTACAGATAAATCTAAACCTACACTTTCATATTTTTGTGAAAATCTACAGAGCATTTCTCCAGTTCCACATCCAATATCTATTAGAGTTCCTTCATTTTTTTTATACTTATCTAATATTTCATAAATTTGATTAATCCAGAAGTCATATTCACAGTTCTCCATAAAATAGTCATATATTTTAGAAAATTCTTTATACATTGTTTCTCCTAAATTTTTTTATATTTTTTCCTTATGTCTTTTTTCCTTATCCATAAGGTAGTTCTTGTCCCTATATCAATTCTTTTTCTACAATTGCTGCTATTTCAGTTACTATTCTAACTACATCTTTTTCTTCTCTACCTTCAACCATTACTCTGACTATAGGTTCTGTTCCAGAAGTCCTTACCAGAATTCTTCCTGTATCTCCCATTTCTTTTTCTTTGCTCTGGATAAACTTTATAATTTTTTCATTCTTAGCCCAAGTTTCCTTTTTATCTTTATGGACACTTACATTTATCATTTTTTGAGGCCAATCTTTTATATCTTTAACTTTTTCATCAAGTGATATTCCACTATCTCTTATTGCTTCAACTAATTTAAGTGAGGTTAAAACCCCATCACCTGTGGTAGAATGATCAAAAAGTAATATATGTCCCGATTGTTCACCACCTAAATTCAAGCCATGGGCTTTCAATTTTTCAGTCACATATCTATCTCCAACATTTGCTCTTATTAGGGTGATATCATGTTTTTCCAAATAATTTTCAAATCCCATATTACTCATTATTGTCGTAACCACTTTATTATCATTTAGAATCCCTTTTTTCTTCATATCAAGAGCCAATATTGCTATAATTTTATCTCCATCTATAATATTTCCAAATTTATCTACTGCAATCAAACGATCTGCATCGCCATCATAAGCAAGTCCCAAATCTGCTTCATATCCCACAACAACTTTAGCAAGGATTTCAGGGTGAGTAGATCCGCACTTTACATTTATATTAGTTCCATTTGGAGTATCATTAATTACAACAACTTCAGCCTTAAGTCTCATAAATACTTGCTTAGCTATTCGATAAGCAGAGCCATTAGCAGCATCTAATATTATTTTCATATTAGAAAAATCTCCTTTAATAGCTGATAACAAATGATCTTGATAAGTATAATAGAACTCTTCTCTATATTTAAATGTTCCAACATTGTCCCCATTAGGCATATTTTCTTTCAAACTTTCAATATTTTCCATAAGTTCTTCTAACTCTATTTCAATATCATCAGATAATTTATGTCCACTGCTTGAAAATATTTTTATTCCATTATCCTTAGCAGGATTGTGAGAAGCTGATATCATTATTCCAGCCTCTGCTCCCTTATTTTGTGTTAGAAAAGCCACTGCTGGAGTTGGTACAACACCTATAAAATCTACACTTACACCCATTGAATTTAAACCTGCTGTAAGAGCTGACCTTAACATATAACCAGAAACTCTAGTATCACTACCCATTATTATTTTGGGGTTCTTTTTCTTACTTTTTTTTATAATTCGATAACCTAAAGCATACCCTAGCCTCATTGCTAGCTCAGAAGTTAGCTCTTTATTTGCTTCCCCTCTAATTCCATCCGTTCCAAAATATTTTCTACTCACTTATAAATCGCCTCCCCTTCTTAAAGAAAGTTTTTCTATTATTATTCCTATTAAGGCCCCTGAGATAACTCCCAAACCTAAAAAGAAAAATATAAATATATATATTGATTTTGAATCTAATTCTATTCCCCGAAACATCAAAAAATATACAATAATTAATTGAAATATATTGTGAATAAATGCTGAGAGAGAACTGATTGCAACCATTGATAAATAATTTCTAAATCTATAAAAAAATACTGTAATACCACTGGATACTACTCCAGCACTTAAACTTATAATAAAACTTGGAGTAAATAAAGTTCCAAACATAATTGCTTGAATTAAAACTCTAAGAATTACAACTTCAAAAGCCATTGTTGAATTAAATTTTTCTAGTGCAATGAGTGTAGCTATATTTGCCAGTCCTATTTTCATCCAAGGAAAAGGTTTGGGAATTAAAGCTTCTGCTAAAGAAAGATAGACAGAAAACAGTACTAAAGAAGTTAAAAATATCTCATGTTTATGTTTCAATATCTTTTTCATTCTCCTACTCCTCTTCCCTAACAAAACATTCTTGAAACTGCTTATTTATGCATATTTCTAATCTTTTTGACTAACAAGTCATTTTTTCCGTTTGTTCAATTATAATCCTTTTATAGTATTTTGTCAACCTCATATCATTTTCTTTAAATTTTATTCCTTATTTATCTTTCAATATCCATGATATCCATGTAATAATTCTAAAATCAAATTATCTACTTAAACTTTTAATTCAGAATTCATTCCTAGATACTTTTTATTTGTTTCTAAAATTCCCTTTATTTCTTTTTCTATAAAATCCACTGTTTGTTCAGGAGCAAAACCTATAAAATTTTTACTCTCTAATAGACTTAATAATTTCTTTTTATCAAGTTTAAAATAGTCATCATTAACTATTCTTTCTATTAAATCATTTTCTTTTCCATTTACTTTTACATTTTTTCCAGCTTCCATAGAATGAACTCTAATTCTTTCATGTAGTTCTTGTCTATCTCCACCATTTTTTACACATTCCATTATTATATATTCCGTTGCCATAAAAGGTAACTCTTCCATAATATGTTTTTCAATAATTTTAGGATACACCACTAAACCTTCCAATATATTTTTCCAAATAATTAAAATTGCATCCACTCCTAAAAAAGCTTGTGGCAAAGATAATCTTTTATTTGCCGAATCATCTAATGTTCTTTCAAACCATTGTGTTGCACTGACCATGGCAGTACTTTGTTGCATAGCTATAACATATTTTGCAAGTGAGGCTATTCTCTCACTTCTCATTGGATTTCTTTTATAGGCCATTGCAGAAGAACCAATTTGACTTTTTTCAAAGGGTTCTTCAATTTCTTTCAAATGTTGTAACAATCTTAAGTCATTTGTAAATTTATGAGCCGATTGTGCAATATTAGAAAGTAAATTACTTATCTGACTATCTATTTTTCTATCATATGTCTGTCCAGTTACAAGAAATCGCTTTTCAAACCCCATTTTTTCTGTTACAAATTCATCCAATTTTTTGACTTTCTCAAAATCTCCATCAAATAAATCTTTAAAACTTGCTTGTGTACCTGTTGTACCTTTTACACCACGAAATTTTAATGTTTTTTCTCTAAATTCTAACTCTTCAAAATCTAAAAGTAAGCTTTGCATCCAAAGGGTTGCCCTTTTTCCAACAGTTGTTAATTGTGCCGCTTGAAAATGTGTAAATCCCAATGTTGGTAAATCTTTATACTCAAGAGCAAATTTACTCATTTCTTCCAACACATTCACTATTTTACTTTTTAATATTTCAAGCCCATTCTTTATTTGAATCAAATCAGTGTTATCTCCAACATAAGCACTTGTTGCCCCTAAATGTATTATTCCACTAGCTTCCGGTGCTGCAACTCCAAAAGTATGGACATGTGCCATTACATCGTGTCGAACTTTTTTTTCTTGTTCATTAGCCATTTCATAATCTATATCATTTTCTTTTTTTTTCATTGCTTCTATCTGAACATTAGTTATATTTAAGCCCAGCTCTTTCTCACCTTCTGCTAAAGCTATCCAAAGTTTTCTCCAAGATGAAAATTTATTTTGAGGTGAAAAATTTTCCAACATTTCTTTTGACGCATATCTTTCCGATAAAGGATTACTATATATTTTTTTTTCCATTTTTTTAATAGTGGGAATAATTCACCCACATTTCCTCCTTATTTTTTTTTATTTACAATCTAGTTTCATTATAATGGCATTTTCACCGGTATCTTTATAATAATTTTTTCTAATTCCTATTTTTTCAAAACCATTTTTATTATAAAAATTCTGTCCAATTTCATTTGTTTCCCTTACTTCAAGTAGAAGAGGAAATTTTATAGTATCTACATACTTTTTTAAAAGTTGTGAACCTATTCTTTTTTTTCTCGCTGCAGAAAGTACTCCTATTTTCATTATTTCATAATTATCTACAATATTATGAATAATCAAATATCCCAATATATTCTTTTTTTCAACAGCAAGAAAACAAATGTATTCCGTAGATATAATCATTTCTAACAATTGACTTATACAATAATTATTTATACCGAAAATTTCTCTTTCCAATTCTGATAAAGGCTGTAAAAAAGTCTCCAAGCACTCTTCATCCATTTTTTTTATTTCTATCATCCTAGTCTCCAACTAAAATTTTATTTTATTATAATACTGTAATTCTATTCAATGGCCAAAATCTAAAAAATATTTCTCCCTTTATCCTTGCTTCAGAAACAAATCCCCACATTCTTGAATCATAACTTCCAGCAGTATTATCTCCTAACATCATATAGAAATCTTTATCTAATACAATTTCAATACTCTCTCCATCTATTAATTTTTTTATAATTTCCTTGTCTTCAATAAGTTCCAGTAACATCCCTGTTTTTTCTCCATTCACTTTAAACTCAATCTGTGGCAATATTTCAGCTATTGCACCTGGAGTTGCTAATAAATATTTCTGTATTTCTTCTATATCAATGTTTCTTTCTTCAAACATTGCATTATAATTTTTTAAAGGTTGAATTGTTATTTTGTCACCTTTTTTAGGAATTATCCAAGTCTTTCCTCTTATTTCACCCATATCTAAATATTTTCTTTCAGAAACTACTTTTCCATTTATTAGCAATCTCTCATTTTCAATATTAATTTTTTCACCTGGTAGTCCCATTAGTCTTTTAGTATATAATACTTTATTTTCAATTGGTTCCTTAAAAACAACAATATCTTCCCTTTTAGGTTTTGTAAATTTATAAACAACCATATTTCCAAATAATCTATCTTTAGGAACTATTTCTGGGATCATGGACCCTGTGGGTACCAGAAAATTACCTAGATAAAATTTTTGAATTATTAATACTAAAATAATCGCTGTAGCAATTGTTTCAGTATAAAATATTACTTTTATTATAATTTTTTTTAACAATTCATTTTGTACTCCAAATTTTAAAATTAATTTATTTGAAAACTTCTCTTTCTTTATATTTATTTTTTTTACTATTTGTTTTTCTTTTATGAAAATGTAAAGAAAGAACAAAGTTAAAAATAAATAAAAAATTCCATTCACTATTATTTTATTTGTCATTATTTATTTGTATAATAAATATATTGTTACTCAATTTATTATACCCTCCTTTTTTTTTATTTCACTACATTATTTTACCATATTTTTATATAATTAACGAGATTTTTAAGATATCATAGTAAATAAATCTTTAATTCCTTGTCTTAAACTTTTATAACTCAAGTAATTTACTCTCTAATCTTTGTATTAAAAAACAGAAAAATTAATAACTTATAAGGGCAATATTCCTTGACTGTTTCTAATTAATATGATACAATTCTTTAGATACGCGTGGACAGGGTCTTCAGCAACCCCATTCAGCGATTTTATTTATTTTAAAATCATGGATTTTAAAATCGAGCAATTTTTTTATACTTATGGAGGTGTTAAAATGTACGCAGTTATTAAAACTGGTGGTAAACAGTACAAGGTTGCAGTAGGTGAAGTATTAAAAGTTGAAAAACTAAATGCTGAAGTTAATGAATCTGTAGAATTAACAGAGGTTCTACTGGTATCAAACAATGGTGAGATTTCTATTGGAACTCCTATTGTTAATGGTGCTAAAGTAGTAGCTACAGTTGTTGCACAAGTAAAAGGTGACAAAGTTGTTAACTTCAAATACAAGCCAAAGACTGGATACCACAGAAAAAAGGGTCACAGACAACTTTTAACTGAAATCAAAATCGAATCAATCAACGGATAATCCTTAGATTTATGACTATTATTGAATTCATTAAAAAAAAAAATTGCATTGTAAAATACAGTGCTATTGGACATGCTGATTATTCAGAACATGGAACCGATATTGTATGTGCAAGTATTTCTTCAATTTTACAATTCCCATTGGCTGGTATTACTGAACTTTTAAATATTGTTCCAGTTTTCCATATTGGTGATGGTGATTTTGAAATTGATTTAAGAGATGTCAACTTACAAAATAGGGATCATGAAGTAAACATTTTATTAAATACTATGTTTATTATGTTAAAAGAGTTAGAAAATGAATATCCAAAATACTTAAAGCTTGTAGAAAAGGAGGCAAAATGATGTTATTTACTTTAAATATTCAATTGTTCGCAAAGAAAAAAGGACAAGGTTCTGTAAAGAATGGAAGAGATTCAAATCCTAAATATTTGGGTGTTAAGAAATATGATGGTGAGGTTGTCGTAGCTGGAAATATTATAGTTAGACAAAGAGGAACTAAATTCTATCCAGGAACAAACATGGGAATTGGAAAAGACCATACTCTTTTCGCTCTAATTGACGGTTTCGTTAAATTTGAGAGATTAGGTAAAGATAAAAAACAAGTTTCAGTTTATGTTGAAAAAGCTGGAATCTAAAAAATTAAAAAAAGTTAAATATTTGAGAGGTAATTTCTGTACTGTACAGAAGTTACCTCTTTTTTTCATTTGTAAGTTAAAAAAGATAACTACTCCTTTATTAAAATGAAAAACGGGATTCTTTAGCTTAATCCACTATAAAACCCCATATATTTTATTTGTTATCATCGACAAAGTAGTTTTCTCTGTTCAGTTGTTGTCGTATTCTATTTTTGATATATTCTTCTAAAAATAATCGAATCTTTGTATAATTTTCGATTTATTTTCCATGATATTATTAGCCATGGGATTATGAGTATTAAGAATAATCCTTTACCTGTTATCACTGATTCTATCACTTTCTCCCAATTCTTTCCAAATATTTTATTTATTACTGTTATTGTTCCCGCTAAACCTATGATTGGTATTACTATTGCAAATATAAAAAATGACAAGTCTGTATTTCCATATATTATTTTTGATCTACATCCACTACAAACTGTTGAACCATACTTTATATCGTCCTTTCCACAATGTGGACACCCTATAACATCCTTTGTTCCATCCTTCCCTCCTAGTTTTAATCCTATATTTAATTATTCACCAAAACAACTTAATAAAAAATTATTTACTCATAAATTTTTTACTATTTACTATAAACCGTTCATGTTCACAAGAAGCAACAAGTACTCCTTGAAACATTACTTGAATATTAAAAATTATTTTTTTTCCATCTATTCCAACAATTTCACACTCACACAAAAGTTCATCTCCAACTCTATTACTTTTTAAATGTTTTAAATTTAAACTAATTCCAACTGTTGTCATCCCTACTTCCATTTTATTTTCTACAAGATTAAAAGCTGTATTCTCCATAAATGCAACTAGCATTGGAGTTGAGAAAACTTCTAATCCTCCTGAACCTATATTAATAGCTGTTTCATTTTCTAAAACTATCTTCTTCTGTATTATTTTCATTTTTTCTTTCAACATTTATAAAGTGATTTTTAATCTTATCTAAAAATCACTATTCACCACCTTTTTTAGTTTATATGATTTTCTAATATTGCAATTAAAACTCCTGACTTATAATTTATTTTTCCTACTTTAGAGTTAATTTTATTTCCTAAACATCTAGAATCCCCTTGTTCTAATTTATAATTTTGAAGTTCATAGTCAAAACCTTTTAGTGATAATTCTTCTACAGTTTCAGACAGGGGTAAAAAAGAGATTATGTGTGATTCTATATTTTCTATAATATCATTTCTTTTTATATAAAATACTTGTTCTTTTTCAGTTAAAAATATTAAATTAGGATACTTAGAAAGCATGGATATATTTATCAATTCATGTGATTTTCTTCCACCTAAACCTGCGATAATATATATTTTATCATAACATAACTCTGTAAGATACTTTACTAATAATTCTCCATCAGTATAATTTTTTCTTTTATCAAATTTTTTAAGTTCTATTTTATTTTCCTTTTCTAATATTTCTAATTCTTTTAGATTAATAGAGTCCATATCACCCCATATTTCTTTAGGCAATAATTTTGTTCCTACCAAAAAATTATATCCACCATCTGCACAGAAAATTTCTCCTATTTTTTTTTCCATAAAATTTTTATAAAATTCCATTTCTCCTAAAAGTTCACCATTTAGAAATAAATAAGCAATTTTTTCTTTTTTCATTAATCATCATCCTCAGTTGTATTAACAATTATAAATACAGGTAAATGATCTGATATCCATTTCCTACTCTCTAAAAAATCCTTATTTATAAAATTATAAACTCCACTTTTACCTTCAAACTCTTTTGTATACTTTTTTGAAATAAAAATATTATCATATGAATTAACTAATTTATTAGTCCCCACAGTTGTTTTCAGTCGTGGGTCAATGCCATATACAATATCATCTTTATGTCCATTAATTAACTGATCAAATCCCTCATCATTTCCAACTAAATTAAAATCTCCTGCTATTAATATATCTTGTTCTTCTTTTTCTAACTCCTGAAAATAATCATATACCTCATCATAATTAAAGGCTTCAACTCTTCTTAAGGTTTTACTTTTTCCATATACTGAATGGCTCATAACAAGAGTAAAGTCAAACTCTCCTATTTTAAAAGTTGTACCATATGGAGATCTAGAAAATTTATTTTCTAAATTTGGATAAAACTTTCCTTTTTTAATTAGTTTTACACTATTTCTCTTATATACATATCCATAATATTCTTTATAACTACTTTTTCCAACAGAATGTGGAGATAAATGGTAATCCCATTTCTCCTTTGTTTCTTTATTCAAAGCATCTACTAATTCTTGTATTCCTTTTCTATTCATAACTTCTACTAATCCAACAAGATCAAAATTTGAAATAATTTTTGCTAAATGTACATAGTCTTTTTTATTTTCTCCTAATCTTAATACATTAAAAGAGGCTATATAGGCCTCTTTAGAATAGGTTAAATTGAGGGAAATAAAAAAAATAATTATCATAATTTTTTTCATTTATTCCTCCTTATTTATTATGTATCCTCACACTTTGAACTATCCCAAGCATAATAAAACTAAATATAAGAGAACTTCCACCATAACTCATAAACAGTAACGGTAGCCCTGTTACTGGCATTATTCCCATTATCATCCCTATATTTACAAACACATGAAAAAAGAACACTGATGCTATACCATAGCAAACTAATTTCCCATATTCATCTTTAGAATTATCTCCTATCGTAATTATTTGATAAATCAAACAAAAATATAGTCCAAGCAATACTATTCCACCTAATGTTCCCATTTCTTCTAAGAAAACTGAACCTATGAAATCTGTGTGAGCTTCTGGTAAAAAATTTAATTTACTTTGTGAACTATTCATAAATCCTTTTCCCATAATACCACCTGAACCAATGGCAATCATAGATTGATTCACATTCCAACCACTTCCTAATAAATCTGATTCAGGATTAAGAAATGTTAAAATTCTCTGTTGCTGATATTCTTTTAATAAAAAATAAAAAGCAAAAGGAATAAATGCTAATAAACTTCCAAAAAGAGAGGCTATAACTCTCCAATTCACACCATCTATAAAAATAATAACTATAAATATATATACAAAAACTAAAGATGTTCCCAAGTCAGGTTGCTTTGCAACCAATAAAAATATAGGTAAAATATGTAAAAAACTAACAATAACTTTTTTTATTCCATCTTTTTTTTTAACTGCATATCTTCTAACTAAATACTCACTAAAAGTTAATATTAATAATATTTTTGAAATTTCTGAAGGTTGAACAACAATAAATTTCAAATCAATCCATCTTTTAGCCCCTAATCGTGATATACCAAAAACTAGTACTGATAAAAGTATAAGCACATTAATAAAATATATTAAAAAATAATATTTTTTATATTTTTTATAATCAAAATGTGAAAATATAAAAAATATTATCAATCCTAAAAAAACAAATAATATTTCTTTATAAAAAAATGTTAAAGTTTTAGAGGAAGTAGTACTATAAATACACATTAGACTTAATCCTATAATACTCAGAGCATTTAGTAGTAATTTTAAATTAGTTTTTTTTATTTTTTTAAGTCTATTCATACTTCTCCCATCCTATTTTCCAGTATGACCGAATCCTCCACTTTCTCTAGAGCTTTCATTCAATGTTTCTACATTTTCAAATTCTATTTGATATACTTTCCCTAATATTAATTGTGCTACTCTCTCATTAGGTTGAATCGTATATTCTTCTTTACTTATATTCACAAGTATAATCCCTATTTCACCACGATAATCAGAATCAATTGTGCCTGGAGAATTTAGTAGTGTCAATCCATGTTTCAATGCTAGTCCACTTCTCGGTCTAACTTGTACTTCATATCCAACAGGGATTTCTAATTTTATTCCCGTTGGAACTAAAACACGTTCTAAAGAACCTAATACTAAAGGTTTTTCTAAATACGCGCAAAGATCCATTCCAGCTGCTTCTTCTGTCATATATTTAGGGATAATTACCCCCACTTTAGAAATTATTTTAACTTTTTTCTTTTCAATGCTCATAATTAAATCTCTCCTAAAATTGTTATAGAATATTTCGATTCGTCAAAAATTTCATTTGCTAATTCTTTTATATCAATTAATGAGATTTTAGAGATCATTTCTTCTATCTCATCTATTGAAATAATTTTTCCATAAAGTTGATATGAATTCCACATTCTAGCCATTTTTCCTCGACTATTTTCTAATCCAAATATCAGCATACTTTTAAGTTGATTTTTTCCTCTTTCTAATTCTTTTTCTTCTATTGAGTTTGTTTTTATATCCTGAAATTCTTTTTTTATTAGTTCAATAACTTCTCTATAACTTTCTTTTGAGGTACCAGCATATATTGTGAACAATCCGCCTTCTAAATAACTAGTAGTATAAGAATATATTGAATATGCTAAACCTCTTTCTTCTCTAATTTTTTGAAATAATCTTGAGCTCATATTCTCACCTAGAACATTTGATAATATTGCAAGTGCATATTTTTTTTCGTCTAATACTTTTAAACCTAAAGTATTTAAGCATAAATGGACTTGATTACATTCTTTTTTTATAAGATTTTCACCATTTTTTATTTTAAATTTAGAAACTATAGAATTTTTACTTTTTCTTTTTGGAATAGTTCCAAAAGTTGATTCTAATTTTTCCATAATAGAATCAACATTTCCAGCTATAGATATCCCCATATTATCTGGAGTATATCTATCTAAAAAATATTCTAGCATCTTATCTCTATCTATTTTTTTTAAAGATTCTTCAGTTCCTAAAATTGAATTTCCATATTCATCTGAAAGAACAAATTTCATATTTTCATCATGGACTACTTCTTCTGGAATATCCAAATACATCTTAATCTCTTCCAGTATTACATTTCTCTCTTTTTCAATATTTTCCTCTGAAAAAGTAGAGTTCATAATCATTTCACTAAAAACATCAAAAGCAATATCCATTTTAGAAGAAAGCATCTTTACATAATAACAAGTTGTATCTTTACTTGTATAAGCATTTATAGATCCACCATTATCATCTATAAGCTCTGAAAGTTCTTTTGCAGAGTATTTTTTACTTCCCTTAAAAAGCATATGTTCAATAAAATGAGAAATACCATATTCCCCTTCTGTCTCATGACGAGCACCTGTTTTTATAAAAATCCCCATAGTAAAACTTTTGATATCTTCCATTCTATCTATAAATATAGGAATACCATTTTTAAGTTTTTTTACCTCTATCAAAATTAAACCTCCTTCCACTCTATTTTCTCTAATATTCACTTTTATACACTAAACAAACTCCAATTATTAAAACTAAAATATTAGGAATCCAATTACCTAGATATGGATTTATATATCCATTTTTTCCAATAGCTTCAAATATTCCCTGCAACAAATAGTATCCATATCCCAGAGCTATTGCTATTCCTATATTTCTCGTAGTTCCACCTCTTACATACTTACTACCTAAAGATAAGCCTACAAAACATATAAAAAAACTTGCAAATGGGAAAGAATATCTTCTAGAAAGTTCTTGAGACAGCTCTTTTATATCATTTCCTGTCAAAACTAATTCTTTCATCTCTTTTTTTATTTCTTTATTTGTTAATGTTTTTGGATTTTTACCTAATGGGATAAATTTTTCAGGTAAAGATATATATTTTTTATCTAAATACTCTTCATATTTTTTTTCTTTATCTTTTATTTGATTGCTTTTTTCTTCCTGAATATCATAATTTATAGTAACTTGTTTCAATTTCCACACATTTTCTATAAAGTCATATTCACCTTTCTCAGCTGTAAGAATTTTCTTTATACTATTAAAATCTTGATTTAATTCAATTATTTGAATTTTTTTACCTATTCCTGTTTTTCTATTTATTTCTTCCATATAATAAACAATATTATTTTTATCTCTCAAAAAAACTTTACTTTTTGTTATAGGTCGTTCTAATACTGTTTTTTCACCTGAACGCATCATTCGAGTCTTTTCATATGATTTTGGAGCAATTGTATCACTTAATATAAAAATTCCTCCTGACACCAGCAATGATAAGATGACAGGAAAAAATATTATTCTTT
Organism: uncultured Fusobacteriaceae bacterium; assembly: GCA_947038515.1. Taxonomy (GTDB): domain Bacteria; phylum Fusobacteriota; class Fusobacteriia; order Fusobacteriales; family Fusobacteriaceae; genus JAGNZR01. The sequence goes on from CAMQWJ010000001.1 coordinate 113,093, forward strand.
TAAAACTGACACCTGATGTCTTTAAAGAAATAATTTCTAAATTACTTGCCATTATATTCATAGATATCAATCCACCTAATAATATAGATAATGGTGTTATATCTATTAACATTTTAGGAATTAGAGTCAAAACATATTCTAGTGACTCCCCTACTGTCATTTTTCCTTCAGTAACAAACTTTACAATTCTAAACACTTGACTTAATATAAATATATTTAAAAATGCAATTAAAGTCAATAAAAATGCTTTTATAAATTTTTTTATTATATGAATATCTACTTTTTTCATGACTACATCACTCTACTTTTTTTTAAATATAAATAGTAAGTTAAAATTAATAAAACTATATTGGGAGACCATATTGCAATATATACATTGAGTTGTCCCTTTAAGGCCACTACCACTCCTAAGTTTAATGTTATTATGTAAGAAAAAATTACAAATAAACTTAAAGGAAAATTAGTCCCTTTTCCTGTTCTATGATGTCCACTTGCAAACAATACTCCTAATACTCCTAATATTATTGTTGAGATCGGAATTGCTATTTTTTTATTAATTTCAACCAAATATTTTATTTTATCAACAGTATTTTTTTTATATTCTGTAAATAATTTACTTATTTCCATCATTTCTATATCTTTCATCTTAATTTTAAAATTATTTCCATATGAGGAAAGAGGAATTGTTTTTTCAGAAAATTTACCTTTTAATTCTAAATCTCCCTTATTTTTAAACTTAAAAAATTCAGCTTCTTTAAGTATCATTGCATTATTTTCCCATAACGCTTTTTTTCCTAATAAAATTAGAGGATATACTCCTTCTTTTTCTTGCTGAAAAATTAGAACCCCTTTAACAAAACCTGTAGTTTTATCTTTTTCATTAACATAAATACTGAATTCTTCCATATCATCCATAAAAATCTTCTCTTTCATCTGAAATATAGGATTTTCAGTAGCTATTTTGTGTGTTAATTGCTGTAACTTCTCAAAAGATTTAGGTACTATTTTTTCTTGTAAAAAAAAGATAAATAGTGTAATTAAAAATGTAAATAAAATAATTGGTCTTAACATTCTTTTTAGACTAATACCCATAGAGGTCAAGGCTAAAGTCTCACTATTTTTTGTGAATTTAGAAAAAGTTATCATTATACCTAAAAATACTCCCATGGGTATAGTTTGAACTAAAATAGCTGGCAAATAAAAAGATAGCATTCTCATCATATCAAAAATTGAAACACTATTAACTATAATACTTTCCATCATAGTTACAATAATTTCAATTAAAAATATAAATGTGAAGATAGATATTCCTAATAAAATAGGAAATTTCAATTCTTTCAATATATATTTTTCGAATACTTTCATCTTTCACTCCTAAAATACATTTTCTAAATATTTATTCATAACTTCATTATTTTTTAATTCTTTTACTTGATTTTGAATTTCACTTGGTATATAATCATAGAGCATAGGTAGAAATTCATCAAAGTATTGAACTGCTCTACTCTCACTATATATTTCTTCTACTCTATCAGAACTTCTTGTTAAAAATTTGACTCCTGTTATTAAAAAGAAAACTATAATTATACCTTTTAGTAAAGCAACTAAACTTCCACCTATTTGAGTAGTTTTTCCCTTTGCTTGTGCTTTAAAAAATTTATTTATAAACGATGTAATTAACATTAAAATAATATAAAGAACAATTAATACTGTTATATACATCTGTGTATATTCTTCAGGTTTTATTACAATTTCTAAAAAATCTATTGTTTTAGGAACTAAATATTTTGCAAGAAGAATATTACCAATAAGTCCAAATGTAGAAATAAATTCTACAAAAAAACCTATTCTATATCCTGAAATAATATATCCTACCAAAATAATTAAAATAAAAATATCTAATGCCATTTTTATACCACCTTTACCCATAGGGCTTTTAAATATAAAGTTTCTGGAATTTGAAGCATCCATGGATGATCTTCTGGCTGATAGTTAACTCCAATAACTTGAAGTAATTTTCCATTTTTAGAAGCTGCCATTCGTGTTACTTCTATTAAATCTTGTAAAGAAAGATGGTACGCACAAGTTACTATCCCAAGAATTCCACCAGTTTCTAGCATTTTAAAACTATTATCACAAAGTTTATAGAATAAATCTCTTCCTCTTGGAATATCTAATTTTTTCTTTATAAGCGTTGGTGGATCTAACGTTATTATATCAAATTTATCTCCTCGCTCTGCCATTGTTTTTAGGAGTAGAAATGCATCCCCCTCACAAGTTATAAATTCATCTTTAAATCCATTTAACACATAATTTTCTTTACAAATTTTAAGTGCATGAAATTGTTTATCTATTGCTACTACTTTTTTAGCACCTTCTTTCATTGCAGCAATGGAAAATCCACCAGTACTTGAAAATACATCTAAAAATCTTGTATCTTCATTTATATACGGTCTTATAAATTTTCTAGAGTCTCTCTGATCTAAAAAGAATCCTGTTTTTTGACCATCAACAATATCAATGTAATACTTTAGCCCATTATCTTCCATTATTATTCTTTCTGGAATTTCACCATAAATAATTCCTGTCTTTTGTTCTGCTCCATCAGTTGTTCTTATTTCTACATCACTTCTTTCATAAATACCTTTAGGATTATAGATTTTTTTTATTGAATTTATAATTTCTTGTCTTAAAGATTCAATTCCTGAATTTCTAAATTGCACAGATATATATTTATCAAATTTGTCTATTATTAATCCTGGAATACCGTCTGCTTCTGAATAAAATCCTCTCACACAATTTGTTTCATTTAAAAGAAATTTTCTTTTTTCATAAGCCACTCTTATCTTAGATAGTATAAATTCTTTATTTATGTTCTCTTCTTTCTGTGTAAGTATTCTTATATAGGCAGAACTTCCTTCTGATATATAACCACGTCCGATAAATGTTAAATCTTCCATACAAACATCTACTATATCACCATTTTTTACATTTCCTTGTATTGAACGAATATCATCCTTAGATACATTTGGATAAAAATTTATTATTTTTTTTTCTTTTCCTTGCTCTAATATTACTCTTGCCATTATTACTCCTCTTATATTTTTCTTTAGAGAATCTAAGCGAACTAATTTTAAACTACAATTTTCTCTTTATAATTCTCATCTTCTTCTTTAAACTCAACACTTCCTCGTCCATCTCTGTCCTTGTCCATCAAATAAACAAGTGGAGTGGCTAAAAATATTGATGAATACGAACCTACTGATATTCCTAAAATTAAAGTAACAATAAATGTTTTTAATGATTCTCCACCAAATATAAAAATTGCTATTGCTGCTAAAAGTGTTGTCAAAGAAGTATTAACTGATCTCACAAGAACATCATTAATACTAATATTTAATATTTCACCAAAACTTTTTTCTAATCGAGCTTTAGATTTTAATTTTTCTCTGATTCTATCATAAATGATAATTGTATCATTTATTGAATATCCTAAAATTGTTAAAACTGCTGCTATAAAATCACTATTTATCTCATACCCTAAAAATGAAATTATTCCAAGAGTTATAATTACGTCATGTGCTAATGTGATTATTGCTCCTAATGCAAATTTCCATTCAAATCTTACAGTTATATAAAGTGCTATTAATATTCCTCCTATAATCAAAGAATATATTGCTGATTTTTTCAAATCTTTTCCTATACTTGAACCTACTTTTTCTGTTTTTTCAGTTGAGAATTTACCCATTTTTGACATTTCATCAAGAAATTCAGTTTTTTGTCCTTCACTCATTTCTGGAGTTCTGATAATTATAGTATTATCTTCTGACAATTGAACTTTTCTTGATTTTGAAGCTAATTGTGGATTTTTTTCTGCAACCTTATCTAAATATATATTAATGTCTTTTAAAGTATGAATTTTTTCAAATTTTAATTGAAATAAATTACCACCTGTAAAATCAATTCCATAATTTAACCCTTTACTCATTAACATTACAAGAGCAATGATTACAGCTATAAAACTTATTCCTAAATATATTTTACTTTTTTTAATTATATCTAACTTAACCATTCTTCTGCCCCCTTTTCACTCCAAATAATCCAATATCTTTTATATTAAACATTTCAACTAATAAAAGTAAAATTACTTTTGTTATTGCTATTGCTGTAACCATAGAAGCCATTACACCAATTGTAAGAGTTATTGCAAACCCTTTTACTGAACCAGTTCCAAAAACAAAAAGTATTATTGTTATTATAAGAGTAGTTACGTTGGAGTCTATTATAGAAGAAAACCCCTTTTTAAATCCTAGATTTATTCCACCAATTATTGTATTTCCACCACGTATTTCTTCCTTTATCCTTTCAAAAATAATTACATTTGTGTCAACTGCCATACCAACTGATAATATTACCCCAGCAATACCTGGTAGTGTCAAAGTTGCATCTATAAAATTTAGAGTTCCAAATACTAAAAGTCCAAAAATTGAGAGAGCAATAACAGCTACCATTCCTGGTACTCTATATAAAACCAGCATAAATATAGCAATTAATGCCATTGCTAAAATCCCTGCTTTTTTACTTTGCTCTATAGAATCCTCTCCTAAAGAGGCTCCAACAGTACGTGTTTCAACTATTTCTGCTTTTATTGGAAGAGCACCAGCATTAAGAAGGGTTGCCATTGCTTTTGCCTCTTCCATTGTATAATTACCTGATATTACTCCATTACCACCAGGTATTTCTCCATTTATAGTTGGGGCAGTCTGAACTTCCCCATCTAAAGTTATCGCTAATTGCTTCCCTTTATTATTTCTTGTTATTTCTGCAAATTTTACTGCTCCTTCATGTACCATTTCAAATTGTATTTGCGGCCTACCTAATTCATCACTACTTACTGCTGCCTTTTTAAGTGAAGAACCTGTTAATAAAACTTCATCTTCTAGAATATATTTTCCACTTTCTGAATCATAACTCTTCACAATCCTAAATTCCATAAGTGCTGTTTTTCCTATCATTTTTATTGCTTCTTCTGGATTAGTAACACCAGGAAGCTCAATAATAATACGATTATTCCCTGCTTTTTGTACAAGGGATTCTGCAACTCCTAGTCCGTTTATTCTCCGATCTAATACTTCTACAAGTCTATCCATTGCTTCACCATCAACAACTTGATCTTCCCCTCCTGTTGCCTCTAAAACAGCATATACCCCACCTTTTAAATCCAATCCAAGTTTCATTTCTTTATTAAATGTAAAATACAACCCACCCATTATTACTATCACTACAAAGAGTAGTTTTTTAAATATAGTTTTTTTCATTTCTCCTCCACGTTAGTTTTCAAACAATTTTTCTTCTAGTATCTATTTTTTGCTATCTAAAAAGACTTGTAAAATTATAGCTGCTGCTATTTTATCTACTACTTTTCTTTTTTCAATTGCCCCTTTGGTTCCCATTTCTTGCAATAATTTATCTGCTGTAACAGTTGTATAGCGTTCATCTATTTCAAAAAATTCTACTCCATCAATATTTCTTTTTATTTTCTCCATATATTCTCGGACTTTTTCAGCCTGTCTCTTTTCTTCTCCATTAAGTGATTTAGGAATTCCAACTACTATTTGCTTCGTATTTTCCTCTAAACAAATTTTTTTTATTCTCTCAATAGATTTAATTTTTTTTCTATCAATTACTTCAAGAGGAGTAGCAAACATTCCAATACTATCTGATCTTGCTACCCCAATTCTTACATCACCAATATCAAGTGCTATATATTTTTTTTTCATCAATATCCCTTTTTATAATGCATTTTTTAAAATATTTTTCACACAATTCAATGCCTCAATTACTTTTTCTCCAACTTTTCCACCAGCTTGTGCAAAATCTGGTCTTCCGCCACCTTTTCCATCAGTTATTAAAGCGGCTTCTCTAGCTAAATCTCCAGCCTTTACTTTACCTATAAGATCTTTTGTGACTCCTACAGCAAAAATTGCATTTCCATTATTACTTCCTAATACAACAATACAACTTCCTAATTTTTCTTTAATTTTATCACAAATTTCTCTTAAATATTCAGAATCTTTCTCTTTAAAGTTTTTAATTAAAACTTTTACTCCATTTATTTCTATTACTTCTTGAAAAATTGTCATTACATCAAAAGAGGCTAACTTAGACTTTAACTTATCTAACTCTTTATTATTCTCTTTTAGATTTTCTTGATTTTTTTCAATTTTTTCTTCCAATGTACTAATATCAGTTTTTAATATTTTTTCAATATTTTTAACAATTTTTGAAATCTTAGTAAACTCTTCATATGCTTTTAAACCTGTAACGGCTTCTATTCTTCTCACTCCACCAGCTATTCCACCCTCAGAAATTATTTTGAAGCTTCCTATAGTTGATATATTTTCTACGTGTATTCCACCACAAAACTCTATTGAGTGTCCTGAAATATCAGTAACTCTTACTATATCACCATATTTATCTCCAAATAATGACATAGCTCCTATTTTTTTGGCCTCTTCTATTTCAAGTATTTTTATTTTAACAGGTATTGCTTCTTCAATAGCCATATTTATATTTTTCTCTATTACTTCTAATTCAGTTTCAGTAAGAGATTGAAAATGATTAAAATCAAATCTTAATTTATCTTCTGAAACATTTGAACCTGCTTGTGTTATATGAGACCCCAAAACTTGTTGTAAAGCCTTTTGTAGCAAGTGAGCTGCTGTATGATTTTTTATGATTTTTCCTCTTCTTTTCATATCAACATTTTGCATAACAACTTGATCTTTCTCAAGTCGTATTCCTTCTTCAAATTCAACTACATGAGTGACTATTTCTTTTTGCTTTTGAGCATCTAAAACTTTTCCAACAACCTTATTTTTTCCAATAATTGCAGTTATTTCTCCTCTATCAGCTTCTTGACCACCTGATTCAGCATAAAATACAGTTTTATCAAAAATAATATTATAGTTCCCATCTTCCCTTTCTCTTATACTGAGAATTGTTGCTTCACCAGTAGTATTATTATACCCATCAAATTTAGTCACACCATATTTATCATAAAATTCTTCAATAAATACATCTTGACCCTTTTCATGCACAATTTTTCTACTGTTTCTTGCCTTATTTTTTTGTTTTTCTACTTCTATTTTAAATTCTTCTTCATTTACTATTATACCTTCATTTTCACAAATTTCTTGAGTAAGTTCAAAAGGAAAACCATAAGTATCGTACATTTTAAAAGAAATTTCTCCAGCCAATTCATTTTTTCCTTGATTTTTTAAAGTCTTTATTTCACTATTAACTAAATTAATCCCCTGGTCTAGTGTTTTAGAAAAACTTTCCTCTTCAATTTTAACTATTTTTTTTATATAGTCTCTATTTTTAAGTAACTCTGGATAAGCTATTTTCATATTATCAATAACACAATCTACCATTTTATATAAAAATAAATTTTTATTTCCTAAAACACGACCATGTCTTATTCCACGTCTTAATATTCTTCGCAAAATATATCCCCGCCCTTCTGAAGAAGGAAGTACACCATCATTTATTAAAAATGTTATCGCTCTTGAGTGATCTGTTATTACCTTTAAGGAAAAATCGATTTCTGGACTCTTTCCATATTTTGTATTAGTGAGAGTTCCTGCATATTCAACAATTGGAAAAATTAAATCTGTTTCAAAATTATTAGATTTACCTTGAACTACTGCAGCAACCCTTTCAAGTCCTGCACCTGTATCTATATTTTTTTTAGGTAAAGATTCCAATGTTCCATCTTCTTTCTTATTATATTCAGTAAATACAAGATTCCAAATTTCAATAAATCTATTATCTGTCCCTTCATCTCCAAGCTTTGAATTTTCATTTCCACCATACTGAACTCCTAAATCAACATGTATTTCAGAACAAGGACCACAAGAACCAACAGGACCAGCAGACCACCAATTTTCACTCTCACCCATTCTAACTATTCTCTCTTTAGGAAAATCACATTTTTCTATCCATATTTTTTCTGCTTCATCATCAGTTGTAAATACAGATATCCATAATTTTTCTTTAGGTAATTTAAGCTCTTGTGTAATAAATTCATAAGACCAAATAATTGCCTCTTCTTTAAAATAATCTCCAAAGGAAAAATTTCCAAGCATTTCAAAAAACGTATGGTGTCTTGCTGTTTTTCCTACATTTTCTAGATCATTTGTTCTAATACATTTTTGATATGTTGTAATCCTTGGATAAGGTGACTCTTCTTGTCCTAAAAAATAAGATTTAAAGGGAACCATTCCAGCCACAGTCAATAACAATGTTGGATCATCGGGAATAAGAGATGCACTCTCTAACTTTTTATGTTTTTTCTTTTCAAAAAACTCTATAAATTTTTGTCTAATTTCATTTCCTTTCATTGGTTTCAATCTCCTGTATTTTAATTATTATATTAATCTAATTTAAAATTTTCACCTAGATATATTTTTTTAGCTTTTTCATCATTTGCTATTTCCTTAGGTGTTCCACTAATAAGAACTTTTCCTTCTGCCATTATATAAGCACGGTCTGTTATACTTAATGTTTCTCGAACTGAATGGTCTGTTATTAAAATTCCCAAACCTTTCTTTTTCAAATATCTAATTATTTCTTGAATATCTTCAACAGCTATTGGATCAACACCAGCAAATGGTTCATCTAAGAGAATAAAGTCTGGATTATTTGCAATGGTTCGAGCAATTTCTACTCTTCTTCGCTCTCCTCCTGACAAAGAATATCCTAGTGATTTTCTAACATGTGTCAATTTAAATTCTTCTAACAGTTTTTCCATTTCTTCATTTTGCTTTTGAGGAGTATAATTTTTAAGTTCCAATATCGCAATCAAATTTTCTTCAACAGTCATATCTCTAAAAACAGATGGCTCTTGTGCTAAATATCCTATCCCTAAATTAGCTCTTTTATATATTGGTAATTCAGTTATATCTCTTTCATTATAAAAAACTTTTCCAGTTTCAGGCCTAACAATTCCTGTCATCATATAAAATGTTGTTGTTTTTCCTGCCCCATTAGGACCAAGCAGTCCAACAACTTCACCTTTTTTCACTTCTAAAGTAACATCATCTACCACTTTTCTTTTTTTATATGATTTGGATAATTTTTCAGCTATTAAACTTATCATCCTTTTCTCCTTTTATTTTTTTATAATCCACAATAACATTTCCTGTTGCATCTATTTTTCTTGTTTCACTTTTATAAATTATTTTATCAGCATAAATAATCGCTTCTGGTGCATCCACTATAGCATTTTTTTCCAACTCAATTATTTTTTTCTCTGTATTTATTACGCCAAATTTTCCAGTTCCTTTTGTTCTCCCCTTTTTAGGGTTATTATTATTAAAAATAACGTTTTCTTTCAAATATATACGTTTTTTATTCATATTAAATTCTAATGTATCTGAAGTAATCACAGTCTCTCCATTTCTTTCATCTTGAATTATTGTTTTAGGAGTATCAATAGAAATAGCTATTTTAGTAATTAAATCTATGTCTGTTCTTTTTGAATATAGAGTTGAACTTTTATTTTTTAGTGTTGCATTTTTTTCAAGAACAATTTTTTCTGCTATATATTTTTTGTTCTCTTTTCTTAAATAAAGTATTAATAGTTCACCATTATAATCAATAGGTTCTTTATCTTGATAAGTTCGTCCCTTTGGATTTTTAGTAAAATTAATTTTACCTTTATTTAGATTTCCTTCAACTTTTCCTGCTTCAAAATTTTCATTTTTATCTGTAATTATTTTTATTTTTCCACCTGAAATTTTCCCGCTATTTCTATTTAGTTTCAAATTCACCCCATTCATTTTCATTCCTGGTTGAGTTATTTCATATTTACCTGGTACTTCTATTTCAGTAGTTTCCTTATTATACATTAAAATATGACTTTTAAGGGTCATATCACCATACACAATCACTGCATTTCCTTCTATGATCATTTTAGTCATTTGAGTATCTGATTTAAACTTATTTCCACTAATCTCAGTTTTTTCTTTTTCATTTTTCAAAAATATTCCTGTTTCAGAAGAAATTTCTTTTTTCTTTCTTTCAAATTTAAAAGTTTCACTTTGAAATTCCCAACCATCTAAGCTTTTCCCTTTAATATTAGAATTTAAAAGTAAATTTTTATCTTTATCCAAAATTGCATTATCACCTGTTAAAACCAAATTTTCTACTACAGCTCTTGCCATATTAAAAAATGATTCATCTTTATTTAAAAAATCTGTTTGTTTATCTGCAAAAATCTCATAATCATTACCTTTATAATCAACATTTTTTGTTATAACTTCAGTTTTTTCCTCAATTTTCTCTTTTTTTTCATCTTTAAAATAATTAAGGTAACCAATTATTAAAACTACAACTATTATTATTATATGGAATTTTTTATTTTTTTTCACAGCCCTCTCCTACCCTAATATGTTTTTTAGTTCATTTATTTTCATTAATGCTTCAAGTGGTGTTAAGTCATTCAAATTAACAACTTTTAAAATATCTATAACAATTTTTTCATTTTTATTACTCTCTTCTCTTTCAAAAGAAAGAACTTCTATCTCACTCTGAATATTAATCTCTAACTCTTCAACTTCTCCAAATAAATTAAGTTGTTCTCCATTTAATTTATCTTTTATAATTTTTCGTTGATTTTCTAAAATATTTAAAATAGATTTTGAACGTTTCAAAATTTCTTGTGGAAGCCCTGCAACTCTTGCTACCTCTATTCCATAGGATTTATCTGCACCGCCACAAACTATTTTTCTCAAAAATACAATTTCATCTTTTGATTCTTTTACTTCTATTCTATAATTTCTAACTTTAGAAAGCTCTTTTTCAAGCTGTGTTAATTCATGATAATGAGTTGCAAATATAGTCTTTGCATTTATATTATTATGTATATGTTCTGTTATTGCTGTTGCAATAGAAATACCATCAAAAGTTGAAGTCCCTCTTCCAATTTCATCTAAAATTATAAATGAATTACTAGTTGCAGAATTTATTATATTTGCCATTTCACTCATTTCTAACATAAAAGTTGATTGCCCAGAAAGTAAGTCATCACTTGCACCTATTCTTGTGAATATCTTATCTACCAGTGGGATTTTTCCATAGTCTGCTGGAATATACGAGCCAATATGAGCCATTAAAATTATCAATGCCCCTTGCTTCATATATGTTGATTTTCCAGACATATTAGGTCCTGTCAAAATTTGAACATTACTATCTTCATCTAAAAAAATATCATTTTTTATAAAATGTTCTCGCCCTATTAAGGTTTCCACCACTGGATGGCGTCCCCCAATTATTTCCAAACTATAATTTGAACCAATTTCAGGTTTAACATATCTATTCTTTATTGCACAATTAGCAAAACTATTCATTACATCTATATATGCAATCTTTTTCCCAGTTTCCTGTAGTTCCATGGAATATAATTTTATTTTTTCACATAATTCAACAAACAATTCATACTCTAAACTTTCGATTCTTTCTTTTGCATGTAATATTTTTTCCTCATACTCTTTTAGTTCAGGAATAATATATCTTTCTGCATTTGATAAAGTTTGTTTTCTTATATAGTACTCTGGAATTAATTCTTTATTTGAATTACTTATCTCTATAAAATAGCCAAAAATTCTATTATACTTTATTTTTAAATTTTTTATTCCACTACTCTCTTTTTCACGACCTTCTATTTCTAAAATATAATCTTTTCCCATTGTTGAAATTTTATACAATTCTTTTAAATCGACATTATATTCTATTTTTATAATTCCACCTTCTCGTATAGAAAAAGGTGGTTCTTCAGTAATTCTTTCTTCTATTAAATTATATATTTCAACTAATACTTCAGGTTTTATTCTAAAAATAGAAGTATCTTTCATTAGATTATAAATATCCAAACTGGCTTTTATAGATTTTTTAAGTCCTATCAAATCCCGACCATTAGCAGTCCCCATTACTATTTTCCCTAAAATACGCTCTATATCATAAATTTTTTTTAAAGATGCACCAACTTCCTCTCGAATCAGTACTTTCTCTATAAAAAATGCCACATTATTATGTCTTTCTTGAATTTCTTTTAAATCCTGAGTAGGATTTTTTAAATATCCCTTTAATGCTCTACTTCCCATTGAAGAATAGCACTGATCTAAAACAGAAAACAGAGTTCCATACGTAGTTTTTTCTCTTGTATTTTCTAATATTTCTAAATTTCGTTGAGTAGTAAGATTAAGCTCTACTATATTTTTCGAACTCACATATTCAATTTTTGAAATTAACAGTTCATTATTTTTTTGTAATTTTTTTATATATTTAAGAGTTAGAACACAAGCTTTTACTCCCAATTCTTTATCTGCTAAGTTAAAACTATCCAAACTTATAATTTTAAAATATTCTTTTAAATATTCTGGTGCACCCTTTTCCTCATCAGTTATTGTTATTATCATTTTAGTTCCAAAAATATCTTTTGAAACAATATCCTTAAGAATTTCAGCACTTTTTTTATCTAAAACAATTTCTTTAGGTGCTATTTTATTTATTTCACCTAGTAGAGAATTATATTCAATTTCACTTACTTTAAATTCACCAGTTGTTATATCAGCATAAGATATCCCAACAAGAATACCATCTATTTTTATTCCCATAATATAATTATTACTTTTTGCATCAAGATAATCGGGATCCATTATAGTTCCTGGTGTCACAATTCTTACTACTTCTCTTTTTACTATTCCTATAGCATTTTTAGGATTTTCTACTTGCTCACATATGGCAACTTTATATCCCTTATTTACTAATTTTGCTATATATGGGCCTGAGGAATGATAAGGAATTCCAGCTAATGGAATCACCTCTCCCTTCTCTTTATTTCTACTAGTTAATGTTATTCCTAATTCTTTCGAAGCCAATACAGCATCTTCAAAAAACATTTCATAAAAATCACCTAAACGAAAAAATAGGATACTATCTTGGTGCTTATTCTTTATTTCTTTATATTGCACCATTAAAGGTGTATCCTTTACTCCCATTTTTTCACGCTCCTCAAGGCTTTTTCCTAATAGTTTCTATATCCACTTATTATATCATAAAATAAGTTTTTTATCAATTTATACCTCTTAAATTCCCTATATTAATCCACACTTAAGATAACTTTTTTGTTCTTGGTAATTTTTTTTAATCTTTCATTTTTTTTGCTATCTATATTTTTTGTCTACATGATAAAAAACACAGAAATAATCCTGTGTTTTTTTTATAATAATTGTTTTCTATGCAGCAATAATGCTGTCATTATACTTATTAAACTTATAATTCCTAATATAATCGGAAATCCAATAGAGTGCTCTCCAAAAGGAACTGCAACATTCATTCCCCATAGCCCTGATAAAATATTAGGTACAGCCATGACAATTGTTATCGCTGTTAATCTTTTCATTAACATATTAAAATTATTTGAAATTACAGAAGCAAAAACTTCCATAACAACACTTAAGACGTCACTATATATTTTAGCCATTTCTATCGCTTGCTTATTTTCTATAATTACTTCTTCTAAAAATTCTGCATCATCTAAATTCTCTTTTATAAAAGCCATTCTTCCCATTCGTTCCAAAACACTTTCATTTGTTTTTAGTGAAGTAGAAAAATAAACCAATGATTTTTCTAACTCTAACAGTCCTAATAATTCTCTATTTCTCATTGATTGATAGAGCTCTCTTTCCCACTCTTTAGATTGCTTTTCTATATTTCTAAGATATATCAAAAAATTTGTTGAATTTCTATGTAGTAATTGTAAAACAAAAGATATAATATTATTACTTAAAGCTCCTTTTACTATTCCAGATTTAAAAATTTCTATTAATGAAAGCGATGCACTTGAAACAGTAATAATATTTTCCTTGGTTACAATTATACCTAGGGGTAAAGTTGTATAAGACACACCAGAATTGGTCGTTTTATTTTTTTCTATATATGGAACATCTACAATTATAAGTATTTCATTATCTTCTACTTCAATTCTAGGCCGTTCTTCTGTATCTAATGCTGCCATTAGACTTTCTTTTTCAATTTTTAATGTTTTTGATAAGTCTATGACTTCTTTTTCTGTTGGAGCTACTAAATTTATCCATGCTCCATCTTGAATTATATCTATTTTTTCCAAATGATTTTTCAAAGTTTTATAGATCTCCATTTCCCCTCCCCTTCAACTATTCTTTACCATAAGTATACCATATCTAATCTTTTTTCCCTATTTTTTTATTAAATTTACTTAATAAAAAAGAGAATTTAATAGTAAAAACTATTAAATCCTCTTTTTATTTTTTTATAAACAAACTCACTTTAATAAATTATATTGAGTTAAGAATGTTTAATTCTTGTCTTTCTTTTCTTCTTTTTTCTTTTCTAACTCTTTCAGCAGCTCTACTTCTTGCTTGAGAAGCTCTAATCCTCTCAGCAGCCGTAATTGCTTTTAATTCTACTTCTTGATCTAAAGTTCTCAGTATTACTTGAGTATCTCCTCTATCTCTAGCTTCTTGATCACCTTTTTCAATTTTTGCCATTTCTTGTGTATGCTTCATTTTTGCTAATTCAAGTTCGGTTTTATTATCATCCGTGTTCATCTCAACTGAAGCACCAGTTTTATATTGTGTAGTTTTACTATCATATTTATTGGTAGAAAGACCACCCATACAAGAACTTAAAGATATTACTAAGAATATCGCCATTACGAAACCACCTACAAAAAGAGCTTTTGCAAGTCCTGACAAACCATTAAAAAAATCTTTTAACATTATTACTCTCCTCCTAACAATCTGCTATTATTATTTTGTTACACTATGGATTACTGCAGCAGTTCCTAATATTGCACCTAATCCACCTAGAGCACCTTTCATATTGTTATTTGTTTGCTCATTAGACATTTGTTGTGCATGTCTAGCAGTATAGATAGATTGATCTATCTGTTCATTTATTAATTTCAAATCTTTCTTTTTAATTAACATTTCCTTTGCAGTCTTAGTTTGTCTAGCAATTATAGTAGCTCTTTGCTGTTGTAACATTACTATTTCTTGATTTTGATTTTTAACTAACTCTTGTGATGATGTACATCCTGCTGTCGCTAATAATAATGTGCTCAATACTAATACTAATGATAATTTTTTCATTTTGCCCCCATTTTTATTTTAGTTTTTTAAATATGTTCCTATTTTACTCCTCTTTAATTAAAAAGTCAACTTATATTTCTAATATTTTAAAAACGATAACCAACAGCAAAAGTTGCATATTTTCTATGACCAAAACCATATTCAACTATTGCTTCTAATGAAGGCGTAACTTCATATCTTAAACCCAAAGAATAGTTCCAAGGATATGTTGCTTTCTCTTCAACATTAAATTTACCTGGTATCTCAATTCCAGGTAAAACAAACACATCTTTAATATTTCCTTTTAAAGTTTGAGTTATTTCTTGATACATTGCCCCTACCCAAAAAGAAATAGGTCTTTTTAAAAGAATAGTATGGTATCCTATTTTTGGGGAAATCACCAAGGCTCCAACATTTCCTTCAACTATGTCAAGAGAAGTATAGGTATAATTTATGTCTGTTAAAGCAAAGAAATTTTTATACCCCCCAACAAGTGTCATTCCAGCTCCATATGTCAGTCCTTTATAATTAAGGATAAAATTTCCACCTTCAATTTTCTGTGAAGGAATCGGAATATTAATTTCTTTTCCAAAAACGTCCAAAGTCAATCCATTAACTGCAACAGTAATCGGTGCTATTGATTTTCCTTTTGTTTCTCCAACTAGACCATAAACATTCAAAAATGGAAAAACCCATACATCTCCTCTAATTGTCCTTGTTGTATTTTTTGTTTTTGCCTTTTTTCCTTCTACTTTGATATTTCCATTGGCAAAATTTTTATCAATATCAATAACAGTATTTTCAACCGTATTAATTGCCGCATTTGCCATAATTTTTGCTAACCACTCCTTATTTCCATCAGCTATAAATTTTTGTTTAATCAGTTCTGTTAAAGCTGCCTTATTTTCTGTAAAAGGCTTAAATTCTTTAACCACCAAATTACCTATACCTAAAAGTTCCAGTCGTTCTATATCAACCTCTTGATCCATATCAACATAGATCAAGTTTATTCCGTAGGGTTTAGGTAAAACATATCCCCGTTCTCTAGCTTCTTTTCCATATATAGGGAAAAATCGTTCTTCTCCAAATGAAGAAAAAAAACATACAATAAAAATACATACGGTATACAACTTTAATTTCATACTCCCCCCTTAATTTATAGCTTTCAAACAAAAAAATTATTAGTTTGAATCAGTCCAATAGAAAAATAATAACTAACTAAAAAATCAAGTGTATTACCACTTGATTTTTAGTTAATTACCTTTGGTTTTTTATCTTCTTATTTCTTTTATTCTTGCTTTCTTACCTGACAATTCTCTTAAGTAGTAAAGTTTAGATCTTCTTACTTTTCCTACTTTTAAAACATCAATTTTTTCAATCATTGGTGAGTTAACCGGTATTATTCTTTCTACACCTATTCCACCAGTTACTTTTCTTATTGTAAATGTTTTAGCTACACTTCCACCATTTACTCTAATTACTACACCTTCAAACAATTGTATTCTTTCTTTGGCCCCTTCTTGAACCTTGTAAGAAACTACTATTGTATCTCCTGCTTTAAATCCTGGTAAATCTGTTCTAATGTACTCTTTTTCTACTAATTCAATCAATCTTTCTTTCATTTAATTCCTCCTGAGATATTCATTTAATATTCCTTGCATTAAAGCGGAACATCTGTTTTAACAAATTATTATCTCATAATTTATTAATTATGTCAATAATATTTTATTTTTTACCATACTTCTTTAGGAGTTGCTGAAAAACCTGAAGAAGTAGAATAGAAATATGTTGAGATAGGTTTCCCCTCATAAGTTAAAATAATTTTTTTAGTTTTTCTTATGGCCTCTGTTGCTATTTCTGTTTCATTTTGCTTATTATAAACTTGACTTGCTACAGTATCATCTACATTTATGCCATATTTAGCATATTTTCTTCCTATAATCGCATGTGCAACATAGGTTCTCGCAGTTATTGCTTGTGCTTTTAATGCTTCTAATCCAAAACTAGACATCATCTCACTTACAACCACACCTTTCAAATAATCTTCAACATCCACTTTATTCACCAACAATAGATTTCCTCTAGGAGAGAATCTAATATTAAATTCTCCATAATATGTTGGGTAATTTTTATTTGCAATCTTTCTTCTAATAGAAGTTACTCCTATTTTTCCTTTTGATAAAACTCTGATTTCTGCTTTTGTTGTTAAGATTTTTTTTCCTTTACTTTTTATAATTATATTTCCATTCCATCTAGTAATCTCAATTTCAGTATTACTAGAAATTTTTTTGCTTACTCTTCCAGACTTTATTATAATATTTTTAGGTGACTTCAAAGTTATTCTCTTATGCTCTAGTGAGGAATTATTCGTTATCCCCACTAGTATATCTCCTTTAAAGTTTGGAACTGAAGACATCTTACTATATTTAACATCTTGGTAGTAATGATTTAAAATTTCTTTATAATTTGCATTTTTTTTCTTTGATAAGTCATATGCACTATATTGTGGCATTCCTACTCCATGACCAAAACCTCCACCATATATCATATAAGAATTTCTTTTTTTCTCA
Source organism: uncultured Fusobacteriaceae bacterium (assembly GCA_947038515.1). Classification (GTDB taxonomy): domain Bacteria; phylum Fusobacteriota; class Fusobacteriia; order Fusobacteriales; family Fusobacteriaceae; genus JAGNZR01. Next base: position 130,839 of record CAMQWJ010000001.1, read on the forward strand.
ATAGCAAAGAAAGCAGAAGGTAACATATTTACATTTTTTTTCAAAATTTTTCCTTTTCCTTTCAAAGCAATATTTCTATTTATTCCAGTTCTACTCTTGGAAAAACCAAGAACTTTTCTTATATTATACTCTTTCACCACTACAAATGTATTTTTACTTCCTACAATGACTAAATCCATTGCAATTGTAGAAGGACCACGTTTTTCTACTCTAATTTCTTTAAGAGAACCCAGAGGATTTCTCCCTAATGGTTTCAGGCTCCATTTCCCTCCAACCAATGTATATACACTCTTCTTACTTTGTTTTTTAATTGCTACTAAATTGGCATTTAGTACCTTCTCTAAAACTGAAGTTGGATATTCTACATTCCATCTCCAATATGGTGATAAATCACCATATCCTTCAATTTTATCATTTTTATATATTTCTAATATTTTTTTTTCATTTAAATTTTTTATTGGTCCTATTGATGTTATATCTTGAACATTGACTAAATACGGTATTTCATTTCCTTTCCTGTACGACACTTCTTTCAATTTATCTTTTTTATAATTACTATAAACTTTATTATTTGGTTTTACTTTTTCTATTTTAGAACATCCTAGCATCGCTATAAATACGAATAATAAAATAAAAATTTGTTTAATATTTTTCATATATTTAATTTTCCCCTTTTTTTTACAACACTATCGCTTTCAAAATTTTATTTCCAACAAATTTATAGTGTTATATTATTTCTCTTAATATATTCTATAACTTTTTCTAAATCTTCTTGTGTATCAATCCCTTGAATAGAAGAAGGTGTTTCTAAAACTTTTATTTCAAATCCATTCTCTAAAACTCGAAGTTGTTCCAATGATTCTGATTCCTCCAATGGAGTTGATATCATTTCTGAATATTTTTTTACAAACTCTTTTTTATACCCATAGATTCCAACATGTTTATAATAATTTTCTAAATTTAAAGTTCTAGGATAAGGAATTGGACTTCTTGAAAAATAAAGTGCATAATCATTTTTATCAGTTACAACCTTGACACAATTAGGATTTTCAATCTCTTCCATTTTTGTGATTTTATGTTTTAACGTTCCCATAAGAAGAGATTCTTCATTTTTAAAAGCTTCTATTAATAAATTAATCATTTCTGCCTCTATAAGTGGTTCATCCCCTTGTATATTAATTATTACTTCATGATTATCCACTTCAATATCTGTGTTTTGACAATTTTCTAATTTTTCACAAACTTCTGCTATTCTACTAGTTCCGTTTTCATGATTAGAACTTGTCAAAATAACTTTCCCTCCAAATCTAATAACTTCATTATAAATCCTAATATCATCTGTTGCAACGATGACTGAATCAAGCTTAGATTTTATTGCTCTTTTATAAACCCACTCTATCATACTATGACCTTCAATATTTTTCAAAGGTTTTCCTTCTAATCTTGTGGAAAAATATCTAGCTGGAATCACTCCTAAAAACCTCATGTTATAACCCCTTTTTTATCATAATGTTTTGAAAAGTTCTTTTATATTTTTTATTAATTCTCTATTTCTTCTATTATTGCAATTTTATTAAACAATTTATTTAATGCAGACATTTGGAATAATCTATTTTCTCTAACTTCAATATTTTCATCCATAACCATAACTTCAGTAAAGTATCTATCTATCAATTCAATTCCCAAAATTATCTTATTAAGATATTCATTGTAGTTTTTCTTCTCTAGAACTCCTTCAAAGTCTTTTCCAAATTTTTCTGTAAATAACCACAATTCTTTCTCTACCTCAAGAATTAATAATTTTTCATTTAAAACTACTAATTCATTTTTGTTTTTCGATATATTTCCTACTCTTTTAAGGACAGAGAGTAATTTTTCAAAATCAGCATTTTCAGAAATGTTTTGTAGAGCCTCTACTCTATTTTTGACATCTATAATAGAGCTACTTTCAACACTTAAAACAGCACCAATTATATCTTTTCTATATCCCGATTCAGCTAAAATATTTATTATTCGTTGTCTAAAAAATTCAATGACCTCTGTATATATTTCATTTTTATTTTTATTTAAAGTTATTGTTTCAGATAAAATATCCAATGTTTTCATTATAACTTCAGCAATAGAAAAGTTTATTCCAGAGTTCAAAATTATATTTACAACTCCTATCGAGGCTCTTCTTAAAGCAAACGGATCTTTTGATCCTGTTGGTATCACTCCAACACTAAAGCATCCAACAAGTGTATCTATTCTATCAGCTAATGCAGTTATTGTTCCCTCAATTCCTGTTGGACAAGAATCACCTGTATATCTTGGATAATAGTGCTCTTTAATTCCTAAAGCAACTTCTCTTTTTTCTCCAGATTTAATGGCATATTCTTCTCCCATAAATCCTTGTAATTTTGTAAATTCTTTTTCACCAATCATATTAGAAACTAAATCAGCCTTTGAAAGTTCAATAGTTCGCATTATATCTTCTCTTTTATTGGTAAAATTCATAATTAAAGAATTAGATTTTTCCACTTCAATAGCATCCATAATAGAGCTAGCAATTTTCTTCATTCTTTGAACTTTTTCATATATTGTTCCTAATTTTTTTTGATATACTACTGTTTTTAATTTCTCTAAATTTTCATATAATGGTATTTTTATATCTTCATTATAAAAAAATCTAGCATCTGCTAGTCTTGCGGAAATTACTTTTTCATTTCCTCTTTTTACTTCTTCTGAATAATCTACTCCATTTCTAACCACTATAAATTTAGGTTGTAATTGTCCCTCTTTATTCAAAATAGGAAAGTATCTTTGGTGAACTTGCATTGTTATAATCAACACTTCCTGTGGAACTTCTAAGAATTCTTCATTAAATCCCCCAACTATTGGATAAGGATACTCTACTAAATTAGTAACTTCGTCTAAAAGTTCTTCTTCTATATGTCCATATTCACCTTGAGAATTACATTTCTCCTCAATTAATGATTTTATCAAATTTTTTCTTTCTAAAATGTCAATTATAACATTATTTTTTCTTATTTTTTCAAAATACTCTGGTATAGAATTTGCTATAAATTCTTCTCCAAAAAATCTATGCCCATGACTTTTTCTGTCACTTTTTATTCCTTCGATTTCAAATTCAACAATTTCATCATTTAACAAAGCCAAAAACCATTGTATTGGTCTTGCAAATTTTATTTTTTTATTCCCCCATTTCATAGATTTAGGAAATGTCAAACTTAAAACAATATCTTTTAGAATTGCTGGTATAACTTCTTTTGTAAGTCGCCCTTTTTCAAACTTTTTGACTGCTATATATTCTCCTTTTGAAGTTTCAACAACTTCAAAAGATGTTGAATCCATTCCTTGTGAGCTTAAAAAACCTAATCCTGCTCTTGAAACTTCTCCAGTATCTGTAAAAGCAATATTTTTAGCCGGTCCTATATTTAATGAATCCAAATCTTCTTCTTTTTCACTTAATTCCTCCACTAAAAGAATCAATCTTCGAGGAGTTCCAAATGTTTTTATAGTTCCAAATTTTATCCTACTATCTGTTAATTTTTTTTCCATTATATTTTTTAAATCTTGAAGAACTGGAAGTAAAAACCTTGCTGGTAATTCCTCCATCCCAATTTCAAAAAGTAATTTCATTTTTTCCCTCCCCTATTTATTTTTTTTTAAAAGTGGATAACCAAGTTTAGCTCTATTTTCTACAAATATTTCTGCACATCTCTTTGATAAATTTCTTACTCTTAAGATATAAGACATTCTTTCAGTTGTGGAAATAGCTCCTCTTGCATCAAGAACATTAAAAACATGTGAACATTTTAAAACATAGTCATAAGCTGGAAAAACAAGTTTATTCTCCAAAGAGACAATTGCCTCTTTTTCAAAATCATCAAACCATCTAAAATGACTATCTAAATCAGCTATTTCAAAAGAATATTTTGAATTTTCATATTCAGATTGAAATCTAATATCTCCATATTTAATTCCTGGTGCCCATTCAAGATCATAAACAGTTTCTTTATTTTGAATATATAAAGCCAATCTTTCTAATCCATATGTTATTTCAACAGGAATTATTTCAAGCTCCAATCCCCCCACTTGTTGGAAATATGTGAACTGAGTTACTTCCATTCCATCTAACCACACTTCCCAACCTAGTCCCCAAGCACCCAGTGTTGGCGATTCCCAATCATCTTCTACAAATCTTATGTCATGCTTTTCAATATCAATCCCAAGCATTCTTAAGCTCTCTAAATACATCTCTTGAATATTATCTGGTGACGGCTTCATTATCACTTGAAATTGGTGATGTTGATAGACTCTATTAGGATTTTCACCATATCTACCATCTTTAGGTCTTCTTGATGGTTCAACATAGGCTACATTCCAAGGCTCTGGTCCAAGTGACATCAGAAAAGTATTTGGATTAAATGTCCCAGCTCCTGTTTCTATATCATAAGGATTTCCCAATACACACCCTTTTGAACTCCAATATTTTTGTAAAGCAAATATCATTTCTTGAAAAGTCATTTTTTTCTCCTCCCAACAAAGTAGTCTACTATTAATAAAAAGGCTCCAATACATATCCAAGCATCAGCTAAATTAAATATATAAGTCCAAAATATTCTAAAATCCATCATATCAACAACAAAACCTCTAAATATTCTATCAATCATATTTCCAAGTGCTCCAGCAAAAATGAATGAATATGCTATTTTTTCTATTTTTCTACTATTTTTCAACTCTTTTCCAATATGAATACCTATTCCTATAATAATAATAATAGTCAAGATTGATACTAATTTAACTGAATCTTGAAACATTCCAAAAGCAATCCCCCTATTTTGTACATATGTTAAGTGAAAAATTCCTTCAAAAAATGATAAAGTTTCACCATGACTAAAATTTTCCACTACAAAATATTTACTCAATTGATCAAATATAATCAAAAATAATATTAATAACGCATAAAACATAATCACTCCTATTTGCTCATAACACTAGCACATCTTGGACAAAGTGTTGGCTCTTCTATATTTGTTCCTAATTCTTCAGAATATTTCCAACATCTTTCACATTTTTCTCCACTTGCATGAAGAACTTTAATTTCTAGATTCTCTACTTCCTCTCCTAAAGTGAAGGTTTCATCTGAAGTTTCTAAAATTTCAAACTGTGATACCATTGTTGCTAATTCTATTAATTTTGTATTTTCTTTTATAAATTTAGATAGTTCAGCATCTTTTGATGAAAGAATAAGTTTTGCATCCAACGAATTTCCAATTATTCTATTTTCACCTTGTCTTGCTTTCTCTAGTACTTTATTTACTTCTTTTCTAATTTTCATAATTTTTGACCATTTATTTTCCAAAACATCATCTATCCATTCATTTTTTTCTTCATACCATTTTGTTAATAGTACTGATTCAGCATCTTTCATCTCAGATGGAAGATTTTCCCAAATTTCTTCAGCAGTAAAAGATAAAATTGGAGCAATCATCTTAGTTAATGTTACAAGGATTTGTGACATTACAGTTTGGGCTGATCTTCTTCCTAATGAATCTTTCTTTTCTGCATATAATCTATCTTTAATTATATCTAAGTAAAAAGCTGACATATCTATTCCAGCAAAATAATGAATCTCTTGGAATAAATTATAGAATTCATACTTATTATATGATTCTGTTACTTTTAATTTTAATCTCTCTAATTTATTAAGTGCCCATTTATCTTCTTCTAAAAGTTCATCATAAGAAACAAAATCAGTTTTCAAATTAAAATCAGCTGTATTTCCAAGAATATATCTAGCTGTATTTCTAACTCTTCTATAAGCCTCTGCCATTTGTTTTATTATATTATTAGAAATTTTTACATCTTCACTGTAATCAACTGAAGCACACCAAAGTCTTAAAATATCTGCCCCATAGACCTTTATTATATCATCTGGTGAAACTACATTCCCTACAGATTTTGACATTTTTTTACCCTCTCCATCATTTACAAACCCATGTGTTAAGACAGTTTTATAAGGAGCATCTGAAGTTGAACCAATTGATGTTAAAAGTGAAGTTTGAAACCATCCTCTATGTTGATCAGAACCTTCCAAATATAGGTCTGCAGGTCTTCTAAGTCCTCTTGGGTCAAGAACTGCTCTATGTGACACTCCAGAGTCAAACCAAACATCCATTATATTTGTTTCTTTTCGTAACTCTATTCCTTTCAAATTATATTTTACAAGTAATTCTTCACCAATCAGCTCTTCAGGAGACATTTTTACCCAAGCATTTGTCCCTTGAACTTTTACAATAGATATTACTTTAGCTAAAATTTCTTTATTAAATATTTCAGCACCTGTGTTTTCATTATAGAAAATAGGAATAGGTACTCCCCAAATTCTTTGTCTTGATATACACCAGTCTGGACGACTTTCAAGCATAGAACCAATTCTATTACGTCCCCATGCTGGTATAAATTCTACATTGTCTAGAATTTTTAAAGCTTTTTCTCTCAAGTCTGACCCTTCTGCTTTTACAAACCATTGTTCAGTTGCACGAAATATAACAGGAGTCTTAGAACGCCAGTCATGAGGATATGAATGTACAATTTTTATTTCTTTTAATATATGTCCACTAGCTGTTAAGTCTTCACAAATAACTTTATTTGCTTTTGCATAAAAAAGTCCTGAATATTTCCCTGCTTCCTCAGTTAAAACCCCTTTATTGTTTACAGGTGAGATAATAGGTAATCCATATTTTACTCCTGCCACATAATCATCTTGTCCATGACCAGGTGCAGTATGAACAGCTCCTGTTCCTGCTCCAAGAATTACATGAGAACCTAGTATTACAGTTCCATCTCTATCAATATATGGATGTTTATATGTAGTTCTTTCTAATAAAGAACCTTCAAATTCTAATATCAATTCATACTCTTCAATTTCCATTGCTTTAAAAGCTTGCTCTGCCATCTCTTTTGCAAGAATAAGATTACCAAAGCTAGTTTTATATGCACCATAAATAAATTCACCATTTAATGCAATTCCTGTATTTGCTGGAAGTGTCCAAGGTGTCGTTGTCCATATCAGCAGAAAAGCTGAATCTAATTTTAATTTTTCTAATAAATCTTTATTAGCTTCCATTTTCACATAAATAGATGTTGAAGTATGATCTTTATACTCTATTTCAGCTTCAGCAAGTGCTGTTTCTGTCACAGGAGACCAATGTATTGGTTTTAACCCTTTAAAAATATAACCATTTTCATAAAGCTCTCCAAATACCTCTAATTGCTTCGCTTCATACTCTGGGTTAAGAGTCAAATAAGGATTATCCCATTCCCCTAATATCCCCAATCTTTTAAATTGCTCTTTTTGAGTATTTACCCATTTAAGAGCATAATTTTTACAGTGATTTCTTATTTCTTCTTGAGTCATTTCTTTTCTTTTTTCACCAAGTTCTTCACAAACTTTAAGTTCAATTGGAAGTCCATGAGTATCCCAACCAGGTATATAAGGTGCATTATACCCTATCAACCTTTTATGTTTTAATACGATATCTTTTAAAATTTTATTAAGTGAGTGTCCTATATGAATATTTCCATTTGCATAAGGAGGACCATCATGAAGTATGAAATCTTTTCTCCCATCTACATTTCCCTTTAAATAAATACTGTTTTTTTCCCACTTATCAAGATACCCTGGTTCTTTCGTAGGTAAATTCCCTTTCATTTGAAACTCTGTTTTAGGTAAATTTAAAGTTACACCATAATCTTTTTTATCTAACATTCCTATTTCCTCCCTCATTTATATCTAATAAAATCGTTACTTTTGTTCCTTCATTATATTTTGATTCAAAATTTATTGTTCCTACATGATTTTTTAAAATTCTGAAAACTAAAGCTAACCCTAAATTTGTTTCATCAGTGACAAATTTATAAAAAGGCTTATAAATATTTTTTAAATATTCTTCCTTAATTCCTTTTCCGTTATCAACTATAGATATTTTTATTTTATCCCTATTTTTTTCTTTTGAAACAATAATTTTTATAGCTCTATTTTTTTCATCATAATTTTCAAAAGACTCATAAGCATTTTTCAATAATTCAACTATAGCTTTCTTTAAATTTTCTTTGTTTCCATATATTTTAACACTTGTATTTATAAAAATTGATAAATTAATTTTTCTTTCTTCAGCTACTCTTTTTTCCTCACCCATAATTTCATCAAAGAATTCTTCAATTTCAAAGTAATCAAATGTTTCCTTTGAAACTGCAGTATATTCTTCAAAAAAATTGTTTGATTTTTTTATCTTTAGAAATAATTTTTCTAAAGTATCAAGTTCCTCTGTTAACAATGCATTTTTATCTTTTCTATACTTCTCTATTATTTTTGAAAAACGTACTAATACTTCTTCACGATTTTCCATGAATCTTGTAACTAAATGTTCTACCGTATTATTTCTTTCTTCATTTAATCTATTTTCTATAAAATCTTTTTCTTCTAATTTAGTACAAAGATTCACTACAAATAATTCCATCAACTTATACTCTTCAAAATCAATTTCTTTCTCTCTACAAAAATAATCTAATACAATACAACCATAATATTTATTTTTAGTACATAAAGGAACTATTAAAAAATTTTCTATTCCAATCACTTTAAATAAATCATTTCCTAAATTATATTTATATCCTTTTTCATTAAAATATTTAATTTTTCTATTTTTTAAAGATTGTGTAAATAAATTTTCATTACTTAAAGACACTATAATATTTTTACTGATTTTATTTAATTCCTCCAGTGGAATTTGCAAAATATTATTTGATTCATTTTTAAATTCAGTTAATAGTCCTTCATTATAAATAATTAGTTCATTTCTTAATTCGTTTTCTTTCTCTATATATTTAAAATACATTCCACGACTATAACCTAAAATATTATTTGAAGTTAATTCCTTTAATATTTTTGTAATATTTAGAATGGTTTTTTCTTCCATACTATATTCTATAACTAGTCTTGTTAATAGCTCTACTCTTAAGGCGGTTTCTTTTCTTTTTTCCTCTTGCTTCAATATTTTTTTATTATTTTTTTCTATTTGTAAAAACATTTTTTTTAAAGCTTGAGTTATTTGATGAACTTCTAAAATTTCTTTATAATCCCCTATTTTTTTTTCTTGGTAACCATTTATACTATATTTTTCTGCAATATCTACAATATTTATTAATGGACTTACCAATTTAAGTAAAAATTTTTTAAATAATATCGTTATAAATATCGCAACTAGTATAGTTATTAAACCTACCAAAACTATTCCATTTCTTCGTTCTACAAAGTAATTTATTTTATAGGCTGCAAGTCCAACTATGATATTATTATCTTTAGAAGTTTTATTCATTTTAAAATATTCTATCCAATAATTTTTCATTTTAAGTTTTCTTAGATTTGTCATAGATTTTTTATCTTGTATTTTATTAAAAACTATACTTTTTTCTTCAGTATCTAAATCTCCACCTACATATTCCCCATCTACAAACAAGAATATTTTATCTTCCTTATTAACAAAAATTCTACTTTTAACTGTTCTCATAAATTTTTCATCCAAAGGAAGTGTGGTTACAATAAAAACCGTTTCTTTATCATCCAGAATAGAAAAAACCAGTCTTATATAATTTTTATCTTGAATTCTTTTCATATAAAATAAAGTTTTATATTCTGACTTTACAGTTAAATATTTTTTTGCTTTTTCTAGATTTTTTATAAGACTAGCTTCTTTCAAAATCTTTTCATCACCTGTCTCATACAGTAAATTAGCATTTACATCTAAAACAGAAATTATAGACTCTTGAAATACTATTTTTTCTTCCTTTAATATTTTCTCTCTAATCTCGTTCATCATTGATGGATTAAATGATTCCTGTTTTGAAATAAATTCTATTGTATTTGTATAAACAATATCATTTATTTCATTTAATTCCTCAGAAATCACTTTTTCTAAATATTTAGTTCGTTCTTCTGTTCTTTGATAAAATTTGATTGTATCATTATAGTAATTATATCCTAAAAAAAAAGCAGAAATCAATATAGCTGTTATAATTACTGATAAATTATTATAAAATAAAATTCTAAAAAACAAAGAATTTTTTTTTAGTTTCATCTATATCAAGCTCCTTTTTCATAATTAAATTCAACTTTTTCTTGTTAAACCTACTCTTTGTCTTTCTGTATCAACTTCTTTTATTTTTACTTTTATAATCTGCCCCACTGATAAAACCTTAGAAGGATCACTTACAAAAGCGTCTGAAATTTCTGAAATATGAAGTAAAGCATCATTTTTTAGTCCAATATCAACAAAAGCACCAAAATTAATTACATTTCTTACTGTTCCCTCTACCTCCATTCCTATTTGTAAATCTTTAATATTTAAAATATCTGACTTTAACAATGGTTTATCAAAATTTTCTCTCGGGTCTCGTCTATCACTCATTAAAGCATCATAAATATCTTTTGTAGTCTCATTCCCATAATCATTTTTTTCTAAAAAGTTTTTTAGATTAAAGCTTTTTAATTTTTCTCTAGACACACTTAAATTATCAGAATATTCTTTTAAATTACTCACAACATTATTTAAAATTTCTTCTGCTATATGATAAGACTCTGGATGAATAACAGTTCCATCTAAAGGTTTTTTACCCTCGGCAATTATTAAGAATCCTGCCATTTGCTCATATGCTTTTGCCCCTAATCCCTTTACTTTTAGTAATTGTTTTCTCTCGATAAAATTACCGTTTTCTTGTCTATAATCAACAATATTTTTTGCAATATTTTTTTTAATTCCAGAAACATGGGATAAAAGTGCCCATGAAGCTGTATTTAGAGACACACCTACTCTATTTACCACTGATTCAATTACAAAATTTAAAGATTCTTCTAATTTTTTTTGATTTACATCATGTTGATACATCCCTATTCCTATTGATTTAGGATCAATTTTTACCAGTTCAGACATAGGGTCTTGTATTCTTCTACCAATGGAAATAGCCCCTCGTACAGTTACATCTAAATCAGGAAATTCTTCAGCAGCTAATTTTGAAGCTGAATAGATAGAAGCTCCTGCCTCATTCACTATAAGATATTTTACTTCTCTTTTTATCTCTTTCAACACTGATGCTACAAACCTTTCTGTCTCACGAGAAGCTGTTCCATTACCTATAGCGATTATATCTATTTTATATTCTTCAATATATTTAATTAGTTTTTTCTTACTACTCTCTAATTGACTAGGATTGTGCATTTCTTCTACTAAAAAAAAGACATCATATTTTTTATAAAACCCTTCTTTATCTATAACAGCAACTTTACATCCTGTTCTATAACCTGGATCTAAGGCCATTACAGACATATTTTTCAAAGGTGATTGCATTAATAAATTCTTTAAATTTAATTTAAAAACTTCTATTGATTCAATTTCTGCCTTTTCTGTTAAAACATTTCTAACTTCCCGTTCTATTGATGGTAAAATAAGTCGAACTAAAGAATCTTTAACTATTGAAGCCTTTAATTCTTTAACACTTGTTTTTACAAAATATTGATTATATATTGAACTTTCAATTAATTCTAATTTAGTAGTTTCAAAATTTATACTTATATTCAAAACATCTTCTTTCCCACCTCTATTAACTGCTAATACCCTATGTGATGGTATCTTATTAACCGGCTCTGTATATTCATAATAATCTTTATAAATCTTTTTTACATCTATCTCTTTTGCTTTTTTGCTCTCTTTACAAATAATAATACCATGCTTTAACATTTCTTCTCTGATTTTTTCTCTATATTCTGGGGTTTCTGATATTTTTTCAGCTATAATTAGCTTGGCACCTTCAATGGCATCTTCAACAGTTATAATATTTTCATTTATGAATTCTTTTGCTTTTTCAAGTATCGATTCCATATTTTCAGCAACAACAATAAATTCAGAAAAAGGTTCTAGTCCAGCTTCTTTTGCAATATCTCCTTTTGTTTTTCTTTTTTTTCTAAAGGGAAAATATAAATCTTCAATCTCTTGTAATTTATCTGATTTTTTTATATTATTTTCCAACTCTTCAGTCAATTTACCTTGTTCATCAATTAATCTCAAAATATCTTCTTTTCTTTTTTCTAAGTTCCTTAAATAAGTTACTTCATTAAAAATATTTTCAATAATAACCTCATCTAAATTCCCTGTAACTTCTTTTCTGTAACGTGAAATAAAAGGAATCGTAGCTCCTTCATCAAGTAATTCCATAGTTTTAACTATTTGTTCTATTGAAACACCTATTTTTCCACTTGCAAGTTTTATAATCTTATCCATTAATTCCCCTTCTGTAACTAGAGTATATTTTTGTCTATTATACCACATTTCGTACTTCTTTGTCTAAATTAATTCAACTTTATTTATAGTTTCTATGAACTATAAACTTCCTTTTTCTTTAATAAAAAACTCCAAGTAACACTATTAAATATAATTACTTTTATAATAATTGAACGGTTTAAGTCCTGCAATCAAGTAGGATTTAAACCGTTCAAGGGTTTCTTATTCAATTTTCTCTTTAAAATAAAAGGACTTATATATAATTTTTTCATATCATTCTTGCCAATGTAGCAAACTGACTTTTACTTACATAATCTTTATTATTTGTATGAACATAAATAATTGAACCATTTTTTATAGTATCCACTATTTCTTGATTCACTTCCGTTGGTAGAGCTAAGCATCCAAAACTTCTCCCTAATCTTTCACCATTTTTTGTTGGATTTGCATATTTTGCCCCATGAACAACTATTGCCCTATCTTTAGCATTATCATTAATTCCTTTCTCCAATCCTTCTAACCTCATAGAATAGCCATTTCTACCATTATAAATATTTTCAGTCAAGTAAAATCCTGGTGAACTCTTATTTGAACTTCTAACATTTGAAAAGTTTTGTGCCATCATTTCTCCACTTTTCATTCCATGAGCCACATGAGTTTCATATAGAATTTCTTCTTTTTCCAAATCTAAGACAAAAAATCTTTCTTCATTGGAAGGCTTTGTAAAATCTACAATTGTTAATAATTTTTTATCATTTTTTATAATAGAATCATATCCTAAAACAGCTATTTTAAAAGCATCATATGATATTTTACTTTTCAAATCCATTTTTTTATATAATTTTTCTTCACTATTTAAATCATTTTGTTCTTTTTCTTTTTCTATTTCTTGATTTTTCTTATATTCTTTTTTTCCAACTTTATCTTGTCCATAAAGCAAATTTAATGCTATAATAAAACAAACAAGAAATATTTTTTTTCTATTCTTCATCCTTCCTCCATATTTTTCGCAAAACACATTATTTATAATAACACAACAGTATAAAAAAGTCAATGTTATAAAAGGGAGTCTCAAATGAAAACACTAAGTAAAACTAAACCAAAAGGGCAGCAACACGGAACCATGAAAAAAATAAAAAAGAAAAATCGTTTACTTGAAGCTAAAGCTCTTGCCTCAAGAACAGAAAACAAAAGATTAAATTCCGAAAATCGTAAAATTCGAACTGCGAAAGAACTTGAACTTGCCAAAATAGGCAGAGTTAAAATTTTAGATTTTATAAAAGGGATGCTAATCATAGATATTGAAGGGAAAACTGAAAAAAGAGCTTTACTATATAGTAAAAAACATACTACTAAAGATAACTTTAAATTCAAATTTCCAACTTTTGAAATCAAACTTTATGGAGAAAATTATAAAATTTCAACATTAGAAAATTTTTTAGAACTTGAAGAACAACTTCTTTGGAAAATAGAAGAACTATTTTAACTTTCCTTTATATTTTAACTTTCATTTAAATAAGAAAAGGGGGATTTTTTATGTTAAGAATTTTATTTTATATTTTAATCATTTCTTTCGGTTGTTTTCTTTCAAATAGGGGATATGTTAATAAAAAAATTCAAAATAAGACTTCACATCTTCAAACAGCTTCTCTTTTTCTTCTTTTAGGTACAATGGGATATAAAATAGGTAGTGATCAAGAAATAATTAAAAATTTTCATACTATCGGGTTACAAAGTTTCATCATTTCAGCTTTTTCTATTTTCTTTAGTATTTTAGTTACATATTTTCTTTTTTCTTTTTTTAAAAAGAAGGTGAAATAATTATGTTTGGAATAAGTGCGTCTGTGATACTAGGTATTATCTTAGGACTTTTTTTCAAAAATGAAACTTTTCTTTCTAAATCAAATCTAATTGTTGACATAGGTCTTTGCCTACTACTATTTTTTGTCGGTATTGATATAGGAAAAAATAGTAATTTTTTTGTGAATTTAAAATCTTTTGGTAAAAAAATTTGGCTCTTACCTTTCTCTACTCTCATAGGAACTCTCCTTGGGGGAGCTATTTCTTCTTTTTTTATCAATATGAAAATGACTGAAACTATTTTAATTAGTTCTGGACTAGGTTGGTACTCTCTTTCTGCAATCGAAATTTCTAAAGTAGATCCACGACTTGGGAGTCTTGCTTTTCTTTCCAATGTTTTTAGAGAAGTTTTAGCAATTGTTCTAATACCTTATATCTCTAAAAAATTAGGTGGTTTTGAATCTATCAGTGCTGCTGGTGCACCTGCAATGGACACTGTACTACCTATTATCAGTAAATTTAATACCCCTGATATTGCAATAGCTTCTTTCTTTTCTGGTGTAATTCTAACTGGGGCTGTTCCAATTATCGTTCCACTATTAATATCTCTATTTAATATTGGATAAAACAAAAAGAGTAATTTTGATAATTTATCAAAATTACTCTTTTTGTTTTACTCTTAAATCATTCCTTGCTTTTTTAGAAAAACTATTTCCTCTTCTATAGTAGTACTTTCTGAATGAGCACTTAAAACAACTGTTTCAAGTGGTAATTGAGATAATTTTTTCAAACTTTTTATTAAATCTTCTCCACTACTTGTTGGTAAATCATATCGTCCATAACTCTGTTTAAACATAGTATCCCCAGAAAATAAAATATTATTTTCTTTAGAATAGAGACACATTGACCCCCTAGTGTGACCTGGTGTCATCATAACAGTAAAAGGTCCTATTTTATCGGTGTCCTTTACTGTTGTTACTTCTCCTTCATATTTAAAGGCTACTCCATTTATCATTTTTGACAAACTATAATTAGGCTCTGTCAAAAATTCTTTTTCTTCTTCAGAAATATAAATTGTAGAGTCAGGAAAACTCTTAGCAAATTCTTCTAATCCTGAAATATGATCATGATGCCCATGTGTTAATATTAAAGCCTTTATCTTTATATCATTTTCTTCAACATATTTTTTTAATCCCTCTAACTCTGCACCACCACAATCAATAAAAAAAGCTTCTTTTTTATCTTCATAAGCTAAATAACAATTAGTTAAGTAAATTCCCAGTCCAAAACATTTTATTTTCATTAAAACCACCTCTAAAAAAATTCTATTTTATTATAAAATAGTTATACTTATAATAACATTTTTATGCTAAAATGTATATACAATTTAACATAAAAATATATTAAAAAGGAGAACATAATAAGATGCCACATATTAAATTTAGAGGAATTAAAAAAGAAATTATAATCGATAACAGTAAGGAAATAATAGATACTTTAACATCTATTATTGGATGTGAAAGAAGTTGGTTTACTTTAGAACATATTGACACTGAATATATTTTTGATGGAAATATAGTTCCTGGTATCACTTTTGCTGAAATTTTTTGGTTTGAACGAGACAAAGAAACTAAAGATAAAGTAGCTGAATTTTTAACTACTTTTCTTATGAAGTTGAACAATAAAAATGATACAACTGTCATTTTTTTCCCTTTAACAGGAGAAAATTACTATGATAATGGAGTCCACTTTTAGAAATATTAGTTCAATCACTTAAGCAACTTAATTTATTCTAAAAAAAACCGTGAGTAATTTTCTCACGGTTTTTTATTTTTATTGATTATTTGGCTCAACTATATTAAACCAGAATTCAAAATTATCTAAAACATCTACAACTTTTTTAACATTCTTTGGATTTATAACTTTTATTTTATTAGTTTCAATTTCTTTATTTAATGTTGTTTTACCTGAAATAATTTGATTCAAAGCATCTCTTGTTAAATAGATTTCTCCATCAGGAGATTTCTGCAATTTATCATAAGAATTTAAAACACTATTTTTTAATACTAAAGAATAATTCTTATTTAAGTCAGTAAACTTTACATTAATCTTTAAATCTAAACCTTTAGCTTTTTCAGGATTAACTCTAACTGCCAAGTAATCCAAATAATTCGAAATAGGAAGTCCTTCTATCATATCTTCAGAAAAAGTTTTAGGAGATGGCACTTCTAAAATTCCATTTCTCAATTCTTGAGCACCTGTTAAAAAATATGCTCTCCAAGGTCCTGATTCAGATTGATATCCTAACTGTTCCATGGCATCAGCTGATAATTCTTTAGCTTTTTTATTTTTAGGATTTGCAAAAATAACTTGATTTAAAACTTCCACTACCCATCTATATTCACCTTTATTATAAGATTCTTTTGCATTTTTAAGGATTTTATCCTCTCCTCCCATAAAAGAAACATATTTTTTAGCTGCTTCAACAGGTGGCAATTTATATAGATTTGCAGGATTTCCATCCCACCAAGCTCCAAAATATTGATCATATATAGCTTTAGTATTGTGGTTTATAGTTCCATAATAATTTCTATTATAAAATTCTTTATTTAAAGAATCTGGTAGTTTTACCATTTCAGCTATTTCTAGTGGAGTTTTTCCTTGATTTGCAAGTCTCAAAGTTTGATCATGCATATATTTATATAAATCTCTATGCTTTTCTAACATGTCTTTTATATTTTTTTGTCCCCATTTAGGCCAATAATGAGGAGCAAAAAGAATTTCTGTTTTATCTCCATACTTTTGAAGTGCTTCATCTATAGACTTTGACCACTTTAATGCCTCTCGTGTCTTAGCACCTCTTAATGTAGAAATATTATGCAAAGTTCTATTTATTACTTCTGCACCACAAAATGCCTTATATTTTGGTATATAAAACATAAATTCTGCAGGTGCTTCTGTTCCATTTGCCATTAAAAATTCAAATTCTACACCATCTATTTTTAAGACTTCACCTGTTTTTTCAATAATTTTATTCGGTTCTAAAATTGTACTTGTCCCTATTGAAACACCTTTTCCTAATCCAGCATCAACAGTACCTTTTTCATCCTTAGGTAAAAGAGCACCATACATATAAGAAGCCCTTCTACTCATTGCATTTCCAGCAATTAAATTTTCAGATATGGATTCTTCAAAAAAAGTTTCTGGAGCAACAAAAGGTATTTTTCGTTCTTTAATATCTTTTTCACTAACAAGTCCTTTTAGTCCACCAAAATGATCTATGTGAGAATGTGTTACAATAACTCCTGTTATAGGTAAATCTTCAACATTCTTTTTTAATAATTCATAAGCAGCTTCAGCTATTTCCACTGTTGTACACGTGTCTACAACTATCCACCCTTTATCTCCTCTAACAAATGTAATATTACCTAGATCAAATCCCCTTACCTGATATATTCCATCAGTCACCTTAAATAGACCATGTATTTGATTTAATTGTGCATTTCTCCAAAGAGAAGGATTTACAGTATTCGGTGATTTTTTGTTTCCATCTTTCTCTAAAAATTTAAAATTTTTAAAGCTCCAAACTACATTTCCATTTTTATCAAGAATTTCATCATTTGGCCAAGTAGCAATAAATCCCTTTTTAGCTTCTATGAAATCCTGCTTATTTGAAAAATCTAATTCTTTTTCTACCTCTTTATTTTTATCAATTGTAAATTTTGTAGCTTCTTTTCTTTTCGAATTATCCAATTTTTGAGATGCTATATTGGATATAGATAAAATTAAAAAAATGCTAATTAAAATTTTTCTTCTTTTCATTATTAATCTCCTTTTATATTTATATTAGTTTTAACATTATAACAAACATAATTTTAAAAATAAAGATGGAAGAATCCATATATGAAGTGTTCACATATAAATTTATATGATATAATTAAAGAAAAATTAGAGGTGACTTATGGACAAAGGAATGATTGCTCTTATCTCTGCTATTATAAAAGAAATTGATTATAAATCAGCAAATATTTTACATGATTTAAATTTAACTAAAATGGAAGGTGTTTATCTCACAATAATACATAACTCCCCAGGAATATCTCAATATGATATTGCAAGAATGCAAAATGCAGATAAAAGTCTAATTGTTAAACATATTACTAATTTAGAAAAAAAAGAATTTATCAAAAAAATAGAGATTGATTCAAGAAAAAAAGGTATTTATTTAACTAACAATGGTGAAAAAGCAGTTGAATTTATCAAGAAAAATTTATCTTCTTTAGAGAAAGAACTTTTTTCTGGAATAAATCAAGGAGAAATAGAACTTTTTTTTGATCTTATGATTCATATTAAAAACAAATTAGAACTTTCAAATGAAAGAGAACATTTTGTTTATAATTTAAAAAAATAAGCTAAATTTTATTTATTCTTTACCAAATTTAAAATCATTTTGTCTCATAGCCTCATAAAGTACAATTGCAGCTGAATTAGACAGATTTAGAGAACGTCCCATTGGTATCATTGGAATTGTTATACAAGTTTTTTCATTTGCTTCTCTTATCTCGGCTGGTATCCCTCGTGACTCTGGACCAAACACAATGAAATCATCCATACTATACTTTACATCACTATATTTTCTAGTTGTTTTAGTTGTTCCATAATAAAAATTATTGTTTGGATAAGCTGCTATTAACTCTTCATAAGAATCCCATACTATAATTTTTACAAGGTGCCAATAATCAAGACCTGATCTTTTTACTTGTTTTTCATCCAAAGAAAATCCTAACGGTTTTATTAAATGTAATGTCGAGTTTGTCAAAACACAACTTCTTCCTATATTCCCTGTATTATATGGTATCTCTGGACACATTAAGACTATATTCATTAAAAACACCTTCCCCTTCTATTTATACTTTCTATTTATTATATATTTTTTCCTCATAAAAGTCGACAAAAAAATTCTATAAACAGAAGAGAATCTTAAGAACATTTCCAATCACTAAAGTACTTATGGTTATACTTACTACATGGTTTTTTATCTTCCTTTTTTTTTTACAAAAAAAGAAAGAACCGGGGGACAGTTCTTTCTTTAAACAGAAGAGAATTATGAGTGCACTTTCATTTGATGAAGTGCTTATGAATATATTTACAACCTGTCTTCTAATTTTCCTTTTTTTATTGAAAGTTTATTAAAACACCACCCACAACAAACATACTTCCCAAAACAAATAGAACCAATTGCATCTTTATTTGATATTTAGCCCATTTTACCCAACTTATTTTTGCTATTCCAAGAATAGCCATTAAAATACCTGATGTAGGTACTATCATATTTGTAAATCCATCTCCTAACTGAAACGCAAGTACAGAAACCTGTCTTGGAACTCCTACTAAATCTGACAATGGAGCCATCATTGGCATTGTTAATGCTGCTTGTCCAGAACCTGAAACTACAAAAAAATTAAAAATTGATTGGAATACATACATAAAAAACGCACTTACTGTTGCATGCATTCCTGATAATCCTGTCGCTACCCAATTAAGAACAGTGTTTAATACTGTTGGGACTCCTGGATCAGTTCCACCTAATACAAGAACAATTCCTTTTGCCATTCCAACTACCATAGCAGCTCCTATCAAATCTTCGGCACCTTTTCTAAAAGAGATTCCAATATCATTAATATTCATATTATTCAGTTTAAATATTACTCCAATAATTCCAGCTACAACTCCCATTATTAAAAATTGAGTTGCTATTTCTGGAAGATAATATCCATGCCATACTACCCCATAAATAATCCAAGCAATTCCTAAAACTACTGTTAACAATACTAACTTATGTCCTATTTTAAAAGGCAAATCCTCTACATTATCTTTTTTAAAATCATCTCTAAAATACTGATCACTTTCATATGAGATAGACAATTCTGGATTTTTCTTTATTTTATTAGCATAATATAAAGTATAAACAACGCCTAAACTAGTAAAAAATATCCACATACCTATTCTAAATCCTGCTCCAGATAAAACAGGGATTCCTGCAACCCCTTGGGCAATTCCTACACTAAATGGATTCATCCAAGAAGTAGCAAATCCTATTTGTGTAGAAATATAACATATTAATATTCCTGTAATAGCATCATACCCCATCCCTACAACAATAGGAATTAAAATCATGGCAAATGGAATTGCTTCTTCCCCCATTCCAAATACTGCCCCTCCAAGAGAAAAGAGAACAAATACTAAGGGTAAGAGTAGATATTCAGTACCTTTTGTCCTTTTTATCATTCCCATAAGTCCTGCTTCAACAGCTTTTGTTTTTAATATTATTCCAAAAGAACCTCCTGTAATGAGTATAAAGGCTATTATTCCAACAGCAGTTCCCCATTTATCTCCACTTACAAGACCTTCAAAAACATAATTTGAAACTCCTATTTCACCACCAGATGCAAAAAATGGAACTCCTTTCCTTACCGGTTCCCCAGTTTTGGTCAATTCATAAGAAAATGAACCTGCAACTGGTACTTCTCTTGATTTAGTTTCTCCTAACTCTGTTAAATAAGTTATTTTTTTCAAATCAAATTTTCCTACAGGCACAACATAAGTAAATAGTGCCGCTGCTAAAACTACAAAAAATATAATAATATATGTATCTGGCATTTTGAATTTATTTTTCATTTTCCCCCCAAAAAAATAGTTTATGATATTTTTTCATTTTTTTATTTTAATCTAGACTTTAAATTTTTCTTCAAATAATCTTGCTACAATTTCTGGATTTGCTTTACCTTTTGACTCCTTTATCACTTGCCCCATAAGTCCTTTTAGAACCCTTGGTTTTTTCCCTTCATCTGCATTTTGATAATCTTCTACCATTTTAACATTACTCTCTATGACCTTATCAACCATTTTCTCAATAATTGCTAAATCTGTAATTTGTCCCATATTATTAGTAGAAACTATTTCTTCAGGGGAACGTAAATCAGTTAATTTTATTTCAAAAACTTCTTTAGCAATTTTATTTGAAATAATTCCTTTATCTATAAGTATAATTATTTCTCCTAAATCATTTGCTGAAATAGAAAGCTCTTCAATATTTTTATTTTGTTCTTTCAATACTCTCATTACTTCTGACATAATCCAATTTGAACTTAATTTAGGATTTTTAGATTTTTTCACAACTGCTTCATAATAATCAGCTAACTCCATGTCAGTACATAACTGTGCTATATCATATTCTGGTATTTGATATTCTTTTAAAAATCTCTCTAATTTATCTTTTTTAGATTCTGGCATATCTTTTTTTATATCTTCGATCATTTTTTCAGAAATAACTAATTTTTGAAGATCTGGTTCTGAAAAATATCCATAATCCATTGCTTCTGCTTTTGAACGCATAAGTTTAGTCACTTGCATATTATCATCCCAGAGTCTTGTCTCTTGAAATATCTCACCACCAGTTTCAAGTATTTCTATTTGACGGTTAATTTCATAATTTATTGCCTTTGCAACTCCTTTAAAGGAATTTAAATTTTTAACCTCTATACGCTGTCCAAATACTGTAGCTCCCTTTTCCATAACCGAAATATTGGCATCACATCTAAGAGAACCTAACTCCATGGAAACATCACTTATTTTTGTATATTTTATAATACTTTTCAGCGTATTTAAATATTCATATGCTTCTTCAGAACTGCGTAAATCAGGATCTGATATAATTTCAAGCAGAGGGATAGATGAACGATTAAAGTTTATTAATGTTTCATTACTAGAATGAATATTCTTTGCAGCATCTTCTTCTATTTGAATTCTTGTTATTCTTGTTCTTATTTCTTTTCCTGAACTAAGTTTAAAATCTAAATATCCATTTTCACAATATGGTTTTTCAAATTGAGTTATTTGATAATTTTTAGGAGTATCAGGATAATAATAATTTTTCCTATCAAAACCACTTGTATAATTTATTTTACAATTTAGTGCTAATGCAGCTTTTATTGCATATTCTAGTACTTTTTTATTTAGTTTAGGTAATGCTCCAGGATATCCTAAACATATTGGACAAGTGTGAGTATTAGGCAGAGACTTATCATACTCTGTGGAACAACCACACCAAATTTTTGTTTTTGTTTTTAATTGAAGATGGACCTCTAACCCTATAACTGATACCCATTCTTTCATATTTTAATTTCTCCTTTTATTCCTTTCTTTATTCTCAATATTTTCATTTAAAGCTCAAAATTATAATATCGGCATTTCAAATTTTCCTCTTTCTAATTCAAATGCACTTCCTATTGCAAATAATTTTTCTTCATCAAATGCTTTGGCTAAAAATTGAATACCAACTGGTAATCCCTGAGCTAACCCTGCAGGTACTGTAAGTCCTGGAATTCCTGCTAAATTTGCAGATATTGTAAAAATATCTTCCAAATATAGTTCCATCAATGTTTTTTTATCTTCCAATTTAAATGCTGTTGTTGGAGAAACTGGCGTTACAATAATATCAACAGTTTCAAAAACATTATCAAAATCTTGCTTAATTAGATTTCTTACTTTTTGCGCTTTTTTGAAATATGCCTCAAAATATCCAGCATTTAAAACATAAGTACCTATTATTATACGTCTTTTAACTTCATCTCCAAAACCTTCTGTTCTAGACTTAGAGTATAGTTCCTCTATATTTGTAGCCTCTTTATTTCTATATCCATAACGGACTCCATCATACCTTGCCAAATTTGAACTAGCTTCTGCAGGTGCAATAACATAGTATGTAGCAACTGCATATTTTGTATGTGGTAAACTTATTGGAACTATTATTCCACCCATTTTTTTTATAAGTTCTATTGAATCCTCAATAATTTTTTTAACTCCTGGCTGAATTCCATCAATAAAATATTCTTTTGGAATTCCTATTTTCATTCCTGAAATAGATTTTCCTATTGAATCTAAGTAATTAGGTACTTCTCTAGTACTTAAAGTTGCGTCATATTCATCTTTTCCAGAAATTACATTTAACATAAAAGCAGCATCTTTTACTGTTTTTGAAAAAGGACCTATTTGGTCCATTGATGATGCAAAGGCCATAAGTCCATATCTTGAAACTCTTCCATAAGTTGGTTTCATTCCCACAACTCCACAAAATGAAGCTGGTTGTCTAATACTACCTCCAGTATCTGAACCTAATGATAAAAATACCTGTTTAGCTGCAATTGATGTAGCTGAACCTCCACTACTTCCACCAGGTACTCTTTGAATATCCCACGGGTTTTTTGTTGCTCCATTAAACGAAGTCTTTGTTGATGAACCCATTGCCATTTCATCCATATTTGTTGTACCGATTATTATTCCATCAGCTTCTTTTATTTTTTCTACAACAGTACTGTTATATATACTTTCATAACTATTTAATATTTTAGAAGAAGAATTACTTCTTTCATCTTTCATTACCATATTATCTTTTATGGCTATGGGAACTCCTGCCAGAGCACCTATTTTTTCATTGTTTTTAATTTTTCTATCCACTTCTAAAGCATCTTTTAGGGCATTTTCTTTTCTTAAATGTACGAAACTTCCTATTTGTTTTTCTGTTTTTTCTATTCTGTCAAATACTGTTCTTATTACTACTTCAGCACTAACTTCTTTCTTTGCTATTTTTTCAGCTATTTCCCAAGCTGAGAGATCTAATAGATATTCCATCATTCATTTCCTCCTACAACTTTTGGAACTATAAGTAGCCCCTCAAGAGTCTCTGGTGAATTTTTCATTGCTTCTTTTTGACTTAAAGATACTTTTATTTCATCTTCTCTCAATTCTAAAATATCACTATTTATCTGTATCAAAGGTTTAATATTATCCGTATTGACTTCATTCAATTTATCTATATGCTTAAAAATATCATTCAATTCTTTTTGCATTTTTTCAACTTCTTCATCTTTATACTCTATTCTAGCAAGTTTTGCAAGTTTTAAAACATCTTCTTTTGTTAATGACATATTCAATTCAACTCCTTGTTACTTTCTTTTTACTTCTCCCATGGAATACAAATATTTTATTTCCTCTTCAGTCAGAGATCTGTATTCTCCACTCCTCAAGCCAGAAATATCAATTTCTCCAATTTTATTTCTTTTTAATTTTTCTACTCTATATCCTACTGCAGAGATCATTCGTCTTATTTGACGATTTCTTCCCTCTCTTATTGATAATATAATTTTAGTAAAAGTATCCTCACGTTCTTTGATTTTCACCAATGCTGGTAATGTTATTCCATCTTCCAACTCTACTCCATATTTAAGAATAGTAATAGCTTTATCAGTGATTGCTCCTTTTACTGTAACTTCATATTCTTTATATATTTCAGTTCTTGGATGAATAACTTTATTAAAAAGATCCCCATCATTAGTCAATAGTATTGCTCCTTCAGTCTCATAGTCAAGTCTACCTATTGGATAGATCCTCTCTTTTGTTTCTATCATATCAACAACAGTTTTTCTTCCTCTATCATCAGAAACTGAACTTAAAACTTTCAAAGGTTTATTTAATAGAAAATAAACCTTTTCTTTTTTATCTTCTATATTTAATATTTTGTTATTAATTTCGATAACATCATCATTATTTATTCTTTCACCTGAAGTAGGGATTTTTCCATTAATTTTAATTTGACCTTTTTTAATCATATTGTCAATTTCACGCCTGGAAGCAACTCCATTACTTGCAAGAAACTTATTAATTCGTACTTTCTCCATAAACCTCACCTCTCATTGCAGTATGATTAGGTAACTCTTCAACAGTTTTTATCCCTAAATATGCTAGAAAATTTTCAGTAACTTCATAAAGTTTAGGTCTACCTTGAGATTTTTTCTCTCCACAAACTCTAACAAAATTTCTTTCTTCCAAAGAATTAACAATGCTATCAGCTGCAACACCTCTAATAGCTTCTATATCACCCTTAGTTACAGGTTGCTTATATGCTATTATAGATACCACTTCCAATGCTGCCTTACTTAATTTTTTTGGTTTTGATTCTTGGTTAAAAAATAAATTTATCGTCTCACCACAAAGGGGGTTCGTAACCAAATAGACTTTTTCATCCTTTATCTCTACATTTATTCCAGTATATTTCCGTTCTTCTTTCAATTTATCTATTACTTCTATTATTTCTATTACTGAAATTGAAAAATATTTTGCAATCTCTTTTATTTTGATACTCTCATCGCCTATAAATAAAATTGCTTCGATACGTTCTTTAATATCCATCAACGTCTCACTCCCTTCAGTTCTTAATACTCAGTTTCTGTGGTAATAAGAACATTTTTATACTTATTAAATGATTCTAAAACCTTTTGAATACCACTTATAACATGATATCTCGAATTATCTGGCACATGAACCTTTGTTCCTATAGCATTTTCAATTTTTTTATCGAGTCCTCTTATTAGAGCCCCTCCACCTGACAAATATATTCCATTTCTTTTTATATCTGATGATAACTCTGGTGGTGTCATTTCCAATATAGCTCTAATCTCTTCTATTATTTCTTCAGTTAATTCTCCCATAATAGAAATAAGTTCTGAAGATACTACTATAATACTTTTTGGCAAACCATTTAAAGTACTACGCCCGCTCACCTCTATTTCCAGTTCCTCTTCCTGCTCAACAACACAACCAACGGCTTTTTTTATGTCCTCTGAGGTTACTTCTCCTATAGCCAAATTATATTTTTGTCTTATATATTCCATTATTGCAATATCGATTCTATCTCCTGCTACTCTAAAAGACGAAGCCTTAATAACTCCACCTAATGATATAACTGTAATTTCTGAAGTACCACCACCTATATCTACAACCATATATCCATTTGCATCAAATATATCTAACCCCATTCCTACAGCAGCAGCTATTGGCTCTTCTATTAAATAAGCTTCTCTTGCTCCTGCTTCTCTTGCTACTTCTATAACTGCCCTTTTTTCTACTTGAGTTCCCCCTGCTGGAACACAAAGAATTACTCTAGGAGTTGAAATTAATTTTTTAGAGTTTGTTTTTTTATAAAAATTTCTAAGCATCTTTTCTGTTACTTCATAATCTGCAATAACTCCATTTTTTAATGGTCTTATTGCTTCTAAATAACTCGGAGTTTTACCTATCATTTTTTTTGCAATATTTCCAAATTCAAATATCTCTTTTGTTTTTGAGTTTATTACTACAACAGAATCTTCACTTAATATAACACCCTTCTTTTTTGTACAAATCAAAGTTTTTGAAGTTCCTAAATCTATTCCTAAATCTTCTGAAAATGCTCCTAAAAAATTTTTAATATACTTATTCATCTATAACTCCCTTTATATTTTTCTATCAATAAGGTCTATCTTCATATCCTCTTCAATAATTTTTTCAGAATTAATTCTTTCAGGATACTTTTCTTTTAATTCTGCAATAAGTTTTTCTATTTGTCTTTGTTTATCTTCGTTTATTTTTATTAATTTCTCACTTTCATTTTTTTCAATAAACTCTTTTATTAAAATTTTTTCTTTTATCTCTTTCTCTTCCTTTTCATTTTTTTTCATTTTTTCATATCTTATCACTAATTTTTTTATATTTTTTACAATAATCCAATTATATATTATAATCCCCATTATCAATAAAATAGCTCCACAAATCAGGAAAATAATATAAAATAATGTTTTATTTTGGACAAACAAACCTTTTTCTAATAAATAGCTAGTTACTAGCCCTAACTTATAGTCAAAAATAGTTATACTCAAAAATTTATCCCTTGTTTCTACTCCAATAACATTTGAAAATAAATTTAACTTCCAAGATAATAGTAGGTAAAACACTGAATATACAACTAAATAAATATAATAATTTATAACAGTAAAAATATTTCTTTTTTTATTACTCTTTACGTATCTTATCAAAAAATTAAATATCATTACAATATAAATTAAATATTGCATTCTTCCAAAATATACATTAATAACTTGCCAAAAGCCATTATCTAAAAAAATATTACTCTTAAAATATCCATAAAATAAAAGTAATAGTATTATAAAATTTATATTTTTCATTTTTATCATCCTTCTTTTTTTCTTCTTTTAATTTTATCATATTAGAAAAGAGTTTTCAAGTTATATAAACCATGTTATAATTATTTTATCATATTTTTTTAACAGGAGGCTAAATATTCCATGCATAATAAAGGAATTATTAAAAATATTGAAAACAATTTTATTACTATTAACTTCTATAAAAGTACTGCCTGCTCCCACTGTTCGTCTTGTAGCGAGAAGAATAAATTTGGTATTACTATTTCTATTGATAAACCAGCTAACTTTAACAAAAATATTGGTGATGAAATTAATCTTGAAATAGAAGATCGAATTCTTTTAAAATTATCTTTTATAACTTATATTTTCCCAGCTTTATTTATGATTTTAGGCTATTTTGTTTCTACCTTTTTAGGTGGAACTCAAGGTATTTCCATAATTTCTAGTTTCTCATTTTTAATTATTTCTTTTTTCTGTCTCTTTTTTTATGATAAAAAAAGAAGCAAATATATTAAAAATGATTTTTTAATTTTGGATTAATCATATAATATTTATTATATGATTATGTATTAACCCTTTTCAAATATTTGTTTAAGGTAGGCCAATGGAATACAATCTTATTATTATTAAAAAAAAAGTTAAAAATATAACAATAAAAATTAAAGACTCTAAAACAGTCATTTTTACTATTCCAAAATATTTAAATGAAGTAACTTTTAAAGAGATTTTAAGCAATAAAAAATTATGGATTGAAAAAAATCTTAATAAATTCAAATTGAGAGAACAATTAATTTCCACAACACATAATTTTGGAGATAATTTTAGATTTTTAGGAGTTTCTTATCCCTTAAAGACGCAACTCGGTTCTTCTAATAAAGTAACTTTAGAAAACAATATTTTCTTACTTACTCTTTTTGAAGAAGAAAATGATAATATTATCTTTAAAGAAAAAATATTTAATAACTGGTACCAAGAGCAATCTAAACTTGTTTTCCAACCTATTATTAATCATTTTTTGTCTCTCCTTAATGAAACAATTGCAATGACGAAATATTCTTTTATGAAAACAAGATGGGGCAGTTGCAATTATTTGAAAAAATCTATCCATTTAAATTTAGAGCTTTTAAAAGCCCCTGTTCCCCTTATAGAATATGTTGTTTTACATGAAATTTGTCATTTGAAATTTCCTAATCACCAAAAAGATTTTTGGAATTATGTAGAATTTTATATGCCTGATTGGAAATTAAGACGAAAACAGTTAAAGTCTCTCGTTTTATAATTATTTGGATATTAGAATTCTCTTATTTTGTTATCCCTTGATTTTCACAATTTATAGTGTTACAATCATATTAAGACTAATAAAAAGGTAGGTACTCTCTTATGGAACACATTGTAAAAAAGACTATCGACGCCCTAAAAAACAATGGTATCAATGGATATTTTGTGGACTCAACAAAACAACTTTTAGAAATAGTGACCTCTATTCTAAAAGCGGGAGATACTGTCTCTTGTGGGGGCTCTCTTACACTACATGAAACTGGAATTCTTAAATTACTATCTAATGGACAATATAATTATCTAGATCGCTTTAAAAAAGGTATCACTCCTCAAGAGTTAAAACAAATTTTTAGAGATTCTTTCTCTTCTGACGTGTACTTAACAGGAACAAATGCTATTACTATGGACGGTGAACTCTATAATGTTGACGGATTGGGAAATAGAGTTGCTTGTATGATCTATGGTCCTGATAAAGTCATTGTTGTTTGTAGCACTAATAAGATTGTTAGAAACCTAGAAGCTGCCATTGATAGAAACAGAACTATTGCTGCTCCTCTCAATGCAACTAAACTTGCTAAAAAAACTCCCTGTGTAGTACTTGGCTACTGTTCTGACTGCTCAAGTCCAGATAGAATTTGCTGTAAATACACACTTATTCGTAAAGAAAGAACTCCTGACAGAATGCATGTTATCCTTATTGATGAAGCTTTTGGTCTTTAGTTTTTTCTTAATATTTTTTTAACAATACTAGTTTTTTCTTTCAGTTTACTATTGTTTCTTTCTTTAATCTCATATTAAACTAAAAGAATTTCTTAATTAAAATTAAAAAAATAACAAAAAATTAATTCTTCTTTACAAATCTAATTTTTTATGATAATATAAATTAGTTGCGGGAATAGCTCAGTTGGTAGAGCGTCAGCCTTCCAAGCTGAATGTCGCGAGTTCGACCCTCGTTTCCCGCTCCAAATTTTGCCCCGTTCGTTCAGTGGTAAGGACAATAGATTTTCACTCTGTAGACAGGGGTTCAATTCCCCTACGGGGTACCAATAATTAGGTACCTATTTTGGGGACGTAGCTCAGTTGGGAGAGCAACGCACTTGCACTGCGTAGGTCAGCGGTTCGATCCCGCTCGTCTCCACCAAAATACGCCTAGATAGCTCAGTTGGCTAGAGCATTCGGTTCATACCCGAACGGTCGAAGGTTCGAATCCTTTTCTAGGCACCATTTTGTCACTATAGACCGTAAAGGTCTTTTTTTTTATATTTTTTTTAACTATAACTTGGAGGTAATAAAATACAAAATTTATTACAAGATTTAGTAATTAAAAACAGAGTTTTTACTCATAAAGGTAAACTAACTGATTACATCCCAGAACTAACAAAAGCTAATTTATCAAATTTAGGAATTTTTATTTTAGATGTTGAAGGAAATGAATATTTTTTTGGCGACTATGATATTAAATTTACTGTACAAAGTATTTCTAAAATAGTTACATTAATGTTAGCACTCCTGGATAATGGAGAAGAGTTTGTTTTCTCAAAAGTAGGAATGGATGCCAGTGGTGATTCATTCAATTCTATAAAAAAGCTTGAAACTTCCAGTAGAAAAAAACCTTATAACCCAATGATTAATGCTGGGGCTATTGCTGTTTCATCTATGATAAAAGGTAGCGATGCAGACAATAAATTTAGTAGGCTATTAGATTTTTTTAAACTAATTACTGAAGATTTTAATTTAGAGTTAAATAATGCAGTTTATCAAAGTGAATCTGAAACTGGAAATAGAAATAGATCTATGGGATATTTTTTAAAATCAGGTGGGATAATAACTGGTGATGTAGAAGAAATTCTTTCAGTCTATTTTAGACAATGTTCTATAAATGTAACAGCAAAAACAATAGCTAAACTCGGTCTTTTTTTAGCCCGTGATGGGAAATTAAGTACTGGTGAAGAGATTGTAACACCTAAAATTTGTAGAATCGTCAAAGCACTAATGCTTACTTGCGGAATGTATGATAGCTCTGGAGAGTTTGCAGTACGTGTTGGACTTCCTTCTAAAAGTGGTGTTGGTGGCGGGATTATTTCTGTAGTTCCTAATAAAATGGGAATTGGAGTTTTCTCTCCTGGTTTAGATTCTAGAGGTAATTCTTTAGCTGGAATCTGTCTTCTAGAAGACCTTTGTAATGAATTAAAATGTCGTATTTTTTAAATAAAAAACAAATAAAAGAAAGAACCGGGGGACAGTTCTTTCTTTTAAAACAGAAGAGAATTATGAGTGCATTTTCAATCACTAAAATGCTTATGAATATATTTACTACATAGTTTTCTAGTTTCCTTTTTTTATTTTGTTTTTTTATAAAAATAAAATTAATCTTTAGATTTATGGAAGATTTAATTTTCAAAGAATTAAATTTCTTTTTCTTTTTCCTTATCCTTAACATAATAACTATTTTATTCCTTATAATTTTACTTTTTTGCTGGCATAACCTCTTTTGAAGTTATACCAGCTTTTTTATTTTATATTAATTATTGTTTAAAACTTTTAATTATTAATTATTACTTAAAACTTGTAATTAAGTCTTGCACTGTATTTAATATCTTCATCACTTCTATTGTCTCTCTTGTTCCATTCAACTTCAAATGTTACTCCATAATGATTCGCTTTTTCTAATCCTAACCCTACTTTTCCTCTTAGCGAACCTTCTGCTTTTTCTGTTGTTATTAAATCATAGTAACCTTCTCCACCATTCTTTAATTTTGCTTTATTTCCTGGATAGTTATCTCCTAAATCATATGCATAACCTGCATCTGCACTTACTTTTAGATTGATATTCTTTCCTAGATAAATTTTCTTACTTCCTTTCAATCCTGCCTCTAATTCTCCTATGAAGTAGTCATTTCCTTTTACTTCCAATTCAAGTCCACCTTTTGAACCTGTTTTCTCAGTAAATCCTTCCATTGCTCCATATTCTAAATTTGCTCCTCCATAAACTTTTAAATCTGTTGATAGAGTTGAGTAAGCTGTATATGATAGTTCATTCTTAAAGCTTGCTCCATATGAGCTATAACCTGCTTTATTATCATATTTTTCTGGGCCTAATTGCATATTTCTCTCTGTATCATGATAGTTATATGCTAATTCTCCTCTTGTTAACCAAGTAAATTTACTTGTTCCTAGTTTTTGCTCTCTATGGGCTCCTACTCTCAAGCTATAAATATCTTCTTCTGAACCTGATGAACCGGCTGTATCATCATCAAATTTAAATGTTGCCCCTGTAAATCCTAATGTATATCCATATTTCGTTCCATATTTTAGACCATCTTTCTCATGCATATACAATAAGCCTTTTACATCATAGTCATAATCTGATATTCCTAGTGTTGGATCTTTAAAGTCTCCCTCTGTATAAAGTACACTAAATTTATCACTTTGTCGCGAAGGGTTATATGAATTTAGCAATTCATCAAAAGAATTATCAAATGCTCTATTTACATCTTGCATTCTTCCTTGAATTGTTCCATAAATATCTCCTCTTGTCTCAGCTATTGCTTTTCCTGTCTCTTCTGCAAACTCATCGCCTCGGAAACCATTTAAGTATTTGTCTAAATTCACAATTATATCGCTATCATTCGTGTTTCCATGCTCTTTTAAATAATCTAAACCATTTTCCAACTCATCAAACTGATCTCCTATACTCAAATCTGCATATGGTCGTGTTGCTATAACAAGGTCATTTCCTACTTTTTTAGCCACAAATCTTGGTGAAGTTCCTACTGTTATCCCATTAACCATATTAACTCCCACAAAACTATTAAAGAAATTTTCTATTGTTGTAACTGGCTCTCTTGAAATAAACCCTGGTAATAGAGTTATCTCTCCTGATACTGTGTTTCCTATGAATATTGGTTTACCTGTTGTTGTAGTCGCTTCTATCCAAGCACCATCTAAATTAATATCAGCTCCTGAAGCATCAAGACTTCCACCTATTCCTACATAGTTTTCATTTATTATTACATCCCCATTAGGTTTTATTACAACTCCCCCTACTGAAGCTATGAGATCATTACCATCAGTTATATCAACACCACCGTTATCTACTTTTATCACTCCCGCGTTAATTATCTTTCCACCCTCCCCTACATGGATTCCATAACCACCATTAACAATTATTGTTCCGTTATTTATTACGCTTGCACCTTTAGCAATTGATATTCCTATTGATTTCCAACCAGAATCATCAGTACCAACAACATTTATGTCTCCGTTATTTATAACATTAGTCCCTTCACCGTAAGCAAATATTCCTATTCCACCACCTGACACATCTATTATTCCATCGTTTGTTATAGTTCCACCATTATCTGCATAAATACCTATTGAATGTGATTCATCAACAGTGATTGTGGCACCTAAGTGATTGACTATCTTTCCACCACTTGAATATATTCCTATGGAATTTATAGGAGTCTTTGGAGTTGACACATTAGTTGTTCCTACATTTATATTTCCATAATTATTTACTGTACCTTGTCCTTTTGAATATATTCCAATTGAAGCGTCACCTAAAGTCATATCAGCATAGTTGGTTATATTTGATGACAGAGTAGTAGTACCATTGATTGAATAAATTCCATATCCTGCATTTCCTACAATGAGCTTATCTGTACTTCCTACTGCTGAACTTCCAACAGTTATAGTTCCTATTCCATCTTTATATATTCCGATTGAACCTGAACCAGTACTATCAGCTATATCCATAGTTCCACTGTAATCAACAGTACCTGCTCCTTGACTCAATATTCCAATTGATGTTCCTGTTCCTACTTTATCAGCTGTTCCTCCTGATACATTTATATCAGTTCTTCCTCCTGAAACAACCCCATTATCTACATCAGTCCCATAGATTCCGATTGAACCTGCATTTCCTACATCTAATCCACCAGTTTGATTAATTGTTAATCCAGTTGAGTCACTCAATGCATGAATTCCTATAGCTGAATCTCCTACTTTTATTGCTCCTTGTGATAAAGTACCTGTTAACTGTTTTCCATAGATTCCGATTGAGTTAGCTCCAACAGTTAATGTACCACTATTTCCTGTATATGTACCATTTTTTACATACACTCCTATTGAAGATTTAGCAAATTCACTAGAGTCTCCAACATTAATATTTCCGTGTACTGTTACATTATTTGCTACAGTTCCACTAGATGCATAAATTCCTATATTGTTATCTCCTCCTGTAATATCAATTGTAGTTCCTGTAGTTCCTATTGTTCCTGCTACTAATGTTGAACCAGTTTTTAACATTACACCTATTTGATTATTTCCAAATGTTCCTGCTAGTGCTGGTGCTCCAAGTACCATTGAACCAATAGTAGCATTAGCCTTATCTAGTACATGAGATATTGTGTAATTTCCCATTTGAGTCGTAGTACTTATATCAGATAACACCAAAGATGAATTAACTGTATCATAGTAACTTCCGATTGAATAGTTTCCCTCACTTCCAGTATTAACTGTTATTGTTGGTATATTTCCTGAAGTTGCAGTTACAACTGAATTTTTCACTATTAACCCTATTCCACCAGCTGATACAGTTATAGTAGTAGGTGAATTAAAGATTAGCTCTCCATTCTCTGAATGGATTCCTGTTGAACCTGCTCCTACATCTAAAGTTCCTGATACAGTCGCTTTACTTCCACTAACTGCATTTAAATATACTCCATTGGTCCCGATAGAAGTATTTGTAAAATCTATAGTTGCTTCTGAACCATTCTTCATAGAATAAGCTACTCCATACTCACCCATACTAACACTAGATAGAGCACCTATAGTTGAGTTATCTAAATATACACCTACTGAAACTTTATCTTTTGTTCCATTACCTATAGTTATAACACCACCTGTTGTTGTTGTTGTTACACTAATATCTTTTACCATCAATCCTATACTTTCTTTTCCTAACGTTATCCTTCCAACATCTAAACTTGAAACAACAGTTGTTGGTGGAGTTAGTGGTGAAGTTGTTGCTCCTACAAGTAAAATTCCTGTATTGTTACTACCAGTACTATCTGTCTTTATTATAGTATTTTTAATAGCTCCCATATTTCCTGTGGCATAAATACCTATTCCATTACTTCCATTTAACTCTATATTATTACTTGTTATATCTTTAGCATCAACAGTTTTTCCATTATAAAATATTCCTATTCCACCTTCTCCTGTCACTGCTATTTTTCCTATATTCTGTACTTCTGCAACTTCAGAGTAAATCCCTATTGAATCTACTTTTACTTTCCCAGTTAAAGTATCGTTCATAATATACCCATCAACATTTAAAGTTCCAGAATTTATAATAGTTATACTTGCAGTGGTAAGAATTTTTGTAGGATCATTAGACTTACTACTGTCTATTGCAACTAATCCTATTCCACCTTCTTTAATATTTATAATACCTGCTAATCCATTTTCAATTGAATAGATATTCAATTGAGAATCAGGCCCATAATATCCTCCAAGTAGTCCTTGTGAATTTTTTCCTACATTCAACGGTGCATCAGATTTTATAGTACCATTTACAGTTGTAGCAATCGTTCCTTCACCTTTGACTTCTATTTTTTCTCCTAAAGTTAATGTCCCTGATTCTATATAAATACCTGTAGCGTTATCTCCAGTCAACTTTATTTTCAGCGTATCAGTTACTCCTAAATTAGCTGTTCCGCCACCTAGATAAACTCCTGTTCCACCATTAACATTTAATGTCACTTCTCCTGTATTCAATGTACTTGCTTCGGGAACATAGATTCCTATTCCACCTACTGTTGATACTGTTCCGCTAAAAGTTAAAGTTGTTCCTTGAAGTGCGGATACTGTTCCTTCATTATTTCCTAAGTATATTCCTACTCCATTTCCCACTGTTACCTTCGTCCCTACCATTGTATATGCGACTGCGTTATCTTTTAAATAGATACCGATTGAGCTATCAGTTCCTACCTTATCTTTTGCTTCTACTATTGCACCACTTAAATCTACTGCCGTATCATCTGTATAGATTCCTATCTGTCCATTTGCAACATCTATTGTACTACTTACAAATGTAGTTGTCCCTGTCGCATAAATTCCTATACCTTTTGCTGCTCCTGTTGTAGTTATATCAAAATCTATAATAGAGTCCTTAGAATAAACTCCTTTTGCCTCTGAAGATAAATCTATTTTCCCTGTATTAGAGATTGTTCCGTTTCCACTTCCTTCTAAATATATTCCTATTCCTGAACCAGTTACTTTCAGTGTTCCTGAATTAACAAATTTATTCTTTAAACCTTTAACATATACAGCAATACCATCTTTTACATTAATTGTAGCATCAACAATATTTTTTCCTGTATTAATTCCTGCAGTAGACCCTAAATACATTCCTACATCATTAGTACCTTCGGCTATAATTATTTTGTTATTTACTATAGTTGCTGTTTCACCTGCAATACCACTTTGAGCAATCATTCCAATTGTCATATCAGTTCCTAGAATTGAAGTATTTGTAGCAGTTATAATGCTATTATTAGTTATTATTCCACCCTGAGCTGCAAAAGCTCCTACACTATCTTTTCCTGAAACTGTTATTAAACCATTAATATTTAAAGTACCATCTTTTGTCATAGTTGCTATAACATTATTACCTGTTCCTATTACTGTACCACTATTTGTTAGTGTAGAAGTATTTGTTGATGTAGCTCCACTAACATAGATTCCAACAACATTATCTGTTCCTGTATTTGTT
The DNA here is from genome assembly GCA_947038515.1 of uncultured Fusobacteriaceae bacterium. GTDB lineage: Bacteria > Fusobacteriota > Fusobacteriia > Fusobacteriales > Fusobacteriaceae > JAGNZR01. The sequence continues at coordinate 167,075 of CAMQWJ010000001.1, forward strand.
ATTGTTATATTTCCTGTGTTAAATACTGTCATATCTCCTGTGCTAAGTACTGAACGAGAATAATATGTACCTATACCATCATTTCCACCTGTTATATTCAAATTTCCTATTAAAGATGCTCCATCTTCTAAATAAAACCCTATGGAATTAGTGGTTGCTCCAATTTTCACAGTGGTTGTTCCATTTAATGTTATCTCTCCACCTTTTCCGTAAACTCCTATTGCTCCATTATCAGACTCAAGTGTCCCTGTCAATGTAGCTTTTCCATCTATATATATCCCTGTTGTTTCTGCTCCACTTGCATGTAATCCTCCAGTGAAATCTAACATATTATCGCCTTTTGAATATAGACCTATAGCTCCATTTCTTATTTCTAATTTTCCTGTCCCAGAAGTTGAAATATAGTTATTAACAGTTTCATCTCCATTTAAATATATTCCTATTTTTTTACCATTACCTGTTGCATCTAGAGCTATGCCATCAACAACTAATCCTTTAGTATTCGTTACAATACTTCCTTTTTCTCCATATATTAAAATATTTCCATCTTTATTTTTCGACTCAAAAATATCTGTACCTAGCTCTATATTGGCTGTAGCATTACTTACAAAAACACCTATTGAACCTGTTTCTCCAGGAGTGAATTCTATTCCTTGTCCTGCAAAATTGACTGTTGCTCCATCTTGCGCATAAATACCTATACTTTCTGCAACTGTTAATTCAATATCACCATTATTTATTATAGTTGAACCTGACCCCGTTCCTAGCATTGCAAATTGAGTTTTCTCTCCCACAATAATTTTTCCTTCATTAGTTATAGAGCCTGTCGCAGTTTCATCAGTTTGTAAGTACATTCCCATGGCACCTGCATTATTTCCTAATTGAATTCCAACTGTACCTAATGCTTTTCCTGCATTATTTACTACTATACCATTTTTTGAATATACTCCTACTCCATTACTACCTATATGCAAATCTCCATTTGTTATTACATTAGCATTTTCTACATAGATACCTGTTGCTTTGTCTATTCCTACACTATTTATACTTACAGAAATACTTTGTTGAGCGGCTCCTATTGTTCCCTTATACATAATTCCGACTTTCCCATTTTCATCTATAGGGCTTCCTGCTATTTCTCCTAAAACCAAACTAGTTGCCGTTATCTTTGAGGTTTCATCTACCACTACACCAATTCCATCTGAGCCTAAATTTATTGTTCCTAAATCTTTTATCTCAGAACCTTCTATTCCATAAATTCCTACTCCACCATCTCCTGCTTCTATTGTCCCCAAGTTTGAAATAGTTGATTTTTTACCATACATTCCTACTGATGTTGTCTGTGAATTACCTCCACCTACTGTTATTTTTCCACTCGATAGATTGGATATATTTGAATCAGTTATTCCACCAAGAACATTATTATTATCTGCATATATTCCAATACTTCCTATTCCATTCAAGGTTATTGTTCCAGAGTTTGAAATATTAACTTGACCTTGAGTTATATTTGGATTTGCTGTAGTAGTAAATTCATTTACTATAGGATTTCCAGTAGCATCTTTTCTATAGGCCATTCCTAAAATTCCAAAAGCTCCATCTCCTGCTACATCTATTTTTCCACCTGTTGCTACTGTAACACCACTTCCATTTACAGAGTATATTCCTACTCCACCATCATTCACTGTATTAGAACCTTTTTCCACTTCTATTTTACTTGTTCCATCAACTGACACTTTCCCATAGTTTATGAATAGCCCCATTGCTCCTGCTCCTAAATCTGTTCTATCAGCTATGACAGTACTTCCCACCAAATTAATAGCTGTTTCTGTATTATCAACAGCAAGGGTACTAGAGTTCATTTCAAAACCTACTACTTGATCTTTATATTTCTCTGCTTCTACACTGGTTAATACTGCTGAAATTTTAGAACCTGTAGCAGTTGCCACTAGTCTTTGTCCTAAAAATCTATTATAGTAAAAGTTTCCATCTTTTTGGTCTGGTGTTTCACCAGTTGCTCCCGTTCCTGTTCTATCTAAATTACCCACAATAATAGTTCCACCATCTACTGCTGCCGTCTTATACTTATCTATTCCTTCCCCGGCTTCTATTAACTTAGTCAAATCTATACTTCCACTTAAAGCTCCTCCTATGGAATTTAGAATACTAATTTCTAATCCACTTGTATCAAGAGCTGTAGCATTTTTCAATGTAAAAACTATTATATCATTGGATTTTACTTCTATTCTTGATTTATCATTCAATATAATTGGAGAAATTGCTCCTCCTGACAAGTCCAAGTCAAAAGCAGTTGAATTACCCCATAATTCAAGAGTTGCTTCTGATAAATCTATCTTCCCTTTTCCATCTGAATACACTGCGTAACTATTCCCGTCATATTTTAGTCTTCCACCTGTGAAGTCTACATGAGAACCTAGTCCTATAGACCCTATCCCTGTAGAACCCTTTATTACTTCTATATTATTATTTTTTGCCTCAATTTTTCCACCATCAATTGCCATTAAACCAAATCCCAATTGATTTGATGTATCAGTTTGTTTTGCACCAGTTATAGTAATATTAGCTGTTGCCTCTAGCTCATCTCTATTTATTACTATTTTTGAACCTGCTCCACTTGCAAAGGCTGCTCCTGAGTCCTTTTCATTAGTCGAATTAGCATCTACTGAAACTTTACTTGTAATTGAAATACCATTAGTAACTCCGATTTCACTGCCATTAGCTGCGAATAGAAATATTGAGTCTGTTAAATTAGCTCCGTCAATTGTCTCAACTGTTATATTATTACCTGCCCCACTTGTATAAGCTGCAATATTTGAGTTCCCGCCAATTAATTTTACTGTACCTTCTGTAATTATTTTTCCAGTATTAGTACCAGTTCCTGATATATAGAGTCCTATATTATTACTTCCACCATTTAGCTCTATACTCCCTTTACCTAAGTTTAGAACAGCATCACTCATTGGTGTCACTGCTACACTTGATTCTGTCTTATTATATATTCTTATTTGATGGGAATCTAAATCAAGATTTGAATTTGATAAAATTCCAAAACTTCCTTCTATATTTGTACTGGTTCCATTAGGATTCACATTAAGATCTGTTATTTTATCACCTGCTGTATAATCAGATGTGACACCATCAATAGTATGTTGTAACGTATTAAATACTTGGTTTCCTACATTCTCACTTCCTATATCAACAGCAAAATTTCCCTTGTTATACACTGGAACTGAAACTTCAACTGCTCCCGGTTTTTCCAGCGTTGCTGAACCTGTTGATTCTATATACAATCCTATACTTTTATCTCCATATATTTCTATAGGATTATAGCTACCTATACCTGTAGCTAAATCAAAATCTTTTGTAGTAAATTCATACTGATTTTTAGACCCAGTTTTTATATATACTCCTGTTGAGTTTTCACCCATTATTTTTATTTCTCCCCTATTCACAATACTTAAAGGTCTATATGCTGTTGTAAAAGGCGAATTGGAAAGTGGTCCCTTTCCTAATTTTGTACTTGATAAAAAAACAAAAGAATTTAGAGTATAAGACTCAATTGTTCCACTATTATACATTACATGATGAGTACTCTTGGGTGAATCTAAAGACATTATAAAAACACCATTATTTGAATCTTTCTTTCCTTCTCCCCATGTAGCAGTACCTCCTGAGGGACTCGGCGGAATATATTTTTTTCCTTCATATGGTACTATAAATATATCACCTGTATTTATTACCATTGCTTTATTAGTACTTGCGTTCACTGGGGATTTATCATGTTCATAGTGATTACTTATTGAGCCATTTCCACCTTCTAGTACTATTTTTCCACTATTAATCCACGTGTATATATCTGAATCTTTTGTACTATTGGAATTTTCTGGATTTATTTGAACCGCATCATCAAATGCCGCCTCTATCGCCTCATAGTTCTCTAATCGTGTTCCATCTTCATTTGTTGTCCCTTTAACTAATCTCTCTCGTTCTTTAAGTACCGGGGAAGCTCCATGCATATCTAAATGTGCAAATTCATTTAAGAAAGAACTGTCTTTAGTGTTTGTATATAAAAAATTAGCATTACTAAGCATTGTTGATGATGCCCTTGAGTCTCCTATTAAGGATTGAAATCCTAATTTCTCATTTATATTAATTTCATCATTTAGCCCTTGCCAGTATGCACCGGTCTTATATTTGACAACTGGCTCACCAGTTTTATAAAATAGAGCATCACTATTAGGGGATGAACTAAAAACATTGACACCTCCATAGTCTTTAAATTCAAAATTCCATCTTTTATTTCCATACCTTTGAATTTTAAATTCTCCTTCCGTAATTGATACCGATTCAATAATTGCATTTCTATACGAACTCGCATCATCCACTCCCAGAAGAACATAAGTATTAGTAAAGTTTCCAGAAGAAGTAACATTTGTTTTAAAATCGGGTACTTCAATAGTTGCTATTACTGGGATTGATGGTACTTTGGGTGGCTCTATTTGGGTAGGTTCAAACCCACTTGGTGCAGTTGGTGCCCCAATATTTATAGTTTTCTCATCTGGGAGAACTATCTCAGGAGGTGTTAACCCTACTATTTCAATAGGAATAACTGTAGTTGGTGGATTTATTGTTGCTCCTCCAAAATTTTGAACATTTACTGCTCCAACTACTACTTTATTCACTACTATTACATCAGGTATATTAAATACTGGGATACCCAGTGCTGGGATATCACCTATTTGAGGTGTATTTATATTAACATTAATATCTTTATTAACTACTGGTATTTCTGGAACTAAAGGTACAATATTAACTGGAATTTCTATTTTTTCACTAAAAGTTGTACCATCTACTATCATTCCACTATTTTGAATAATTTTATCAAGAGTGGCTCCGCCACTTAAACCTGATGCTATACCTGCGTCTATTGTCTTTTTAAATGCTTCTCCTGTCCTATCTTTTAGAGAACCGCTATTTATTTTATTATATGTAAAAAACACCTGAGTATTCTGCCCAAGCGGCTTTCCATAAAAATCCCATTCTTTAACCAAAGTATCAAACATCGCTGTTTCTTCTGATATTTTACTTTCATTTTCTTTTATTTTTGCTTTTATTTTTTCTCTTTCTTGTTTAATCTTTACTAAAATATTTTCTTTAATTCCATTAATTTCTGTTACAGACTCTACACCACCTAATGATATTGTCCCTGTTATTAGAAACATTACCAATAATGCTGCTGAGAAACTTCCTTTCTTTTTTAAAAATCTTTTTAATGACTTTTCAACTTCTTGTATTTTCAATTTTCTCTCCCTATAAATTTTTAATTTTATTATTCTCCATTGTACTATATAAATGATAAAGTTACAATATTTTTTATATTGTAACTTTATCATTTATAAACTCTTTATACTCAATTAAAATTTTTATAATTTTATCATAAGAGTCTGTATTATTTATTTTATTTTTAAGCTCATTTCCATTTTTCATACCTTTAATATACCAGCACAAATGTTTTCTAATTTCAAACATAAATTTTCTCTCTGGATTTTCTTTTTGGGCTCTTTCAATATGTTTAATCCCCATATTTATTCTATCTTCAACCGTTACTATTGTCATCACTTTTCCATATGTTAACATCTCTTTTATTTCTCTTATTAACCAGGGATTACCGCATATTCCTCTAGCTAACATGATCCCATCAACACCTGATATTTTTATTTTTTCAATAGCATCTTCAGCAGTAAAAATATCTCCATTACCTATAACAGGTATAGAGACAGCCTCTTTCACCTCTTTTATAAGATTCCAATCAGCTTTCCCTAAATATAATTGTTCTTTAGTCCTTCCATGTACTGTTATATGGCAACATCCAACTTCTTCTGCTATTTTAGCCACTACTACATGATTTTTTATTCCATTACACCCGATTCTTATCTTAATGGATAATTTGGTTTCTGGTTTTAAATTTTTTTTTAATTCTGTTAAAATTTCCTTTATATAATCAGGCTCACTTAACAGTGCTGCTCCATAGCCATTTTTAGCTATTTTGTTCATAGGGCAACCTGCATTAAAATCTATATGTTTAACTCCTAAGCTTTCTATATATTTAGCACTTTCAACTATTTTTTCTATATCTCTACCAAATATCTGTACACCATCTCCCTCTCTCACTCTAAGAAGTTGGTTTAATGTTTTTAAATTTTGCATCCCAAGGGCATTTATACTGATCATTTCAGTAAACATCATATCTGGTAAAAATTCACCAAGAATGCCTCTGTATGTATAATCTGTGACTCCTGCCAAGGGGGCAATATATATTTTCATAATTTTCTCCATTTTTATTTTTTTATATATGATTTATTACGATACATTTCTCTTAATTTAAAATATTTTACCATTGTATATAGTGAACTCATAACAGCAATAACAAACCCTTCCATTCCATCTAAAAATCCTAATCTAAAAATATACATTCTAATAAATTTATACAAAGGGTTAAAAACTATTTGAAATACACTAGCTTTTTTATTTTTATTATAATAATCTATAGCTCCCTCTGTTGTATATCTATTAAATTTTGATAGATAATCTTCAATTGTAAGATAGGAATGGTGACATATCTTTTCTTTAATTTTTCCTACTTTACTTTTTGTTTCAAAAGTTTCATGAACAACATTAAAATTAAATTTCCCTGCAGTTTTTTTGAAAAGTCTTATATGGTAACTATTACTCCAACCACCATATTTCAATTCTTTTCCAAAACATACAGAGGCAAAATTAATCGTGTATACCTCACAATCTGGAGGAGTTTTTAATATGTTTTTTATTTTCACGAATAACTCTTCTGTAATCTCTTCATCTGCATCTATATTTAAAATCCATTCTGAAGAACATTTTTCTATAGCACTATTTCTTTGTTTTCCATATCCTGCCCAAGGTTCAAAATAAAATTTAGCACCAAATTTTTCTGCTATCTCTCTTGTTTTATCCGTTGAACCACTATCCACAATTATTATTTCATCTGCTATATCTTTTATTGAAGTCAAAGTTCGTTCTAAATTTCTTTCTTCATTAAAAGTTATCATTGCAATCGATAACTTCATATATTTCTCCCTATACAATTTTTCTATTTATGAAAATAATTGATAAATTTTTCCTAGAATATAATTTCTTCCTATAAATAGATTAATTTTAAATTTTTTTGTTGAAAAATCTCTTAACTCTATTCTTTTTATAAATTCTAAGTTTACTTTAGCACTATAATTTGTCCCTTTTTTTGTACTAACAAAACCTTCTACCCCACACTCTTTCAAAATTTCTATTGCTTTTTTACCTCTATGACCCCATGGCCAGCAAAAAGCATTAACTTTATTCCCTAACTTCTCTTCAATTAAATTTTTATTTTGAAGATACTCTTTCTTTATTCTTAGTTTAAAGTCTTCATCATTTTCTCGTTTTATATATTTTTCAATATTTTCATCTATAAAATTCTGTCCCTCTTTAAGAAGAGTTTTTTTATTTTTATTTTTTAAAGTCTTTAAATAAAAGTTACGAAACAATTCAAAAAATTCATTTTTTATTTCAATTCCTTGTATTGAATATTCTCCTCTTTTTCTAAACTTAGGGTATCCTTCTTTAATTTTTCCATAACTATATACATCTGAACTTTCTCGTTCATCTTTTTTAAATATATCTAAAAGAATAAAATTTTCAAAAATAGCTTTGTGTTGATGTGAGTGAGCTTGAAAATCAACAAGTCCACTTTCATTCATTTCTTTAATCTCTTCCCAAGTCATGTATTGGTATGAAGTCCCATTTCCATTTTCTAAAAATTCCATTGCTGCCAAATAATTAGCTTCTCTACTATCTAAAATATCTGGTGTTTCTTCCCTTCTTTCTTTTATATAAAAAGTATTTAAAAATATAGTCGCTTTCATATTATATTTTTTCAACAATGGAAAAACATATTTATAGTTATCATAATATCCATCATCTAAAGTTATCATTGCACTATTTTTTATCTGCTTTTTAGTTTTATTCAATAAATGGCTTATTTTTATTAATTCCATATTTTTCTCTTTAAGTATTTTTAAATGTTCTTCAAATAGCTCTGGTGTAACTTTTGAATCTCTATTGACTTGATGATATAAAAAAATTGGAATACCTTTTCCATCAAAAAATTTTATACAAAATATTATAATAAGAAAAATTATACTTATAATTATCAAAAAATTCATTTTTTCATCCTTTTTTATATATCATATTCCATGGAAAGAGAAGCTACTCCATTTAACTCTAATGGGGCAAAACACTCTTTACCTCTAGTCATTAACTTATGGTACCCTGCCATTGCAATCATTGCACCATTATCAGTACAATATTCAAATTTAGGATATGTTATTGTTATTCCATTCTTATTTCCAGCACTCACTAGTTCACTTCTTAATAGAGAGTTCGCTGCTACTCCACCTGCCAAAACTATATTTTTTATATTTTTTTCTTGTGCTGCTTTTATACTCTTTTTTACTAATATCTCTACAACTTTTTTTTGAAAAGAAGCTGCTATGTCCTCATTTTTAAAACTTTCATTTTTCATTTTTTTTTGATTAACAAAATTTATTACAGAGGTCTTTATTCCTGAAAAGCTAAAATCAAATTCTCCAACTTTAGGTTCAGGTATCTTCAAGTAACTTGAGTCACCTTGGTAATACATTTTATCTATTACAGGACCACCAGGATATCCAATTCCAAGTACTCTTGCAACCTTATCATAGGTTTCTCCAACTGCATCATCAAGTGTCCCACCAATATTAATAAATTCATGTTTTTCTGTGACCAATACAATATTAGTATGTCCCCCTGAAACAATAAGTGCTATTGTTGGAAAAGTAATTTCACTTTCTATAAAGTTTCCATATATATGTGCTTTTATATGGTGAACTGGTATTATTGGTATTTTACGTCCATAGGCTAATCCTTTTGCAAAAGATATTCCTACAAGAAGAGCCCCTATAAGACCAGGAGCATAGGTTACTGCAATATAATCAACATCATCAAGAGTTATTTTTGCCTCTTCTAATGCCTCTTCTAAGACTGCCACAATATTTTTTATATGATGTCTTGAGGCTATTTCTGGAACAACACCTCCAAACTCTTTGTGGATATCTATTTGTGAAGAAATTTTATTAGTCAATATTTCTTTTCCATCTTTTAATATCCCAATTGATGTCTCATCACAAGATGTTTCTATGCCTAATATAATCATTTTTCTCCTCTTTCTAAAATAGTTTTTATTTTTTTATATTCAAATCCTTTTCTCATTAAAGATTGAATTATTTTTTCTACAGATTTATCTTTTTTTTGTTTTTCAATTATTCTCTCTAACTCTGTATATTCTGCTTCTTCATTATCTCCAAGTAATTCTTTTATTTTATCTTTATTTATACCACGTCTCATAAGCTCAAAGCTCAGTTTATTACTCCCATAATTTTTATGGGAGTCTATATAATTTTTAGCTCTATTCAAATCATCTATATAACCTTTTTCTTCGACTACATCAAGTGCTTCTAGAATAATGTTCTTTTCTCGATAAATAGTATTTAACTTATCAAAAAGGTCTTTTTTAAAATAATCTTTTTTTGCTAAAAGATAGATTATATAATTTTCTACTGACTCTCGTATTAATTTTTGATAATCTTCTCCTGAAATCTCTTCTTTTTCTTTAAGATCATATTTATTTATAAGTTCTTTAGAAAGAGATATAGTTATTTTTTCTTCAAAAGTTATTTTATTTTTCAAGAGTTTATAAGACTTTGTACTTTTACTCATTTTCGTTTTCTTCTACATCTGCTTCATCTAAAGCACCTTTTTTCTTGGATTTTTTCTCTACAACTGGTTCTTTTTTTAGTTCTTCTTCAAGCTTAGCTAATAGTTCTTTATCTTCTTCTAACTTTAATTTAACATTTTCTTTTCCCTGTCCTATTCTTATCTCACCAAAACTGAACCAAGAACCTGCTTTTGCTACAATATCTCTCTCTAAAGCTGCATCTAAGATTTCTCCTACCCTTGAAATTCCTTTTCCATACATAATTTGAAAAGCTGCTTCTTTAAATGGAGGTGCTACTTTATTTTTAGTTACTTTTACAATTACTTCATTTCCTATAACATCATCACCTTGTTTAACACTTCCAATTCTTTTCACTTCTAATCTTACAGAAGAATAGAATTTAAGAGCCTTTCCACCTGTTGTTGTTGTTTGAGGTCCAAATCCAAATCCACCTATTTTATCTCTAATTTGATTTATAAATACTATTGTAGTTCCTGATTTACTCATATTTCCAGCTAATTTTCTAAGAGCTTTTGACATAAGTCTAGCTTGTAATCCCATTTGTTGATCTGACATTTCTCCATCTATCTCTACTTTTGGAACAAGTGCTGCAACTGAATCCACAATAATTACATCAATAGCTCCTGACCTTACAAGGACATCAGCAATATCCAGTGCCTGTTCCCCATAATCTGGTTGTGATATTAAAAGTTCATCAATATCAACTCCTAATGCCTTTGCATATATAGGATCAAGTGCATGTTCTGCATCTATAAATGCTACCATTCCACCCGCTTTTTGTGCTTCTGCAATAATATGTAGTGCTAATGTTGTTTTTCCTGAACTCTCTGCTCCATAAACCTCTACTACTCTTCCTCTTGGGACTCCACCTATTCCTAAAGCTTTATCTAAATTAATACTTCCAGTTGATATGGATTCTACAGTCATTTGTTGATTTTCACCAAGTTTCATTATAGAACCTTCACCAAAATCCTTCTTAATTTGCTTCAACGCTAAATCTAAACTTTTATTTTTATCATTATTATCTGTTGCTGCTTTTTTTGCCATTTTATTATTCCTCCTGTTTTTTTTCAATAATTTCAAAAACGGTTTCCGCTTTTAATTTTTTCATACAATTAAAATGTTGTTTTGGACATTTCTTATCTCCATGTAGGCTACAAGGAGAACAAGGTTCCTTTAATGTTATCAAAGTATCTCTACTTTCCAGTTCAAACATATTGGAATCTGTAGGTCCAAAAATTACAAAAGTTGGTGTTTTTACTCCTCTTGAAATATGAAATGGTCCAGAATCATTACTCAATAAGTATTTTCCACAAGATAATAATGCTGCACTTTCTTTTAGAGTAAGTTTCCCTGCTAAATTAATACAGTTATTCCCACTTATAAGATTTATCTTTTCACATTTTTCATAATCACTTTTTCCACCTATCAATATAATTTTTTCTTTTTTCTTTTCCCCTATTATTCTTGCTAATTCTCCAAAACCTTCTATAGTCCATTCTTTCGTTTCTTTAGAAGCACATGGAGCAAATATAGGTATATTTTTATAATTTTCAGGTATTTTCCCCAGCTCAGAAGGAGAAAAATAAAAATCTAAATCTTCTTTTTCATACTTTAAGCCTAAAATTTTAAAAGGTTCAAAATAATTTTTTACAATACTAGCATCTACATTATATTTCATTATTTTCATTTTGACTAGCAAACTTTTATACCATACTCTTTTTTTATATTTTAAAATTTTAGATTTTATAAATTTACAAATATAGATAGAGCGTATCTTAGAATGTAGATCAAAAACATAATCATAAGAGTTATTATTTAATTTTTCTGCTAATTTTTTCATATTCCTTATTCCATCATGTTTTTGTTTATCAAAAACAATTACATTTTCTATATAGCTTATTCCTTCTATTGCATCTTTAAACTTTTCTAGAACTAAAAAATCTATTTTTATTTCTGGATATTTTAATTTTAATTTTTTTAGAATTGGAGTTGTTAGAATAATATCTCCAATAGAACTCAATCTTATTATCAGAATCTTTATTTTCTCCCCTCCTTTAAACTTTGATTAAAAACATTATAATTTTGTAGAAATCATTTCAAAAACTTTTTCAGGTTTTGTTTCTAGCATACATTTAAAATGTTTTTTAGGACACTTATTCCCTCCATGGATTTCGCAAGGTCTACATTTTAAATTAATTTGTTCCAAGACTATACTATTTTTACTCCATGGAAAAAAACCTATTTTTTTTACTGTTGGACCAAAAATAGCTATAATAAATGTATCTTTAAATGCAGAAGCTATATGAATTGGTGACGAATCATTTGAAACAATTATTTTAGCTTTCTTTATTACTACTGCCAGTTCTAACAATGTAGTTTTCCCTCTTAAATCAAGACAATTCTCTGAAATTTCCATCGCTATATTTTTTTCTTCCTCTCCACCTACAATTATCTGCTGTATATTCTTGTTATAGCTTAATTTTTTACTAAGTTCATTCCAATACTCTACTGGCCATTTTTTTGTAAACCACTTACTTCCTGGGGCTAGAACCACTATTTTTTTCTCTCTAGTCTCCTGTAGGTCTTCTGTAGTTAAAAGCTCTTTAACTCGATTTTCATCTTGTTTACTTGGAAAAAGTTCAATATTATACTCTACATCCCTTTTTTCAGGATTTTCAGGTAAAAATGATAAAATTCTTTCTACTTCATGCAATTGTTTATCATATTTTATTTTTTTGGTGTATATAAACTTTGCTAATCCTATATCATAACCTATAGATAAAGGAGCTCTTGTCAAAAAAGTTAATATCCCACTTCTAAGATATCTATGTAAATTTATTACCAAATTAAAATTTTTATATCTCAACCTTTTTCCTAATTGAATAACACCCTTTATTCCTGAATGTAATGCTTTTTTATCATATACTATTATTTCTGATATGTTAGGATTATTTTTTAAAACTTCTGCTCCTATTGGAGTTGTTAAATAAGTTATTTCAACATCTCCGTATAAATCTTTTATTTTTTTTAATAATGGTGTGGAAAGCACTATATCTCCAATGAAAGCTGTATGAATTATAAGAAGCCTTTTCATGATATTACCTCATTTAATTTTTCTTTTATTAGTTTTATAAGTTTTTTCTCTATTTTTGCATCGTAACACTCAAAGTTTTTATTCTTATAATTTTCCTTTGAATTATTTTCATCAACAACTATATATGAGACTGTCTTAGTTCCAAATACTCCCCATCTTGTTATACTTTGGGTTTTTTTAACTGGATAAATTCCAACTATTAATTTTTTTAAACTACCTGCAATATGGGTAGGTCCTGTTGAAGCTCCTAAATATAAAGTACCTTTTTCTATTATTGCTGCTGTATTTAACAAATCGCCCCCATTAGAAAATGTGTATACTCTTTTCCTACCTATTTCTGTAAGCATTTTCTCTACTCTTTCTTCTTCGGATATATGAGTAATCAATATTATCGTTAGTGAAGGCATTACAAATAATATTTTTTTCAATAATTCGATATATTGTATATCAGTAATATTTTTAGCTGACCCTCCTGTGAAAGGATTTACTATTAATGTTTTCCCAAAAATTTTATTTTGTTTATAATATTTATCTGCTACTTCTCTATTTTTTTCTTCTAAATATATTGAAGTATTTATCTCATATTTTTCTTCAAATAATTTTTTATCCATTCTTTTTATTAAATCTAAATTATACTCTGCTTCATTTTTTATAGACTTGGATCTTTTTTGAATAACTCCTTTATTATAAACAAAAAAAGATTTCAACTTTGACCTTGGACCAATCCTAACCTTAGCTTTACTATTCAAAGCTAACTGTGAAATAAATTCATCATCATAAAGAGAAATAAAAGTATCTGCTTTAAAATAAGCAATTTTTTCCAACAACTCTTTCTTAGTATAGTCTTCTATTTTTATAATTCTATCTACATATGGAATATTTTTTACAATATCATAACTATATGTTTTTACCAATATTATTATTTCAGAATCTGGATACATCTTTCTTACCATATAAAAACTTGGTATAGATAATATTAGGTCTCCAATTTTATCAGTCCTTGATATTATTATTTTTTTTCTTCTTTCCATATATTTTCCTCCATTTTTTCTACACTATCAGTATATCAAATTTTTTGTCTTTTATAAAGAAATTTATGAAGTTTATTTAGGTTTGGAATAAAAAATATCCAAGTTTATAAATTGTATAATACAATTTATAAACTTGGATAACTATTTTTATTCTGGTGCCTAGAAAAGGATTCGAACCTTCGACCGTTCGGGTATGAACCGAATGCTCTAGCCAACTGAGCTATCTAGGCAACTCTGTTATCATACTATATTTTTCCAATAGTGTCAACAGTTTCTTTTCTTTATTTCTTTCCCCTCTATTAAATAATCTTTACCATTGCACTTTTCTCCAACAAATTAATTTATTGTTTTAAGTAGCATTCTATATTGTTTCAACATTATTTTTACCATGCTTTTCTTTAAAAATTGATACCATTTAAACTTCATATCTTCCATTCCTTTCACTGAATCACTTAACATTTTTTTCAAAAATTCAAGTTCTTCATAACTTAATTTTATTTCATTAATTTTTTTATTTTTACATATTTCTATTAAATAATCAAAAAAACTAATTAGTGGTTTTACTCCTGAGTCGTTCCCACTAGGAAATTGTTTTTTAGCTTCTTCTAAAAATTTAGCTAGAAACTTTTTTTCATTTTTACCAATTTCAATATTATATTTTCTTTTACTTTTTCCTATTTTTTGAATTAAATTCATGGAACTCATCATTGATGAAATATTATTCATCTCCATTGGATTCATTGTACTTGGATTCACTTTTTGCGTCTTCATTATTTTCTCCCTTTCCTTAAATATTTTTTTATATTTGTTACTCTATTTCTCCAATTATAGCCTCTATTTCATCTGATGTAATAGCTCCATTTCTCAAAATTTTAATTTTTCTTCCACTTAAATCTATTATTGTTGACTCAATTCCCACAAGAGGAGAATTATCTTCAACAATAAGATCTACTCTGCTTTTAATTTTTTTAGAAACCTCTGAAAACTTAATCGGTGATGGTTCCCCTGAAATATTAGCACTTGTAGTAGCAAGAATTCCACCTACACTCTCAATTATTTTCAATGCCACTTCATGATTAGGCATTCTCACACCTATTGTTTCTCCATTTGAGACCATATCTTTTAAAATTATATCTTTCTTTTTTAAAATTATTGTAAGAGCCCCAGGCCAAAATGCTTCAATAAGTTTATTTACAACTTTTTTTTTAGCTACAGAAACATTAGCAACCTCATAAACTTTTTCTTTCTGACTTATAAGAGCCACTAAAGGATAATTCATCTCTCTCTCTTTAACTGCATAAATTTTTTCTAAAACTTCTTTTGAGTCAATAATTCCTCCTAGACCATATACTGTATCTGTAGGATAAATTATTAAACTACCCATTTTAAGAAATCTTTCTATCTTACTGCAATTTAAATTTTTAGCTCTTAATAGTATCTGCAACATTCTTTCTACATCCTTATCTCTTTTATTTATTATTATTTTATATATCACTTTCTATGTTATTACTTATCACTAGTTTACCATATTTTTTATTATTTAACCATAAAATAATAAAAAACTTTAGACAACCACTTCCTCATCTTAAAATTCATAGTTTACTATTGCAATTTCTCTTTTTTTAATGTTATAATTCTTACATATCACACTAAGTCTAAATTAAAAAAACTTAATTTTTATATTACTTAAAATTTTTAATTGAGGGGGATCTTATGAACAGAACAGAAGAATGGATTAATTCTTTAACACATTATATAGGAGTTATTTTAGGACTCATTGGAATGGGGGCACTTATTAATCAAGCTATTTATAGTAGAAATGTCGACTATTTATTAGGGTGTACTATTTTTTCACTATCCAGCATTTTACTTTTTTCAATGTCTGGAACTTATCATATTTTACACCAAGGTAAAATTAAATCATTTTTCAAATTTTTAGATCATTCATCTATCTATATTTTAATCGCGGGTTCTTATACCCCTTATTTATTAACTGTTTTTAATGGCCCCACTAAATGGACTTTTCTTTCTCTTCAATGGGGATTGACTTTATTTGGAATTTGTTTCAAGTTTTTTTTTACTGGGAGATTTAAACTAATATCAACTGGTGTATATTTATTAATGGGTTGGATGATTATGTTTGTTTACCCCGAATTAAAAGAAAATATCTCTCCACTTTCATTAAAGCTTTTGGTTTATGGTGGAATTAGTTATTCGGTCGGTGCTATTTTTTATTCTATTCGAATCTTATTCATGCATTGTATCTGGCATTTTTTTGTACTAGCCGGATGTATTTTTATCTATTTTTCAATATTTTTCTTAGTTTAAATTCTATTTTTCATTTTTTAACTTTTTATCTAATTTTTTTAATTTGACACTTATAACTCTATTTTTTCTAAAAATTCTTTAGCTTTCTCTTCCAAATATACATTTTCAAGGATTCCTTCTACCCACAAATATTTTTCTTCAACTTGGGTTAAAGAATATACTGCCACAGCTTGTACAAGTGGCACCTCGCTCCAAACTTTATTTCCTAAAAACCTCAACTCATTTTCTTTAACTTTAAATAGATTTTCTATTTTTTTTATACAATCATCACAGATAAAAATACACATATCAAAATTTGGAGTTTCCTCTACTGGGGGAACTTCGTATATATTAAGCTTAACTCCCGAAGTCTCACAAAGTTCACATGTTGATTTACTTCTTCTTGCTAAATCTTTTCCAAATCGTAAAACTTCTTCTTTTCGCTCATTGTGTCTATCTAATCCTTTTGCCATATTAGCCTCCCTTTTAATATCTTTTTATAAATATTTTTTCTAGTTTTTAGTTTTACAACTGATAAATTTTAGAATATTTTTCCTTTAGGTACTCAATATAATATTTAATATTTAACTCTTCTCCTGAAACTTCCTTTATTAATTCTTGTGAAGTTTTAGATTTTCCATACTTATGTATCTTATTATGTAACCATTCTGTAATTTTATTTATTTCTCCATTTAAAAGAAGTTTTTCTATATTTAAATCTTTTTTCATTGCCATATATATTTGAGCAGAATAAGCATTTCCTAAAGCATAGGAAGGAAAATAGCCAATTAAACCACAAGACCAATGTACGTCTTGTAAAACGCCCTCACTATCATTAGTCGGTTCTATTCCTAAGTATTCTTTTATTTTTTCATTCCATATTTCTGGTAAATTTTCAACTGCATACTCACCATTAAACAGCCCTTTTTCTATTTCATATCTAACCATTATATGTAAAGAATAAGTTAATTCATCTGCTTCTACTCTAATAAAAGAGGGAGTAACAACATTAATACTCTTATACAATTCATCAATATTTTCTTTTTTTATAAATTCATAATACTTACTTGCCTCTGGACATATTCCTATCCAAAATTCTTTAGAACGTCCTATCATATTTTCATAAAATCTAGACTGTGATTCATGAATCGATGTTGAGGTCCCCTCTGCAAGTATTGTATCTTTTAGCTCCGAACCTATTCCTTGCTCATAGATTCCATGTCCACCTTCATGCATTGTACTAAAAATTGATGAAAATGGTAAATTTTCAAAATATCGACTAGTTAGTCTCACATCATCTGTACTCACTGTCAAAGTGAAGGGATGAGCACTTTCAGCTAAAACACCTCTTTCAAAATCAAATCCTATATATTCTGCAATATATTTAGAAAGGGGTTTTTGATTTTCTTTACTTACATTATTTTCAATGGAAAAATCTATTTTTTTTGATTGAATCTTTTTTAAAAGAGGAACTAACTCAGTTTTTAAATTTAAAAAAAAGTCATCTAATTTTTCAGTTGTCATTCCCTTTTCATAATCATCAAGAGCTATATTATATCCTTGCTCTTCACCACCTCTGTATTTTGCAAATTTTTTACTATATTCAAATATTTTTTCTAAAGTTTCTTTAAACATAGAAAAATCATTTTTCTCTCTAGCTTCAACCCATATTCCTTGTGCTCTTACAGTTAATTCAGAAAATTCTTGATATTCTTCTGAAGGAATATTCTTTAATTTCTGATTTTCTTCTCTTAAGTACTCCACCTCTATTCTTTCTAATTCTGTTAAAGAGTTTTTATTTTTATTCAAATTTTCTAACAAATCAATTAATTCCTTCGAGGTTGACAGTTCATAACTTTTAAGTGAGAGTTCACCTATTATTTCTGAAATTAATTTTTGTCCTCCTTTGGGTACCACTGTTTCCATATCCCATTGAATCAGTGCTAATGTAGAATCTATTTTCTTTTTCTGTTTTACTATTTCACGGAATTTTTTTAATTTTTCTTTCATTCCTTGACCTCCTCACATTAATAAATATGATTATTTTCTTATTGTATTATATCACGTTTTTATATTCTGGACATAAAAAAAAGATTAAATCTCTTTACAAGACTTAATCTTTTTTTATTAATTAATTTTTTAATTAGTTTACAGAATCAACTAATTTCTTTCCTGCTTTGAATTTAACAGATTTTTTTGCTTTTATTTTTATTTCTTCTCCAGTTTTAGGATTTCTTCCTACTCTAGCAGCTCTTTTTATAACTTCCCATTTTCCAAAACCTATAAAATTAACGTCTTCACCAGATTTCAAAACATCTTCCAAAGCTCCAAAAATGCTATCTAATTTTCTTTCAGCTTCTGCTTTTGATAAAAATACCTCTTTTTCTGATAATAGTTTTGCAAATTCTTTTTTAGTCATTGTTAATATCCTCCTATAAATTTAAAATATTTGTTTATGCCTAATATTTATATCATATAATCTTTAATAATACAAATTTTTTTTTAATTTTTTAGATATTTGACTTTTCCATCATTAAATAGTATACTCCAAATAAGATACTATTACTATATACTATTACAAAGGAGGAATGAATATGTTGTCTAATCCAATAATTATATCTGTTACAATCATGATTATTCTTTGTTTACTTAAGCTAAATGTTATATTTGCAATTTTAATCTCTGCTTTAATTGCAGGTTTTACTTCTGGAATGGGACTTTCTGAAACTATGACCATTTTAATAGATGGAATGGGAGGGAACTCAGCAACTGCTCTAAGTTATATCTTACTTGGTACTCTAGCAGTCGCCATAAACAATACAGGAGTCGCTGGAATTATTGCTAAAAAAATTTCAAAAATTGTTAGTGGTAAAAAGTGGATTCTTCTTTCTCTCATTGCAACTATCACATGTTTTTCTCAAAATTTAATTCCAGTCCATATTGCTTTTATCCCTATCTTAATTCCTCCACTTTTAAGACTTATGGATGAACTAAAATTAGATAGAAGAGCTATGGCTTGTAGTTTGACTTTTGGACTTAAAATGCCATATATCGCTATTCCAGTAGGATTTGGACTAGTTTTTCATACAATTATTAAGGATCAACTAAAAATAAATGGACTTGATATTGACTCTTCTCTAATTTGGAAATCTACTTGGATTTTAGCTCTTGCCATGATTATAGGATTAGGAGTAGCCATTTTTATTAGCTATAACAAAAATAGAAACTACAAAGAACTTCCTCTTGTTGGAGGACAAAGTATAACTAGTGAAAAAATGGAACTTAAACACTGGCTAACTTTGGTTGCTGCTATAGTAGCCTTTGTTGTTCAAATAAAAACTTCATCTTTACCTTTAGGAGCTATTGCCGCCCTTACTTTCATGTTACTTACAAAAGTTATCAAATGGAATGCCTTAGACTCTCTTCTTTCTGGTGGTTTAGAGATTATGGCATTAATAGCATTCATTATGCTTGTAGCAGCTGGATACGGAGCTGTTCTCAGAGCTACTGGTGGAATTGAAACATTAGTTGAAAGTGTTGTAAGTGTTGTTAATGGTAGCAAATTACTAGGTGTTTTCCTAATGCTCCTAATTGGATTGTTTATTACTATGGGAATAGGAACTTCTTTTGGTACAATCCCTATTCTTGCAACAATTTATGTTCCTCTTGCTTTAAAATTAGGAATTTCATCTTCTGGAATTATCGTTCTTTTAGCTGCCGCTGCAGCTCTAGGTGATGCTGGTTCTCCTGCATCAGACTCAACACTTGGACCAACTTCAGGTCTTAATGCAGATGGACAGCATGATCATATTAGAGATACTTGTATTCCAACTTTCTTGCATTTCAATATTCCTCTTTTAATCGCTGGACTTATTGGAACAATTTTCAATATTCCTCTTATAACAGCTGGAATTATTGAAACAATATTCTATAAGTTCTTCTAATAAAAAAAGGGTATTTACTATAGTTCACAATAGTAAATACCCTTTTTTATTTAATTCTGTTCTATATATGTTTTGATAACCTTTAAATCATTCCAAAATTCTACAGCAACAGGAGAATTTTTTCCAGAGCTTTCTCTTGATTTTTTTGCAAAATTAGGATCATAGGTTATTAGCACCTTTGTATTCCCTATCCACTTAAGAACCTTTCCTTTCTCTTTTAAAAATTCCACTTCTCTCCCCAATAATAAAGAAGCGGTAATTGCTCCTAAAGCAACTACTATTTTAGGATTAATTAATGCTATTTGCATTTCTAATAATTCTTTTAATATTTTTTGATCGTTTTCAAAATATTCTTTATACTTCAAAGATGTTTTTGTTAATGTAGTTATATAATAATCTTCAGGTAGCATTTCTACTATATCACAAAGTTTAAACAGAAATTCTCCACTGGAGTCTGCCTTCACTCGAAGTTCTTCATCTATATAAAGGTCAGAATCATCTCCTATAAAAAGAATATCTGCTTTTTTATTTCCACTTCCAATCAAAATATTTTTATTCTTATTATTAGACTCCATTGAACCTAGTTCAAATATCAATTCTTCCCATAATTCTTTTATTTCCATTGATAAGCTCCTTTAATTTTAAATTTTATAAAGAGGTGTTACTTTATCTTGAGTAGCAATCTCTACATGAAGCTCAATTTCATTACGCTTTAATTCTTCAGTTATTGAATTCATTACAAGAGAATAATCATTGCTATCTTTACTTACATGTGCCAAATAAACTTTTTTTAATTTTTTTGAATAAACTTCACAAATAAATTTTCCTGCTGATCCATTAGAAAGATGTCCGTTTCTTCCTTTTACTCTCTCCTTCAAATCCCAAGGATATGAGCAGTTCATCAACATCTGATAATCATAATTGCTTTCTATTACCATTATATCCACTTCTTTAAATTTTTCTTTTACAGTATTATCCACATATCCAATATCAGTAGACACAGCTATTTTTTTTCCATAACTATTTATTAGTAAGAATCCTAAAGTCCTTTCTGCGTCATGCATCACATCAAATGGTTCTATATTTAGTTTTTTTATTTTAAAATTTCCCGATATAAAATTAAGATTTTCAGGTTCAATTTTACCTAATTTCATTTCCACTTTTTTATAGCTTTCACGAGTTATAAAAATTGGTATCCCATACTTTCTTGAAATAATTCCCGCTCCAATTATATGGTCACCATGTTCATGAGTTATCAAAATACCATCTATATCTCCTAATTTCTCATCAATTTCTTTAAGTTTTTCTTCTGTTTTTTTACAACTAAAACCAGCATCAATTAATAATTTTACTGTATCACTTTCAATAAATATACTATTTCCTAAACTACCACTTCCTAATATTGATATCTTCATTTTCCCCTCTTAAAAAACTTTCTTTCCTAATTATATACCCTCATTAATAAAAATTCAAGTTTTTAAATTTTTATTGAATTATTTAAACTCTTCCTGTATAATAAAGAGACATTTTAAAAAATAAAAGGAGTTAATTATGAAAGTGTTCTTTTTATCTTGTTTTCTATTCACACTTATGGGATGCTCCGATACTCCCGTATTAATTAAGATCGATAATACAACATATCAATCCAAAGGGAAAAATCAAAGAATAAATTTTATTATTCTTCATTATACTGCTGTTAATGATGCTGTATCTATCCGTGGACTCACTAATACAAATGTTAGTTCTCACTATCTTGTCACCACAGATGCTGACGAACCTATTTATTCATTAGTTCCAGATATTGAAAGAGCTTGGCATGCTGGTGTAAGTAATTTTAAAAATTATTCTAATCTTAATAATAACTCTATTGGAATTGAAATAGTCAATTTAGGCTACGATACTTCCAAAAAATATGGTATAAAACATGGGGACCCAAATAATCTTAGACCAAAAGATTTTTTCTACCCTTATACAAGAAAACAAATTGAAAAAATTGCTTTTCTTGTAAAAGAACTCAAAAATAAGTACAATATTAAAGATAATTTTATTCTAGGACATTCTGACATAGCACCTCTACGAAAACAGGATCCTGGACCACTTTTTCCTTGGAAAGATTTATATGAACAACACTCTATTGGTGCTTGGTATGAAGAAAGCGATAAAGATTTTTTCTTTGATCAAAAATTATTTTTAGATGAAAACAGAGAAAACATAATATTGGAATTTAAGAAATATGGCTATTTTTTAAACTCCGATATCTCAGAATTGGATTTTTCAAAAGTAATTTATGCATTTCAATGTCACTTTAGACCAGAAAAAGTAGATGGTATTCTGGACCTTGAAACTTATGCAATTCTTCGAGCTTTAAATAAAAAATATTCTACTTCTAAGGAATAAACTATGCAAAATAAAAATAGTAAAAGATTCGATCTTGTTAATGCTCTCTCTAAATTTTTTCTTTTTCCTCTTTTTATTTTTGGAATTATAATGAAATTTTATGATAAAATACATCTCTCAATAAATAAATTTCTAACAAAAAAAGACAGTTAACTGTCTTTTTTTGTTAGAAGAAAGTAAAATATTATTTTTTTATTACATTTATAAAAAATTCTTCTCTAGTAATTCCATATCTATTTAGTTTTGACAATAATTGTTTTCCATTAGAGTAACCTATATGAAGTTTTTTACCTAACTCCTCTCTTTTATTCTTAGAATCCTCTCTTCCTACAAGTCCATTTTCTATTAAATCATTCATAAAAAAAATTGGCTCTAATTTATCTACATAATCAACTTTAGCAGCTTCTAAGGCTTGAATAATTGAAATTGGTGTGGCATTTTCAACTCCAATATTATCTCCTTTAGTTCCTTCTTCTTGAGTTATATAAGCATTTTTACTATTCGGATATCTTAAGTTAATTGCTCGTCTTATTTGCTCACCAGCATGATCAGGATCTGTAAAAATAATAAGTCCTTTATTTTCATACGCTTTTTCCAATTTATCCAAATTTGATCCTCTTCTAACTGCAAAACCATGAACAGCAACAATTTCAGCATCAACAGCATGCTTTATAGCTGAGATATCATCTCTCCCCTCAACAACTACTACTTCTTTTATTATTTTTTTCAAATTTATCTCCTATGACTCTATTTAGTATTTTCATAAAAATATTTCAAAAAATTCCCTAAATCTTTGGACACATAATCCCATGTGTGAGTTTGATTTTTATATAGGTATGCTTTAAATTTATATTTATATTTTTTCATTCTTCCAACAATATCTATCCACTGTTGCAACATTAGATACGGTTCTTTATCTTCTGTTCCAACACTAGCATAGAATTTTATATTTTTATATTTTTCATATTTTAATTTTTTAAATATGCTATAAACATCTTCTTTTAATATTTTTCTTCCTTTTGAACTAAATACCCTTACAAAATGTTTTTTTTCAAATTTTTCAAACAATATTTTAGGAATATATATATATTTAAAAAATCTTAAAACTCTTTTATTACTAATCATTCTAATTAGACTTACAGCCCCTGAAATACTTCCCACAACATCAAACATACCAACACTTCTTATCCCTAATTTAAAAGCTCCATAGCCGCCCATGGAAAAGCCTACAATCCCAAATTTCGCATTGGGAAACTCTTTTTTTATCTGTGGTAAAAGTTCTTTTATAAAATAATCTTCATATTTAAAATCTCTTTCATGATAAAAATTAGTATACCAACTTTCACCATTGTATCCTGATTCTGGAAGAATAAATGCCATTTCTTCTATACTATTTTTTTTTAAAAGATAATGATAATTTTCTACTAATTTACCTTTTGTTCTCCAATCATCTTTACTGTCTCTTATCCCATGCAGAAGTATTAATACCCTTTTAATATCTATTTTTTCTGTATTTATTGGTAAAATTTCATCGTATTCATTTTTTTCTTTTGTACTCTTACTTTCAATTTCTTTAGAAATAACCACTGTTTTATTTAGATTTAAACAATCAAAAATTAAATTCTTACTCATGTCAGGAATATATGTAACTTCTGGAAATTTTTTTATTTTCTCTAGCTTTTTATTTAAGTCTTCTTTTTTAATCCAACTAAGGAAAATTAGAAAAAGTATTACTATAATAATTATTAATCCTATGCTCATTCTCATTCTAATTCTCCTCCGTCTTATATTTCATATTAAAAATCGGCGTTTCTTGGTGTTCTAGGAAACGGAATTACATCACGAATATTCGTCATTCCTGTTATATACATTAAAATTCTTTCAAACCCTAACCCAAACCCTGAATGTGGAAAACTTCCAAATCTTCTTAAATCAAGATAAAATTCATAATCTTCAGCTTTTAGCTTCATCTCTTCCATTCTAGTCTCTAATAATTCCAATGAATCTTCTCTCTGAGAACCTCCTATTATCTCTCCTATTCCTGGAGCTAATAAGTCCATTGCTCTAACAGTTTTACCATCTGGATTCATTTTCATATAAAATGCTTTTATATCCTTTGGATAGTCTGTTAAAAACACTGGTTTTTTAAAATGTTCTTCTGCTAGATATCTTTCATGTTCACTTTGTAGGTCTATTCCCCAAGAAATTGGAAACTCAAATTTTTTGTCTGTTTTCAATAGAATATCTATAGCTTCAGTATAAGTTATTCTTCCAAATTCATTGTCCAATATATTATTCAATTTATCTAACAATCCTTTTTCAATGAACTGATTAAAAAACTCTATTTCTTCTGGACATTTCTCCATTACATCTTTGATTATATATTTTACCATAGATTCAGCCAATTCCATATCGGCTGCTAAATCACCAAAAGCAATTTCAGGCTCTATCATCCAAAATTCAGAAGCATGTCTCGATGTGTTAGATTTTTCTGCACGGAATGTTGGTCCAAAAGTATATACATTTCTAAATGCTGCACAATAAGTTTCTACATTTAATTGTCCACTTACTGTTAAATTTGTCTCTTTTCCAAAAAAATCTTTATTACAATCTAATCCACCCTCTTTATTCTTTGGTAGGTTGTTTAAATCTAGAGTAGTTACTCTAAACATTTCTCCAGCCCCTTCTGCATCTGCTCCTGTTATTATTGGAGTATGTACATATACAAATTCATTTTCTTGAAAAAACTTATGTATAGAATATGCTAAAACTGACCTTACTCTAAATACTGCTGAAAATGTATTAGTTCTTGGTCGTAAGTGAGCAATTGTTCTAAGATATTCAAAAGTATGTCTTTTATTTTGTAATGGATAGTCTAAATGAGCTTTCTGAATAACCTCAACTTTAGATCCTTTTATTTCAAATTTTTGACCACCACCTTCAGATAAAACAACTGTTCCAACAGCTCTTATTGTTGAAGATATCGATAGATGAGTTAACTCCTCAAAATTTTCCAATTTTTCTTCTAAAACAATTTGTACCCCATTAAAGAAAGACCCATCATTTAATTCTATAAATGCAAATTTCTTCTGATCTCTTATTTTTTTTACCCAACCTAATATTTCTACCTCTTCTCCTATAAAAGATTCATAATTTCTATATAGCTCTTTTACTGTAGTTTTTTTCATTTTTATCCTCCCCTATTTTTTATTTTCTAGTTTTTTATAATATCACTCTAATTTTTAAATTTATTAAAATTATTTTTTTCTATTTCATTGTCGTTAGAATCCACAATTTTAACATTATCTAGATGTCCCCTGACTTGTGCTTTAAATTTTTCTAAATATAACTCTCTATACTTGGCTCTTTCATTACTTTCTTCTGCTGTTAACTCTCTTTCTTTAATAAGCTTAGAGTAATAATTCACTTTTTCTATTATATCTTTCATTTCCATTTTAGCTCCCTAATTTCCTTATTTATTTCAAGTATTATACTCCTTATTTCCTTACTTGTCAAAGTATTTACTCCTCTTTAAAGTAGGCCCCCAGCTAATAGTAATGCTTATTTTTTTATCTCTAAGGAAATCACTCTTAAAGAAATTTTATCTCATTTAATCTACCTACAAATTTTTCTATTTTTATTTGATTTCTTCAGTTTCAAAAACATAGCTTCCATCTTCTACTAGCTCTAATTCTCCTGTTTTTGGATCTATTATTAGACCATGAACAGCAACTTTACTTGGTAATAAAGGGTGCTCTCTAACAATGGAAATACTTTTTTTTAAGGATTCTTCTACACAAGAAAAACCGTGCAACCATTTTTCTACATCGATCCCTGAACTACGAAGAATTTTTATTGTTTCTTTAGCTATACCTTTTTTAATCATTTTTCCTATTATATCTGCTGTATCTAGATTACACATTCCACATTCTTTATGGGCAACAATATATACTTCATTTACATCAAATTCATAAATTGAAACTAAGATACTTCTCATTGCACTTCCAAAAGGATGCACTATGACACCACCAGCATTTTTTATAATTTTAGCATCTCCATTTTTTATAGACATGGCTTGGGGTAGTAATTCAGTTAGTCTTGTATCCATACAAGAAACTATAACCATTTTTCTTTCTGGTTGTTTTGTTGTAACAAATTTTTTATACTCTTTATTCTTTAAAAAATCTTGATTAAAATTTAATATATTTTTTAAGTTACTATTCAACATTGTATTTTTAACACTTCCTTCTTTTAATTTTTTTTGGATCTCTTTTTTACTAGATTAATTATACCACATTTTTTTATATCTTATAATTTTTGTTATTTTTTATTCAGTTTTCATATTATATCTCTCCATTTAGACTTCTTATTTATCATATTTGTTTTTAAATACATTTTTTTTAAATAAATTTTGAATAATTTCTATTTTTACTATATAATCTATAATAATGACAAAAATTTTTCCTTTAAAGGAGTTTTCAATGAATAAAAAAATTTTATTATTTCAGCTATTTTTTATACATCTTTTTTCATTTTCAAATTCTTATCAACTATATCAAACTATTTTAAAGAGTAAAGAAGTAGCCAATAGTGGTAATTATTCGGAATCTATCGCCCAAATTAAAAGTATTCATAAATCTTTTCCAAATTCATATTTAGTAAAAAGTAATTATTTAAATTTTGATTTATCCCTTAATTACTATTACAACAATGATCTTAAAAATGCAATTTTTTATATGAAAAAAGCAATCTACTCTCCCCAACACTTACAAGGGGGAAACTATTTTTTTCAAAAACGAAATTATTTTTTAGCCCTTTTCTATCTTACTGACAATAATTTCCCACAAGCTAAACCATTTTTAGATGCCATCATTTCAGATTCAACTTTATTTTTATCTACTTCTGAACTAAAATTACTAATTGATACTTTTTCAAACCTAAAAATAAAAGATAGTTCTCTACGATTCTATCTTCCAATATTAAAAAAAATTTACTTTGGAAACCAAATTTCAAATTTAAATAATTTAACTACTCAAGAGCTTATTAACATGGGAAATTTATTTTTTAATAAAAAAGATTATATAACAAGTGAAAATATTTTCAAATTTTTATATTCAAAAGAGAAAAATAACAGTACAATCAATGAATTTTTTCTTAGAACACTTTTTTTTCAAAGAAAATTTAAGGATATTATAGAAATTTCTCATGAAATGCTAAAAAACAATTCAAATATTTTTATTTACTACTATCGAGCTCAAAGTTTTATTTATCAAAAAAATTTATCATTGGCTCTTTCCAATTTTAGAAGAATTAATTCACAAAACTTTTACTCCCATGAAAATTTTTATATGAATTCTTCTAAAAATTTAACTGCTAATATTTATTTTGCAATAGAAGAATATCATGAAATTATTTCTCGGAGTAAATTAAAAGTTCCACAAAGTTTTGATTCTGATTTTTTATTAATTCTTTCATATTTTCAGACACAAAATTACTCAAAAGGAAAAAAAGAAGCATTAACTTTTATTAAAAAATATCCTTTTACTCTAAAAAGTAATTTTCTACTTTTTTTAATTGAAAGTACTGCAAATAGAAAAACTAATGTTTCATTAAATAAAATTTCAACTATTTTACTACAAGATTCTTTCACCAATTTTAGAGAAGCCCTTTTTTATTCACTAAACTCTCTTCCTATTTTTGATGAAAAATCAACTCTTGAAAATGAATTTTTAAAAAAAGAAACTTTTGATTCAAATAATCTTTTTAAAATTTTAGAATTAAATTCTCCAGAGTTACTCTCAGTAGCTATTAATTCCACATTTCCTATTTATAATAATAAAACTTTAGATTTAATTCTTATAAATAGACTTTTATCTCAGGGGAATCAATTTAATGAAGCTTATTTATTTGCTAAAAGTAATTTTGATATTTTCTCTCAATATAAAAATTTAAAAACTGCACTTTATCCAAAACATTATCAAGAAATTGTAAATAAAAATTCTATAAAATATGATATTCCTGAAGAGATTATTTATACAACTATCTTACTTACCAGTAAATTTAAAAAAGAATTTTATATTCCTAAAAAGCAAGTAGGACTCATGGGAATAAATTTAAAAGAAATATCTATTCCTATAAAAGAGGCTTTTATCCCTGAAATCAATATTGAAGAAGGAACGAAACAATTAAAAAAACTTTTAATTAAAAATAATAATAATAGCCTTCCAACCCTTGTAGAATATTTATATGGTGAAGAAATTAAAAATAGTATTTATTTTGACAATAATAAATTTTACATTAACACTCTTATTCCAACAGATATTAAAAATGATATGGAACTTCTACTAGAAACTCTTATTTATTATCAAATTTTATATCCTATTAAATTATAAAAAGGAAAAATATGAAAAATACAAAATGGATCTATAAATCTAAAAAAAATATATTAAAAATTGATAATATTAATACTGAAATTTTACAAATTCTTAATAATCGTGATATTTGCTCTCAAGATGAAATTTTAAATTTTCTTAATCCTTCACTGAATAATTTGAGAGATCCTTTCACTTTAGAAGACATGGCTAAAGCTGTTACTCGAATTTTACTTGCTATAGAAAACAAAGAGCATATTTGGATTTATGGTGACTATGATGTTGACGGAATTACTTCAACGTCCTTATCGTATTTAGCTTTAAAATCTTTAGGGGCCCACGTTGAATATTATATTCCTTTAAGAGATGAAGGGTATGGACTTAATAAAGAAGCCCTGACTTTTATTCAAGAAAGTGGTGGTACCCTTATAATAACTGTTGATTGCGGTATTACTTCTCATAATGAAATTGACCATTGTAACTCACTTGGAATGGATATTATTATTACAGACCATCATGATATTAT
This sequence comes from uncultured Fusobacteriaceae bacterium, assembly GCA_947038515.1. GTDB lineage: Bacteria > Fusobacteriota > Fusobacteriia > Fusobacteriales > Fusobacteriaceae > JAGNZR01. The sequence continues at coordinate 196,616 of CAMQWJ010000001.1, forward strand.
TGACAATAAAATTCCTAATGCCTTTGCCATTATCAATCCTAAGCGAGAAGAAAACTTATATTCTTTTAAAAATCTGGCTGGAGTTGGAACAGTTTTCAATCTTTTTTTAGCAGTCTTTACTTATCTTTCTAAAAAAGAGGAGATGTTTAAATATTTAGATATTGTAGCTCTAGGAACTATTGCTGATATTGTCCCTTTAGTTGAAGATAATCGAATTTTTGTAAAATATGGTTTAGAATCTCTAAAAAAGAGTTCTTCTAAAGGACTATCTGCTCTCTTAAAAGTACTTTTTTTTGAAAATTATGATAATAAGATTTATACTCCCTATGATGTTGGCTTTGTGATTGCGCCAGTTTTTAATGCTGCTGGTAGATTAGAAGACGCTAAGTCTTCTGTTGAACTACTTATTTCCAATGATCATACAAAATTTAACCTTTTGATACCTACACTTATTGAGAATAATCAAAAACGAAAAGAAATTCAAGAACAAATTCTAAAAAAATCTTTAGAAGAAATCACTCTTAAAAATTTAGAAAATAAAAATTTAATTTTAATTGCCAATAAAGATTTTCATCATGGAGTAATTGGAATTGTTGCTTCTAAAATACTTGACCAATATTATAAACCAACTATTGTTATGGAAATCGATGAAAAAACTAATATTGCTAAAGGATCGTGTCGTAGTACAGAAAGCTTTAACATCATAGCAGCTCTTACCCATTTTTCACATCATCTTTTAAAATTTGGTGGTCACCATGCCGCTGCTGGATTTTCTATTAAAGTAGAAAATCTAGAAAAATTTTATAATGAACTTGATTTTTATTGTGGTTCTCTTCTAAATGAAACTGACACATTCAAACCTGTTAAGATTGAAAAGAATATTGGTCTTTTTAAAGTTGGATACGATCTCATTGAAAATCTTACTGCTCTAGAACCTTATGGATTTGGAAATCCTACCCCTATTTTTTCTATCCAAGAAGCTTCATACTCTGGACTTAGGCAGATAGGAAAAGACAAAAATCACCTTATGATTAATCTTATTCAAAATAATATTGAAATTAAAAATTGTGTTTGGTTTGGAGCTGGTGAATCATTAGAACAATTAGAAAAATTTTCTAAAATTGATATTGCCTTTAAACTTAAAATGGAAACTTATAAAGACCGACTTCAATATAAAATTTTTATAGAGGATATAAGAGAAACAGAGAAAAATTTGCTCATAACTCCTTATAACTCTTTAGTTGAGAATTTAAAAACTGAAATTATTTTTCCTATTAAAACAGTTATTTACACTAGAAAAAAGATTGAAAATGATTCTTTTAAAGTGGATTTAAATGATAGTTTAGGAGTCATTCTTTTAAACAGAGAAAAAATTGGAACTTTAGACAGTCAAGTAACATTCCTCTTAAAGACAATTGGTGGTAATTTTTCTGCTTTTGCTGATAAAAATATTGAAACTTCTGAAAATTTCAATATTTTTATTTCAATTATTCCTGACTACTCTTTTAAAACATATGCAATAAATGATGGTACTCTTTTTCAAGATATAAAATTATTTTTAATAGGTAAAACGGAATATTCTGTACTTCAAAAAACAATTTTATCTACTATTTTCAAAGAAAAATCTAATTATACTTTAAAAACACCTTTGACATCTGAGATTGAAATTATAGCTTTAACCATAGCAATCTATTGCTCACATAAAAAAATTAAATTTATATTAACGAGTACTGTCCCTATTTCAAATCAATTAAATCATTTCAGTCAAATAGGAAATATTAACTCTAAAAATATTAGCTTTCATATAAAGATTACTGAGAATACTATTGTATTTGAAAACAATATTTTTCAATAAAAATTCTATTAAAATATGTCAAATATACTTTTGACTTTTAATTTTTTGTATGATAAAATAAATACCAGTTACAAATAATTTTATTTCTATAAACAGGTTCGATTGACCATCCCTGTATAAAAAACTAGGCAGAATAGAACTATATTAAAGGTTTTTTAATCTTTAACTTATTTTTTATTCCCTATTTGCGTCATAAGCAAATAGGGAATTTTTATTTTTATAATATTTAGGAGAAAAATGGAAAGTAGATATAGTAAAATTTTAGAAAAAAATCAAAGAGAAATTGTTCTATTAAAGAGTTTTCCATGTTCCTATGGTAAATGTAGTTTCTGTAATTATATTAATGATAATTCTTTAAATGAAGATGAAATGAATACTCTCAATTTTGATATACTCTCTAAAGTTACAGGAGAATTCTCTTCTTTAGAAGTTATTAATTCAGGTTCAGTTTTTGAATTACCTGCTGCAACTTTAAAACAAATAGTAGCAATTGTTAAAGAAAAAAATATCAAAATTATTTATTTTGAAATTTATTACGGATATCATAAGAGATTAATAGAAATTATTTCATTATTTCCCAATACTGAAGTTAGGTTTAGAACGGGAATAGAAACTTTTGACAATGACTTTAGGAAAAATATTTATAATAAAAATTTTTCTTTAGATGAGGCTGCTCTTCTTAATTTAAGTCAAAATATATATTCTACTTGCCTTTTAATCTGTGTTCAAGGGCAAACTAGAGAAATGATTGAAGAGGATATTAGAATTGGTTTAAAATATTTTAAAAGTATAACCATTAATATTTTTATAAATAATGAAACAAAAATCAAACGAGATGAAGAACTTTTTAATTGGTTTATCAAAAAGTATTCTCATCTTAAAAATCATCCCAAAATTGAACTGTTAATTGATAACAAAGACCTTGGAGTCTTCAAGCAATAAATTAAAAAAATTTTAATTATTTTATTTATATAATATTTCTGGGGGTATTTCATATGAAAAATGAACTTTTATGGCTTTTAATGTTAATTTTAAATTTTTTAAGTATTATTTTTATTTATAAAAAATTTGGTAAAATTGGTCTGTATGTGTGGGTTCCTATTTCTACAATCTTAGCTAATTTACAAGTTGTTCTTTTGGTTGACCTTTTTGGAATCGGGGCTACTCTTGGTAATATTTTATATGCAGGTGGATTTCTTATCACTGATATTCTATCTGAAAATTATGGGGATAAAGAAGCGAAAGTCGCAGTTAAACTAGGTTTTCTTTCTTTAATAGTAACAGTTGTCTTTATGCAAATTGGTATTAATTTTACTCCTACAAAAACTCCTGAATCACTAAAAATGTATGAAAGTATGAAATTAATTTTTGGTTTTATGCCTCGAATTATGCTTGCTGGTCTTGTTGCTTATGGTGTTTCTCAGTTTCATGATATAAAAGCATATAAATTTTGGAAAGATAGACTCCCTGCTACAAAACATATCTGGCTTAGAAACAATTTAAGCACTATGGTAAGTCAATTTATTGATAGTATACTTTTTACTCTTGTTGCTTTTACAGGTGTTTTCGAATTCCCAATTCTTATTGAAATTTTTTGGTCTACCTATTTTTTAAAATTTTTAGTTGCTTTTTTAGATACACCATTTGTATATCTCGCTAATCATATGAAGAAAAAAGGTTTAGTAGAAGATATTATTTAAAATTATTTTTTACAAGATTATAAATTAATAAAAAAAGATTTTAACTATATTAAATATAAGTTAAAATCTTTTTTTATTTTTATTTATTTTTTTTACTTTCATAATCTTTTAACGAATCTAGTGCAACATTACATAACGGTATTATTCCAACCATATTTATTAATGTCATCAGTGCTAGACCCAAATCTGCTATACTCCACATTAAAGTATTTTTTTCAAGACCACCTATAAAAATCATTATTAAAGCAAAAACTTTAAAACAATTTTCACCCCATTTTTTCTTAGTTATATAATACATATTTACTTTTCCATAAAAACATATTCCAAGAAGTGTACTAAAAGAAAAAAGGAATAATACAATAGCTACAAATACATCCCCCAGTGACCCTATATGGAACGTAAAAGCTTTTTGGAGTAATTCCATACCATCTAAACCATTTGTGACTTCTGGGCTAGTTAGAAGGATTACCATGGCTGTAGCTGTACAAATTATAAGAGTATCTACAAATACTCCTAGAGATTGAATCATTCCTTGTTTAACTGGATGATCAACCGACGATGCTGCAGCGGCACAAGGAGCACTTCCACTACCTGCCTCATTAGAGAGTAAACCTCTTTTAACTCCCTGCATTACAATTACACCAAATGCTCCACCTATCCCTTGTCTTATTCCAAAAGCTTGAGTAACAATCTCTCCTAATACATTGGGGATTAAAGTAAAGTTTTTAACTAGTATAAATAATACAACTCCAATATATAAAACTGACATTATAGGCACCACTTTATCTAGTACTTTAGCTGTTTTATCTTTTTTACCAAAAATTACTGTTGCAGATAGAACTACTAATATTATAGTTGTTACTCTTTCATCTATAAAAAAGGCTACTTTAAAAGATTCAGTAACAGAGTTAGAAACTATTTGTAAAATTCCAACCCAACAAATTATTGCTGCCCCTACAAATAAGAAACCCATTTTTTTCATTTTAAGACCATTTTTCAAATAGAAAGCTGGTCCACCTCTATATTCACCATTAGAATCTTTTTCACGATAAATAAGAGCCAGTGTAGTCTCTATAAATGCTGTACTTGCACCTAAAAGTGCCACTATCCACATCCAAAATATTGCTCCTGCACCACCAATTGAAATAGCACTTACTACTCCAACCAGATTTCCTGCTCCCACTCTACTCGCTGTACTTATACAGAAAGCTTGAAAAGAAGAAATATTTTTATTGTCTTTTCCATTTTTTTCTCTTAATAATCCATATGTTTCTTTTAATAATCTTATTTGAACAAATTTGGTTCTATAACTAAAATATACCCCTGCACCCAAAAGTACACCAACCAATATATTTTTCTCCCAAAACACTTCATTTAAAGCAGTTACTATCCTTTGTAAAATTTCCATTTTCCCCTCCCTTTTTTTATATAAAAAAAGACCTGTGGCTAAGTCCCACAGATCTAAATTATCCAGCATGACTACAAATCCATTTTTATTATTAAAAATTATAAAATGGATTCATATTTAAATTCTTTTTAAGAATAAATACCAATCCTAATTTATAGATAATAATAATAATAAAGAGAAGTTGTATTAATTTTTATTGTTTTTAACATTAGAACAACCTCCCCTTTGAATTTGATTTTATTTGTTCTTTAATTATAGCATATCTTTATTTTTTTACAAGTTTTTTTATTTCAATTATTTTTTTTAACTATTTTTGTTACTATAAATCCACTTAAAAGAATTACTATTACCACGATAAAAATATTATAGTATACAGTCCAATCTTTTTTTACTGGAACAATCATTTTAGGTATACTCTTAAGGTCTCCTAAAACTACTAAATCTCTCACTTTTATTATCTCACTAAATTCTTCTAAATCATATCTAGGTTTAAATAATTCTCTATCCCCAAAAGTTAATATATATTTTTCTTCAGGTTTAGCTTTAAATATTATTTTCAAAGATAGATACTCTCCTTGAATTTTTTCTATCATTAATGGTTTATTATCCCCATTTTCAATTTCTAATATTATTTGTTCTAAACTTATTTTTTTATTAAATTGGATATCTAGCTTTTCTCTATTTCCAACTTTAAAAAGATTTCCTGTCTTATAAACCTTATCATTTCTTACAATATAATTTCTTTTAAATTCATCATTGATTTTTAATGATATTTGTTGTAACGGTAGATTGTTACTTTCAATAGTAACAATCGTATTATTCCTTTTTTCTTCTACCTTATATTGGAGATTAGTTATAATATTTGTCTTTTTATCTATTTTTTTTTCATTTAACAAAAGTACAAGAGCATTATATTTTATTTTTTCAGTTAAAGCTGTAACAATTTTATAGTAAGAATATTTTTTTTTAATAAATTCTATTCTAAGTTCCTCTTTTTCAGGTGTTTTATACAGCTCACCGGAAGAAATATATATCCAATTTTTTCCATTATCGCTCCCTAAAAGCTCATATTTAGAATAAAAATTATCTATAGCTTTTAATTGTATTATATTCCCCACAATATCGTCAAGCTTTGTTTTTGGGGTAAATTTTACTACTGTTTCCATTTGTGTTTCTTTATTTTTTTTTGAAATTATTTTTCCAATTGAAACTTTTTTTTCAATCCTATTACTTATTTCAATATTTTTTTCAATTACATAAGGTACTTCATCACCTATTTCATTTTTTATTCTCAAATCATTTAAATTATTTTTACTTTTTAAATATATATCTTTTGTTAGATAAAATTCTTTATATGAATTTTTACCACTAACCTCTATATTTTTCAAATATTCATAAGAAAAAGTATAGATAGGGAATACAAAAAATAATACTAATAAAACTTTAATCATTCCTTTTCTCCTTTTCCATTTTTTTAAGTGCTATTTGGTAAATATAAGAAGTTCCAATTAAAATTGCACCCATAAGAAAATAACCAAAAATTTTCTGTATATTACTAACCGTTCTAATATCAACAATCATATTTTTTAAAATAAATATGATACCTATTCCCAAACCTATCCTTCTAATTTCTCTACTAGGTCTCTTAAATCCTTTCCAAACCAAAAATATACAAATACTCAGCCCTACAATATTAATTAGAAAATTACTCCCTCTTAAATTCATTACTGTTTCCATCATGAGGTAGGAAACTAAAATTATATAAACTGATTCTCCTATTATCCAAAAACTATTTTTTTCATTAGTTTCAAAGATTCCATAATGAATATCTTGTCGTCCTATTATAAAAATATAGACATTTATTATCAGAATTAAAAGTATCATCAATACTGAAACTATTTTATTTGAAATTAATAATGGAGATTTTATATTTAAAATCAGATGATTTATTAGAAAAAGATAACTTATTTGAATTACAGTCAAGTATTTTACACTAAACTTATCTTGTAACTTCTCAACGTTATATGTTCCAAACCTTAATAGAGTATTTACAACAATTACTGTAACACTTCCTACAAACAACATAATTTCTCTATCATATCCATTGTCCTTCAGCATAGATCGTACTATATCATCTATCAGACTACTAACAACAAAGATTGTATAAGTAAATATAAAATATTTAAATATTAATATAATTTTTTTTATTTTAGGACTGTAATCTTTTTCTTTTAATGTAAAATAAAGAGCGAAAGATAGGAAAACTATAAAAATATTTTGTATTTGTTTCAAATAATCTTCATTTCCTTTTACCATAAAATTTGCTATAAAAACTATTAAATACATTGTCATTACTCCATACTCTATTCCTACATTCCTATATTTTCGAGATATTATATACAAAATAGTCGCTTCTAATGCCCAAATAAATACAATATATTTTTCAGAGACTATCATTGGGATAACTAATATAAAAAAGCCTAATGATACAACATAAAAAATTCTTATTATCTTATTTTCTTTTAGCCTATCTCCTACTAATAAATAAATCAGACCTCCGACTATCATTAAGGTAGATTTTTGCCAATTAGGTGTATCATTACCTAATGACAAATATATTAGAGAAAATTTTAAAATCAAATTAATTGTCAATAAGATATAATCTAATTTATTTAATGATCTTTTTTCTTTCTTATATGAATTAATAAAAATACAAGTATAAGAAGTCGTAAAAATCATAATATAAGAAAATGATAAGGCTTTTTCAGATAAAAGTGTTACCATTAGGGTCATATTTATAGAACCTAATACAAATCCTAAAATTTTAGTATGTAACCAATCTTTCTTCCAAGCTAACCCTAAAATTATACCTTGAAGGATTAAAGAATAAATAACTAGAAAATACAAATTACTCTCTCTAGATACGTATATTCCATACCAATATGGGAGATGACCACCAATAAGTGATAATGATGCTATAATTTGTGAATTATATTTCAAAGATAATATTATTGCAAGAAAAGTTAGTAGCACAAGAATTAAAGCTCCTAGAATTTCTGGAAATAAAAGTAGATATATTGTTGAAAACAATGTACTTAAATATAAAATACCTATTCCACCACCAATAATTCCTCTTGCAAAACTTTTACTATTTTTCTGATATAATTTTTCTCCCATAAAAAGAAAACTTACTCCTAACAAATAAGAAAATATACTTTTTACATAATCATTTGCAACCCAATTACTAAACTGGGTTTTAAATCCTATAACTAATCCTATAAAAATTAAAATTATACCAAAAAAATTAAAAACTTTTAAACCAATAAATTTCTCAAGTATAAAATTTTTCTTTTCTTTTTCAAAAAGATACTCATCTTCCTTTAAGTCATATTCTTTTTTCAAATCAGTGTGAAAAACCGAACTTTTATTATTAATGACCATCTTATTTTCAATATGTTTTTTCTCTACTTCTTCTATATAAACATCAACTTTTTTTAATAACATCTTTAGCTCACTCTTAAGCTCAACTGCTTTTTCTGATTCTAGCAATTCTTTTGATAATTCAGTATTATAAAATTCTATTTTTTTAAATATAAAATTTTTAAAGTGATTGCACCTCTTTATCATCTGACTTTCTAAATTAATTTTTACTTTTTCAGCAATCAATAGCTCAAAATTATTTATTTCACCCTCTCTTCTAGTTCTTTTAGCTTCTTTTAATTCTTCCAAAAGAATGCTATTCAAATTTTTTAACTCTTCTGATTCTTTTATTTTTTTTTCTAGTTTCTCAGTTTTTTCTTCTATTAATTTTTTGAATTCTTCTTTTTCTTTCAGGAGTTCTGATTCTCTGTTAATATTTTTATCATTTTTTACTCCTAAAATAATTTTTTCTGATTCTAAATTTAACTTTTGAATCTCTTGATATTTTTTTTCTAAATTTTCTAATTCTTTTTTTATATTCACACTTTCTCCCCCCCCAGTTCTAGACTTATGTCATTCTAGAATACATACTATTACTCATAAAAGTACTAACACCTTTTTTAATTTTTTTATAAAAAAAAATTAACTTCAAGGTATTCTACTCCGAAGTTAATTTCTTATTTCTATTTCTCTATTTTTGTATAAGGTATTAAAGCAACATTTCTTGCTCTTTTAATTGCTTTAGCAATCTTTCTTTGTAACTTAGCATTAGCACCTGTTACTCTAGATGGATTTATTTTACCTTTATCAGAAACAAATCTCTTTAAAAGATCAACATTCTTGTAATCAATCTCTTGTGCTTTAACTCTTAATTTTGCTCTTCTTCTTCTAAATTCAGCCATTTTTATATCCTCCCTTTTTTCAACAAACGATTTTAGTTTTTTAAGATTAACTTTTTACTTAACGATCATGTATCTCATTACTTCTTCTGAGATGTTAAGCTTCTCTTCAACCTCTACTAATTTAGTCCCGTCCATTTCAAAATTTGTTAGAACATAAAAACCTGTTTTCTTTTTTTCGATTGGATAAGCTAGTTTTCTTTCTCCCCACTTCTCACTTTTAAGAATTGTTGCTCCAGCTTTAGTTAATATTTCATTTACTTTTTCGCTTACAGCCTCTCTTCCCTCTTCTAAGATAGTTGGATTAATGATGTACATAATTTCATATTTTTTCATGTTATTACCTCCTCCCTATGGTTTTGGCCCAAAGAATTAATATCTTTAAGCAGGGTACTTAAGAAGTATACCAAATATTTCATTTTATTTCAAGTTTTTTTCGAAATAATTATACTTTATTTGATATACTTAAGTTTTAAATCTTTTCTCTATTATTCAGAAACTGAATATTTTTCTATCATCTCTCTTTCTTCTTCTTTGGTATTATCTATCTCTAATTTTTTTATTGATAATTTTATTTTTTTCTTTTCTCTATCAATTTCAATAATTTCTGCTTTTACTCTATCTCCAACATTAAAAGAATCCTTTAAATTTTTAATAAATTCTTTAGAAGCTAATTGTGCTGGAATAAAACCATCAAGATTTTTTTCAAGATTTATAAACATTCCAAAATCCATCACAGCTTTGATATCTTTCTCAACAATATCTCCAACTTTATAATTTTCTAATGCTTTTTCAACTGGACTTTTTTCAAGTGCTTTTATACTTCCTTTTATCTTATGTTCTTCACAATTTAACTCTGTAACAATAAATTCTACAATATCTTCAGCTTTTATTTTTTCTACAGTAGTACCTGCCCAAGAAATGTCAGATTGATGAACAAAAGCATCTACTCCACTTTCTACTTCAATGAATATTCCAAAGCTCTTTACATCTAAAACTTTTCCTTTTAATTTAGTCCCCACTACAAACTTTTCTCCAGCAGTTTCCCAAGGATTAGCTTGAAGTTGCTTTATTCCTAATTTTAATTTTCTACCTGAAGGGTCAAAATCAATTATTTTAACAGTAATAACATCTTCAATTTTTACAAATTCTGACACATTAAGTTTTTTCTTATTCCAAGAAAAATCAGATGCATGTACTAATCCTTCCACACCAGGTAAAACTTCAACAAATACACCATATGGTAATATTCTTGTAACTTTTCCAGAAACTTCTTTATTTATTTCCACTGTTTCTGAAGCAACTTCCCAAGGATTTCTACTTAATGCTTTTATTGATAACTTAAGGTTTTTCTTTTCCATATCTATTGATATTACTTTAACTTGAATTTTTTCACCAGTTTTATAACAAGATTTTAAATCATCAATTTTTTTCCAAGAAACTTCTGAAATATGAACAAATCCTCTTAAAGATCCACACTTAACATTAACTCCAAATTCAAGAACATCTCCTACCTCACCATCAAGAACATCTCCTATTGAAATTAACTTAAGCTCTTCAGCTCCTTTCAACATTGTAATATCTTTTTTAGAGAATGTAACTCTCTTTCCTTTCTTATCTGCTTTAATTTCTTTTACCAAAACTTCTATTATTTTTCCAACAGAGGCTTCAGCATCTTTCATTGATATTTCTGATAAAGAATTTGGTAAAAAACCTTGTTGTTTTTTATGTTCAAGAATATATCCACCATTAATTCTTTTTATAATTTCACATGTTAATATTTCTTTATTTTCATATGCTTCTTCTATAATTTTTAGTCCTTCTTCCATCTCAAGTCTTCTTCTTGAACCTATTATAAAATCACCATCTTCTGTTTCACCAATAATTAAAACTTCTACCTCTTCTCCTAACTCAACACCCTCTAACTCTTCACTTCTAACTCTAATTGCTGTAGGCTGTCCTGAAGCATCTAAATAGGTAAAATTTCTATCTTTTTGTGCTAATTTAGCAGTCACCTTTATCCTGATATTTTCCTCTGGTGGCAAATACTCATTCAGCAAAGCCTCAAATTCATTATACTCATCACTATTAAACATTAAAATTCCTCCTCAATTCTATTTTCTATTTTTTTTATTATTATATCTGGTGTTGATGCTCCTGCTGTAATCCCCAATTTTTTTACACCATGAAACCATTCACTTACTAACTCTGTTTCATCACTTATAAATTTAGTATTAGGATTTATTTGAATAGAGATATCATACAGCTTCTGAGTGTTGGAACTCTTTTGTCCACCGACTATCAACATTAAATCTACTTTCTCAGCTATTTCTCTCACTGCCTCTTGTCTTTCAGATGTTGCACCACACACTCTATCATATATAATAACATTAAAATGCTCTTTTTCCAAGAATGTTTTCATTTCTTTTATTTTTTTTTTATTCAAAGTTGTTTGACACAATAAAGAATAGCTCTTTTGAGGGTCTATTTTTAATGCTTTTAATTCTTCAAAGTCTTTAGCAATAATTACTTTTTTAGCAAAAGAAATTATTCCTTTAACTTCTGGATGGTCTTTATCCCCAAGAAAAATTATTTCATTCTCCTTTTCTTCCTCTTCTATCATCTTTTCTCTAATTTTTTTTACAAATATACAAGTTCCGTCTTCTATTATAACATTTTTTCTTGCTAAATTCTCATATATTTGTTTTGTTGTTCCATGTGCACGAATTATTACTACACTTTTTTCATTTAACTCTATTTTATCTTCTAAAATATCCTCTTCATTTAGAGTAATAAAACCTTTGTTTTCCATTTCTTTTACAATATATTCATTATGTACTAACATTCCAAGAATATATATTTTTTCATTATTTTTTATATTTTCTATATATTTATTACAACTTTCAATTGCAGCTTTAACTCCAAAGCAAAAACCCATCTTTCTAGCTTTTATTATTTTTATCTTACTCTTCATTAAATTTTTTCACTTCTATTAAATCTTTTAATGCTTCTAACAACTCTTCTTCATCAGTACCATCAGCTTCTAATATCATTTTTTTCCCCTGTTCTGCTGCAAGCAACATTAGACCCATTATACTTTTCCCGTTAACTTCTTCATCTTCACACTTAACAAGAATATCAGAATCATACTCAGCTGCTAATTGAACAAAAAGTGAAGATGGTCTTGCGTGAAGTCCAGCTTTATTTTTTATTTCTACTTCAATACTTTTCAATATATCACCTCATTATTTTTTATTTATTATACCATTATATTCTATTTTTTTCTAAATATTTATTTTTATTTTTTCATTTGATAAATATAGACCTATTTTTTATAAAAAAAGAAGTTGGAAAACAAAAATTCCCAACTCCTTTTTTCTTTCTATAATAAAGATTAATTTAATGTTGCAGCTTTATAAACCATCTCAGCTTCTGGACCTAACGGTAGCCCTATTAGACTCCATATTATCATCAATACTGTCCAACCAAGCATAAAAATCATAGAATATGGAAGCATAGTAGATATAATTGTTCCCATACCAGCGTTTTTATCATATTTTTGAGCAAATGCCACAATAACTGCAAAATATGACATTAATGGTGAAATTATATTTGTAGTTGAATCTCCTATTCTAAATGCTACCTGTGTAAATTCTGGAGAAATTCCAACTTGCATTAACATTGGAATGAAAATAGGTGCCATAATCGCCCATTTAGCAGAAGCTGACCCCATAAACAAATTCACAAATCCAGTTAGAAAAATAAATGCTATAATTAGAGGTAGTCCTGTAAGTCCTATTTGTTGAAGAGTTGTTGCACCCTTAACAGCCATAATTGTTCCTAAGTGTGTATAACTAAAATATGCAATAAATTGTGAAGCAGCAAAAGCAAGAACTAAATATCCACCCATTGAAGACATTGCTTTCCCCATCATAACTGCAACTTGTTTATCTGATTTTACAGTTCCTGCCCCAATACCATATGCTACTCCTGGTATAAGGAAAAACAACATAAGAGTTGGAACTAAACCAGAGCTTGTCCACACTGATAGAGTTGGTATTAGCTTTGTTGTACCTTTTGGAATAGTAAGAGTACGAAGAATTCCACTTTGAGGAACTGTCATATACAACATAATTCCTATAAAAATTAAAAATGATATCCCTGCCCATCTTAAACCTTTTTTCTCATGTGATGCTAATTCATTAGTAGTTATCTCAGCGTCACCTTCATATTTCCCAAGTCTTGGTTCTACTATTTTTTCAGTTATAATAGTTCCTAATAATGTTATTACAAAAGTAGAGGCTATCATAAAATACCAGTTTGAAGTAGCTCCCACAGAATAAAATGGATCTATTAATTTAGCGGCCTCTGTAGAAATCCCAGAAAGTAGAGGATCTATAGTCCCTATAAGTAAATTTGCTGAAAAACCTCCTGATACTCCTGCAAATGCAGCAGCTAGCCCTGCCAAAGGATGTCTACCAAAAGATAAAAAGATTACTGCACCTAAGGGTACAAGAACAACATATCCAGCATCTGAGGCTACATTTGACATAATTCCTGCAAAAACTACCATTGCTGTAATCGCTCGACGTGGTGTAGCTAAAACAGCTTTTCTTATAACTGCACTCATAAGACCTGTTCCTTCACATACTCCTACCCCTAGAAGAGCCACAAGAACGGTTCCTAGTGGTGCAAATCCCGTGAAATTTTTCACCATACTATTAAAGATATACCGTACTCCTTCGGCATTCATCAATGATTTAGCAGTTATTACCACCTCTTTTCCGTCTCTAGTATAACTAACAGTTGTTCCCATATTTGCTACAATTCCTGACAAAACAATTATTATTAAAGAAAATATTAAAAAAATAGTTGCTGGATGTGGTAATTTATTCCCACCAATTTCTACAAAATTTAAAAATTTGTTAAAAAAACCTGTCTTTTTTTCTTGCATTTCTCCTCCCTATTTATATTTCTAGTATGGTTTATCTTACCAATAGTCAGAGTATACCCCACAATCTTCAAAAAGTCAATTTTGTTTCTTTAAAAAAGCCTTAAAGATGCTATTTTTAATTATTATAATTGCTCATTTCTAAAAATTATTATATAATATAGAGAAACTTTAATTAAGTATGAAAGGAGATATATGGACAATATACTTTTAAATAAATCAAATCAAATAACAGAATCTATTCGCACTACATTCAGAAAAAAAATATGGAAAAAATTTATAAAGGCAATTATTGATTTTGATCTCATTAAAGATGGAGATAAAATTGCTGTTGCAGTCTCTGGAGGTAAAGATAGTCTACTTTTAGCAAAATTATTTCAAGAATTAAAAAAAGATAAAAGTAAAAATTTTGAATTAATATTTATATCTATGAATCCCGGCTTCAAAAATGAGGATTTGGATAAATTTAAAGAAAATATTCAAACATTAGGAATTGATTGTCAAGTTTTCGATGCTAATGTTTGGGAAATTGCTTTTGAAGCTTCCCCTGAAAATCCTTGTTTTCTTTGTTCTAAAATGCGGCGTGGAATTCTTTATAATAAAATAGAAGAACTTGGTTTTACTAAACTGGCTCTTGGACACCATCTTGATGATTTAATAGAAACTTCACTTATTAATATTTTTTATGCTGGAACGATTAAAACAATGATACCAAAAGTTCTTTCCACAAGTAAGTCTTTAGAAATTATTCGGCCTCTCTCTTATATTTATGAAAAAGATATAATTTCTTTTATGACCTCAAATGACCTTGAAGGAATGTCGTGCGGTTGCCCTGTGGAGTCTAAAGAACTCGATTCTAAAAGAAAAGAAATTAAAACTTTACTTACAACTTTAGAAAAAACTAATCCACATATTAAACAAAGTATTTTAAGCTCTTTAAAAAATGTAAATTTAGATTATATTTTAGGGTATACCCGTGGAAATAAAAAAGATATTTCAAAGAATTAAAAAAGGAGCCACTAAATGATTACAATCAAAAATATTTCTGATTTAAATAATATCACCTTTGAAAATTATCACTTAACAGTCTTAGATAATCTAATTACAGCTACTAACCATAGAGAGGACAGTACTACTACTATTCTAATTAATGAAAAAAACAGGTTAAAAACAATTAGAACTCTTGAAAAATTACTTTCTACTAAAATTGAGCTTACCACTTTTAAAGAAAAAGAGATTCTCTCTTTTATTGAAAATGAGGGGTTTTCTAAAACTATTTTTACTCCTGTTGGAAATGCTGCTTCAGAATTTAATATGATTGTAGAGGGGGATAGAATAGCCATTGGTTTTTCAGGTGGAAAAGATAGCTTTACACTTTTAAATACCCTTGTAAGAATAAAAAAAATAAGTAATGTTAATTTTGAAATTTTTCCTATCCTTATACATCCAGAATATGATTTGGCTAATACAAAAGAAATTTCAGCTTACTGTGAGAAACTTGGGCTCCAGTTACAAATCGAACAAACAACATTATCTAATTTTCTTTTTGATAAAGATAAGAACAGTAATATTAAAAACCCTTGCTTTTTATGTGGAAGAATTCGACGTGGAATCCTTTACTCCATTATGAAAAAACAAAATTTGAATAAACTTGCTCTTGGACATCACAAAGATGATATTATAGAAACTTTTCTTATGAACTCTTTCTTCCAAGGAAATCTACATATGATGAAACCAAATTACTCTTCTAAAGAGCATAATGTAACAATAATTAGACCATTGGCTCTTATTGAAGAATCCAATATAATTAGATATGTAAAGAAACTAAACTTACCTCTTTTAAAATCACTCTGTCCATACGAGACTAGTGAAGATTCAAAGCGTCTTAAAGTTAAAAATTTAATAAAAAATTTATCCCAAGAAAATAATGATATTCGTAGTGTAATTTTCAACTCAATTTTTCCTTTATTAAAATAAAAAAAAGGGTTATCCCTTTTTTTTATTTTAATTTATTTTTATTTAATCTTTCGATAGCTACTTTTCTAGCTTCTAAATATTGTTCTTTAGTTATATATTTAAGCATCTCAACTTGACTTCTAATTTTTATTTTATATAATCCTGCTTCAAAAGCTCCCATTTTATCAAAAATACTTTCTAGCTTCTCTAAGTTTTGTTCTGCTCCTTCCAACAGTAATTTATTGACTTCCAATTCTAGTTGCTTTTGACTTAAAGTTATTTTTTTATATTCAATACCTGTTTCATCCATAAGTTTTTTGGCTTTAGTCAATTTTTCTTGAGAAACACCACTTTTTTTAAAATCTTCATCTAAAATTACCCCAAAATTATGATTTTCTACTGCAAATGTAAGAATAGAAAAACTTATTATAACTACTATATATATTATTTTTTTCATCATTACTCCTAAAATTCTTTAATTTTATATTTTATAATTACTTTTTTATTAACTTTTAAGATCTAAATCAAATAAATTTTTAGTTTCTATTTTCACCTCTTGTTTTCTTTTATTAAATTTTTCATTAGCAAAAAATTCATCAATTAAAATTTTATCGTTTACAGCAACATTATTTGTTAAATTAAAGACCATTCTTTTTTCATTCGTATCTAAATATAAATTTTGATATCCTACCAACCCAATTATTCCCACAAAAACTAGTGAAAGCGAAACTTTTGAATACCTACTATTTTTCTTTTTTTCTGTTTCCAGCAATTCCTTATAAATATTGGCTCGTACTCTTTCTTTTGCTGACATCTTTATACCTCCATATCTCGTAATGCTTTATAGTAAATTGATTTTATTGTGGACAAATTAACACCTTTCATTTTACTAATTTCCCTTAATTTATAACCATAAATATCTTTTAGTATTACAATTTCTTTCTCTGAAGGTTTTATTTTCTCTAACCTTTCTTTTAATATAATATTATTATTTAAATCCACACCGTCGTCAATTTCTAAAATTTCTTCATTGAGCTCTAAATCTAATTTCTTTTTCCGATAAAAATCATAAATTTTATTAATAGCTATTCTATAAATCCAAGTATATAAACTACTGTCACCTCTAAAGTTTTTCAAGTATTTATAGACATTTATAAATACTTCTTGGGCTATATCTTCCGCATCTTCAGGATTCTTAACTGTCCCTAAAATCTTATAATAAATTTTATCAAAGTTTTCTTCAAAAACAACTTCAAAATCCATATTCCATATCACAACCTTCCTAATCTCTTAATATAACTTAGACTTTGCCACTGATAAAAAAGTTTATTTTTATTAATAATCTTCTTCTATCATTTTTTTTAGTTCCGCTAATATCTCGCTTTCAACAACTCTTTTTACAACTATTCCTTTTTTAAATAAAACTCCTATTCCTTTACCACCAGCAACACCATAATCTGCTTCTTTTCCTTCTCCAGGTCCATTAACTATGCAACCCATTACAGCTATTTTTATGTTATATGACTTATTTTTAAATTCTCTTTCAATTTTTTTAGCTAAACCAATTAAATCTATTTCTGTTCTACCACAGGTTGGACAAGAAATTATTTCTGTGCCTTCCTTAAGTCCTAAAATTTGTAATATTTCCTGTGCAACTTCAATTTCTTCCACTGGATTTTCTGTTAATGACACTCTGATAGTATCGCCTATTCCATCCAAAAGAAGAGATCCTATTCCTATACTTGATTTTATTGTTCCAGAAAACTTTGTCCCTGCTTCTGTCACTCCTAAATGTAGAGGATATTTTATTGTTTTAGCCAATTCTCTATATGTTTCTACCATTATTTTAACATTGCTTGATTTTACCGAGACTACTATATCATAAAAATCCAATTTTTCTAATAATTTTATATGATATAATGCACTTTCAACCATTGCTGCACTGCTTGGAGAACCGAATTTTTCTAAAATATGTTTTTCAACTGAACCTGAGTTTACACCTATTCTAATGGGAATTTTTTTTGCTTTTGCTGCTTCAACTACTTTCCTTATATTTTCTTCATTTCCTATATTTCCAGGATTAATTCTTAACTTATCAATCCCATTTTCTATTGCTACAAGTGCTAATCTATAATCAAAATGAACATCTGCAACTAATGGTATTTTTATATTTTTTCTTATTTCTTTTATAGCATGGGCAGCTTCCATATCATTAACTGTTACTCGAACTAATTCACACCCTTTCTCCTCTAATTCTTTTATTTGAGAAATAGTCTTTTGAATATCTGAGGTTTTTGTATTAGTCATGGACTGAATTATTACTGGGTTCCCACCACCTATTTTAATATTTTTCACTTTTATAACTTTAGTAAGTCTTTTCATTTTATCTCCAGCAAAAACTATTTTATTTTTCCTACCGCTCTTAAAGGGTTAATCGCTCTACCATTTTTTCTGATTTCAAAATGTAAATGGGGACCTGTTGATCGTCCGGTATTTCCAGTTTGACCCAATATTTGTCCTTGTTTTACTCTTTCTCCAACTTTTACCTTATAACTATTTAAATGGGCATATCTACTTTCATATCCATTTGAGTGAGTTATTATTACTATTTTTCCATATCCTCTTTGAACTCCTGCAAATTTTATTACTCCACTTTTAGTCGCCCTAAATGAGATATATCTAGCTTTTAAATCCACTCCTGCATGACCTATATATCTTTTCAAAATGGGATGGTATCTATTTCCAAAAGCACTATTAACTCCGGTATATTTTATAGGCATAGCAAAATTTTGAATACTTGAATATACTTCTACCTCTTGCTTTAAATTATTGTTTTTCCTTTTCAAAGTCCTTATTCTCTTTACTTCTATTTGCCTTTTAAGTTCTTCTATTTTTTTAAAGTCTGGATTAATCAAAAATATAGATTCATTTATTTGCAATTTTTCATTTATAATAAAACCATTATATCTAAGTATTTCTGATATTTTCACACCAAACGCTCTTGATATTTTTCCCAGATTATCTCCACTAATAATTTTATAAAAAACACCATTTTCAGATGGAATACTTATTTTTTCTCCTATCTTTAATGTTTTACCTAGCTTTGGATTATTATACTCTAACACTTTCTTTTCTACATAAAATTTTTCAGAAATCTCTGCAATAGTATCGCCTTCCACAACTATATAATCAAATTTCACAACATCTTCTACTACTCCATCTTTCCTCTCAAACTCTATTTCTTCATAATCTCTTTTCAGTACAAAGTAATTTTCTTTAAGGATATTTTCACCCTCATCTTCTTGATTTGTAGTATAATAATTTTCGAACTTTTTTGTATCTACTACCTCATTATTAAAAATTCCTATTTTTTCTATTCCATAAAAAAATAAAATAATAAAAATAATAAAAAAATTAAATCTTAATTTTATCATATACTTCCCCTTAATTTGTTATTCTTTATTCTGCCTCTAATAATATTTTATTATTCACAGTTTTTTCAATCTTATCTAATAATTTTTTTGTTCCACTAACTTTATCTAATGTTGATAAAGCCCTTCTTATTTCCCAAATTTTTTCTAAACTATTTTTTTCAATTAACAGTTCCTCTTTTCTTGTTCCAGATTTTTGAATATCAATTGCTGGATAAATTCTTAATTCTGCAAGTGTCCGGTCTAATTGAATCTCAAGATTTCCAGTCCCTTTAAATTCTTCAAAAATAACTTCATCCATTTTACTCCCTGTATCTACAAGGGCAGTAGCTATTATTGTAAGACTTCCACCATTTTTAATGTTTCTGGCTGATCCAAAAAACTTTTTAGGATAATAGAGTGCACTGGGATCAATTCCTCCAGAAATTAATTTTCCACTTGAAGGTATTACTATATTATATGCTCTCGCTAATCTCGTTAAAGAATCCATCAATATTACTATATGTTCCCCATTTTCAAGTTTTCTTTTGGCTCTTTCCAAAACTATTTCTGTAACTTTAACATGATTTCTTGGATCTTCATCAAAAGTTGAAGCAAATACTTGTGCTCCTTTTACATTTTCTTTAATATCTGTAACTTCTTCTGGACGTTCATCTATTAATAAAATCCATACTTCTACATCTTTATTATTCTTTATAATTGAATTTGCCATATCACTAATAAGAATTGTTTTACCTGCTTTGGGAGGCGCTACTATTAGTCCACGCTGTCCTTTCCCTATTGGAGCAATCAAATCTATAACTCGTCCTGATATATTATTTTTAGAATCGGTTTCCAAAATAAGGCGCTCTGTAGGATATGAAGGTTTCAATTCATCAAAAGGTACTCTTGATTCAGCTTTTAAAATGGTACCATTATTAACTAATAAAACTTTTTTTAAAGCATAATTTTTCTCTTCACCTACGGGTTCTCTAACCTCACCAATTATTTTATCTTCATTCCGAAATTTAAATCTTCTAATTTGAGATGCTGATACATAGATATCTTTTACAACATTAGTTTCTCTTAAGAAACCGTACCCATCAGCCATTATTTCCAAATTACCCCAACCAATATCTGTTAATTGATCTTTTAAATGTTCTTTTATTAAATCTATAAGCTCACTTTTCTTACTTTTATCCTGTTGAGTAATACCAAATTGTTTTGTAATTTCTTGGATATCTTTTAGTAAAAAATCATCGATTTTTTGCATTAGTTCCTCCCTAAACTATTTCACCATAAAGTGTCCAAGTTTTACATTCATTAACTTTTATTTTAACAAATGTTCCAATCATTTCTGAAGTTCCTTTAAAAATAACAACTTTATTTGTAGAAGTCCTACCTGTTAACATTTCTTTGTTTTTTTTACTTTCCCCTTCCACCAATATTGTAAGTGTTTTTTCAAAATAATTATTGCTTGTATTCTTTGAGGCTAATGTTTGAATTTTTATCAACCTTTGCAGCCTCTCATTCTTAACTTCTTCACTTATTTGTTCAGTCATTTCAGCGGCTTTAGTTCCCTTTCGTATAGAATACATAAACATGTATGAATTTTCATACTGAACCTTCTCCACAACATCTAAAGTATCCAAGAAATCTTCTTCTGTTTCCCCTGGAAAACCAACAATTATATCAGTACTAATACCTATATCAGGTATTTTTGTTTTTAATTTATCTATTAAAAACAGATAATCTTCTTTACTGTAACCCCTGTTCATCAACTTTAAAATTCTACTTGACCCAGCTTGTACTGGCACATGAATATTTTTAGCTACTTTTTCTGAAACTGCTATAGCCTCTATGACATCATCAGTAAAATCTCTTGGATGTGGTGAAATAAATCGTATCCAAAATTCACCTTCCAAAGCATTAAGTGCTATTAATAGTTTACTAAAACTACTCCCATCTTTTTTCTCTTTTCCATAAGAATTAACATTTTGACCAATAAGAATTATTTCTTTATATCCTCTATCAATATATGTTTTTACTTCTGAAATTATTTCTTCCATTGGTACAGAACGTTCTCGTCCACGTACATATGGAACAATACAATATGTACAGTAGTTATTACAACCATAAGCAATAGGAATAGTTGCTATATATTTAGACTCGAACTCTGCACTTAAAGTTGAAGGTAATTCATCTTTATTTTCTACATACACTACATTTTTAAAATTACCAGTTTCTATTCTATCAATTGCCTCAGGTATTTTACCTATATTTTGATTTCCCATAATTATATCAATTGTAGGAAATTTTTTCCCCAATGCCTCACCTTGCTCTTGTGCAAAACAACCTGTTATTCCAATTATTGCTCCACGATTTTCTTTTAATTGTTTTAATTCTCCTAATTTTCCATATATTTGAACTGCAGCTCCTTCCCGGACTGTACATGTATTTAAAAATACCAAGTCACACTCTTCCAAGGTTTCTGTCATTGTATATCCCATATTCATTAACATTTTTTTTATTTTAGCACTTTCGTTTACATTCATTGCACAACCATAAGTGATTATCATTGCTTTCTTCATTATTTAAATCCCTCCTAGTCTATAATTCTAGAGTTTTATAAAAGTGTATTATAACATAAATCTTATAGCTTTCATATAATAAAGTAATTTTTTATATTTTATATATCTTTATTTTGTAAAAATTCTTTTGAACTTTCTTCAATATGTTGTATAATAGATTGTTATATCTTTGCCTTATTTAGGTAATAAAATTCCAATGGAGGAGTTATGAAAAAAAAAATTTTATCACTAATATTAGTTTTTTTATTTTTAGGATGTGAAGGAAAAAAAGAAAAAACTGTTAATATATATATGTGGGGTGGATCTAAAGAGATAAATCTATTTATGGATAATGTTGTAGCTCCAGAGATAAAAATTAATACAGGAATAATTTTAAATAGAGTTCCTTTAACCGATATTAGAGATACTGTCAATAAGCTCATCATTGAAAAAGAAGCCAAAAGAAAAAATGGAACTTTAGATATCTTATGGGTAAATGGTGAAAATTTTAAACATCTTAAAGAAGCGAATGTTTTAATTCCTAACATGATAAAAAATTTAGAAAATATTTCTCTTGTGAATCCATCAACATTAGAAAAAGATTTTGGTGAACCTATACTAGGAATGGAAGCACCTTGGGGAGAAGCACAGTTTAATTTTATTTATAATACTGTGAACTCAAACAATAATACTCTTCCCTTTTATGATTCAGCTTCTCTTTTAGAATATGTAAAAAATAATCCTGGAAAATTCACATACCCTTCAACAACTAATTTTACAGGAAGTGCTTTTGTTAGAAATATTGCAATTGATATAATTGGATTAGAAAATATTGAAAAAATGTCAACAGTAGAACTAAAAACAGCACTAGAACCTGTTTGGAAATACTTCAGAACTCTAAAACCATTTTTATGGAGAAAAGGAGATACTTATCCTGAATCTGAAGGGAAATTGGATGAACTTTACTCCAATGGAGAAATTAATATAAGCATGGGATATACAATAAGCAAAGTTGTTTCTAAAATTGAAGCAGGACAATATCCTCAGTCTTCAAAGAGCTTTTTATTAAAAAATGGCACATTATTTAATAATCATTACTTGACTATTCCTGCAAATGCAAAAAATAAAAATGAAGCATTAATTGTGATCAACCAATTATTATCTCCTAAAATGCAACTTTTAAAGCAAGATCCTAAAAATTGGGGAGATTTTACAATATTATCTCTTGATATGCTAAGTCAAACAGAGAAAGAATCATTTAAAAATCTTTCCCAAAATGATAAAGTTGTTCCTTTGAATGAGTTAAAATCTAAAAGAGTTAGAGAACTTTCACCTGAAAAAACACTTATTATAGAAGAGGGTTGGTATGAAAATGTTGGGAAAAGATAATAAAATTTTTCTTTTATTTCCTTTTATAATTTATATGATTTTTTTCTATTTTTATGGGATCTTTTATGGGATTTCTACTTCTTTTGGGTATAATACCATTGGAGGAATCTCTAAATTTTCATTGAAAAATTATTTTGAAATTTTTAATGATAATAACCTATATACTTCAATATTATTCACCGGTCGAATATCTCTAATCTCAGGTATAATATCTTTAACACTTTCAGTGGCTATTATCTATTTAATTTATTTAAATTTGAAAAGAAAAATTCTTTTTCCTACTTTTTTTCAAAAAATAATAGAAGCTCCTCTTTTTGTTCCATATCTCGTTGCTGCTTATGGTATTTTAATTCTTTTTATGCAAAAAGGAGTCCTAAGCACATTATTAATAAATTTAAATATTATTAGCAAATATCAAGATTTTCCTATTTTAACCAATGATAGATTTGGAACTGGTATTATAATCACTTATGTTTGGAAAACAATTCCATTTATTGTAATGATGTCACTCCCTGTAGTTAGAAGAATCATTAATAAATGGGAACCTTTGGGGTATCTCTACAATATGAGTGATTTCAAGTTTTTTATAAAAATTATTCTCCCACTAATTTTCCCAACACTTATAATTTCTTTTTTCATTATTTTTTCTTACTTCATAGTTGCTTTTGAAACTCCATATTTACTTGGAGTCACTTATCCCAAGTCGCTTTCTGTCTACATTTATGAACTTTATTCTAGAGGTTCACTAAGTAATCGTGGAATCATCATGGGAATAAATTTATTAATATCAATTTTTACTCTTTTTATTGGCTATTTAGCCTTCAAAATATTAAATTCACTTACTAAATATAGCGAAAAAGGATGGAATTAGATGACTTCTATGTTTAAAAACATTCTAATGCGACTTTTATTATTCTTTATTATCCTTATATTTTTACTTCCTTTTGTTGGAATAATTTTAGAAGGATTTAATTTAAATAATTGGAATTATGTTTTAATAAACAAAAAAACTTTATCTGCAATAAAAAACACTAGTCTAATTGCGATAATAGCAGTCTTTATAAATATAATATTAGGAACTCCAGTAGCTTCTTATATTGGTCAAAATGATTTTAAAGGTAAAAGCATCATAGAAACGATTATACTTTTACCACTTATTATTCCAGCTTTTGTCACAACCATGGGAATACAATTTTTCTTTATTCAATTGAATTTAATTGAAACATTTTTAGGAGTCGGTATTGTTCATTCATTAATTACATTTCCATATTATATTAGGACTCTCTCAAGTGGTTATTCTACTCTAAATAAAGATTATGAAAAAATGGCTACAATTATGGGTGCAAATTCTTTTCAAATTTTTTTCAAAATTAATTTACCCATTCTTCTACCAACTTTTATAACTGCTATTTCTTTTGTAATTATAGTCTCTTTCTCTCAATACCTAATCACCCTTATTATAGGTGGAGGTGAAATCATCACTATTCCAATTTTGATGTTTCCTTTTATTTCTGGTGGAGATTTTAAGATAGGGGCTGTCTATAGTATCATTTATATAGTTATAAATATGATTTTCATTTTGTTTATCGAAAAATCTATTCAAAACTTTTTTTATACAAGCAAGGAGAAAAATAATAATGGTAATAATTGAAAATATATATAAAAGCTATAGTGATTTTTCTATCTCTGCTTTAAACTTTAAAGCAAAAAAAGGAGAATTTCTATCTATACTAGGACCTTCTGGTTCAGGAAAAACAACTATTTTAAATATTATTTCAGGACAAGAAAAAAAATTCTCTGGAACTGTTACAATTCAAGATAACACAGTGGAAGAGGCTATTGAACAAGGTCAAATTTCCATGGTATTTCAAGATTCACTTCTTCTTCCTCATCTTACTGTTTTTGAAAATATTGTTTTTGGACTTCGACTAAAAAAAATAAAAAAAAATGAAATAGAGACTAAAGGAATGAAAATTCTTACTCTTTTAGGATTAGAAGATTTAAGAGAACGATTTCCTAATCAATTAAGTGGTGGTCAAAAGCAGAGAGTAGGAATAGGAAGAGCCCTTATAATGGAGCCATTGTTACTTCTTATGGATGAACCTTTTTCAGCACTTGATGGTGAACTTAGAGAAAAAATGCAAAATTTAATAAAAAAACTACAAAAAACTTTAAAAATAACTATTATTTTTATAACTCATGACAAAGATGAAGCTTTTTTTCTTTCTGATCAAATTATTATAATGGAAAAAGGTCAAATTATTAGAAAAGGGACTCCAATTGAAATCTATTCTCAACCTTTGTCTTTCAATGTTGCCAGTTTTTTAGGTATGGAAAATATTATTTCACTTAATAAATTTTCTATTTTATTTCCTCAACACCCAAAAAATAGTTCCACATTTATAAAAGAACAAATAAAAGAAAATACTTTTTTTATTATTCCAAGTGAAAGAATTGAAATAACCAGTTCAATTAATACTAATATAGAAAATATTGTCTATAGCAAAGGAATCCTTAAAGAATGTATTTTTAAGTTAGGATATTATTTTATTAAAGTTAATATTTCTGGACTTCTTATAACTATAAAGCAAAATAGACTACCATTTTCACTTACTTTAGAAGAAGAAGTTTTTCTTCAATATAACTTTAATGATCTTGTCTTCATATCATAAAATTAAATTATTCAAATAAAAATATAGAAAATAGGAGGGGTATAATAATTTAAAAGTATTATTATTATACTAAACAAATATGCTCGATACTAATTGTAGAAAATTTATTCAACCATTTATCAAACTTGGAGCAAATATTTTTATAAAATTAAATATTACAGCCAATCAAGTAACAAGTATAGCTCTCATCTTTGGAATAGCAAGTGGAATCTTAATTTATTTAGATTTTCCATATATAGCTATAGCTTTATTGTGGTTTTCAGGTTATTTAGATGCCGTTGATGGGACTATTGCTAGACACAGTGGTTCTACTCCCTTTGGGACAGTTATGGACATAACTTTTGATCGGATAGTAGAAATATCTCTAATTTTGGGTTTAGCACTAAAAAATCCAAATATTAATTTTTTATTTTTATGCTTAGCTTGCTCAATTATAATTTCAATGACAATTTTTTTAGTGACTGGTTCACTAACAACAAAAAAAAGTGAAAAATCTTTTTATTACCAACCAGGTTTAGCTGAACGAACAGAAGGTTTTATTATGTTTTCTCTAATGATTCTATTTCAAACTTACTTAAACTATTTAACTTTAATTTTTATTTTTATTGTCTTATTTACAGCTACACAAAGATTTTTAGAAGGAAAAAAAATATTAAACAAACTATCTTAATCTATAACTTAGATTATTAAATAAGGTTCACATTATTTAATAAAGATAAAAATAAAATGAAGCTATATAGACTTAACTATATAGCTTCATTTTATTTTTTTATTTTTTTTTATTTATTTTTTAGCTTTCGATTTTTTAGCTATTACTTTAGTTATCATTGTTAATGCAAAGAATATCAATGAAGCTATAAGAGAATATTTTACTGCTGTCCCTTTATCTCCTGAAGCTACTGCACCTGCAAGCATTACAAATACTGATGTTCCTGGCAAAATAAATATTGTTGATAATACTGCATACTGTACAAATCCTATTGAAGTTAAACCATATACGTAGTTTTGTATTCCAAATGGAAATATTGGTAAAAGACGAGTTGTAGCAAGAATAAACCATCCTTCGTTTTTTACTCCTTCATTTATTTTTTTAAAAGTTTCAGTATTTCCAAATTTATTTTCCATTGGTTTTCTAGCAATATATCTTGCAATTAAAAAGGCAAGAGATAGACCTAATGAAGCTCCTATGGCAGTATATAATATTCCCATTACTGGTCCAAAAACAATTCCACCTACAAGAGTAATGGGTAATACTGATATACAAGTTATCGCTACTGCAGCATATAATCCTATATATGCTACTGGACCCCAAATTCCTAAACTTTTAATCAATGTTTCTAATTTTTCTCTATCCTTTAAATATTCTATAGCTCCACTTTTTACTAAAATTACAGCCAACCCTACTAAAACTAAGATTGCAATTATTATTTTTGTTATTTTATTCATTTTTATTCCTCTCTTTTTTATTTAATAGGAGCATTATTTTTTGATGCTTGATATGACCATTCTATCCATGATCCATCATAATTTTTTACATTTTTATATCCTAATAACTCTTTTAATACAAAAGTAGTATGAGCTGATCTTACTGCTGATTGACAATATGCAATAATCTCTTTACTTTTTACTACTCCTTTTTCATTAAAAAGTTTTACTAATTCATCATATGATTTCATCTGTTTATTTTCATCTAATGCATCGCTCCACTCTAAGAAAGTACACCCAGGTATTTTTCCTTTTACAGAAGCACCTACTTTTAAATCAGTTCCATTATTTTCAGTATTTGAACGAGTATCTAATATTAAAACATGTGTATTTAAACATGCTTTTACATCATCGAATGTTGACACTGTATCTTTATTTGAACTTTCAGGAAATTTATAAGTCCCTTTTTTCACTTTAGCCTCCCTACCTAGTTCTGTTTTTATACCTGTCTTTTTTAAAGCAGCATATCCTCCATCAACTATTTTCATGTTTGTTGCTCCATACAAATCCATAATCCACCATAATCTATACTCATCTAAGTTATCGCCTAAAAGTATGATTAATGTATCATTATTGATTCCCATTTCAGAAAACTCTTCTTCCAATTCTTCTCTCGAAGCTCTCATTCCTTTTATTTTTCCATATCTCCCGTCTTTAGACTCCATATCAGGTCGCCACATATTATATGAACCTTTAACATGATTTCTAAAAAACTTTAACTTACGTCTTACATCTATTATTACAAGGTTTTTCTCTTCAGTTATCAATTTTTTTGCAGTTTTTGGACTGATAAGAACATCACTTTTGTATTGTGAGTAGTCCTTTCCAAAAATAGTCAACGAGATTAAAAGTATTATTAATAAAAATATTTTTTTCATCTTTTACTCCTTTTTTATTTTTTTATATTAATTTTTATTATTTTTGAGCTATCTCTTTTAATTTTCTCTTAGCTTTATATCTGTTCATCCATTGCTCTACAGGTCCTTGATTTCTTTTAGCTACATGCTTATTCATATACGTATCTCCAAATACTAAGTCTAGTATATGTTGTGCATCTGTTCCACCATTCTCCATAGACTCTCTACAAGCTGCACAATATGTTACCATATGACCTGTTGTAGTTTCATGGGCTCTTCTTTCCATAACTCTTTTTGCTACTCCAGGAACAGCTGGAACAATCATTCCTCCAAATCCACAACATCTTGTTTTCTCTCTTGAATTTTCTAATTCTTCTACATTATATCCTAACTCATTCATAATCCATCTTATACCATCATGAATATTAGTCATTTTTCTAATTGAGCAAGAATCGTGAATATTAAATTTAACATCTGAATTTTCACCTATTTTAATTTGAGATTCTGGAAGCCCTATTTTAGGTAGTAATTCCCAAAGTGATATTACATTTTGCTTGGCATAAGTATCAAAAATTCCATAACAAGATTGGCAAGCAACAATAACAGTTTCACATTCTACTTTATCCAATTCATCTTGAACTGATTTAAATCTCTCTTTAAACAATTCATCTTGACCTAATGCTTTAGGAGGCTTTCCACAACATTTTAAGACTGAACCAACTTCTCCTCCTAACTTATCGTTTAAGTGCTCTAAAACATTTCCTACAGCACTTGGATTATAAGAAGGTAATGAACATCCTGGAAAGAAAACATATTTTGTTTTCTTCTGGTTTGGAGCAGCATTAGTAGTATTAAACATCTTTGAAAAACCTAAATATTGATGTACTTCTATAGCTCTATGTCCCTTCATTGGAGATCTTCCATCATTATCTTTTATATATTCACTTCTTATTCCACCAAATATTTTTTTTATTTCAAATTCTTTAGGACACTTCAAAGTACACTGATCACACATATTACAAGAATATGCAATTTTTGCATCAAGATGCTCATATCCTTTTTCTAAATACTCTTTAAATAATGTTTTTGGACAATCAGTATAATCATTTAGCATTATACACTCTTTCATACAAAGTTTACATTCACACTGTAAACATCGATTAGCTTCTTTTTCTGCTTCTTCTTTTGTTAAAACATTTTCTATTTCAGAAAATGACTTGTTTCTCTCTTCTACTGAAATAGTTGAATTATAATTTCTTTTTATTTTTTCTGCTGAATCCCAACCAGCAGGTAAATATTCTTTTGGCAACTCTAATTTACTTTTATAACTTTTTTCTTCTTCTAAAATTCTTCCCTCTTTTAAATCTTTTTCATTTAAGAATCTGTCTATTGAAATACTTGCTCTTCTTCCTTCAGCCATGGCTTCAACTACAATAAATGAGCTTGCACAATCTCCAGCTATGAATATTTTTGGATCTGAGGTTGATTGCATTGTTACTTCATCAAA
Source organism: uncultured Fusobacteriaceae bacterium (assembly GCA_947038515.1). Classification (GTDB taxonomy): domain Bacteria; phylum Fusobacteriota; class Fusobacteriia; order Fusobacteriales; family Fusobacteriaceae; genus JAGNZR01. Next base: position 226,695 of record CAMQWJ010000001.1, read on the forward strand.
ATCAAAAGTTCCATTTTTCTTTTTTGAAAGAGTATCTTGAATATCAAAACTACTATCCACCCCTTGTCCTATTGCAAAAACAAGAGTATCAATTTCTATTATTTCTAAATTGTTAACATCATATTTAGGAGAAAAATTTTTATTTTCATCAAAAAGTGAAATACATTTTTTTAATTCTATGCTACAAATTCTATTATTTTCATCTTTAATTATTTTATTAATTCCATATCCAAGTTTGAATTCAATCTTTTCTTCTTTTGCTCCATGAATTTCATGCGAAGAAGAAGGCATTGCTTCAAAAGAACCTTCTAGAGGAATAGAGATAACTCTTTCTACTTCTCCTATTCTCATAGAAGATCTTGCACAATCCATTGCAACGTCTCCACCACCAATGACAGCCACTACTTTTCCAGCTTTTTTAAAATCTTGAGTTAAAGAAATCTCTTTTAAATATTCGGCTGCATGAAAAATTCCTTCTGCATCTGAATTTTCAAGAGAACGATCTATTCTACCCTCTTGTCGACCTACACACACTAAAATACTATCATAGTTGTTTTTTAATTCATCAAATGATATATCTTTTCCTATCTCTGTTCCTAACTTTATTTCTACACCTAATTTTTCTAAAAGTGAGTACTCTTTATCTATTATATTACGTGGCAAACGATATTCTGGTATTCCAACTCTCATCATTCCACCAAGCACTGTTAATTTTTCAAATATAGTTACTTGATAACCTTTTTTAGCTAAATCTATTCCTGCTTGAGCTCCAGCTGGTCCTGCTCCTATAATAGCAATTTTTTTCATATTTGAAGGCTCTTTTTCTAAATCCCAGTCCTCTGATGAATCAAAATTATCAGCAGCATATCTTTTTAAAGAAGCAATAGAAATTGCAAAATCTTCTTCATTTCTTCTACATCCCTCTTCACAAGGGTGTGCACATATTCTTCCCAGTGTCCCTGGTAAAAAAAGTTTTTCACGAATAACTCTTATCGATTCTTTTCCATTCCCTTCCCCTATTAATTGTACATACTTTTTTACATCAGTATGCATTGGGCAAGAAGACACACAATTAGCAGTTGCTTCCCCCATACAATTTTCAACAATATCGATTATTTTTTCTTTAACTTCTACCTTTAGAACTCCCATTTTTGCTCTCCCCTTGCTCTTTAGATTAATTTTTCTAGCCATATTAGAATAGCCCATAATTTTTTTTATGTCAATATTTTTTTGCCACAATTTTGTCACAATTAGAATTATACTTAAATAACAATTCTTATTAATTGTTATTTAAGTATAATATTTTCTTTACTCTCAATAATATTTAACTTCTATCTCTTGAAAAAAAACGTTATTCATGATAAAATTAAGTTTACAATAATTATAGATTCCACTCTAAGGAGAAAACATTAATGAATCCAACCATAAAAAAAATTTACTTCATGCTTAAAGTTGATGAAATAGGGACTTATATTATCCCTACTACTGACCTTTATGATGAATTAACTAATATTCCAGATATTCTTGATAATAATATTTTTTCACCTACAGCTATTAAGAGTCTGAATTTTTTTAATAGCATAAAAGACGAAGTCTTTGTTCAAAATTGGAACAATCTTTGGGAAGACAACAATAAAGATTCTAGCAGTAGACTTTCTATTTCTGATAATCCAGAATTATTAGTCCACTTTATCAAACTTCCCAATTTTATTAATGAAAATTTTAAACAAATTATTTTATCAGACTCAACAAATATTTTATCATTAAAAATATCTGAGCTGTTAAATGACCCTACAAAGCTACAGTCTACTATTTTTTTAAATAATATTTATTCTGATTTTTTAATAATAACTGATGAATATTTTCTAAGAGATGATACTTTGTATAAAATAAATATCAATAATCAATCTATTTATCCAATTAGCAGCCTAAATTCTATATTTCCAATTGAAAATGCTGAAAACTTTATAACACTTTTCTTTACTCATTTTCAAAATATTGATTTTAATTTTTTGGATTACACACTAGAAAATGGAGATTTTTCTCAGCTTACACCTGTGATTATAATTGAAAAAATTACTCCTGATAATTGTCTATATATGAAAATAAACTTAGAAATTTCTACAATGAATTATGATTTTTTTATCCAAAATTCAATAAAAAAAATTGCATTAATCAATTCGTTAGAGAAAAAAATTACTCTTTCTGATATAAATACTGATGAATTTTCTGAAGTTATAACATTTATCAGTAAAATTATTGCAAAACATCAAAAAAAACTTAAAATAAAAGATGACTACTATTTTGATAGTGAAAATCTTTTTATCTTAGAAGAGCAACTAGCTAAAGAATTTATTGGAAAAGAACTTCTTAAACTTGCAAGTCTTTACAAAATTATTGGAACTGAAAAATTAAAAAAATATAATATTAAGGCTGTCACTCCTAAAATCATAGGGATTTTTCATCATTCTTTAGATTTTTTAGAAGGTGATATCCAAATAGAGATTGAAGGTGAAACTTTTTCTCTTTTAGACACTATCTCAAAATATAAAACAGACTCATATATTTTATTAAGTGACGGTACTAATGCCTTAATCAATCATAAATATATTGAAAAACTAGAACGTCTCTTTAAAAGAAAAAATAAAAACAAAATAAAAATTTCTTTTTTTGATTTCCCTTTAATTGATGAGTTAATTGTTGATGGAGTGTTTACTCAGGAATTAGAAAAAAACAAAAATTTCTTTAAGGGCTTAAACAATCTCAATAACTTAAAGTTTGATTTTCCCGTTATCAATGCTCAGCTTAGAAATTATCAAGAATACGGCTATAAATGGTTAAGTTACCTTGTTGATAATAATCTAGGAGCTTGTCTTGCCGATGATATGGGACTTGGTAAAACCTTACAAGCCATAACTTTATTAGCTCAGTCTCATAAGCAAAGTAAAGAACCTAGTTTAATCATAATGCCTAAAAGTTTAATTTTTAACTGGGAAAATGAAATACAAAAATTTGCTCCTTCACTCAGTACTACTATCTACTACGGCAATGATAGAGAGCTTTCTAGTATTAATAATTCTCAAATCGTTCTTACCACTTATGGTACAGTTAGAAATGATATAGAAAAATTAAAAGACTATAAATTTAATATCTTGGTTTTAGATGAGTCACAAAATATAAAAAATATTAATGCTCAAACTACAAAATCTATTCTACTTCTTCAATCTAAAAGTAGAATAGCACTTAGTGGAACTCCTATTGAGAATAACCTTAGTGAGTTATATTCTCTTTTTAGATTTTTAAATCCAACTATGTTTGGAACTTTAAACGAATTTAATAATCTTTATGCCATTCCTATTCAAAAAGAAAATGATAAAGAAGCCATGGAAGAATTAAGAAAAAAAATCTATCCATTTATCTTAAGACGTTTGAAAAAAGAAGTTTTAAAAGACTTACCAGACAAAATCGAACAAACTCTATTTATAGAAATGAACCCTGAACAAAAAAGATACTACGAAGATAGAAGAAGATACTATTATGATATGATCAATAATAGAATTACAACTCAAGGTTTAGAAAAATCACAAATCCATATACTACAGGCTCTTAATGAACTACGTCAAATAGCAAGTTGTCCTGAAAACAAAAGAGATTATATAACTTCAAGTAAAAAAGAATTATTAATTAACAATGTAAAAGATGCAGTTGCAAATGGTCATAAAGTATTAATTTTTACTAATTATTTAGCATCCATAAAAAGTATTTGTGAAAGCTTAACAACAGAAGGCATTAATCATTTATCAATGACTGGTAGTACTAAAAATAGACAAGAACTCGTTGAAAAATTTCAAACTGATTCCACTTATCAAGCATTTGTTATGACTTTAAAAACTGGTGGAATAGGTCTTAATCTTACTTCGGCAGACACTATTTTTATATACGATCCTTGGTGGAATAAAACTGTTGAGAATCAAGCTATTGATAGAGCATATCGAATGGGACAAGATCGAACGGTTTTTTCTTATAAACTTATACTCAAAGATACTATTGAAGAGAAAATTTTAAAACTTCAAGAATTAAAAAGTGAATTGCTCGATGAATTAATTTTTGAAGATAATAGCTCTTCAAAATTTTTAACAGAACAAGACATCAAATTTATTTTAGGAAATGAAACAACATAGGGGAAAATATGATGAAAACACTACCATTTTATATAGAACTGGATAATTTTTATTCAAAAGAAGCACTTTTTAAACTTTTTAAAACATATTTTTTAAACTGGATTTCAGAAGGATATATAGGAAAAAATCTTAATGTTTTTGAAATTAGTCTTATTAAAGAAGATAGTTCTAAAGAGATTTTTCTTAACCTTCTTGAGGAAGCTCTGCAACCAGATACTTTTAAAGTTATCTATAAAACTTTACCAAAAAGAGTTCAAGAAATTTTCTATACAATAGCTTGGAATGGTAAATATTTTATAGAAGATAACAGAGAGGAAATTTTAACTAATGGTACTAACTATGATTTAAATAAAAATTTACATAATGAATTTTTATTTTTTAAAATAATAAAAGATATTCCTAAAAAAGAGTACTTATCATTAAATTATAGCATTATCAAAAATATCCGAAAAGGTCTTGAAGAAAAACCTAAAGAATATCATATTCTTAACTCTGAAGAATTAAATTATGAATTTAATGACCATAATGAAAAAGAATTTATAGAAAACATTAAAATTTATTATAATTTTTTCAAACAGTCAGGAATTTCTCTATCTTCCAGTGGGAAAATCCTTAAAAATATTAAAATTAATATGATGAAATACTGTAATATTACAGAATATTATCAAGATGGAAAAGACTTAGAGCAACTTAAAACTGAAAATATTGCTTTGTTTTTTTATTTAATTAATGAAGATACTTTAATTGAAAAATTTTCTGAAGATGATGGTATTAAAAATTTAGTTTTAGAGTTTCTTTCTGGAAAAGCATTAGATAAAAATTCTCTTTCATACTCTTTCCTCTATTTAAATTTTTTAAAAGGAAATGCAGGTAAATTAGAACAAAAAGAAAATTTAATAAAATGTTTTAATACTATTACAAAAGTTATTAAAGAATTTAGTTCCACCAATACTTCCAACTCTACTGTAAGTATTGATAATATTATTAATAGAATTCTTTTCCAAGATGATTTTATTGATATAATTGCCCCTGATATAGCTTATGAGTATCTTTATATAAATGAAGCTAACTATGAACGGACTAAAATTTTAAATTATGAAAAGTATATTGAATATGTAATTATTCCATTTATCAAATCTATTTTTTTTCTTTTAGGAAGTTTAGGTATTTTTGAAGTTTTCTATAATAAACCCAAAAATGATAATTCTCTATTCATAAAAAGTGGTCACTTAAGTAAATTTGATGGTTTAAAATATGTAAAACTTACAGAATTTGGTAAATATGTTTTTGATATACAAAAAAAATATCAGTTTAAAGAATTAAAAACTGAAGGTACTTTAGAACTTGATGAAGAGCGTCTTATTATCACAATTTTAGGAGATTCACCTTCTAAAACTATACTTTGTGAAAAAATTGGTATTAAAATTAGTCCTCATAAATATAAAGTTACAACTGAAACTTTACTCAATGATATTTTTTCTAAAACAGATCTTATAAAAAAAATCAATAATTTTAAAAGCAGTGTGAAATGTGATTTGCCTACATTTTGGGAAGAATTTTTTAATACTGCCCTACAAAATAGTCTGGCAATAGAAGTCACAACTAAATATGTAGTTTTAGCATTAAAAAACAACAAAGAATTGTTACAACTTATTTCAACCAATAAAAAATTAAAAGACCTTGTTCTAAGATGTGAAGATTACCATTTACTAGTAAAAAAAGAGAACTTTGAAATAGCAATTGCTACTTTTAAAGAATTAGGATATATAATTGAAAATTTTTCTCTGGATGAATAGAAATAAAAATTAAGCACTACTGAATAAAATAAAGTATCATCTTTAAACTCTATCATCTCTAAATATAAAAAAACCTTTAATAGTAATCTATTTACTATTAAAGGTTTTTCTTTATTTTTTTATCTACTAACTTGACATATAAATCTATCCTTGTTTATATTTTTTAGATTATAACTTCAATTTCTATCATTGTTAACAAACTTTCCATAAGTTCAAATTTCCCCAATCCCTCTGAAAAAGCAGTTGCACTTCCTGAAGCTATTCCATATTTATAGGCATTTTCTATTGTTCCATATTTATTTAATCCATAAACTATTCCTGCTACCATTGAATCTCCAGCCCCCACTGTACTAATCATTTTTCCCTTAGGTACATTACCTTTATATACCAAATTTTTTGTCACCAATACAGAACCTTTTTCACCTAATGATATCAATACATTTTCAGCACCTAATTTTTGTAACTCTTTTCCTGCAAATATAAATTCCTCTAAAGTTTCAATCTTTCGATTAAAGTATTCCTCTAATTCTGTTTGATTAGGTTTAACTAAAAAAACTCCTTCTCTTAAAGCCAAATCAAAACCTTTTCCTCTTGAATCTAATATAACTTTTGTCTCTCTTGGAACATTACAAATTATTTCACTATAAATATTTTCATTTAAACTTTTTGGAATACTTCCAGACAAGATTAAAATATCAGTTTTTTGTATTTCAATCAGTTTTTTTAGGAATTCTTCTTTTTTACTTTCAGAAATCTTTGGAGCTTTTCCTGAAATTTCTGTTTCTAATCCATTATTATTTATTTTTATATTGATTCTAGTATCTTCTTCTAATTCCGTAAATTTAAATTCTATATCTTCTTCTCTTAAAGAGGTTCTCATATAATCCCCTGTAAATCCTCCCACAAAGCCTAAAGCTATGGATTTTTGTTCAAAATTAGCCAATACCTTGGATACATTTATCCCTTTACCACCAGGAAGAGTATAAGCTGTTCTTGGAGAATTTAATTTTCCCTCTTTAAAATTATCAAATCCTAAATAATAGTCTACTGCAGGATTTAATGTAACAGTATAAATTTTATTTTCATTTTTATTCATCATCATCACAACCTATTTTCAAGAATAAAGCTTTCATAATTTTATTCTTTTTATTTTATTTTATTGAAGGTTTTAAGACCCCTATTATCATTGCAGTTATTACAGAACCCATAATCACAGAAAAAAAGTACATCCCTGGATTGGTTATAATAGGCAGTACAAAAATTCCACCATGTGGTGCAGGTAATAAACAACCTAAATATAGTGCCATTCCCCCAGCAAATGCTGAACCTATTATTGAAGCTGGTATAATTCTCATAGGGTCTGATGCTGCAAACGGTATTGCCCCTTCTGTTATAAATGAAGCTCCCATTACATAGCAAATTGCACCTGCCTCTTTTTCTTCCTTTGTAAATTTGTTTTTAAATATCGTTGTTGCCAATGCTATCCCAAGAGGAGGTACCATTCCACCAGCCATAACAGCCGCATGTGGAGCATAATTTTTAGTAGCAATTGCTGCTATTCCAAAAGTAAACGCTGCTTTATTTATAGGACCACCCATATCTACTGCCATCATTCCACCTAATATTATTCCTAAAAATACTAAATTTCCAGTTCCTAAATTTTTCAAAAATTCTGTCATTTCATTATTTAGAAAAGCTACTGGCTCAATTATTAGTCCATACATTGCAAGACCTGTAAGAAAAATTCCAAGTAACGGATATATCAGAACAGGCTTCAATCCTTCAAGAGAAGCTGGTAACTTTGAAAATACTCTTTTTAATCCTAATACAATGTAACCACCTAGAAAACCTCCTATCAACCCACCTAAAAATCCGCCACCATTATTTGTAGCAATGAGTCCTGCAACCATTGCTGGTGCAAATCCTGGTCTGTCTGCTATACTCATCCCAATAAAACCTGCTAATACAGGTACCATTAGGAAGAAAGCATTTCCTCCCCCTATATCCATTAACATTTTAGCCAGTGGATTAAAAGTCTCATGCTTGGAGTTTGCAGCTTCGATTCCGAAAATGAAAGAAAGAGCTATTAATATTCCCCCACCCACAACAAAAGGTAACATATTAGAAACACCATTCATAAGATGTTTATATATCCCTTTTCTTTCTGATGAAGTCTTAGACTTATTTCCATTCATTTCCCCTTGATATATCGGTGCTTTTTTTTCTAAAGCTCTCAAAATAAGCTCCTCAGGTCTTTTTATTCCATCTTTAACAGGGACTATATCAACATTTTTCCCCTTAAATCTATCCATTTCTATTGATGTATCTGCTGCAACAATAATTCCTTTTGCCATTTCAATCTCTTTATCAGATAATTTATTTTTTACACCTGTTGACCCATTTGTCTCTACTTTTATTTTTATTCCTAAACTTTCAGCTTTTTTTTCTAAAGAACTTGCAGCCATATATGTATGAGCTATTCCTGTTGGACAACCTGTTACAGCTAAAATATCATATCCTTCATTGAAATTTATTTCTTTTTTTTCTTCATTTTTATACTCTAATAAAATCTTTAGAACTTCTTCTTTTGTTTTTGCATTTAATAGCTTCTCTCTAACATCATCTTCTAATAAAATTGTTGTTAATTTTGAAAGTGTTTCTATGTGGGAATCTGTAGCTCCTTCAGGAGCTGCTATCATAAATATCATAGTTGTTGGATTTCCATCTAATGATTCAAATTCTATTCCATTTCTTACTCGTCCAAAGGCTATGCTGGGAAATATTACTGTTTTATTCTTCCCATGTGGAATAGCAACTCCATCTTCCAAACCTGTTGATGATATTGATTCTCTTTTCAAAATTTCTTCTTTAAAAATTTCTTTATCTTTTATTTTTTTTTCATTAAAAAGCATTTCTATTAATTCATTAATCGCTTCTTCTTTATTTTGTGCCTTTAAATTAAGGTTGATTAAATTTTCTGTTAACATTTCTTTTAACATTTTAAAATCCTCTCCTTTTACTTTAAATACTTTCAACTTATATAATTAAAATCAACTCTATTTATTTATACCAAACTAAATAAATATTCCCTCTATATTTTACTATTCCAATAGTAAAATATAGATAATTAAATTGTAAAAAAACTCTAGTAATCGAAAATTACTAAAGTTTTTTTTAATTATTACTAAAATCCAAACAAATTTTTTATTGTAAATAAAAACTCTCCATTTGCAAAAATAATTAATTTATCAAAAGCTAATAAAGTTCCCATAATTACCAGAATAACTCCACTAACTTTATCTGACATTGCAAATATTCTTCTAAATTTAGTTAATCTATCTAAAAAGAAAGCAAAAAGTAAAAATGGAAGCCCCACTCCTAGAGTAAATATCCAAATATAGAAAATACCTTCTTTTATAGTTGTATTTGTTGATAAATAAGAAAAAATTGTAAAAAGAATTGGACCCATACAAGGAACCCATCCAAATCCAAATGTAAATCCAAAAGCAAAAGAAGTTAAATAATTTTTTCTGACAAACTTTACTTCCATTCTTTTCTCTGAATATAATTTTTTTATTTTAAATACTCCTAAAACATTTAATCCCATTATTATTATAAAAATTCCAAAAATAATATTTAATATTTTACTTTCTATAAATAAAGAAGCAAAATTAGTAAACTTAGACAATATTAATTGTAAGATTGAAAAAGCTGTCCCAAATCCAATTATAAAAAACACTGTATTTGAAATTATCCACCATCTTTTCTTTATATCTATTTCTTCTCCAATTACAACCCCTGAAATATAAGAAAGATAACTCGGAACAATTGGAATAATACAAGGACTTAAAAACATTCCCAAACCTGCCAAAAAAACAACTATAATACTTAAGCTTTCACCCATATTTCCCTCCAAAATATTATTCTTTTTATTGTATTTGAAGTTTATTTAATTCTTCAATTGTAACTTGATCCCAATTTACAGCTCCTGATATTCTCGCCATGATAACACCCTCTTCATCAACAACATATGTTGTCGGAGTCCCACGTACTATAAATTTATTTGCTATTTTTTCATCTTTGTCATGGTAATACTTATACGCTGCAGGATGTTTTTTCACATACTCATCTATGGATTTTCCACTTCCTCCTATAAAAATAGACACAACATTTAGATCTTTTTTATTATTTTTATAAAAATTACTTAATAATGGTCTTTCTTCTGTACAATAAGTACACCAAGTTGTTACAAAACTATAGATTGTTTTTTTTCCTTCTAATTCTTTAGAAGTTATTTTATCTTTTCCATCAGTTGAAATTAATGTTATCTCTGGAAATAAATTATTCTTTTGTAATCCATATTTTTTCGTAGTATCCTTTGAAAAACCCACTACTGATAACATCATTAACAATATTATTACTTTTTTCATTTTTAGCTCCTTTCTATTTAGATATTAAAGTTTTACAATTGGAGTTGCATTTCCTTGAACTGTAGGCATTATACCATTCCATTTTTTTACTCTCTCATACTCTACCAATTCTTTAGTTAGAGACTTTGAAATTTTTATATTTGATTGTGAAACTGCTTCAGCATTTAATAAAATTCTTTCTGCCTCTGCTTTGGCCTGAATTATTTTTACATTTCCTTTTCCCTGTTCCTCTATTGCCATTCTTTCAGCTTCGATTACAGCTTTTTCTTTCTCTATTTTTTGCTTTTCCAATTCCTGCTGTGCATTTACTCTAGCTTGTATCGCATTCTCAGTCTCTGCATCTAGACCTATTCTAGAAAAATTAACAGATTCTATTATTATACCATAAGGTTCAAACTGTTTTTGAATATGATTAAATGCTTTTGTGTTCAGCTCGATTCTCTTAGAACCATAAATATCTAAAACATTAAATTTAGAGGCTACTTCTGATGCCCAAGTTTTTAATTTTCCTCTCATAAATGTATTTTGAATATCTTCACCTGTTCTTCCTCTAAATCTAGTAAAAATAGAAGTTACCATTTCAGGATCAAATCTATATGAGTACTCAAGATCTACCGATACCATTTTTCCATCACTTGTTGGCACTAAAAACGAATCATCATCATTACTTCCCTCTTTTCTATCTTTTGATAAAAAAGCTTGTTCTGTTGAAATAGTATATTCTGTAACTTTATATAACGGATTTATAAAATTCCATCCTTGAGTTAATATTTTTTCTTTCACTCCACCATTGGGACTATAAACTACTCCTACATATCCTGGACCTATTTTTTTGAAACATACTATTGATAAGAATATAAGAGCAATTGCAATAGCACCTGTCACTATCATTGCTTTAGTTATTATTATGGCTTTATTCATTTTAAATTCCATTTATTCCCCCTTTTACCAACTTTCCTTCTATTTTATCATAATAATTTTATGAAAGCAATTGAATTAATATTACAAAATAAAATCTTCTTCATAACTATACATCAATTGTTTTCTTGAATTTCATTGAGTACTTTTAAAAATTCAAGTTCCACAAAAACCACACAAAACCACATAAAACAAATTAATATTTGACTTTTCTATTTTTATTAACTATACTTAATAAAAGATAGAGTTCTCAGAATTTGAACTTTAATTACAGGGGGTGTTTTTTTTGAAAAAAAATCTAAAAAAAATCTTTACTTTTATTGTATTAATTATTGGTGGGGGTACTATTTTCAAACTTTCTTCACTAAAAGATGCATTTTATATTCCTATGCAAGAATTCATGGGATTAACACATACCCAAATTGGTTTAGCCTTATCCGTATATGGAGTAGTTCAAACTTTTGGTAACTTTGCTTCTATTTATATATCTGATCGATTTTCTAAGAAAAAATTAATTCCTCTATCATTAATAAGTATTGGATTTGTTGGTCTATATATGTCGACATTCCCAAATTATTATGGTATTCTTCTTTCATGGGGTCTATTATCTTTATTTGGTGAAGTTATTTATTGGCCAGTTTTGTTAAAAGCTGTTCGATTATTAGGTTCTAGTGATGAGCAAGGACGATTGTTTGGATTTTTAGAAGCTGGTAGAGGTGTTGTAGATACAATAGTTGCATTTTCTGCTCTAGGAATTTTCTCTCTATTGGGAGAAGGGGCAAATGGATTAAAAGGTGCTATTTTATTTTTTTCTATTACCATTGCATCTGTTGGAGTCCTTTCTTATTTTTTACTAGAGGATGATAAAATTATTGATACCAATAGTCAAGGTGAGAAAATAGGAAAAAATAAAATTGCATGGGAAGGAGTAAAAACAGCACTAAAAACAAAAGAAATTTGGGCAGTTTCATTTACAATCTTCTCAATATACTCTGTTTACTGTGGGCTTACTTATTTTATTCCTTTTTTGAAAGAAATTTATGGAATGCCTGTTGCATTAGTAGGAGCATACGGAATCATTAATCAATATGGTCTAAAAATGATTGGAGGACCTCTTGGTGGAGTCCTTGTTGATAAAAAATTTAAGTCTTCTACTAAATTTTTAAGAATTGCTTTAGCAGTTTCTGCAGTAGCAATGACAATCTTTATTTTTCTTCCACACGAAACTTTCAATACATATTTAGGAATGATTTTAACTTTAGGATTTGGAGTCATTATTTTTTCAATGAGAGCAGTCTTTTTTGCACCCATTGATGAAATTAAAGTTCCAAAAGAAATTAGTGGTGCAGCAATGTCAATAGCTTGTATTTTAGGATATTCACCACAAATGTTCGCTTTTACTCTTTATGGTAGTATTCTTGATAAATTTCCTGGTATATTAGGATTTAGAATCGTTTTTTCCTTTATGGTCGGTTTCTCTTTATTAGGAATTCTTGTTACTACAGTACTCTTAAAAATGATAAAAGCTAAAAACGAAAAAGAAAAATCTATCTAGTTCTAATTTTATATAAATAAAGTTACTTTAAAATGGGGTGAATTATGGAAAGTCTAGAATTTTTCTTTAAAAATTTAGCTAATCTTATATGGGGAAATTGGTTATTAGTAACCCTTATCGGTCTTGGAGCTTATTTTACTATCATTACAAAATTCTTTACTATACTAAAATTGCCTAAAATACTAAAAACTACACTTTATGATTCACTACATAAAAAAAATAAAATAGTAGGAAAAGGGACTATTACCCCTTTTCAAGCTTTATGTACTGCTCTTGCAAGTTGTGTTGGAAATGGAAATATTATAGGAGTTGGTACTGCTATTGTTGGAGGTGGACCAGGAGCTATTTTTTGGATGTGGGTTGCTGGAATTTTAGGTATGGCCACTAAATATGCAGAAATTCTATTAGGAATCTATTTTCGTGAAAAAAATGAAAAAGGAGAATATGTAGGTGGTCCTATGTATTATATAGAGAAAGGAATGAAGCTTAAATGGCTTGCCACCCTCTACTCTTTTTTTATGGTTTTACAAATAAGTGGAGGAAATTTAATTCAATCTAATGCTATTTCAAGTGTTTCACAAAATATTTTTGGTATTCCACCTATCTTTTCTGGTATTTTTATCGTAATTTGCGTAGGAATAGTAATTGTAGGAGGAATTAAATCTCTTGCCCGTTTTAGTGAAAAATTAGTCCCTAGCATGGCTATCATTTATATTATAGGTTCTCTTATTGTTTTATTTTTTAATTTTCATAATATTATACCAGCTTTTAAATCTATATTTGCAGAAGCTTTTAATTTTAAATCTGGAATAGCTGGAGTTGTTGGCTATAGTATTAGAAATGCTATGAGATATGGAATAGCAAGAGGCCTTTACTCTAATGAAGCTGGTGAAGGTTCTGCACCTGTTCTGCATTCTGCCGCTATTACTGACCATCCAGTAAGACAAGCATTATTTGGAATAAGTGAAGTCTTTATAGATACTATAGTTATATGTACTTTAACGGCATTAGTTATCTTATCCTCTGGTGTTCTTAATACTGGACTTCCTTCTGATTTACTTGTAGGAGCAGCTTTTGGAAAAATAAATCCTTTTTTAAAATATTTAGTCTCTATCTGCATGCTACTTTTTGCGTATTCATCAATTTTAGCACAATGGTATTTTGGTGTAGTTGGAACTACTTACTTATTTGGTAGTGCTATAGCCCAATATTTCAAATATCCATTTTTATTATTATCAATACTCGGAGCTTTAAGCTCTTTAAAATTAGTTTGGTTTATACAAGATTCAATTCTTGGTTTACTTATCATTCCAAATATTATTGCATTAATTTTTTTAGAAAAGATTGTAAGAGAACAAACAAAAGATTTTTTTTATAACTACAAAATGTAAGGAGAAAAATATGAAAATAGGCATTGAAAGTGAAAGTTATCATTTATTATTCCAAAATAAAAGAATGGATGTCTTTTCTTTTATGGAAAAAGCTGTAGAATTAGGTCTTGATGGGGTTCAAATAAATATTGTTCCTGATTATAATTTGGACCAACAATGGGGAGCACTTGGCTCTAATAAGCCTGAACATTTAAGAAAAATAAAAGAATACTTGCAAAAACATAATCTATATGTCGAACTTGACACTAGAAACCTTGAGGTCGACCATCTTAAAGAAGTGATCTTAGTAGCTAATTTTTTAGGTGCAGAAGTCGTTAGAAGCTATATTCCGGTAAAGAAAAAAGCGAGTTCCTCTAATTTAGCTACCTGTGGGGCTGACGGTATTCATGATTATGCTAAAGTAAAACAAAAATTTGATATCAGTGTCTATGACGACTCTCTTCAAAATTTATATGAAATTATTCCTTTTCTAAAAAAATATAGAATAAAATTAGCTTTAGAAAATCATGAATATGAAACTTCTGAAGAATTAGTTAAGGTTATAAAAAAAATTAATTCACCATGGATAGGATTAAATTTTGATTTTGGTAATTCTATGATGGCTTGGGAAGAACCTTTAAAAGCTGCTGAAAATATGCTTCCATTCGCTTACACTACACATTTTAAAGATCATATAATTATAAAAGATGAGAGTGAGGAATGTGGTTTTCTTGTCTGTGGTGTTCCTTTGGGAGAAGGTAATTTAGAACTTGAAAAAATGTATGTATTGATGTTAGAAAATTCTTCTTTAACAAGAGTAAATCTTGAAACTTGTTTTCCTTACTGTGCTCAATTTAAAAGAGATATTGGGACAGGTGGAGTTTTTCAAGTGGGGTCTGGTGCTTTCAAAATAGAAAAAGCCCCTTTTAGCCATCTTCCAATAAAACCACTACAATATTATTACCCACATGAAATTTCTGAGTCTATTTTAGAAGAACTTATTAATCAACAAATACTTGGAGTTGAGAGAAGTGTCACTTTTATAAAAAATTTAAGAGATAAATATTTAAAATAACACTTTAACTTATTATATAAATCAACCTATTTATATTGAAGGAGACATAAATGTTTGCTGAAAAAAGACATCGAGAAATTGTTACTATTTTAGAAAAAGAAACAGTTGTAAAAGTAAAAGAATTATCTATTCTTTTTAATGTCTCTCTTGAAACAATTAGAAGAGATCTTGAGATTCTTGATAAAAATAAATATTTGAAAAAAGTATATGGTGGAGCAATTTTATTAGAAAAAGATATTTCTAATTTAAAATTTAACGAAAGAAAAAAAGAAAAAGTTAGTGAAAAAAATGAAATTGCCCAATTGGCAATTAGATACATTGTTGAAAAAGATATTATTACTATCAATGGTGGTACTACTAATTTAGAAATAGCAAAACTTCTTAAAAATAAATTTAGTAATCTTACAGTTATTACTAATTCATTATCCATTGCAAATATCTTAGCTGAAGATAACAACATAAAACTTTTGTTAATTGGAGGACTTTTTAATCCCAAGGAAAATTCATTCTATGGAAATTTTTCTTATGATATTATAAAGAAATTTAATTCGACAAAAACTTTTTTAAGTGTTGGTGGAATCGATTTATCCATTGGTATCACTGAATTTATATTGGAAGAAGTAGAAATTCAAAAACTTATGATAAAAAATACTAAACAAATTATTGTTGTATCAGACAGTAGTAAATTTGAAAAAACTTCTTTAGTAAAAATAATAGAACTTAATAAAATTGATTTTATTATTACAGATTCTAATTTACCTCCCTCAATTTATAAAAAATATACTCAAAAAGGGATTAAGATTGTAAATCAATAGAATTTTACTGACAAAAAATATTTTTTAGAGTATAATCTTTCTAATAAAACTTAATTTAATTGGAGGTAGAATATGGCTTTGAAATTTGTAAAACCTAATCTTAAATATATTGATTCATATTTAAATGAACTTATCCAATTGGAAAAAGAAAATTTTCCTGACTTTATATCTGCTTCTGATATAAAAAAAGATAAAGAAAAATTTATAGAAGATATCAAACTTTGTGAAGGAACAAGATGTTCTGAGGTCAAACCTTATTTTGTTCCCAGTACCCTATACTGGTTAGTCAATGAAAAAACTAATGAATATCTTGGAAGAGTTTCTATTCGACACTCTTTAGGGAATGAACTCTTACAAAAATTTGGTGGTCATATTGGATATGTTGTAGCTATAAAGCATCGACAAAAAGGATATGCTACTAAATTATTAAATTTTGGATTAGAAATAGCAAAAGAAAAAGAGTTAGCCGAAATTTTAATAACATGTCGTGAAGATAATCTTATTTCTAAAAAAATTATTGAAAGTGCTAATGCACTCTATATAAACTCTCTTTTTTCTGAACAGTCTGGTGTTAATATGTTAAGATACAAAATTATTCTTATTTAAATTTATAAAGTATACAAGGAGAACTTAAAATGAACAAATTCTTATTTTTATTATCTTTATTCACTCTATTCCAAGGAGTTTTTGCAACAGGAAATTACCATCAAGAAGTTTTAAATCTTGTTAACAAAGAGAGAACTCGCCACAATCTAACATCTCTTCATTTAAATAATAAACTTAATAAAGTAGCAAAACTAAAATCTAATGATATGTCAAAAGAAAAATATTTTAGTCATAATTCAAAAAAATATGGAAGTCCTTTTGATATGATGAAGAAAGAAAAAATCAAATATAAATCTGCTGCTGAAAATATTGCTAAAGGGCAAAAAACTTCTCAGCATGTTTTTAAATCTTGGATGGAATCTAAAGGACACCGAAAAAACATATTAAATCCTCGATACACAGAAATGGGAGTGGGTAAGGACGATTATCAAGAAAATATCTGGACTCAAGTTTTTATTGGGAACTAAACTTATATATCTAAAATAAAAAAACTAGAGAATAATAAACTGTAACCATGAAACTGGACACATATAAAAAAGTGTCTGTTTCATGGTTTTTTTTGATATAATTTTTGAAGAAGCTGGTTTAGATGTTAAAATTCTTGAAAAAAGAGAGTAACCGTTGGAGAAAAGCATTTAAAAAATAAGAGAAATAACAAAAAAAGAACAAGAATATAACAAATTAAATATTATTGAAATAATAGATTTAGAAAAACCTACTCAAAAAATAAAAAAATAATAGACTTAAAATTTATTAATATTATAAAAACTAAGTAAAAATATTAATGTGAATAAAAATTGTATTTAATTGGGAAATATAGTATAATTAGACTTAAGATAGAAAGAATTAGGAGTGTGAATTAATGGAAAAATTGAACTCAAAAATAATAATAAGTAAAGTCAAGATAACTATGAGTATAGAAGGTTTTTCAATTAAAAAAGAACAGATTAAAATTTTGAAAAATATAATCGAACAAAAGAGTGATTCTAATTCTATAATTGAAGAACGAAAAAAAATGTTATTGAATAAAAAGGAAAAAATATGGTATGCGATGTAAAAGATTATACTTCTAGAGATACCATTTATATGTATTCAAATACAGATGTTTTTAAAAATAAATTTGATATTCGTGACTTAAAAGATTTAAAAGAACAAGAAATGTTTTTCACCTCAATAAGAATAACTGACCTACAAATAAAACCTCTTTTGGGTGATTTAACATTTGAACATTTAAAAAAAATTCATAAGTATATATTTCAAGACATATATGATTTTGCTGGTGAGACTAGAAAAGTTGATATAGAAAAAGGGAATAGTAAATTTTGTTGTTCCCAATATATAGAAATAGAGGCAGAACGAATATTTAAAAAATTGGCGGAAGAAAAACATTACTCTGAATATAATTTTTTGCAATACAGTGAAAAAATAGCAAATTTTATGGGTGATCTAATTGCATTACATCCTTTCCGTGAAGGGAATGGTAGAGCAAATAGAGAATATTTAAGAATTCTTTGTTGGAGGAATGGGTACGAACTAAACTATAATTTTTTTTCAAAAGAAGAAATTTTGAAAGCAGATATTTTAGCTTTTAATGGTGATATATCTTTATTACTAGAATTGATAAATAAGGGACTAATAAATAAAATTAAATAAAGGAGTATTACCTAAATAAACTGTAACCATGAAACAGACACTTTTTTATATGTGTTCAGTTTTATGGTTACAGTTTTTATTCCATCATATAGTTTTATGTAATGTAGTTCCACTAGCCTGATTAACAGGCATTAATGTTAAATCTGTTATTTGAATATTTTTTGGTAAATTACTTACATATAAAACTGTTCCTGCCACATCTTCAGGAGTTAAAGCTTCTATTCCTTTATATACATTGTTAGCTCGTTCTTTGTCTCCCTTAAATCTCACTAGACTAAAATCAGTTTCTACCATTCCTGGTAATATTGTTGTTACCCTAATTTGAGTATCAACTAAATCAACTCTTAATCCATCACTTATAGTCTTAACAGCACTCTTTGAGGCACAATAAATTCCACCACCTGCATAAGCATAATTACCTGCAACAGACCCCATATTTATAACATGTCCTTCTATATTATTTTCTTTCATTAAAGGAACAATCAGTTTAATCATATACAAAATTCCTTTTATGTTAGTATCTATAACATTATCAATATCATCCTCTTCATTTAAATATATTTTTTCTAATCCTAGAGCAAGTCCTCCATTATTTATCAAAATATCTATTTTCTTGAATTGATCAGGTAATGATTCTATTTTTTCCTTTAAAACTTTAAAATTTCTAAGATCACAAACACAAATAAAAGCATTTACTGAAAACTTTGTTTCAATCATTTCTTTTAATTCTTTTAAAGCTTCTTCATTTCTTCCCATCAAAATCAAGTTAGATCCATGTTCTGCATATTTAATAGCTATAGATTTTCCTATCCCATTACTTGCACCAGTAACTAATACTACTTTTCCCTTTAAATTGTTCATAATTTTCCTCCTTAAAATAAATTAAATATCAAAATTTTGAAAAACAATTCAGTTTTTATTTGATAAGGTATAGTATAACTTCTTCTTTTTTAAGTCAACTTTAATTTTTATATGATTCTATTAAATGTTTTACTATTGGAATATCTGCTGGAACCCAAACTAAAGATAATAAACTTTCTGGTTTAAGCCAAAGATATGCTTCATGCTCATTAAGTGTAAGTTTCCCTGCAATAATATCACATTCAAAACAAGTTAAATTAATAATAAAATTTTCTCGTTCACAAATTGTTTCCATTAAAATTTCTTTACTTTTTACTACTAAATCTAACTCTTCTTTAATCTCACGTTCTATTGCTTTTTCTTTTGTTTCGTTAGGTTCTATCTTACCGCCTGGAAATTCCCAATAATTTCCTAAATCTTTATCTTTATTTCTTAAAGTACAAAGAATTTCATTTCTTTCATTTTTAATAACTGCTCCTACAACATTTATTATTTTTTTATTGTTTATAGTCATATAAATTTTTCCTCCGAAATCAAATATTCATAAAGATGAGGTTCTATTTCATTTTCCATTTCCAAAACATATTTTACTAAATAAGTTTCATCACTTTTTTTAGTTTTAGTTGCTTCTTTTACATTTTTAACTTTACCTAAATAATAAAAATTTTCACTATTAGTTTTTTTCAAAAATATCTGAATATTGTAATAATTATTTGCAATAAGTCCTTCTTTTGTAATTTTTCCTTTTCTCTCCAAGTCTCTATTATTTTTAGAAAACCAAGTTAAAGTTTTAGAATTCAAAATTTTATTATCATATGATGTAAACGAACTACTCGAATCCAAAGTTATAAAAACAGTTACAATTTTCGACTCATCAAAAATATTGTATCCACTCACTTGCAATCCATTATTAAAATCAAGATTCAAATATCTATGAGCTTCCTCTTTTGTATAAGATTTAAAAAGTGTTATTGCTTTTTGGGATAATTGCTTATAATTTTTTTCTATATAATTAAAATTATACTCTAACAAATCTAAAATCAGTGTTTCAAAATACTTATTTTTATTAAGTGATTCTTTAAAATCTTTCTTTAATAAATATGTATTCTTCTCTCCTTTCTCTACCAGTGGAAGATAAGATTTTATAGTTGAAAAACTTGTGAAAATTGTCTTCATTAAATGAGAAAAAGCATTTTTAATATTGTCTTCTTGATCATATAAATCATGTTTTGTCTCTAATATTTTTTTTATTCTATCCTCATCAATAAAATCATTTTCTATTAAATATTTTAATATTTCAAATTCATGAACTCTTTTTCCTGGAGTAAAAAACTTAGAAATAAAATTCAAATAATTTTTTTCATTCTCTGACAATTTTTTTGAATAGGAATTATAATCTTTATCAAGTATGCTTAATACTTCATCATAATTACCCTTATATTTTAAAACTACACTTGGTTCTATCATATTTTTAGTAAAAAAATCATTTAAATAAGGAGTTCTTCCCAATTGTTTCTTCAACAAATTAAAATTTTCTTGAATATTTTTTTTTGTTGAAAAATTCGTATTATTAATATTTTTAAAAATTGTCTCTTTAACTATTTCATCAAAAACTACAGAACTTTGCCCTGGTATTAAATCTGTTCCACCAGTAATAAATCTTTTCATAAAATCTTTATCATAACTATTATTTTGAGAAATAGCGATAGGAACAAGAAAGTTTTTATCATAATTTCCTATAAAATCCAATATCACTACAAACTCTTTATCGACACATTTTCGAAGCCCACGTCCAAGCTGTTGAATATACACTATAGATGAGTCTGTTTCTCTTAGAAGCACTACCTGGTTTATACAAGGTATATCTATTCCCTCATTAAAAATATCAACGGTAATAATATAATCTAGTTCTCCCTCTTCCAGTTCTTCAATACTATTCTCTCTTATACTTTCACTATCATCACCTGATAAAAATTTTGTTCTAAAATTATAATTATTAAGAGCTTCACTTAAAAGCTTCCCTTCTAATCTCCCAGAAACAAAAATTAATCCTTTAACAACTGGTCCACTAAATCCATAATATTTTATCTTTTCAACAATATGTCTTATTCTCTCTTCACTTACTAAATCATTAATTGTTGATGTTTTAGATATCTCTTTTCCATCAACAAAAATATCTGAAATACCAAAATAATGAAAAGGACACAGTAAATTTTCATTTAAAGCATCATGTAATCTAATTTCATAAGCAATAGTATGATTAAAAAGTTCATAAATATCAAATTCATCATTTCTTTCTGGTGTTGCTGTCATTCCAAGTAAAAATTTAGGCTTAAAATAATCCATAATTTTTTGGTACGTGCTTGCTCCACCATGATGAACTTCATCTACAACTATATAATCAAAAAAATCTGGACTAAATTTTTTCAAATGTTCATCTTTATTCAAAGTCTGAACCATACAAAAAAAATAATTTGAATTAAGGTCTGAATTAGCTTCATAAATTTCCATTTTGGTATGAGGTATAATAGTTTCAAAAGTCTGCTTTGCTTTTGTTAAAATATTTTTTCTATGAGCAAGAAATAACATTTTTTTTGGTTTAACTTTTTTCACATCAAAAGCAGTTAAAAAAGTTTTCCCTGTTCCTGTTGCACTAATTAAAAGAGCTTTTTCTTTTCCTTGTTTTCTAAGTAATTCAATATTTAAAAGAGCCTCTTGCTGCATAAAGTTGGGTTTTATAATTTTTTTATTATTAGTACGACTATCTCTATTCCCCATTGGCAAATATCTTTTTTCTCTAAAAGCCTCATAAAGTTCATTATATTCACTTACCTCGTATTCTGTAAGTGGTTCTAATGAATTATAAAGATAATTAAACTCTTCTAAAATTTCTTTAACAATTTTTCCTTTATCTAAAGAGGTTATCTTAAAGTTCCATTCATGATTAGTTGTTAAAGCATTTTGAGTAAGGTTACTACTTCCAACTATTAAGCTCCAAACATTATTTTTTCTAAAGAAAAAACCTTTAGCATGAAGATTTTCTCCTTTTAAAAGTCTCAGTTTAATATTTTTAAATTCTAATAACCTAGATAATGCTTTTGGTTGTGAAAAATTAAGATAATCTCCTGTTAATATTTTACCTTTAATTCCTCTTTTTTCTAAAATTCTTAATTGTTCCAATAGTAATATTAATCCACTTTCTGTTATAAAAGCTACTGAAATCAAAAATTCATCACACTCTTCCAATTCCTGACGAATTGTCATTACAATTTGTTCTTTTCTATTTGTCAATAATCTATGTTGATAAGAATAATTAGAATTCGTTTCTCTACTAATTAAACTTGTTTCTGCACTTTTTAAAATTTCCCTTGATACTATCATTTTATTCTCCTAACTTAAATATTATTATTTTTATTCATAAAAAATAACCTTGATAAATAGAGTATACCAATCTCTATCTATAGTTGTAAAGGTTTTATTGTTCTAGTTTTTTATAAAAATAGCAATTTGACTTTCAATATAATAGGGCGTATAATATTTTTAGGTATTAATTTTTTATTATTATTTTATTTTTTAAAATTAGGAGGAATCTCATGATATCAGAAAAATTAACTCTCTTAAGAGAAAATTTTAAAAACAATGCTTCTCCTGAAGCGAAAAAAATTATTATGAATAGTTTAAATGAGCTAAAAACAAAGAAAATTTTAGAAACTTCTTTAAAAATTGGTGATAAAATACCCAACTTTACTTTATCAAACTCAGAAAATATAAATATTAATTCTGATGATTTATTATCTAAGGGCGAGCTTATTATCAATTTTTATAGAGGTAGTTGGTGACCATACTGTGCCATAGAGCTTGGAGGTTTCCAAGACATATTAACAAAAATTAGAAGTAAAGGAGCAGAAATAATTGCCCTCTCTCCTGAATTACCAGAAAAATCTTCTGTTTTTAAAAAAAAATTAAGTCTTGATTATGAAATTCTTACTGATAAAAATAACGAAATTGCAAAAGCTTTTGGAATTTCATTTACTTTAGATGACGAATTGATAGAACTTTATAAGGAGTTCTCTATTGATTTGAAAATATCTAATGGTACTAACAATTGGGAACTACCTGTTCCTGCAACATACATAATTAGTCGTGAAGGAATTATTCTTTTTTCCTGGTTAGATTTAGATTATACCAAAAGGGTTGAACCAGAGGATATTTATGCTCTTTTAAGTGATAAAAATTAAATATTTTATTGAATAAAAAATTAAAACCTATAGAAAGAATTAAAAAATAAAATCTTACCCTAGAGATTGGGGAATAATAGTATTATTAGAATAATCAATAAAAAATGGGTCGAATTCTATTCTTCCCATTTTTTTAATTCTAAATATTCTTTTAAAAGAATTAAAATGTTATAACTTTAATTCCATTTTTTAAATACTCTGTTAAAGGTATTCCCATATAAATAACTTTTAGTTCCAATTTGTTTTCTAAAATATCAGTTACTCCATACTCATCTGCACAGGCACGACAAGCTAAAACTTCAACTCCAGACTCTTTGATAACTCTCAGATAATTTTGAATTTCTATATTTTCACTTAAAAGTTTAGTTGAAGGTCCCCAAACAACTAAAGTTACTTCTTCCCACCATGATTTTAATTTAGAGTTTAATGTATACATAAATACCATTTTTAAGGCAACTTCTATATCTGAACTTGTCCATAAAACTACTAATTTTTCATCATTTTTCATAAGTATTATCTCCTTTTTTAATTATAGAAAAATACAAATTGACCCTTTTGGTCCGAAACATTTATTGCATGAAATACATTTAGATGTTTTATCTGATTCTAATTTCCATTTTTCTATTAAATCTGGTTCTCTAAGAAGTGGTCTAGCCATTGAAATATATTCTATATTTCCTTTATTCAGCACTTCTTCAATATTTTCAAGAGTACGATGACCACCAATTAAAGAGATTGGAGTTGAAATTATATCCGATATTTTTAATGCAAACTCTTTAAAGTATGCTTCTTTTTCTGGACCATCTATTCGAGTTCTAATAACTCCTTCATATTTTCTTGAAGTTGCATTTCCACCACTTACTTCAATAAGATCAATTCCTTCTTCAGATAGTTTTTTACAAACCCACATCATATCATCAGTTGTAGCTCCACCATCCATAAAATCTTCACAATTAACTTTAATAAAAATAGGGAAATCTCCTACTTTTTTTCTTACCTCTGCATATACTTCAAAAAGAAATCTTGATCTATTCTCAATACTTCCTCCATATTCATCTTCTCTCTTATTAAAAAATGGATTTATAAATTGACTAATCAGGTATCCGTGAGCTCCATGTAATTGAACAGCATCAAAATTTGCTTCTTTAGCCCTTTGAGCTGCCTCTGCAAATTTTTCAACCAATTTTTTAATATCTTCTTTAGACAGCTCTTGAGCTTCTAGCTTCGTTACAGGATTAATATGAACCGAAGGTCCAACTATCTTTTTACTTATCCCTGGGCTTCCCTGAGAACCTCCTACAACTATTTGCAATACAATATTAGCTCCATTTTCATGAACTGTTTTTGTTAATTTTTGCAATCCTGGTATAAAGCTATCATCGTATGCAGATATCATATTATGAGCTGGTCTATCATAATCAACTATAGAGGTAAATCCAGTTATAATTGTTCCTACACCTCCAACAGCTAATTTTTTATAAAATTCTATTAGATTCTCTGTTACATAACCTTTTTCATCTGAAAATCCTTCCCAAATTGCACTTCTAATAATTCTATTTTTAAATTCCATCTTTTTTATTTTTGTTTTATCAAATATAGTTTTCATTAGTTTCTCCTTTTTTTCTTTAAGATATATATTATTATCATTCCAATTAGAAAAGAAAAAATTATTATATAATGATAAATATTAGTTCTCTTCTCATAATATAAATTTAGTTCTTCCTTTCCTTCTACAATACCTTGAATAGCAGCTTTTTGCTTTATATTCAACATGGATATCACAGGTATTTTTTTCTTTGTATAATATTTTTCTAATTGTTCGTGTAACAAATTGCCACCAATATTAAAAAAAAATTTAATTTCTCCAAAATCATTAAAAAATTCTATTCTTTCTTTCAAATTTTCTTTATAATCTTCATTATAAAATTTTTTAATATCTAATTTTTCTATTCTTTTCTCAATTTTCCTTTTTATTTCATCATCAAAATTTTTACCAAGATCACTATCTCCACCTAATGAATAAGCATTTATAAAATTTTTAATCATTCCTTTTTCTTTCAAAAAATAAGCCATCTCCAAAAATGTAAACTCTTCATTATTTGCTCCATACATAGAGGAACCTATTGAATTAACAATTATAGCTCTCAACTCTAAAATATCTAATGCAGAAATTAATGAAATATTCATTCCAGGGAATGAACTTGACATATTCACTGCGACTAGATCACCTTTTTTTAAACCTTTTTTCTTTAATACTTTAACAAAATAACTAGAAAAATTAGGATTTGTTGATATTTTTTTACTTTCTAAATCACCTAATGTTGTTGTTATTCCTGTAAATTCTTCTCCTATCATTCCTGTTTTCTTTAAATCTATTTCTTCATCAATAAATATTCCTCTTCTCAATTTTTCACAATAGATCTCTTCATACAGTTTCAAAGTATTTTTTTTAGCCTTTAACATTTCATTATGATAGATTACTTTCTCACGATAGATATTTTTATCCATCATAAATAGTACAACTATTATGACACATAGAATATAAGTAAACTTGTTTTTCATATAATTCCTTCTACTAAAATAATAATACTTTTCATAACTATACTTAAAATAATTAAAGAAGGCAATACTCTTTTCACTCCATTTTTCTCAAAATCCTGAGCCAAAATAGCAGGAATCAATATCCCTATTATAGCACTTCCTATCAAAATTTCCAAATCAAGATACCAAAATATTTTTTTTATAGCAAAAGATAACACAATATATATTGCAAATTTTCTTCTTCCGAAAAGGATTAAATAATTTTCTAATATTTTAACTGTATAAAATAATAAAAGTGAAATTAAAACTGTTAAAATTATTCTTTGAGGCTCATTAAAAAAAAGAGCAAAATATCCTGGAACAATCATTCCACCAGGTGACATTTCAGTTATTTCATAAAAAAATATACTTAAAATTACTCCTAAGACAACTATTGTCTCATTCATCTACTCCCCCTCCAGTTTCTAATTTTTCAACAATTTTTTTTCCTTCTCCACAAATATTACCAATAGCAAAAATCAATATTTCTTCCTCTATATCATCAAAATATTTTATTGAATCTACTATTTCTATTTTTTTTTCTATTTTTTTTAATCCTTTACAAAAATTTCTTTTATTTTCGCCTGAAATTATTATTTTTTCAAAATCATTTTCTATATTTAAAGTAAAGTTTTCAAACTGTTTCATTCGACTAATTCTATCTTTCCTATTATTAACCATTAAATATTTAGTTTTTGTCCAAATTTCTTTTTTTCTATAAAAATCTATAATTTTTTTAGTAGAATCTGGATCATTAGCAGCTAAAGCATTTATAAAAAGAATTTTTCCACCTTTTTTAGTTAGATATTCAACTTCTTTTAAAACTCCTGGATCTTTTTTATATTCTTTCATTCTTTGAAGTGCAATTTCTTTTTTCACTCCTAAATGTTCACAAATTTTCAAAGCAAGTCCAACATTTTCTATAAAGTCAATTTCTCTATATTCCTCTTCTTCTGCTGTAACTAAATAAGTCTTTGTATTTTTCTTTTTAGCACATTCTTTAAAAAACTCAAAATATCTTTTATCTGATGTAAAAAGAAAGCCATTTTTAGGAATTGTTAAACTCAAGGAAAAAGCTATTTCATCCAAGGTCTCCCCCATCTCATCTAAATGATCTTCTCTAACATTTGTAATAAGAGTTATATTGGATTTCACAATCTTTTCTTCACAAATTTTTTGTAACTCTGGATTTACAGCCATACATTCCAATATTAAAATATCCACTCCTAAATTAGCAGCTTTTTTTATAAATTTTATTTGTTCTCTAATATTTGGTAAACCTCTTCTAAATATTTTCTTTTCTACTCCATCAATATCAATATACCGCGGTTCTGTTCCTGTTATTTTAGTAAAGATTTTCTTTTTCTCATCTCTAAGACCTGCATCTATTAATCTAGAAATTGTTGATTTCCCTCTAATTCCATTAATATGAATAACCGTTTTTATTTTATTTCTATTCTTTTTTAATTCGATTTTTTCATATATAATTTTAGAAAAATATATAAAAGTTAAGATCAATACAACAATTTCCATATAATAGCCCTCTTTTTATTATTTTATTTCATTCAAATAATATCCTATTCCATTTTGTTTTATCTCTAAACTACTAGGAACATTTTTTATTACCATAGCTTTTTCTGTTTCTAATTCCCCCATAGCATTTATAAGTGCCGTTATTCCTGCTATATGTCTTCCTACCCTCTCTTCTAAAGAGTGACCTTTTTCATCAAATGGAACAAATAATCTTCCTAATTTTTGAGCTTTTACATATGTTGGATCTATTCCTGTTAAAACTAATTTTTCATCAGTTTTTCCTCTCAGTCTTCCTTGACTTGGATTAGCAGTTTCCATTAAAATAGCATATGTATTAGTAAAATCTCCTAATTCTCTATGTGTCAAACCTCTTAAAGAGACAGGGGAAGGCTCTAAACCTATGGAAATATTCTCAAATTCTAGGTTCATTACTGCTGTTGAAGCAATTTCCATCGCCTTATCATGAGCAACCATTGCATTTATTACTGGATATTCTGGTGAAGCTTCATGTAAATCTATTGTCATATTAATATTATTTTTTTTGATTAATTCTGTAATTCCATATGCTGCTTTTTCTGTAAAAGTACCATCAGCTCTTCCAGGATATGCTCTATTTATATTTCTTGTTTCATTTCCTGATAAACTTTGCCCCGAACTTGCATGAATATATACATCTGGATCTGGCCATTGATCTAGAGGATTAGTTGCACGTGAACCATATCTAAACCATCTTTCTCCATTCTTTGTTTTTATATGAAATCTTTGAGGAGAGCCTTCTTGAGGATCATTATGGGTAAGTCCACTATTATTTGTTCTAGGAATCACATATAAAGTCCCTTTTTCAACCTCTGCTTTTTCTATTAAAAGTATCGCCCCCATTAATCCTGAAGGTTCATTTCCATGAGTTGCACCTAAAACAAGAGCTGTTCCTCCTTTTTCTTTTCCTTGAAGTATATATACTTCTGTATCAGCATTTGTTCCTTTTACTCCTTCAAAAAAGTCACTTAGCATTTTTACTTCTGTTACTCCTTTTCCTTTTACAATAATTTCAGGTTCTCTATTCTTCACAAACTCTTTTCCTGCTAAAAAAGCAATAGATAAAGAGCATATTACTAAAATTATTGCACTAATCTTATTTCCTTTCATTCATCTACTCCTTCTATTTTATTAATAATAATCTCAAAATTAAAGGTATTATTACCAATGCTGCATTTAATTGATTTAATAATTTTTTCTCTTCAAATAAATTTAAAATTACTAAGAAAAATATATATAAAGTTATTCCTAAATATATTATCATCATTTTTATTCATCACTCCTTAATATATAATTGAAGCCAATTCTTTTGAAAATATAATCAAAATAATAGAGTATACTATTATAACTATTGCAGGTACTAAAGCTTTTTTTAATACTAGTGTGTATTCTTTTAACCCTACCACTTGAGCTGCAAAAATTCCTGCCAATGCTGTTGGAGGCATTAAATCTCCTAGTCCTGCTATAAAAGATATTGCTGAAGCTGTAATTATTTGATTGCTTCCTAAGAAAACCATTAAAAACGGCACACCTAGAACAGAAGCTGCTCCAAAAGATGATACTGCTCCAAATAAAGGTATCGTTACTGCCATTGCTAAAAAAATAAGAGCTGGTGGCAAGCTTAAACTATTCACAACAATAAATCCTCTTACACCTGTTAGAGTCATTACTTGAATAAACATTCCAACACCCATTAATATACCTAATACAGGTAATGTATCTTTTATTGCATCTTTTGACACTTTTAAAAAATTGATTTTTTTACCACAAAATAGTGCTGCTATGGCACTAATCAAAAAGATTAAAGGCATTCCTAAATTAAAGAAATCTGGCATTATTTTTCCTAATAACATTAAAACTACTCCTAATATTATTGGAATATATAACCTAACGCCATACTTGTCTATATCTTCAGTATTTATTTGATCTTTTATTTTATTGTAATCTAAATTTTTTGTATGCTTTAACCCTAAATATAGAACTGTAAATATTGCTACTGGTACTGTTAAAATTAAAAGTGGAATTGTAAACCCTACATAAGGCATATCTATTCCCCCACCTATTATCATAGCTGGTACATTTACTGGTGGAGCAATCATTCCAAGAATTCCACCTATTGCTATTATTGTCGCTGTTTCAACTATTGGTATTCCTATTAAAATCAAAATAGGAGCCACTATACTTCCCGCTGTAAGCACTGATGCAGTTGACGAACCTGTAATCATTCCGGGAAACATGCTAATAAACATTAAAAATATTAATAAAATACTTGGTTTCGAATGAAATTTATTCAAGATTGTTGAACTTAGGGCACTTAATGTTCCTAATTCTTGAAGAGTCTTCATAAAAATCATAGCTGTTGCAATTACAAGTATTGTATCTAAATATCCAAAAGTTCCTTCTACAAGATGTCTAATAGGAATTCCTTTTCCGGCAATCAGAGTCCCTGCCACTGCTGATAGTAACATCGCAATACTTACAGGTAGTTTAAATTTGAAACAAGAAATAATAAAAACAATAACCATCCCTAAAAATATAATTAATTCTATTGACACTTCTTCCTCCTTTGAATAAAAGGACAACTTTTAGCTAGTTGTCCTTTCACTTTTTTATTCAAAAATTTCTTTTAATGGTCCTACTGCTTCACTTATTTTATTAACTAATACCAATTTAATATTGTTATCTTTAGCCATTTTTGTGAAAGCACCATCTTTATTTCCTTCTGCTACAACTATTAAATAGTCACATTTAGAAGAAGCTGCATTAACAAACTTATCTGATAATTCTCCTCTTCTTACTTGTCCACCAACATGCATTCCTACTATTTTAATTCCTTTTTTTCTAGCTGCATCTATTAATTTTTCTGATCTGTCTAATTCATCTTCCACTTTAATACCAGCTGCTCCTAATCCTTTTGAGCTTCCACCAATAGCAAGTATTAATGTTTTTTCATTTTTTAATGTTTTATCCGTCACTGATTTATCAAATTTTGTTTCTAAATTTGCTTTTTTTAATAAAACTTTAACCATCTGTACATCTGCACTTTGTCCGATTGATGTTAGAATAATTGGTTTTTCAAATTTTTCTGCAAAAATAGATACTCCCAATAATAAAAATAATAATGTTATAAATTTTGTTTTCATCTTTAAACCTCCAATTTTTAATTAAATACCTATTGCTTTTCCATCTCTTCTAGGGTCTGCTCCACCTTCTAAAGTTCCATCTTTTTTATAAAGAACACCTTGAACCGATCCCATTCCTCTATCCCACTCAGTCGTTTTAGTTACCTCATGTCCCATTTTTTTCAATTTTTCTATTGTTTTATCTGAAATTCTACTTTCTACATTAATTTTGTTAGATGTATTATCAAATAATCTCGGTTCATCTATTGCTTCTTGCATTCCCATTTTATGATCTATAACTTTACTTATCACTTGAGATACTGTACTAATTATTTTAGTTGCACCTGGAGATCCTAATAACATAAATGGTTTCCCATCTTTTAATACTATTGTAGGCGACATTGAACTTAATGGAGATTTACCTGGTTCCACTGAGTTAGGGTGATTACCACCAACAACAAAATCATCCATTTCATTATTAAGAACAAAACCATATCCATCAGCCACAATTCCATTTCCAAATAACCCATTAACTGTTTTTGTTATTGAAACCATGTTTCCTTCTTTATCTGCAATTGAATAATGTGTTGTATCCTCAGACTCATATATCCAAGGGTCATGAGAGACACTTTTCTTAGATTTTTTCATATCTATTTTCTTAGAAAGGTCCTTTGCATATTTTTTTGAAGTTAAACCCTTTAATGGTACAGGTGTATAATCTGTATCCCCCATATATTTAGCCCTATCTGCATAAGCTAATTTATAAGCTTCTGAAAACAAATGTAAATACTCTGGTGAATTAACTTTTAATTTTCCAACATTAAAATTTTCTAATATATTTAATATCTGAATAACAATAGCTCCTCCAGAACTTGGAGCTGGTGATGAGATTATTTCATATCCTCTATAATTACCAATAATAGGTTTTTTTATTTTGGGTTTATAATTAGCTAAATCTTCCATTGTAAATACTCCACCATATTTATTCAAAGAATTTACAATTGATTTTGCTACATCTCCCTTATAGAAGCCCTCTTTTCCTTCCTTGATTATAAGTTCTAATACTTTAGTCATATCTTTATTAGTAAATTTTTCACCAATTTCATAAGCAAAACCTTCTTCTGTTAAAAAAACCTTACCAAATTCAGGATACTTTATCATCAAGTCATATTTATTTTTCATATCTGCTGAAAGTGTTGGTGTTACTATAAATCCTTCTTTAGCCAACTTAACAGATGGACGAATAACTTGCTCTCTAGACATTGTTCCATAATTTTCAAGAGCATAAATAAGACCTGCTACTTCTCCAGGAATTCCTGCAGCTTTTCCACCTTCTTTTTTTTCATTCCCTATTACGTCACCCTTTTCATTTACTTTCCACATATTCGATGTAGCATTTTTAGGTGCTCTCTCTCTAAAATCTACAAAAATAGTTTCACCTGTTTTAGCTATTCTTATTAGCATAAAACCTCCTCCTCCTAATCCTGAAGAGTTTGGTTCACTAACACCTAATGCAAATCCTGCTGCTACTGCTGCATCTATCGCATTTCCACCTTTTTTTAAAATATCCATTCCAATCTTACTTGCTTCATATTTCCCTGTAGAAACAACACCTATTTTTCCTACTGCCCCTCTACCTGTTCTTATCATTTCTCCATTTTCATCAAAAGCTCTAAATTCTTTAGTAGTTAAAGAAGGTGTGGATGTTGCTACAGCTCCTTGCACTACATTAAATATAAAAAAAGTTGATAACAATGCTCTACATAAATATTTTTTTGTCATACTTTCCTCCTATTTTTTTTTATACTTTAGATTTTTTGTATTCCCCCCTCCTTATTGCCAATATAAAAATAAAGTATATCTAGATGTTAATATAGATATACTTTATTATATGTGGTCTGTAAATAAAAAGAACCTTTCTTCTTTTAATCTCTTTATTCTCTTTATTCTCATCTTATTCTTTAGTTTTATATTTCTTTTTAGGACGCCCAATTTTCCCATAAATAATTTTCACTTCAAATTTTTCAGTTGAATCCAAAAATTTTAAATATCTATTAATAGTTTTAGAAGCAATTCCCGTCATTTCTTTGATTTCCTCTACTCCTAAATAAATTTTCTCTTTTTCAAAACATTGCTCTATAATGGACAATGTGTTTTTATCTACTCCCTTAGGTAATTTTCTAATTTCTTCCACTATTTTTTCTTTTTTAACTATACTTCTATTTTTTGTCAAATGAAGATTTACTCTATAATATAAATCTAACATTTTTATTGGCTTAATTACAAAATCATTGACACCTGCTATAAAAAACTCCTCTGCAACACTTTCTTCATCAGTAATCGTTAAAGCTATTATTTGTACATTTTTATCTATTTGTCTTAATAATCTCGAACCCACTACTCCATTTATGTGTGGCATATTATAATCAATCAAAATAATATCAAAGTTAATTTCTCTTACTATTTCCAAAGAAGTTTCAATATTATTTTTTGTTGTTACAGACCATTTTTTAAGTCTAAAGAATTCTGCTATTGCAAAGCATACTTCTTCAGAGTCATCAATTATCAACATTTTATTTATCATATTTCCCCCTTTAATACTATATATACTTTTATTCCTATTTTTTTAGGTCTTATATAAAAAATTCCATTTGACTCCTCAATTACTTTTTTAACAAATGCCAACCCTTTTCCTGATGAATTTTTTGTTGAAACCCCTTCAATAATCAACTTATCTAAATCTTTTTTTTTGATTCCCGATCCAAAATCTTCTACTGTTATTATAATTTTATTTAAATGATTTTTTACAATAATTTCAACTTTTTCTGAATTTGCCTCCCATGAATTAATTACTAAGTTTGTTATCACTCTAGACAAAAGACTTCTATTTCCAAAAACTTTACAATTTTTATTCGCATAATTTTTATACACTAACTTATTAGCATTTTTATGTGCTGATAAGAATGAAAATGAAAAATTCATTACCTCTTCTATGAAAATAAAACTATTATTTTTTAAATTAACCATATCACCTATCATCAAATTTAATTTATCAATAGAATTTTCTATTCGACCAATATATTCGATATTTTTTTCAACTTCTTCATTATACCTTAGAACTTCTAGCAAAGCACTTACAGCAAAAATAGGTGTTTTTAAATCATGAACTAATTGTTGTAATTCTTTTAAATATCTATTTTCAACTTCTGAATAACGTCTATTTATTATCTCTTCTTGACATTTAAAAAAATAGAGCAACAATATTGAAACTAAAGTAAAAAAAATAAAAAAACTCATACATAATATTATGACAATTAATTGAGCCTCCATAAAATTAATGGCATTATTTAAATCTAAGGTTATTTCTCCTACTCTTAAAAAATTTAAATATGGAGTAATATCTAACCATTGTAACCCTATTATAAATGCCAAAAAACCTACTGTTTTTTCTAAAAAATTTAAATTTTTCAACTCTATTTTTGTATAATAAAAAAACCACAATATTCCTAATATTGAAGTTTTTCCTATCAACAAATTTATACCATAAAATATTTCTATTAAAATATACATAATTGGAAGCATCAAAGAAATCATTATAATTTTATAAAATGTTTTATTTTTTTTATCAACAATAATTTCTATACTATCAAACAAAATAAGCATAGAAATATAAGCTGGAAAAGCTCTCAGTGTATTAAGTAAAATCAATTTAAAAATAGCTATTAATAAATATTCTTTATCCCAATTTTCTAAAGCTTTTTCGATAGAGGTATATATACCAAAATTTTCATGTGTTAAAACTATTGGCATTATTAGACCTATTATTAATACTCCCATTGCCAATAGTATATTTCTTTTTTTTATTTTTATTTCCCAATTGGATTTCATTTCAATGCACCCTAATATTTATGTGACTTTAGAACACTATCTTTAATGCTATCCCACTATTATATATGAAACAACAGTTGCACTTGCAAGAGCAATACCTATTAAACATTCATATGGAATTAATTTTAATCTCTCTTCTAATTTTATATTACATGCCCCACCAGTACTGTGAAAAAACGAACCATGTGGTAAATGATCTAAAACTGTGGCTCCTGAGTTAATCATTGCAGCCCCCCATATTCCACTTACTCCAGCAGCTAAAATTGCTCCTGAAAATGTTGCAGCAGCTACTGTGGCTCCTGCTGTTGTAGAAGCTGTTGCTCCTGACATAAGTGCTCCTGAAATTGGTGCTATTAATTGCTCGCTTATATTCATCGTTTGTAATGTAGATAGTATAAGGTCTTTTAATGTGGAATTTTTTATTATTCCAGCCACTGTACCAGTTCCTACTAATAAAATTGCTATTCCTGACATTTTTTGCAGTCCATATTCCATTGATTCTTTTAATTTTGTTGTTTTTCCCATTACAATTATTCCAACAAGTCCACCTACCGGAAGTGCTATTAAAGGATCAATATTAATTTTCATAATAGGTCGTAATGCCAAAAGAAAAATCGTTACAACTGGACCTATTATACTTCCAAAGAAACTAGGTAAATCCTCTTTATTATAATCTTTTCCTATTTCTAAAACTTTTTCTCCTCTCTCTACTAATCTTCTAGCTACAAGAACTGTTATAACTAAACCAAATATTGCAGCAGCTATATTTACCCACATAACAGAAGACAGTGAAACAGAAAAACTTTCTGCTGCTGCTATTGTATTTGGATTAGGTGATATTATATTTCCACTTTTTCCTCCACCTACCATAGCACATAAAATTGCCATTTTAGATATATTTACTCTTCTTGCAATTACCAGTGCTATTGGTGAAACTGTTATTATTGCAACATCGATAAATACCCCAATAGCTGTTAAAATAAGAGTCGCTACTGCCAAGGCTAATATTGCTTTTTTCTCTCCAAATTTTTCAATAATTGTCTCAGCAATTTTTGTTGCCGCATGAGTTTTTATAAGAATTCCTGCAAGGATTCCTGCAGTTAATATTCTTACAATTGCTGGTGTAACATCTTTAACCCCACCTATCATCAAGTTTACTGTTTCTGCCAGTGGTACTCCACCAGAAAGTCCTCCTAACACTGCCCCAAATATTAAACTATAAGCTGGATTTACTTTTCTCATTATTAAAATTATAGCTACTACTAAACCAAATATTGCTCCAAATGCTGTCATTTCTCTCCCCTCTATTTACAAAATTTTTTTTGACAAATTTTTATAAGTCTAAATATCTCTTCTGTATTTCCTGATACAAATTTCTTAGCAGTTTCTTTTTTCATTGCTTCTTTTAATGTTATAGGATAATTAATTATAGAAAAATAACTATCTATTCCTTTTAAATGTGTTTCTTTTGCCTCATCAGTAATTCCACCTGCAAGTGCTATTACTGGTATATCAAATTTTTTAGCAACTTTTGAGACACCTACTGGTGCTTTTCCCATAGCTGTTTGATGATCTAATCTTCCTTCTCCAGTTATGACAAAATCTGCATCTTTAAGTTCATCTTCTATTCCAACTTTTTCTAAAATCATATCAATGCCTGGAGATAATTTAGCATTTAGAAATGCAACTAATCCTCCACCTAATCCACCTGCTGCTCCTGAACCTTTTAAATTAGAAATATCTATTCCTATTTCTTTTTTTATAGTTTCAGAAAAATCAAAAAGTCCCTTATCTAAAATTTTAACTATTTCTTCTGTGGCTCCTTTTTGTCTGGAATAGATTTCAGCAGCTCCTTTTTCTCCATAAAATGGATTTTCCACATCACAAGCTACTAAAAAATTACATTCATCTAATTCTTTTAATCTATCTTTACACTCTATAAATTTAACTTTAGATAAAATTTGACCACCAAAACCTAACTCTTCTCTATTTTCATCTAGGAATTTGAAGCCTAAAGCTTGTAACATTCCAATCCCTGCATCATTTGTTGCACTTCCACCAATTCCAATTATAAACTCACGACATCCCTTTAATACAGCATCTTTTATAAGTTCTCCTGTCCCATATGTGGTTGTTTTCATGGGGTTTCTTCTTTCCTTAGAAATTAAAGTTAATCCTGAAGCTTCTGCCATTTCAATAACTGCTGTTTTTCCATCACCCATAATTCCATATTTAGTTTCTATTTTTTCCATCAAAGGATTATTTACAACTATATTTATAAATTTTCCATTTGTTCCTTCCACTAAAGATTCTACTGTACCTTCTCCACCATCAGCTATAGGCACTTTCACAATTAAACTTTCAGGATATACTTTTTTTATTCCATTTTCAATTTCCACTCCTAATTCATAGGAGGTTAAACTCCCTTTAAAAGAATCAATTGCTATTACTATTTTCATTATTCACTCCTAATAATAAATTTCTTTTACTACTCTATTTTATTACTAATAAGCTTTTTTTTCAATATAAATTTTTAAAATGTTACATTAATAGAAAAAGGTTATAGACAAATTCATGCTATAACCTCTAATTTCTATTTTAATTTACATGTTTTTAGTAGTTTTTTACTCTAAGCATAAAGTATGCTTTTGGATGTTCACAAACTGGGCAAAGATCAATTGCTTCTTTCCCTTTATAAGTGTGACCACAATTACTACATTCCCATTCAACTACTTCACTTTTCTTAAAAACAGTTCCTGTTTCTATATTTTTTAATAAATTTCTATATCTTTCTTCATGTTGCTTTTCAATTAATGCAACAGAATCAAATAGTACTGCAATATCTTCTAATCCCTCTTTTCTTGCATCAATAGCGAAATTTTTATACATATCAACCCATTCACCATGTTCTCCCTCAGCTGCTGCTAATAGATTTTCAGCAGTGGAACCAATTCCAGCTCCTAATAATTTAAACCATATTTCTGCATGTTCTTTCTCATTATTTGCAGTTTCTTCAAAAATTTTAGAAATTTGTACAAAACCATCTTTTTTAGCTTTACTTGCAAAAAATGTATATTTATTTCTTGCCTGTGATTCACCTGAAAATGCTTCCTGTAAATTCTTTTCTGTTTGTGTTCCTTTTAATTTTGTATTTGTCATAACTGCCTCCCTTATTTTGTTAAAAATTATATTTTTTAATATAACTCTACTTTAAGTATACTCTTTGTCCAATCTAGTGTCAAGAACACTTTTTTCCTTATCACCAGATTTAAAACTTTGTTTCCTACCATTTTAGTTTTATTAAATTATTACTCTTGTACTAATAATATACGCTAATAATAAGAATAATCCTCTATTTTAATTTTTTTTTAAAAATTTCAAATATTTTGTAAGATGATTAATATAACTTTTTTTAGCTAAATTTCTTAAGGAAACTCCATAAGTTGGATATGCTTGAATTGAGTCTGCAAATTTGTATAATGGAATCTTTTTTGATTTTAAAAATTGGATAGTAGAAATAATTTCTCCTGATCTATCACCTATACAAGATGCACCTAATATTCTCTCGTTTTTATCAACTATTATTTCTAAATTAAAATATTCTTCACTAGTTGAAAGAGATCTATCATTTTCACTCTTGTCTAATTTATATATAGTATATTCAGAATATTTTTCTTTTGTTTCTTTTTTAGTTAATCCTGTTCTAGAAAATTCAGGATTAGAAAATACTGTCCATGGAACACTTGTATAATCAACAGATTTTTTTATCAATGGAAACAAGAGATTTCTTACAATAACTTCTCCATGATATCCTGCCATATGAGAAAAACGATATGGTCCTACAACATCCCCACCACTTAGAACATTTGGTGATGTTGTTCTTAAATATTTATCAACAATGATACCATTTCTATCATATTTAATTTTTGCATTTTCTAATTTTAAATCTTCTATATTAGGAACTCTACCAGTGGATAAAAATATCTCCTCTGATTCTATCATTAAGTTTTTTTCTTCTGAGCTTATTTTTACACCAATTGGAGAACTCTCTAATTTTAATGCTCCCACACCTAAATATAGTTTAATCCCTTCTTTTTTTAGTTTTTCTTCATAGTATACCCCTATTTCTTCATCTTCACGTGAAAAAAGAGTTGGTGAAACTTCTAAAATAGTTACTTCAACACCAAGTTTTTTTAGTGGAAAAGCCAATTCTAATGAGATAACTCCACCACCTATAAAAGTTATAGAGCGAGGAATTTTTTTCATTTTAAAAAAATTTTCATTATTCAAATATTTTATAGTATCAAGTCCTGGTATTTTAGGAGTTGATGGTGAAGTTCCTGTTGCTATAATAATTTTTTTACCTTCATAAACATCTTCTCCAACTTGAATTTGATTCTCTGAAACAAAAAATCCTTTTCCTTTTAAAAATACAATTCCCATTTTCTCTAATTTTTCTGGATTTTCATTTAAGTATACTTCCTCTTGAATTTCTCGAACTCTTTCTAAAACATCACCAGAATAATTTTTATTAACAAGTGATATAAATGCTTTAGAGGGAATACAACCGTTCCAAGTACATTCACCACCACTTTTATTTTTTTCAACTAATAAAACTTTTTTACCACTAAGTACACTTCCTATTGCTACTGTTAATCCTAGTGCACCACTTCCTAAAACAATAACATCATATTTTATATTTTTCATTTATAACTCCTTTTTTATTTAGAAAATTAAAAATATTTTTTAGAATCTAATGAAATTCTTTTATAATCTAAGAATTAAAACAATTTTTTCCACTCTCCATACCCTTCTTTTTCAAAAGATTCTAAAGGTATAAATTTAAGAGCAGCAGAATTCATGCAATATCTTAATCCATTTGGCTCTGGTCCATCATTAAATACATGTCCTATATGATTATTACCTTTTTTACTTCTAATTTCTGTTCTTTTAGTAAAAAGTGTGTTATCTTTTTTCTCTACAACTGCTTCTTCCTGTATAGGTTTTGAAAAAGTTGGCCATCCTGTCCCTGACTTATACTTATCTTTTGAACTAAATAGGACCTCTCCTGAAATCAAATCTACATATATACCATCTCTCTTATTATCCCAGTATTCATTTTTAAAAGGTGTTTCTGTGAAATTTTCTTGGGTTACTTTATATTGTAATTCTGTTAATTGTTTTTTCAACTCCTTAACCCCCTTCTCACCTCTTTTTTCTCCCCATATCTTATCTAAAAACTCATCTCTTCCAGAACGACCTCTATAATATTTATATTTAAAACTATTTTTCTTATAGTAATCTTGATGGTATTCTTCTGCATTATAAAATGTAGTAGCTTTAGAAATTGGTGTTATTATAGGTTTTTCATAAACTCCTCTTTTATTTAACTTTTCTTTTGATTGTTCAGCTAATTTTTTTTGCTCATTATTAAAATAGAAAATAGCTGAGCTATATTCATAGCCTCTATCAACAAATTGACCACCTACATCTGTAGGGTCTATTTGTTTCCAAAAAACATCTAGTAGTTTTTCATAACTTACTTTTGAAGGGTTATAAATAATTTTAATTGCTTCAATATGACCACCTTTTCCATAATTTTCATATGTTGGGTCTTTACTTGTACCACCTATATAACCAGAAACAACTGCCTTTACACCATCTAATTTTTCAAATGGCTCTTCTAAACACCAAAAACAACCTCCTGCAAAAACTGCTTCTTTAAATTGTCCAGCAAAAACTAAATTACTTAATAAAAATATTGATGTCATCATAATTTTTTTCATTTGTTTGCCATCAGCTCCTCTTTTTTAGTATTATTTATTTTTTCTTAAATATATTATACCATATTTTTTAAAAAATGTAACAATTATAAAATTATAATCGTTACATTTTAGTTTTTCTCATATTTCTTTCTTACTTTTTTATAATATAAAGTACTTATATTGTCTTTAATGTATGCCCCATTCTATTTTTTTTTGTTTCCATATAGTTTTTATTTAATTCATGAATACCAACTTCTAAACTTTCAATAGAATTAATTTTAGTTCCATATTTTATTAGACCCTGATTTTTTTTAGGATTATTACTTAAAAGTCTTATCGATTTTACATTTAAAGCTTTTAGCATTTGTGAGGCCACTGCATAATCTCTTAAATCTTCTTCAAAACCAAGCTTTAAATTTGCATCAACTGTATCACTTCCTTTACTTTGAAGTGCATATGCTTTAATTTTATTTGTAATTCCTATTCCACGTCCCTCTTGTCTCAAGTAAAGTATTACTCCAGAACCATTTTTTTCTATTTCCTCCATTGCTCTCCCAAGTTGTGTTCCACACTCACATCTCATGGAAGCAAAAACATCTCCTGTTAAACATTCAGAATGTACTCTTACAAGAATATTCTCTTGATTTTCGATATTTCCTTTAATTAATGCTATATGTTCTTTATCATCAATTTCATTTGAAAAACCTATTATTTTAAATTCACCTCTGGATGTAATCATTGGTGCTTCTGCAACAACTTTCATCAAAGTTTCCATTTTTTTTCTATAAACAATTAAATCTTCAATTGAAATAATTTTTAATTGATGTTCTTCAGCAAAAATCTCAAGATCTGCCAATCTAGCCATAGTACCATCATCTTTTAAAATCTCACAAATGACTCCAATGGGCTTAGCTCCTGCTAGAATAGCCAAATCAACTATTGCTTCTGTATGACCTTCTCTTTCTAAAACTCCTTTTTTCTTAGCTACTAATGGAAATATATGTCCAGGCTTTGTGAAATCATTTTCAGTTTTTTCAAAATCTGCTAAATCTATAATTGTTTGCAATCTATCTTGTACAGAAATCCCTGTTGTTCCTATTTTAGAATCTATTGAAACTGTAAAGGCTGTCCCTTTTAAATCTGTATTTTTCATTGTCATAGCCAATAGACCTAAATTTTCTGCTCTTTCGTCAGACATTGGAGCACAAATCAATCCTTTAGCATATTTAGTCATAAAATTAACATTTTCATAAGTTGCATATTCTGCTAAAAAAACAATATCTCCTTCATTCTCTCTATTTTCATCATCTACAACTATTACCATTTTTCCTTGTTTTAAATCCTCTATACATTCTTCAATCTTACTAAACATATCCAACTCCTTAAAAATTATTTTTCAATAGAAATTCTAGTGTCATATCTTTTTTTTCATTATCTTTTTTATTAATTCCCATAAAATTTTCTATATATTTTCCAATAATATCAGTTTCAATGTTAACAACATCACCACTTTTTTTATTTCCTAAAGTTATAAAGTTTGCTGTAAATGGAATTAATGATACTGAAAATTGATTTTTTGAAATATCAACAACAGTTAAACTAGCTCCATCTATAGTTATTCTACCTTTTTCAACAACATATTTAGAATATTTACTACTCAATTCTATCATATATATTTTTGCTATTCCAATATTTTTTATATTTTTTATGACCCCTTCACATTCCACATCACCTGTGACTAAATGCCCACCTAGTCTTGTATTTAGAGTCATGGCTCTTTCTAAGTTTACCATATCTTTTATCTTTAATATTTTAAAATTACTTCTATTTATAGTTTCAAACATACAGTCTGCTACAAAACTATTTTGTTTTATATCAACAACAGTTAAGCATACTCCATTAGTACAAATACTATCCCCTATGGAAATATCTTCTAGAATTTTTTCACACTTTATTTCTATTTTGATACTCTCAGATTTTTTATCAATTCTTAAAACTTCTCCTATCTCTTCAATTAATCCTGTAAAAATATGATCACCTCAAGTTAATTATATT
This sequence comes from uncultured Fusobacteriaceae bacterium, assembly GCA_947038515.1. Lineage (GTDB taxonomy): Bacteria > Fusobacteriota > Fusobacteriia > Fusobacteriales > Fusobacteriaceae > JAGNZR01. Next base: position 269,172 of record CAMQWJ010000001.1, read on the forward strand.
TTTTATTTTAATTCAAATATTTAAGTCTATTTTGTTATAAAATTCAATAGATATATTATCATCATAAATATTAAATTTCGGACTTTTTATTTGAAAGCAATTTTCCATCTTATCTATTTTAAAACCACTCATAAAGGGTAAAGCTTTTTCATCACCTAAAATTTTAGGTGCAATAAAAATTTCACCACCATTAATATGCCCCTCTTCCACTACTCTTGAAATAAGGTTAGAACCTCCTTCTAAAATCAAAGAATCTATTTTCAACTTCCCCAACTCTTCCAATATGTCTTTTATTAAGAAATTTTTATTTTTTAATAAAATAAATTGAACACCTAATTTTAGAAGTTCCATATATTTAGGAGAATTTTCATTACTTAAAGAAGTTACTATAATATTTTTTTTATCATTAAATTTTAATATTTTAGAATCTAATAAAATTTTTAATTCTGGATCAACAATTATTCTATATGGATCTCTGGCATTTTCTTCTCTTGAATTAAGACTTGGATCATCTTGTAATAAAGTATTAATTCCAATCATAATTCCTGAGTATCTATTTCTTAAAGTCATTACTTTCTTTCTTGCACTTTCATTTGTTATCCATTTTGAATCAAATGTTCTAGTTGCTATTTTACCATCTAAAGTAATTGCACACTTAAGAAAAACATAGGGTAATCCTGTTGTTATATAGTGAAAAAATACTCTATTTAACTCTTGCCCTTCATTTTCTAATATCCCTACTCTAACTTCTATTCCAGCATTTTTTAATTTTTCTATTCCCTTCCCACTTACTAAAGGATTAGGATCTAGCACTGAAACAACACATCTTTTCACTCCCATAGCTATTATTTTATCCACACAAGGTGGTGTTTTTCCAAAATGTGAACAAGGTTCTAAGTTTACATATATAGTACTATTTTCACTATTTTTTCCTGCCATATTTAGAGCATTTACTTCAGCATGAGCCTCCCCATAGGACTCATGATAACCTTCCCCAACAATATGATCATTCTTAACTACAATTGCTCCCACTAAGGGGTTAGGATTTACTTTTCCTACACCCTTAAGAGCTAACTTGAATACTAACTTCATATATTTTTTATCTTGTTCTAAATATTTTTCATCATTGATATTTTTAATACTTTCTCTATCTTCATTTTTCATATCTTAAATCTCTTTTAATAGATTTACCATTTCGATAGCAGTCATTCCAGCATCAAAGCCTTTATTTCCAGCTTTTGTTCCTGCTCTTTCAATTGCCTCTTCTATACTGTTTGTTGTTAAAACTCCAAATATAACTGGAATCTCCACTTCTAAGCCTACACTTGCCACACCCTTTGAAACTTCTGAACAAACATAGTCAAAATGTGGAGTGGAACCTTTAATAACAGCTCCTAAAGCAATAATAGCATCATATTTTCCTGATTTTGCCATTTTTTTAGCTATAAATGGTATTTCATAAGCTCCAGGAACCCATACTAGAGAAATATTCTCATCTGATATCCCATGTCTTTTTAATGAATCTTCAGCTCCACTTATAAGTTTTCCTGTTATAAACTCATTAAATCTTCCTGCTACAATTCCAATTTTTAAATCCTTTCCTAAAAAATCCCCTTGAATAACTTTCATAATTTACTCTCCTTTTTTGTCAGGACAAATAAAAAAGCCTGGATAGACTCCAGGCATGATGAAATAAATTTAAATAGCCAAAAAAAGGCTATCTTTATTTTCTTCTTTCATCCAGACTATACTGTCGGTTTTGGAATTGCACCAAATCAAGAACTTACGTTCTTCGCGGACTATACCGCCGGTCGGGAATTGTAATAAATTACGCACCCTGCCCTGAAGATTATTTTGATATGTTTTAATTATAATTTATTAGGAAGGGAAAGTCAAGAGCCTTTTAATCTTTTATTTTGTATTCTGATTTAAAAATTTATTAATTGAAATTAATCTATTTTTACTATTTTCATCTAATCCTCTGCTAATAAAAGTCAAAATAAACTCTAAAAGACTCTGGGTTGGAACAATAGAGTTAAAATAACTTAATCCCCCAACCTCTGTCAATAAAGTTACATCACCCAAATTAGCCACTGGTGAAACTGCTCTATCTGTGACTATAATAATAGAAGCCTCCATAGTTTTTGCTTGCTCTATTAAAAGTTGATATGTTTTTGAATACTTTGGATGTGCAATTAAGAATAAACAATCTCCCTTTTTTATATCAATAATATCTTTTATAAGTTCAGAATTATTCAAGCTATATGTTTTAACATTTTCTAATACAAATCCTAACCTTAATCCAAAAAAAGATGCTACACCTGAAGTACTTTTGAATCCTACAACAAATTTTTTCCTTGATTTTAAAATCAAACTAATTGCTTTTTCAATTTTTTCCAAATTATTTATATTTAAAGTCTTTTCAATATTTTTATTTATAGATTCTAAAAAAATACCTACCAAATTATTATTTTTCAACATTTCTTCATTTAAACTAAGCTTTTCAGTCGGTGTCAATATTTTTTCACTTACTTGCCTTCTTATATCATTTTTAAATTCTTTAAAACTGCTATATCCTAATTTTTTTACAAATCTAATTACAGAAGTGTCACTTATTTTTAGCTCCTCTCCTATCTCAGTAGATGTTAAAAAATATAATCTATTTTCATTATGATAAAAAAAGTTAGCAATAAGTTTTTCTATCTTTGTTAAACTCTTACTTATTAATTTTTCTTCTAAAGAATGAATCATAAAGACCTCCATAAAGTTTGCTTCTTTATAGCTTATCATATTTATTTTAATATTAATATAAATATAATTAAAAAAAGTTTGACTATTTTGAAAAAAAAAAGTATATTAAAAGAATACAAATAAACATTTTTTTATAATTATGTTTATTTAAAAATATTTTTTCAGGGGGATATAATGTCTAAAAAATCTGATAATAAGAAAAAATTTGAATTTCCACACACTTATGTAATTATTTTTGCTTTGATTGTTTTTGCAGTTTTATTAACTTGGATTGTTCCATCTGGTCAATTTCCTAGAATAAAAGATCCTACTTCAGGAAAAATTACTATTGTAGCAGATCAATTTGCTTTTATTAAAAATACACCAGTAAGCTTTCTTGACATTCCTTTTAAAATAGTAGCTGCTTTAAATAAATCTAGTAGTATCATATTTTTAGTTTTAATTGTTGGTGGAACTTTTAATGTCATAATAAAAACTGGAATGTTTCAAGCATTAACTTCCAAAGTTACAAAAATTTTTGCTCATAAAGAAGAAATGTTAATTCCTGCATTTACAACAATATTTGCGATTGCTTGTATGAGTATGGGAGTTAACACATTTATCGGATTTGCTCCCGTTGCAATAATTCTAGCTCGTTCTATGGGATATGATGCTATTGTTGGTATCTCCATGGTTGCTCTCGGTGGTGCAATTGGTTTTAGTACAGGTTCTTTTAACCCTTTCACAACAGGAGTTGCACAAGCTTTAGCTGGTCTTCCTATGTTTTCAGGAGTAGGATATAGAATTTTTTGCTTAGTAGTATTTTTAATAGTAACAAATATCTATATTATTATGTATGCTAAAAAAATTAAAAAAAATCCTGAACTTAGTGTAGTTTATGATTTAGAGCAATTAGAAAATAATCCCAATAACCGAAATGATGTTATGCCAGAAATCGAAAAGAAACATTACCTAGTTTTAGCTATTGTTGTAGTCCTTTTTGGGGTCCTTATTTATGGTGGATCAGCTTGGCATTGGAAGCTTAATCAAAGTGCTGGTCTATTCATCTGGATGGCAATATTAACAGGGTTAGCTTATGGTTTTTCTCCAAGTATAATTGCAAAAGAATTTGTTGCTGGAGCGAAAGGTCTTGTCTTTGGAGCTTTAATTATAGGAATTGCTCGAACAATCTCTATAATTTTAGATGATGGAAAAATACTTGATACATCTGTTTATTACCTTGGAAATTTATTAGCATCACTTCCACAAGTATTACAATCAATAGGAATGTTCCTTCTTCAGTTATTTATAAATGGATTAGTGACTTCAGGAAGTGGGCAAGCAGCAGTAACAATGCCTATTATGTTACCAGTTGCAGACATGATTGGTATGACACGTCAAACAGCCGTTTTAGCATTTAACTTTGGAGATGGATTTAGTAATTATGTTTTACCAACTTCCTCTGCACTTATGGGTTTCCTTGCTATTGCTAATGTTTCGTATGAAAACTGGATGAAATATATGGGGAAATTATTTCTAATTTGGATAGTCACAGGATCAATATTGATAATTATAGCGAATAGAATTGGATATGGTCCATTCTAATAAAGGAGATATAAAATGAAACAAAATCTTTTTAAATATATTGAAGATATAAAAGAGCCTCTTCTTACTTTAGGAGATTTCATCTTTGATACCCCTGAAATTGGGTTACAAGAATTTGAAAGTTCTAAAAAAATAACAGAAATTTTAAAAGAAAATGGTTTTGAAATAGAATATAATATTGGAGGGCTGGAAACAGCTTTTAGGGCAACATACCAAAATGGTATTGGTGGACCTTCAATTGGTTTACTATGTGAATATGATGCTCTAGAAGGAATTGGGCATGCCTGTGCTCACCATATGCAAGGTCCTAGTATTTTAGGAGCTTCATTAGCTTTAAAAAATCTTATTACAGATCTTAATTATAAATTAGTAATTTATGGTACTCCTGCTGAAGAAACTATCGGTGGAAAAGTCACTATGTTGGCCAATCAATGTTTTAATGATATTGATGTAGCACTTATGATGCATGGAGCCCCTGATACTACTACTGATGTTAAATCTTTAGCACTATCAAACTTTACTGTTAAGTTTCATGGAATTCGTTCACATGCTGCTTTAGCTCCTGAAAAAGGTAGAAGTGCATTAGATGGTCTTTTAATTTTATTTCAAGGAATTGAATTTTTAAGAGAACATGTAAGAGAAGATGTTAAAATGCATTATACTATCATCAATGCTGGAGGACCTGCTAATGTTGTACCTAAATATGCAGAGGCAAAGTTTAGTCTTCGTTCTTATGATAGAGCTTACTTAAATCAAACTATTGAAAGATTTAAAAAAGTTGTACAAGGTGCTTCTTTAATGACTGAAACAGAATATGAAGTTATTGAAACTAAATCCCTTGATAATAAAATACCTGTTTTAACTCTGAATAATCTTTTAATGGATAATGCTGGACTTGTTAATGCTCCTAGAATTTCTCCACCTCGAGAAAAAACAGGTTCTACAGATTTTGGAAATGTTATGTATCACGTACCTGGCTCTTGCATTAGAATTGCCTTTGTTCCACCTGGAACTTCTTCTCACTCAGATGAATTTTTACAAATGGGAAAAACAAAAGAAGCACATGATGGAATTATCTTAGCAGCTCAAATACTTGCTGGAACAGCATATGATATTATCTCTAATGAAGAAAATTTTGAAAAAATAAAATCAGAATTTAAAGAAAATAAAGAGAAAAGTGTTAAGCTTTAATAAAAAGTCTCACTAAAAATAAACTGTAACCATGAAACTAGACACATATAAAAAAGTGTCTGTTTCATGGTTTTTTTGATTATAATTTTTTAATAAGAATCAAAAGGAGAGAAATATGTCTAATCAATTTGTCCTTTTCAACTTAAAAAAGATGACTCCCGTGCAATACCGGAATCATCTTTTATCAATAACAGGACTATACCTTTTTTCAAATTTTATATCCAAGAAAAAATAAAAATATAAAATTTAATAATCTAACTATAGAAAAATACATTACTAAACCTCCTTTTAAAAAGGTTCTTTGTCAAGTAGACAACTTTAAAAAACGATTAAACGTTTTTAGTTTTCTATTTTACTATATTTTTTTCTCTAATAAAGTAATCTTTAAGCCATTCTTTTCCTTCTATAAGACGAGTTACCATCATTGCTGAAACTGAATCTCCAGCTGCATTTACCATAGTTGCAGGTGGATCGACTAAGAATCCAAGTGTTGCAATTATTGGGAATGCTTCTGGTGGGAATCCATAAAGATTAACTATAAGCATTTCTCCTATTAATCCACCACCAGGAACTCCACTCATAACAACTCCACCTAATACTGAAATTAACATGGCAGTTAAAAATGTTTCTATTCCTGTAAATTCTTTGCCAAATATTCCAAATAAAAATGATATTTTAAGAATAGATGATAAACATGTTCCGTCCATATGCATAGTAGCACCTATCGGCAATACTATTTCACGAATATCTTTTGGTACACCCATTTTTTGAGCAGCATCTAAGTTTACAGGTAATGTTGCTATTGAACTACCTGTTGCAAAAGCAGTGATTGCTGGAGGTAAAATATTTTTAAAACATGTTTTTACTCCAAGCTTTCCACCTGCTAAATATGAATACCCTGCAAATGCGATTATGAAATATAAGAAACAAACAGGATAATAAATTACCATTGCCTTTGCATAAGCTCCTAGAAGTTGTGGACCAAACTCTCCTATTAAACTTGCAAAATACGCACCCAAACCAATTGGAGCATAAAGCATAATAATACTAATTAATTTCATGAAAACATTAGAAAGTGCATCTAAAAACTTTGCAACGATATTATCTTCTCCACCAACAGCACTTACACAAAATCCAAATAACATTGAAAATACAATAAGTGGAAGCATATTAGCTTTTGAAAAAAGACCTACAAAATCATTAACAGTAACTGCTTTTACTACCTGTTCAGCAAGAGATATTTCTTTTAGTACAGTATCTGAATTCATTACAATATTAACACCTTCTGCTGGTGGAAATACTGTTACAACCATAAATATTATAGCAGCTGCAACTACTCCTGTTGCAAAGAAAACAAAAAACATATTTCCTAAAATACTTCCTAAACGTTTCATATTAAGCATATTTCCAACAGCACTAGCTATAGTTACAAAAACCATAGGAACAACTGCTGTAAACATTAAATTAATAAAAACATTTCCAAAAGGCTTAAAAACCATCGCATCTTTCCCCATGACGATACCTAAAATACTACCTATACCAATCGCTATTAATAAAATAATAGGAAAACGATAATTCTGCCAAAAACTTTTTTTCTCCACTGCTACCATAAAACTTACCCCCTCTCTATTTTTGATACTTACTAAATTAAATCCTCATCCATAATTTCTCCAATAGCAATTATATTTGTATCACCAATTAGATATAAATTTTCTACTTTTTCTTTAAAATTTATGTTCACATCTAAATTAATATTTTGTGGATTATTTAATTTTTCAACTGGAATTTTAAGTTCAAAATTATTTATAACAATAAAATCATTACCTGCACCTTGAATTTTAGTAAATTTCATAAATATCTCCTTTTAAATGCTATAAAGCCTCTATATTTTGTCTCGTATAGTGCTGGACAAATATTATCAGTCATTCCTCCATCAATTGATACATATTTTCTAATATCTCTATTAACAATATACTAATTTTTCTTTAAAGTAAAGGATAATATGTGAATACATTAAAAAATTACTAAATAAATTTAAAGTTTACACAATCAAACATACCATAATTAGTGATACGAACTTCTGGGATAACTGGTAATGCCATAAAACTTAAAGTAATAAGAGGATCAATATCAGTTCCAACACCATGACTACGAATTGTGGAAATTATTCCACTAATACTATTATTAATTTCTATTTGTGTCATATTGCTCATAAGTCCTGCTATTGGCAGAGGGACCTCTCCCTCTATTTTACCATTATATGCATAAGCATATCCACCATTTAAATCAATAACTCGCTGAGCAGCTAAAAGCATATCATCACGAGAATTTCCAATAACCATTAAATTATGACTATCATGAGCAACTGTACTAGCAACAGCCCCCTCACGTAATCCATAACCACGGATTAGCCCTATACCAATAGTACCACTCTTTCCATAACGTTCAATTACTGCAATTTTGCATAGAGTACCTTCTCCAATTTCTTTACACATATTATCATAGGAAATAAAATCTAATTTAGTCAATATCTCACCTGTTATTATATTAATAACAGGATATTTTTCTTTTTCTATTAAAGTGAAGCTATCTTTAGTTAATGTAGGAGTTTTTACACTGTGTGAAATTCGATTAATAACAGGTTCTCTTCTTGGAGTTTCGCCTATATACATACCATTTTCTACAACGATTTCTCCACTTTTTATCACTTTATTTACTTTCATATCTTCTAAATTGTCCCATATAGCAATATCTGCTATATAACCAGGTGCAATAGCTCCTTGTTTTTTTAAACCATATATTCTAGCACCGTTAATAGTAGCCATTTGTATGGCTTTTATTGGAGAAAGTCCCATTTTGATAGAAAGACGAATACAATGGGCAATACTACCTTCTTTACGAATATGTTCTAGATGTTTATCATCAGTACAGAAAGCCATATTAGTAGTATCTAGATTTTCTTTAATAAAACCACTTAAAATATTAACAAGATTTTTACAAGCACTTCCTTCTCTTACAAGAATAGATAATCCTTTGGATAGTTTTTCTATCGCTTCATCAAAATTAGTACTCTCATGGTCAGTTTGTATACCACCTAAAATATAAGCATTAAGAGAATTACCTGAAAGACCGGGAGAATGTCCATCAATAATAGTATCTTGATAGTCATTTAGTTTATCCCATACCAGGCTATCTCCATTAATTACACCTGGAACATTCATCATTTCACCCAACCCTATTACCCAGGGATGCCCATGATATTGAAACAAATCATTATTGTCTAGGCTAGAGCCTGTCTCTTCAAATGGTGTTGCAGGAACACAAGAGGGAATTTGAACATAATAATTTAGAGGAAGTTTACCACAATAAGAGAGCATGTAATCAATACCATCATTACCTGCCACATTTGCAATTTCATGTGGATCTGTTATTATAGTAGTCGTTCCCCATAAAAGTTCCTCAAGAGCATAGATATTAGGAGTAACCATTGAGCTTTCTACATGACAATGACAGTTTATTAATCCAGAGGTTATATATTTATTAGAGCAATCAATTTCTTTTATACCAGTATAAACTCCAATACCTAGTATTTTATCCCCACTTATTGCAATATCATTTTTTATAATTCTACCAGTAAAAACATCTATAATATTTCCATTTTTAAGAACTAATGGAGCCTTTTTTTCTCCTTTTGCTATCTTTAATATTTTTATATCTAGACCCATATAAAAACCTCCTACTTTAATTAATCATTTAACAAGTAAAGGAATATCATTTTATATATAATACCACTATTTATTTAACATTGTAAGTATTTCTATATAATAGAGTAATGTCAATAAATTATATTGAATTATTATAAAAATAAAAAAACTCTAATAGTTGAGTTTCCATCAGAGTTTGGATTTCCTTATTAAGATCATATGATAAAACATATAAACCGTTGGAATTATAAATCTAAAATTATATGAACATTTATTACAGAACGATAGATATCACACAAATCAAACCCGTATGATACTCATATCAAAATAATTTGATTTAATATCTTGACATTTTTTTTTGTGTGGTATATAATAACACATATCAAAATAAATTGATTTGAGGTGGTAATAGTGGAAGAACATACTAGAAATGCTAAGATATTCAAAGCTTTCTGTGATGAGAAAAGGCTTAAAATTTTAGAACTTTTGAGAAATGGAGAAAAATGTGTTTGTTTTCTCGCTGAGGAAATGAAGATTGGGCAGTCATCTCTATCCTATCACATGAAAATACTTTGTGAGTCAGGAGTAGTAGATAGTCGACAAGACGGTAAGTGGACGTATTATTATTTGAGTGAAAATGGATGTAAGTATACATCAAATTTATTAACTCAAATTACAACACCAAATGTAGCAAAGAACACTAAAAATTGCTGAAAAGAAATTCGTCATCTATTGATGGCTTTATTTCCACAGTACATATCATTTTTTGGATATGAAAACAACTTTATAGAGGAAGGGAGGTATTTATCATGCATATATTACAAATAGGTTGGGTATTCTTTCAAGAACAAATACTTGGAATGAAATGGCTGAATACCTTGGCAGGTGATTTACTTACAATGGTTGGTATTGATATATCAGGCAAGGTGGGAGCAAGCATACAATTTTTTATTTATGACGTGGTTAAAATTACAATTTTACTATGTTCATTAGTCTTCATTATTTCATATATTCAAAGCTATTTCCCACCAGAGCGTAGTAAAAAGATTTTAGGTAAATTCAAGGGGATTTGGGCAAATGTTATGGGGGCTTTACTTGGAACAGTTACACCATTTTGCTCGTGTTCCTCGATACCACTGTTTATTGGATTCACAGGAGCAGGGCTTCCAGTTGGAGTAACTTTTTCTTTTCTAATTTCATCACCTATGGTGGATTTAGGAAGTCTAGTTCTACTTATGAGTATCTTTGGTACAAAAGTGGCTCTTATTTATGTAATTGCAGGATTGATTATAGCAATTATAGGTGGAACAATTATAGAAAAAATGGGTATGCAATCTCAAATACAAGATTATGTTTTGTCAGCGGGGAATATAGGTGTCGACTCCCCAACACTGACAAAACAAGAGCGTGTTATTTTTTCTAAAGAACAAGTCTTAAATACATTTAAAAAAGTTTTTCCATATATTCTTGTAGGAGTAGGAATTGGTGCTGCCATCCACAATTGGATTCCACAGGAACTTGTTGAAAAAGTATTAGGTCATAAGAACCCATTCGGAGTTATTTTAGCAACACTTGTTGGTATTCCCATGTATGCTGATACCTTTGGGGTAATTCCAATAGCAGAATCGCTTTTGGCAAAAGGTGCACAGCTAGGTACGGTATTATCCTTTATGATGTCTGTAACGGCTCTTAGCCTACCCTCAATTATTATGCTTAGAAAAGTAGTCAAACCAAAACTATTGTCATTATTTGTTGCTATCTGTGCAATTGGAATTATTATAGTTGGATATTTATTTAATGTCTTGCAACCGTTCATCTTATAGATGAGTTCATCATAGAGGGAGAATTAAATGAAGAGAAGCAGTCAAAGTTCAAAATTATAGTGGTTTTGTTAATCGTTGTTGGGCTAGCCACTATTTGGCTTTACATTACTGCTACTATATGCAACAAGACATCGAATTTTGGTTGTTTTATTTATAGATTTTTATATGTTCTATTGGGATTTAAATACAAATCAAAGATATGTGAAATAGCTAATTAAGCCTATATTTATCTCAGTTAAGGTGTAAATATAGGTGGCTAATTAATATAAAATAAGGAGGAAATTATTATGGGTTTATTTAATTTCGGAAAAAAGAAAGAAGAGCAAGGTGCTAATGACAGTGGTAAAAAAATTGAAACAGGTTGTGCTTGTGGCAATAAATGTGGTATTAGTGATGTAAAAACCGTAAAATTTATTGTTCTAGGGGCTTGTTGTAAAAAAAGCAGTGATACTTTTATAAATGTAAAAAATGCAGTAGCAGAGCTAGGTTTTGAAGATGAAGTTATCAATATTGGTGATTTCATTGAAATTGCAAAATATGGTGTTATGCAAACGCCAGCCTTTGTTATTAATGGCAAAGTAGTATCTTATGGAAAATTGATTACAACAGAAGAAGCTAAAGAATTCATAGAGAAATTCGAGCTAACAAAGGGTGAATAATGGCTTGTATTAATGTAAAAGATTGCTCATGTCCTAAAGTGAGTTGTCCTAATCATGGAAAATGCTGTGACTGTGTAGTTAAACATAAAAAAACTGATAGTTTACCATTCTGCCTTTTCCCCAATAATGATGGAGATAAAAGTGTCAAAAATTATTACATAAATTTAAAAAAGAGGTTTGAATAGCATAAAATCAGAATTTAAAGAAAATAAAGAAAAAAGTGCTAAGCTTTAATAAAAAAAATTTGTATAAATAATAATAAAATACTTTAAAATAATTATTACTGGAACTTATTTAATAATTAAATAAGTTCCAGTAATAACTTTAAAGTTTTTTAACTTTTTCTAATTTTTTTAACTTTTACTTTCTCTATATTCAAATTTTTATTTCCACATATATTTATTATTTTTTTTATCCAGTATATATTACCATTTTCCAATTTAAATTGTATTGGATATACTTCCACTCCTAATTCCATAGCTTTATAAAAAGTCTCACTAAAAATTGGATCAGTTTCCCATTTAGGTTCAAAAGTTTCAGAATCCCGTAAAACAATAAGAACTACAGCTGCTCTATTTCCTTGTTTTTTTAATTCTATAAGTTCATTTAAATGTCTTGTTGCTCTTATACTTGGTGCATCTGGAAATGTTGCTACTTTATTTATAGAAAGAGACACCCCTTTAGTTTCTACCCATATTTTTTCATTATTTTTTTCTATTAAATAATCTAGTCTACTTTCTCCATATTTTACCTCTGCCTTTATTTTATCTATTTTTCCAAACGGAGATATTTCACAATCATTAAATAATATATCTGTTATATATCTATGAAAAGATGAATTAATAAGTATCTCTTCATTATCATCAGAAAGTGCTGCTATCATATCCCATTCTGTTTTTCTTTTCGTTAAATCTTTCGCTTTTCTCAAAAATACTTTGTTATTTTCAAATAAGAGTTCTTTTAATCGCCCTGAATCATGAACATGTGATATTACCTCTTCTCCAGTATCTAATTTTACTTTAGCTATAAATCTATTGGGTCTTTCCAAAAAAAATCCTTCCTCATCTATATCTATTTTATAAATTAATTTTTTATTCAATTTTTTCTCCTTTTTAACTTTTCTAAATTTTAACCTATTTTCAGTAATTTTCATAGTCTATTATTATATTTTAAAAAAACTTCTCTCTATTTTTAGAAATAAATTTTCATTTTTTATAAAAATAAAAATTTATTTCTAAAAAAGCTTGTTTTTTTTATTTTTTTTTTGTATAATTAAAACAGAATAAAACTTACGGGGGGAAAAATGAAAAAATTAAATTTAACAAACAGAATTTTTATCGGACTTATCAGTGGAATTATACTAGGTATAATTATGCATAACTTTACAGAAATACCTTTTATAAAAACTTATGTAATCGATTTTACATTTCATTTCATGGGCAATATTTTTATACGAAGTATTCGAATGTTGGTTATTCCTCTTGTGATTTTTTCTTTAATTTTAGGTGCATCAGGTATAGAAGATGTTTCTAAATTGGGTCGAATAGGAATTAAAACTCTTATTTTTTATTTAGGTACTACTGCTGTCGCTATATTAATTTCATTATTTGTAGGTAATTTGATCAATCCTGGTTTAGGAGTAGAACTTTCATCTATTGAGAATACCAAAATAACTATCAGCCAGTCCAAATCTTTTGTACAGATTCTTCTTGGAATGATACCAGTAAACCCAATTGAATCCATGGCAAAAGGTGAAATGTTATCAATAATTACATTTTCTATAATAATAGGGGTTGCAATATCTCTATTAAATGATAAAATACCTGTAGTAAAAAAAATAGTTTCTGAAATCAATATAATTAATCTGAAACTAGTAGAAATGGTTATGCTCCTTGCTCCATTTGGTGTATTTGGTCTTATAGCTCAAACTTTTGCTACTTTAGGATATGCAGCTATTATTCCAATTTTCAAATACCTTTTAGCTGTTGTTATTGCTCTTTTATTACATGCACTTATCACTTATCAAGGACTCTTGGTTTTTGTTGCCAAATACAATCCTTTAACATTCTTAAAAAAGTTTTCACCAGTTATGATTTTAGGATTTTCAACATCTTCTAGTGCTGCCTGTCTACCTTCATCTTTAAAAACTATGGAAGAAGATTTTGGAGTATCTACCACTGTTGCAGCTTTTACTCTTCCTTTAGGAAATACTATTAACATGGATGGAACTGCTATTATGCAAGGTGTTGCTACAATCTTTATTGCACAAGTATATGGAATAGACTTAACTATGGGGAACTATGTAACTATTATCTTAACTGCTACTTTGGCTTCTATTGGTACTGCTGGTGTTCCTGGCGTTGGTGTTATTATGCTAGGTATGGTCTTAACAGAAATCGGTCTTCCATTAGAAGGAATAGGTCTAGTTATGGGAATTGATAGAGTAGTTGATATGTTTAGAACAGCTATCAACGTAACTGGAGATGCAATTTGTACATTAGTTATTGCTAAAACGGAAAACAATATTATTGAACCTTTAGAAAATATTACTTCCAAATAATAACTTACTTTATTGAGGAGAAAATAATGAAAAAAGATTTTTTAAACTACATTGAAACAAATTATAGTAAATTTAGTGCTGGTCATAAGAAAATTGTTGATTTTATCAAATTTAATCAAAATAAATTAGCTTTTATCAATATAAAAGCTTTAGCAGTAGATACAAATACCAGTCCTGCAACTATTACTCGATTTGTTCAAGAAGCTGGTTTTAAAGGATATGCTGATTTTCAGCAACTATTTCAAATAGATGTTGTAAATAAAACAGCACCTATGAAAGATCTAAAGACTAGTATTATGGAATCTGATAATGAACATAGTCTGATTAATGTTATCAATATGAATATTGAACTATTAAAAGAAATGGACATTGATGAGCTAGAAAAAAAATTAGATGAAGCTTTATATTTATTCAAGCATAGTCGAAAAGTTTATATTTTAGGAGCTCGAGGTTCTTATTCTTTAGCTCACTATCTTTATTTTATGTTAAAAGAATTTAGAGATGGAATAGAGTTAATGATTTCAGGCGGGTCTGATTTTACAGATAAACTTCTTTATTCACATAAAGATGACCTTCTTGTTACTATATCTTTTCATCCATACACTAATTTCACTTGCCAAGTAACTGAATTTTTCAAAGATAATGGAAATAATATCATCACTATTACAGATAAATCTGATTCTCTTCTAGCTAACCTTTCAACTTTAGTTATTCCAACTAATAATGGAGGTAAAGCACATACTCTGATTCCTGCTATTGCCATTTTAAATGCCTTGTTTCTTAAACTTGGCTCTGCAAATAAAGGGGAAACTTTAGATAAATTAGATAAATTAGAAAGTATTACAAAAAAATTTAATATCTATAGTAAAAACTGATAAAAAGTAAAAAAAATTTTCATCATAAAAAACCTCCAAATTAGGAAATGAACTAATTTGGAGGTTTTTCTTTACTTATTTATTCTCTATTTCCAAGAATTTATCTTTTAATTTTTTAATTTCTTTTATATTTTTTAATATTTCTTTAGCTGTTTCTTCCACATTAATAGTTCCTGTATCATGTAAAACGATAAAATTTTTAACTATCCCTTGTGTCATATGTAATCCCTTTCTAAAACTTAATGTATAAAACTTTTTTTCTTCTTTCCATTTTTCAGGTAAAATTTCTAATCCTATAGGAAGTAATTCACTATTTTTTTCTTCACTCCATAATTTTAATACTAACTTCAATCTTTTATTATTCTCTTCAGATATTTCATTTATACTTGAATCTACTATAGTCACTTTAGAATTTTCATATTCTTCTGAAGAGTCATAAGATGCTTCTATTTGAAAAAAATAATCAAATTTTTTGAAATTAAACATCGTAGAGAAATAATAGCAGATAAATCCACCACTTGGGTTTGATACATAATGCCAATTAAAGACTATATCAGAATCTTTTGCTTTTAATTCTTGAAATTTTTTATCTAGTTCATGATAAAAGCCAATTATTTCTTCTTCTTTAAAATAAGAATTTAGTAAGTTTCTATCCTTGAAAGCCTCTTTTTTCTTCTTAACAATTAATAAATTGAATAAATAATCCTGAAATATGATATTATTCCCCTTATATCCTTTAAATATCTCTATTATTTGATCACTAAGTATAGTTGTAATCTGTTGTTTTTTCTTATCTTCTATATTTTGAAAACTTTCATCTCCAGTTTTATAATAAATTGAATAAATATTTTCTTCATTAGCATTTTTTATACTTTCTATATTTCCTATATTTTTTATCAATTTATCAATATAACCATTTATTTGATTTTTTCCTTCACTAGTAAACGTTTTATCTTCTATTATAACATAAACATCTTTATCAATTATTAATAATACATCTATCTTTAGAAACTGTTTTTTAATTTCCACCTCAATATGCTCTTTATTCATTTTTTTTATTATTTCTTCTAATTTTTCTAGTTTTTTCAACATTTTTTCATCTTTTAAACTTTTTAATTGCTCTAAAGATTCTTCTAATAATTTTTTTAAAAAATTTTTGGCAAACTCATACTCTAATTTATTATCAACTTCCAATCCCTTAGAATAAAAACTTAACACATAACATATCAAAGCATCTTGTGATAGTTCACTAGTAGCATATTTAAATAAATTTGGTCTCATAACTCCTCCTAAAATTTCTGTTGTGTTCTTACTTACTGTCTTCATAATTTAATCCTCCATATTTTTATTTTTGATTCCTATAGACCATAACGCTTATAGAGGACTTATAAAGCCTACTTTTAAAATATTCTTAATAATATTAAATATGTTTTTTATACAATATCTTTTATTATAACATAATTTTGATAGTTAAAAATACAAATAAAAATCACTTTAAAATAGGAGAAACATTAAAATTTTTAGTTCATTAAGCATTTGAGATTTAGATAAAAAATCTGAGTAATAATTTTAATAAGAGAACATTCTAATATCTGGAATCAAATAAAAAAGACTGAAATTATTATAAAGTTTCAGTCTTTTTTAATATTTTTACCCTCAATATTTTATTTTTTATATATTACTTTTCCATTTTTTATTGTTTCAATAACTTTTAAATCCAATAATTTCTCTTTAGGTATTTCTAAAGGATTTTCATTAAGTATGACAAAATCAGCTATTTTTCCTACTTCTATAGTTCCTTTTGTCTTTTCTTCCCCTAGTTGCCATGCTGCATTTGATGTAATGGCTCTTAAGGCATCTAAATTAGTTACTCGTTCTTTTTCACCTAAAACTTCTCCACTTCTAGTAACTCGATTTGTTGCAGTCCACATTGTCATAAATGGGTTTAATGGTGTTATTGAAAAATCTGTATGATTAGTTCCAATAAGACCTTTTTCTTTTGCTGATTTCATAGGACTAATATAAGAAGCTAATGTTTTTCCTAAATTTTTAACATGAACATCTCCCCAGAAAAATACATGATTTGTAAAAAACGAAGGTGAAAGTCCTAATTTCACATATTCATCTAATTGATAAGGGTGCATAATTTGAGAATGTATAACTATATCTCTTCTTCCATCCCCTTTTTTCCCACCAGAATATTTTACTGCTTCTATTATCATGTCTATTCCATTATCCCCATTAGCATGTGTCCAAACTTTTATATTATTTTTTACTAGTTTTTTATATAACTCATTCAAACTTTTTTGATCCAGTAACTTTTCTCCTTTCCAATGTTTTTCTCCATTTGGTCCTAATGTTTTCAATTCATCTTTAAATGAAGCTGTTTTCCCTTGAGGCGAACCATCAATAGCAATTTTAATTCCACCTATTTTCAAATTATTATTATATTTTCCAAACTCTTTAGGCAATTTATCTAATAAATTTTGTTTATCTGACGGATTTCCTAAATATTCACTTATTAAAATTGGAACTTCTGTTATTAAAGGTAAACTAACTATATCTAAATATATTTTTTGAGTACTGGCTCCCTTCTTTAAGAGTTTTAACTCATTAGCATGGGTAGCTCCCTCCTGAACAGTAGTATAACCCTCTTTTGCATATAGTTGTTGAGCTTGATCTAATTTTTTTAAAAGCTCCTCTTCAGAGGGTTGAGGAAGATTAGCAAAAACTTTAATGAAGGCTGTCTCCATTAGAAGTCCTTCAGGTTCCTTTGTTCCTGCAACTCTAGAAATAAGTCCACCTTTTGGTGTTGGAGTATCTTTAGTTATATTAAAAAATTTCAAAGCTAAACTATTAAGGACTGCACCATGATTTGAAACATGTAGAATAAGAATAGGATTATTAGGAAACTCTTTATCTAAATCAAATTTTGTTAATGGCTTCTCTAAAAAGTTTTCATCATATCCATAACCTATTATCCATTCACCATCCTTAATCTTCCCTTTTGATTTATGCTCTTTTAAAACTTTAATTATATCATCAATTGTTTTTACTGGTCCTACTGGTGGAGCTGATAAATTTGCCCACTCTGTTATTCGAAGTGCATTCATAAAATGACTATGTATATCAATAAAACCAGGTGACATTGTTTTTCCATTTAAATCGATTTTTTCAATAGATTTATTATTAAATTTCTTTGATAATTTTTCATTTGTTCCTACTTCTATTATTTTTCCATCCTCAACATATACAGATTCTGCTACGGTTCCCTTTTTATCCAGTGTTAGTATTGCTCCATTATAGTAAAGCTGCCCTGTTGAATTTGCAAAAGAATTAATAGTACTTAAAAGTAAAAAAGAAAATAAAAATAATTTCATGTTACCCTCCTAATATTATAAATTAAGTTTCTATTAAATATATTCTCTTTTTTTTCTTTACTTCCTTTATATTAGAAGAAAACTCTAAGTTCAATATATTAATTAATCTATTACTTTAATAACAGTCCTCCTCTAACTTATCTCTAATACTTAGCTTTTTTCTTTAATCTTATTCTCAAAAAATCTAATTTAAAACTATATTTTATCATTATAAATAAAAAATGCTTGGACAACTTCCAAGCATTTTTTTATAAGTTTAAAGTAATAAAACTATATTTATTTAATAACAAAAATTATTTTAAAATATATTTTGTTATAGGTATGCACTTAAAATAAGCATTCCTATTGAGTAAACTGCCATAATTCCCATTAAAGGTAAAATATATTTTAACCATTTATTAAAAGTAGTTTCAGCCATTTCTAAAGTTACTAGAATAAGACCAGTTGGAGTAATAAATGACATTAATCCTTGTCCCCAATTATAAGCATTTACAACAACTTCACGAGAGACACCTACAGTATCAGCTAATGGAGCCATAATAGGCATTGTTAGAACTGCTAATCCTGATGATGATGGAATAAAGAAGCCTAAGAATGAGAAAATAATCATCTGAACAATTGCAAAGAATCCACTATTCATTTGTGAAATAATTTCAATTGAATAATTTAATATTGTATCTGAAATTAAACCATTATCCATAACTATATTTATAGAACGTGCCAATCCAATTGTAAGAATAACACCTATCAATTCTCCTGCTCCTGAAATAAATGTACCCACAGCCTCTTTTTCACTTAAACCAGATAAAAACATAAGAAGAATAGCTATTCCTAAGAAAAGAGCTGACATTTCTTCAAACCACCAACCATTAGCTGCCACTCCCCAAATCATTACTGGAAAAGCTAATGCAAATATAGCTAGCATAAGTTTTTTTCTTGTAGTAAATACAGCCTCTATTGTTGGGTCAAAATCTTTCAAAAATCTTTGATGAATCTGGTCTTTATTTTCATAAACCAATGACTTTGTAGGGTCATTACTGACTTTTTTAGCATATTTATACATGTAAAGTAATGTGATAAAACAAGCTATAAGCAAAGCAATTATTCTAAAAACTATCCCAGAAGTAAAACTTATTCCAGCTGCATTTGAAGCAATAACTACTGAAAAAGGGTTTGTTGTAGAAAACATAGTTCCAATAGAAGAACCCATATATATAGCTGCAATACAAGTTATTGCATCAAAACCACTAATTAAAAATATTGGCATTAAGATGGGGTAGAATGCAATAGTTTCCTCTGCTAGACCAAAAGTTGTTCCACCCAAAGTTGTTAATCCAAAAACTAATGTTACTAGTAGAAATTCTTTTCCTTTTGTTTTCTTAGATAATGCAGCAATTCCTGCATCAAAGGCACCCACTTTATTAATTATTCCTATAATACCACCAAGAATTAAAACAAAAATTATAATATCAATAGTTTCCATAGTTCCTTTTATTGGTGCTATTAAAACATCAAAGAAACCTTGTGGTTGCTGTTTAATTTTTGTAAATGTCCCTGGAATAGCAATTGGTTTTTTTATATCTTCATTTTTAAATTGTTCAAGTTTTATTTGTATTTTCAAATCATTTAAAGTATCTTGTGTCCCTGGTAGAGAACTTTCTACATTTTCAGGACTTGTTATATTAAATTCATTTGATGTGGAATTATAGACTAATCTTGAAAACCGACCTGATGGAATAACAAAGGTAAGTATTGAAGCAAAAATTAAAATGATAAAAAGTACTGTAAATGCTGTTGGAAAACTTCTTTTTTTAGATTTTGTCATTTTATTTTTCTATTAGTAATAAAATTATGAATTTCTATACTTTAGATTTTCATCATAATTAGAGCTAATAGAATCCTCCTTTTAAATCAAAATAGTATTTCTTATTTCTTAAGTTTACTAGAAAAACATTAAAAAGTCAAAAAAATTAATTTATAAAGAAATTTTTTATTAGTAGTATCTCTTGAAAAATATACAAATAACATTTCAATATTGAGTAAAGAAAGAATTTTAATATCATAATAGGTATCCTATAAAAATATAACTAGTATAAACCTAAAAATCATTTTTAAATTAGTACAAAACAAACTAATTTAAAGATTGTTATGACAAAAAAATTATTAGTAAAGAAAAAAAGGTAACAATATTATTTGTTACCTTTTTTCTATTTTTTAAATATTTTAGAATTTATAACCTATTCCAATTGTTGCATTTACATTTCTATTATAATCTTTTGAAAATTCTATACTTACTCCTGCTGTGTATATCATTCCATTTGTTTGTTCTAATTCTAGGTTATATGAAGCTTTTCCTGATAAGTCTGGTAATTCTGTTTCTTGAATCTCAAAATCACTTCCTTTCTTGTTTGCTCCTAGGATTCTTCCTCTTAATTTTTTTGAATCACTTCCTAATGTATTTATTACTCCTAAAGAGAAAATGTTATTTAATTTCCCTTTTTCTAATTGAACTGTTTTTACGAAATCTACTCCTACTTCTAAATCTAATGTATCACTGCTGGCTTTATCTACTTCTATTGATAATTGTCCAGGGTTATATCCTTCATCTACACTTCCTTGATTTATAGAGTAATAACTTAATCTAGCTTTTGGTTCTACTCTCCAATTTTGAGTTCCTTCATACACATACTTTGCTTCTAAAAATGCATTATAAGAATTAACATCATATTTATCATTTGTTTTAAATGAATCATATCCATTTGATACTTCTCTATCTGCATCTACTGATGTATATTGGTACCCTAATCCTCCCATAAATCTGAAATTATTCATCTCTGTTTTAGCAAATGTTCCTACATATACTGAGGTTCCTTCTACTTCACTTGAACCTTTGAAATTAATACTCTGATTATTTCCACCAACTACTAATCCTACTGAAGTTTTATCTGTTAATCCATATTCAAATGTTGCTAATCCTCCGATTGTATTCGTTGTTGTATTGTAGTTTCTATGTCCTGTGTCAAATCCATAATAATTTTTTCCGTTATCTGTATTATCATTTTTTACTCCTGTATATATTGCTTTTCCTTGAGTTATTAATTCATGTTTTTTTGGTTTTATTGTTAAATATGATATATTATCTTCAAATAACTTTAAACTATCTCTTGATGATTTTAATGTATATGAATAAGGACTATTTGCATATATTTGATCTAACATAGTTAGTAATCCACCTAAAGATTCTTCATATGTCTTGTCTCCTAAATAAGTTGTATTTGCTAATTTTCCTATTTCTCCTGCACTTATTATTGATTTATACACTTTATTTAATTGTATATATAAAAGATCATCTGTAACTGTTGGTGGCACTGGTTTAGATGGTTCTACTGGTATAGACGGATCTACTGGTGTAGAGGGACCTACTGGTATTAATGGTAAATCTTGAAATAAAGTTATTTTTATATTTTTATCAGCTAATAAGGTAGCATTTAGAACTAATGAATCAGTTCTTAGTTTATTCTTCTCTTCATCATATACTGTATCTATATTTTCATCTACTATTGACCCATTCGTTGCAATAATTGCATTCTCTCCCAAACCGTTTAATCCCATCACGAATTTTCCGCCACTAGAAGTAATATTTCCTGTATGATTATATAAAGCATGTCCAGTTATGTAGTCATTTGAATCTCGTTGTGAAGAATCAATTCTTAAAGTTAGATCTCCACTCTCTATATTTATATTTCCATCACTAACTTTTGCTGTTTCAAATAGAGTTACATTACTATTTGTCTTTATTTCTTCAAAACCTGCTATCTCATGAAAAATATTTAGAGTTGTATTGCTTATTGTTGCTAATTTTTCTCCTAAATTTAGAGTATCATTTCCTAATCCTCCATTTAGATTCCCATTTATTTGAACTGTATTTCCTAGAGTTAATGTATCTTCTCCAGCTCCTAAATCAACAGAACCATTTATTATAGAATTTCCAGATATATTTAACTTGTTGTTTCCTAAATCTCCTTTGATTATAGCATCTTTATTCTCAATTCCTCCACCATTAAAAATGGTATTTGTTGCACTCAAGCTAGAATTGTCACCCTTTAAATGAACTGCTGTCTTATAACCATTAATTACTGAATCTGTTGTAGTTACTTTTGCTCCATTATCTATATTTAGAGCCCCTGTTGATATTCCTGCTCCATTTATTATATAATCACTATATGTTGTATCTGATGAAATAGTTGTTGAACTATCTAAATCATTTGTAACTAAAGTTCCAGTAATTCCAGAATTTAATATTGTTTTTCCTGCAATCACTCCTCCTGCCTCATTGACTATATTGTTAACAGTTCCATCTGCTTTCAAATATACAAAAACTCCATTATTCTCAACAGGACTAGTCGTGTTCGGATGACTAGTTATTTCTACTATATTTTCTCCTATAAGAATACCATTATTTACTACTGCAGATATCTGTTGCTGTGGTAGTCCCCGATTATGGTTAATCGAAATAGCACTAACATTACTTTTTATTACTCCATTATTTGAAATTTTTGAATCTAACACTCCATGTGGAACAACGTTTATTCCAGCTGCTGAGTAATAAAAATTAGTTTTTTCAAGAGAATTGTAGCTAGAAATAGTTCCAGTATTTTCAATAACCAATTTACCTTGTACGCCCATGTTACCTTCAACTAGAATTCCAACTCCACTTACTGGATTAGAGGGTCCTCCTGATAGAAAATTTTGAGCTCCTTCGTATCCTGAAATTATTCCTTTATTATTAATAGTCGAAGTTTGACCTGCAGTATTACTTAATCCAAAATCCATTCCATATCCTACATAACCAGCTGAACCAGTAGCTAAGTGATATCCTCCTATCAAACCTATATTTTCAAATGTACTATCTAATGTAGAAGCCTTTGTTGCAAGACCTATAGCATAATCATTACCTATTCCTGCCAGTGCTCCTGTTCCTGTTTTCCCTATTATAACTCCACTATTTTTAAAGTCTGTTATAATGCCAGCTTCAACTCCCACTCCTGAAAGAGTAGCTCCATGTTCAAGATAACCAGTAATTACACCGTTATTTTCAAATGAATCAATTATTGCATTTAGATGCATTCCATATCCTGTGCCTGCTGAAAAACCTGCCACTGAAGTATAATCTGCACTTCCTGAAATTAACCCTTCATTTTTTACAACCGAAATCTTACCTATTGTAGCAAATACTCCATTTCCAATATTTGATTTTACAGTGGATTGAGAAACCTCTCCTTTAATTACACCCCTATTTTCAAATAAATCCATCGAGCTTCCTGCTGCTCCTCCATAAAGAACAACTCCATTTCCTGAGTTTGATTTGTCTATGGTAGATTTATAGTGTCCAGCAATCAATCCATTATTTATAAAGTTACCTAATGTTAGTGCATGCGATTCATTAAAAACAAATACTCCATTTCCTGATTGCACGTGTGCAGCTGCTGTTCCTAAAGAATCTTTAGCTATAATCAACCCATTATTTTTTATTTCATCTATATTTATGTTTCTAAAAGTTGTTCCAGCTGGATAGGCATCACGTGTATCAAAATATATTCCACTTTTATTTCCAGTCGCTATAATATATCCATTATTAGTAATTTTTATTAAATCCGTGTTTGGATTAATTAAATTTAAGTATATTTCTCCTGTAATTTTTTGATTTTGATCTATCACTAAAGATTTATCTGGAATTAAAAGTTGTTCTATAGTACCATCATTAAAATAAATTGAACCGATATCTAATGGTGCTCCATATCCAATACTTTTAGTAACTAAAAAAGCCACTAATAACGTTTTTTTTAGTTGAACATAATTTTTACAATTTTCTTTTTTCATAATTCCCCCCTATTCTATTCTTCCATTTTTTATTCCTTGCTCTCCGATTTACTCATTACTTATTTGAGTATCCTTATTAAGAGAAAATACTGCTTCTAAGGGACAAGTTATATTTCAGCTCATATCTTCTCCTTAAATTACTCTTCTAAATAATAAATTACTCTTCTAAATAAAAGATATTATATCATAATAACATACAATTACAATAAATATACATATAGAATATATGTATAAGATATATGTATAACTAATCCATTCTACATTGTCTTTATACACTAGTTTCTCTATTGATATAGTCCCACTATAATTCTTTTTACTATCTAATAATATATGTTATACTATTCATATATGTTATACTATTCATAATATTATGTACTAAAATATATGAATAATAATGATTAATATCATAACAATTATTCTATTTTTAAATAGCATTAAAACTACAGACTGAAAAACAATCTCCGTATCCTATACATGAGTCTACAACAAGAGTTAATGAATGGAACAAAAAGGCTTGGAAAACTATAATTCAAGGAGGGAAGATGTTTAAAACTAAAAATTTAACATTTAAAGGATTTCTAAAATATAATGATATTCATATTTTAGGTCAAAAAATAAATTTCATACAAGGACCCAGTGGTGCCGGAAAAAGTACATTACTAAAACTATTTAACAGAACAGAAAATTTTTCTACTGGTGATATAATTTTTAAAGAAACTTCCATCTTAGAATATGAAAGTATTTCTCTTCGAAAAACTGTGAAATTAATCTCACAAACTACGTTCTTATTTCCAACCACAATTAGAGAGAATTTCAAAATATTTCACAACTACTGTAATTACAAAATAGAATTAAATGATAAAATATTAAGCACTTTTTTAAATATAACATCAGCAGATTTTGATTTAAATACAGACTGTAACAATCTATCTGGAGGAGAAAAGCAAAGAGTTTATATTGCTATATGTCTTTCCATGGAATCTGAAGTTATTATGCTTGACGAACCAACCTCGTCCCTGGATCCTACATTATCACATAAAGTTATGGAAAATATTATTAACTATATAAAAACAAATAATAAAACACTAATTGTAATAAGCCATGACACTTCACTAGTTGATAAATTTGCAGAAAATATTATACTACTAAAAGGAGATATAAATCATGGATAATGTAGTAAAAATTAGTATAATAAATTTTTTCATTATATATTTATTATTAATTGTTGTTGGAGTTATAATGAAAATAAGTAAAATTAATCAAAGTAAATTACTTATTATTGCAAGTATTAGAATGACATTACAACTGGTTATTGCAGGCTATATTCTAATATATTTGCTTGACAACCCCTCTCCAATACTAATAATAGCATATGTTCTCCTTATGTCAATCTTTGCTATTCACAGAATACTTTCAGTTAACAAAGGATTAAATAAGAAGTTCAAACTTATTATCGCTATATCAATTATAGCTTCCAGTATTTCAATTATCACTTTTTTTATTTGTGTAATAATCAATCAAAGTATATTTAACCCGCAATATACTATCCCTATCAGTGGTATGATATTAGGTAATGCCATGACAGGAATATCACTGGGAGTAAGATCATTCATGGCAAAAATTAAAGACTCTCAACTACAAATTGAAGTTCTATTAAATCAAGGAGCTCTTCCTAAAAATATATTATTACCAATGGTTAATACATCCATTGAAACTGCATTACTTCCAACAATTAATTCCATGCTTGGAATGGGAATTGTATCCCTCCCTGGTATGATGACAGGACAAATACTTGCAGGGGGATCTCCCTCTACTGCAATTTTTTATCAAATTACAATTACTATTTGTATCTCAACCGTTGTATGTTTATCAGTATTTTTATCACTCTACTTAGGTTATAAAACATTATATAATAAAGAAAATCAATTTATTATCTAGTGGGATACTTAACAAACCAGTATTTTATGAAATAAAAACATCAGATTTAACCATTTTAAATAATGATTAGGTTAGAAAAAAACGAGGAATGAAGTATCCAATTTAAACAATATTTAAATTAATATGAAAAAAAACCTTAGAAATTAATCTAAGGTTTTTTTATTTAGAATCTTAATATTATTTATTGTAGTTTCCTTTTAATATAACTTTATCAAGAATATGCCCTTCCATCTCTTTATATAATTCATTTAAATAAAAACCTGACTTTAATTCTAAATTTTTATCAAGAGCATACAAAACTATAGTATATGTATGAGCTTTGTCTGGAGGAGCAGGACCACCAAAATGTGAAGCATCACTTTTATTTAATCCACCCATTTTAGAAATCCAACTGTTAACACCTTGAATAATATCTTTATTTTCTAAACTTGCATTTTCTTTTAATTCAGTTGTAGTTCCCGGTATTATAGTAACCCAATGTATCCAAGAAAACCCTGTAACAGGAATAGCATCAAAATCTTCTATTACTAAAGCATAGCTTTTAGTGTTTTTAGGAGCATTATTCCATTTTAACGGTAATGATAATGATGGTACTCCATTTAAAGTTTGGCTACCATATTTACCATATTTTTCTTGGATATAACCATTTTCAATCCCATTACTCTCTAAAGTAAATCCAAGTGCCGATACAGATAAAGTAGTTAAAGCTACTGATATAATCTTTTTCATAAATATTACCTCCAATTTTTTTATTTAACTTAAGTTTTTATTTGGTTTAACTTAAATTTTTCTTAATTAAAAGATAACATTTAGAAGATTTTCTGTCAATAACTCACTTTTTTGTAAGTATTAAAGTATTATTTCTCTAATAAATATTTAATTCCTATTTCTTGGAATTTTGCAAAAGTAGGAATTAGTTCTTTTCCAAAGTTAGTTAGTTTATATTCAGTATGTTTTGGATATACATCAAATTCAATTTTTTCTAAAAGTCCATAATTAACCATATCATTTAAATGTTGAATTAACATTTTTTCATTGCATCCAGCAATATCCTTTTTTAAATTAGTCAAACGTTGATTCCCCAGTCGCATTCGCCATAAAATAATAGGGGTCCATTTTCCTTTTAAAACAAAAAATACTGCTTCCAAGGGACAAGTTATATTTTCTCTCATATATTCTCCTTAATTATTATTCTAATAAGCATTATTTTTTTATTATATCATTAGAATATAGAATTACAAATATAATTGTTATTTATACATCTCTTTATAACTAATCCATTCTACATTATCTTTATACACTAATTTCCCTATTGATATGGTCGCATTATAATTCTTTTTAATAATAAATTCTTTCTCTACTATAATTTTTTTATTTTCTTTTGTCTTATAAGAAAGATTTATTATATGTTTTTTTCCTTTTACATCTACTTTAGATTTCTTATTTGTTTTAACCTTTAATATTTTCCCACCATCCATTGAATAATAAACATCTCCTAAAGGTGGAAAGTCTTCTATTTTAAAGTTTTCTATAAAAATTCCATGTCCTTGTCCACTCTCATATATTTTTGTCATTCCAAAAAATAAAAAACTCAAAACCACTAGCCAAATCACTATTTTTTTCTTATCTTTTATCATTTAACCTCACACCCCTCTCCTCTATATAGAGCAAATGCTTTTTCTCTTTTTATTTTATTTTCTTTCTCACGTCTCCATTGGTGTAAAACTAGAACTAAAGCTATTATTCCATATGATATAAACACTCTAAAAAACTCACCTATTTGTGCTGATCCAACAAGCTCTTTTCCTGCACGAGGTGATATTATAAACATTAAGTGAAATAATATTACTCCTGTTAAGGCATTGGAAATATTCGCTTTATATATAGAAGCTCCACCCATTAATAATGCTGCTATTGAAAACATTCCTATTTGCTCATGACTATTATATGTATTCATTGTCCCTATATTTTGCAAATATATTATTTGTCCAAATGCTGCTAAAATAGTTGATATTACAATTGCTATTATTCTTGTTTTTTCAACTTTTATACCAGCAGCTCTAGCTACTTCCATATCTTGACCAATAGCTTTCATATCTTGTCCTAATTTTGTTTTTCTTATCCAAGTTATTAAAATACATAATAGTCCTATTATTAAAAATGTAGCTACTGGTATATTAATCCCTTGAATCTTAACTTCTAATATAGTGTCAAGAGCACGTCTTATACCTTTTAAATCTATAGCATTTCTAATACCTATTCCTGTTGATAAAACTAATTTAGGATTTATTATTTTTATAATAACACCCATTCCATATAATACTAATAACTGATAAACTCCATTTAAAAAGAAGCCCAACATCATAGAAGTTATCATTTCACTACCTTTTGCTCTATTTAAAACCATTCCACAAACTATTCCTAGCAAAATAGCTATTGGTATTGAAATTATTCCTGCTAAAATTACCCCCTCTATACCTATTATATTCCATTCCACAATAAAAATAAGTGCTATTTGTCCTGCCATTGCTCCAAGAACTATACCAAAGTTTAATCCCATTCCAGCAATTATAGGTATTAATAATGAAAGTATTAAAAATAAATTTCTACTTAATCTATCTATTATTTCTTGAATTAAATAAGATGGACTTAGTTTTGACATTGGTATAGTAAGTAGTATCAATAGAAATATTACCAGTGGAACTATGTTATCCTTTATAAATTTTTTCCCTTTCGTTTTCATACCTATCCCCTCGCCTTTCTTGTAAGAGCATAAAGAATCATTCCATTTGATATTATGACCCTTATTGTCTCTGACATATCAGTTTTTATTATCCCACTAATAACTACTGGTGTCATAGTTATTATTCCTTGAAATAAAAAAGTTCCTACAATCACATTTACTATATTAACTTTTTTTATTGATGCTCCCCCTATTAATATTGCAGCAATTGCAGGAAAAGCCATATAAAATGGTGCTAAATATAGTTGGATAAATCCAAAACTTTGTTGATAAACAATAATTCCTATTGCAGCAATCACAGTTGACATGATAACAGAATTTATTCTTATTTTATCAATATTTATTCCTATTCCTCTAGAAAATTTTTCATTACTACCTACAGCTTTCATTGCCATACCTTTTCTTGTTTTGAAAAACTTAACAACTATTGTAGCGATTATTAAGAAAAATATGATTTCTCCAATATAGGATACTGTTTTTGGAATGCCCACTACACTAGCTAAAATTTTATCCCAATATCCCTCTATACTTATAGTTGTTCTAAGTCCTTCTCCACCATATGCCCATATCATATTAGGCTTCTTAAATGGTAAAACTAACCACATAATACACATCAAAGCTACTGATGAAAATCCAACATAAGTTGAAATCATCATCTCGCTCCCTTTAACTTTATTAAGTAATTTTCCATATATATAACCAAACAATACTCCAAATGGTATCGAAATAATAATTGCTCCTATAAATCCATAAATTCCAGTTAGTCCAAGTTCAATACTTATTACTGCTCCTAATAAACCTGCTTCTATTCCTAATGGCATTCCAAAATTTAGTCCAGTTCCTGACTGTATCATTGGTACAAGAGATAAAACTAAAATAACATTCATTCCAACTCTTACCATAGTGTCATTAAATGCAGTTTTTAAGCTAATTCCTATAAAAGGAGCTATTATATATAATGAAAGTAAAAAAATACTTATTATTATTCTTGGAATCCCCACTTTTTTTATAAAATTATTTATTATTTTCATCTTTTCTACCACCTTTTATTCCAACCATCAGTTTTCCAAAATCAATTAAGCTTTCTTCTGGAGATAAAATTCCTATTATTTCTCCTTCTGTAACTATTGCAATTCTATGACAAATCTCTCTTAGCTCCTCTATTTCAGAAGATGTTACAACTATAGTTGTTCCTTCATTTTTATTATATTCTTGTAGTGTTTCCAATACTAATTTCTTTGCTCCTACATCTATCCCTCTTGTTGGTTCTGATACAAACAAAAGTTCTGGATTCATAGTAAACGCTTTGGCTAAACATATTTTCTGCTGATTTCCACCACTTAATTCTCCAACTTGTTGCTCGCCAGTGGTACAACGAATTTCTAATTTTTCAATATATTTCTCTGTGTTTTTCTCCATTTTTTCAACATCTAACATCTTATACAATCCACATAATTTAGTTTTCAAAAATTCCTTTTTAACTTCTAAACTAGGATAAATAATATTTTCATTTATACTTTTATCTAAAATTAATCCTACCCCTTTTCTATCTTCAGAAACAAAATATATTCCTTTACTTAAAGGTACAAAAGGGTCATTTAATTTTAGTATTTCATTTTTATATTTTACTTCTCCACCACTATACTCAAGTCCCATTATTCCATTTGCTATTCCAATTTTTCCTTGTCCTGCCATTCCTGCTATTCCTAAAATTTCACCTTTTTTTACCTCTAAATTTATTTTTTTTACCATCTCTCCTGGCATATCTACCCATAAATTTTTAATTTCCATAATATTTTCTTTATCTATAAAAACGTTCTTCTTACTTTTTTTAGAATTTAATTTTCTTCCTATCATCCATTCAGTTATTTCATCTACATTAGTATTTTTAATATATTCTTCTTTTATTAATTCCCCATCTCTTAGTACAACCACTCTATCACATACATTCATAATCTCATTCAATCTATGAGTAATGAACAATATTGAAATTCCCTCTTCAGACAATTTTTTCATAGTTTTTAAAAGTATCTCTGCCTCAACTTCTGTAAGAACTGCTGTTGGTTCATCTAATATTAATAATTTTGTGTTCTCTCTTTCTATTTCTCTCGCAATTTCAGTAAATTGTTTATGAGCTACTGACATCTCTTCTATTTTTGTTTTTGGTAAAATATCTGTTCCTAAATGAGAAAAAGCAGATTTTGCTCTTGTTAAGTTTTTTTCTTTATCAATCTTATTTAGTCTTTCACCAAATAAATTTTCTAATAATGAACTCTTTGTACTCTCTCTATTCAAAACAATATTTTCTTGAGCTGTAAACCCTTCTATAAGAGAAAATTCTTGATGAACCATTCCAATCCCTTCTTCTAGTGCATCAAATGAAGAATGAAACTTAACTTCTTTTCCACCTAAAATTATTTTTCCTTTATAGCCACCTGTTTCCTCAATTATAGACATTCCAAATATTATTTTCATTAAAGTTGATTTTCCAGCACCATTTTCTCCTACTAGCCCTATAATTTCACCTTTTCCTATCTCAATATTTATATCTTTTAATATTAGATTATCTCCAAAACTTTTGGATAAACCTTCTATTTTAAGTAAAATTTCTTTCAATTTTTATCACCTCTTAAAAAATTTGCCACTATTTTAGAAAATAGTGGCATTTTAAAATTTATTTACTTTGTTTTATTTCAGTATTTTTTATCTGATTATTCTCTATCTTATATTAAAATATTTCTCTGGAACCTCTACATCAGTCATCTTTAAATAACCTTTACCAAACATATAAGTATCTTGATATATTGATAAGAAAGTTTCTTTTTCTACACCATCTAAATCTTTATAAACCATGGCATTCCATTTTGCTCCAGGTGTTTGCTTAGTTAGAATTGCCTTAACAGCTTCTAAATCATTACTTTCTCCACCTTTTTCAATAATATTCATAGCATGTTCTCCTAGTGCAACAGTTGTACTAAAGTTATATGAATATGCCCAAGTTCCCATTCTATTTGCTCCACCTTTTTCTATAACAGTTTTTTCCACTTTGGCTAATATTTTTTTCCAATTTCCTTTTTCATCTTCAGAAAACTGAATTCCTAAAGCTCCTGGATATCCCATTGTTGGTGAAGGTAAATCTGCCTCTATAAAATAACCACCCATTTCTGCTACTCTTTTTAATAAAGGTTCAGTATGAGAGTCATTTGTTACAAAAAAGGCTGTATCTTTTCCATATTTTTTTATCCAACTAGGCACTTGTTCCAAAATAAATTGTTGTGCTCCTGCTACCCCTACGTCACTTACTGGATCTGGAGCAGTCATTTCTATAAATTCCATACCTAAATCTTTAGCTGCTTGTCTCATTATATTTCTTCTTCTTGATAACAATTCATAACTCATATGTCTTGGAAAAGAAATATGCATAAATTTTTTAGCTCCTAAATCATAAGCACTTTTAACAATTAAATATCCTCTAGCAAGACTATCTGGATTAATTACTAAGTCTGACACTTTTGCAATCATCTCTGGGTCTTCATGAGGAGAATTTACAAAAAGTAGGATCTCGGGTCTTTTTACTCTTATTCTTCTAAAAGCTTCCACTGTTCCCGGAATTCCCTCTCCCACTATTACTGCTTTTATTTTAGGATTATCTGCTAGTGATACAATTTGAGAAATAGTTGTTTCCATTTCTTGCATAAAATTATCCGGATATGTTATATGAATAATTTTTCCACTACCTGTATCTCCATTTCCATAAAGTTTTATTAACTCTTCAGCTCCTCTCAATCCATCTTCTGACTGAGAAACTGTTCCTGTAACAACTCCAATCTGATAATCTTTTTTAGAAAAAGTTAAAACTGAACCCCCTAACATTAATAATAGCAATAGTAATCTTTTCATGTTCTCCTCCTTTTTTTGGTATTGTGGATTAGTCTACTCTCTTTCGGTTCATTTGTAAAATATATATTGTATATAACAAATATATTGCATATATGTTTAGTCCACGATTTGTATATTTTATATATTTTTTTAATACCTATTATCTTTCTATTTTTTTCTAAATTTAAAGAGTTATTCTCCTATAAAAAAAGCTAACTGATCTTGATATCAGTTAGCTTTTTTTTATTTATAGTGTGAAAAAATTCTTCTAATATTACAGAAAGACTTACTACTGCACTTCCTCCTATTTTAATATTTAATATACCTTTACAAACACTAAGTTTACTTAATATTTCTGAAGGACTCCCCATAGTTTCCCCTTGTAAAAATATCACTTCTTGTCCTATAGCCACATAATTATAGCTATGAAGATAGTAAGTCAATGCTCCATTAGAGGTCCCTGTTGCCGCTTCCTCGTCAATATCATAAAGTGGTGCAAAGTTACGACAGTGAACTGGTTCTCCAACCTGTTTAGGGGGACAGAAGAGATGAAAACCAATGACATCATATTTTTTAGAAAGTTCCATAACTTGTTGACGATTTTGCTTTGCTCTCTGCAATGTTTCTTTATCTTTTACAGGAAGCATAATATCACGAAGACCAGTACTTATAATTTGTGGTACAAGATCAGTAGGAAAATCTCCTCTAGTTAGACCATAAGCCTCATAAAATGGCATAAACTCTTCTTCATTAAAAGTCCGTAGCGATACTGGTGGTGCCATGTCCATCCATACTGCTGTTTCTGTTATTGCAATAGATAATGTTCCTGCAAGAGTTACCAAAAAATATTCTCCAATAGATATTTTATTTTTTTCTCGTAACAAAGTAAAAAGGGCAATTGTTGCATGACCACATAAATCCACCTCAGTTATAGGGGTAAAAAAACGAGCATTAAAAGTGGTGTCGTTTAATCGTTTACAAAAAACAGTTTCTGAATGTTTAAGTTCCTTTGCCAGTGACTTCATAAATATATCTGTAGGAAATTCCTCATTGTGGGAAAGTAGAGCAACACCAGCTTGATTACCTGAAAAACGTTGTTTGGTAAAAGCATCAACTATATAGAGTTCCAAAATTATAGCCTCCTTTTGTATGGGGGGATATTAAAAATAATAATAAAATTCATTTATATTTCTCACTCACGCTTTATCAAATGATAACATAATTTGTATGATAATTCTATTAGTTTTTTACAAAAATTTTTACTGTTAATATGACCTGTAATAACCAACTATCTCTTGTCTTTTTTCTTTCTTATTGAGCTCCTTGTCTATTTTTTTTAATATTTTTCTTCTAAATATATTAAAGAGTTTAATAATATATGGTATACTACTCATAATATTATGTACTGAAATATCTGAACAATATAGCATATACAAGGAGAAAAAAATGACCTTTAGTAAAACAATTCAAATGTATATTTTTGATGGCAATCCCAATGGACGAATTATGTGTGAATTATCAAATTGGAATGGTAGAGTTTATAAAGTTTCACGTAATGAAATATCAGAATTTTCTAAACGGGAAGATGCTGAAAATACAGGTGTATATTTTTTATTTGGTAAAGATGAAAATAATGTTGATACAATTTATATTGGTGAAGCAGAAAAAATGTTAACAAGAATAAAACAGCATTTAAAAGATACTGTATATTGGAATAATTGTATCCTTGTTGTTAGTAAAGATAACCTTTTAAATAAAGCTCATGTCAAATTTTTAGAAAATAAGTTCTATTTAATAGCCAAAGATTCTGGTAGAGCAGTTGTTATAAATAGTACAATTCCAACTCGTTCTTCAATCTCTGAATACGATGAAGCCATGTTAGAAGAGTTTATCAGTAATACAAAACTTCTTGTTAATACATTAGGGTACAAAGTATTTGATACTATTGAAGAGAGTACTATAAAAAATGAAGATAATAGTATGAACTTTTCTATTACAACTACTAAAGGGGTAAAGGCAAATGGATTACTCGTTGCTGATGGATTTGTAGTCTTGGCAGGATCAATTGTTACTAATTCAACAGTTCCAAGTATGTCACCTAATTTAAAAAAGTTACGTGATAATTTATTTACAAAAGAAATAATAAATAAAGATAATGTGTTTAATCAGGATCATATATTTACTAGTCCATCATTAGCAGCAGCAACGGTATTAGGAAGAAATGCCAATGGTAGAACTGAATGGAAAACACAAGATCAGAAATCTATAAAGGATTTAGAAGAAAATAATAAATAAAATGTTTATAGACAGATCAATTAAAACTCGATTTGTCTTTTTTTTATATTTAATTTGTAAAATTAAAACTTTTTATTTAATAAAAATGAAATAAGTGATATAATTTATTATAAATATAACTAAAAGGAGTTGTAAAATGAAAAATGTATTTTCACCTAAAAAACTACCTTTAGAGATGAGTAGTGATGATCTATTAATACTATATAAAAAAGCTATGGAAGCTAGAGTAAAACTAGAAAAATTTAATCATATGCTTGAAATTAGTCCAGTTCAAGAAACAGCTATTATGTTTTTCTCATTAAATGAATCAGTGGAGTCTACTAAAATTGAGGGAACTCAAGCTACTTTTGATGAGGTGATAGAAGCTGAAATTACAGGTAAAATTAATACAGATATCCAAGAAGTAAGAAATTATATGGAAGCTTTAGAAGTGGGAAATAATTTATTAAAAACATTTCCAATTAGTACAAGAATGATTTTAAAACTACATGAAATTATATTGAAGGACTCTAGAGGTCAAAACATAAATCCGGGTGAATATAGAAAAACCCAAAATTTTATAGGACCAACGAATAAGATAGAAGATGCTTCGTACATACCACCTGAACCACAATTAGTAACTGAATATATGTCTAACTTAGAAAAATATATTAATGATGAATTAGAAGATGATATTGACCCAATTATAAAAGCTGGTATAATTCATGCACAATTCGAGACTATCCATCCTTTTTTAGATGGTAATGGTAGATTAGGTAGAATTCTAATGATTTTATATTTATTAGAAAAGAAAGTTATTTCCAAACCAGCATTTTTTATGAGTGAGTATCTTGAAAAAAATAAGTATAAATATTATGCCCTTTTAAATGGTCTTAGAACGGAAAATCCTTCTTGGGTAGAGTGGTTATCATTTTTCTTAGATGCAGCAATAAAGCAAAGTGAAGCATATATAGAAAAGTTAACGAGAATTGAAAATCTTTTAATAGAATTATTAGAATTTACAAAAACAAATAATATGAATCCTTTATTTGTTTTTGCTATATTTAAAAAACCATACTTTACTATTAAAGATATCGAATCTATGGTTGGAGTAAGTTATAATGCTGCGAATACTAATATAAAAAAATTACTTACAACAGGAAGAATTTTTCCAGATGATAAAAAGAGAAATAAAACCTATAGATTCTATGATTTATTAGATATCTTAAGAAAATAATCTTTTAAGAAACTTAGGAATGCTACTTGCTATAAAGTTAGTTAAATTACAAAAATTTTAAATAAGTGAACCTTATTCTTATACATTCATGAAAAAATATAAATAATAATCAATGGAATAAGAAAAAAGTAAATAATCGGATTAAATGGAGGAATAAAATGACAAGTGCAGCACAAAGAGCCGAACTACAATCTCAAATTTGGAAAATAGCAAATGAAGTCCGTGGATCAATAGATGGATGGGATTTCAAACAATATGTTTTAGGAACACTTTTTTATCGTTTTATTAGTGAAAATTTTTCTAACTATATTGAAGCTGGGGATGAGAGTATTAATTATGCAGAACTTTCAGATGATATAATAACTCCAGAAATTAAAGCTGATGCAATAAAAACAAAAGGGTATTTTATTTATCCTAGTCAATTATTTTCAAATATTGCAAAAACTTCAAATACAGATGAAAGTTTAAATACAAAATTAGCAGCTATATTTTCTAGTATTGAAAGTTCAGCAAATGGTTATTCTTCTGAAGAAAGTATTAAGGGATTATTTGCTGATTTTGATACAACAAGCAATAGATTAGGAAATACTGTAAAGGATAAAAACAAGCATTTATCAGCAGTTATAAAAGGTGTTGAAGGCATTAATTTTGGAGAGTTTAAAGATAATCAAATTGATTTGTTTGGAGATGCCTACGAATATTTAATATCTAATTATGCTGCCAATGCAGGAAAATCAGGTGGGGAATTTTTCACACCACAAAGTGTATCTAAACTTATTGCACAATTAGCAATACACAAGCAGACAACAATTAACAAAATTTATGACCCTGCTGCTGGTTCAGGTTCATTACTATTACAAGCAAAAAAACAATTTGATGACCATATTATTGAAGATGGTTTTTATGGACAAGAAATCAACCATACAACTTATAACCTTGCTCGTATGAATATGTTTTTACATAATATAAACTATGATAAGTTTAATATTAAACTGGGTAATACTCTTTTAAATCCACATTTTGGAGATGAGAAACCTTTTGATGCCATTGTATCAAATCCCCCATATTCAATAAATTGGATTGGTAGTGATGATCCAACTCTTATTAATGATGATCGTTTTGCCCCGGCAGGAGTTCTTGCACCAAAATCTAAAGCTGATTTTGCATTTATACTTCATACACTAAATTATCTTTCAAGCAAAGGTCGTGCAGCTATAGTTTGTTTCCCCGGTATTTTTTACCGTGGTGGTGCAGAACAAAAAATCAGAAAATATTTGATTGATAACAACTTTGTTGAAACTGTTATTTCATTAGCATCAAATCTTTTTTATGGTACTTCAATAGGTGTTAATATACTGGTTCTATCAAAACATAAAAGTGATACTAAAACTCAATTTATAGATGCAAGTGGTGTAGATTTTTATAAAAAAGAAACTAATAACAATATTTTGACAGAAGAACATATTGCAGAAATTATGAATATCTTTGATAATAAGGAAGATAACCAGTATGTTTCAATATCTGTTGATAATGATAAAATTGCTGAAGAAAATTATGCTCTTTCTGTGAGTACTTATGTAGAGGCAAAAGATACAAGAGAAGTGATTGATATAAAGGTGCTTAATTCAGAAATAAAAACAACGGTATCAAAAATAGATGCACTTCGTGCTGAGATTGATAAAATTGTATCTGAGATTGAGGGGGTATAGTGAAAAATGAATTGAATTTTTTGATTTATAATACCCCAAATGAAGATGTATCTGTTAATGCAGTGGTTAAAGATGAAACTATTTGGCTAACACAAAAAGCAATGTCAGAATTGTTTGAAGTTGAAATTCCT
This sequence comes from uncultured Fusobacteriaceae bacterium, assembly GCA_947038515.1. Taxonomy (GTDB): domain Bacteria; phylum Fusobacteriota; class Fusobacteriia; order Fusobacteriales; family Fusobacteriaceae; genus JAGNZR01. Next base: position 307,490 of record CAMQWJ010000001.1, read on the forward strand.
GCTATTTCTAAACATTTAACAAATATTTTTTCTGAAGGTGAATTACAGGTTGAGGCAACTGTTTCCAAAATGGAAATAGTTCAAATAGAAGGTACTCGTAATGTAAAGCGTACTTTAGATTTTTATAGCCTTGATGCAATTATTTCAGTTGGTTACAGAGTAAACTCAAGAAAAGCAACTAACTTTAGAATATGGGCAACAGGTATTTTAAAAGAATATATGATTAAAGGTTTTACCATGGACGATGAACGTTTAAAGCAAGGAAAAACAGCTTTTGGTAAAGATTATTTTAAAGAACTCTTAGAGCGTGTTCGTTCTATTCGTGCAAGCGAAAGAAGAATATGGCTACAGATTACAGATATCTTTCAGGAATGTAGCATTGATTATGATAATCAATCTGAAATAACTCATAACTTTTATGCTACTGTACAAAACAAATTTCATTTTGCAATTACAGGAAAAACAGCAGCAGAAATTATTGAAACAAGTGCTGATAGAACAAAAGAAAATATGGGATTAACTACTTGGAAAAATGCACCTCAGGGTAGAATTTTAAAAAGTGATGTAATAGTTGGAAAAAATTATTTAGATGAAAAACAAATTAAAAAACTAGAAAGAACAATTACAGGTTATTTTGATTATATTGAAGATTTGATTGACCGAGAAAATAGTTTTACTATGGAAGAATTTGCATTAAGTATCAATGAATTTTTAGCTTTTCGTAAATATGAAATATTAGAAGGGAAAGGTAAAATAACAAAAGAACAAGCTGATAAAAAGGCTAAGAGTGAATATGATGAATTTAATAAAATACAAAAAATAAGTTCTGATTTTGATAAAGAGATAAAAAAATTATCGAGAAGAGATGGTGATAACAGATGAGTAAGTTAGATGAATTAATAAAAGAATTTTGCCCTGTTGGGGTGGAGTATAAAAGCTTAAATACAATATGTAAATTTCAAAATGGTTTTGCTTTTAAAAGTAATAAATTTACTGATAGTGGTTATCCAATATTAAGAATAACTAATATAAACAACGGTAAATTATCTAATGATGCTCATGCTTATTTCAGCAAAGATGATTATACTGAAAATTTAGAACAATACAAAGTAAAAAAACACAATATAGTTGTTGCTATGTCTGGTGCAACAACTGGAAAAATAGGATATAATTATAGTGATAAAACATATTATCTTAATCAACGAGTGGGTATGTTTCTACCATATTTAGAACGTCTTAACAATCGGTTTTTATATCATTGGTTATTAAGTAAATCAACAGATATATTAAATGTGTCATCGGGAACTGGAGCACAACCAAATTTAAGTTCCGTAAAAATGATGGAGTTCAAAATCCCCCTACCTCCTCTACCAGTTCAAGAGGAAATTGTCCGTATACTGGATAATTTCACAGAGCTTACAACAGAGCTTACAACAGAGCTTACAGCAAGAAAAAGACAGTATGAGTATTATAGAGATAGTTTATTAATCAACAACAAAAATCATAATAGGGTGAAACTTAAAACAGTAGTCAAGAAAAGTTATTCTGGAACTACTCCTAATAAAGGAAATAGTGAATTTTACTTAAATGGAACAATTCCATGGTTAAGAACACAAGATGTTAAGTTTAATGAAATTTTTAAAATTACAAGCTTTATAACTGAAGAGGCAGTAAAGAAAACACCAGCAAAATGGATTCCAATGAACTGTGTTATTGTTGCTATTTCAGGAGCAACTGCTGGTAGATGTGCAATAAATAAAATTCCTACTACAACCAATCAACACTGCTATAATATGCAAATCGATGAAACTAAAGCACTTTATAAATATATCTATTATTGTGTTTGTAGTCAGTATGAGGAATTACTTTCAAAAAAACAAGGGGCAAGAGGTGACTTAAATTCCTCACTAATAACAGGCATTGAGATTCCTCTTCCTCTTATTGAAGAACAACAGCGAATTGTTGATATTCTCGACCGTTTCGACACACTTTGTAATGATATTTCACAAGGGTTACCTGCTGAAATAAAAGAAAGACAACAACAATATGAATATTACCGTGATAAGCTCCTTACTTTTCCTAAAATTTGAATGGAGGCAACAGATGACTGAGTATAACCCTATAGCTGAATCTAAAAACTTTATCATTTTAGATAAATACACCAAAATTTTATCTATTGGTGAATCTTATCAAAGTGAATATGATTTAGAAAATGAATTTATAAACGATTTGAAAAATCAAGGCTATGAATCTTTACCAAAGACAACAACCCCTAAAGAAATGCTTGAGAATGTTCGAGTGCAGTTACAAATACTTAACAATATGCAATTTTCAAATGAAGAATGGCTTAGATTCTGTGAAGAATACTTAGATAAACCAAGTGATAATCATATTGATAAAATGGCTAAAATTCATAATGACTATATTTATGACTTTGTTTTTGATGATGGTCATATTCAAAATATCTATTTACTAGATAAAAAAAATCTAACAAAAAATAAATTACAGGTTATTTCACAGTTTGAACAAAAAGGTACACATGCTAACCGATATGATGTTACTATTTTGGTTAATGGTCTACCACTAGTTCAAGTGGAACTAAAAAAACGTGGAATAGCTATAAGAGAAGCATTTAATCAGGTGCATAGATATAGTAAAGAGAGCTTTAATTCAGAAAACTCTTTATATAAGTATTTACAGATTTTTGTAATATCTAATGGTACTGATAGTCGATATTTTGCTAATACAACTAAACGAGATAAAAATAGTTTTGATTTTACTATGAACTGGGCAAAGTCAGATAATACTCTTATTAAAGATTTAACAGATTTTACAGCAACATTTTTCCAAAAAAATGTATTAATAAATGTATTATTAAATTATTCAGTTTTTGATACTAGCAATACTTTGTTAGTTATGCGTCCCTATCAAATAGCTGCAACAGAAAGAATTTTGTGGAAAATAAAAAGTTCATATGAATCTAAAAAACGAGAAACTGCTGATAAGGGTGGATATATTTGGCATACAACAGGTTCAGGAAAAACATTAACTAGTTTTAAAGCAGCACGGTTAGCAACAGAACTTGATTTTATAGATAAAGTCTTTTTTGTAGTAGATAGAAAAGATTTAGACTATCAGACGATGAAAGAGTATCAACGGTTTTCACCAGATAGTGTTAATGGTTCAGAAAATACTGTAGGACTTAGACGAAATATTGAAAGAGATGATAATAAAATTATTGTAACAACCATTCAAAAGTTAAACAATCTTATTAAAAGTGAAGAAGTTTTATCAGTTTATAATAAACAAGTTGTTTTTATTTTTGATGAGGCTCATCGTTCACAGTTTGGAGAAGCCCAAAAAAATATTAAGAAAAAGTTTAAAAACTACTATCAATTTGGTTTTACAGGTACACCAATATTTCCAGAAAATGCTCTTGGTTCTGAAACTACTGCTACAGTATTTGGACACGAGTTACATTCCTATACTATAACTGATGCTATCAGAGATGAAAAGGTTCTTAAATTCAAAGTTGATTATAATGATGTACGTCCAAACTTTAAATCTATAGAGATGGAACTAGATGAAAAAAAATTATCTTCATCAGAAATGAAAGCAGCTTTATTACACCCTGAAAGAATTAAAGAAATTTCACAATATATTCTTAATAACTTTAGAATAAAAACTCATCGTTCACACATGGGTGCAAAAGGTTTTAATGCAATGTTTGCTGTAAGTAGTATTGAAGCTGCTAAATTGTATTATGAAGCATTCAAAAACCTACAAAAAGATAGTGATAAGCCACTTAAAATTGCAACTATTTTTTCTTTTGCTCCTAACGAGGAACAAAGTGCAGTAGGTGAAATTATTGATGAAACTTTTGAGCCATCTGCAATGGATAGTACAGCAAAAGAATTTTTAACATCTGCAATTAATGATTACAATACTATGTTTAAAAGTAATTTTGGAGTAGATAGTAAAGAATTTCAAAACTATTACCGTGATTTAGCTATTCAAGTGAAAAATCAAAAAATTGATCTACTAATTGTTGTAGGTATGTTTTTAACTGGTTTTGATGCACCAACACTTAACACTTTATTTGTTGATAAAAACCTTAGATATCACGGTTTAATGCAAGCTTTTTCAAGAACAAACCGTATATATGATTCTACTAAAACCTTTGGTAATATAGTTACCTTTAGAGATTTAGAGCAAGCTACAATTGATTCTATAAAATGTTTTGGTGATGGTAACACAAAAAATATAGTTCTAGAAAAAAGCTATAAAGAATATATGGAAGGCTTTACTGACATTTCCACAGGTGAAGCACATCGTGGTTATGTAAATGTAGTTACAGAGCTAGATTCCCTTTTTCCTGATATTGATGCGATTGTTACAGACAAACAAAAAAAATCATTCGTTAAATTATTTGGGGAATATTTAAAAGTTGAAAATATATTACAAAATTATGATCAATTTTCAAGCTTAAAAGCCTTACAATCAGTTGATATGAACGATTCAAATGCTGTTGAAGAATACAAAAATACTTATCATGTAAATGATGAAGATATAGAAGCTATGCAAGAGATTCAAATACCAAAAGAAAGAACAATTCAAGATTATAAATCTACATATAATGATATTCGTGAGTGGATTCGTCGAAGAAAAGAGAGCGGAGAAAAAGAAGAATCTTTGATTGATTGGGATGATGTTGTTTTTGAAGTAGACCTTTTAAAATCACAAGAGATAAACTTAGATTATATTCTTGAACTAATTTTTGAAAAAAATGAAAAAATAAAAGATAAAGCAGTCTTACTTGAAGAAGTGCGACGTTTAATCCGTTCAAGTACTGGAAATCGTGCAAAAGAAGATTTAGTAGTTGATTTTATAAATCAAACAGATTTAGACCAGATTCAAGATAAAGCAAGTATTATAGATGCCTTTTTCACATTTGCTCAAATAGAACAAAAAAAAGAAGCAGAGGAATTAATTGCTAAAGAAGAGCTTAATGTGGAAGCAGCAAAAAGATATATTACTACCTCATTAAAAAAAGAATATGCTAGTGAAAATGGAACTGAATTAAATGAAGCTCTTCCTAAGATGAGCCCTCTTAATCCTAAATATTTAACAAAAAAACAGAGTGTTTTGGAGAAAATAGCTGCCTTTGTTGAGAAGTTTAAAGGGGTTGGGGGGAAAGTATAAGTAGTGAAATAATAATTGTGAGTGGAGAATAGAAAGTTTTGAATTGGTTTAGGGTAATTTACTAATGTTGAAATGAATTGGGAAGATATTTTTATTAATTTTTTTCTCTTAGGAGTTTTTAGAGAGATAAAAGTATCTTTTTTATTAAAGATACTTTTATCTAATGAAAAAATAACCATAAATAAACTCTTCAAAAGTTATACTATGTTCTAACAAATAATAACTTACTAGTTTAGAGGGAGAAAAATGAAAAAAATAAATAAAAGTATTATTATTATTACTATTACTATTATTATTATAGTGTTACCAATAATAATAGATAAAACTATAATAGGGAGTAGAGTCCCATCGAATATATCCAATACAGAATGGGTAAGTTTTCTAGGAAGTTATATGGGAAGTATAATAGGTTCTATTGGAACAATTGCAGGAGTCTATTTAGCAATAAAATTAAATAAAAAAAAAGAGTTGGAGGAGATAAATAGGTATTTTGATAATATATTTTCAAATAATCTTAGGGAAAAAAAGAACATAAGGAAGGAATTATTACATAATATTATATATAAAATAAAATATATAGAAAATATAAATAGTAAAATATATGAGGAAAATTTATTAAATATATTACAGCTAAAGAAATATGAAGAAATTTTAAATATTTACTCTATTCAAAATGAACTTGAAAAAATGATAAAAAATGATAATATAACAGGATTTGGCGGTCATATAATAATTAAAAGTTTCGAAGGACTTAAAGAAATTTTAGGAAATAAAGAAGAATTGAGATACATACAAAATGTATTGGAAGCAATATCTGTATTAATAGGTACTACAAATGAAAAAAAAATAAAAAATTATTTTGAAAGAAAAGAAAATTTTTTAGAAGATGAAATAACAAGTTTTTTAAATAAATACCAAGATCCTTTTCTGAGATTAGAACATTTTATAAATGAGTTACTGATAAATGAACATGCAATGATAAAATGGGATGAAATAGACAATAATAAAAAAAGGGAATGTATAAACTTACAAGGAGAAACATTTCTAAGTTTATACGAAATAAAAGAAGTAAGTAAAAGGATTAAAGAATATTACTCGTGGGTGGATAAATATTTTTGTTAAAATATTAGTAAAGAGGAAAAAAGATTTTTATGAAGAAGAATAAAAATAAAAAAGGAGAAAAAATGTTAAAAAGTATAGGTGGAGATAGAATTAAAGAAGTACCTCATAAAAAAGAACTAGAAAAATGTAAGCAAAGATTGACACATAATGAAATAGAAAAAATAAAAGAAGAACTAGGCGTTTTATTAAATGAGAAATATAATCATGTAGACCCTGAAGAAAGAATAGTAACTTCAAGTTGGATACCAGGAAAAACTTGGGAAGGAACTCCTTATCAAGTTATCTATGAAAAGGGAGCAGAATGTAATGAAGGATTAGCAGCAGGATACTTTGGATTATTATTAATGGAAACAGTAATAGAAAGAGAAGGGGAAGAATGGATATTTATGAAGGCTGAATCAGAGACAGTAAAAGGTTCTTATTATTTTAGAAATAGAAGTTAAAACTAAGGAGAATTAAGAATGGTACCAACGTACGATCAAATTATGTTACCCTTATTAAGAATTATTGAAAATGGAAAAAATTATTCTAATAAAGAATGTGAAGAAAAACTTGGAAAACACTTTAAACTAACAGAAATAGAACTAAATGAAAAAGTATCTACAAAAGATAGTAAAAGAAAATTTTATGATAGATTAAATTGGGCAAAAACATATTTAAAAAAAGCAGAAGCAATAGAAACAACAGATAAAAGAGGGGAATTTAAGATAACAAAAAGAGGAAAAGAAATACTTAATGAAAAAATAGATAAATTAGATAAAAATTACCTTAAAAAATATCCTTCTTTTTTAAAGTTCTTAAAAATTCAAAATCTAGAAGAAAATAAAAAAAATAAAATAGAAGACAATATAGATACTCCAGTAGAAAATCTAGAAAAGACATATTTTTTGTTAAATCAAATACTAAAAGAAGATATTTTGGAAAAATTAAAAAATGTAAATCCTTATAAATTTGAAGAAATAGTAATAGAGCTTATAGTGAAAATGGGTTATGGAGGATCAGAGGAAGAAATTAGTACAAAATTAACCTCAAAAGGTAGTGATGGTGGCATTGATGGTATTATAAATGAAGATCGGTTGGGGTTAGATAAAATATATTTACAAGCTAAAAGATGGGGAGATAAAAATGTTGGAAGACCAGAAATACAAGCATTTGTGGGTGCTCTTTCAGGATTAGGCGCACTTAATAAAGGTATTTTTATTACAACATCATCATTTTCAAAAGATGCACTAAAATTTTCGGAAGAAATAAAAAATCATAAAATTATTTTAATAAATGGAGTAAAACTTGTTGATTATATGTTAGAACTTAATATTGGAGTAAGTATAGAACAAACTTATGAAGTGAAAAAAATAGATATAGATTATTTTTCAGAAGATTAGAATAATATAATAAATTTTTTAAGATAATTAGTTAATTAATTTTATGAATAATGATAGATAGTATTGATTTATTTATAACAAAGTAATAGAAATTTGAATTTAAAGGGAGAAAAAAGTGACTTTATTTATTATTGGAAATGGATTTGATCTTAGTCATAATTTAAAAACTTCATATCTAGATTTTAAAAATTTTATATCCAAAGAAGAACCAGAACTTTTAGTAAAAATTTTTGAATGTTATAAATATTCTTTTAAGAGAACTTATAAAGATCACTTTTCAGAAGAAGAATTGGATGTGGAATCTCTATTATGGGCAGATTTTGAAAAAAATATGGGTACTATAAATCATGAAGAGATACTTGAAATAGATTCTGATTTAGGATTAGAGTATCCAGAAGCAAGTGGCTATGATACTCTCGAAAGTCATCTTGATTTAGAATCTATAGATATATCAGAAGATTTATTTAATATTCTTCATTGTTGGATTAAAAGTATTGACGTTGAAAACAGTAGTAAGAAAACCAGTTTTATTTCTACAGAAGATGAAAATCTATTTTTAACATTCAATTATACTCTCCTGTTGGAGGAGTGTTACAGGATAGAAGAAGAAAATATTTGTTATATACATGGTTCCATCCATACTAGTCCTATTATGGGACATAATAATTTAAAAGAAATTGAGTTCCTTTGTGTGGAAGCAAAATCTTTTGATTCTGATGATGATAACGATTATGACGATTATAATAAAATTAAAAAATTACAAATTACAAAAGCTATAACTCTTTATGAAAAAACATTAAAAAATATAGAAGAAAATATTGATATGAATATTAATTTTTTTGAACAGTTAATAGAAATTAAAGAGATTAAAATAATTGGACACTCTTTAGGTGAGGTAGATTTACCTTATTTTGAAGAAGTTTCAAAAAGTGTAGAAGAAAATGCTCTTTGGAAGGTCTATTATTATAAAGAAGAAGATAAAGACATTTTCAAAGAAAAATTGATGAATATAGGTATTAATGAAAGTAATATTTTAATGTGTCCAAATGAACATTTTTTTAATATTTAAACATTTAAACATTGAGAGAATAATTTAAATTGGAGGAATATATGCAAATTTCAAAAATTAATATTAAAAATTTTCGTCTTTTAAAAGATATGGAATTTAATTGTGAAAAAGATTTATCTATAATAGTGGGAAAAAATAATTGTGGAAAAACATCATTTCTTTCTATTTTAGAAAAATGTATAGGAAATAGTAGTATAGATAATAAATTTGAGTATTATGATTTTAATTTAGCATTTCAAAAAAAATTATATTCTATTGTACAAAATAGAGAAAACTTTAATGAAAAATTTGATGATACTGAATTAGCAGGTATTGTATTGGAGATTTTGATTAGCTATGAGGAAGACGATAATTTAGCTAATATAAGTGCCTTAATGCTAGATTTAGAACCTGAGAATAAAACTATAGTTCTCCAATTTAGTTATCTAATAAATCATGACAAATTTAAAAGAATGATGTCTGATTATGAAGAGTATAAAGAGATAAGAAATAAAGAGGAAGGAGAAAATACCTTTCAAAAATTTATAAGTAAAAATCATAAAAAATATTTTGAGTATACAAAAAAAACGGTATTATATGATTATGTAAATAAAATAATCGATAACACAATTTCAAGGATTATAGATAAAAAAACAATAGATTTAAAGAAAATAATTACATTTAATTCTATTGATGCAACAAGAAATGTATCAAATACAGATGTTGGGCATTTGTCTTCTCTCTCTTCTAATTACTATGAAAGAACTGAAGGAAAAGATAAGGAAAGTGAAACTATAATAGAGTTTGAAAATCAAATAGAGGAAACAGACACTCAACTAAATAGTTTATATAGTGGTGTTTTTGAGAAGCTTATTCAAAAGATATCTAAATTTGGTGGGATTAAAGAAGACGAAACAAAAATAGAAATAATTTCAAGTATAAACTCTTTGAATTTATTAAAAAATAATACAACAGTAATCTATAAAGATGAAACAAATAGCTTACCAGAGACTTATAATGGACTGGGATATTTGAACTTAATAAGCATGATAATTAATATTGAAACATTATTGAGCGATTTTAGAAAAGATAAAAAAGATAAAGAAGTAGTAGCAGATATAAATCTTTTATTTATAGAAGAACCAGAAGCTCATACACACCCACAAATGCAATATGTATTTATAAAAAACATAAAAGCCCTTCTTAAAGAAGGAAAGAAGTTAGGCGGTAGCGATAAGGAAATTAATTTACAAACATTTATGACTACTCACTCCGCACATATTGTTGCAGAAAGTAATTTTGATGATATTAAATATTTTGTAAAAGAAAACGATAAGTATGGGAAAAAGATAATATCAAAAAATTTAAAAGAACTTAAAACTATTTATCAAAAAGAAAATGGAGAAGATAATAATCACTATAAATTTTTAAGACAGTATTTAACATTAAATCGTTCTGAAGTTTTTTTTGCAGATAAAATAATTTTAATTGAAGGAGACACAGAAAGAATTCTTTTACCAGCTATGATGAAAAAAATTGACCAAGGAGCAAGTGATAAGACTCCACTTTTATCACAAAATATTTCTGTTGTTGAAGTAGGGAATTATTCACAGATATTTGATAATTTCATTAGGTTTATTGGAATAAAAACATTAATTATTACTGATATTGACTCAGTAAATAAAGATTCAAAAAGTTGTAAAGTAGAAGAAGGAAAATTTACAACCAACAAATCATTAAAACATTATTTAAAAGAAAAAATAGAAGAAAATGAAGGAGATTCTCTACAAATATTAACTAAACTTACATTAAAAGATAAAATAATTAAAGCTTCACAACAACAAGTTGAAGGTGGAGAAGATATTCCGAGTTGGACATCAGATGAAGCTGGTACTGTATTAATAGTCTATCAAACTAAAGAAATTGGTTATGAAGGCAAAGAATATAATGCAAGAAGTTTTGAAGATGCTTTTTTTCATATAAATAGAGAACTATTTACTCAAATGGGTCACGGAAATGTAGAAGATAATCAAAATGAACTTAAAAATAGATTCCAAGGGCTAAAAAATAGAGATTGTTTTTTCGATTCTGAATGTGATGCTTATTCTCTAGCAGAAAAATGTGTAAATAAAAAACCTTCCTTAGCAATGGATATTTTATTAAATAGTAAAAGAGATGATAGTTCAAATGATGAATTTTCAAACTGGAAAACTCCTAAATATATAGAGGAGGGACTAGAGTGGCTACAACAGGATTAGAGAAAGAGGTTATAAATATATTTAAAGAAATTGATAAAGGAAATAATTTTCTATTAAGTGGAGGCGCGGGAAGTGGAAAAACATATTCTTTAATATCAGTAATAAACGAAATTTTATTGAGAAGTCCTAATTCTAGAATTGCTTGCATAACATATACTAATGCTGCTGCTACAGAGATTAGAAATAGAATTACAAGTGAGAATCTAGTAGTATCAACAATACATGACTTTTTATGGGGTAATATATCTTCATTTCAAACTTCATTAAAAGAAACATTATTAGAGGCTATTAATGAAGAAATTATAAAACTTTCAGTGGTACTTCCATATAGTAATGATTTTTCGGAAGGGATAAAATACAAAGAACATTTAAGAATTGAAAATGGTGAAATATCACATGATGAAGTAATTATTTTAGCAAAACTAATGTATCAGAAATATAAAAAATTATGTGATATATTAAAAGATAAATTTAACTATATATTGGTGGATGAATATCAAGATACGTCACCATATGTTATTGAACTATTATTAGATCATTTAAATAAAAGTGATAAAAAAAATATTATAGGTTTTTTTGGTGACTCGATGCAATCAATTTATGATAACAGTGTGTGCAATTTAGATGAATATATAAGCAGTAACAAGGTTATTGAGATTACAAAAAAACATAATAGAAGAAATCCACAATCAGTTATTAATTTAAGTAATTTATTGAGAAGAGATAGCCTAAAACAGGAACCATCCAATGATAAAACAGCACCTAATATGAAAGATGGCATAATAAAACTAGGAAGTATCAAGTATCTCTATGGAAGTGAAGTAGAACTTTCAGAATTGAAATCTAAAAGTTTTTTTTCTAATTGGGATTTTAGTGATTCTAAAAAATGTAAAGATCTTAGATTAACCCATAATTTAATTTCTAAAGAAGTAGAATTTTCTGATTTAACTGATATTTATGATAAAGATCCTATTTTAAAATTTATAAAAGATTTAAAAAAACACTTAAAAGAATCAGGAGAAGTTCATGATGAAAACAAGACTTTGAAGAATATTCTTGAGTCTATAAACGGGAGAAAAAAAGGAAAGACTTATCTAGAAAATTTTTTAGAAAAAGAGGGAAATCAAGAATTATATGATGAGATTAAAGACAATCTATTTTCGGAAATAAGAAAAATATATTTTGATAAAGATAATATTCTTTCAGATAAAAAAGAATCGGATGAAGAAATAACAATACCATCTAAACGGGATAAGTTAATTAAACATTTATTTAAAATAAATGATATAATTACTACATATAAAAATAATGATATTAATGAATTTATAAAAAAAACATCTTTCAAGATTAAAAATAATAGTGATAAAAAAAATATCCAAAAAAAGGTTGATTTATTAAATTCAATGAGTGAAAATTTAATTAGTGAAGTCATTGAATATGCTGACAAGAGTGGCTTATGTATAAAAGATGATAATATAAAGGACTTTATTAAAAATAAAAACTATTTATATAATCGTGTATCTAAAGTAAAATACCAACAATTTATTAATTTATATAATTATCTAGAAGGTAATATTGCATTGTCTACCCAACATAAAGTAAAAGGTAGTGAATTCGATAATGTTTTAATTTTTTTAGATAATGGTAAATGGAGTAAATATAATTTTGAATATCTTTTTGATTGTACAAATCCTAACGTTAGAAAAACTGTATTAGAAAGAACTAATAAACTTTTTTATGTCTGTTGTACAAGAGCAAAGGAAAACTTGGTAGTAGTTCAGAAAAATCCTACGGGAAAAATGATTGAAACTGCTAAGGAATGGTTTGGAAAAGAGAATTGTCATAATTTGGGTACTTAAAATAATTTCACTTTTAAAATAGAGGTTTTGGAAAATTTTTCTTTTGAATTTATACTAACTGCTTTAAATATTTTCAATAGATATTCACCATATAATTTTGAAAAAAATCGCATATGGCTATCAGAGTTTTTTATTTTAAAAATAGAATTTTAATTTACATCAATCTTATAAATAAAAAATGGGATTCTGTAGCTTAATTAACTACAAAATCCCATTACTTCTAATTATACATTTTATTTCTAACATTTATTTCTTAGCTACAGGGATATATAAACCCTCTGCATCTTTTACTACATATTCAAATTCGCCCTCTTCATTTTCTTCCAAATATAGCTCTTTATATTTCTCATTACCCACATTAACTATTAACCAACTATTATCACTTTCAAGAACATTATTTACTTGCCATATTGCAACTCCGTCAGCAGTATAAAGTGTCTGAGATAAAGTGTCATCAGCATCAAGAGTTCTAGTAAACTTATTACTATCAGTCCCTTCATATTTTACGCTAATTAATTCAACAGGTTTTGATAAATCTTGTAAAAGCTCATTCTTATAGATATTTGTTACCATTTCTTCTATTTTAGACTCTTCTTTTGGAAAAACTAGTAATTTTTCTGTATTTGATGCCACTTTCTCACCACATCCTATCATTGATAGTAGTAGTGCCATACTTAATAATATTTTTTTCATTTTTCTCTCCTTTTAAATCTTTTTGAGTTTTTTTAATAATAATTTCTAATTTCCCTTACATAATAACATTAATTTTTCAATTATTGAATACTTAATTTTTTTCATCTATTTTTTTTTGTAATTTTTTTCCACTTCATTAAAAATAGGATTGTGACATGAGCTATTTTCTAATTTTTATAGCCCCTGTTGGACATTTTAAATAGCAATCTCCACATTCATCACAACGAGTAGAATCAATAGTATAAGAATTCTCATCTTTTTGAATAGCATTGAAACTACAAGCTGAAAAACATTTCCCACAACCTATACATTCTTGTTTCTGAAGTATTAAATTTGGTTTTTTTGGTTCTGCCTCCCCCAATGTAAAGCGTACCCTTTCCAGTTTGTGGTCACGAAACTTCTTCTCAAAATCATAGTCAAATACTTCACCTCGCCCATTAAAAATGCAAAAAGTTACCATAGCAGGATATTTATGATTATCTTTTATGCAATAGTCAAAAATAGGGTTATTTTTTTCTTTGATTCTGTTCATTGATACTTCTTTTACATCTCCACTGATACGAATACTATACCCCGCTTCAAATAAAAGGTTGCCATGCTCGTCTATATTGGTATTGCTACTTGCCGAAAGACCACAAACAGAGACTTTTTCCGTTTCTTTTAGTTGTTTATAAAATGGTTTAGTAGTCATGGTCATAAAATATAAACCATCTGTATCATAGGCAATAAAATGTGCTATTCTAGTTTCTGGATAATCACCATCTATCGTTGCAAATGTACAACATCCTATTGTATCAAACATTTTGTAAATTTCTTTAATTTTCATATTTACACCTCTATTTTATTTTATTTTTCCTCTATAAAGCAAACCCCAATGCGATAAATAACATCATAGATATTCCTAGTGCTAATCCTGAATACGGCAATTGAGTTTTAACATGGTTCATAACATCTGTACCTGTTACGCTAGATGTTAAAATAACACTATCCGATATGGGTGAAGATTGGTCTCCGAACACAGCTCCTGATACAACTGCACCTATCACATAATTTAAAGGAATCCCATTACTATATGCAATGGGTAACATAATAGGCATTAAAAGTATAATAGCAGCACTGCTAGAACCAGAACTAAACGAGATGATAGAACTAATGATTAAAATCATAACCAACACAATAGAGGGCGGAATATATTGTGCAAACCTTGCAATGTATTCTGCTGTTCCCAACTGTGAAACAATATCACCAAAGGCATAGGCTAGAACCAAAATAACAACAATAGGGAATATATTTTTCATCCCCTCAAAGCACCACTGTATATAGGTTTCCATGGTTGTAAGTTTTTGATATATATAATATATTGCAGTAAAAAACAAAGTCACACAACCACCTGTAAATACAGCTGTTGCACCATCCCCTATCATCGGATTTCCGTTTCCAGTGTAAAATAAAATTATGAAAATGGATAGCATTAATAATACAATTGGAATAACCATATTACGTGCCAATGCCCTTTTCCCTTTAGGAATTTTTGTTTTATAATTTGTAATTTCTATATTTGTGTCTAGCTCTTGTGTTAATCTCTTCATTTTCCCAATTTCAACCTGAAATATAATAGAAATACTTACAATCACAAGTATACTTATACTATAAAATTGAAAACCTATAGATTTTATCATGATATTAAATGCACTTTCTTCAATACCTATATTCAGTAATACATTGTGAATAACCGAAGTCAAAAGTGCTCCTGCTCCACCAAATGGAATCAGCCATGCAATGGGGGAACCTGTTGAATTTGAAATAAGTGCTAACTTCTCTTTAGGAAGCTTATATTTTTCAAAAAATGGTTTTCCTATCAATGCTGTTATTGCAATGGAACTTGTAGCATCTACAAAAATAAATAAGCCGGCAATAAAAGATATTAGTTGGGCGTCCATTTTAGATTTTACAATATCCTTTTTTTCTGTAAGATAAAGGATTAATCCTTCAACTCCACCAGAAATTTCTACTACAAATACCAATGAACCTGTTAATAATAAAAAATATGTAGTTTTAGCAGAGGAAGCTGATGCAAAAACCGATGCAATAGCATCAAATCCGATAAAGAAAGACCCTACATCGGCACCAATGATAAATGCCCCTGTAAATAAACCTGCAAGGAGTGCTATAAATACATTTTTCTTCCAAAATGCCAAAACAAGCGATATAACCACAGGTAATAATGATAATATTCCATAACTAGAATTCAACATACTCACCCCCAATATATCTAATTTCAATCTAACTATTGCATTTTATTTTCCTACCTACTATAATATAGCAGTACAGATAATTTGTAAAGTAGGTACAGTATTGTGGCATAGTTACCAAAAGATACTGTTATAAGAGTAGATTACCTAGGAGGATCATATGAATGAAAAATTATTAATAGCTTGCCCTGTTGAAACAACATTAGCACTTATAGGTGATAAATGGAAAGTATTAATTTTACGTGACTTGATGGATGGCACAAGAAGGTTTGGAGAGCTTAAAAAATCTATTGGAAGTGTTTCTCAAAAAGTTTTGACAGCACAACTTAAAACAATGGAACAAGATGAATTAGTTCATCGAAAAGTATATGCCGAAGTTCCTCCTCGTGTGGAGTACACTCTTACTCAAATAGGTTATAGTCTTAAACCTGTTCTTGATTCAATGATGGAGTGGGGGTTAGAATATAAATATAATTTAAGAGATGGAAAAAATATTTAAGATTACTGAAAGGGACTTGCTTACAAATTAAAAATAACAGAATAAAAAAACAGGATGATATAAAACCATCCTGTTTTTTATTTGAAACTATATATTTTAAAATTACTAAATTTTATTTGTTTAAAATCCTACTCCCACTCAATAGTAGCTGGTGGCTTAGAAGAAATATCATAAGTAAGTCTGTTAATTCCCTTAACTTCATTGATAATTCTATTTGAAACTTTGTCTAAAAATTCATAAGGAAGTCTTGACCATGTTGCAGTCATGAAATCTATTGTATCAGCTGAACGAAGAACGGCAGTATACTCATAAGTTCTTTCATCTCCCATAACTCCAACAGATTTAACTGGTAATAATACTACGAAAGCTTGACTTACTTTAGTATATAGTCCAGCACTTCTAAGTTCTTGTATGAATATATCATCAGCTTCTCTTAAAATATCAGCTTTCTCTTTATCAACAGCACCAATAATTCTTATTCCTAATCCTGGACCTGGGAACGGGTGTCTATCAATCATAAAATCAGGTATACCAAGCTCTCTTCCAACAGCTCTAACCTCATCTTTAAATAGTTCTCTCAATGGCTCTAGTAATTCCATTTTCATATCATCAGGAAGTCCACCAACATTGTGATGTGATTTTATTGTTGAAGAAGGACCATTTATAGACATAGACTCTATAACATCTGGATATATTGTTCCTTGAGCTAAGAAATCTATTCCTTCTAGTGCACTTGCTTCTCTATCAAACACTTCAATAAATTCTTTTCCTATAATTTTTCTTTTTTGCTCAGGGTCACTAACACCTTTTAATTTTTCTAAGAATACCTCTCCAGCTTCTACACATTTGATATTCATCTTATAGTTTTTCCCATAAACTTCCATAACATTTTTAGCTTCATTTTTACGAAGTAAACCTGTGTCTACAAAAATACAAGTTAATTGATCTCCAATAGCTTTATGAATAAGCATTGCAGCAACTGATGAATCCACTCCACCTGAAAGTGCAAGCATAACTTTTTTCTTTCCAACTCTTTCTTTTATATTTGCAACAGTTGTTTCAATGTAGTTCCCCATAGACCAATTCTCTTCACATTTAGCAATATCAAATACAAAGTTTCTAAATATTTGAACACCAAATTCAGAGTGAGTAACTTCTGCATGGAACTGAATACCATAAATATTTTTCTCTACATTTGAAATAGCAGCAATACAAGAATCTGTATGTGCAATAACTTTAAATCCTTTTGGTATCTCTGTTACGTGATCCCCATGACTCATCCAAACTTGTGACTTATCAGGTATATTTTTAAATAAAAGAGAGTCCATATCATCTAAAAGAAGATGAGCTTTTCCAAATTCCTGTTTATCAGCACAAGCTACAACTCCATCAAGAAGTTTTGTTGTAAGTTGCATACCATAGCAAATACCTAAAATTGGTATCCCAGCACTATATATAGCTGGATCAATAGTAGGAGAACCTTCCTTATATGTTGAAGAGGGACTACCTGATAATATTATTCCTGCTGGATTTCTTGCAAGAATTTTATCTAATGGTTCAAAATAAGGAACTACTTCTGCATATACACCCATTTCTCTTACTCTTCTTGCTATTAACTGATTAAACTGCGAACCGAAATCTAAAATAATTATACTTTTGTTTTTCACAACTCCTCCTCTATTCATAATTTTAATTTATAAAATGACTTTTCCATTTTCAAAGCCTTTTATTATTGCTAATGATTCAACATGTAACCCTTTCTCTCGTAATAGTTTTGCACCTTCTTGAAAACCTTTTTCAATAACGATACCTACTCCTACAATCTCTGCTCCTGCTTGCTTAACTATACTTTCTAATCCTATAACTGCTCCACCCATTGCTAAAAAATCATCAACAATAAGAACTTTCTCTCCAGCTTTTATAAAATCTTTAGAAACGATTATATCGTATTCTTTCTTTTTTGTAAAAGAAAATACTTTTGAAGTATAAACTGAGTTTGCTGTTACTGGTTTTTTCTTCTTCGCAAATACTAGAGGAACACCAAAAAAATAGGCAACAGTGACACCCATAGCAATTCCTGAAGCTTCAATAGTAAGAATTTTATCAATTTTTTTATCTTTAAATCTTTCCTTAAACTCTTTTCCTATCTCAAACATAAGGTTTGCATCTATCTGGTGATTTAAAAAACTATCAACTTTTAAAATTGAATTATCTATCACTTTACCATTCTGAATAATCAGTTCTTCTAATATTTTCATTTTCTCTCCCATTTTGATAATTTTTTTGATTATTATATAATATCTTATAATTTCCAATGTGTCAACACATATCCTATTAAGCACTTAAGATTTCTTAAATATTTTTTTTATCTTAAAAAATAAGAATTTTTCTAAATAAAAAAACAAATCTAAAAGTCCTTTTTAATACTCTAATTATACCCTATTTTTTTATAATTAAGTTCTCTCCATCCATTTCTAGTGGCTTAGAAATTTCTAATATTTCTAGAATTGTTGGGGCAATATCTCCAAGTTTTCCATCTTTTATCTGTGAGTGCTCATAATTTTTCCCTATTAAAATAAAGGGAACTTTATTTGTTGTATGAGAAGTATACGGAACTTTAGTTATTGGATCCTCCATAAGCTCTGCATTTCCATGATCGGCAGTTATTAATATAGTACCATTTCTATCTAACATTTCTGGTACTACTTTTTTTAAACAATCATCTACTGTTTTTATTGCTTTTACTGCAGCTTCTAACTTTCCAGTGTGACCTACCATATCTGGATTTGCATAATTTACTATAATCACACCATATTTTTCACTTTTTATTGCTTCTATAAGCTTATCAGTTAATTCTTTTGCTGACATTTCAGGTTGTAAATCATAAGTTGCAACTTTAGGTGAAGGAACTAAAATTCTTTCCTCACCTTTTAACGGTGTTTCTTTTCCACCATTAAAGAAAAATGTAACATGAGCATATTTTTCAGTTTCTGCCACTCTTAATTGTGAAATTCCATTTATAGAAAGAACATCTCCAAGTGTATTTAAAATCTCTTTATCTTCATAAATGAAAGGAGCTTCTATTGTAGCATCATATTCTCTCATACAATAATAAGATAGTTGTAAATTTTTTCTTTCAAACTCTTTAAAGTCTTTATCAACTAATGCTCTTGTTATCTCCCTTGCTCTATCAGGACGATAATTAAAATTGATAACTACATTTTTTTCTTTTATTAACCCTTTCTTTTCTATAATAGTGGGTTCTATAAATTCATCAGTTATATTTTTTTTATAGCTACCATTTATTGCTTCCGTAGCTGTTAAGGCATTTTCTCCAACTCCATTAACTATACAGTCATAAGCTTTCTCTATTCTATCATAGTTCTTATCTCTATCCATTGTCCAATATCTACCACTTATAGTAGCTATTTTCCCTAGACCTATTTTTTTCATTTCATTTTCTAGATCCCTCAAAAATATTTCTCCAGATTTTGGTGGTGTATCTCTACCATCTAGTATTGCATGAACATATACTTCTTGAATCCCATATTCTTTAGCCATTCTTATTAGTCCATATAGATGTTCTATATGTGAGTGAACACCCCCATCAGAAAGAAGACCTAAAAAATGAACTGGTGAATTTATCTGCTTTGCAAGTTCAAAAGCTTCAATCAATACCTTTTTTTTCATAATATTTCCAGTTTTTACATCTCTTGATATTTCAACAAGTGGTTGATAAACTACTCGACCTGCTCCAATATTTAAATGACCTACTTCTGAATTTCCCATCTGTCCCTCTGGGAGTCCTACTTTCTCTCCTGAAGCCTCTAAAGAAGAGTGTGGATAATTGTCTAGTAAACTATTAAAATATTCAGGATGAGCCTCTAACACAGCATTTTTTTCATTTTTTGAATCATTTAAACCCCAACCATCTAAAATCATTAGTAAAAGTGGATTTTTTTTCATTTTTCTCCTTATGATACTATTTTATATTCTAATTAATTTATAATATTTCCAAAAATATAAGTAAATATATTTTATTCCAATTTTAACATTTAGTCAATTAGTATTTAAAAAAACTCTCTATTCTATGAATAAAGAGTTTTCTTATAACAAATAATATATTTTTATTTTTTATCTATTCCTTCACACTTTAAGTTGTTCTCACATTTTAAAGCTTTTCTTATTTCACATCCTGTAATAAACAGTGATAATCCACCTAATATTAAGTAGAAAATAATCATGTATATTAATACACTTGCTGCAAAGAATGGAATTACAAGTATTAATATACCAAATAATATATCTAATACTCCTCTTACAATATTCAATGTTCTAATACCATTCATATGCATATTTGTTTCATTAATATTCATAATTGAAATTCTTGTTAGTATCAATGAAAAACCTTTAAATATTATTAATATTCCTACATAAACAGTTACAAGATATAGTGTTGATATTGGATTAAATAGTAATACTAATCCCATTAGTAACTCTAATATCCCTATAAATAATATTGCACCCCAAGAAAAATTTTCATTATTTCTTCCAGTTATTCCATAGAATATATTACCTATTCCCATAAAGATAAAATACCAAGCTAAAATTATTATTAAATAAATTGAAAACATTCCTGGATTAAACAACCCTAATACACCTGCCAATAAAAATATAAAACCTAAAGCAAAATAGTATTTCCAAAGCATTTTTAACGACTTATTTAAATCTAAAAAATCAAATTGTTTCATAACTCCTCCCTTTTCTAAGATAATTTTTTTAATCACTTACTATAATAATACTTCTTTAATTAAATTTATCCTTTTTTAATTTTAATCTAATACTTTGATATTTATGGACTCAATATTCAAAGTTCTACCATCTTCAGACTTTTGAATAATTATCTCTCCATTTCTAATTTTTTCTATAACCTCTTCTCTTCTTGGAATTTTTTTTTCTTTTCCTATAATTTTCCAATTATTATCTATTTTAGGAACTAGTTTTCCTTTTAACTCTTCTTTAACATATTTAATAATAAGTTCTCTAATCCTTCCTCCATCCTGATATATTTCATAAGAATCATAATACTTATCTTCTAAATTTATTAATTTTAGTGTTTGTAATGTTCCTAATCTATAATTATTTACAGCCACTTTATAATTTTTTGTTTTTTCTAGTTTTTTACCATTAATATTGACATTTTTTATTCTTTTTCCCGGTTCCATACTAATATCAACATCATATTGTATTCCATCAAACATATCATAATTATATCCTCTAACATCTTTATTAAAAGATATCGTTACATCTCCTGGTGTTATTTTATTGTAGTACCCCACAGACCACTCCATATATTTCAGAAGATTTTCACCAGTCATATTGACACCTACTAATGTATTTGTATATTTATAAATAAATGCTACATCCTTCTTCTTAAATATTCCTTTTTTCAAATTTGAATTTGGATCAAAGATTGCTGCAGCTGAAACATCTGCCTTTGCATAAAATTTTTGAACTTCATTTATAAGTTCTATTACTGCATTATCTTGAATTTGTGATGTTGGTAATGTTGTTACTTTATTTTTCCCTGTTATATTATCTACATTTGAAATAAAAGATTCTGCAACTTCCCCAATAACCTGATTTGAATCTTTTAATGATTCCTCATGAACATCTTTAAATTGTTCTTTAAGCTCTTCATCTGCTTTATAGTTTTTTGTTTCTATATTTTTTGCCTCAACATTTTCTATTTTCCATTTATCATTTATTTTTTTCAATTTCAACTTACCAAAAGAAACACCCCAACCATATGAGCCTGGAGATATAATTGGTACACCTTCCATATCTAATACATATCGAGCATGTTCATGTCCCGCAAAAACAATATCAAACTTAGGAACCTTTTTTACAATTTCAAGAATTCCTGCTGAATCTTGTGTATTTTTTCTATCAAGATGAAATGCCCCTACAAGAACATCATATTTCCCTTCTATTTCTTTTACTGTTCTTTCTATTGATACTAAAGGATTCTCAAATTTTAACCCTTTAAAATTTTCTGGAGACGATGCTTCCCATTTTGGTACATGGGGTGGTAATACACCTATTACAGCAACTCTCACTCCCTCTATATCAAATATTTGATAAGGTAGTACAAAATTACTTCCATCATCTTCATTTAAAATATTTGCACTTATAACAGCACCTTTAAACTTTCTTATATTTTTTTCTATAAATTCTTTTTTAAAATTAAACTCATGATTCCCTAAAATCCATGCATCATATTTCATTATATTTAATGCCTTTACCATGGGATGTATCTCTAAATCATTAAATAATTCTGCATTATTATCTTGAACTGTATCACCAATATCAATCAGTAGTAAGTTTGGATTAGTTTTTCTTAATTCTTTCACTACAGAATTAGTTTTTGTAAATCCTACACTCTCATCCTCTTCACCTATTGCATATTCATAAGGATATATTCTTCCATGAACATCTGTTGTTGCTGCTATCCCTATAATTACTTCATTTTTTCCTTCTATTCCCTTTTTTATTATTCTTTTTTCTAAATTTATTTTTTTTGTTTCATATTCTATACTTTGTTTTACCTCTTTTTTTAGGCTACTTTCTTTTTCTACTTCATTACATCCTAACATTCCTAAAAAAAGTAATAATATAACTACTAACATTTCTCCTTTCTGCTTTAATCTACTGACTATTTTCATTTTTTACTCCTTTTTCATTTTTTTTATTCTTCAACTGTTTCTATACTACTTAGTTAGCTACATTCTAGTCTGATTTTATCTTTTAGTCAATCAGTATTTTATAAACAAAAAAGTCACTTTTCTCTTAAATAAGTGACTTTTTTTTTATTCTACTAATATTTCTATTTATCTAGCAATTTAATCTGTTTTTATTTACTCAATTTCTTCTATTTCATTTTGAATTAATTCCCATTCTTCCATCAAAGCTAGAAGACTCTCTTCATTTTTATCTATTTCTAGTTTCACTTCTAATAAGTGATCTAAATCATTAATTACTCCTGCTTTTTCATATTCTGCTTCTAGTTCTGTTTTTTGACTCTCAACTTTTGAAATTTTTTCTTCTATTTTTTCTAATTTTTTTATAAGAACTTTTCCTCGATTATTCATTTTTTTTTGCTCTTCATAAGAGATACCTTTGTTTTCATCTTTTATCTTTAGCTCTTTTTGAGAAATATATGCTTCATAGTCACCTGTGAATAAAATAGCTCCTTCTCTGTTAATCTCATAGATACTATTAACAGTTGCCTCTAAAAAATATCTATCATGTGAAACAACAATTAAAGTCCCTTCATATTCTTCAAGAGCTTCTTCAAGTATTTCACGAGAGTATATATCTAAATGGTTAGTTGGCTCATCAAATATTAAAAAATTAGGTTTTTTCAATATAAGTTTCATAAATTCTAATCTAGCACGCTCTCCACCACTTAGTAAATCTATTTTCTTTTCAACCTCATCCTCTGTAAATAGGAAACCACCTGCAAAAGTTCTCGCTTCCTCATAACTCAATGGTGCTGTTTCCATTACTTCTTCCAATATGGTATTTCTAAAGTCTAAGCTACTATGATTTTGATCATAATATCCTATTTTTACTCTTTCACCTATTATTATTTCCCCAGTTGTTGGTTTTTCTAAATTATTTATTATCTTTAATAATGTTGATTTTCCAGCACCATTCTTACCAATTACTCCTATTCTATCCCCTTTATATATATCTAATTTAAGATTAGAAAATAGTTGTAATTCCTCATAGTTTTTAGACAGATTATTTATTCTTAAAACTCTATCTGCACTGGCATTGTGAACTTTAAATTTTAAACGTATTTTTCTAACTGGTATTAATGGATTTTCCATTTTTTCCATTCGATTTAATATTTTTTCCCTTCCACGTGCCTGTTTACATTTTATTCCTGCTTTATATTTTCTTATAAATTCTTCCATTTTTTTTACCTTATCTTGCTCTTTATCAAATGCTCTTACAGCACCAGTTAGATAGGCCTCTTTTTGAATCTTATACTCTGTATAGTTTCCAGAGTAACAACTTATTGTCTTTCCTTCCATTTCAAAAATTCTATTTGTTACATTATCTAAAAATATTATATCGTGAGAAATTAAAAGAAAAGATTTTTTATAGTTTCTTAAAAATTTTTCTAACCATTCAATCGCCATTAAATCTAAATGGTTAGTTGGCTCATCCAATATTAATAAATCGGGTTCTTCTAATAGTATTTTTCCTAAAGCTACTCTTGAAACTTGACCACCTGATAATTCTGAAATCTTATTTTGCCATAATTTTTCATGAAGAGATAGTCCATTTAATACTTGCTTCACTTTATATTCCAGTGCATATCCATCTCTACTTTCGTATCTTGTGTTAAGTTTTGCTAATTCTTCCATAATATTATCAAAATTTTCTTTTTCAAGAGTCAATCTAATATTTAGTTCTTGAATTTTTTTATAGTCTTCTTGTAAGTCACTAAAAACTTCCATTAATTCATCAAAAACAGTATTTTCAAGGTTTAAATTAGTTTTTTGAGATAAATAACCTATTTTCAAATTACTTTTCTTTGAAATAACACCTCTTTTTTTGGTATTAAAATCAACATCTATTTCTTCTAACCCTAAAATCATCTTTATTAATGTTGTTTTTCCTGCTCCATTAACTCCAATTAATCCAA
Source organism: uncultured Fusobacteriaceae bacterium (assembly GCA_947038515.1). Taxonomy (GTDB): domain Bacteria; phylum Fusobacteriota; class Fusobacteriia; order Fusobacteriales; family Fusobacteriaceae; genus JAGNZR01. The sequence goes on from CAMQWJ010000001.1 coordinate 332,524, forward strand.
TTTTATCTTTTTCATCTATATTAAAATTTATTTTATGAAAAAGCATCTCACCAGTAAAAGTTTTACAGATATCATTAACTTGCAATATTGCCATCTTTTCTCCTATCTTACATCTTAATTTTAATAAAAAAAAGATATCATATAAGACCTAAGTCACATAGATATCTAAAATTTTTAAATGGCGCTTCTTGCTGGACTTGAACCAGCGACAACACGATTAACAGTCG
>CAMQWJ010000002.1 GCA_947038515.1 uncultured Fusobacteriaceae bacterium
TATATCTCGCTTCTTCTACTTTACTTAATTTCTTTGTGAATATATATATAAACTGTGTTAACATCAATTTCGGCTCTTTTTCTCCTTTTAGTTTTTTAAAACTTCCTTCAAATGTTTTTGTTAAATTATATGTAGTTCTTCTTTTTCCATATTTATCAGTAAAATCAAATTCTACATTTGTTTTTGCTCTCACATACTTTCCAAAATATTCCTCTAATAATTTTTGAAAGTATTCTTCTTTATCTTTGTGAAAACTTACCATAAAATAACTATCTCCTGAACCTATTAATCTTCCTTTTTTTATATCTACATATGCTTCTACTGTGTGTTCTTCCTCTTCTGGAGTCCCTATCTTAGATTTGGGTACTATCCTTGTTTGATAAAAACTCTCGCCTGCTGCACTCCTTTTATATAAACCACCTATTTTAAATTCCTCTCCATAATCTTTTCTTAACTGCTCATCTAGCATTTTTCTTGCATTTTCTGCTGTTGCTCTTGGTTGAAATATTAGTTTCTTTTCTACACCACTCTTTGAAGAATCCACATCTTTTGGTATCACTTTCATTAAAAATAGTATTACTAAAGCCAATCCTAGTAAACAATAAAGCACTTTCTTATTTTTCATTTTTCCCCCTACAACTTATTTTTTCATGTATCAAATATTGAAATTTTTCACTATTTATTAAAACATAAAAGAATAAGTAATTCCAAAAGATTGATTATTTTTATCTGAAGAATATTGATTTCTTCCTGTAAAGTTATCATTAATTTGATAAGTATAAACTAAACTTACATTTTTATAGCTAAGTTTCAAATTATTACTCCAAGAATAAGCATAACTTTTACCATTCTCTCCTCTTTCCTCTTTGTTTAATCCAAAATCTAAATCTCCCCACCCACCAAAAGTAAGTTTTATGTCCTCATTAAATTGTTTAATAAGTGTTTCATAAGCAAAAGAAAGGGTAACTCCATCCCATTGTTTTTCGTGAGTAAAATAATTTCTATTATTATATTTTTTCATTAAATTTACTTTAAAATAATTAAAATTAAAGTAATCTATACTTACTCCTAAGCCTATATTATGAATCCCTAATCTTCCATTATTTCCATTTGTTCCTCTATATAAATATGAAATAAACCATTCATTAATTGGTCCAATAGATAAATCTTTATCTAAGAGTCCATCTAAAGATATTCTAGGATTTATTTTAGTAAATACTGTACTTGAATCCCCGTGTGAATCACTTTTAGGGCTTTCTAAAATATCATTTCGATCCATCAACCAGTATAAATCTAATAATTTATATCTATTAGACCCCTCCAACTCCAACAATACATCTTTTGTAGGATTTCCAAAAGCATTAGGATTATTTTTACTCTTAAATATCCCTATATTAATAGTATTGTAATTATAAGGTGCATATTTAGCAAAGGATATTGTATTTAATATAAATAATATTGTGAAAAAAAATATTTTAATCTTCATCTTCCCCCTCTTCTATAATAATTATTTAATTTTTATCTCTATTTTCTATTATCATTATCATAACATTCTTTGTGATGGCTGTCACCCCTTCATTAATTATTATCTCATAAAAACTTATAATAAAAAATGAATAAAATCTATTTATTAGTTTTATCCATTTTTTAATATAAGTTATATTTTTCATATTCTTCTAATTAACTTTCTTCATATTTTTTAACTCTTTTAGTTCTTCTTCTAATTCTGATAAAACTAATTTTTCATCATTTATTGCCATGGACATGAGAACACCCTCAACAATTGACGCATCTGCTATTCTTATCAAATTTTTATCATACTTATCTCCATCTAAAAATTCTAAAGCTATTTCAGCATTAAAGACAGAACTCCCTAAATCTACAAAAATCATCACTCCATCTTTTAAGTAAGCATCTTCTATAGCTTTTTTTATTATTAAAGGGTCAGAACCTAAGTTTTCACTTTCTGTTCCACTACCATTAATAACTGGAAAATCATATTTTTTCATTTCATTACATAATATTATTATTTCTTCAGCTAATTTTTTACTATGAGATACCACTACAAAACCTAACATTACTTCCTCCCTACAATATCACATACTGTTTTTATTATTAAATAAGAAGAGACTGCTCCTGGGTCTAAATGACCTATACTTCTTTCTCCTAAATAGCTTGCTCTACCTTTTGTAGCTACCATATTTTTGGTTGAATTCATTCCATCTTCTGCACTTTTTGAAACTTTCAAAGCTATTTCTTTTATATCTTTATCGTCTTTATTTGCTTTCAAAGTTTCAACTGCTGGTATTATAGTATCTAACATAGTCTTTTCTTCTAAATTAGATTTTCCCCGCATTTTTATTCCCTCTATCATGGCATCCAAAGCTAAAATCCAGTCTTCAATTTTTAAATCACTTTTATCTTTCATTGTATTTCCCATTCTTAAAATTCCTGTTCCATATAATGCACCTGATGCTCCACCAACATTTGAAATTAATAACATTGCTATTTTATTAAAAAGTTCTGCATTATTTAATCCTGTTAAATTAGGTAGTTCTTCCTTAATTTTATTGAAGCCTCTCAATAGATTAGTTCCATGATCACTATCTCCTATAACTCTATCCAATTCAGTTAAATAATTTTCATTTTTTTCTATTGTTTCTATAATTTCTTTTATTAATACGATCATATCCATTTTCTCACCTCGACTAACAAAGAAGTTTTACTTCTTCATTACTTTATTTTTTATATCATTTATATTTAAAATATTTATTTCCCATTTTTAGATAATGAAATTGTGTCAGATTCAGACTTTAGTAGAGTTTCTACTTCCTCATCTAACTTTAAGATTGTTATTGAAAATCCACTCATATCCATAGAAGTCATATAATTTCCAACCATAGTTTCTGCTACTTTTATTTCTTTTTCACTTAATATGTCAGCAACTCTATTATTTACAATAAATAGTTCTATCAATGTTGTACTACCTAACCCATTAACAAGAACAGCTACTTTTTCATTATTGATTTCTGACTCCATTAATATTTTTTTCATTAATATATTCACATATTCATCAGCCTTTTGTGTCTTCTCTCTATGAGTTCCTGGCTCTCCATGAATTCCCAGTCCTATTTCAACTTCATCTTCTTTTAAATCAAAACTTTTTATTCCAGTTGTTAAATTTATACAAGCTTCAAGTGCTATTCCCATAGTTTTTAAATTTTTTACTACTTTTTGTCCAAGTACTTCTAATTCCTCTAATGAGTAACCTTTTTCAGCAGCAGCACCTAATATTTTATGAACAAAAATAGTTCCTGCAATTCCTCGTCTTCCTATTGTGTAAGTGCTATTTTCAACAGCTATATCGTCATCTACTATTATTTTTTTCACATTTATATTTTCAAGTTCTGCCATTTCTGCTGCCATTTCAAAGTTCATAATATCACCACTATAATTTTTAATGATAAGTAATACACCTTCACCAGTATCTACAGCTTTTATAGCTTCATAAATTTTATCTGCACTTGGTGAACTAAATATTTCACCAGCCACTGCACCATCAAGCATTCCCAAACCTACGAAACCTCCATGTGCAGGTTCATGTCCACTTCCACCACCACTGACCAATGCTACTTTACTCTTTTTTTTGTTTTTTCTAAGTATTATAGGTAAATCATTTAATTGTACTATTTTTTCAGGAAAAGCTTTTAACATTCCTCCTATCATTTCATTTAAAATATCCTTCGAATCATTAATAACTTTTTTCATAATGCCTCCTTTAATATTAAAATAATAGTATATTTTGAGTATACCATAAAAAAAAGTTAAATTTAACCTAATTTAACTTTTTTTTATACTTTTTTTATTTTTATCAAAATAATATTTTAAAAAATATAATCTTAATAATTATTAATTACTTTTATTAAAAAAAATTAAGAGTATTTTTTTGATTTATTTCTATTTTTATTCTTTTGATTATATCTGTATTGCCAAGGAGCAAGAGCTTTTTTCCTCCACAATCCTATTTTTGATTTTTTAGCTTTTTTTTCTGCATTAAAATAAGTTTTTTCTTTAGGAGCTAATTTTCTATAATGCCAAGCATTACCTGTTTCTATCATTTTTAGATTTATATCTTCATTTTTATAAAAAACTTTTCCTACTGTACGTCCATACTGATCTTTTTCAATTACTTTCACATCAATCACTTTATTTAATATGGCTCTTTCTAAATATTTTTGTGAGTCTGACCCGTAGTCTTGAGTTTTTTCTGGAGCATCAATACCAAACATTCGAATTTTCACTTTCTTTTTGTCAATAATACTTATTATAGTATCCCCATCACTCACTTTTATTACTTTTGCTTTAATAGCATATAAGTTCATACAGAGCATTATATATATAAGTACAATTTTAATATTTCTCATTTTTAAATTTTCTCCTTTCATCAATTAAAATTTTTCATTTTTTCTTCTTATTATTAAATTTATTTATATCTATAATATTTAATTAGTTACTTAAGTAACATATTTTTTATTTAAGATAAATAGTTGATTATTTCTTTAGAATACTCTATAATTATAATTAAATAACTCCTTTGATAGAATTTGGTTCAAAGATTTTATTTTACAACTTTTTAAGATATATTTCAAGTATTTTTATACTTTAATAAAAGGAGCAATAAATTATGAGTTTTTTTTAAAATTTTATGAAGACAGAAAAAGAAAAAAGAAAAGATTATTCAATTGAAAAAATTATTTTGACAACAGATGTTGGTAATTTAACTGATTTGAAAGAAAGAATAAACAAGGAAAACATAATAGATAAAATTTTCATAGTAAAGGGAGTGACTTATTCTCCCTTAGCATATGCAATTAAAGTTAGTAACTTTACAAGTGTTGAATATTTTATAGAGCTTGACCCACTTTTTTATCAACGAGCAAATTTTAATTTAAAAAAAGAATGTCAAAATCTAAGAAATATCAATATCATAAAACTGTTAATGAATAATGGAGTAGATTTCAACAAATTTCAATATCCTCTCATAAAAAATAAGTTACCTGAAAAACTTAGACTTCAATATTTAAATATTGACATGTGTGAGGCTACTCTGGGATTTTATTCTCAGGTTTTATTAGATAGAGACATGAATTATAAACTTGAATTTCTAGAACAATTGGAGATACTGGAAATTAAAAGCAATTATAAAGACTTTTTTACTCCCTCAGAAGTGTGCATACTTGGGGCGAATTGTATAAAGGTGACTAAAAAAACATTAGAGAACTCCACTGAATCACTAGATAAGCTTTTTCGGTTATTTTTACGTATAGAAGACCATAATCCAACTAAAGTAATTAATTTTATTAAATTATTTGTAGATGAAAAAGGAATGTCTCTTGAAAGTCACGAGCCACAAAGTAAAAATGATACTTTAATTCTTCAAATTTTTAATTCTTATAATAAAAATTCTGAGATAATGTTTGAAGCAATTAAAAGAATGAAATCTTATAATGGTTTTGAAGAGAAAATATGTTCTATTTTAAATAAAAAACAGATTTCTTCTCTTAAAGGATTTAATATTACTAATGAAATGAAATTTTTCACATTAGAAGCATATAATGAAGTTTTTAATTGTTTAAAAACTCTAAAAATATTTAATAGAGAAGTTTTAGATCATTTAATCTATAATGATTATAGCCTTAATGAAAAAAAAACTTTAATTAATACATTCATTGAAATGGGGGGAGATATCAATGTTCTCTATTCACCTACCCCTGTAGATTCTGATAATGTTAACCTTTTGTTTATGCTAGTATACTCTAAAATGGAAGAAGATCTTATTCCACATCTTTTACAAAAAGGAGCTAAGATTGAGTACGACGGCAATAGTGCTTTATTAGCAGCTACTCACAATTACAGTTTATCCTTAATAAAATTACTATTAAGTATGGGAGCAGACCCTAATTACCAAAATTCATCTAAAGATATTATTATTGAAGGATTATTTTTATGGAATACTCATATATTTACATTTTCTGAACAGCAAGAGGTTATTAATTTATTTTTAGCAGCTGGCTTAGATATAGACAAGCTTTATTCTTTTAATGGCAAACAATATAGTGGATTAGAAAAAATTGCTCGAACAGAAGATACTGACCAATTGTTAGAATATTTTCTTAATAACAATATTGGTGATTTTTCAAAAGGAGAAATTCCTCTTAGAGTTATTAGGAAAAACATTACTCTAGAAAATAAATTTAAAATTATAGATTTCAATCCAAATTACAGGTTTTATGATGAAGAATATTCTATGGAGTTATCATTACTAGATATAATCTATATGTCTGATATGTCTGAAAGTGCAATTCTTATTGATTATATGCTAGAAAAGTATCCTAAAGTTAAGTTAAGTTATATAAAACAGAACTTTTATTTTCACGAAGAAGGTCTTAACATTTCAACTTATGAAAAGTTAATGAGAAATAATTCAGATTTAATAAAGAAAAAATATAGATTTGATACCCCTGATGATCTTACTTCCTATAACCCTATTACTCTATTTCTTAGGAGTATGGACTTTCTTAATCGATATAATGAGGGTAAAATCGATGAAATTATATCTATTTTGAATCTTTATGTAGAGCTTGGTGACGATGCTAATACTCGAATTAAGAGTTCAATATTACAAATAATTTCATTTGAAATGACTAATCTTAATAAAATTGATTTAAGAATCTTTAACTGGCTATATCAAAATGGTTTTGATATAGAACGAAAAGATGGAACTCATAATGAAACACCTCTGCTTGAGCTTCATAGATATAATATAGAAGATTATAATCCTGTAGCTGAAGATGTTTATGTAAGTATTTTAGACTTTTTCTGGGAGAAAAAACCTTTTGATCTTAATATTAGAAGTGGAGTTGAAGATGATTTACTACTTGCTTATTCAAAAGCATGTTTACCAAAAGTAGTAGAATGGATATTGAAGAAAGGTGGTAATATCAATACAATAGGCGGTTTTGATAATTCACCTGCACTTCATAAAGCGATTTCAAACCACTCAATGATTTCACCAAGAAGAAGAGCTCAAACTGTTGAAGTGTTACTTAAATATGGAGCAGATATCGAACAAGTTTGTAATGCAGATCACTATACCCCATTAATGTCAGCAGTATTCTACGGTGCTAAAGAGTGTGTAAAAGTTTTATTACAAGCAGGGGCCAATGTTAATGCAATTTCTCCTACTGGGGCAATAGCATCTCAGTTAGCAGTTCTTAGCCCACGTTCTTATGATGCTCCTGGACCTAACAATTATGAAAGTATTCAGTCTAATATCCTAAAAACATTAGTGGAATATGGTTCTGAATTAAATTTCCCTGGTCAGATGGAGGGGACCATTTGGACACCTCTTCAAGGTACTATATTAAATAATAAAAAAGAAATTTTTGAGACATTATTACAATTAGGGGCCGATATAAACTTTAAAGATCTTAAGAACGGAGCTACCCCTTTAATGATAGCAGTTTCTTATGGTGAAAATTATTTTATAACTAGACTTCTAGCTGTTAATTCTAATGTAGAATTAACAAATAAATTTGGTCAAAATGTTTTATTTTATTGTTTGCATAGAGAAAATCGAGAAGAAGCAATATCTCTTTATGACTCTTTTAAAAAGAATGGTCTTAAAGAAGGAAAAGCTGCTGGAAATATGAATTTACTTCTTCAGGCTTCTTCTCATTTATACAATCCTTTCATAGAAATATTGAGTAAAGATATCGATATAAATAGCTCTGATGATCATGGATATACTCCTTTAATATGGGCTATTTCATCAAATGTGGACTGTGATATTCACGAAAGAATGGCTTGCATAAATAAAATAGTATTTTTAGGAGGAAGTCTTGAATCTGTAGATAATTATGGAAGAACCCCTTTAATATGGGCAGCTGATTTGAAATACCCAGAAATAATAGATAATTTAATTAGATTAGGAGCTTCAGTGGAATTATCTATTTCAATAGCATTACAATTTAATCTGAATGAAGAAATTTTGACTACTTTAAAAAAATATAAACCTTCAAATAATATACTGTTTTCTTAATTTTAGAATTTTTTAAACTGTTTTACTTGAAAAACACTAGTAATTCAGCTGTTAATATTTATGTATATTTTTCTAAAAAAATCATATAGAGAATATTTGGTACTCTAATATTTTTTTAATTCTAAAATAAAATTATAATATTAAAAAATCACTGAATTGGAGTTCTAATTCAGTGATTTTTAATTTTAGACTTGTTATTTCCCTTTTCATTTAAATATTAGTTTATAGTATTTTTTTCCATTTCTTTTAGTAAAAATATAGTATCAGGAGTTATTTTTTCTTCGTTATAATATATTATCCAGTCTGTCATTTTCTCTCTTGATATTTCTAATATATCTCCTTCTTTTATATTTTTTATAAAATAAGGAGCATTTATTAAGATTCCCTTATATATTTTATTATTTTCCTCTATAATATCAAACCACAAATGCTCTTTTTCACCATCTTTTTCAGGATTATCAGTATCTAATCCAAATTTAATTAAAACTTTTCTATTTTTATTTTCTAAAAATGGAAATAATATATACTCCCTCTCTTTTGCTAAAATACTCATTCTATTAGTTTCTTCATCTGAAATATAAAATATTGGATTATTTTCTAAGTCATTTTTTAAAAGAGTTATATCAGATATAATTCCATTACTGTAATCTTCTTCTGAAGCGTAAACTTTAATTTCTAAATTGTTTTCATGGTGTTCCTCTTTTTCAATAGAATTTTCATCTTTTATTAATGTAAGGGGATAGTTTTGAATTCCCCAAAAAACCTCTTTTTCTTTTAATTTTTCTCCTAAATTTCCATTTATAATATTTTTTATAAAAGTATCTAATAATGGATAGTATAATTGTCCGTCTTCGCAAGGAAAACCTTTTATTTCAACCTCATTAAATCCAAACCTCTCTAATCCATGAGTATGGTACCAGCCTGTTTCATCTTCCATAGCTACTCCATGAATGTTTACTAAATAGTCTGGACTAGGAGTTATTATAGACCTACTTGCTATTTTTACCCATTCTTTATTTAAAATTGAAAAAGAAGACATATCTAATACTGCGTTCAAATCAGGGATTATTAAGTCTATTAGCTTTAAATGTAAATGAAAAGAACTTAATAAATCTTCATTATATTCAATTTCTATTTCAATTCCTTCCTCTATTTCTTTTAAAATATTTAAATCCTTTTCATTTAAATATTGATTTCTTCCTATAAAATTATGCAAGCATCCATTTATATCATTTAAATAATATATAAATACTTCAAATTCTTTTCCTTCCCACTGGATATTATAGATTCCTTCTTTAATTTTATTTACTTTTAATTCTAATGAATCTTTTAAGTAAGTTTCAATTATATCTAAATTTTCTGGAAGATTATTGCTAACTCCCACTAAAGATGATTTTTTTTTATTTATTTTACTCTCCTCCATTTAATTAATAAATTTTTTTTATTTTTTTGTACATCTAAGGGTATTAAAATTTTTTCTCTATTAATAATTTTTTTATATTCATATTGATATACAGGATCTTTTACAATTATTTCATCATACAATTGAATATAATCTTTTTTGACAATAAAATTTTGCTCTTTTATCTCTTTAAATTGTGGTTCTCTTTTTAAATCATCCTCTAACATTTTTAATACTTCTTCTGTTATTTTTAATTTCGAGTTGTTTTAAGAAAGCATATTTTCTCTTGTTTATAATATTTAACCTAAACTTTGAAGTAGCGAATGCAAAAATATTGCTATATATATAGATATTATTAATAATACCCAAAAAAAACCTCCTATTATAGAACTTTTTAACAAATGATTTTTCTTTAAATTGAATACTGAAAATACTATGGCAAAAAAAATAACAATATTTGTAGGTATAAACGATATCAGAAAACTTATTTCTTGAAAAGAAGATATTCCTGAAATAAAATAAGAGTTTTTATCACTCAAGAAAAATAATATATCTGAATATAGTGCAAATATATTTACAATAAACATATTTATTAAAATTAATAAGAATAGCCCAAAAAGTAATTGTTTTATAATATTATTTTTCTTCAACATTATACAAAAACTAATTATAGTGGCTATACTTGTCAAAAGCAATATAAAGAACACTGGAATAAGAATCATTCCCATAAAACCCCTCCCTTTTTTAACTTATTATTTTATAAATCAAGAATTTAATATGACTTCTTCCCATGTTATTATATCTCTTGGAAATTCTTTTATCTGGTTTTCATTTAAATAAAATGTAGGAACAACTTCAAAATCAAACTCTGAAACTTTTTCATTTAAAGATATGTGTGCTTCTTTATACTTTCCAGAAATCAAAACTTCTTTCATCTCTTCTTTTGGAATATTAAGCTTTTCTGATATTTCAACTAATGTTCCAATACTTCCAATATCTTTATTATTTAGCCAGTATGCATCTAATATTGCTCTTATATACTGGATTCCTTTTCCATATTTTTCCGCTAAATAGAGCCCTTCAAAAGCTAAAGAAGTTCTAGGTCTAGGCGACAATGAGTTAAAGTTAATTTTAATATTCTCTTTTTTTGCCCACCCCTCTATATTCTTTTTAAAATATTCTAGTTTTTCTTCCCCAATAACTGTTTGAGGGTCAGGAGAAGGACTTAGTTCATAAGGTAAAAATTTGAAAGTAGGTTCAATTTTTAATTTAGTTAATACTTCTTCTAAAATTTTCTCACTTACAAAGCAATATGGACAAACAAAATCCAAAATAATTGAAATTTCTAATTTTTTATTTTTCATCTTTAACACTGTTATTATGTAGTTTTAATAACAGTTTCTCACCTCCATTATTAGTATATTACTTTATTAAATTTATCACCTTTCATAAGTATTTTTACTTCATTAATAATATCAACCTTTAATTTTTTAATCCCACCCTCACTATAGTCAATAGTATGGTTATCTGACTTATCTAATACTATGTAATATGTATCTTCCTCAGTATCTTTTGGCACTAAAAATTCAACCTGATTTTCTTTGCCTAATAATTCTACTTCTTTTTCTGTCACTAAAGTAGCTTTTTTTCCTGCTATTCTCTCATCATAAGAATATAATGATATTTTTATTTTACTATTTTCTGTATTATCTCTTATAATATTTACTTTTAAAGTTTCATGTTCCCGAAAAATAATGTTTCCATCTTTAATATTTACTTTATATTTTACTTTACCATCTTTGTAATATTCTGCCAGAAGTCCTTCTGACTTTCCATTTTTATAATTCCCTTCTAATTCTAATTGACCATTTTCATAATACTCTCTCTGAACTCCTTCTTTTTTTCCATTTTTATAATTTACTTCTAATTTTAATTGACCATTTTCATAATAAAATTTCTGAAGTCCTTCTTTTTCTCCATTTTTATAATTTACTTCTAATTCTAATTGAGTATCTTTATAATAAACTCTTTGAACTCCCTCTTTCTTTCCATCTTTAAAATTTGATTCATAGTCTGGTTGCCCATTTTCATAATAGGCTTGAATAACTCCACCTAGTTGCCCTGCTTTATAAGTTGTTAGTAACTTCAATTGGCCATTTTTATAATATCTCCTCTCAACTCCTTCTTTTCCTCCGTTTTTGTAATATACTTCGTACTCTAATCGACCATTTTCATGATAATATCTCTTAAATCCTTTTTTTCCTCCTTTTTTAACATTTTCTTCAAATAACAATTTATCGTTTTCATAATTTTTTCTATGAAATCCTTCCATCTTTCCTGATTTGTAATTTATTTCAAATATTCCTCCATCATTTTCATGACTTTCTATATATTTCCCAGTGAAAGGAGTTGTACTATTCACTTCAAAAGCTACTCCATTTCGTTCCACTATAGTATCTACCGTCTTTCCACAACCTATTAATAACAGTAAAAATGATAATATTAGTATTTTTTTCATTTATAACCCCCTTATTATTTTTTATATCTCATTATAGTACTAATAATAAAATTACAATATTTTTAGAAAAAATTCAATATTATAATTTATCTCTTTTAATATAAGCTTTACAAAACTTTTTTACCATTTTTATAATTTATTTTAGATTTTAATTTACCATCTTTGTAATATTCTTTATGAACTCCTTCCTCTTCTCCAGATTTAAAATTCCCTTCTGATTCCAACTGACCATTTGGATAATATGCTCTCTGAAGTCCTTCTCGACTCCCATCTATAAAATTTGTTTCTAATTCCAAATTTCCACTTCTATCATACCGTCTACGAAGCCCTTTTCGCCTCCCGTCTATGAAATTTTCTTCTATTTCTATCTGACCATTTTTATAATATTTCCTCTGAACTCCTTCTTGTTCACCTTCTTTATAATTTTCTTCTATTTCCAACTGACCATTTTCATAATACCATCTATAAAGTCCATCTCGTTCCCCTTCTTTGATATTTGTTTCTAATTTAAACTGACCATTTTCATAATAATTCCTCTGAATTCCTTCCTCTTTTCCATCTTTAAAATTACCTTCGATTCTCAATTTATCATTTTCATAATAATTCCTCTGAATTCCTTCCTCTTTTCCACCTTTAAAATTACCTTCATAGAACAGTATTCCATTTTCATAATAAGTCTTCTGAACTCCTTCTTTTTTACCATTTTTGTAATTCCGTTCATATTGCAAATTACCATTTTCATAGTTTCTTTTATACTTTCCAGTATAAGGAATTTTGCTATTTACTTCAAATGTTAGTCCATTGTTCTCATCTAAAATATCAACTACCTTTCCACAACCTATTAATAACAGTAAAAATGATAATATTAGTATTTTTTTCATTTATAACCCCTTATTATTTTTTATATCTCATTATAGTACCACTAATAAAATTACAATATTTTTTTACCATCTTTATAATTTATTTTAGATTTTAATTTACCATCTTCATAATATTCTTTATGAATCCCTTCCTCTTTTCCTCTTTTGAAATTCCCTTCTATTTTCAATTTACCTGTTTCATAATACCGTTTACGAACTCCATCTCGATTCCCTGATTTAAAATTTGTTTCGAATCCCAATTGACCATTTTCATGATACCACTTATAGGCTCCTTCTAGCTTCCTTGATTTTAGATTTTTTTCTACTTCCAACTGACCATCTTTATAATATTCTCTCTGAACTCCTTCTTGTTCACCTTCTTTATAATTTTCTTCTATTCTCAATTGACCATTTTTATAATACCGTCTATAAAGTCCTTCTCGTTCCCAATTTTTGTAGTTTTCTTCGAATGCCAACTGACCATTTTCATGATATTCCCTCTGAACTCCCTCTTTCTCTCCAGTTTTATAATTTTCTTCTATTTTCAATTTACCATTTTCTCTATACTCCCTCTGAACTCCCTCTTTCTCTCCAACTTTATAATTTTCTTCTATTTCCAATTTACCATTTTTACTATACTCCCTCTGAACTCCCTCTTTCTTTCCAGCTTTATAATTTTCTTCTATTCCTACTTGACCATTTAGATAATATTTTCTCTGAACTCCCTCTTTCTTTCCAGCTTTGTAATTTTCTTCACACTGCACTAGATCATCGTCATAATTTATTTGATATTTTCCAGTGTAAGGAATTTTGCTATTTACTTCAAATGTTAGTCCATTGTCCTCATCTAAAATATCAACCACCTTTCCACAACCTATTAATAACAGTAAAAATGATAATATTAGTATTTTTTTCATTTATAGCCCCCTTTTTTATTTCAATTACAACTCTATAATTTTTTCTTACCTCAACATGGTAGTGCTCAAAAATTTACCCCTGATATAATATTATAAAACTAAATGGGGGGTTACTTAAAACTAAAAAGTTGAACCTTTAACACTCTTCCTCTATAGTTTTAATAACAGTTTCTCACCTCCATTATTAGTATATTTCTTTATTAATTTTACCATCTTTCATCAATATTTTTACTTCATTAACAATATCAACCTTTAATTTTTTTATTCCACCCTCACTGTAATCTATACTGTAATTATCTGATTTATCTGATTTATCTAATACTATATAATATGTATCTTCTTCTGTATCTTTTGGTACTAAAAATTCAATCTGATTTTCTTTATCTAATAACTCTAGTTCTTTTTCTGAGACTAAAGTAGCCATTTTCCCAGCTATTCTCGTGTCATAAGAGTACAATGATATTTTTATTTTACTGTTTTCTATACTATCTCTAACTATATTAACTTTTAAAATTTCTTGTTTTTGAAATCTATTACACCCCACTGATAGTAATAAGGTAAATATTAACAAAAAAATATTCTTTTTCATTTTATTTCTCCTTTATTTATTTTTTCTCTACTCACATAAATATAATATGTCATATTATATTTTTTTACAATAAATTACTCGGAATAACTCTCACTCTTAATTTTTTAATTTAAATTATAACCCCATTCTCTTGTCAATATTTTTGCTTTCCACATACTTTCTCTTTCTTCTATTTTCTCACTAGATATACTCATTCCCATTGTTTCAAGTATTGTAAATTTAAAATTCTCTTTAAAATAATTTTCTCCTTCTATTTTTTTTAATATAATTAGCTCTTTATTTCCACCATCAAAACCATAAATATATTCACTCCATCTTCCATAAATTCCTTTCTCACCATTCGCAGAGCCTATATAATGCTTTCCTGTTTTTTTATCCGTTAAAAGATATATTCCTTTTATACTAGATAATATAGATTTCCAATCTTCTAAATTATTATCATATACCAACTTCAACTCTTTGTAGCTACAGTTTAATTTCTCTATTCCTGGAAATTTTTCCCCTTTATATGAATTCTTTAATAATTCCGTTATTCTTGAGTTTTCTATTATATAACTAGGTTTAAAAATTGACCCTCTACTATTCTCTCCTGAATATGTTAAAATAACTCTCCCTATCAACTCTTCATACTTTTCACAGTAACTGACAATATACTCTTCTTTCTGTCTTTCTTCAATTTTAAAAATCCCACCAAATACGTATTCTTTACTCTCATTATTTATTTGTCCAAAACTAAAAATATATTCTACAGGACTAGGAAATCTTTCTCTTACTTTCTTCTCTTTTTGCCAGTCTTTCCACTCTTCTTTTGATCTTGCAATTATATTACCAGGAATATTTCCATCCACAACCTTAGCTAGATGAATTCTATATTTAATATCTGTCAAGTCGGCTATTTCATTAAAAAAATCTATGATTTTCATTTTTCTCCTTTCTTAGTATTTTTATATTTCTAAAATTTAAAACTATAAGTTATTCCAATAGATTAATTATTTTCATCTGAAGAGTATTGTTCTTTTTCTATATTATTGTATTATTAGCTTCTTTTATCATACTTAATATATACTCTAAATCTTCATCATTTTTAATGCTTAATTCATAGTCTCCATTTCCATAACAACCAACATTTGAAACATCTTTCATAATATTTTTAAAATCATTTAAGGATCCTTTTTTAGTATTAATCCATATTTTAAGAGCATTTTTCTGTAATGTAAAATCAACTAAATTCTTTTTATTGTTTTTTAATGCTATATATTTTTTTAGGGCTTCTACAGTTATGTCAGGAATCATATTTTCTATCCTTTCTACAAACATTTTATATAGCTCCACTATTTCTTCAGTTGAATTTTTATAATGTTCTTCTACTGTATAAACCTTAATCTCATTAGAAACTTTTTTTATTTCTTCATTTTGTATAGATATCGTATTTATACTTTCAGCATTTACTTTTCCTTTTATAGGAGTAAACGAGACTATATCACCATCATATTTTTTTATTTCATAAAGTTCTATTGGTAGATTTTTAAAATTTAAGCTATCTCTTTGAAATTGTGTAAATGTTTGAGATATAAAAATAATTCTTGACTGTGACCAATCTACTTCATCTCTTTTTAAACTCTTATTCATTCTCTCATTATATTCTAAAATTATATCAGCTTTATTATTAAGAAGAGTAGAGAGATAAGAATAACCTTGATCAATTACACTATAACTACTTCCTCTTTTATATTCTATTATTATAAATGATTTATTTTCTTTGTCAAAAGCTAAAGTATCCATTCTATATTGCTCTATCACAAATTCACTTTTTACAACTTCTAAATTTAATAACTCTAAAAGATTTTCCTCTACAAAACTTTGGATTTCTTTCTCTAATTTATACTGTTCTGGAACAATTTTTTTAGCTTCTCCTTTGGTGACTTTAAATAGCATTTTATATCCTCCGTGTAGTTTTCCTAAATTTTTCTAATTCTTTTAATCACTATTAAACTTAGATGAATTTGTTCCTGATCTGTATTCTGCCATTAATTCATCTAAAAATATCATAGTTTCTTCTAAAGTTGTACTAGCATATCCTATTTTTTTATCTCTTTCTTCCATTTTTCTTACTAAATTTGAAAAGACTTCTTTTCTTTCTTCTATTTCTTTTACGGTATGAGCTCCAATATTTTCTTTAAAAATCACTGCATTTGCATATTCTGTATCTAATGATATAAAAAAAACATTCATTCTTGATATAAATTCCATATTTGAATTTCTCAATAATATTATTTTTAAATATTCCTAAATTATTATTTTTTAATACTACTTTATAATCTTTGCCTGTTAAACTCTTTCTTTTCATTTTAACAATAGCAACATATAAATCATTTAAATAAGAATACTCTAAATATATAATCTGCAATATTGCACTTACTAACTTTCCTTCTTCTTCTAATTCTTTTTTTTTAAGTTTTTCTGTATTCTGTTTTTCCTCTTTTAATCGTAGTATTTTATTATTATCAAATTCTATTCCTCTAAATATTTCTGTAATAAAAATAGCTACTATAGCTACTATATATCCTCTTTCTATCTTATAATATTTTAATAAAAAAATTACAACTATAGTTATAGCTATTCTTATTAGAGTTGTTTTATATTCTATAATTTTTTTTATTATTTTTCCCATTATATTTCAATTTCTCCATTCATAAGTTTTGGTAAAGATCTCTTTGATATTTCTTTTATCATTTGGATTTCTTTTTCTAAACTCTCAATTTTTATATTCAAAAAACTTGTCATTTTATAAAATCGTTTTAAAATTAAATTTGAAGGAATTATAATTTTTATATTTTTCATACCTTGACTTGATATTTCTTTGAATGTTGAACCTCCAGCAACTGATTCAATATAAGGGGTTATCTCTTTCAGTAATTGATATATAAATTCAGTATTTTCAAAATTATTAGGAATAATAGATTTAAATCCTTGATTAGTAGTTACAATTGTTTTCGATATAGCTAAATATCCAATAGGAGCTCTAGAGCTATATAATATTGTTCCTTTGGGAAGAAGTTTTGTACTACTTTTAGCTAAACCTTCTTTTGTTATATCTATAATCCCTCTTTCTATAAATTTATTTTTATTTATTGACAAATCTTTTGGTGTTATCCATGGAATCCCATTATTGGTATAATATTCTTCATTGGCTCTTGATGGTGTTCCTCCACTTGCAATTACTCCTATTTCTTCCAAGCCTCCTACTCTCCACCCCTCAGGAATCAGTCCCAACTCACTTTCCACAAATTTCCCCCCACTACTTTTATAAGGTTTCCCCTCTTCATTAGGAAATTCAAAATCAATAAACCAATTTTTAAAAAGTGTTTGTGCTATATCTTCTAAAGTTTTATTCATTTCATTGTTAATCTCAATTTTATCATCAAGAGATGAAAGAATTGAAGCTATTTTTTTTTGGGTTTCTAATAAAGGAATTCTAATAGATATTTGATTTAAAGATTTTGTTGTTAAACTTGGAACGGCAGAACCTTCATCTAATTTTGATAAATCAAGAGTTTTTATATTATAATAAAGAAATTTAGGATTTACTAACTCTTCATTTATTTTACTCCAAAAAAGAGTATCTACAGTCCAAAAAGGTCCATCCATAAAATATAAATTTTGTAAAGAACCCTTTCTAGGAATCAGTATACTTTTTTTATTATAAAGATATTTATCAACATATCTCATTAATCCACCAGTACCATAACAAGGGATATTTCCTGTTGATAAGTTTTTATGATCTTTACCATACTTGATTTCTAATAATTCAGACAATTTATATTCTTTTAAGTTTGTCATTCCATACACCCTCTTATTTATCATATTTTTTTCTGATTTACTTATACTTTCTAACTTATTTTAATTAAAATTTTTTTCTATATCAAAAGTTATTACTCTACTTATATTTTTTATATTTCAAAACTCATTATATCTTAAATCCTAATCCTTCCAAATGACCCTTTATTTCCTCTTCCAACTCTTTACTTTTCTTAAATTGTTCTCCTAATTTTTCTGTCAATTCAATCATCTTAACTTCAAAGGATATTCCATCATCTTCCACATCTTCTATTCCAACATATCTTCCAGGAGTTAAAATATAATCATGAGATTTTATTTCTTCAATATCTGACCCTTTACATATTCCTTTTATATCTTCATATTTTCCATCAATTTTTCTCCATTCATGATAGATACTAGCTATTTTATCCATATCTTCAGTTTCGAGTATTCTAAGCTTTCTTGTTTCCATCTTTCCCATATTTCGTGCATCTATAAAAAGAGTCTCATTTTTTCTTGTTCTAAAATCTGAATTTGATTTGTTTCTATTTAAAATCCATAAACAAACAGGAATCCCTGTTGTAAAAAATAAATTTGTTGGCATTGCTACAATGCAATCTACTAAATCATCTTCTATCATTTTTCTTCTTATTTCGCCCTCAGAAGATGTATTAGTAGATAAAGAACCATTTGCTAAGACTATTCCTGCAACTCCATTAGGACTTAAATGATGCACCATATGTTGTAGCCAAGCATAGTTTGCATTTCCAACTGGAGGAATTCCATATTTCCATCTAATATCTTCTGTAAGTTTCTCTCCACCCCAGTCAGAAATATTAAATGGGGGATTAGCTAATACAAAATCTGCTTTTAATGATTTATGAAGATCATTATGGAAAGTGTCTCCGTGATGATCCCCTATATTTCCATCTATCCCACGAATTGCTAAATTCATTTTACAAAGTCTCCATGTTGTTGGATTGCTTTCTTGTCCATAAACTGATATATCATTAATTTTTCCTGCATGTTCCTCAACAAATTTTTCTGATTGAACAAACATTCCTCCACTTCCACAAGCTGGGTCATAGACTCTCCCCTTATATGGTTCTATCATTTTTACCATTGTTTGAACTATTGAAGTTGGAGTATAAAATTCTCCTCCCCCTTTTCCTTCAGCGTCTGCAAATCTTCCAAGAAAGTATTCATAGACTCTTCCTAATAAGTCCTTTTCATTTTCTTTCTTACTATGAAGTGTAATATTTGAAACTATATCTATTAATTCTCCTAGTCTAGTTTTGTCTATATCTGATTTTGCGTATCTCTTATCAAGAACACCTCTTAAAACAGTGTTTTCTTTCTCTATCTCTATAAGTGAATCATCTATTATTTTCCCAATTTCAGGAGTTTTTGAACTTTTTTCTATATTGCTCCATCTAGCACTTTTAGGAACCCAAAAAATATTTTCTGAGATATATTCATCTCTATCTTCTTCAAATCCTTCTCCTTCCTCTACTAATGCTTTATATTTTGTTTCAAATTTATCACTTATATATTTTAAAAATAATAACCCTAAAACCACGTGTTTATATTCACTTGGGTCCATATTATTTCTCATTTTATCTGCCATTGCCCATAATTTTTCTTCAAAACCTATTGTTGCCATTTTTAATCCTCCTATAACTCTTCTGAATACTGTTCAACTTGTTCAATTACTATTTCAACTGCTTTCTCTACATTTTTTGGTGGATAACCATATTTTTTTAAGAGTCTTTTTACCATTTTTCTCATCTCAGCTTTCGCTGATTCTTTTAATTTCCAATCAATAGTTCTTGAACTTCTAATTTTTTGAACAAGCTCTTTTGCCAAGTCTTTTAATATATCTTCTTTCATTACATCTTTTACACCTTCAAAATTTGTAAGTGCATCATAAAAAGCTATTTCATCTCGTGATAATCCCAGAGAATCCATTTCATCAAAATGATTTTTAAGTTCTCTAGACATCTTGATTAATTCTTCTATCACTTCTGCATTTGTTAATGCTTTGTTTGTATATTGGTTCATAATTTCTTTCATTCTATCAGAAAACTTCTTACTTTGTACTATATTCTGTCTTGAGATACTTTTAATTTTTCCACCCAATAATTTTTCCAAAATTTCTAATCCCATATTTTTTCTTTTCATATTTTTAATCTCAGACAGGAAATTTTCATCAAAAATATCTAATGCTCCCTCTTCAATTCCTAAAATATCACTTAAATCTATTATCATATCTTTTTGAATTGATGCTTTTACTAAATTAGCTACACGGTTATTGATTTCTTTTGAATTAAGTTCTTTTCTTTGACTTATTTTCACAATACCTGCTTTAACAGATTTAAAATAGGCAATTACAACTCTTTCTCTTTCTGTTAACAGAGCCCTAGCCAATGTTTCTCCTGCTGTTAATTCTGCAACAAAAGTTAAAAATTGCTTTTTAGCCCCATTATTTTCGTGTTCTAAAGCCAAAATATGATCAATTCCATCAACTATTGCATCTAAACGAGCAGATGAATCGTCTGAGAAAAATTTTTCATAATTGCATTTATAAAATATATCATCTAATTGTTCTAAAATAGTTTCTATTTTTAATTTAACTGATTTCAAATCCAATTCAACATTTTCTCTATCTCTTGATGTATATGTATTTAATGCTTCTTTTAATGAATCCATAATCCCAATATAGTCAACTACTAAGCCACCTTCTTTATCTTTAAACACTCTATTTACACGTGCTATTGCTTGCATTAAATTATGTGACTGCATCGGTTTGTCTATATACATAGTTGAAAGAGATGGTACATCAAATCCAGTTAACCACATATCTACAACTATTACTATTTTTAAAGAGTCATCTAAACTCTTCATTCTCTTGCCTAATTCTTCTCTTTCCATTTTTGTTGTATAATGTTCTTTTAACTTTTCACTGTCTGCTGCATTACCAGTCATTATAACTCTTATTTTATCTTCTATTTTCCAATTTGGTCTAAATTTTATAATTTGATTGTATAAATTAACAGCAATCTTTCTGCTCATACATACTATCATTGCTTTACCTGACATAATATTCTCTCTATCTTCATAGTGCACTACTATATCTTCAGCCAACATTTTTAAACGATCTTCATCTCCAACAATTTGTTCCATTTTTGCAAATTCTTTTTTAGATTTTTCTATTAATTCCTCTTCTGCTCCCTCTTGTATCATTGACTCATACTCATTATCTATCTTATATAGCATATCTTCATTAAGTTTTAAAGTTGCTATTCTATTTTCATAATACACTTTCACAGTTGCACCATCTTCAACTGACTGTGTCATATCATATACATCTATATAGTTTCCAAAAATTCCTCTTGTTGACTTATCTCCAGTATCTATTGGAGTACCTGTAAATCCTATAAATGTTGAGTTAGGTATTGCATCTCTTACATGCTTCGCATATCCATACACTATATCTCCTGTATCTTGTTTTACTTTTGCTTCCATTCCATATTGAGTTCTGTGTGCTTCATCAACTATTACTACAATATTTTCTCTATTTGATAATATAGGCATTTTATCTTCATCAGACTTTAAAATAAATTTTTGAATAGTTGAAAAAATTATTCCTCCTGATTCTCTTGTTAACTTCTCACGTAAATCAGAAGTAGTTTCTGCTTGAATTGGAGTTTGTCTTAATATCTCTATTGATTTAGAAAATGTAGAAAACAATTGGTCATCTAAATCATTTCTATCCGTTAAAATTAAAATTGTAGGGTTTCCCAATGCTCTTATAATTTCGGAAGCATAAAAAACCATAGATAGAGATTTCCCAGAACCTTGAGTGTGCCACACAACTCCAGCTCTTCTATCTCCATCAACAGCTATTTTTGTTGATTCTATTGCTTTTTTAACTGCAAAATATTGATGATAACCTGCTATTATCTTAAAAGATTTCTCTCCATCCGTTTGAAAAAGTATAAAATTTCTTAAAATGTCTAGAACTCTTTTCTTTTCAAAGACTCCCTTTATCATTGTATCTAGTTCAAAAATTCTATGTGCTTCCTCTCCAGCAATTGATTTCCAAGGCATAAATCTTGTGAATTCAGATGTTAATGTACCTATCCTAGCATCTATTCCATCACTAGTTATCATAAAACTATTTGTTTCAAATAATTGTGGAATTTCATTTTTATATGTTTGAAGTTGATTATATCCATCTTCAATTCCAACATCTTCATTTGAACTACTTTTTAGCTCTATAACTGATATAGGAATACCATTTATATAAACTATTAAATCTGGTCTTCTATTAATTTTTTTTGCTTTACTTAAAAAGGTTACTTGATTAGCTATAAGAAAATCATTATTTTCTATATTAACTTCATCTATTATTTTAACTAGATCTCCTCTTGTATTTCCATCTTTATCTATATATTCAACTGGTATTCCTTCTACTAAATATTTTTGAAATGTTTTATTATTTTCTATAAGTATTGGAGAATTTGGATAAGTTATAGTTCGTATTGCTTCTTCTAGTGTTTCAATAGGTATTTTTTTATTATTTTTATAAATAAAGTTACTTAATCGAGATTTTAAAATTGAACTTTCAAAATCATTTCTATCACCATTTTCATTTAAATTTATACCTGTTCTATATTCATAACCCATTGCTTGAAATATTTTCAGCATACTTTCTTCTAATTCACTTTCTGTATAACTAAACCCCACGTCACTCCCCCTTAATATTAATATTTATCTATAATCATTTATACTACTATTACTATTTTTTATCTACCTATACAGTTTACAGTTAAATAATGAAAAAATCAATTTATAATTTTAAAGTTTTTCCTTTCTTCAGACATTCAATTTTTATTATAAAAAATAACCTAATAATTTTTATTTTAAATTTTTTTCATTTTTTCTGTACTTACACACTTTTTTGGTCTATAATAATAAATAGATTTAATTAAGAAAGATATTCGAGGTGGAGTAATGTTACAAATTTCAATAGCTTTATTTATTTTTATTGTTACATTTTATTTAATAATTTCTGAGAAAGTTCCTGGTGCTTGGGCAACCATGGCTGGTGGGCTATCCATGGCACTAGTTGGTATTTTAAACGAAGAAAAAGCTCTTGAAGCTGTTGCAGAACGTTTAGAAATTATATTTTTATTAGTAGGTATGATGATTATCGTCCATTATATTTCTGAAACAGGGATATTTCAATGGTTTGCTATAAAAGCTGCACAACTAGTTAGAGGAGAACCTTTTTTATTAATAGTCCTACTTGCCATAGTTACAGCAACTTTCTCAGCTTTTTTAGATAACGTTACTACTATACTACTTATGGCTCCTGTTTCTATTCTGCTTGCAGTCCAACTAAAACTTGATCCATTTCCTTTTGTTATTACAGAGATTATGGCAGCAAATATAGGTGGAGTTGCAACTATTATTGGAGACCCTACTCAACTTATTATTGGTAGTGAATCGGGACTTACCTTTAATGAATTCATTCTAAATACTGGACCTATGGCTATATTTGCAATGGTTATCTTGATAATAAATGTCTACTATATATATGGACGTGATTTAAAAGTTTCAAAAGAATTAAAAGCCAATATTATGGAATTAGATTCTTCACGTACTCTTAAAGATACTAGACTTTTAAAAGAGGCAGGAACTATCTTTTTACTTGTTATTCTTGGTTTTATTTTAAATAACTTTGTTGATAAAGGTTTAGCAATAATAGCTCTTTCTGGTGCTATTTTACTAGTTATCATTGCTCAAAAATCTCCTTCAGAAGCTTTAAAACATGTTGAGTGGGATACTTTATTCTTTTTTATAGGATTATTTATTTTAGTAAAAGGTCTTTCTGTTACACCTCTTATTAACTATATTAGTACTAAACTTATTGCTATTACTAAAGGACATTTTGATTTTGCCGTTTTAGGTATTTCATGGATTTCTGCTTTCTTTACTTCTATTATTGGAAATGTTGCCAATGCTGCTACAACTTCTAAAATTATTCAAATTATGATTCCAACTTTTAGAGATGCAGGTCATAATATTGATGCTTTTTGGTGGGCACTTTCATTTGGATCATGTTTAGGTGGAAATATAACTTTATTAGGTTCAGCTACCAATGTTGTTGCTATTAGTACTGCAAAAAGAGCTGGGGTTAATATTAGTTTTGTAAAATTTTTCAAATTTGGTTCTTTAATTGCAATACAAACGCTTATTTTTTCCAATCTTTATCTTTATTTTAGATACCTTTAAATTATATTTTGATATAAAAACAGGACACTGGTTAAATCCAGTATCCTGTTTTCTAATTTTATTAATCTAAATCTTTTGTCTCTAATTCAACTGGACAATGATCTGAACCAAAGATATCATTATGTATTTTTACACTTTTAATATTTTCTTTTATACTTCCACTAGTTAAAAAATAATCTATTCTCCATCCTGCATTATTAGCTCTTGCATTATATCTATATGACCACCAAGAATACGCTCCTTCCAATTCTGGATTAAGAAATCGAAAACTATCTACAAAATTTTTCTCTAGTAATTGTGTTAGTTGTCCTCTTTCTTCCAATGTAAATCCTGCATTTTTTTTATTACTTTTCGGATTTTTTAAATCAATCTCCTCATGAGCTACATTTAAATCTCCACATACTATAACAGGTTTTTTCTCTTCTAGTTTTAAAAGATAATTTCTAAATTCAGTATCCCAATCCATTCTATATTCTAATCTTTTCAGAGCCTCACCAGAATTAGGTGTATATACATTAACCAAATAGAACTTCTCATATTCAAGTGTTATTACTCTTCCTTCTTGATCATGCTCCTCTATTCCTAATCCGTAACTTACTGATTGAGGTTCTTTTTTAGCAAAAATTGCTGTTCCTGAATATCCTTTTTTTACTGCATAATTCCAAAATTGGTGATACCCTTCTAATTCTAATGTTATTTGCCCATCTTGACACTTACTTTCTTGAATAGAAAAAAAATCTGCATCTATCTCTTGAAAAAAATCTAAAAATCCTTTTTCTACAGCTGCTCTTATTCCATTTACATTCCATGATATAAGTTTCATATTTCCGTCAGTAAAACCTTATAGAACATTTTTTAAAACCTGATCTTTACCAACGGTTTTCACCTCCATTTTTTTATTTTTATTTAAAGATAACTCTATTAGTCAAAATCTGTTAAATAATTTATAAGTTCAACCTCTGGGTGCTCTACATCATCTAAATACATTCCACCATAAGACAGTGCTATCTCCATCAGTCCATCTGCATCTCCAATATATTCTATGTTAAATTTTGTAACTCCAAAATCTATATCCATATCTTCAAGTTCCATTTTGAAATTTTCAAGTTCTTTTAGACTAAGATCCTTTTTTTTCATATACTCCAAGAATTTATCTTGTAAGCTTTTTATCTTTTTTATATTCTCTTCTTTTTTTCCATAAAGAGATTCTAATTTTTCAATTAAATCCTCTATAGATATCTTCATATCTTCAGCATCTTCATATTTCCAAGAGCTCCAAGCCACTAATCTTGGAAACGTTTCAGTATAATAATACTCTAAAACATCATTTGCTGTAGAAAAAGCTCTGACAGTTGTCAAATGATACCATTCTTCATTTTGTTTTTCATATTCTACATCTAAAACTAATATTTTTTCCAAATCATTTTGATCTTGAAATATATTTTTTTCTGTATTCCAAGTTATATATTCGTTACACATAAATCCCCCTAAATATTAATACTATTATCTTATTTTGTTTTATAATTTTTTTATTTTTTATAATTTATTACTATTATAACATATTTTTTCTTTAATTTAATTTTTATTACTATAGTTTTATTTTTTATATAGTATTTTCATCATATTTTATAGAAAAACTCTAATAGTTTAGCTATTAGAGTTTTTCATTAGTTAAATTTTAAAAATTTATTTACCCATTAAAATTTTCTCACTTGTAATAGGTAAACTTCTAATTCTTTTTCCTGTTGCTCGAAAGATTGCATCGGCTATTGCTGGTGCAGATGTATTAATAACTACTTCTCCTACAGATTTTGCTCCAAAAGGTCCTGTTGGTTCATAAGACTCTAAAAATTCAACATCTATTTTACCTATATCTTTTCTTGCTGGCATTTTATACTGCATAAAAGAATCAGTTAAAACTTTTCCATTTTTACCATATATAATATCTTCTGTAAGTGCTAATCCTATTCCTTGAACTATTCCACCCTCTACTTGTACTCTTGCAAGTGCAGGATTAATTAAAGTCCCACAATCTACTACAGATAAGAAATCTAATATTTTTACTTCACCAGTTCCTGTATCTACTTCTACTTCAGCAAAACTTCCAATAAAAGGTGGTGGTGAGTTCTTTCCTCCCCATGTCCCAGTTGTTGTTATTTGATTCATACCTTCAAAAGAAATAAATTTTTGGGCTAATTCCTCAAGTTTTAATATTCTTTCAGCCTTATCATTTTCTTTTACTCTTAAAAACTCACCACAAAATTCTATCTGTTCTTGAGGAATATTTAAAAGTTTACTTGTAGTTTTTAATATTTCTTCTTTCATTTTATTACAAGCTATTATAGTTGCATTTCCAGTAACATATGTACCACTAGAAGCATATGCTCCTGGATCATATGGTGAAATATCAGTATCAGCACTATGAATTATTATTTTATCTAATGATACTTCTAAGACCTCACTTGCCATTTGAGATATTACTGTATCACACCCTTGTCCCATATCTGTTACACCTGTAAATAGATTAAAGTCTCCTCTATCACTTAATTTAATAGTTACTGCAGCAGTATCAATCCCTGCAATTCCTGACCCTTGCATTGTAACAGCCATTCCACCTGCTCTTACTTTTCCATCAGATATTTCACGTCTATTTTTTCTATTTTTCCAATCAAATTTTTCTTTTCCAATTGTTATACATTTTTTTATATCGCCACTAACTATTGATTCTCCCTCTAAATTTGTTTCAACTAAGTTTTTCATTCTAAGATCAATAGGATCAATATTCAATTTTTCAGCTAATTCATTTATTGCAGATTCCACTGCAAAAGTGCCTTGAGTTGCTCCATACCCTCTGAAAGCTCCTCCAACCATAGTATTACTATATACTATATCTGCTTTAAATCTCATAGGTATCTTACTGTATAAAGCGAAAGTTTTGAATGCAATTAAAGGAGTCACTGTTGGAGCATGTTCTCCGTAAGCTCCTGTATTAGATAATGTTTTTATATCAATAGCTTTTATATTTCCCTCTAAATCTGAACCAATTTTAACTGTAATTCTCATTGGATGTCTTGTAGTTGTACAAGTATTATTCTCTTTTCGATTATAAATCATTTTTGAAGGCTTTCCTGTTTTCAAAGTTACAAATGCTGTATAAATCTCTGTTGCAGCAGTTTGTTTTCCACCAAAACCACCACCAACTCTAGGTTTTATTACTCTTATTTTTCCAGGTGAGATTTCTAAAGCTCTTGCCAAGTGTCTTCTTACATGAAAAGGTATTTGAGTTGAAGTAATTATTGTTAAACGTCCATAAGAATCAAAATATGAATACGAACGATTTGTTTCCATCATTCCATGAATTTGTCCTTGTGTATAATATGTTTCTTCTATTACTATGGAACTATTTTTAAATCCTTCATCAACACCTTCTTTTTCTTGAAAATATTTAGAAGCAATATTTCGATTTTTCTCCATTCCAATATCAAAATTTGTAAATAATTCTTCTTGATGAACAACAGTTTTTGAGTCAATAGATTTTTCATAATCTAAAATTGGAGTGTAAAGTTCATATTTAACCTTTACTAATTTCATGGCCATATCAATACATTTTTCATTTTCACCAACAACTATTGCAACTGCATCTCCAACATATCTTACATATTCATCAAGTATTCTTCTATCATATGCAGATGGTTCTGGATACCCTTGTCCTGCCAGAGTAAAACGAGTTTTTGGAGTATCTAAATGAGTGAAAATATTCTCTATACCTACTATTTTTTTAGCAGCACTTACATCTATATTAACAATTTTTCCATAAGCATGTGGTGATCTTAATAATTTTACTATCAAGGTATTATTGTTTAAAATCAAATCTTCTGTATATCCAGGAGTTCCAGTTATTGCAGCTATTGAATCAAGTTTCTTTACAGTAGAATTAACTATTTTCATTCTTTTCAGCCTCCAAAAAGTTTTTTATAGCTCGTAACTGTGAAGCATACCCTGTACAACGACATAAAGTTCCATTTAAATAGTGTAAAATCTCTTCATCAGTTGGTACTCTACCATTAGAAAGAAACTCATTTTTTAGTCCTATAACTGTCATAGTAAATCCTGGTGCACAAAAACCACATTGGTCTGCTCCCTCTAATCCCATAAATACTGCAAATCTTTTAGCGATCTCTTGATGTCCTTCTAGTGTTTCTATTTTTTTGTTATTTACTCTTAAAGAGAGAGTTGAACATGATAAAACAGGTTTTCCTTCCACAAACACTGTACATAATCCACATGTTCCAGTATCACATCCTCTTTTTACACTTAAATATCCTGCCTTTCTAAGGGTATCTATTAAATATTCATCAGGTTCGACTAACATTTTTATTTTTTTATTATTTACAGTGATATTTAATAACATTTATAGAACCTCCTTCAAAGCTTTTTTCAACATTGATTTTGAAATTAATTTTCTATATTCTTCAGTCCCTCTCATATTAGTTTGAAATTCAATTTCTTGAAATAGTATTTTAAAAATATCTTCAAATTCTTCTTCGCTTATTATTCTATCAAATTTATCTTTTTTTAATTTATTCAATAGTTCAGATGTTTTTTCAGCAATTAAAGCTCTTTTAGGGGTAGCACCCAAAACAAGTTTATAGTTATCTTCGATAGTTTTAGATAGGACTAAATTAAGAATAGCATAATCAGTAGTAGTTTTTCTCACTGTTTGGAAACTGCATTTCATAAATTCTTTCTTTATTTTTATTTCAATAAGTATATCTTTTCTATTTTTTTCCTCCAGTAAATATTCTTTTAAGGAAATTTCTCCACCTTTATAGAAAACAACTGTTGTATTTAAAGAGAGTAAAACAGGAATAAAATCAGAAAAACCTAATTTTGAAAAAACAGTACCACCAACTGTAGCATTATTTCTAAATTGCACTCCAAGTATATTTTCTAATGATTTTCCTACCATCCCAGAATAATATTCCTTAAGAGCTAAATTTGTTTCTACATCTCGAAATGAAGTCATTGCTCCTATATGAAAACAATCATTTTCTTCTTTAATATATGATAAATTCAAATTACATAGATCTATTGCAGTATTGTATTTTCTATTTCCCATTCTTAAAAATGATGTCCCACCAAGAATAAGATTGTTTTTATTCTCAACTAAAGTACTATAAGCTTCTTCTAATGTTTTTGGAGAATTATATATCGCAAACTGAAACAAAAGTTACCTCCCTAAAATTTTTTCTACAAATATTAATTTATTTTAAACATTACCCTGTATTAGTATTTTTTATTTTATTTTATTTAATGGTAGTACTGCATTTAAAAATACTGCAATTGCTCCAGAAACAACTATTCCAGACCCTCCAAAAACTAACTGTATCGTTTGAGGAAAATTAATCAATGCTTCTGGTACATTTCCAAGACCATATCCAACTCCTAAAGAAACTGCTAAAATTGTTGCATTTCTCCCTTCCAAAGGACACTTTGTTAAAAGATTAATTCCACTAATCGTTATCATAGCAAATATCATGATAAGACTTCCACCAATGACACTTGGGGGAAATACTGTAAATAATGCACCAATTTTTGGAATAAAAGCACATATTACTAAAAAGATTGCACCAATTGCTACTACAAATCTACTCATTACTCCAGTCATTGCAATTATCCCAGTATTTTGACTAAAAGAGGTTGTTGGTAAGATTGAAAATCCTGCAGCAATACTACTTCCCAAGCCATCAGCAATTATTCCACCTGACAACTCTCTATCAGTTGTTTCTCTTCCTGCCCCTCCCATAGTTATCCCAGACATATCTCCTACAGTTTCCACTGCTGACACAATAAACATAAGTACCATAGCAACTATAGCATCAAAATGGAATGAAAAGCCAAAAACAAATGGCTTTGGAATATGTAAGTAATTTGCATTTAGAAGAGGAGTAAAATCTACTTTCCCCATAAAAATTGCTACTATAAAACCTATTACTGTACCTATAAAAATTGCTCCTGTACTTAAAACTCCCTTTGTAAATTGTTTAAATAAAATTACTACAATTAAAACAAATGTTCCTAGTGCTATATTGGAAAAAGAGGCAAAATCAGCTGATCCAACTCCACCAACAAAACTTTTTATTCCTACTGGTAAAAGTGAAAGCCCTATTGATAAAACTACAACGCCTGTTACTATTGGTGGAAAAAATTTTCTTATTTTTTTTATAAATAGTCCTAGTATAGCTTCAAAGAGTCCCCCTATCAGTGCTGCACCTAAAACACCTTCCATTCCATATTTAAGACCGATTGTAATTGCTACTGGTACAAAGGTAAAACTTGTTCCTACAACAATAGGAAGTCTTGCCCCTATAGGACCGATAGAATATGTTTGCACTAATGTATTAATACCTGCAACAAACATTGAAGATTGGATTAGCATAGTTGTTTTTTCTGGTGAGATACCTAATACTCCAGCCACAATAATAATTGGTGTTATGTTACTGATAAACATAGCAAGGATATGTTGTAATCCTAACGGTATAGCAACCTTTAAACTTGGAACACCATCTAATTCATATGGCGATGTACTTTTAAGCATTCTAACTCTCCTCCTTTACAAAATAAATTAAAATAAAAGAGTCATTTTTCTACTTTAAAATTTCAAGTAAAAAAATGACCCTTAGCCACTTAAAAAATAGCCTATGATTTTTTTACTCATAGTGGTTAATAAAAGGATAACCCTAGAAACTCCCAACCATTTTATGGGGATATATGAGATTTATTATTTTTTATTTTTATTGTTAAATAATTATACAATGTTTCTTTCAAAATAACAATATTTTTTTATTTTTTTTGATTCAAAGGTGCAATTAAATTACTTAAGAAATCTCTTTCTTAAGTATCCAGCATAATTTTATAAAAAAACTCTAGAATTAAATTAATTCTAGAGTCATTTTTTACATTGCTTTTATGAATATTTCAACTATTTCTTCTAAAGTAGCTTGCTTTGGATTTGTCATTCCACAAGCATCTTTTAATGCATTTGTTGCTAAAACTTTGAAATCTTCCTCTTTTACTCCTAATTCTTTTATACCTTTTGGTATACCAATTTCACTAGATAATTTCTTTATTTCTGTAATAAGAGCCACAGCTCCCTCTTTATCATTCATTTTAGAAACATCTATTCCCATAGCACTAGCACATTCTTTCAATTTATCAGGTACTATTTGAGCATTATACTCCTGAACATGTGGTAATAAAACAGCATTACATACTCCATGAGGTAAATCATACATTCCACCTAATTGATGTGCCATTGCATGAACATAACCTAAACTAGCATTGTTAAAAGCCATTCCCGCTAAAAATTCAGCATATGCCATTTTATCTCTAGCTTCTATATCTTTACCATTTTCTACTGCTGTTCTCAAGTTTTTAGAAATTAACTTCATAGCTTGAAGAGCACAAGCATCTGTTATTGGAGTTGCTGCAGTTGAAACATATGCTTCAATAGCATGAGTTAAAGCATCCATTCCTGTAGCAGCAGTTAAGAATTTTGGCATTCCTACCATTAACTCTGGATCATTTATTGCTAAAATAGGATTCACGTGCTTATCTACTATTGCCATTTTTATGTGTCTTACTTCATCTGTTATTATACAAAAAATTGTCATCTCAGAAGCTGTTCCAGCAGTTGTATTAATAGCCACTAATGGTAATTGTGGTTTTTTAGATTTATTAACACCTTCATAATCAGATATTTTCCCACCATTTGTTGCTAAAAGTGCTATCCCTTTTGCACAATCATGAGGTGACCCTCCACCAAAAGAAATTACAAAGTCACAATTTTCTTTCTTTAAAATCTCTAACCCATCATTTACATTTTTCATTGTAGGATTTGGTAATGTTTCATCAAAAATAGCAAAATCTACCTTATTAATTTTAAGAGCCTCTATTAATGTATCTACTAGTTTGATATCTACTAACACTTTATCTGTTACAATTAAAGCTTTTTTAAATCCTAAACTTACTATCTCCTCACACCCATCTTTTAACGAACCAGATCCCATAAAACTCATTGGTGGCATAAAAAATTTATAACCCATTGTATTCCCCCTATTAAATATTTTTTGCTTAACTTTCGTTAGCATTATTTTTAAATATAATATATATTACTATTTTTTTCTTGAAATTGTCAAACAATAATTTATATAATTATTATTCTTTCTATTTTCAAATCAAATTATTGGTTGATTTTTATCCAAAAGATAAATTTTTCTTCTTTTATATCAATCCCATATCCAATATCATGAAGTTCAAGTATCTTTTTTACTATTGCTAATCCTAACCCATGACCAGAAACTTCTTTTTCTAATTGCTCTTCTCCACGATAAAATGAATCCCAAATTTTATCTATCTTTACATCTATCGACTTAGAAATTTCATTAGAAAAATATATTTTTTTGTCCAATTGATATATTTCTAAAATTCCTGTTTCTTTTGCATATTTCATGCTATTTTCTATTATATTATCCACTACAATTTTCATCAAAGATAAATTGCCATAAAAATTTTCTTTCTCTAGATTTATTTCAATTGTCAAATCTTTTTTTAATTCTAAATTCTCATATTTTTCCAATGAATCAGATATTAATGATTTTATTTCAATATTTTCTTTTGTCAAAACATAACTTGAAGAATC
This sequence comes from uncultured Fusobacteriaceae bacterium, assembly GCA_947038515.1. GTDB lineage: Bacteria > Fusobacteriota > Fusobacteriia > Fusobacteriales > Fusobacteriaceae > JAGNZR01. The sequence continues at coordinate 33,208 of CAMQWJ010000002.1, forward strand.
AATCTTTGAGATTGTTAGGAGATTTTGTACTAATTCTTCCATATTGATACTTTCTTTAAAAATTGTTTCATAATATTTCTTTTCTTTTTCTTTAGAAATTGAATTTTCTAAAAGAAGAGTCTGAGAATATGAATTTATAACTGAAATAGGAGTTTTTAATTCATGAGAGGCGTTTGAAACAAACGATTTTAGATTTTCTATTCCCTCATAAAGTTTATTTGACATTTTTTCTAGTTCTATACTTAAATCACCAATCTCATCCCCTCTTTCTATTTTAATATTTTTAGGAAATTCCAGTTTTGAAATCGATTTTGCTGTTATCGAAAGCCTTTCCATATCCCTTGTTAACTTTTTAGAAAAACTATGTGCAATAATAACTGTAATTAATATCCCCACAATCGAAGATAACAAATTAAAAATTAATAGTTCTTCTTTATGTCCTTGCATCACAGAAATTGAAGTCCAAGCTGTTATAAACATTTCATTTTCAGTTTTTAGAGTATAACTTAACATTTTTATATTTGATTTTCCTATATTCGTCAAAATAAATTCTTGATTTTCAAATTTTATTCTTTCATGTGTAATTCTTCTATTTTTTCCATGACCTCTTTTTCCATATTTTTGTGAATAATATCTTTTGTTTGAAATTAATTTAAATTCTATCCCATCAAATTCTTTTACTTTATCTTTATAATCTTCTAGTATCTCTCTTTTTTCATTTTTTTCTATCTGTAATTTACTAATTCTATTTACATCTTCAACCACTTTCATTATCAAGGTTTTCTTTCGTGCAATATAAAATTTATCAAATAAAAACATATTAAAGATGTTTCCAATAACAATAATTATTGTTATTATAAAAAGAGAATAAATAAAAAGTTTTTTAAAGTAACTAATCCTCATATTTTTATATCTATTTTTCATCAAAACTGTACCCTACCCCCCTAATTGTCTTTATAAGTTCACTATAATCTCCTAATTTTTTTCGTACCCTCTTGATAAGTGTATCTACACTCCTGTCTTCCATTTCAATGTCATAACCCCATATTTCATTTAAAAGCATTTCTCTCGTAATTACTTTATTTTTATTTTTTATAAAATACTCTAATAACTCTGTTTCTTTTTTTGAAAACTCTATTTTTTTTTCATTTATTGTAAACAAGTGACGTGAAAAATCAAAATTTATTCCACGCCAGCTATAAATAAACTTAGAATCTAATTTTAAATGTTTCATAATTCTAATTAAAAGTATTTTTAAGTTAAATGGTTTACTTATATAGTCATCTGCTCCTAATTCTAGTCCTTTTATTTCCTCGGAATCAGTGTCTCTAGCAGTCATAATTATAATTGGAACATTGGAATCTACTCTTATTTCTTTACAAATATCCCAACCACTTTTTTTAGGTAAATTAATATCTAGTAATATTAAATCAGGATTTTTTTCATAAAAAATATCAATAGCTTCCTCTCCATTTTTTGCTTGATACACTATCAAATTATTTTTTATAAGTGTATCACTTAATATTTCCATCAAAGATGTTTCATCTTCAACAATTAGAACTGTTTTTCTCACAATTATACCTTCTTTTTAAGATTATTTTCTATATTCTAACTTTAGTATATCAGATTTATGTGACAATTATGTGTTATTTTTAATTTTTTATCCTAATGCCACATCTAAAATCATCATTAAAGTGAACCCAATCATGACACCAATAGTTCCTGCATCATCATGTTGCTCTTCTTTTGCAGTGGGAATAAGCTCTTCTACTACAACATAAATCATAGCTCCAGCTGCAAATGATAGAGCATATGGCAATAAACTTCTAACTTTAATCACAAAAAATGCACCTAATAGCCCTGCTATTGGTTCCACAATCCCAGAAGCTTGTCCGTAAGTAAATGCTTTTAACCTTGAAAAACCTTCCCTTCTTAAAGGAATAGAAACTGCCGCTCCCTCTGGAAAATTTTGTAATCCTATTCCAATTGCAAGAACTATAGCAGAAGCTAAAGAAGCTGATCCAACTCCTAAACTTGCTGCACCAAAAGCTACTCCAACAGCAAATCCTTCTGGAATATTATGAAGTGTTATAGCAAGAACTAGTAATACACTTCTTTGCCAACTAGTTTTTACTCCCTCAACTTTATCTTTTTTTATCCCAACATGTATATGTGGAAGAATTTTATCAATACACCAAAGAAATAATCCACCTGATAAAAAACCAACAGCTGCTGGGATCCAAGGTTCTATCCCCAGTTCTTCTCCAAGTAGTATTGCTGGATTTAATAAAGACCAAAAAGATGCAGCTATCATGACTCCAGAAGCAACCCCTAACATTAATCTCATTATTTTTTGATTAATTGTTTTAAAAAAAAATACTAATCCTGCACCACAGGCAGTGACTCCCCAAGTAAATAAAGTTGCAATAAGTGTTTGTAATAAAGGATTATAGCCTTTAATATTTTCAATTATTATTTCCATTTTAAAAACTCCTTTTTCTCTAAAATTTAAAATAGTAGACAACATACATAAAAAAAAGGTAAAATAACATAAAATCTGTGTTAGATATATTATACGATATTATTTTAATATTTACTTTAAAAGTATTCTTAAATATATTTTAAAAGTAAATAAAGTAAAATTTTTATTAAAATTCATTGGAGGAAAAATGCAATATTTTTTATATGACCGAAAAAAAACTGCTTTGATTTTTAAAGACAAAGAGTATAGCTATTCTGATTTACTGAACAATGCACGATATTATAATTCTAAACTTAATATTTCCATTGGAGATAGAGTTGTTTTATTTACTGAAAATAGACCTGAATTTATTTATTGCTTTTTTGGTATTATTGAAAAAGGCGGAATCTCTGTTAATATAGATTCAGGATACAATGCAGAAGAACTTTCTCATATTTTTATTGACTCAACCCCAAAATATGTATTTACCTCAAATAAAAATTATAATATTGCTCTTGAAGCAAAAAAAATAGCTAATTCAAATGTTAACATTATTGTTTTTGATGAAAACGAAGACAATGAGAACAATCTAAATGTTTTATCAGACTCTAAGCCTATTTTGGCACCTCCAATGGAACAGACTGTAGTTATTTTATATACCTCTGGGACAACTGGGACACCAAAAGGTGTTATGCTTACTTATGGTAATATTTTAACTAATCTTTTAGCCGTTCAAGAACTAGAATTATTAAGCGATAAAGATAGAATGTTATCATTTTTACCATTTCATCATATTTTACCTTTAGCCATTAATATCCTTATGCCATTATATTTAGGATCACTTGTTGTAATTTCAAACGATTTATCTTCTGAAGCAATAAAAGCTTCTATGAATAAATATAAAATCACAGCTATGATTGGAGTTCCTAGAGTTTGGGAAATGTTCCATAAAGGAATAATGGGAATTATTAATTCTAAATTTCTTACTCGAACTCTTTTTAAAATTTGTGCTAAAATTCAATCCCCTGCCCTTAGTAAGACTATTTTCTCTAAAATACATAATGCTTTTGGTGGACACATGCGACTTTTAGCCTCTGGTGGAGCAAAACTAGAAAAAGAAATATTAAATGATTTCACAACTATGGGATTTTTTATGCTAGAAGGATATGGAATGACAGAAACTTCTCCTCTTATATCATTTAATAGACCTGGTCATATTAGAGGTGGAAGTGTTGGTTTTCCACTTCCTGGTATCGAAATTAAAATTTCAGATGAAAATGAAGTTCTTGTTAAGGGACCTAATATTATGAAAGGATATTTTAATCAACCACAGGCAACATCAGAAGTGATTAATAAAGATGGTTGGTTTCATACTGGTGATTTAGGTCATTTTCATGATAACCACCTTATTTTAACTGGACGAAAAAAAGAAATGATTGTTCTTTCCAATGGTAAAAATATAAATCCTGGTGATATTGAATCTGAGTTAATGAAGAAAACTTCTTTAATTAAAGAAATAGGAGTTGTTGAGCACAACAAACATCTTCTTGCACTTATCTATCCAGATTTTGAACTAGCAAAAAAGGAAGGGATAGTTAATATAAAAGAGGAAATAAAATGGCAAATCATTGATCACTATAATATTACTGCCCCTAATTATAGAAAAATATTGGAAACTAGAATTGTTTCTGTTGAATTACCAAAAACTAGAATTGGTAAATTACAAAGATTTAAGCTCCAAGAATTGATTCTTTCAGAAAAAAAACCTGAAGTTAAAGAAGAATTAAAAAATGAATTAAATGATAAATATATAAATACAAAAGAATATGTAATTCTTGAAAAATATTTTAATAATCTTCATGAAGTAGATCGTATTACTCCTGACTCTCATTTAGAAATTGATCTTGGAATGGATTCTCTCGACAATGTTGAACTTTTGTCTTATATCTCTACGACTTTTCAAATCTCTATTACAGAAGAAGATTTCTCAAATGCACAAACTGTTAAAGAACTAATAGCCCTTATAATAAATAAAGGGGGTGATTTTAAAGAGGGAGAAGTTAATTGGAAAAATATTTTTGACGAAAAAATCTCTTATACATTACCAAAGTTCAATAAAATAATATGTTTTCCTTTTGATTTTCTTTTAAAATTATTTTTTAAAACCTATATAAAATTAAAGAAAGTTGGAATAGAAAATTTATCTGATTCTCCTACTATTTTTGTTGGAAATCATCAGAGTATGCTTGATGCTTTTGCTTTTACTCAGATTCTCTCTTCTAATTTGAGAAAAAAAACATATTTTATGGCTAGTAATATTCACTTTTCTAGTGATTTTAAAATTTGGGTGGCTAAAAATTCAAATGTCATTCTTTTAGATATGAATAAAAATATAAAAGATAGTCTTAAAATTTCTGCTAAAGTCCTAAACGAAGGAAATAACCTTGTAATTTTTCCAGAAGGTGCCCGAGCTCGTGACGGTAAGCTTCAAGATTTTAAAAAAAGTTTTGCTATTTTATCAAAAGAATTAAATGTTAATATTACTCCATTTGCTATAAAAAATGCATATAATCTAATGCCATATGGAAGTTCTTTGCCTAAACATGGTTCTATGGAAATTGAAGTTTTATCTCCTATCTCACCATCTAACCACACTGTTGATGAATTAGTTAGTGAAACAAGAAATTCTATAAAAAAAGTTGTATTCACAGAAGAAAAATGATACTATGTAAAAAACACTTGTTATTTTAAAGGGAGGAACTTTGAATTTCATTAAAGATTATAATAAAACTGCAATTATTTATGGAGAAACTTCTATTAACTATAAAGAGCTTATTGGATATAGTAAAAGTTATAGTTCTCTTATAAATATTAATAGAGAAGACAGGGTCATTATTTACATGGAAAATCGTCCTGAACATATTTATTCTTTTTTTAGTATTTGGGATAAAAAGGGAACTGCTATCTGCTTAGATGCTACTTTTACATCTTCAGAATTAGATTACTACTTTTTAGATTCCAACCCTAAATACATTTTTACATCTGAAAAAAATAAACTTAATACTCTTGAAGCTTTAAATAGAATTGGAAGTAATACTCCTGTTATCGTTGTTGATAACATCGAAAACACTTATTCAGGAAATGACTATACTATTCAACCTCCTGAAAAAGAAGATACTTGTCTTATTTTATATACCTCTGGTACTACTGGAAACCCTAAAGGAGTCATGCTTACCTTTGATAATCTACTTATTAATATTGAAGGTCTTGACTCTCAAAAGGTTTATCTTCCTGAAGATAGGTTTCTTGGATTATTACCACTGCATCATATTTTTTCAATTATAGGAACTGCGATTATTCCTCTTTCTAAAGGGGCTACTCTTATATTTTTAACTGAACTTTCTCCTGAAAATATGGTTAAAGCTCTTAAGGAACATAAAATAACTGTAATGCTTGGAGTTCCAAGAATTTGGGAAGCAATGTTAAGAAAAATACTTCTTAAAATAAATTCATCAATAATTAGTAAGTCTGTTTTCAAAATTGCTAAATTAATTAATAATAAAGCATTTAGTAAAATAGTTTTTAAAAAGGTACATGATGAATTTGGCGGACATCTGAGATTCTTTGTTTCTGGTGGTTCTAAGTTAAATGGACAAATTGCTAAATCTTTTCTAACGCTAGGAATTGAAATTTTAGAGGGATACGGTCTTACTGAAACTGCCCCTATGATTGCATTTACTCATCCGAATAATGTTATACCTGGTTGTGCAGGCAAACTTTTACCAGGTATAGAAACAGTTATTGCTGAAGATGGAGAAATTCTTGTAAGAGGTAGAAATGTTATGAAAGGTTATTACAACAAACCTGAAGCAACTGCTGAAGCCATTGATGATAAAGGATGGTTTCATACTGGTGATTTAGGAACTTTAAAAGGTGAAAACTTATATATCACAGGACGAAAAAAAGAGATGATTGTTCTTTCCAATGGTAAAAATATAAATCCAGTTGAAATTGAAGATTGGATAATCTTTAATTCTAACTTAGTAAATGAGGTTGCAGTAGTTGAATATGATTCCAAACTAACTGCTATCATTTATCCTAATTTTCAAAAAGTTCATGAAGAAGGTATAAATAATATAATCGAAACATTAAAATGGGGAGTCATTGATACCTATAATCATACTGTTCCATTATACAAAAAGATTTTAGTCATTAAAATTTTACAAGTAGAACTTCCAAAAACTAAACTTGGGAAAATAAGACGTTTTATGATACCTGAACTTCTTAACGAAGTAGAACAAGAGTCTGTAGTTCACAGTGAACCTACGTATCAAGAATATATAGAATTAAAAGAATTTTTATCACTTCTTAAAGAAAAAAAGATTTCACCAAATGCACATTTAGAACTTGATCTTAGTCTAGATTCACTAGATATCACTGAACTATTTGCATATATTGAAAATAACTATGGAGTTATTGTCGAACAAACTTTGATAACTCAATATCCAACAGTTGAAAAACTTTCTGAATATTTAAAAAGTAACAACAACACTGATATTATTAAAAATTCTGATAAAAATTGGAGTTCTGAACTTAATTCTGTATCAAACATCAAAATTAAAAATTCATGTTTACCTTTTTTAATTGGATTTCTTTGTAAGCCACTATTCTGGTTTTATATTAAACAAAATCTAAGTGGAAAAGAGACTCTTGTTGATACCCCTTCAATTTATGTTGGAAATCATCAAAGTTTTCTAGATGTATTTTTAATTAATAATGTCATACCTAAGTTTTTATTACACAAAGGATTCTATATAGCAAAAATTAAATACTTTAAAAATCCTCTTATGAAATTTGCAGCTACTCACTCTAATATTATTCTTTTAGATATTAATAGTAATGTCAGAGAAGCTCTTAAAGAGGCTGCAAGAGTCCTTAAGTCTGGTGGAAGCATTATTCTCTTTCCAGAAGGTGTTCGTTCAAGAGATGGAAAAATACGAGAATTTAAAAAATCTTTTGCTATTTTATCAAAAGAACTCAATATCCCTATTACTCCATTTGGTATAAAAGGAGCATATTCTTTACTTTCTCCTACAGATAAATTTCTTAAATCTGGAACTGTTGATTTTAAATTTTTCCCTAGAATTTATCCTGAAACACTTTCTGTTGAAGAAATTGTTGAAAAAACACACTCTACCATTAAAAGTTGGGTAGAATAATTTTGAATAATTGTTGGTATATATATATGATACGTTGTGAAAACAATTCTCTTTATACTGGCATTACAACAGATTTTAATCGAAGATTTTTAGAACATTCTTCTGGAACTGGTGCAAAATATACTAAAATATTTAAACCAAAATATTTTGAAATAATTTTCTTTACTGAAAATAGGTCTTTTGCTTCTCAAATAGAGTTTACTATAAAAAAATTTAGTTCAAAAAAAAAGGAAGAGTTAATTTCAAATCCTAGCCTTTTTTTACAGAAGTTAAATTTAAAATTTAATTTTGAAATTTTTTTTCTTACTTCAAAATTAACCTCTAATTAAAATCTTAAAAATAAAAAGAAGTCATTAACTCTCTCAAAGGAGAGAAATTAAATGGCTTCTTTTTATTAATTTTTTTATTTAAATAAATATAATTTTTTTTATAATAGTTTTTCTACAATAGAAAGTGCCCTTTTATGACTTCTAACATTATGAACTCTTATTATTTTCACACCTTTAGTTATAGCTAAAATATTAATCCCTAACGTTCCATCATCTCGTTCTAAAGGAGATAACTGCATCTCTTCACCAATAAATTTTTTTCTTGATACTCCAAGGAGAACGGGAGCAATAGAAATCAATTCTTCCAATCTTAAAAGAACTTCTATGTTCTCTTTGCTACCTTTGGCAAATCCTATTCCCGGATCAATAATAATTTTATTTCTTTCTATTTTATTCTCTGATGCAATTTCAAAAGTTCTCTGATAAAATTTTTTCATACTCTCTATAATGTCTTCTGAATAATTTTTATCCTTTTTATTATGCATCGCTATGACTATTGCACTATATTTTGAAACAATCTTTCCCATTTCTCCATTATCTTTTTGTAAACCCCATATATCATTTACTATATGAGCACCATTTTTCAAACATTCTTCAGCAACTTGATACCGATAAGTATCAATGGAAATTAAACAATCAAAATTTTTAGAAATAGCCTTAATTATGGGAACTACCCTATTAATCTCTTCTTCTACTGTTATTTCAAGATATCTTGGTCTTGTAGATTGACCTCCAACATCAATTATGTCAGCTCCGTCATCAAGAAGTTTTTTAACTTGATTAACTGTAGTTTCTATATCTATAAAATTACCATCTCCTGAAAAAGAATCAGGTGTCACATTTAAAATTCCCATTATAAGAACTTTTTTACTCAAATCTATTATTTTCCCATTACTTTCTAACTTCATTATTTACCCCTAGTTATTAATCTCTCTAATTGTAAAATTGTTTTTTTCTCTAAAGGATGAATAAAATTTGGTGCAATCTCTGCTAATGGTATTAATACAAATGCTCTTTCACATATATACGGATGAGGAACAGATAAATTATTTTTTTGGTATAATTCATCATTAAAAAAGAGAATATCCAAATCTATTATTCTAGGTCCCCATTTTTTATCTCGAATTCTTCCCATATCTTTTTCAATATCTAAAAGTAAATTTAAAAATTCTTCACATGGAAAAAGAGTTTCTACTTTTAGACAAGCATTTAAAAAATTTTCTTGTATTATATCCCCAAATGGTTCTGTTTCTAAAAAAGTACTTACATTTTTTATTTTTGTATTGGATATTTTACTGATTTTCTCAATAGCAACTTCCAAATTTTTTCTTTTATCACCTATATTACTACCTATTGATAGATAAATAATATTTCTTGAACGCTGTATTTCAACACTCACATAATCAAAATGCTTTTTTATTGGTGCCCAAGGTTTTTTTACTATGACTTCAACTTTTGAAATTAGAGGGTAACAAGAAAGTATTTTTTCAGCTATTTTTTCAGCCAATGTCTCTATTAAATCAAAAGAATCTGAAAAAAATACCTTTTCAATATCCTCTGCTACATTACCATAATGAGTAGAAGATTCCAACTCTCCACTTACTCCTGCTTTTCTTGTATCTGTCTCCATCCGAACTGAAATAATAAATTTCTGTTCTAAAAATTTTTCTTCTTTAAAAACTCCATGATTGCCTATAAATTCTAAATTTTCAATACATATTCTATCCATCTTTCACCTCATATTTTATTTATTTTAATAATGCTAACAGCTCCAATCTTAAATTTGAATTATTTTCAAAACATCCTTTTCCTACTGTGGTAATCATTTTACTTCCTGCTGCTTTAACACCTCTCATTGTCATACATAAATGTTCCGCTTCAATTCTTATATATACACCTTGACAAGCTAACTCTTTATATATAGTCTCAGCTATTTCCTCTCCTAATCTTTCTTGAAGTTGTGGTCTCTTTGAATAAGTTTCAATCACTTTTACTAAATCCCCAAATCCCACAATTTTTCCATTAGGAATATAACCAATATCTATTTTTCCAAAAAATGGTAAAAAATGATGCTCACACATGGAGTAAAATATAATATTTTTTTCTACTATCATACTATTGTTATCTACTGAAAATTTTCTCTTTAAGTGCTCATTAGGATTTTTTCCTAACCCTGAAAAAATTTCTCCATAAAATTCACTTATTCGTTTGGGAGTATTTTCAATAACTTCATTAGAGATGACTTTTCTATTGTTATCAAGTTCAAGAATTATTTCTTTAAATTTTTTTTCTATCTTCATATTACACTCCTATTATTTTTTAGAATCAACTATTTTCATAATGAAAATTAGAATAACAAAAAAAATTAAACTAGTTATCATTGGCACCATAGCATTATAATTTATGGCTAAAACTGTAAAGTTAGTTATTAAAAGTGGTCCTAACAGAGCGGAAAAAGAAAATCCTAAAGAATAATCTCCTAAAACAGGAGTTGAAAATTCTGGATCACAAATTTTTAAAAGTAAAAGCCCTGTAAAAAATATTCCTAAACATGTTCCTAGCATTGCTATAGCTCTTTCAAAAGAATAGTTATTCAAAAAAACTTTATATGAATAATACTTTATTATAAACCAAGTTCCTAAAAATCCTAGACTTATCATTAAAAATATTGGGAAAAAGTAAGTAGTTATTATATTCAACTGTAATGTGGACACTGCTGAAACTATTGCAAATTCAGTCAAAAAACCTGAAATCTTACTTTTAACTTTTACATCTATACACCATTCAAGACCCCTATTTTTTATAATAGACCATACTACAAACATAATACCCATACCAAATATCCAAACTGAAAATGAAGAAAGAATTGGTATTTTTTTAGCTTTTATAAAGTTTAACACTAGATATGAGAGCCCACAAACAGAAAATATAATTGCTATATGAAAAGCTAAGGTGTCCAATAATGACGGAAATAAGGTTTCCCTCCCTAATGAAGGCTGTCTCTCAATATCTTTTATATACCCCTTTTTTAATTCTTCATTAATATTATTATTTTCCAAAAAAAATGTAATTTTACCATTTTTAGAATTTTTATTTATCAAAAAAATACCTAAAACAATACCACCTATAAGTCCAAAAGTTGCAATTACAGTTGCGATTCCTTGAGCTAAATACCAATATTCCATATTTAATTCTTTTAATACTCTTCCAATCATTCCCGCAGTTCCATGTCCACCAGAAAGTCCAGAATTTAGCTCACTTCCAAAACTTTTATATAATTTTATTCCACCTATTTTTTCAAAGAAAAAATTAATAAAATATCCAATAAAAAGCTGGAAAAAAGTAACCATTAGCATTATACCAGTCATTAAAACAACATCCTTTCCTTTACTTTTTGAATTTTTATTTTTAAAATTAAATCCAAGAGGAATAGAAGTTACAATGGGAATAATTAAAATTCCTGGAAACATTCTAATTTCTTTTATCCATTCTATGGGAATTATAAAATTACCAATGATTAATCCCACTACTCCCCCAATTACTGAAGCAGGAATGAACAATTCTTGAAAAATTTTAACTTTACTCCTTATTATTACCCCTACTATTAATAAAAAACTTAAATAACAAATACTATAAAAAATTATATTCATTCCAACTCCACTAATATATTTTTATTTTTCGCTTCTTTATTGTATTATACCACCCCATTGCTTAACATTCAAAATTATTTCTAAATATTGATTTCAAATAAAAATTAACCTTATTATAATTTTAGTTTTTATTGAAGTTCTTATCTTAAAATGATATAATAATTTTTATTACCTTAAAATAAAAGGAGAGTTTATGATTTATGAAATAGATTTAGAAACAATAACAAATCTTGTAAAACATCTTATACAAAAATCAAAAAAGTTAAATGGAACTCTTGTTCTCTTAAATAAAACTTCTGATTTAGCTGATGAAATAATTATTACAGAAATCTCATATTTCAATACTCTTAATTTGAAAAAAAATGATTTTTTAGAAATAACTATTTATGATAAAAGTGATGATGATATTTTTTATGAAGAGTTTCTTATAGGTACTGAAAAAGATTCTTATATTGTAAAGACTCTTTTTATAGATGAAAAACCTATTCCTGACAATATAGATATTCATTCTGTCAATAAGAACAAATCTATTCTTCAGCCTCAAGTTCATCCTTTTAAAAAATTCATAAAGAAATAATAAAAAAAGTTCCAATAATAATTATTGGAACTTTTTTTATGAAAATATTTTATTTTAACTATCTCTTTTTTCATATTTTATTGACTTATTAATATTTAAAATGATTCCCATACTAATTGATAGACCTAGTAAAGAACTTCCACCATAGCTAAAGATAGGCATTGGAATCCCAAAAACTGGTAATAATCCAATTGCAACAGAGATGTTTATAAGAAATTGAGTAAAAATATATCCTGATACTCCAATACATAAATATTTAGCAAATAAATCCTCTGTATCCGATGAAATAGATTTTATTTGATTAAATAACCCCCAAAACAGCATAATTACTAATAAAACTCCTAACAATCCAAATTCTTCTCCAAAAGAAGCAAATATAAAATCAGTATGAATTTCTGGTAAATAGCTATATTTTTGAATTCCATTTCCATATCCAGTACCTATCAGACCACCATTCCCCAATCCTATAAGTGACTGCCCTACTTGATATCCTATATCATTATCATAAATATTATTCAAAAGACCATTTAAAAAACCTTTTACTCTCCGTATCTTATATCCTAACCCCTCAGTCTCTAATTGATAAATATAAGTAAAAACACCTCCTATTGTCACGGTTACCAGTGCTACTACTCTTGCAATTATTTTTCCATCAATTCTACTCATAAAAATCATAAATAGAAATATTGCTAAATAATGTATCACTGTTCCTAAATCATTTTGTAAAATGATTAAACTGAAAAAAATGATAGGAATAATAAGGTTTTTTACCAAAAGTTTCCCATTTTTATCTCCTTCATATTCTGAGAGAGTCAATCTATGGGCCACTAATACTATAAAAAATATTTTAAATATTTCACTAGGTTGGATACTAATAACTCCGGGAATATTGATCCAAGCAGTGGCTCCATTTCTTTTAGGTACTATCATTGGAGCAATTCTTGCTAATATTGGCATTGTTGCCAATGTTGTGAACATTCCTAAAAATATAAGTTTAGCGTTCTTACCTTTAACTAAAAGTTTATAATTAAATTTATTAACAATGGTAAAACAAATAATCGTCCCCAATACAAAATATATACAGTGGGTAAACATTTGTTTATTTTTCATTCCAACATTGTAAAATCCTGCACTATATATATTTGCTACACTTATTGTAAAAAGTATCCCTAATATTCCCAAAATATTTCTAATTCTTCTTTGAATCCTTATATTTATCATCATTTTTTCTTTATTTCTTTTAAATTCATTTCTTTCTAAATATATATTAGAATTTTTCACTATCTTTTTTCACCCCTATAAATACTTTTGATTCAATATTTTTCTTTTTTTTTATTAAATCTCTTATTTTAAAGAAAAAAGACCTCCAATATTGAGGTCTTATAAAAATAAAACAAATTCATTTTTTAGAAATTAGGTCTTATTTCTTCTTCTTCATCATAGGTTACTTCCATAACTGTTTCACCCATTGTTTTATATTCTTTTGTATAAGTTTTTCCTTTTGGTATTATACAAATAACATTTTCACCTAAAACAACAATAGTCCCCTCTTTTATAAAAACTGCTCCACTAACAAAATCCATAACTCTCTGAGATATTTTTTTCTCTAAAGTATGAAAATTAATATGTAGTATGACATCGTTGCTAATATAATCTATATATTTTAAAGTATCTTCGAATCTACTTGGTTTCACAAATAATATTTCTGCATTCATAATTTTTCTCCTTTTCATAATAAATATTATACTATATAATACACTATTTCTTAAATATTTTCTATAATTTTTTTTATTATTTTTTCTGGAGCTAAATTTGTTGAAAATCCAGCAGCTTTTTTATGTCCACCTCCTGCAAAGATAGAAGCTATTTTATTTAAATCTATCTCCTCACTTTTAGTTCTCATACTTCCCTTATAATTCCCATTTTTCTCTTCCCTAATAAAAATAGCAACATTAGCTTCGGAGTATTTTAAAAGGTTTTCAACTACTGAATCTGTATCATTTTTATTACCAAAATATTTTATAAAATCTTTTTGAAGGATTATGGAATAAATTACTTTTTTCTCAGAAACATATATAGCTTTTTCTAAGCCACGACCTAAAAGTTTTATTCCTGCATAAGTTTTATTATCATAAAACTTATTAATAACTTCATTATTATTTGCCCCTTCTTTAATAAGAAAAGCTGCTTTTAAAAAAGTTTTTTCTGTTACATTGGAATGTTTAAAATTTCCAGTATCATTAACTATTCCAGTGTAAATAGCTCTTGCAATTTCCTTTGACCATTTTACATTCAGTAGTTCTAATAAATCAAATATAATTTCTGAAGCTGATCCTGAGCTCGTATCGATATAATTATAATCTCCATATCCTATATTACTTACATGATGATCTATGTTAATCATGGGTATTTTAATATTTTTTTTTCCTAATAAACCCATTCTATCTATTGAACCAGTATCCAGAAGAATAAACAAATCTTCATCAGTTATTTCAAATTTTTCTAGTCTTTCCACTTCTTTATCTTTAATTAAAAATTTTAAGTTTTCTGGAATATCATCTTCTATGATAAATCTTACATTTACATTAAATTGTTTTATTGCTAATAAAAGTGCTATACCTGCCCCTATTCCATCACCATCAGGACTAAGATGAGTAGAAATAATGATTTTTTTACTTTCTTTGATTTTTTCAATTATCGCTTTTAACGTATCCATAAATCCCTCTTTTATTTTTTATTTTCCAATAGAAATTTTATTTTTTAAATTCAATTAAAGTATAACAGTTAAAAAATTTTTTTTCAATAGAAAGATATTCTTAGTAAATCCAATAATATTTTTTCAACTTTCACCTTCAAAAATATCAAAAATAAATTTCTATTTTATCTGTAAATATGTTATAATTATATCATATTTACAGATAAAATAATAAGTATTATGGAGGTATTTATGGGATTTTTTTCAATTAAAAAGAAAAAATATGTAACCTTAACCACTACAACTAATGAAAATCCAGTAACTAACGGTGTTACTGACAATGAGATAGATCAGAACAAAGATGACAAACTTAGCTCTCCACTATGGGTAAAATGTCCTGAATGTAATGAGATTATCTATAAAGAAGATATAGAATCCAATTTGAATAAATGTACTTCTTGTAATTACTATTTTTATATGTCACCTCAAGAAAGAATTCAACTACTTATTGATGATACAACATTTGTCGAATTTGATAATAACCTTTGCTCTAATGATCCGCTTTTATTTCCAGAATATACAGATAAATATAAAATTGCTGTTGAAAAAACTGAAAATAATAGTGCTGTTCTTTCTGGAACAGGAGAAATTAATAAGATTAAAGTTAGTATAGCTATTCTCAATTTTGCATTTATGGGTGGAAGTATGGGGTCTGTTGTTGGTGAAAAAATAACTCGAGCTATTGAAAGAGGATACAATGAAAATATTCCTGTTATCGTTATTTCCACTTCTGGGGGCGCCCGAATGCAAGAAGGAATTTTTTCATTAATGCAAATGGCAAAAACATCTTCTAGTATTGAAAGACTTAAAGATAAAGGGATTCCTTTTATTTCTATCCCTTTGAATCCTACTACTGGTGGGATAACTGCCTCTTTTGCAATGCTTGGAGACTTTAACATCACAGAACCAGGTGCCCTTATTGGCTTTGCTGGTCCAAGGGTTATTGAGCAAACGATTAAACAAAAACTACCTGAAGGTTTTCAAAAAAGTGAATTTTTACAAAAATTTGGTATGATTGATATTATTACAAAACGTGAAGAAATGAAAGAAACTTTAACAAAGTTACTTACCTGTACAACACTTGGGAGGGATTGGTAATGAAGTTTGAAAATGAAATTTTAGAAATTGAAAAACGAATATCAGAGTTAGAAAGTTTTTCAAAATTAAAAAATATTAATCTTAATATTGAAATTCAGAAAGAAATAAAAAAAAGAGATTCCCTATTAAAAGAAGCATATTCTAACCTCTCTTCTTGGGATAAAGTTCTTATTGCTAGAGATCCTAACAGACCATACACCCTTGATTATATTGAATTACTTACAGAGAACTTTGTAGAATTACATGGTGATCGTCTTTACAAAGATGACCATTCGATTATAGGAGGAATGGGACAAATAGATGGCAAATCTATTATGATTATTGGACATCAAAAAGGTCGAACTACTGAAGAAAAATTATTCCGTAACTTTGGAATGGCTAATCCTGAGGGATATAGAAAAGTTTTAAGACTACTTAAATTAGCAGAAAAATTTAAAATTCCTGTTTTGACTCTCATTGATACTCCAGGTGCTTATCCTGGTATTGAAGCAGAGAAACATGGACAGGGTGAAGCCATTGCTAGAAATTTAATGGAAATGTCTGGTATCAAAACTCCTCTTATCTCTATTATTATTGGTGAAGGTGGAAGTGGGGGGGCTCTTGGACTAGGAGTTACTGATAAAATTTTTATGCTTGAGAATTCAGTTTATTCTGTTATCTCTCCTGAGGGTTGTGCTGCAATTTTATATAATAACCCCGATAAAATAATGGAGGCTGCTGAAAACTTAAAAATGTCAGCACAAGATCTTCTTGATCTAAAAATAATTGATAAAATTATACCAGAAGCTCAAGGTGGGGCTCATCGAAATTATCAACTTACAGCTGACAATTTAAAGAAAGTAGTTTTACAATCATTTACTGAACTTATAAAACTTTCACCTGATAAATTATTAGAAAATAGATATAAAAAGTTTAGAACTATTGGGGAATTTTATGAAAATTAACAGATCATTAAATATCCTTAAGGAGAACTTATGAAAAAAATTGCTATTTTGACAAGTGGAGGAGATTCTCCAGGTATGAATGCTGCTATACGAGCTGCTGGAAAATATGCTCTTTCTCAAGGACTTATAGTCTATGGAGTACAAAGAGGATATTCTGGTATGCTAAATAATGATATTTTTTTGATGGATGATTGCTTTCTTTCTGGAATTGTTGATAAAGGTGGAACTAAACTTCTAACTGCACGCTGTTTAGAATTTTTAGAACCAGAATTTAGAGCTATTGCAGCTCAAAATATGATTAAAAAAGGCATCGAAGGATTAATCGTTATCGGTGGTGATGGTTCCTATCGTGGCGCTGACCTTCTTTCAAAGGAGCATGGAATCCATGTTGTAGGAATTCCTGGGACTATTGATAATGATATTATTGGAACCGATTATACAATTGGATTTGATACTTGTCTAAATACTATCTTAGATGCTATTTCAAAAATTAGAGATACTGCCACTTCTCATGAAAGAACTATTCTTATTGAAGTTATGGGGCATAATTCTGGAGATCTAGCTCTTTATTCTTGCTTAGCTGGTGGAGGTGATGGACTTCTTATCCCAGAAATGAAAAACCCCATTGAAATGCTCGCTCTTCAAATAAAGGGAAGAAGAAAAATTGGAAAACTTCATGATATTATATTAGTGGCTGAAGGAGTGGGAAGTGTTCATGAAATAGAAAAAAAACTTGCTTCTCTACTAGGGGCTGAGGTACGAAGTGTAGTCTTAGGCCATGTTCAAAGAGGGGGAACTCCCTCAGGCTTTGACAGAGTTCTTGCAACTAGAATGGCTGTCAAATCTGTTGATATTTTACTACAAAATAGTGGAAGTGTCATGGTAGGAATTGAAGGAAATAGAATTATTACTCATCCTATCTCTTTTGCTTGGGAAGGAAAAAAGACATCATCTATTTATGAGGATTTTGAAATTACAAATATATTATCAAAATAATTTTAAAAGTGGAGGAACACATTATGTATAATACTAATTATTTCTTAATGACACCTGGTCCAACAATGGTTCAGGATAATGTTTTACAAGCTCGAACTCAATATATGGGAAATCCTGATATCGATTCTAATTTTTTTAAATTTTATGAAGATACTTGTAATAAATTAGCTACCATTCTTAATTCAAAAAATAGTTCAAATATTATCATGTGTGGTGAAGCTATGTTAGGTCTTGAAAGCGCTTGTAGCTCTCTTACTGAAATAGGTGATAATGTTTTAGTGATCGAAAATGGAGTTTTTGGAAAAGGTTTTTCTGATTTAGTAACTCTATATGGAGGAAATGTTACTTTATATAGTTCTGATTGGAAAAAACCAATTAATTCTGCAGAACTAGACCTATTCCTATCCAAAAGTGATCTATCATTTAAATATGCCACTTTTGTTCATTGTGATACTCCTTCTGGAATTTTAAATGATGTAAAAGAAATTACTAAAATTCTTAAAAAATATAATATATTGTCTGTTGTTGATAGTGTTGCTGCAATGGGAGGAGTTTCCCTAGATATAGATAACTGGGAAGTAGATATTTGTCTTGGTGGAACGCAAAAAGCCTTTTCTGCTCCCACTGGACTCTCAATTATCACTGTTAGTCAAAAAGCATGGTCTACTATTCAAAATAGAAAAAAACCAATAATTGGATTTTATACCAATCTTTCTTTATGGAAAAATTGTGTTAAAGAAAAATTATTTCCTTATTCTCTACCTAGTCAAGATATCTTAGGATTAAGTGTTGCTTTAGATAATATCCTTGAAATTGGTCTTGATAATATTTTTACTAAACATAATAATGCCCAAGCTTATACATTAGAATATTTAAAGAAAATTGGCTTAAAATTATATTTGGAAGAGGGATTTTCTCCAACAGTCACTGCTTTTTTGACTCCTAAAGAATGCACTTCTATTGAAATCATAGAACATTTAAAAACTAAATATGGTGTTTTAATTGCTTCTTCTTACGGTCCCCTAAAAGATATTGTTCTTAGAATTGGACATATGGGTGAAAATATTCAAAAAGAAAATTTACTTTACACATTAGAGTCCTTAAAAAACACTTTGATAGATTTAAAAAAAGACTAAAGGGAGTGATGATAATGGATTTTGCACTGGAACTCGTTAGAAGTGAAAGAAGAAAAAATAAAATAAAAAGAGATATTGAAGATAATGATAAAAAAATTAGAGATAATAGAAAAAGAGTCGATTTACTAGTTAATTTGCGTGAATATTTGGAACCTAATATGACACACGAAGAAGTAATTGATATTATATCGAATATGAAATCTGACTACGAAGATAGAGTCGACGATTATATTATAAAAAATGCAGAGCTTGGAAAGGAAAGAAGAGAAGTTAAAAAATCTATACGTTCTCTTTCCAAGAGTTGTAGTACCAACAAAGGAGAATAAATGACTTCACTAGCATTGGAAAAATTAATTAATGAGTTTAACAAACTACCCGGTATTGGAAAAAAAAGTGCTACAAGAATTGCTTTTCATCTTATAAATTCTTCTATGGAGGAAATTAAAACTCTAACATCGGTAATTACTGAAGCTAAAGCACATATTAAACATTGTTCTATTTGCTCCAATTTAACTGAACAAGACATTTGTAATATTTGCAGTGATTTAAGTCGTCGTACTGATATTTTATGTATTGTAGAAGATTGTCGTGATATCATTTCACTTGAAAAAACGGCTACTTTTCGTGGAAAATATCATGTTTTAAACGGAAAAATTGCCCCTTTAAAAGGAATTACTCCTGATAAATT
Source organism: uncultured Fusobacteriaceae bacterium (assembly GCA_947038515.1). Taxonomy (GTDB): domain Bacteria; phylum Fusobacteriota; class Fusobacteriia; order Fusobacteriales; family Fusobacteriaceae; genus JAGNZR01. The sequence goes on from CAMQWJ010000002.1 coordinate 53,061, forward strand.
AAATATCGAATCTCTTCTTATAAGAATAGCTTCTGAACCTATTACTGAAGTTATTATTGCAATTAATCCTGATTTAGAAGGAGAGACTACTACTTTATACTTAAATAAACTTATCAAAAATTTCAATATTAAAGTTACACGAATTGCAAGTGGTCTACCTATGGGGGGGAATCTTGAATATGCTGACACTGCTACTATTTCTCAATCTTTAAATGGTAGACATGAAATTTATTAAAACGGAGGAACAATGAAGTCTAATTTTCTTATATTTTTATTCTATATCTTATCTACCACTGTATTTTCATCAAATGAATCAAAACTATTTTTTGTTAATCATAATTTTATACAAGTAAAAAGTAAAATTGAATCACCTAAACATTTTGATACTTTAAAAAAAGGTACACGTGTTGAAGTTTTTGAAGAAAAAATTCAAAACTCTGCTAAAGATGATTCTAAAACTACTTTTTCTAAAATATCGTACAAAAAACTCAATAAATCACATGTTGGATGGGTAAAAAAATCTTTACTAAGTAAAAATCTTAAAGATTCATTACCTAGTAAAATTTCAGATATTTCATTTTCTTCTACAAAAAAAGAAAATTATCCTTCTAACCCTAAAAAGATAGTAAAAGGTATTTATGTATCTCACTATTCTGTGGCAACTCCATCATCATTGAATCGCTTAATTGATTTAGCTAACAAGAGTGAAATCAACACTTTTGTAATTGATGTTAAAAATGATGACGGGACATTACTTTTTAAAATGCCAGCTCTCCAAGAATATGGAGTAAATTCAGATAAAAGAGTTTTTATTAAAGATATTGACCTTTTAATGAAGAAATTAAAAGATAATAATATTTATACCATAGCACGTATTGTAGCTTTTAAAGATCCACTTTATGCTAAAAAATTTCCCAATCAAGTTATTTTAAATAAAAACACAAAAAAACCTTTTACAGGGGGAGATGGTTTTGTTTGGATCTCTCCATATGCAGAAAAATACGGACAATATGTAATTGATGTTGCAAAAGAAGCTGCAAAAGTTGGATTTAATGAAATTCAATTTGATTATGTTCGTTTTCCGGCTTCTAATGGTGGTAAACTTGATTCTTCTTTAGAATACCATAATCCTAAAAATAAATCTAAAGCAAAAGCAATTCAAGATTTTTTAAAAAAATCTCATAATCAACTTTCAAAATTAGAAACTTATGTTGGCGCTGATATCTATGGTCAAGTAAGTTCATCTTATGATGATATGGGACTTGGACAACATTGGGAAGCTATTTCATCTTCTGTTGACTATATTTCGCCTATGGTTTATCCGAGTCACTACGGAAAAGGTGTATATGGAATTCCTGTTCCTGATTCTGCTCCATATAAAACTGTTTATGCATCAACTCAAGACTCTGTAAATAGAAATCATAACATCGATTTTCCTGCTGAAATTAGAACTTGGATACAAGATTTTTCTGCCCCTTGGGTTAAAGGTTCCATAAGATATGGAGAAAAAGAAGTTATAGAACAAATTAAAGCTTTGAACGATTTAGGAATTAAAGATTATATCTTATGGAATAGCAGTAATAGATACAGTTTTGAGAAAAAACTTAAGAAAAACTCTTCAAAAAAAAATAATACTTTATAAAGGAGTTGTTATGGAATCGTTAAGAGAATTATTTAAAATAGGTAATGGTCCCTCAAGCTCGCATACTATGGGACCAGAAAGAGCTGCAAAAGAATTTCTTTCTCGCTATCCCAATGCAGAAAAATTTAAAGTTGAATTATATGGTTCTCTTGCCTTAACTGGTAAAGGTCATTTAACAGATTGGATTATTATAAAGACCTTAAATCCAATACCTACTGAGATTATTTGGAAACCTACTTATATACATCCTTACCATACTAATGGTATGAAATTTATTGCTTTTGATTCCTCAGACCAAGAAATTGGAAATTGGTTAGTATTCTCTGTAGGTGGGGGGAGTCTTGCTGAAGAAGGTGAAACAAGGGAAGGGAGTAACGGTCCATATTCTACAAATAAAATTTCTGAAATAATCGAATGGTGTAATAGTAATTCTAAAGAAATTTGGGAAATGGTCATCGAAAGTGAAGGAAAAGAAATTTGGACTTTTTTAAACGATATAAAAGAAGCTATGTTTGAATCTGTTGAAACAGGACTTAGTAAAACTGGACTTTTACCAGGTACTATCCGCCTTCCTAGAAGAGCCCAAACTTTTTATAGAAAAGCACGTAATGATGACTCAAGAAATGGATTTACCGGTAAAATATTTTCTTATACTTTAGCAGTTTCAGAAGAAAATGGTAGTGGAGGTAAAGTTGTTACAGCTCCTACTTGTGGTGCTGCTGGAGTAATTCCAGGATTACTTTATGCTCTTGCTAAAGAATATGATTTATCAAATGAAGAAATTCTTAAATCTCTTGCCATCGCTGGATTATTTGGAAATAGTATTAAAGTAAACGCTACTATTTCAGGTGCTGAAGGTGGATGTCAAGCTGAAATTGGTTCTGCTTGTGCTATGGCTGCAGCTATGGCTTGTTTCATCCTAGGTGGAACACATGATCAAATTGAGTATGCCGCTGAAATGGCATTGGAACACCATTTAGGTCTTACTTGCGACCCCGTTGGTGGTTATGTCCAAATTCCATGTATTGAAAGAAATGCTGCTGCTTCTGTACGAGCACTTGATGCTGCTCATTATTCTCTATACACTGATGGAAAGCACTCTATTAGTTTTGATCAAGTTGTCTTAACAATGAAGCAAGTTGGAAAAGATTTAAAAGATGAATATAAGGAAACTTCCACTGGTGGATTGGCAAAAGTAATTTTTTCTAACCGATGTTAATTTAATAAGATTATTACAATAAAATAAGTAGTATAAGCCCTTAAAAAATTTAGCTTATACTACTTATTTTTTATATATTTCTACAATTATTCTCATTTTCCTCATAAAAAAACTTCCTTTAGAGGAAATAGACTTTTTAATTTCATCTATCTACTCTAAAGGAAGAACTTTCTTTAAATCAATTTATTTTATTGTTTCTGAACTAATTTCATGAGTATACATATTAAAAATTAATTTTTCAACAGGAAGTACTCCAACACCAAAAACAATATTTTCTGGCTGCTTCATTCTATAACGTTTAAGACCTAAAATTAAATTATCCACTTCATTTGCCTTTACAGTTAAATAAAACATACAATCAGAACCAGGCCAAGCATGATTATCACGATGTAACTTTCCTTTTTCCCAACTACTTTCAATATTCTTTACTATTGCATATCCATAATATTTTATAGAATCTAAAAAATCTACTAGCCCATTTTTTTGGCTATTATTAATAAAAATTATTACTTGTTTATAATCATAATGTTCCATATTTCCTCCTCTATAAATAATTTTAGTTATTTATTTTTTTTGAAAATAAATTTTTAAAAAATATTCCAACTCTCGTATTAAACTCTTCAACCATAACATATAAAATAGGAATAACTACAAGGGTCAATAGTGTTGAAAACGAAAGTCCAAACATAACGGTAACTGCCATTCCACCATATAACTCTGATCCTTCTCCCATTCCAAGAGCCATTGGTAACATTCCTAAAACTGTTGTCATTGTTGTCATTAAAATTGGTCTTATTCTTGTTAAACATGCTTCTTTTATTGCACTATCTCTATCAGAACCTCTTATTCTTAGAATTTCAATATAATCAATTAATACGATTGCATTATTTACAACTGTTCCTGCAAGCATTATTATACCTATCATTACCATCAAATCAAAAGGTTTTCCAGTAATAAGTAATCCTAAATAAACTCCAATCATAGCAAGAGGTATAGAACCAATTATTATAAAAGGTAATGTGAAATTTTCAAATTGAGAAGCCAATATTGCATATATTAGAAATATTGATATCACTAATGCTATTCCCATTTGTGTTATTGCATCACCAAATATTTCAGAGTCTCCTCCTAGGCTATAACTAACAGTTTCAGGTGGAGATAGTGATTCATAAGCTTCTACAAATACTTTTTTTAATCCTCCAAGTCCTATTCCACCATCATTTGCCTTTACAGATGCTGAATATATCTTATCTATTTTATTAATTTCAGATGTTGCTTCACTATTGACAATAGTAGCTATATCTGATACTTTTATAAATTTGTTATCAATTGTTCTGATATTTAATTGCTCCAATGATGAAATTTTTCTTCTTGATTCATCATCTAATCTCACTAATACATCAATCTCTTCATTTCCTGTTTTTACAGTTACAGTTTGTCCTTTTCCTCTATTTCCACCTAAAAAAGAATAACTAATTGTTTTTCCTAATTCAGCTGGAGAAATTCCGTAACTTTTTAATTTTTCTCTATCCATAACTATTCTAGCTTCAGTTCCACCAGATTCAACAGTAGTGGATATATCTACTACTCCTTTAACTCCAGTTACTTTTCTTTCAATCTCTTTTGCTATTTTATTTATTTGGTTTAAATCATCTCCAAGAACTCTAAATTCAATTGCTTTACCAGGTTTATCAGTAGCAAAATCTATATTTACACTTGATTTTATATCTGGAATTCTTTGAACTATTGGTCTTATTTTATCTATTACATCAAAAGTTGATACTTTTGTTTTCCCTTCTCCTCGAACATCTACATTAACAATAACTTTTTGAGTATCTATAAGTACTACATAACTTACAGTATTGGGATCTTTTTCTACTACATTAGATATTTCTTTTGATATTTCTGTAGCTTTTTCAATGGAAAGTCCTTTAGGAATCTCTCCAACTATGGAATATTTCCCAAAATCTTGTCTTGGAAAAAATTCTATTCTTACAAATTTACCACCAATAAACATCATTATAATGAAACTAAAAAATGCTCCCATAATAACTTTTTTCCTATTAGAAAATGCTGTATCAATTAAAGATTCATATTTTTCTTTTACTTTTTTGAATATTTTACCTTCAGATGTAATGTCTACTTTATCACTCAAAAATCTACTTGCTACCATTGGCATTAATGTCAATGATACTATTATTGCAGCAACATTTGAGTATATTATTGAATACGACATATCTCTAAAGATTTCACGAGCTACTCCTGGTATGAATAGAACTGGTACAAAAACTACTATTGTAGTTAATGCAGATGCTATTATGGCAACAGTAACCTCCGTTGCTCCATCTTCTGCTGCATCTCTAACTGGTTTTTTTAATTCTGTTATATGTCTGTAAATATTATCAATAACAACAACTGAGTTATCTGTAAGCATTCCTACACCTATTGATAATCCCATAAGTGAAATAACATTTATTGTTACTCCTTGAAAATATAAAAATACAAACGTAAACATTATTGAAATAGGAAGTGCCAATGATATTAATGCTGTTGCTCTAGCATTTTTCAAGAAAAACATTAATACTACTGTTGCAAGTACTAATCCTGACATTGCATTTCCTTGTACTCCCGATATAGCAGAAGCTATTTGCTCAGAAGAGTCCATAACTATGGAAAATTCTACACCTGGTGGTGCATAAATTTTTAAATCTTCTAATGTTTTTTTCGCTTCATTATTTATATCTATTGTGTTTCCATCTACTGATTTATTTAATCCAATTCCAATTCCTGAACGACCATTACTCAACGTTATCGAAGTGGGATCTTCTGAAGTTAGTACTACATTAGCTACATCACCTAATCTAAGTGTTTTTCCTCCACTTTTTAAAATCATATTTTCATAATCTTCAACGTTTTTAAATTCTCCCATAAACCTTGCAATAACTTCTTTTCCACCAGTTCTTATAACTCCCAAAGGAATATTTAAACTAGAAGCACTAATTTGTTCATAAAGTTCCACTGGAGTCAGACCATAGGCTGAAAGCTTATTAGTATCAAACTGGACCTGTATTTGCTTGTCAGCTGTTCCTGCAATATCAACAGAACCTACTCCTAAAATTCTTTCAAGTCTTGGTTTTAAAAGCTCATCTGTAAAAGTACTTAACTCTACTGGATTTGGTCCTGAAACAATAATTTGCATTGTAAGAACTCCCATTCCAACTTGTTTTTCTTTTACAATGGAATAATCCGCACTTTGAGGTAATTCTCCTTTTATTGTATCGATCTCTTTTTGTATATCCCCTTTTTTCAACCCTAAATCTGATCCATAGTCAAATTCTACAACTATTACAGACCTCTCATATGAGGAAGTTGAAGTAACTTTTTTTATTCCAGTTACATTGGGAAGTACATCTTCAATTTTTTTAGTTATTTGAGTCTCTACATCTTCTGAAACAGCCCCTTGCCAACTTGTAGTTATTGCTATTATTGGCACGTTCAACGTAGGTAACATCTCTGTTTTTAATGTTAATAAAGCCATAAAACCAATAAACAACATTGAAACCATAAACATTGTGGTTGCAACTGGTCTTTTTATTGCTAATCCTGCTAATGTCATCTACTATCTCCTTTTTTTTATTCTCTTCTTATTTTTTTGTTCCTTCCACTTCCTCAACATGATCTCCATCAGCAAGACCAAATAAACCTTCTACTACAATTTTATCTCCACTCTTAACTACATCAGATAGAATCTCTATGTATGGTGCTTGAACTGCACCTTGAGTAACTTCTATTCTTTTTACAACACCATCTTTTATTAGAAATATATAACTTAATAGGTTACGAATCACTATAGATTCTTGAGGAATTGTTAATACTTCACGCTTTCCTGCTGGAACTACCGCTTTTACATACATACCGTCTTTTATTATATCTTTATTATTTATATTATTATCTATTCCTAATTTTACTCTATATTTTTTAGTTTCTATATCTGCTACTGGATTTATCTCTTTTATATATGCTTTTACTGTTTTATTTCCTAAATCTCCAACAATTACTTCTGCAGGTCCTCCAACTTCTAATTTTGAAAACCATTTACCTGGAAAATCTACTGAAACTTCCATTTCACTTTCATCAATTATTGTAAATAGAATATCTCCTTGTTTTACCTCTGCCCCCTCTTTCAAAAAAAGATTTCCAACAACTCCATCTATTTCTGCTGTTCGTGATAATTTTCTATTTTTCTCTTTATTGTCTAAATAGATAGCTTTTTTTGATAAATAATTTCCTTCTGCATCAGTAAATTTATTTTTATAATCTAAAAATTCAGTTTCTGATACTAATTTTTTATTATATAAAATTATATATTTATTGTAATTATTTTTTGTTGTTTGAAAAGTAGACTTTGCAGATTCAAAACTTGCTCTAGCGCTATAATATTCCCCTTCAGCTTTTGAATCTTTAAGTTTTATTACTAATTCTCCTTTTTTTACTTTATCTCCATTTTTTTTATATATTTTTACAACAGTACCAGCCGAATCTAGCGAATGATCAATCTTATTTTTTGGAATTGCATTTGAATCTGCTTCATATTTATCAGTTATTACCCTCATTGTCGCTGCTGTTGATACTATTGGTTTTTTTTGAACATTTACTTCTTCATTTTTTTCCTTACCACAACCTGTAAAAATAATAGCTGCCATAACCATACATAATATTTTCTTTTTCATTTTATTCCTCCTAATTTTTATATAAGTAAAGAACGATATTTTTCAAATGCAACATAATAATCACTTATAATTTCATTATATCCTACTCTCGATTCTCTCATTTGAGATTCAGAAGCTAAGAAATCTATTGTAGATAATATTCCTACCTCATATCTTTCACTATCTAAAGAAAAGTTTTCTTCTGCTGCTAGCATTGCCTTATATCTTGACTCTTTAATTTTTTCAATTTTTATCAAATTTAAATACGATGAAGTTATATTTTTATCAATATCGTCTCCAGCTAATTTTTCATTTATTATTTGTTTTTCCTGTTCAAGTGCTTTCATTTTATATTGATCATAATTTTTTCCAAATTGAAAAATATTCCATTTAACACCTACTCCAGCTCGCCACTCTGCTTTTTCTACACTATCATCAAAACTTCTATTTTCTGTAAAAGTTCCATAATTCCCAAATGCAGTTACAACAGGTAAAAACTCAGATCTACTTATTGTTTTATTAGCTTTTGCTATCTCAACACTATTTTTTGCTTTTAATGCTGCTACACTATTCACTTTTCCAAGTTGTAAATCTTTTTCAAAATTAATTCCGGCAGTTAAGTTATCTGGAATCACAAATGGTTTAACTTCTAATTCTAATTCTTTTTCCAAGCCGATTTGGAATTTTAAATCTGTTAAAAAAACTTGAATATTATTTAAAGCGCCTATAATATTCGCTTCTACTTCAAAAAGAGCATATTCAGTTTTTAAGACATCTGTTTTTGTTATTATGCTCAAATTTAATTGAACTTTTTGCCGCTCATACCTGGCTTCTAATTCTGCTTTTGAAGCCCTTAAAGCATCTAAATCATTCTGATTTTGTATTATTCCTGAATATGTTTCAATTACTTTTACTCTTACTTCACTTTTTTTTGCAATATAAGATAAAATATCATTTGATTTTAGTACAGAAGCAGTTTTTATCCCAGCCAAAATTGCTCCACTTTTATAAAGTGTCTGATTAAGTGATATTGAATGATTATAGCCTTCTTTTCCTGTTTCCATTCGTTGGGTTCCATATCTTCCTTCATTAAAACTTCTTTCATATTCTCCATACTGATATTTACCTTCATAAACAACTGAGGGAAGAGCATTTTTAAAGGCTGCTCTAAGTGCATATTTTGAAATTTCTGTATTTTTTTCAGCTATTTTTATACTTTTTCCATTTTCTAGTGCTAAACTAATAGCCTCTTCTAACCCTACCGTTCTACTATAGGTTAGTAAATTTATCAAACTAAATACAACCAATACTTTTTTTATCATTTTCTTTTCTCTCCTTGTAGTATTTTAATTATTATTCCATATAAAAATTCTATTTCATTTTTTGTTTCCTCAGATTCTATTTTTTTTTCTGCAATCTTTAAGCTCGTAATATAGAAATTAGCATCATTACTATACAGAACAATCCTTCTAAAAGAATTAAAAACTATGTTTGAAATGAGTCTACCATACTCCAAAAAAACATCTCTTTTAGTAGTAACATTTTGACTCTCTAATCCTTCTTTAAGAATTTTTATCCAAAAATTATTCTGCTCTTTTTTTATTAATATCAGCTTATTTCTTATGCTTTCATTCAAAGTTTCTATATTATTAGTTAAATTAATTAAAAATAATGAATCAAAAATTCTTGCTTCGTCCAAATAAAAAGATATTTTAATTCCCTCTATTATCCTTTTTTCAAAGTCTATTGTAGTTCCAAGAAATAAATTATTTCTCTCTTCAATCCCATTTAAAACTTCATCTAAAATCTCATTTAATAACTCATCTTTATTTTTAAATGAATTATAAAAACTTCCTTTTGAAGAATTAATACTCTTCATTATCCCTTCCATACTCGTTTTTTTATATCCGTTCTCTAAAATACTTATTTTAGCTGATTGAATAATCTCTTTCTTTTTTTCAATTTGCTTATTTTCTTTCTTTTTTTCCATTACATTCTTTAGACTCCTTTTTTGACTAATCGGTCAAGTTCTTTATTGTACTACTCTAAAAGGTTTTTGTCAACTTTTTTATTTGCAATTTTTCTTCAAATTATAGATTTTTAAATACTCCAAAAAAACTTTAATTTCCACTTGAAGTTTATACTCAAGATTTTTTTGTTATCCAATTGATTTTATTTAGTATTTATGATAGAATTAGTTGATTAGAATATATCAATTTATTTTAAACAGGGAGATGAAATTTTAAATGATTGAAAAAAAATATCTTGCACCAAACGCTATTACTGCTGGTAATATGCTCTTAGGCTACTTAAGTATTACACTTTCAATAAAAGCCTCAAGTTCTTCAACATATTTTATGGGTATTAAAGGAGATTATACTTATGCTGTCTGGTTTATTATTGCAGCAATGGTATTTGATGCTCTTGATGGAAAAGCAGCTCGGAAATTTGATGCTTTTAGTGAATTTGGAAAAGAATTCGATTCCTTTTGTGATGCAATCTCTTTTGGACTTGCACCTGGAATTTTAATTTTTTCAATTTTAAATTCTAGTCATTCTATGAGTCAATTTGCAGTCCCAATCTCTTTTATTTATGCACTTTTTGGAGTTATCAGATTAGTAAAATTTAACATAGTAACTGTTGCTTCCTCTGAGAAAGATGATTTTAGTGGAATGCCAATCCCATGTGGAGCTGCACTTATCACTTCATATTATCTAATTACTGGGGCAATCAATCAAAATTCTTTCTTACAACATCAAAATTTATTTTCATATAAATTTTTTACTTTTATTTCGATTTTTTCTGCTATTTTAATGGTCAGTACTATTCCATTTAAGACGCCAGATAAGATTTTTAGTTTTATTCCAAAATGGGGCTTCATTCCATTTTTTCTTATAATAATTGCCACTTTAAAATATTCAATGTTTATTTTAACAGCATTCTATGTATTAACAAATATCTTTTCACATTTCATTAATCGATTCTTTCCAGAAATAATGAAAAATGGTGATCTCAATTGAATAAATTTTTAGCACAAGATAATATACATTTTCTCCAAAAAAAAAATTATAATTTATATTTTCTTTGTCTTTTAACTGGTATACTTACAGGGTTCACTGTCTCTTTTTATAAATATGGACTACATGCTTTAGAGGCTTTAAGAAGTATCTTTTTTACTCGTGAACAATTAAAAAATCCAATGATTTTAATTTTATTATGGTCTTCTTTTATTCTAATTGGATTATTTATTAATTTTTTATTAAAACAATTTCCAACTATTTCTGGAAGTGGAATCCCACAGGTAAAAGCTATAATTTTACGTCGCCTTACTTATCCTAAATGGTTATTTGCATTTTTTAGTAAATTTTTGGGTGGTCTTTTTGCTATTGGTTCTGGTTTATCTTTAGGAAGAGAAGGTCCCTCTGTACAACTTGGATCATATCTTGGTTTTGGAATATCAGGAATATTTAAAAGAAATATAATTGATAAAAAATATCTGGTAACCAGTGGAGCTGCTGCTGGACTATCTGGTGCATTTGGTGCTCCTCTCTCTGGCGTTGTGTTTTGTCTTGAGGAATTACATAAATATTTTTCTTCAAAACTCATCATATGTATCTTACTGGCTAGTATAGCTTCTGATTTTGTTGGGCGACGAATTTTTGGAACTGCTCCAGCATTTAATTTTTTAGTTACTTATCCTGATTATATAAATCCATTTTTACATTTTCTATCTTTTATTTTTTTAGGACTTTTAACAGGACTTTTAGGAAAACTTTTTAGCTATTCTCTAGTTAAAACTTCTTCTATTTTTAAAAATAGTCCTTTACCACGTTGGGTTAAAATTTCAAGTATTATGACTCTTTCTTTTACTCTATGTTTCGCACTTCCAGAAGTTACTGGTGGTGGTCATAATCTTGTTGAAGATATGACATCTTCACATTCTACTATACAATTTCTTATTTTCTTATTCATTGTTAAATTATTATTTACTGTTATTTCTTATTCGACAGCCTTTCCAGGAGGTATCTTTTTACCTATGTTAGTTTTAGGTGCTCTTTTTGGTAAAATATATGCTCTAGGGATTTTAAATATTTTTGGTGGTAGCCCTGAATATATTCCTCATTATATGGTCCTTGGAATGGCTGCATTTTTTGTTGCAGTTGTTAGAGCTCCTATTACAGGAGTTATTCTAATTTTAGAAATGACTGGAACTTTCGAACACCTTCTTGCTCTTATAACAGTTTCTCTAGTGGCTTATCTTTTTACAGAAATTTTAAATGTTGAACCTATATATGATATTCTATATAAAAATTTAAAAAAAGACCCTACTGACGAAGCAGAAATAGAACATTGTGATGATAAAAAAACAGTCATTTTAATTCCGGTTTCTAGTGAATCTTATTTGTATAGAAAGAAAGTTTCAGCTGTTTCTTGGCCTGACTCTATTCTTATCATTGGTATTAGAAGAGATGGTGTGGAAATTATTCCAAATGGAAATACTCTTATAAATCAAGGTGACCAACTAATAATTTTGATGTCAGAAAAAAATGCAATAAAATATAAAACTACTCTATATAAAATGGGAACGGGAGAATAATCCAATTATTTCTTTAATTTAAGGTGTTAGAACTTTTTAGGTCCTAACGCCTTTATTTATTTGAAAATAGGTGAAAATTTCCATTCACATAAATTGAAAACTGAGTCAAATAATTAATTTTTAAACTTTTTCACTTATACCATCGTCAAAATAATGTAATTTCTCTCCCCCGAGAAAGATATAAAATTAGTTCTAAAAGAAATCTGATTATTTAGTTTCTCTATTTTTTGGTGTTGGTACTTCATGTACTAACACCTTTTTTAGTTTTTACAAAAAATCTATAAATCAATACTATCCAATTTTTAAACTTTTTCACTTATATCATCGTCAAAATAATGTAATTTCTCTCCCCCGAGAAAGATATAAAATTAGTTCTAAAAGAAATCTGATTATTTAGTTTCTCTATTTTTAGGTGTTAGTACTTCAAGTACTAACACCTTTTTTAGTTTTTATACATTTTTATACATTAGAATTATAGATTAAATCCTTAGTTTAAAACAATAAAAAAAGGGTATGAGAAAAAATTAAATATTATTCTTTTACTTATTTAATTACTTTATTCATCATAAGTTCATTTGTTCTAGAACTGATAAGAAGCTGTTACTTTGTAATTCATTACTTCAGTTGTTGCATCATATCTTTCCACTTCCACTCCTAAACCTATTCCTGAATCTGTTAGGTATTCTATCCCTACTCCTACTTTGAATATTCCTTTTAAATTTTCTGGCTTCTCTAAGTTATATGTACCTGCACTTGTGCCGGCTATTTTTACTGAGTTTCCTCCATCATATACTTTTGATAGCTCATAGTCATATCCTACTTTCGCTTTTAGAGATAATTTTCCTTTACCTATGTATTTTTTGTATTCTCCTGATATTCCTACTCCTGGTCTTGCGCTAAAGTAATCTTCTGATTTTACATCTAAAAGGATTCCATCTCCTTTCTCATTAAATCCTTCAAATGCTCCATAACCTAAATCCAGTTTTGTAAATAACGATATTCCATAGTTATAATTTTCTACTAGTTCATAATTTAATTTATTCTTCAATTGCACTACTCCTGAGAAATAATCCCCTTTGTTCTCATAAGTTCCATTACTTAAAGATATTTTTCTTTCCATCTCATGGTAATTTAAACCTATTTCACTTTTGAAACTATATTCTAGATTTGAGTTATTTCCTATAAATTGGTTATAACCTATTCCGGCTCTTAATGAATATATCTTCTCTTCTGAACCACTATCAAATTTAAACTCTGAACCTGTAAATCCTAGTGAATAATCTAATGATTTTCCATAAGTTAATGTATCGTTTTCTCTTATATACATAGTTCCTAAGGCATTATATTCATAGTTTTCTATTCCCATGTTATTATTCTCTATTTTACTATTTGACATTATTACACCTATTTTATTATTTCCTCTTGACGGTGATTTTTCTGCTTTTAATGTTTCATATGCTGTATCAAAGACATTATTTAAATCCATCATTCTATCTTGAATATTTGCATATACATTTCCTCTCAGTTGATTGTCAAACGTTGCTGCTAATTCCTCTTTATTTGATATTTTATCCAAAGCATCAAACATATCTAATTCAAATCCTTTGGCTTGGTTATAGATTTCATCTAATCCTTTTCCAAATTCTACTGCATTAGTATTTTCTAGTAATTTTACATAAGGAATTTTTACTAAAACTATTTGACTCTTATTTGGATCCTTTGCGTCTAATTGGATATCAGCTATAAAGGATACTGATTGGGATATTGCTGATAAGTTTCCATTATTTGTTGGATTTATTATTCCACCTAAATACTGAACTATATACATATCTTTATTACTTCCCTGTGTTACCCCTGGTAAAATTATTAACTCACCATTAGCTAGAGAATCTGCATTTATTGTTCCTACATTCCCATTTACTGTTCCTAAAGATATATTTCCTACATCTAAAGCTCCATTTATTGTTATCGTTCCTGAGTTTGTTATTGTTACTCCATCTATTGTTGCGGTTGGACCTGTTATTGTTATACTTCCTATATTTGCAACTGTTCCTGATCCATCTATACTAGCACTTGCTCCTCCAGATATTGTTACATTTCCTGCATTTCCTATAACACTTCCTGCTCCTACATATATTCCAGTGTTTCCTGCTCCTGTCACGGCTATTGTACCTAGGTTATTCAAACTTGCTCCACCTTCTAAATATATACCTTGAGTATTAGTTCCTGATACATTTATTGTTCCATGATTATATATCTCAGTATAATTTGTTCCAGCTATTCCTCTTGATTGAGTCCCTGATACATTTATTGTTCCACTATTATATATTCTTGAATTTATTACTCCTGTTCCTGACTTGGCTCCTTGTATTCCATATGCTTGATTTCCTGTTACATTGATTATTCCATCATTCCAAGCTATTCCTCCATCACCAACTAGCATTCCCACGCCATTAGCTTGAGTCACATCAACTATTCCAGTTGCTGTATTATGCGCTAATCCTGAATTTGTTGCTATTCCTACTGATATCTTTGCACTTCCTACAATACTTGACTTTCCTACTGTTATCTTTGCATTATTTTCAACTGTTCCTGACAAAGAATACATTCCTATACTATAGTCACTTAATGCTAAGTTACTATTATTGGTTGCTTTTCCTGAATCTGTATATATGTAAGTTGAACCTGTTCCAGCTGAAATTGTTCCTGTATTACTTACAGTTATATTTCCATTTGTACTGGCTATTCCTACTGATTCACTTCCTACAACTACACTTCCTGTACTGTTTATATTTGAACCATTGTCTCCATATATTCCTGTAGAACCAATATTTTTAGGAGTTGTAATTATTGCATTTCCTACTGTTATATTTCCACTATGATTTATATCTCCACCTGATGAATAAATTCCATTACTTCCATCACCTAGTGATATTGTTCCTGTGTTATTAATTGTAGAATTAACACCATATATTCCAGTACTTTTTTGTGCATTATTACTTGCAATAGTTCCTGCATTATCTATTGAACCTGTTATATTATTTCCATAAATACCAACAGCTTCTTTTCCTATTGTTATAGTTCCTACATTATCTATTTGTGTTAACGTGTCTCCATATATTCCAACTGCTGTTGCTGTTGACGTACCATTTAAAACATTTAAAACATTGGAATTTTTTACTATATTTGTATCTTTTGAATAAATTCCAATACTTGAATCTCCTGTTAAATTTATTGTTCCAACATTATCAACAGTTCCAGTATTTAATACTGATGTAGCACCTATATTAGATATTCCCATTCCAGCGGTTGAAGTTGAAGATATTAAACCATTATTAATAATGTCTATACTTTCTCCACCAATTCCTATACCAGAAGCTCCTATTGTTATTCCTACACTACTATTTATAGTATTAGGACCTCCTGATGTATATTGTCCATAAAGACCCATACTTCTATCTCCAGCCATTATTCCAGCTAAGTTAGCAAAAGTTGCACCATTTTTTAATACTATACCTGTACTGTCTGTTCCTAATATTAGTGATTTACTTCCAAAATCTACTGTTCCAGCTGCACCAGTTATATAGGCCACTGTTTGCTTATTTCCTACTGATATGTTACTTGTTCCTGTATAGTTTATTTTACCATTTTCTACAGTAAACATAGTAGAATTTTCTCCAATAGTTGTATTACCTGATACAGCCATAATTGAATCATCTTTTGCATAATATGCTGTTGAATCTTCTCCAACTGTTACATTTCCTGTTGATACTCCTGTTGTTCCTGTACCGGCTGTATAGATTCCAACGGAACCTTTTCCTGTCAGATTTATTGTTCCACTATTTGTTAAAATACTTCCTGCTATCCCAACAAGGGCTTTTCCATCAAGTACACTGGAATTTATTACTCCATTATTTGTTATCGTAGAACCTATTCCTTGCAATCCTCTACTTCCAACATTAATAGTTGTATTATTTGTAATACTTCCACCTGCTTCTACTATTACATTTACATAGTCAATATTTGGAGTTGTACCTGATGCAAAGTTCATAATTCCACCATCTAAATATGCTAATATTCCATCAGGTGTATTTTCTACTCTTCCACCTGCAATATTTAAAGTTGAACCTGCCTCAACATAGAATCCTATATTTCCTGTCCCACCTATTTTCACTACTCCTGTAGCTCCTAAGGTTATTTCAGAACTGTTTTTTAGATATGAACCTATTCCATATTTAGCACTACTTGTTGCTGTTATATCCATTGTACCATTATATGTAACTTTACTATTATCTAATAAGATTCCTACTGAATCAGTTCCTGTTAAATTTATATTAGTATTTAAATTACCTAGTGTTGTCGCTCCTTCATACAAGATTCCTACAGTTCTATAGTCTGTTCCAGCTACTGTATGCGCATTTCCACTTACATTTAGTGTTCCAGCATAACTAATTTGTTTCTTTGTATAGATACCTACTCCACCATCTACACCAAAATTATATACACTATTTCCGATTATATCTCCATCTTCAATATAAACACCTATTTTATCATTTATACTTGAACTTCCTACTATTGTTCCTATATTTTCAAGTATTGCTCCACCTGCTAAATAGATTCCAAAAGAGTTTGCTCCTGTCAATGTTAAAGTTGCATTATTATTAATTGTAGATCCAATTATATCTTTTGTCGCATAAATTCCGATTCCATTAGTTTGAATCTCTTGGTTTCCATTATTTATTAAATCAGTATCTTTTGCATATATATGGATTAAATCAGAAGAGCTTGTTGTTATTTCTACATTTGAAGTTGTTACTCCATTTGTATTTAAATATAGACCTACTCCTTTATCTGTTCCTGCAGAAGTATAATCAACTTTCACCGTTCCAGAAGTTACTGTACTTCCTTTTTCTAGATAAATACCAGTACTTTTATCTCCTAATTTCAATGTTCCTGTATAGATACTTGTATCTACGTCTCCATTATTAGCATAGATTCCAACTGCACCATTTCCTATTGTAATATCCCCAGCCGTTATTTTTAATTTACTTCTAGTCGTATTACCTGTTGTATTATTTAGAACAATTCCTGTTGATAAGTTACCTAATGTTATATCTCCACTTGAAGTTATTTCAGCACCATTTTGACCTACAATTCCTAGAGTAGAATGTCCACCAGTTACTGTACTTGAAGTTATTGCACCTGTTGATATTATTTTTCCTTCTTTTGAAATTATTCCACTTCCACTCATTAATTCAATTGTTCCTGTATTATTAATTGTATTTCCTACACCTTCTCCATAGATTGCTATTTCTTCTGAGGTAGAAATATTACCAGTATTTGTAGTTGTATTTGTCTTTCCTACACTAGCTTTTCCATAAATTCCTATTCCTTTTGCATTAATAGTCCCTTGATTGTCAAAAGTGGCATCTGTTGAATAAACTCCTATTGAGCCTGTTGTAGTTCCTGTTGTAGATATGCCAGAGTTAATAACTCCTGTTCCTGTATTGCTCAAACTAGCACCATTAGTTACTATTGCTCCTATACTTCCTAGTCCTAATGCACCTATTGTTGAACTTGTAGTTGAAGTTCCTGCTCCTGTTAAATACAGTCCATAACCTTTATCTAATATTGAGATATCTCCACTATTTGTAAGAGAGCTATCTTTAAAATATGCTCCTATTCCATTTAATGCTATATCAATTTTTCCTGTATTTATAAAAGTAAGTGATTCACCATAAAGACCTATCGCTTCATTTACTCCATTCATTTGTAAATTCATATTATTTTCAGTTGAACCTGTTCCATAGAATATTCCTACTGGTCTTACTAGTTTCCCATTTGCATCTGTTGAAGTAGTTGTAGAATTTAAAACTAAAGTTCCATTTGTTGCTTTAGCTCCATTTATTAAATACATTCCTATTCCTAATTTTCCACTTACATCTGAGGCTATATTTATGTTATGAATTCCTTCTACTATTGACGTTCCATCTAAATTTATTCCTACTGCATTTGCAGTTACATTTGTTGTACTTCCTGTAGAATTTATTGTGATATTATTTCCTTTTGCAGATACTCCTATTGAAATATTTCCATCTAACATACTTGTAGAAGTTACATCTATTGTACCTGATGAAAGATTCAATATATTAGCTGTTCCATCTCCTAAAAGTGCTATACCTATATTACTTACTCCAGAAACATTTATTGTTCCTGTATTAGATATTTCAAATTTATCTTTTGCATAGATTCCTATATTTTGAGTACCTGTCTCATCATGATTAATATTTAGTGTTCCTGCATTTTCTATATTAGATTTTTCCGCATAGATTCCTATATTATCTTTTCCTACATTTATTATTCCTGAAGTTGTATTGGCTTCAGTACTTTCTTTTAAATAGATAGCATTTTTACTTCCCTTTTTCTCTGTTCCAACAGTTACTATAGTAGAATCTGCTAAATCTATATTTGAAGAATTATTTAATAATGTTGAACCTTCTGCATAGATTCCTACTCCACCATTTGAGTCAGCAGTAGTTAAATCTCCAACTGTTACGGTTCCTGTACCTATTGTAAGATTTGAAACTATTGGCGCTGTACCTTTTCCATATATACCTATTGTTGCTTTTCCTGTTACAGTAATATCACTTGTATTTGTTAGGTTTCCATCTTCAAGGTATATTCCTGCACTATTTTCTCCTGTAGCACTAATAGTTCCTGTATTTGTTAATGATATTGTCTTTCCATAAATCCCTATACTGTTATCAATAGCATTAAGAGTTCCTGAATTTGTTAAGCTAGTACTTGTATCTGCTCCTACTCCATAAATTCCTAGGACTTTACCATCTGTAGAAGTTGAAGTAGAGTCTATATTTATTGCATTTGTATAGCTTTCTCCTGCTACACCTTTAAAGTATAGACCTGTCGCACTTTCCCCTGGCGTTGTATGATTATATGCAATTTTCAGAGTTCCAGCTCCTGTAAGAGTTCCACCTTTTTCTGCATAGATTCCTATTGAATCTCCTCCAAGCTCTATTTTATAATCAGTATTTAAAATTGTATCTGATTTTTCTGCAACTATTCCAAATGAATTTTGTCCTACCTTTATATCACTAGTTGCTGCTACATCTTTACTTTCTAAAGTAAGAGTTCCTCCATTTTTCAATAAAATTCCTGTACTGCTATTTCCTAACTCTATTTTTCCTTTATTCAATATGGTTGCATTTAAATTAGAAACACCAGTATTGTTATCAGCGTAGATTCCAATAGCATTATTAGATTTTACACCACTTCCACCAGCTTCATAAAGATTAATATCTCCATTATTTATTACCTCTATTGATTTTCCAATTTCTCCTGCATCTGTCCCATATGTATCTAAATTTCCAGCAGGATCTATTTTTCTTGATAATGCCACAATACCTATTCCACCTGATGTAGAACTAGTTGATGATTCAACTGTTATAGTACCATCATTAGTTATTTTACTTCCATTTACTCCATAAACTCCTACACCTTTATCAACTGTTACTTTTCCTGTACTATTAAGTGTAATTTGACCAAAACTTGTATATATACCTGTATTAGCCCCTGAAGTATTTTTTATATTTACATCCCCATCAACTATATATCCAGATTCTAAGTTAGTTGTTGCTACTCCATCTCTTTTGTTTGAACCCATAGCTAAAGTTTTTCCTTCTACAGAAGATACCGTATGACCTGCTCCCACTGTTAAAACTACTCTTTCCATGGCGATATCATTAAACTTATCTCCAATAGTATCTCCTAAAGATTTATTACCTAAATCAACATTAGTACTTAAAAGTAGAGTTCCACCATCTAATGAACTCTTATACCATTTACCATTATCATTAATAGCAGCTACTTTAGGTATAAGTTTTATTCCATCTAGATATGTTGTTGTTCCATCCCAAGTTAAATTAGTATCTTTAAATAAACCTAAATTTATCCCATTTTCCATCAAGTTAACTGTAACATTTCCCATATTACTATATTTTGCTATTGTTGAACCTGTTCCACCGTCAAAATCTGTATTTTCTCCATAGAAAACAACTCCATTTGATATATTCATTGTTGTAGCACCAGTAAAGTTAATATTTGAATCTGTTCCATCTGCAAAGAATACAAAAGAAGTATCATGGCTTCCTGCACTTGTCTCTTTGTGATTTATCGTTCCTCCACCAAATTTAATTTTACCACCATCTAAGGCTACTAAACTTCCTAGAGTTCCTGTATTAATTGCACTTCCTGAACCATTTATATTTACTTCTGCTTTATTTCCTCTTGCAAAAGCCCCTAAACCATTTATATCTACTTTTCCTGTAATATTTACTTTACTTCCACCTGTTCCTTTTATTAACACACCTTCTTTTTCAATTTGTGTTATCGCAATGGCACCTGTATTATTATTACTAATAGAATCTTCACCTGAAATTTCATCTGTGAACTTTCCTTTTGTCATAGCTACTATATTTTGAAGTTCTATTATAGTAGTAGCTTGACTACCTACTCCCGTTCCATCTCCTTTTGAAGTAGAATTTGATAAGAAATCATTTTCTCCTGAAATAAATACTCCGGTACTTGCTTTTCCATTTAGAGTTATATTCTTCCCTTTTATGTGTCCCCCATCTTTTGCAAATAGTGCTATACTTGATTCACTGCCTAATACTACATCACTATTAATTATTATTTTTGAATTAAAATCAATTATATTTTTTTGACCTGTTACACTCTCTCCTCTACCATAAGCCTCAGAATCATAAATAGTTGATATATTTCCTATTGCTGACTTATTCATCTCTTTTCTTGGGTTAAACCAAACTCCTTCCGAGTAAAAAAGAGTATTATTTTTAGCACCTGAAATTGCATTATCACTAATAATACTCGTTCCACCCACTTCTACAACTGTTCCATTTTTTGCAATTAGTCCAATTGATTTTTCAGAAAATTGACCAAATTGTATTTTAAAATTTGGTATTTTTAAACTGTTTATAGGATCTGCATTCAAATATGGAAAACCAATTTGTGTTCCATTATCAATACCAGCAATTTCATTATTACCTGCTATACCATTAGATACTCCTGGAATTTTAAAATCTAAAGTAGCAGGAAAATATTGTTTGAATCCATTCATACTATTATTCATTTCTACTCTTTGCCCAGAAGCAACATATATTCCTACATTATCTTCTGATTTTAAAGGACTATTCCCTGTAAGGTTTCCTGTAGCTCCATTTAAATTATCTTGATCTTTTAAACTTGTTCCTATAATTATATTAGCATTAATATTTCCTTGAAAAACACCATTTTTGCTTGCACTACTTCTATTTTCAGCAAAATAATATGCAATATTTCTGTCACCATGTAAAGTGACTTCTCCTAAATCTAGGCTTGGAACAACAGAATCAGTTCCTATTCCATTAACCCATTTGGTCCTATCTGGTACATAACCATTAATCCATATTCCTACATTTTTGCTTCCTGTATATTCAATTTTCCCATTAGGATTCTCTACTTTTATATTACCCATTAATGGGCTAAAGGTATAATATTCTTTAGGGTTTATATCATATTTTTCACTAACTGCTCCTGGAGGACTATCTGGTAGCAAAGAATCTGCCACTATATTATACCCAAACCATCTATTATCTTTTGAATTATCAATATAGACAATTGTATTTTGACTTGTTTTTATATTACTTTTTAATCCATTTAAAGAATAATAAGTAGAAGATTTCGCTAAATCAGATTTTCCTGCTCCAACAATATCATATTTACGAATATCAGAAGTCGTCCAATATCCATGCATATCTGGAAAAACTACTGTTCCAAAGAGAGTATTATTGTCACCTGAAACATTTATGTCTACATTAGTCAATTTTATTTCATAACCATCTTGTATTAATAATTGCCCTATCATAGTATAACCCAATAAATCTACCTTAACATTTGTCATTTCGATTTTATTATTTTGAGAAAACAAATTAGTTGATTGACCTATAGTACTACCACCAATTTTAATTTGAACATCCCTAACATGTGGTGAACCTTGAAATACCCAACTTTGTTGTTGATAAAGATTATTTATAGCCGGGGAATTCCCATCAGGTCCTAAATCTTTATAACTATAATACTGGTCAGCAGTAATTATAGGGTATCCTTCTGTATTATTATATTGAGGATTAACTGGTATACGTGCCCCACTACTTCCTGTAGAACTTGCAATATTCAAAATTTCATTTCTAATATTCCCATTTTTATCAGTCATTGCAAATATTCCAGATGCAGAATTTTCTTTTCCTTGTCCATAAATATCACCTGATACAGCAAATAAAGGTGCTCCATTAGTTGCATTATGACCGCCATCAAAAGGAACTATTTTTCTATTAAAATTTTGAAATCCATTTATAAAATCTCTTCCACCTAAAAAATAACCTCTTCCTCTTGAAAAAGCTGTGAAATCAGGTGCAATAGGAGATGTAATTATGGGAATCTCTGGATCTGGTCTCTCCAAACTTGGAGGAACTACAGGATTTACACTTAAAGTTGGTGGTTCAGGATTAATTCCTGTCGGTGGTGTAAAACTAACAGTAATTCCTGATACTGTACCTATTTCTGGTATCGCTGTTGGTCCTTGAACATCTAGGTCTAATTCTCCTACTACTACATTTATTCCTGGAATATTTACTGTTGGAGTTGTTATATTTCCTACAGTTGCAGGATTTACTGTTACATTTATTGGACTTATTTGACCAATACTAACAGATATTGGATTTATATTTGGAGCTGTTGGTGATGTTATTTGTGGTGTTGTTGGTAAACTTATTTCTGGAATTTTCACAACTGGTAATACAATAAGACGACTCTCATAATCGTAAGTCGTTGTATTAACTGTATAATTTGGTGAATTTGTTATCCAACCACTAGATGCATAACTTCCTGTACTTCCTGAAAATAAATCTCTTTTTGAATCCATTGAAGTTTTTCCTACGTTTCCTCTATTTTCATTTTTCTTAGCACTTTTTCCTTCTGAAAAATTACCTATTAAAGAAAATGTAGTTGAATCAAAAAGAGGCTTTGAATAAAAATCGGCTTCTTCTATTAAATCATATTGTCCTTTTTCTAACTCTGATAAAGTTTCTTTATTTTTTTCTAATAACTGTAGTATTTCTTTCTTCTCTCTCTGAATCTTTTCTAAAAATACTTTCTTTGAAGTTGCTATTTCAGATGAACTAAGTACTTCTGTTCCCCCAAAAGAAACTCCTCCTGTTATTAAAAATGATACTAATAGAGATACTGTATAAGCTGTTTTTCGTTTTAAAAGTCTTTTTAATGATTTTGCAATTTCCGTTTTATTCATAACCTCTCCCCCTATTTTTTTTATTATAAAGATAATATCTACATCTTACATTAAGAGTATAGTCTATTATTTGTATATTTTCAACCTATTTTCATTTTAAAAATGGAAATAAAGAACCTTTCTTGTCGTAATATGTTAAAATAACTCCTGATTTAGTAAATATTTCCTTGACTATTCATGAAAATCAACTTATAGTATAGGGCTTTTTGAAAATATTAATAGGGCAATGTTTTACTTATTAACATTATCGAATAAAGAAATTCTTCACTATTCTCTTATCCACTCAAAAGTAATAATATGATTATCTCCAATACTATTTGACAAAGAGTCTTTAAAAATAACTTTATAAAAAATACAAACAAGGTCCTCTGATTAATCAGAGGACCTTGTTTGTTTGAAATATTTTAATATTTTATATGATTAGTTTTTCTTTTCAGTGCTAAAATCCATAGCAGCTAATCTTTCATATTGTCTCCATCTTCTTTGTGCTTCTGCTTGATTATGTTTAAATAATTCAGCAGCTTCTACTGGTTTAGATTTTGCAAGAGTAGCATATCTAACTTCTCCCATCAAATATTCTTGATATTTATCCCATGCTGGAGCTTTAGAATCAATCTGTAAAGGATTTTTTCCTTCAGCTTCTAATGTAGGATTATATCTGTACATTGGCCAGTAACCACATTCAGTTGCAAGCTTCATCTCTAATTGTGATGCTCCCATACCTTTCTTAAGTCCATGACTTATACATGGTGCATAAGCAATTATTAAAGATGGTCCGTTATAAGCTTCTGCCTCTTTAACAGCTTTTAAATATTGAGCTTGGTTTGCTCCCATTGAAACTTGTGCAACATAAATATGTCCATAAGACATTGCTATTGCTCCAAGGTCTTTCTTCTTTACTGATTTTCCTGCTGCAGCAAATTTTGCTACCGCACCAGTTGGAGTAGATTTTGAAGCCTGTCCACCTGTATTAGAGTAAATTTCTGTATCCATTACTAGAATATTAATATCATTATTTGTTGCTAATACATGATCTAATCCTCCATAACCGATATCATAAGCCCAACCGTCTCCACCAAACATCCATTGAGATTTTTTGATTAGGTATTGCTTTAATGATTCAATCTCTTTACAACTTGTACAACCAGCTATTGAAGCCTCTTGAAGTAATGGAACAAGCTTTTCAGTAACTTCAGTTGTTATAGCTCCACTTGTTCTGTTAGCGATCCATGTTGCTCCTAATTCTTTTATTGCAGCTGGTAATTGAGCAGTTTCAAATATATGTTGTATTCTATCTCTCATTGTTTCTACCGCTACTTGCATTCCAAATCCAAATTCAGCATTATCTTCAAATAGAGAAGAAGCCCATGATGGTCCATGTCCGTTTTTATTTGTAGTGTATGGAGTTGATGGAGCTGATCCACCATATATTGAAGAACATCCAGTAGCATTAGCTATCATCATTCTTTCTCCAAATAATTGAGTTATAGCTTTAATATATGGAGTTTCTCCACATCCTGCACATGCACCATGGAATTCAAATAATGGTTGTGAGAATTGAGATCCTTTTACTGTTGTTCTATCCATAATTCCATCTTTATAAGTTACTTCTTCAAATAGGTATTTAGCATTTACTACTTCTCCTGCTTCCTTAGATTCAGCTACTGGTAACATTACTAGAGCTTTTTCTTTTGCTGGACAAACTTGTGCACATGATCCACATCCTGTACAATCTAAAGGAGAGATTTGCATTATATAGCTTAATCCTTCCATTCCTTTTCCTACAGCTGGTATAGTCTTTAGAACGTTTGGAGCTGCTTTTATTTCTTCAGCAGTTAATAAGAATGGTCTTATTACAGCATGTGGACATACATATGAACACTGATTACATTGAATACAGTTTTCATTGATCCATTTTGGTACTACTACTGCGATATCTCTTTTCTCTAGAGCTGAAAGTCCATTTTCAAATGTTCCATCTTCATATCCTAAGAAAGTTGAAACTGGAAGATCATTTCCTTTTATTGCATTTACTGGAGCAGCTATTTTTTTAGCGAATTGTTCTGTTTTTGTTCCAGTACATCCTGAACAACCTCCAACTTTTGGAGCTACTTTTTCTTCCACTGGTAAATTAGCCCAAGTAGGATCAACAGTTATTTCAACTAATTTTCCAGCTCCTTGATCAATTGCATCAACGTTCATTTTTACAATTGAATCACCTTTTTTACCATATGTTTTTTCTGCATATTCTTTCATATATTGTTGCGCTTCAGCAAAATCAATAACTTTAGAAAGCTTAAAGAATGCAGATTGCATTATTGTATTAGTTCTGTTTCCTAAACCAATTTCTGTTCCTAACTTAGTAGCATTTATTGTATATAACTTAGCTTCTTTAAGTGCTAATTGCTTTTTAAAAGAGTTTGGTAAGTTAGTGATAACCTCATTTTTATCCCAGATACAGTTTAATAAGAATGTTCCACCTTTTTTAAGACCAGATATCATATCATATTGTGTTACATATGTAGGCACTGAACAAGCTACAAAGTCTGGCTTTGTTACTAGGTAAGTAGAGTGAATTGGTGATTTTCCAAATCTTAAGTGAGATCTTGTAACTCCACCTGATTTTTTTGAATCATATGCAAAATAACCTTGTGCATATAAATTAGTTTTATCTCCAATTATTTTTATTGAGTTTTTATTTGCTCCAACTGTTCCATCAGAACCTAATCCAAAGAATAGACACTCTGTTTGACCAGCAATTTCAATAGTTACATTTTCTGGTATATCTAATGATAGGTTAGTAACATCATCATTTATTCCCACAGTAAATCTATCTTTTGGCTCAGCTAGTGCAAGATTATTATAAACTGCAACTATTTGATCTGGAGTTACATCTTTAGAAGATAAACCATATCTTCCTCCTACTATTAATGGTGCATTCTCTGTATTATAGAATACAGATTTAACATCTAAATGTAGAGGTTCAGCTAATGCTCCTGGCTCTTTTGTTCTATCTAAAACTGCTATTTTTTTAACAGTTTTTGGTAATTGTGCTAAGAAATGTTTAGTAGAAAATGGTCTATATAAGTGAACAGACAACAAACCTACTTTTGCTCCTGTAGCAGTCATCATATCTACAACTTCTTTAGCTGCTTCTATCATAGAACCCATACCAATTATAACTTTATCAGCATCTGGTGCTCCATAATAATTAAATAACTTATAATCTCTTCCTGTAACTTTTGAAATATCATTCATATATTTCTCTACTATATCAGGTACAGCATCATAAAATTTATTTGATACTTCTCTAGTTTGGAAATAAATATCATCATTTTGAGCAGTTCCTCTTGTTACTGGATGCTCAGGATTAAGTGCAGCATCACGGAATGTTTGGATAGCTTCCATATCTACTAAACCTTTTAATACATCATAATCCATAACCTCAACTTTTTGAATCTCATGTGAAGTTCTGAATCCATCAAAGAAGTGCATGAAAGGAATTCTTGATTTTATAGCTGCTAAATGAGCAACTCCTGCAAGATCCATAACTTCTTGTACTGAATTTGTAGCAAGCATAGCAAAACCAGTTTGTCTAGCTGCATATACATCTTGGTGATCTCCAAATATTGATAAAGCTTGAGCTGATAATGCTCTCGCAGAAACATGAATAACTCCTGGTAGTAACTCTCCAGCAATTTTATACATATTTGGTATTTTAAGTAATAATCCTTGTGAAGCTGTATATGTAGTTGTTAAAGCTCCTGCTTGTAGAGAACCGTGTACAGTTCCTGCAGCTCCTGCCTCTGATTGCATTTCTACTAACTTAACAGGTACTCCAAACATATTTTTATGTCCTCTTGAAGCCCATTCATCAGTGTATTCAGCCATTGGTGTTGACGGTGTTATTGGATAAATTCCTGCAACTTCTGTAAAGGCATACGAAGCCCAAGCTGCTGCTTCGTTTCCATCCATAGTTTTCATTTTAATACTCATTTTCATTTTCCTCCTAAAATTTAGTTTAATTATTTTTTATTTACAATAGCATTTGTATCTCTTGCTATTACTAACTCTTCATTTGTTGGTATTTTATAAATAAGTACTTTAGAATCTTCAGCAGAAAGTTTTACATTCCCCTTATTTCTAACTGAATTTACTGCTGTATCTAATTTAACACCCATATACTCTAAACCTTTTACAGCTCCTTCTCGCATAGTAGCTGAATTTTCACCTATTCCACCAGTGAAACAAATTGCATCTACACCACCCATGGCTGCAGCATAAGCTCCTATATAACTCTTTATTTTATAAATGAACATAGCTTCAGCTAATTTTGCTCTTTCATCTCCGTCTTTAATAGCATTTTCCATATCTCTACAATCTGAAGATTTTCCAAAAATTCCTAAAATACCAGATTTTTTATTCAATCTTGCATCCATCTCGCTATCTGTAAGTCCTCTTTTTCCTTTTATGAAAAGAACAGCAGCAGGATCTATATCCCCACATCTTGTTCCCATCATTAGTCCTTGTAATGGTGTTAATCCCATAGAAGTATCTACAGATTTTCCATTTTTTACAGCTGATATTGATGCTCCATTTCCAAGATGACAAACAATTATTTTAGATTCTTTAGGATTTCCCATTATTTCATTCATTGTAGTAGAAACAAAAAGATGAGATGTTCCATGGAAACCATATTTTCTAACTTTTAATTCTGTATAGTCCTCGTATGGTAACGCATACATGTAAGCTTCTTTTGGCATAGTTTGGTGAAAAGCTGTATCAAATACTGCTACATTTGGTTTTCCTGGCATAAGTTCCATAATTGTTTCAATTCCCATTATATTAGCAGGATTATGAAGTGGTGCTAGTTCAATATTTTGTTTAATACTTTCCATAACATCAGCTGTTATTAGTGTAGAGTGTGCAAACTCTTCTCCACCATGAACTAATCTGTGACCTACAGCATCAATTTCATCAATAGATGAAATAACTCCATGTTCAGTATGTAAAATAGCTGCTAAAACTTTTTCAAGAGCAACTTTATGAGTTGGTAAATCTTCTTTTAATTCTAATTCGAAATCTTTACTTGGAACTTCATATTCTAATTTAGAATTTTCTATCCCAATTCTATCACATAGACCTATTGCAAAAATCTCTCCAGTTTCTGGATTTATTAACTGATATTTAAGTGATGAACTACCAGCATTTATTACTAATACTTTCATTTTTTCTCCCTTTTATTTTTTTATTGTTATACTGCTTGAACAGCAGTTATAGCACTTAAGTTAACAATGTCATCTATCGAACATCCTCTAGATAAATCATTTATTGGTGACGCTAACCCTTGAATTAATGGTCCATAGGCAGCTGCACCTGCAAGTCTTTGTACTAATTTATATCCAATATTTCCAGATGCTAAATTAGGAAATATAAGTATATTTGCTTGTCCTGCAACTTTAGAATTTGGTGCTTTCTTCAATCCTACTGTTGCCACTAGAGCTGCATCTGCTTGAATTTCCTCTTCAAATTCAAATGTTACTTTTCTTTCAGTTAAAATTTTTCCAGCCTCTACTACAACATCAACAGCTTCATGCTTTGCAGAACCTTTTGTTGAGAAACTCAATAATGCAACTTTAGGAACAATTCCTACAACAGTTGCTGCAGTAACTGCAGCTTCACTAGCAATATCTGCTAATTGTGCTGATGTCGGTTCTGGAATAACTGCACAATCTCCAAACAATAATACCTCTCCATATTCTTCTTGTTTTTGTGAAAGTTCCATAACAAAAACTGAAGAAACAGTTTTTATTCCTGGCTTTGTCCCTACAACTTGTAATCCTGCTCTAAGTACATTAGCAGTTGGAGAATCAGAACCTGATACCATTCCATCACAATCTTTCATTTTTACCATCATTGCACCAAAAAAATTCACATCTGACAATAAAATCTCTTTTGCTTTCTCTGGTGTCATTCCTTTAGCTGCTCTTAACTCAACTAATTTTTCAATATATGAATCTAATTTTTTATAATTTAATGGTTCAATGATTTCTATTCCTTCAAGGACTATATTAGCTTTTTTAGCAATTTCTTCTATCTCACTTCTTTTACCTATCAATATAGGAAGTGCCAGTTTTTCTTTCACTATTTTACTAGCTGCAACTACAACTCTTTCATCTGTAGCTTCTGGTAAAACTATTTTTTTGATATTTTTCTTAGCTTTTTCTCTAATTTTATTAATAAAACTCATTAAATCACTCCTTTTTATTTTTTGTTAAGTATATATTAACAAATTAAACTATAAATTAACAGTTTTTTTTTACTTTTTTTACTTTTTTTTTCTTTATTTATTTTTTATAAATTAAAAAAATAAATAAAACCTATTAAATTCCTTTAATTAAAGATTGCCTCAACATACTCTTTAGAGTTAAATTCTCTCAAATCTTCAATTTTTTCACCGACTCCAATATATTTTATAGGTTTTTTTAATGTTTCAGAAACTGAAAAAACAATTCCTCCTTTAGCAGTCCCGTCAAGCTTTGTTATTATAAAACCTGTCAATTTTGTAGCTTCATTAAATAATTTTGCTTGTATCAAACCATTTTGACCAGTAGTTCCATCAATTACCAAAAGAGTTTCATACTCCACATCACCAATTTTTTTCTTAATAATAGTATTAATTTTTTCAAGTTCTGCCATTAAATTAATTTTATTATGAAGACGGCCAGCAGTATCAATTATTACAATATCAGCCCTTTCTTCTTCTGCTCTTTTTAGAGTATCAAATACGACTGCACCTGGATCTCCACCATCTTTCTCTGATTTTACAAGAGTTGCACCACTTCTTTTAGCCCATTCTTCTATTTGTTCTACTGCAGCAGCACGGAATGTATCGGCGGCCCCTATAATAACTTTTTTTCCTTCATTTGTATATTTTGATGCTAATTTTCCTATTGTTGTTGTTTTTCCAACACCATTGACTCCTACCACTAAAATTACATTCATTCTATCAGGAAAAATTTTCAATTCATTATTCTCTGAAAGGATTAAAGATTCCATAATTTCTTTTAATACTAAATACACTTCATCACTATTTTTTATTTTTCTTTTATCTATCTCTTTTTCCAATGTTTCAATAATTTTAATTGTTGTTTCCATTCCTATATCAGATTGAATAAGAACTTCTTCTAGTTCCTCGTACATTCTATTATCAATTATAGCCCTTCCTAATATTGTAGCTTTTATTGATTTAAAAAGTCCTTCTCTTGAATTAAAAAGTTTGTCTTTTAAAGAAGAGAAAAACCCTTTTTTTGTATTCTTAATTTCTGTTATCACTTCTTTTTTTTCTTCAAACTCAATTATTTCTTTTGAATTTTTTGATGTTTCTTCATTTGAGGTTTCTTCATTTAAAGTACTCTCCACTAATTCAATAGCTTGTTCCTCTATTTCTATTTTTTTTATATCATTACTTGCTTGGTAGTTTTCTTCTACATTTTTTTTTACCCCAAATATTTTTTTAAAAAAGCTCATTATACACTCCATATTTTTTATTTTATACCTATAATATATCATATTTTTTTTGCTCTTTCAAGAAATAAAGTATTCATTATATTCTTCTTTTAATAATCTCAATTTACTTTAGAAAAGATGATTTTTTTATTTTTACTTTACCCAATATTGACCTCTTTCATTTTTTCCTGATTCTCTAAATCCAATATGTAATCTTTTTTGTCTTCTATAATAAATTAATTGATCATATTTAATATTAGCTCTCTTTAATTTAGCTCTTACATATTTAGGATTAATTCCTACTCTAAAATCTACTGCTAATCCATCTTGATGTGCTGAAGTCTTACTTGCACGAATTTTTTTATTAATTTTTTTATTTCGATACCAGCTAGTTATAGTTATTTTAGTTTTTAAAACCTTTCTTATTTTATCCATTCTTTTTGCTGTCATTATTATATTTTTATATTCTGATTTACTTGGAATATTTTTTATCCTATATTTTTTACCAGTACTACTCATTGTAGCTTCTTTCATTGTAAAATATTTAGATATTTTTCTATTGCTCATATCCACTGAAGAGCATCCTAGCATAAAAATTAAAAGTATAAATGTCATTAATTTTTTCATATAACCTGTACTGCCCCCTTATCTTTTAGTTCAATCTAAACACTGTATAAAAATCATGTAATGTTACAGGATGAACTTCAAATCCTTTTATATTTTTCTGAACTCCCACTGCTAATTCTCTATTAAATAGCATTATTTCAGGTGCATCATCTACAATTTGCAACTGTATCTTCTCATATATTTTTTTTCTTTTCTCTTTATTTATTTCTATTTTACCTTGATCCAACATTTTGTCAACTTCATTATTTGAATAGAAGGTTCTATTTCCTGATGCTCCCTTTGCTGTTGAATGATACATGGAATAGAGTCCATAATCTGCATCTCCAGTTACACATCCCCAAGAGCCTAAAAACATATCATGATTGCCTTTAGCAGTCATATCCCAATATGAACTATTCTCAGTTACTAAAATTTTTAATTCAATTCCTATTTCTTTTAAATTTGCTTGTACAATTTCTGCTATTTGCTTATCTATTTCACCATTTACAACATATATTGAAGTTGTAAATCCTTTTTCTAAGTCTGCTTCTTTCATTAAAGCCTTCGCTTTTTTTAGATCAAATTCGTATGCCTTTGTTTTATCTGTAAATCCAAATATTGATGGTGCCAATGGTGAAGTCGCTATTTTTCCGCCTTTATTCAGGACAACATCCACTATTGATTGTTTATCTATCGCATAATTTATAGCTTTTCTTACTCTTATATCTTTAAATTTTTCTTTATTCATATTAAATCCTATGTAATTATATGAAAGAGAAGGTTTTTTTAACAACTCTAATTCTGAATGTTCCTTTATCATTTCCTGATCAACTGCTGAAATTGATAATGCAATATCTATTTCTTTAGTCTCTAGACCTATTACTCGATTACTTGCTTCCACTATATTTTTATATATTAATTTTTTGAAATTACTCTTTTTAAAAAAATAATTATCGTTTCTTTCTAAAATAACCTTATCTCCCAATTTCCACTCTAAAAATTTATAAGGTCCTGTTCCAACTGGAGTTAAAGTTAATGCATCAGGATTTTGAGATACCATTTTTTCACTAACTATTCCTAAAGCTGGATGTGATAAATGGGCCATTAGAGGAGCAAAAGGTGTAACTGTTACTATGTTTACTGTATATTTATCAATTATTTCTATTTTTTCTATCGGAGGTAAAACAAAGCTAATTCTTGGTGAATTTTTCATTCGTTCAAATGAAAATTTTACATCTTTAGCAGTAAAATCATCTCCATTATGGAACTTCACTCCTTTTCTTAATTTAAATTGTGTTGTTCTTTCATCTATATTTTTCCAAGACTCTGCCAATCCAGGTTCAACTTCCATTTTTCCATTTGATTCTACTAACCGTGAATAAATTTGTTTATTTATTCTAAGAGAAAAGCCATCATTTCCTTTATGAATATCTAAACTTTTAGGTTCACCTTCCTGCGCAACAATCAATTCTTCTTTTCTAGTATCTACTTCCTTTTCATTACATCCTATTAAAGTAAAAAATATAATTATACCAATCATCAGAAAAATTTTTTGAGTTACTCCCTTCATATTAAAGCTACACATACGGTTCATATTATTCCCCCAAATTTTTATTTGATCTACTTAAAACTTAGAATTCAATATTTTTTGTAAAAAATATCTCATATTTTAATTATACCTTATTTTTTATCATTTGTCACACCACTTTATTCTTTAATTGAATATATATAAAAAATTCTAGTAATTTTAATTTATACTAGAATTTTTTTATTAATTTTTATTGTTTTTCATTTATACTTCTAACAGCAAGTATTCCCATTACAGCAGCTATATTTAATCCACTTCCATAGCCAGAACCATCACCTGCAGCATATAATCCCTTAATATTTGTTTCCATTTTTTCATTTATATTAATTCTTGTACTTCGAAATTTTATTTCTGGAAAATATAGTAATAAATCACTTGATGCAAATCCTGGTGTTATCTTATCATGAACTTCAATAAATTCAATAATATTATCTAAAATTCTTTTTGGACAAGCAAGGGCTATATCTCCTGCCACATAATCGTCAGTAGTTGGAATTATATTGAGTCTTGAGAGAGTTACATCTGTTGATCTCTTTCCACATTTTAAATCTCCATATGATTGAACTAAAATTTTACCACCTGTTAACATTGAAGTCATTTTTGCTATTGAAGTTGCATATTCAAAAGGTTGATTAAATGGATGAGTAAATGTTTTTGTACACAACAAGGCTAAATTTGTATTTTTTGATTTTTTATCCTTATACGCATGTCCGTTTGCCAGTATTACATCATCACTATGCTTTTCTATTGCAATGAATCCACTTGGATTACTACAAAAAGTCCTCATTTTATCATTATAATACGAAGTATGATATATCATTTTTGCTTCATAAAAATTTTCATTAATATCTTTCATTACAATATCAGGTATCTCTGCTCTAACTCCCAAATCAATCGCACCATTTTCAAATTTTATTTTTTGATCAACACATATTCCTTTTAATTGCATTGCACCACTTCTTCCTACTGCAACAACTATATTATCTGAATAATATTCCTCTAGTTTGGTCTTATTTTTTACAATAACTCCTTTTATAACTTTTTTCTCTATTATAAATTTTTCTAAATCTCTCTCTACTACAAATTCTACTCCAGCTTTTATTAAATATTCTAAAAGTCGAGAATATAGTTCTCTAGAACCATCAGTTCCAAGATGCATTGTTGGAGTATCTACCAATTGTACATTATTTTCTATACATCTTTTTTTGATAGAATCCATAATAGTATTATATTCTAGACCTGATGGTTTTTCATCAAAGCCAAATTCTTTATATATACCAACAACATAATTAATTACATCATTAACTATATTTTTATTAATAATTGTATGTAAATCTCCACCAACTCTATAATCCATATTAAACTTAGAGTCTGAATAGGCTCCAGCTCCACTTACTCCATATATAATAGCACAAATAGGACACTTGGCACAAACACCTGTTTTTTCTTTAGGACAAACTCTTTGCTTCAACATTTTTCCTTTATCTAAAACTAATATTTTAGCTTTGGGATTCATTTTAATAGCTTCATATGCACCAAAAACTCCTGCTTGTCCACCACCTACAAATATAATATCATATTTCATATTCTATCACCTCTTTTTTATTCTTCAGACCAATTAATATTTTGAAGATAAATATTTTTTGGAAGATTTGCGTGAATTTCTCCTATACTAGGATTATAATTCCAACCTCCATCTAAAGTTGCATTTTTTAAATTTTCAATAACATTTATTTTATTACTCTCTTCTAATTTATCGGTAGCTTCTGTTGACTCTATTTTTTCTTTCCCATATACATCTTTAAAATATATACTTTTATTTTTTATTATATGTGGTAGGACTCTTTTTAAATCTTCACTACTTCCATCTACTCCCAATTTTGGATATTTTCCTGTTTTATTATAGTATTCTTCTAAAGCAAGTCGTAACTCCAATAATTTTTTTTGTGTCTTCATTGCTTTTTCTGTCTCTTTAACATCATCTGTTCTAAAAAATATTCCTAAAATTAGAGCTAATAATAAAATCAGTACACCACTTATTGCCTCTAATATATATTTACTACTCTCTTTTATTGCCATTACCCCTTATCTCCTTGGTTTTATAAATGCTTTTCTGATAATAACTTCTATCTCTTCCGGTAGATTTACCTCTATAACTAGAGGACCTCTTTTTACTGTTAACCATCCTAATCCTGTAAAAGCTAGTTCTTCCCCTGCCTCAACAGTTATTATATTTTTTTTCATTTTCAATTTTTTATATTCTGAAATGCATTCTTTACAAGGAATTCCAAATACATCTACTCTTTCATTAAGATGATATTCTTTTTGTTTTTCCTCATTTGTTTCTAAAAAATTCACATTTTTTGAAGCATATACAGAAATAATAGGTTTTGCATCTATAATTTTTAAAACTCTAAAATCTATTAATCCACCTATAAAAAGGACTCTTCCTACATCCAATTTATATGTCTTTCTAGATATTTCACCAGAAGGTATTATTTTTAAATTACATTCTCCACAAACTAAATCTGAAATTCTTCCTTCAGGTATAAGTCCAGGTGTATCTATTAAAGTTACTTTACTATTTGGAATCATATGTCTATTATTTTTCAATGTTGTTCCTGGATATTTTGATACTGTCACTATCTTAGCCCCTATCAATTTATTTATAAGACTAGACTTTCCAACATTTGTTACTCCAAGTACAACTACTTCAACCCCGTTAGGATAAAAATGAGTTATCTTTCTGTAAATTCCATTTACTCCATATCCATTTTTTGTACTTATAATTGCAATATCTATTGGTGCAATCCCTTCTTCTGCTAATCTTTGTTTTACCCAATGGGCTACCTCTGAAGGATGTTTACCATCAGGGATTAAATCTAATTTATTTACAACAATAATAGATTCTTTTTCTCTTAGTATATCTAAAATTTCAGTATCAAAAGAACCTTCAAAATCAATTATATCAAATACAGCTAATGCTAATTCTGCACTATCAGAAGCTATTGCAACTTCTTTTTGATAATCTTCTTTTGAAAAAGTCACGGGGATATCTTTCCCATAATTTTTTATCTTAAAACATCTTTCACAATAATGTTCTGCTCTATTTTCTTTTAAAATTTTTGCTTGTAAATATCCATCTTTATTAGGAAATTCACACTGTAATTCTATTCCACAACCAATACATTTTTTTTTCATTTTTTACCCCATTTTTTTTAAAATATCCAGATATTTTTTAGTAATCCCAAGTGCAGAATGTCCCATTAGTTCTTTTACATATTCCAAGCTCATTCCATTTTTTAACATATGTACTGCAAAAGTATGTCTAAACATTATAGGATTCACTTCTTGATTTATTTTAGCCCTTTCCTTATACTGAATAAAATTTTTCCTTAAAATTCCTGTATTTAACCTTTCACCTTTATTATTTATAAATAGTATATCTGAATTATATTTTTCTTTATAGTAGTGTTTTTTTAATTCTATATATTTTTTTAAAAGCTCCATACTCCTATTACTAAAATACACTATTCTATCACTTTTTACCTCTACAACTCTAATTTCTCTTTTTTCTAAATTAATTACACCTTCTCCTAATGATAATGCTTCCTTAACTTTAATCCCTGTGGAATATAGAAGTTCTAACAAAAGTTTATCTCGAAGTTCAATTATTTTCTCTTCATTTATAACTCCACGCAATTTATTAATATCTGATAACCCTATAATTTTAGGCTCATTTATTTTAAAGGTTGGAAATTCTATTAACAAAGATATATTTTTTTTAATTTTTCTCTGTTCATAAAGATAGGTAAAAAACCCTCTTAATGTGGATATTTTTCGACGAATGGTCCTTTTAGTCACATGAGTTTTTCCTATATAATTCAAGAAATTTCTAAGAATAATATAATCAACATCATCTAATTTCTCAATATCTTTATATTCCAAAAGAAACTCTTTTAATTGTTTTAAATCACTATTAATTGAAATAATAGTATTTTCACTTTGAGTTTTTTCAATTTCTAGATAATGTATATACTCTTTAAATAATATATCTAACTGTAGCATTTCTATCCCTCAATTCTATCATTCTTTTTTAACTCTTCCTTTAGATATTCTAAAGCAATTTGTGAAATAGTATTATATTTTAATTTTTTATCTCTTATTCTTTCATCTAATGAACGAATAATTCCAAAATTAGGTCCCATTGGTTGAAAATTCTTTTTTTCTTCTGTAATATATTTTATAATTGAACCTATAGCACTTCTGTCATCTAATATAAATTCTTTTTTTCCATTTAATCGATTAATTATATTTTTACTGGCCATGAGTCCTGTGGCTATAGCACAGACATAGCCTTCTCCACCTGTTATTTGTCCTGCAAAATATATATTTTCATTTGACTTTAAATTCAAAGTTTTATTTAAAAGTTTAGTTGAATTTATAAAAGTATTTCTATGCATCACTCCATATCTTATAAATTCTGCATTTTCTAGTCCTGGTATCATGGAAAATACTCTTTTTTGCTCACTAAATTTTAAGTTTGTTTGAAAACCTACAAGATTATAGAGTTTTCCTTCTTTATCATCTTGTCTTAACTGTACAACGCCATAATCCCATCTGTCTGTTTTAGGGTTAGTTAACCCCTTAGGTTTTAAAGGACCAAATAATAGTGTCTTTTCTCCTCTACTAGCCATTTTTTCCACTGGCATACAAGCTTCAAACAATTTTTCTTCTTCAAACTTTTTTAATGGTGCTCTTTCTGCCTCTATTAACTGATTATAAAACAACGTATATTCTTCTTTGTTCATAGGACAATTTATATACTCTCCATCTCCCTTATCATATCTAGATTGAAAATATACCTTTTCCAAATCAATAGATTCTAGAGTTACAATTGGAGCTGCTGCATCATAGAAATATAGAGAGTCCGAACCTGTTATCTCTGTTATTTTTTCAAATAAAAGATCTGAAGTCAAAGGACCAGTTGCTATTACTATAATTTTATCTTTAGGAATTTCTTTCAATTCTTCACGGATTATTTCAATATTAGGTTCTCTTTCTAAACATTTTGTAATAGCTTCAGAAAATCCTTCTCTATCCACTGCAAGAGCTTGTCCTGCTGGAACCTTATGTGCATCTGCAATTTCCATTAATTTTGAGCCCATTCTTCTTAATTCTTCTTTCATAAGACCAGAAGCATTTCCTAAATGGTCTCCACCAAGAGAGTTACTGCAAACTAACTCTCCAAATTTATCACTACTATGTGCCTCTGTACTTTTTATTGGTCTCATTTCATATAGTTTTACTTTTATTCCATTTTTAGCTAATTGATATGCAGCTTCACTACCACTAAGACCTGCTCCTATTACTATAACTTCTTTTTCCATTTTTACCTCAACTTTAAATGCTCTATTTTTTTATATTTTTTTCTTTTACTATTTTCGTTTCTTTTAATTTTTTTTCAGGTTTAATTTTTGGTTTTACTTCCAATTTTTCTGTTTTTTTCTGTTTTTTCGTTTCTTTTTCTTCACCAATTTTTTTTGATGTTTTTATTGTTTTTTTCTTTTGAGGTAATTTTACTTTTTTTTCACTTTCAAAAACTATATTTCCATCTTTATCAATTTTTTTAATATTTTTACATTCTGGATATCCTGTACAGCTTAAAAACTTTCCAAATCTTCCTCTATTTACCTTGAATAAAGAACCACATTTTTCACAAACTCCTGCTTTAGACAATATAGCTTCTTCTTCTGATTTTATTCTATCTAAATGTTTTTTCATATGATAGACTCCATCTGTGCTTTCAAGAGTTCCTTCAATTATAAGTTTTTTTATTTCATTTGGAACAGTAGCACGTAATTCATCGTTTTCAAAATTAGAACTTTCTAAATAACTTCCAAATCTTCCTAGCTTTAAAAGGTAAACAAATCCATCTTCTGTCAAATAATCTGTTATTTTTCCTTTTTTTTCTGCATCTCGCAATTCTACTCTCTCTTTTACTTTAAGATGACCAGACAATATTTCTTCTTTGGTCAACTCTATTCCTTTCAAACTAATATTTTTT
Organism: uncultured Fusobacteriaceae bacterium; assembly: GCA_947038515.1. GTDB lineage: Bacteria > Fusobacteriota > Fusobacteriia > Fusobacteriales > Fusobacteriaceae > JAGNZR01. Next base: position 92,378 of record CAMQWJ010000002.1, read on the forward strand.
TTACATTCTTCATTTTCACATACTAAATATCTTCCAAAACGTCCATTTTTCATCACATATATTGAATCTGAACAATCACATGTTATATCTGAAGTTACTCTTCTACTCTCTATCTCTTCTACTTTTACACTATATTTTATGATTTCTTTTTCTAATCCATCATAAAATGTTTTCATTACATCTGTCCACAAAAGATTTCCCCTTGCAATTTCATCAAGTTTGTTTTCAAGTTCTGCTGTAAATTTTATATTCATAATTTCAGGAAAATTTTCTAAAATTTCTTTTTTAACATCATAACCTAATTCCGTTGGAACAAAACTCTTATTTTCTACTGTTACATACTCTCTTTTTTTTAAGGTATCTATAATTGAAGCATATGTGGAAGGACGTCCTATTCCTTCCGCTTCTAATTTTTTAACCAATGAAGATTCAGTCATTCTTCCCGGTGGTTTAGTCCATTCTTCTTTTATATCCATAGTTTTTAATTTCTTTTTATCACCTAATTTTATATCAGGAAAATTTCCTACTGGTAGTTCCTCTTCTTCTTTAAAAATTTTATAATAGCCATCAAATAAAATTTTATTTATACTGCCTCTAAAATCAAACTCTTCTCTTGTTAATACTATTTCAAACTGTTCATACTTCATGCTTGACATTTGTGAAATAAGGAATCTATCCCAAATTAATTTATATAATTTAAACTGATCATTATCTAAATTAGCTTTTATTTTTTCAGGCTTTAAATTAATGTCAGTTGGTCTTACCCCTTCATGAGCATCTTGAATATTTTCACTTTTTTTCTTTTTCTTTTCATTTTTTTCTGAAGGTACTTCCTCAAGAGCAACATACTCTTTTCCAAAATTTTCAACGATATATTTTTCAGCCATTTCCTTTGCTTCAGAAGATATTCTTACTGAATCAGTTCTCATATATGTGATTAAACCTTTTTGTTCTCCTTTTATATTCAAACCTTCATACAAACTTTGAGCTACTCTCATTGTTTTACTTGCTCCAAATCCTAAATAAGAAGATGCTAGTTGCTGTAGTGTACTAGTTTTTAGAGGTAATGGTGGATTTTTTGTTCTTGACTTTACATTTGCTTTTGATACTATAAATTCTATATTTTTTTTCATTTTTTTTAATTTTTCAACTATTTTTTCATCAGTTAATAAATCAATTTTCTTTCCTTCCACTTTATTTAAAGCGAACTCCAATTGATTTTCAAAACTAGCAAATACTGTCCAATACTTTTCTGGAACAAATTTTCTAACTTCATCTTCCAAATCACAAATAAGTTTAAGAGCCACTGACTGAACACGACCTGCACTTGTTTTTGCAGAAATAGTTTTCCAAAGTAGAGGACTAATTTTATATCCTACTATTCTATCTAAAAGTCTTCTTGCTTGTTGTGCATCAACCATTTTTAAATCTATTCTTCTTACATTTTTTATAGAATCTCCAACTGCTGTTTTTGTTATTTCATTAAATTCTATTCTATTTAGCTCTTTTTCATCTAATTTCAAAGTCTTTGCAATATGCCAAGCTATTGCTTCACCTTCCCTATCTGGATCGGAAGCAAGATAAACTTTTTGAGCTTTTTTGGCAAGTGTCTTTAAATTGTCAATAATTTCTTTTTTTGATCTAACATTAGAGTAACTTGGTTTAAAATTTTCTTCAATTTTTATTCCTAATGTTGTTTTAGGTAAGTCTCTTACATGACCATATGAAGCTGTTACATGATATGATTTTCCTAATATTTTCTCTATTGTTTTTGCTTTTGCTGGTGACTCAACTATTACCAATTTCATCTTCGACAATTTCCCACCTCTATTTCTTATTATATTTATCCTATCTATCTTTATAACTATTTTTAGTCTATTTGTCAACCTTTAATTTAATTTTCTTTTCTTTTGTAGCAACCTCCACCCACACTATAAACTTTTTTTTTCATTTCTAACTCCATTAATATTGCCAGTGCTTCTGAAACTTTAAATCCTGTTTCCTGCATTATTTCATCTAAAGTTTTCGTTCCAATTATTATTTCGTATATTTTCATTTCAGATTTACTAAGATTAAGCTCTGATGTCAGAATATTTTTATTTGATTCTATACCATATTCAATTAATATGTCTTCTATTCCCATTATTAATTTTCCACTACTATTTTTTATCAAATTATTACAACCTGCTGAAAAAGGGGAAAAAATTTCTCCAGGAACTACAAATACATCCCGATTTTCTTCTAAAGCGAAATCAGCAGTTATTAAACTTCCACCTTTTTCTTTACTTTCAACTACCACAATTCCTCTTGATAAACCAGCAATTATCCTATTTCTTTGAGGAAAATTATAAGGAAAAGGTTCAGTTCCCAGAGGAAACTCTGATATCACCACCCCTTTCTCTTCTATCTTTTTCCATAATTCTCGATTTTCACTTGGATAAATTCTATCCAAACCACTCCCCACCACTGCTATTGTCTGTCCATTTATTTCTAAAGTTTTTTTATGACACACTGTATCTATTCCTAAAGCCAAGCCACTAACCGTATTAATTCCTGCTTCCACCAATCCTTCAACTAGTTTTTCACATACTCCACGCCCATAACCTGTACTTCTCCTTGTCCCTACAACTCCTATATTAAATCCTTTTAATAACTCTATATTACCTTTACAAAATAAAAATATAGGAGGGTGAGCAATATTTTTTAGATTTTCTGGATAGTTTTCATCATTTAGAAAAATTAATTTAATACTGTTTTCTTTTAATTTCTTCATTTCTAAATTTAAATCTATTTTTCGAGAATTTTCTAATTTTATCAAATCCTCTTGTGTAAACTTAAAATATTTTATTAGTTGTTCTGGACATAGCAGAGAAATTTCTGAATATTCTTTTACTCCTTTGGTAAGATTTCTAATTATTGTATCAGTGAGTCCTGCACATTTTAATCTATACCATTCCATTTGGCAACTCCTATTTAATTTTAGTTTTTTCTAATCTATTTATATTTGTATTAATTATATGCTTTTCTTTGTAACTGTTTTAGTAACTTTGAATTAGGAAACTCTTGAACTCCTCTATCTAAAATTGTTTTTGCCTTTCCTTTTTCACCGATTAATATATATAAATCTCCTATACCTACATAAGCATATTCAGAAGGTCCTTTCATTAATACCTTATTAAAGTCATTTATTGCTTTTCCATATTCTTCAATTCCTCTATTTGATAATGCACGACCAAAATAGCTTTCCGCATATTCAGGATTTTTTTCTATTAATATATTATAATATTTAATAGATTCTTTATAACGTCCTAATAATCTACTCACTGTAGCAGCACCAAACACAAAGTTTTCATCATCTAAATCTCTTTTAAAAACTTTAAGTGCATCTTCATAATTTCCTTCTTTAAAGTATTCATCTCCTATATCAAATATTTGCTCTTGAGTCATACTAGAGGTTATTATTTTTTTAGGTGGTAAAGTACTTGCTCCAAATATAATACTATTATAGAATAATACTCCTAAAATCACTATCATTAATTTATTTTTCATTTTCAATCAGCTCCTTAATTTCACTTCTAATAACTCCTGTTTTTACTCTAGTCACTATTATATCACCTTTTTTTAATAAATTTATTTTTTTTATACCTACCCCATCTTTTGTAGTTATTGAATATCCCGTTGCTAAAATTTTTATAGGATTTAAATTCACTACTCTCTCTATTCTATATTGTAATTCTTGTTTTTTATTTATAAAAATTTTCTCAATATTATTTTTTAATTCATCTTCAAAATCAATCAAGGTTTGATAATTATTTTTAAAGTTTTTCAAATAATTTTTAAAGTAATAATTATTATTTAAATTTTGTAACTCTTTCTTTTTATAATCTACTATAATACTCATATTTTTTATTAATTTTCTTTTTCTCTCACCAAGGTCTTTTTCCAATTGTTTTTTATCTGGAACAGACATTTCAACAGCTCCTGTTGGAGTTGTTGCTCGTATATCAGCAGTTAAATCTGAAAGTAAATTATCTATTTCATGACCAACAGCAGAAATGATTGGTTTTTTTGAATTAAAAAATGCCATGGCAACGTCTTTTTCATTAAAACACCACAAATCCTCAATACTGCCCCCACCACGTCCAGCTATTATGAAATCTATTTCTTTTATTTTATTAAGTAATTCAATCCCTTTTATTATCTCTTCTTTTGCACCTATTCCTTGTACTTTAGAAGGTGCAACATAAATATTTATTCTATCATCTCTTTTTTTTATTGTTTTTATAATATCTTGAAGTGCAGCTCCATTAAGTGAGGTTACAACTCCTATATTTTTTGGATTCTTAGGAATTTCTTTTTTATGGAGTTGATCAAAATATCCCTCTACATGCATTTCTTTTTTTAAATTTTCCAATCTTAAAAAAAGCTCACCCATTTTGTCTTCTTCTTCTATATGACGTACTAAAACTTGAAGTTCACCACGAACTTCATAAAATCCAACATCACAAAAAATTTTTGCAGATTGACCATCTTTTAAATTTTCTGGAATTTTTTTCATTTTATAATTAAAAGCAGTACATTTTATTTGAGAGTTTTTGTCTTTCAAAGTAAAATATAAATGTCCACTTCTATAATATGTTATTCCTGAAATTTCACCTTTTAAAAAGATATTTTTCAAAAGATCTTGATCCTCTATTTCTTTCTTTATCAATTTATTAAACTCTGTAACCGAATAAATTTTTTCTATCATTACACTTTCCTCTTTTAATATAACATTTTAAAAATCTAATATTAATTTTTGTAATTTTTTCATCTCATCTCTCTTTTTTATAGCCAATTCAAAATTAAGTTCACTAGAAAGTACCTCAATTTCTTTCTTTAAATTTTTAATCTCTTTTTCTATATCTTTCTTATTACTAAATTCTCTAATATTTACCCCTTCCAAATCTTTCATTGGAAGTCCATAATCCAAATTAATTAAATCTTCTGATATTTCTCTAATCGTATTTTTAGGATCAATATTATTAAACAAATTATATTCTATTTGTCTTTTCCTTCTTCTTTCAGTTTCATCAATAGCTTGTCTCATTGATTTTGTTATTATATCACCATATAATATTACTCTACCCTCAATATTTCTAGCAGCTCTACCTATTGTTTGAACAAGAGACCTTCTACTTCTTAGAAAACCTTCTTTATCAGCTTCTAAAATAGCTACTAAAACTACTTCTGGTATATCTAATCCTTCTCTTAACAAATTTATTCCTACTAGAACATCAAATTCACCACGACGTAACCCTCTAATTATTTCTACCCTATCTAGAGTATCAATATCAGAATGCATATACTTTATTTTTATTCCATACCCCATATAATATTCTGTCAGCTCTTCTGCCATTCTCTTAGTTAGAGTTGTTACAAGTACCCTATTACCTAGTTTTACTTCTTTTTTTATATCTCCTAATAAATCATCTACTTGATTTTTTGTTGGTCGAATTTCTATAGTGGGATCTACTATACCTGTTGGTCTTATTAATTGATCAATCAAAGCACTTCCTGAATGTTCAATCTCATAATCTCCTGGAGTGGCAGATACAAATACAGTTTGACCTGTTAATTTTCTAAATTCTTCAAACATTAAGGGACGATTATCAAGTGCTGATTTTAATCTAAAACCATTTTCTACAAGAGAAGTTTTTCTTGCTTTATCTCCATTATACATTCCTCCTATTTGAGAAACTGTAACATGTGATTCATCTATATATGTAATCATATCTTTTGGAAAATAATGTATTAATGTATCAGGAGTTGACCCTGGTTTCCTATTAGCTAAATATCGTGAATAATTTTCTATTCCTTTACAATGTCCTATCTCTCTTATCATTTCTAGATCATATTGTGTTCTCTGCTTTAATCTTTGACTCTCCAAAAGTTTTCCAGCCTTTTCAAAACTCTCTACTTCTACAATCATATCTTTTTTTATTTCTTCCAGAAGTCTCTCTGTATCACCTTCTCCAGTAATGTAATGAGTTGCAGGATATATAATTATTCTCTCTAATTTTTTCTTTATTTTTTGACCTGTTAAAGTATTAATTTCTGAAATATTTTCTAATTCATCTCCAAAAAATTCTAACCTATACCCTGTTTCCATATATGAAGGTTGAATATCTACCACATCTCCCTTTATTCTAAATTTTCCTCTATGAAAATTCATATCATTTCTCTCATATCTTAGAGAAATAAGTTTTTCAATAAGTTTTTTTCTAGAAATACCTGTTCTAAAATCTATAGGGATTGTTGTATTTCGATAAATATCTGGTGAACCCAGTCCATATATTGCAGATACTGATGCAACAATTATGACATCTTTTCGATGAATTAGTGCTGCTGTTGCTGCATTTCTTAATTTATCTATTTCATCATTTATAGAAGAATCTTTCTCTATAAATGTATCTGTTGAAGATATATAGGCTTCTGGTTGATAATAATCATAATATGAAACAAAATACTCTACTGCATTTTCTGGAAAGAAACTTTTATACTCTTCATAAAGCTGGGCTGCTAAAGTTTTATTAGGGGCCAAAATTAAAGCTGGCCTATTAGTTTTTGCTATTACATTGGCAATAGTAAAAGTTTTCCCCGAACCTGTAACTCCAAGAAGTGTCTGATCCTTTACTCCATTTTCTATATTTTCTACTATTTTTCTTATTGCCTCTGGTTGATCCCCAGTAGGAACATATTTCGAATGAATTTTAAACATTTTTTATCACCTCTTTAATATCAATAATCTATTCTTCCAATTCAAAATTTAGCTCATCCATATATAGCGGTTCTTCGACTTCCAAAATTGTTTTCTTTCCTTTTAATGCTTTAATTAATACTAAATTAGATTTTGTATTTTTTTTATGATAAGCAAATTGAATTTTCTCAGGAAAGAAATTATTTTTTTCAAATAATAATAATATATCTTGTAACCTTGATGTTTGATGTACAATATAGATTTCTCCCCTAGGTTTGAGAAGTCTTTTAGCATTTTCAATAAATTCTTCTAAAGTAAGACATACCTCATGTCTTGCAATACTTTTACTCTCTTCTACATTTATTTTCTTTCCATCAATCTTCATATAAGGTGGATTACTTATAATAATATCATAACTATTTCCTTCCTTAAAATTTTTTATATCACAATTTTCAACTCTTACATTTTTTTCAAATCCATTAAGTTTTATATTTTCAATAGCTAGTTGAGAAACTTTTTCTTGAATCTCTACACATGTTATTGTATCAATTTTATTTTTACCCAGTAAAATAATTGGTATTATTCCATTACCAGTCCCTATTTCTAATATTTTTTTATTTTTTCTTTCTGGAAAAAAAAGTGAGAGAATAACAGCATCTATTGAAAAACGGAATCCATTTTTCTCTTGGAACAATTTATAATTTCCAAATAGTTTTGTTATATCTCTCATTCTATTCTCCTATTTTTTACTTATTTTTGATTTATTTCTTTGGAGTACTATCCTCTGGACCTTTAGTTGTTACTTTCGAGGATACCTTTTTATTAAATTTAACTTCTGATAAATTTAATTTAACTACACCCTTAGTTGCAGTATCTACATACATAAAGCCATTTAATGGACTAATACTTAAAACTCTTCCTTCTCCAAATTCTGTACTTACTGTCTGATTTACACTAGGAAACTCTTTTAAAGCCTCTTCATATTGATAATACTCATAATTAATACAACAAAGTAATCGTCCACAAACACCTGATATTTTTGCTGGATTAATTACCAAACCTTGATCCCTAGCCATTTTTATAGATACTGAATCAAATGCTCTAATAAATGTTCTACAACACAGTTCTTTTCCACATATACCAATGTTACCCAAAATTCTTGCTTCATCTCTAACACCTATTTGTCTCAACTCTATTCTTACTTTAAATTCAGAGGCTAAATCTTTAACTAAATCTCTAAAATCTATTCTTCCTTCAGCTGTAAAATAGAATATTAACTTACTTTTATCAAAAGTATATTCTGCTTGAACTAACTTCATTGATAAAGAATGTTCTTTAATTTTATTTTTACATGTATTATAAGATTTATCTGATTCTGTTTTTAAATTGTTATATTCAGAAATTTCTTCCTCAGTTGCCCTTTTTAATATAGGCTTTAATGGTAATACTAAAAAACGTTCTTCTAGCTTCATAGGATTGCTATAAACTACTCCTATTTCTCGACCTCTTGAAGTTTCAACAACAATTTTTTCACCTATTTTATAATTTTCATTTTCTTTTATTTCAAAATAATATCTCTTTTTTGTCACTTCAAATACTATCCCCAAGACATTATATAATTTTTCCCCTGACATTTTTCCTCCTAATTTTCAAGAATACCTTCCTCTAAAAAGCTAAAGTATGATTCTTTTGTTATTATTATATGGTCTAACAATCTTACATCTATTCCCTTTAATATCTCATACATTTTTTCTGTTAATTCAATATCACTTCTTGAAGGTTTTATACTTCCACTAGGATGATTATGGGAAAAAATAACAGATTTTGCTTTTTTTGAAATTATTTCTTCTAATAAGATTTGGTTCATAGTTTTTTTATTTTTTTCAGCTTCTATCAATTCATCTATTTCCAAATGTTGCTTTAGTAATTTCCCCACTATCTCTCTTGGATAAATTGCACTTCTATCCAATGTTCCTTTAAAAAGGATATCACTTTTTAGATATTTTTCATCAATAAGTTGATTTGAAGAATCTAAATATAATACTATAAAATTTTCTCTCTCAGAATGTCCAATTTCATTTCTCAAATAAGATATCACTTGATTTTTACTACTCATTACAATTTTATCACTTTTAAGTCTTTCTTTAAATATATTTTTATGTAAATCTCCAATAAACTTCAAAAAAACAGCTGTGTTTTTACCTAGATTATTAACCTTAATTAGCTCCTCTTCCCTAGCTTTTAACACACTATCTATACTTCCAAATTTTTCTAACAATTCCTTGGCTAAATCTTTTACGTCTTTTCTTGGAATAACAAAAGATAATAAAAATTCTAATTTTTCATAAGAATGATAAAAACTATCAATTCCTCCAGCAGAATATTTTTCTTTTAATCTTTCACGATGTCCCTCTTTATTGACCAAGATTTCTCTCCTTATAAGTCTTCACTTATATTATAAAATAAGCCAAAAATAGAAAAATAATTTGTGATAGTTCAACAGTTGCACCTAAAGTATCCTCAGTGGCTCCACCTATTTTTTTATTAATTAATTTTGAGAACAAATATGAAAAAATAACAGTAATAGGTACACTCATCAGTAGAGTTTCAGACAATCCAAAATGTTTTATAACTAAAAATGTATATCCTATAGTTATTAAAAACGAAAAAATAACTCCTAATATTGTTGTGTTGCTCACATAATGTTTTATCGTTCCACAAGATTTTGCAGTTGTTGAGGTAATACATGAAACTACAACATTCAGTCTTCCTATGACAGGATACAGTAAAATTAGAGTTCCTACTGTTGTATTAAAAGTTTCTTGTACTTCACTTAATAAAAATACATTTAAGAAGAAATAAATAATAAGGGCTAAAACTCCATTAGTTCCATTTTTTCCCTCTTTCATTCCGTCTAACATTTTTTGTTTACTTCTATATCTAAAAATATTTCCAAATGTATTCGAAAGTCCATTCAGTTGTATGGCACCGGTTAACACGATATATAACACTACATTAAATATTGCTAACAATATCTGAGAATCTATTTTCATAGAAAGTAAATTAAAAGAACTGTACATTATAATACCTAAAATTATTCCTACAAAAGGATAAAACTTCATACTTTTCCCTAATTTTTCATCACTAACTGAACTAAACTCTATTACAGGCAATCTAGTTGTCACTTTAAATAGTTCTACAATACCTTTCATATCTCCTCCATATAACTCTTTTCTCTTTAAAATGACTCTCACTATAATTATAACATATTTTTTCATTTTTTAGTTTTTATTTTTATAAAATCCTATATTCTTTATACTCAATTTCAACTTATAAAAAAATAAAGACTCTAGCAGTTCCATAACTACTAGAGTTTCTATTTTTTTATTTTTTACTTTTTATTTATTTGGCTCAATATGTCCATAATCTCCCTCATCTCTTCTATAAACAACATTCATCTCTCCTGTTGTAGAGTTTACAAAAGTATAGAACGCTCTTCCTAGACATTCCATTTGTAAAATTGCTTCCTCTATATCCATAGGTCTAGGGGAAACAGTACTAGTTACAATGGTTCCTTCTGTATGTCTCTCAATTGTATGAGTTTCAGGATTATATTTAATATCTTTTACTAAACTACCAGTTTTCATATTATCGATTCTTTTACCTTTAATTTTTGCCATTTGTGTTTCTAATACATCTGCAACTTCATCAATTGCAACATATAAGTCATAATCCTCAGAGGCTAAACCTTCTGCACTTCTTCTAACTGTTGTTCCTTTCAAATGAAGTAATACATCAACTTTGTGATTAAGTCCTGTTTTCATATTTTCTGCTGAAAGAGTCACATCAATTTCAATAATTTCATCATAACGAGCTATTAATCGCCCTATTTTAGTCTCTACATGCTTCTTTAATGCTGGGGTTACAGATAATTTTTTACCATGGATTACCATTTTCATTTTCATCACTCCCTTCTATTTTTTAAAATAATTTCTGGTTCTTTTAATAGTTATTCCTAATACTTTCTATTTTTCCTTTTTTTAAAAATAGACTTTTATCACTTATATTAGCCAATTCTTTTGAATGGGTCACAACTATAATTGTTTGATTCATTTCACAATTTATTTTTTTTAATAATTGATGAATCACTTCACTTGTTTCTTCATCTAAATTACCTGTTGGCTCATCAGCTAAAATTAGTTTAGGTGAATTTACCAAAGCTCTCGCTATTGCTACTCTTTGCTTTTCTCCCCCTGATAATTCAGAAGGTTTATGATGACTTCTGCTTTTCAGACCTACTTTTTCTAATAAGTCCATAGCTTTCTCTTGAATTTTTTCTTTATCTGAATAATTTTTTAATAAAGCTGGAATCATCACATTTTCTAATGCTGTAAACTCAGGAAGTAAATAATGAAATTGAAAAACAAAACCTATTTTTTCATTTTTAATATAATTTTTTTCCTTTTCAGTTGCTAATCCCATATCCTTATACTCTAAATATACACCATTATCATCTGGTTTGTCAAGTAGTCCTATTAAATTTAATAAAGTTGATTTTCCACTTCCTGATTTCCCTAATATAGTTATAAATTCTCCCTCTAATATTTCCAAAGAAAAATCTCTTATTATATGTAAGGTTTCGTTTTTTCCATAATAATGTTTATTTACATTTTTTAGTTCTAATATCTTATTTCTATTCATATTTTAATGCCTCCTGAGTTTCAAGTCCTGCTGCTAAATATGCTGGAAAAATACTAGAACATAATATTACAACAAAATTAGCTCCTGATATCATCAATATTTCTTTGATTGAAATTTCAATTGGTATTGCTTTTATATAATATATAGAACTAATTCCAGGGATAGAGTAATTTTTTATATACCACAAGATAGCTAATGAAATCAAGATTCCTAAAATGATTCCGATACTCCCTAGTATTAACCCTTGAAACAAAAAAATCCTCATTATATTTGTTTTTGAAAATCCCATAGCTCTCATTATCCCTATATCTTTAATCTTTTCTTTAACCAACATATTAAGAGTTACCCAAACAACAAATCCTGCAATTACGACAATAAGAGAAAATAATATTATCATAACACTTTTTTCTAATGATAAAGCTGTTAATAAATTTTTATTCAATTCTCCCCAAGTTCTATTTCGTAATCCATATTCATTACTTATTTTATTGGCTATTTTATCAGCATTATAAGGATTATCTAGTGTAATATTTATTTCATTAATAGAGTTTGTTGAATATGTAATATATTGTGCCGATTCTAAGTTTATCATTGCTACACTATTATCATAATCATAATATCCGGTTTTGAAAACTCCACTCACTTTAAATTTTATCTCTTTTCCATCAGGAGAAATTAAAGTTACTACTTCCCCAAGACCAATCCCTGTATTTAAAGCATATTCACTACCTATAAGAATGCTATCTCGATTGTCAGAAATTTCACCAGCAATTATTTTTTTATTTAAATCCATAGCTTTTATAGCACTTTTAAAATCAAAGCCTTGTATTTTCATTCCTACAATATTTTCAGCATTATATTCATTTTTATACTTTAAAAGACCTTGAAATGGTACACTGGCAACAGCCCCCTTGACTCCTTCTATCTTTTCAATATCTTGTATAACTTTTTTATAATCTATTATGGGGTTCTGTTCATTTATTAGAACATGACTACTTATTGAAAGAACACTATTAATCATATTTTTATTTAATCCATTAGATATCCCTATTGACACAGTTAAAACAAGTATTCCAATCATTATTCCAACTATTGATATTATACTTTGTTTTTTTCTTTCCAATATATGCTTTTTTGATATAAAATACTCTAACATTCTCTTTTCTCCTCACTCTTTTTTTAAAATAAAATGTCTTTGATTGTACGGTCAAGCTCTAAAATATCGCATTCCAGTCCTAATACTTCTTTTAATTGCTCTAATTTTTTTTCATCATAATTTAATTTGACTTCTGTATTTTTATTAATAATTTTTAGAAAACCCTCACCATAATTATTGAATTTTTGGTTCCCAACCCCTCTTATTTTAAGCATTTCCCACCTTGTAGAAGGTTTTTTTTCTGATAGTTCCAGAAGTGTTAAATCTGAAAAAATAATATAAGGTGCTACGTTCTCTTTTAATGCGATTTTTTTTCGAAGTTCTAGAAGTTTTTTAAACAAAGGCGATTCGTAATAGTCATAAGAAGTTTTTTCTCCATTTCTTCTAACAACTCTTTTAACATTTTTTACTACATCATATGCTTTTTTAGTTAATAAAATAACTGGAAAACTTCCCGCACTTTGAAGAAGATACTCTTCTGAAATTAAAAAAACAATAAATTCTTCAAGCCAATCTCTATTTTTATTCTTCATTATACCAAAGGTTGTAAAATTCTGAACTCCTCTTTTCTCAAGCTTACTATCCAACTTTCCCAGTAAAATATTTACAAGACTAGAAACACCAACACTTTCTTTAGAACGTCCAATACAAGAAAATACCATTTGTGCTTCTATAGTATAATTCTCTACATCTTTTATTTTGGAACAATTATTACAGTTTCCACAATAGCTTCTAATTTTTTTATCTCCAAAATACTGAAGTATATACTCTCGATAGCAACTTTCTACATACGCATACTCTATCATTTGATCTAATTTTTTAAATTTATTTTTTTTTAATTCTTCTGTTAATTCAGAGTTATTTTCTATAAAATATTTTTGAATATTTTCATCATCTTCAAAATATAATAATATAGCTTCTCCAGGAGCACCATCACGCCCTACTCTTCCCACTTCTTGATAGTAACTTTCTAAATCTTTTGGAATATTTCTATGAATTACAAATCTTACATTTGATTTATCAATCCCCATTCCAAAAGCATTTGTTGCAATCACCACTCCAACTTCATCTTTTACAAATCTTTCTTGAGCCTTAATTCTTTCTTTATCTTCCATTCCAGCATGATATTTTTCAATATCATAACCTTTTAATTTTAAATAAGAATAAAGACTATCAACTTCTTTTCGTGTACTAGCATAAATTATTCCTGAACGATTTTTATGTGATTTTAAATAGTTAACAATATATCCCAAAGGTTCTTTTTCTCTTTCCACTTTAAAAAATATATTACTTCTATCAAATCCATCCACATAAATATCAGGTGTTTTCATTTTTAGTTTTTCAACAATATCAGTTTTTACTTCTGGTGTTGCTGTAGCTGTCAGTGCTAGTATAGGTATTTTTTGTCCTATATTTTCTATAAATTTAGGTATTTCTAAATAACTTTTTCTAAAATCATGACCCCAATGTGAAATACAATGAGCCTCATCAATTGCTAAAAATCCTATTTTTACACCTTTTATAAATCTAATAAAATATTCAGAGTTTAATCTTTCTGGTGAAACATATAAAATTTTGATTGTTCTTTTTTTTATATTTTTCATAACTTCAGAAAATTCCAAACTAGTCAAGGAAGAATTTAAATAAGCAGCATTTATTCCTAATATTTTTAATGCATCTACCTGATCTTTCATTAAAGAAATTAAAGGAGAAACAATAAGAGTAATCCCAGGAAAAATAAGTGCTGGTATTTGATAGCACACTGATTTTCCACCACCTGTTGCAACTATTCCAAGTGTATCTTTTCTTAATAAAACAGATTCTATAATCCCAATCTGCCCATCTCTAAAGTCATCATAGCCGTAAATTTCCTTCAATATTTTTTTAGCTTCTTTTAACATTAATTTATCCCTAATATTTTTATAAGTTCTTCTACACCCTCTTCTATACTATTGTAAAAAATCTTCTCTTTAAAACTATATTTATCTATACTTTTTTGATAAAGAGCATCATAATACCCCTCTATTAACTCTTTAGAAATACTTTCTAAATTTTTTTCTTCCAACAATTTTAATAAATTATCTACATATTCAATTTTTGCATATCTCCTTAATTTTAAAATACACTCTCTAATTGCTTCTAAACCTGTATCACTATAGTCCTCCATCACTATTTTAATTCTGTGTTCCAATGGAGTATCTGCAAAAATATGTCTTCCTTGCTTCATAGATTCAAAAATAGTATCTGGTATATAGACGTCTCCTATTCTTTTACTTTCACTTTCACATATAACATATTTTGGAAGAGTTGTCTTAAAAAAATTATATATCAAAGACTCAAATCTTTTTTGGCTTTGTCCTCTTTTTTCACATAGACCACCAAAAAACGATCCTTTATGGTCTGCTAACTTTTCTAAATCTAAAACTGAATATCCTTTTTTTTCCAAACTTTGCAATATTTTAGTCTTCCCAATACCTGTTTTTCCATGAACTATAATATACTCTACATTCTCATTTAATTCTTTTATTTTTTTCCCTATAAACTCTCTATATTTTTTATATCCACCATCAAGTTTTAAAATATTATACCCCAAAGAACCAAATAAAGCAGTCATACTACCGCTTCTCATTCCACCTCTTGCACAATAAAAAATTATTTTTTTAGTTTTTTTTGATATTTGTGATATTTCATTAAATATTTCTGGTAGTCTTTTAGATATAAACATCATCCCTAAAGTCTTTCCTGCCTCAGGAGAAATCTCTTTATATGCTGTTCCTACTTCAATTCTTTCCTCATCTAAAAGAACAGGAATATTTATACTGTTAGGAATTCCTTCTTTTTCGTATTCGGCAGGAGTTCTAACATCTACAAGTATATAACTTTTTTCTTTTTCTAACTCTTCATAAGAGATTGTTTTCATTTTTTTACTCCTGTAATTTTTTCTTTTTTTAGATTTTTTCTCACAACTACCTTTAAATTCTCCAATAATATTTTTAAAAAAAAGGTTGAAATTTTTTCAACCTTTCAACTATTTTATGATTTAAGAGATAAAGGCATTACAATATATATATACTTATTCTCATTTTCCTCTACAATCTTTACAGAACCATTTTGATTAATAAATTCCACTATCAAGTTTTTTTCTGAATTTAAATTCTGTAAAAAATCTATTAAAAATTTAGTATTCAAAGATATTTTAATTTTTTCTCCTTGATAATCAACTATTGCTTCTTCATTAATTTTTGCAATTTCATTTGATCCTGTTATCAAAATTTTATTTTCATCAAGTTCATAAATAGCTCCATTCTTAGACTCACTATTTTGTCTAACAAATATTATGACTCTCTTTAACATATTCAAAAAGCTACGAGTCTGAATTTTCAAAGTTTTATCATATGATAATTGATTAAAAATTCCTTGATAGTCTGGAAAAGATAAATCAACTATTCTACTTGTTACCAAAAGATTACTTAATTCAAACTTTATATTTCGATCAGTAACAGAAACTTCCAAATCTTCTGCACCACTTGTTTTCAATAATTTGATTAATGCATCAGCAGTATTCAGTGGAAGACTTACTTTAAATTCTTTTAATACATCAATTTCTCTTTCAAAATAAACAAGTCTATAAGTATCTGTACCTACAAATTTAATATTATTTTCTGCACCTTCTATTCTAATACAGTTTATTCTCATATCATCTGTATTTTGTGAAGCTGCAAATTTTGTTTTTTCAAAAGCCTCTACTAATAATTCTGTATTTATTTTTAAATTTACTCCCTCTTTTTCCAATTCAGTGTTCATATAATTTCTTGGGAATTCTTCACTATTCATCAAAGAAAATTCTGTTGCTGACTCTTCCGTTTCTATTGTTAAAATATTATCACTAGCTTTTAGAGTTATCATTTCATCTTTAAGTTCTTTTAAATATTCTTCAACTATATGATGTTGAAAAACTATTTTACCTTGTTCTTTTATTTCAGTTTCCATAAAAGTTGTTATAGTTATTTCAAGATTAGTTCCATAAAATACCATTTTATTTTCTTTAGTCTCTATATAAGCACAAGATATTATTGGCTTTATTTTATTTTCTGATATTGCCTTTTCAATTATTTTAATTCTTTTTAAAAACTCCACTCTATTTACTACTGCTTCCATTTTACACCTACTTTCCTTTTTAATTTTTTATCTTTTATCATATTGAAACTTTAATTTTTCTAATGATTTTTTTTCTATCTGTCTTACTCTTTCTCTGGATATATTAAATATTTTACCTAATTCTTCCAATGTTAATTCCTCAGAATTATAAAGTCCATACCTACATATTAATATTTTTCTTTCTCTATCATTTAGCTCATTTAACATCACTTTTACATCTTCACCAGATATTTTTTCTGAAATTTCATCTTCCAAATTTTGTGTTGTGGAAAGACATACCACATCTTCTAAACAAACATCCTCAGTTACTGCTGAATTAAGAGATAAAGTTTCTTGAAATTCTACCATAATCTTTTCAATTTGTCCTTCACTCATAGATAGACTTTCACCTATTTTTTCAAAATCTATTTTCTTACCATCTATTATAAAATTATCAGCCATTAACTTATTTATTTTACTTAACAAAACATATTTATAAGAAGGTATTTTTATATCTCTACTCTTAGTTATTAGAGCTCTACTTATCGATTGCTTTATCCACCAAACAGCATATGTTGAAAATCTTGTTCCTTTAGTCAAATCAAATCTATCTATAGCTTCTATCAGTCCAAAATTCCCCTCACTAATTAAATCTATTAAGCTCATTCCACGTATATTATATTTTTTAGCTATGCTTACTACTAGACGTAGATTACTTAAAATTAATTTGTTTTTAGATTCTAAACAGCCATTTTTAATTTTTTTCAACAACTTAACTTCTTCTTCTTGTGTCAGCAAAGAGTATTGTCTAATATCCTCTAAATATAATGAAATTAAATCTCTTTCCGCCAATTTATAACCCCCAATTTGCAAAAAAATTATAAAGTTTTTTTATTCAGGAAATTCTCTTTTTGTTTCTCGGAGCATTAACTGAGTTATTATCTTTTTAGGATTTTCTCCTTTATAAATAACATCATATATTCCAGATATAATAGGAATATCTATTCTATTTTTTTCACTTGAAAAATATACAGCCTTTACTGTGGGAACCCCTTCAGCAACCATTTTCATATCACGTAATATACTTTCTATTTTTTCACCCTTTCCTAATTTTTCTCCAACTTCTCGATTCCTACTATGTCTGCTATTACAGGTAACTATCAAGTCTCCTATTCCTGTTAAGCCTGTAAAAGTTCTCTCTTCTCCACCATTTTTTACTCCATAACGGATCATTTCACTTAATCCTCTTGTGATTAAAGCAGCTTTTATATTATCCCCATATCCAAGTCCATCAAGAATTCCTGCACCAATAGCAAAACAATTTTTTAATGCTCCACCAATTTCAGCACCTATTATATCATTTCCTGAATATACTCTAAAAGTTTCATTGGAAAATATTTCTTGAATAATTTCACACTGTTTTCTTTCACCTGCTACTGCAATTGTTGTCGGAACTCCTACTGCTACTTCTTCAGCATGGGTTGGTCCTGAGAGAACAACTATATTTTTATGTAATTTCCCTAAAACTTCTTCTTTTATTACTTCTGATAGCCTTAAGCCAGTTGAAATTTCTATCCCTTTACTTGTATTTACTATAACCATTTTTTCATCTAATTGAGGTGAGAATTCTCTAATAACTTCTCTCAATGACTGTGATGGAACCGAAAAAATTATTATTTCTGCATCTTTTAATAAATTTTCTTTAACACTTGTTATTAATATATTTTCTGGTATTTTTACCCCTTCCAGATATTTTTTATTTTCTCTTTCTTCTTGAGTTTTTTTTCCTCGCTCTGAATTTCTATCCCAGATTATGACCTTATGTCCATTATTTCCCAAAAGTATCCCTAAAGCAGTCCCCCAACTTCCAGAACCAATAATTACGATTTTTTTCATTTTCAACTCCTTTGGCATTTAAATGTTTTTAAGTCTTTCTTAGAACTTGATTTTATTTTCAGTTCCAGCTTTAATCCTTTTTATATTTGGGATATGCTTATAAATTACTAGTATCGAGATTAATAGTGAAATAGAGAACAGTGAAACTGTACTTATCCCTTCTCTTCCTGATATAAAAAGTGCTAGAACAGGTAATAAAACTGCTCCTATAACTGAACCTAAAGAGGAATATTTAGTTATTTTTACAATCAATAAAAAAATAATAAATACTATTATTATTCCTTTCGGAAATAAAAATAAAAACACTCCTAAACTTGTTGCAACACCTTTTCCACCCCTAAAATTTAAAAACAATGAAAAACTATGTCCTAAAATGGCTACCAGTCCTAGACATAACAAATAATTTCCTGTTATTCCAAAATAATTAGCTCCTATAAAAAGTGGTAAATATCCTTTTAATATATCTAAACATAAAACCAATACACCACACTTAGCTCCTAAAATTCGATAAGCATTTGTTGCACCTGAATTCTTACTTCCATGTTCTCTTATATCAATATTTTTAATTGTTTTTCCTACCCATACACCATTTGGAAGAGAACCAAATAGATATGCTACCACTATCATTAAAATAAAATTATACATTTTTCTCCTTATTAAGTACTTAGTTTTTATAAAAAACTTTTAATCTATATTGATTTTTCTTGTACTTTTCCACTCTAGTATCAAAGTATTATATCAAAATTTATCTTAAAAAGAAAGTTTTTATTTTTACTTTTCAATCTTAAACTCTTGATCTTATTCTTTAAATTAGATTTTAGTTATCATTTTTACTAAATAACATAGTAAAACACTTAATTTTCTATTCTAACTCTCTAATTTTTTCAATTTTATAGTTATTATTATTTGATTAATAACTATTTTTACTTTATAATATAAACATATATTTTACCAAATAAACTTTTGGAGGTATTATGGTTAAAAACCTTATCGACCAATTATATCTAACTAATAATCTTTCCGATAAAGAAATAGAAAAAGTCCTCACAAATTTAACACTTGAAAATAGAAATTATCTTTTTGAAAAAGCCTATTTAACTCGCTATAATTTTTATAAAGATAATGTCTTTTTAAGAGGACTTATTGAAATTTCTAATTTTTGTAAGTGTTCCTGTAAATATTGTGGTATTAGAATCGAAAATAAAAATATTGAAAGATACCGTCTTACCCCAGAAGAAATTCTCTCAACATGTGAAAAAGGTTATAATCTAGGTTTTAGAACTTTTGTTTTACAAGGGGGGGAAGATAGCTACTATACTGATGATATTTTAGAGAAAATACTTCGAAAAATAAAAGAGCTTTTTCCTGATGTAGCTATTACTCTATCCCTTGGAGAACGTGACTATTCATCATATAATAGACTTTTTTCTAGTGGATGTGACCGTTACCTCCTTCGTCATGAAACTGCTGATGAAGAGAAGTATAATGAATTTCATCCTAATATGAGTTTTGAAAATCGGAAAAATTGTTTGAAAAATCTTAAAAAAATAGGTTTTCAGACTGGTGCTGGATTTCTTGTGGGATTACCCCATGAAACTATTTCTGATTTTGTTAAAAATTTAAGATTTTTAAAAATTCTTAATCCAGAAATGGTTGGTATAGGACCTTTTTTACCTCAATCTTCTACTCCATTAAAAGATGAAAAACCTGGTGATTTTAATAATGTTCTTGTTATGTTGGCTTTTACTCGACTTCTTTTGCCTCATGTTCTTCTCCCGGCTACTACTGCTCTCATAACTCTTGATCCTAAAGGAAGAGAAAAAGCTTTTAAAGTTGGAGCAAATGTAATAATGCCTAATTTATCTCCCATCTTACACCGAAAAAAATATGCTCTCTATGACAATAAAGTTTTTTCTGGTAATGAAAGTGCTGAAGAACTGGAGAATATTAAAAATTATATTTTAGAAACTGGTTTCTACCCCCATATGGGGAAAGGAGATAATATCTTATGGAAACAAACTTCATTAATCACGACTATATCAACGACTTAATTAAAAAAAATAGTATTTACTCAGAACAAAAAATTACAACAATACTAGAGAATATTAAATTAAAAAAATCACTTTCCCTTGAAGAAATTGCTATTTTACTTAATATTAGTGATAAAAAACATCTTTCACAACTATTTAATTTAGCAGAGCAAATGAAAAAAAATATCTATGGAGATAGAATTGTAGTTTTTGCACCTCTTTATCTAAGTAGTTTTTGTATAAATAACTGTGTTTACTGTGGGTATAAAAAAAGTAATAATTTCCCTAGAAAAAAACTAACTATGCAAGAAATTAAAGATGAAGTTCTTGCTTTAGAAAAAATGGGTCATAAAAGGCTAGCTATTGAAGTAGGAGAAGATCCTGTCAACTGTGATATTAATTATATTTTAGAAGCTTTAAAAACAATTTATGAAACAAAAAATGAAAATGGTTCTATTCGTAGAGCAAATATCAATATTGCAGCAACTACTATAGAAAATTATAAAAGATTGAAAGAGGCAGGAATCGGTACTTATATTCTTTTTCAAGAAACATATCACAAACCTACCTATGAAGTTATGCATCCTGACTCTCTTAAAAGTAATTATGAATATCATTTAAATAGTTTTTCTCGGTGTATGGAGGCTGGTATCGATGATGTTGGTGCAGGTGTCCTCTTTGGACTTGCTCCTTGGCAATTTGAAATTTTAGCATTAATAGAACATAATAATTACTTAGAAAAAAATTATGGTGTAGGCTTTCACACAATTTCTGTACCACGTCTAAAAAAAGCTGATGGCATGGAGTTAGATAAATTTCCCAATCTTATTGACGACGATACATTCAAAAAAATTGTTGCTATTTTAAGAGTTGCTCTCCCTTTCACTGGTCTTATCTTATCCACTAGAGAGACTCCTGCACTAAAAAAAGAAGTCATTAGATATGGTGTTTCTCAAATTAGTGCTGGCTCTTGTACAGGTGTTGGAGGATATAAAGATGGAGAACAAAAAGAATCACTTCAATTCTCTCTTTCAGATAATAGAACCCCTCTTGAGGTACTGAAAGAATTATTAAGTGACGGTTATATTCCTAGCTATTGTACAGCTTGCTATCGAAGTGAAAGAACAGGAGACCGCTTCATGGCTCTTGCAAAATCTGGAAACATTCAAAATGTTTGTTTGCCTAATGCTCTCATGACCCTTATGGAATATACTATGGATTACGGAGATAATGAACTTAAAAATATGGTGTTCTCTATTATTGAAAAGCAAATAAATAATATTTCAAATAAAGATATGAAAGATTTAACTAAAAAAAATATAGAAAAAATTAAGGAGGGAGAGAGGGATCTCTTTGTATAAATTATGAATAGTACACCTACTTCAAATAGAAAACACATTACTCTTTTCGGAAAAACAAATTCTGGGAAGTCTTCACTATTTAATAGTATCTTAAATCAAAATATTTCTATTGTTTCTGATATTTCAGGTACTACAACTGACTCTGTTAGTAAAGCGATGGAATTACTTCCTTTGGGTCCTGTCCTTTTTATTGATACTGCTGGACTTGGTGACACCTCTTTATTGGGGGAGCAACGAATAAAAAAAACTATTTCTGAGTTAAATAGGACTGATTTTGCTCTTTATATTATTGATGGCATCAATTTTTTAAAAAATACCTCTATAGAAAATAATATTGATTTAGAGTTGTATAATGAACAAAAAATATTATTTAAAAAATATGGAATTGATCATTTTTTAATTATTAATAAATCAGATTTACTAAATAATGAAGAGAGAGAAAGCCTTAGTTCTTTTTTTGAATCACCTATTTTCACTTCTATACAGGAACCAGACTCTCTTTTTTCTCTGAAAAAAAAAATAGTTACTAAACTACAAGATAAAGTTAATGAACCTAGTCTAATTAAAGATTTTTTAAATTATGGTGATACTCTTGTTATGGTAGTTCCTATTGACTCAGAAGCTCCTAAGGGGCGACTTATTCTACCACAAGTTCAGCTTTTAAGAGATTGTCTTGATTCAGGAATTAAAGTTCATGTTCTTAGAGATACTGAGCTCCAAGAAGGTATTCAAGAATTAAAAAATATTAATTTAGTTGTTACTGATTCACAAGCTTTTAAACAGGTAAACCAAATTATTAATGGACATTTTCCTTTAACTAGTTTTTCTATTCTTTTTGCAAATCAAAAAGGAGATTTGAAAGAATTTATTAATGGAGTTAATACCATAAAAACACTTAAAGAAAATAGTAAAATTTTAATTGCCGAAACATGTACTCACAATACTTCACATGAAGATATTGGACGTTATAAAATCCCCGCATTACTTCAAAAAAAAACAGGAAAAAATTTTTATTTTACTTTTTTTTCAGGAAAAGATTTTCCTGAAAATTTAGAAGAATTTGATTTAATTATTCACTGTGGTGGATGTATGATCACAAGAAAAGCTATGATGAATCGAATAAATCAATCTAAAGAAAAAACAACTCCAATTACTAATTATGGAATTGTTTTAGCATATCTCAATGATATTTTAAATAATTCATATAGTGCTTTACATATAAAATAATAAATAAAAGTTGTTAATTCTCTAATTTTACTATATACTTTAAAATATAGTAACTATTATGATAAAATAAAAGAAATAATATGGAGACAATAATGGATAAAAATGAAAAAATTAATATAATCATAGCTGATTATTTTACAAAAAAAATTGGAATTCCTTCTCGTAGTAATTTGGCAAAAATTTTTTTCATTGAATTTAATGATGAGCAAAAGCTTAAAATTGAAAACAAAAAATCTTTTTCTCAAATATCTCAAAGCTATCTTGATTTAGGAATTGGTACAAAAGATAATTTAGTTAATAAAATAAAAGAGTTATATGACTACAACAAAGGTAAAACTTTAGATTATTCTGAACTTTTAAATTCTAATTTGGTTGATACTGTCCTTAGCTTTAATTATGATCCTTTTTTTGAAAATGAATATAATGAAAAATTAGAAATTGTTGATATTAATGAAGCATATCGTGAATTAATACATTCCAACAAAATGAAATATTATAATGTTTTTGGAAACTTAAATGACACCTCTAAAATGATAATTACTTCTCAAGATATGCGACGTTTCAAACTTTTACCACAATTTAAAGAGTTTTTTAATAATATACGAAGAGAACTTATCCTAAAGAAAACTATTATCTTAGGTGATGATTTAGAAGATCCAGATTTTTTTGATTTTCTAGATTTCATTTTTGAAAAACTTAATTTAAGTCAAGTAAAACCAATATATTATCTTAATTCTAAAAATACTATTTCTGAAAATGTCAAACTTTTTTTAGAAAATTATAAAATAGAAAAAATACCCTTAGAGGCTAGAGATGAATTTTTAAAAGTACTACGAAAAGAAGCAGCTCTAAAAGAAGAAGTTTTTCTATCTGATGATGAACTTATTGAACAATTAGGACTTTTTTCTACAGAATTAACTTCAGAAAATACAATTTCAAAAGAGACTAAAGAAGTTACTCAACTTACAATAGAAGGTGTTTCTACAAAAAAACAAGAACCTCAGGAATCTTCTGATGAAAATAGTTGTGAAGATCTTAGTACATCAGAGATTACTTCTAATGAAAATAGTTGTGAAGATCTTAGTGCATCAGAGGTTACTTCTAATGAAAATATTATCCCCACTGTGGAACCGGCTTCTTTTGATCTTAATGATAATTTATTAACTTTTGAAACTGCGGTAGAAATGAGATATAAAAGCCTAAAAATTCAAGGGAATCCAATTTTCTTTACTAATATGCCTCTTCCAAACAGCACTATATCTACCCTAAAATTAAAAGCTACAGAATTTTTCATTGGAAAAGAAAAAATTCATTTGACAAAAATTTATTTAAGCGGAAATAATCAATACAAATTTTTAGAGTTTAAAACAAGAGAATTCAGACTTAAATTCTCTGTAAATATTTCGAGAACAGGAGAAATATTTGAAGATAATAAATATTTAGAATATGAAATTAACTCTGATTTAGCTACAGGAAGGAGTAACATCATTTTAGAATTATTATCTAAAATATTTTCTGGTTATCGAATAAAATTTATTTCGGATAATCTTTCTGCTAATATAAATCTTGAAAATCAAAATCAACAAATAAAATTCTCTATAATGAAAAAAGCCCAAGAAGATTACTCTAATATTTTAAGTAGAAGAAGTGAAATAAAAGACAAGAGATTCTGTTCAAGTGGCTTAACTTATTATCAAATGTACTTATTAAGCTTAGTTAATAAAGAACCTATTGCTATCACTTGGGGGAATTTAACTTTTAAAACAACTTTAGGACTAGAAAATCTTCTAAAGAAAGAGTTTTCTAAAATACATTTACTTAATTACCGTGGTACTTTAGGACGTTTAGAAGAAAAAATAAAAATAATAGAACCTATTTCAGAAAAGAAAATTATTGTTGAAGATGGAGAAATTAAAATAAGACATTGCCAAATTGAATTATCCGTAGTCGAATTAATATAAAATAAGAATGAGGTGTCTTAAATGTTAAAGAAAAATATTTTTTTTAATAATTTTAATATAACAGAGGAATCTTTTAAAGAAACTGGTTTAGACTGGGAAACACTTGTTGAAATATATAATAATTATGTTACATTAGCCCCTTTTTTAGAAGAAGCTTCGGAAAAAATAGTGAAAAATTTAATCAATTTAACTAATGTCCATTCTGTCCGAAGAAGAGTTAAAAAACCTGAACATTTAATTGAAAAAATAATAAGAAAAGGTGCAAAGTATAAATCTAAAAATATCAATGTAACAAATTATCGTGAAATTATTACAGACCTAATAGGAATAAGAGTTTTACATCTCTTTAAAGATGATTGGCATGATGTACATTTTGGAATAAAAGAAATTTGGCCTTTATTAGAAGTACCTCAAATAAATATCCGACGTGGAGATTATAATCTAGAAAAACTAGAAAAAAATGTAGACAATTTAGGATGTGAAATTGTAGTTAGAGATCATGGATACCGTTCAATTCATTACTTAATTGGAATTTTACTTGAAAAAGATCTTGAAATAAGAGTTGAGATTCAAGTTAGAACAGTTTTTGAGGAAGCTTGGAGTGAAATAGACCATATAACTCGTTACCCATATGATATGGATAATGAATTGCTTGTTGAATATCTGGCAATCCTGAATAGAATTGTTGGAAGTGCTGATGAAATGGGAACATTAATAAAAAAAATTAAAACTAAACTCTCTAATAAAAAAGAAAATGAAAATAGAGAATTAGATAATAAATTTTATTAATACTCCATAATTAAGAAATAAATAACTAATTAAATTAGTATATATCCTGTCAATTAAATAATTTTAAAAAAAGAGGGCTCTCCTAAAGAATATATAAACCTTCAAATTAATATAGAATAACACAAAATTAATTTGGAGGTTTTTTTTATGGAAAAAATTATTAGTGAAGAAGAGAAATTAAGAAAAGAAGTAATAATAAAGGTCCTATTTATAGATGCAATAGGAATTAAAAAAATAATAAAAATAGATTTATTTTTATTACAAAATATTAGAAATCTATCCAAGCTCCAAAAATAAAGAAATAAGAATATCTAGCTTTTATTAGTTAAAAATAAAAGCTAGATATTCTATAAAGTATCCATATATTATAGACGAAATCACAACGATAGCGACCCCTAAAAAAGGATTTATTAACTTTTTATTATTTTCAATTTTATTTTTAATTTTTAAAAAATAAAGATAATTGGCGAGCATTCCTATTGTCACTGTGACTCCTATCCCAAAAACATTCTGTGGAATAGTTATATTCAAATATAATGTTAGGATATCAATAAATAGACATATTCCTAAAAAAGTAAAATATTCCAAAATTAACCCTCTGTATCCTAACCAAAGAATACCACCCAAAAATGCTCCACCATTAAATTTATTTTTTTTACTCAAAAATGCTTGAATATAGAAATTTTTTCCATTTCCAATGATTTCTTTAAATCTATCAAGGTTTAAAAGAACATATTTTTTATCATTGTCTTTTAGATAACTTTTACTCCCTTCTTCATATGAAAATTCTATATTTAGCATACCATTATCTTTCTTTTTATTCCTTATAAAAATAAGAAAAAAGATAAAAAAACCTAAACATACCCCAACTAGGATAAAGTACCCTAACACATAATCTTCCATTGTTCCCCCTTTCATAATTATTAAATTAATATCTTTAATAATTATAGAGTATAAATCTAAAATTTACAATATATATTATAGTAGAATTTGAACTTATGGGTAATCTAGAAAAAATATAAATTTAAAGAGGAGAATAATGAAATTAAAATTAATACAACCAAAAATGAATTTGAGACCCATGGACACTTTATTAAAAACACATATGTCACCACCATTAGGAATTTATACTATAGCAAATATTGTAAATGAATTTTGTCAAGTTGATGTTATAAACGAAAATATAGAAGAAATAAATTTTGATGCCAAATGTGATCTTGTTGGAATCAGTGTCACAGTTGATACATTTCCAAGAGCTATTGAAATTTATAAACAATATAAAAAAAGAGGAATTACAGTAGTTCTTGGTGGGATTCATATTACAGTAAATTATGAAAAATATATAGATGAATTTGAATGTTTATGTATTGGATTTGCAGAAGATACTTGGCCTAATATCATTCAAGATTTTAAATTAAGTCAATTAAAAGATATTTATATTAGTAATTTAAAGTGTGGGAAAGAATTATCTTCCCCTGCTTATAATCTAATCAAAGAAAAACAATATTTATATACAAATATTATTTCAACGAGTAGAGGTTGTCCTTTTAAATGTAGTTTTTGTTATAATAGTTCAAATAAAATTCCATATGTTAATAGAGAAATATTTAAAGTTATTGAAGAAATTAAATCATTAAAAACGAACCATATTTTATTTATAGATGATAATTTTATAGGAAATCCAATCTGGACAGAACTATTTTTAAAAGAACTTTTAAAACTTAAAATAAAATGGAGTGCTGCTGTTACTGTAAATTTATTAGAAAATTTACAACTTTTAGACTTAATAAAAGAATCTGGTTGTAAAAGTTTATTTATTGGATTTGAAACATTAAACGATTTAAATATGAAGAATGTTAATAAAAATCATAATAATATAAATAAATATGAAAATTTAATTAAAGAAATACATAATAGAGATATTATGATAAATGCAAGTTTAGTCTTTGGATTAGATAATGATTCGAAAGATGTATTTGATAAAACATTGCAATGGGTTATTAAAAATAAAATAGAAACAGTAACCTCTCATATATTAACACCTTATCCAGGAACAAAAATTTATAATCAATTGATAGAGGAAAATAGAATTATAGAAAAAGATTATTCAAAATATAATACAGCTAATGTAGTTTTTATCCCAAAACAAATATCAGTAGCTGATCTTTACAATGGTTACATAAAATTTTACAAAGATGTCTATTCAACAAAAAATATTTTAAAGAGGCTTCCTACTTCAAAAAAACAATGGATTCCTTTTCTTCTTTTCAATTTTTTATATCGAAAACATGGAAAAAAGACAGAATTTTTATGTAAAATAATAGGGTTTAATATAATAGGAAAATTATCTAAGTTTTTATCATATAAATAAAATGAAGTAAACATGAGAACTAAAGCTAAATTTTGGAGAATTATAATGTCATTAGTAACAAGTGTTAATAATCACCTAAAGATCTGAAAAATAAATTTTATACTACATAAAATCTGGTGATAATATTAAGAAATTGTTAAAGTTCTTGAGGTAGTAGCTTATATTTAATTATATATGAGATTTATTTATCTTTTTTATTTTTTTATAAAAAAGAAGGTGCCAGTACACAAAATGTATACCAACACCAAAATTATATAATTTCCTTTAATTAGATACTTTAACACCTTATATAGGTGTTTTTTTCTTCTGTCTTCTATACTTTTTTTTTATATTATGTTTCTAAAATAACTTTTTTTTATTTATATAGCTCAAATTTGGCACAAATAACTTTAACTTCTTCCGCAATAAGTAATAACTTTTTTTCATCATTAATATTATCCATAACTTTTAAAATTAAATTAGCTACAATAACCATATCATCTTCTTTCATTCCTCTAGTGGTGATAGCTGGAGTTCCTATTCGAATCCCACTAGCAACTGATGGTGACAATGTTTCATACGGAATAGTATTTTTATTAACAGTTATTCCTGCTTTTTCCAATGCTTTTTCCACTATGTTTCCAGTTAATTTTTTCGGTGTTAAATCAACAAGAAACATATGATTATCTGTTCCACCACTAACTATTCGTAAACCACCTTTTACAAGCTCTTCAGCGAGTTTCTTTGAATTTATTAAAATTTGTTTTTGATATTCTAAAAATTCAGGCTGTAAAGCTTCTTTAAATGCAACAGCTTTTGCAGCGATTATATGCATAAGAGGTCCCCCTTGAATTCCTGGAAATATACTTTTATCTATTAATCGTGCCACTTCAGAATCATTAGTTAAAATCATTCCACCACGAGGACCACGTAAAGTTTTGTGTGTTGTAGTTGTTACAACATGAGCAAAAGCAAGAGGTGATGGATGTAATCCTACTGCAACAAGTCCAGCAATATGAGCCATATCAACCATTAAGTATGCCCCTACTAAATCTGCAATTTCACGAAATTTCTTAAAGTCTATCGTTCTACTATAAGCACTTGCACCTGCAACAATCATTTTAGGTTTTATTTCTAAGGCTAATCTTTTAACTTCTTCATAATCAATTGTTTCACTCTCTTTTAATACACTATATCCAAAAAAAGTATAGTCTTTCCCTGAAAAATTGACATTTTTTCCATGTGTTAAATGTCCACCATGACTAAGACTCATTCCTAAAACTTTATCTCCAATATTTAGTAGGGCTTTATATACCCCCATATTTGCACTAGAACCACAATGAGGTTGTACATTTACATATTTTGCTGAAAAAAGTTTTTTCCCTCGTTCAATAGCTAAATCCTCAACACAGTCTATATACTCACAACCACCATAATATCTTTTCCCTGAGTAACCTTCTGCATATTTATTTGTTAAAACTGATCCTGTAGCTTCTAAAACAGCAGTTGAAACAAAATTTTCAGATGCTATAAGCTCCAACCCATTATTTTGTCTATCTTTTTCATTTTTACATGCATTAAAAATTTCACTATCAAATTCTTTTAAAGTTTTTAAATTCATCTTATCCCCTCCATGAGTTATTAATAAATAAATTATAACTTTAATATTAATTTAAAACAAGTAAAAGTTGCTTTTTTTAATTAAATGAGATATAATCAGTCTTTAAGTTCATCAAGATTCCTTATTCTTACAATATTTTTTTCTAAAAAATATTCAATGGATCATCGATCATTACTAATCAATTTATTATCATCATGCAAGGAGAAAAAATGAACAATAATAGCTTGGCTCAAGAATTTAATTTTTGGTCCCTTTTAAAATTTACATTACCATCAACTATAGGAATGATTATTACAGCAACATTTTTTATTATTGATGGATTTTTTGTAGCAAATTACCTCGGAGAAACTGCTCTTGCCTCCATTAATATTGTGTTTCCTATGCTAAGTGTGACTATAGCCATAGCTATTATGTTTGCAACTGGTGGTGGAGCAATTATCTCTAAATATATGGGTGAGAATAATATGGCAGCGGCAAGAAGTCTTTTTACAGCTTTAAATTTTGTACTTCTTATCATTGGTTCTATTCTTACTATTATTTTTACTGTTTTCCCTGAAAATATCTCTTATGCCCTTGGTGCAAGAGATGAATTTTTATTAGTTTCTACAGAATATCTACATATTATTGGTTATTTTTCTATTCCGTTTATTGCCACATTGCTTAGTCAATCACTATATGCAACTGCAGGAAAACCACAGTTGATATTGATTGTATCAATTCTAGGGGGAGTAACTAATGCTGTTCTTGATTTTCTCTTTATTGTTTCTTTCAATATGGGAGTTAGAGGTGCTGCTCTCGCAACTGGAACAAGTTATTTAGTTATTTTTATAATTTATATATACTTTTTCACAACCAATAGAAATGGAACATTATATTTCGATAAATGTACCTTCAATCTAAAAGAAATTATAAAATCAATAACCAATGGTATGTCAGAGTTCATTACAAGTATTGCTTCTTCAATTACAACAATGCTATTTAATTTTACTTTACTTCAGATTGTCGGTGGAACTGGATTGGCCTCTTTTACTGCTATACAATATTTACAATGGTTATTATCAGCCTTACTTCTAGGTTTTGCTTATGGTGTTGCTCCCATTATTGGGTTTAAATATGGTGCTGGAAATAGAAAACAGCTTAAATTTGTCTTTAGAAATAGTTTTGGTATAATTCTTGGAATTTCCGTATTAACTTTTATCTTCTCCCAATTTATGAGAGAAGAATTAATAAATATATTTATTTCAAAAACTAGTTTAACTTACCCCATAGCTGTTCAGGGACTTACTATAGTTTCTCTTTCATTCCTCTTTATAGGTGGAAATATGTATGCATCAAGTGTATTTACAGCTTATTCCAATAGTAAAGTTTCAGCTTTCTTATCATTTTTAAGAACAGGTCTTATAATTATTTCAATAATCTTTTTACCTTATCTCTTTAAATATTTGGGAGTTAATCAATTATATGGTGTCTGGTTTTCGATCCCTATAGGAGAAGGAATAGCATTTATAGTTACAATGATTATGTTTGCAATTTATAGAAAAAGATATAGTTTTTAATTACTCTAAGAAATAAATTAGATAATAAAAAAATTAAACGGTTTTAGTCCCACATTCAATGGGCTTAACCGTTTAATTTTTTTGACTCTTTTATTAAATATAATACCAATTTTTTATTTTAAATTTTTTCAAAAATATCAATGGTTACCTCCACCGTAGTAAAGAGAGTTTCCAACGTATATAAACGTTTAATTCCATCTTCAGGAGTTCGCCAACGATAAGGAGTCATATTAAAAAGATTAGAAATACTCTCCTTTTCTTTAATATCAACTTGATATGAACAAGTCATACTTTGAATATGTTTAAAATTTGAGAGTGCAGGATCATCTTTAGGAAGATAAAAATCTTTTTTTACTTTCTCATAAAGAGTCTCTTTCATTTCAACTAAATGATTTTCTCCAGTAGAAACAATTGCAAGTTTTCCATTAGTTTTTAAAGTTCTAAAATTTTCTTTTGAATCTATCTTAGAAAACATACATAATATCAAATTAAGAGATGATGATTCAATAGGAAGATTAGTAGCACTTCCAACAAACCACTCTATTTCTTTATAGCTTTTACTCGCTGAAATTATTGCTTCTTTAGATATATCTATTCCTATAATATCTGTTTCTATATTTTTAGAACTAAAATATTTTTTTAAATTATTTGTATAATATCCCTCTCCACAGCCAATATCTAAAATATTCAGCCTTTTCTTTTGAATTTCTTTTTCTGAAAATTTCAGATGTTCTTCTAATAATTCATTTACAGTGTTAGAAATTCCATTATAATACCCTTTTTCTAAAAATTTTTTTCTACTCATAACCATTTCTTTATTATCACCAGGAAATTTACTATTTTTTTGATTTGATAGAAGTAAATTCGTGTGACCATATTTAGAAATATCAAATGAATGAGTATTAGCACAGACATATACTCTTTCATTTTTTATTAATTGATTTTTACAGATTGGACAAATTAACATACTATTCTCCTTAGCTCTACAAAATTAATTATCTTATTTTTGGAAAATATTTTGTATGCAATAATTCTTGGGCTTTTCTACTCATGGGATAATCTAAATATTTTTTATAAAGAGATATTATAGAAGGATTCTCATAAGAACGTCTAATTTCTAAACTATCATCAATATTATTTAATCCTTCTGCTCTTAATTCAAGAGTTTCTTGTTTCTTTTTTGATTTAGGCTGTCCGCCTCCACCAATACAACCACCTTTACATGCCATTATTTCTATTGCATGAAAAAATTCTTCTCCTGCTTTTATTTTATCTAGCATTTTTCCTGCTTCTTCTAGTCCATGAGCAATACCTATTCTAAGATCTATATGACCTACAGATAATTCTGCTATTCTAAATCCTTCCCATCCTCTTAACATTTCAAATTTAATATTAGGAATTTTTTCTCCTAGCATAGTTTCAACTGTTGTTCTAATAGTTGCTTCTATTACTCCACCAGTACGACCAAAAATTATTCCCGCTCCTGAATATTCTCCAAACGGTGTATCAAATTCTGCTTCTTCCACATCATTAAGGTCTATATTACTATCTTTTAAGATTTTTATAAGCTCTCTTGTTGTTAATACATAATCAGTATCAAAATTTTCACCACGTGAAAATTCAATTCTGCTAGCTTCATGTTTTTTTGCAAGACACGGCATAAGGGCTACTACTGAAATTTGCTCTCGTGTGTATCCTAATTCTTTAGCCCATACATCCTTTGCAAGGGTAGAAAATATTTGCATTGGCGACTTAACAGATGATGGAATATCAAGCATCTCTGGATAGTTTTTTTCAATAAAATTAACCCATGCTGGACAGCAAGAAGTTAAAATCGGTAATCTAACTGAGTCATCATCAGCCAAATACTTTTCCAATCTTTCTTGGAATTCTGCTGCTTCTTCCATAACTGTTACATCAGCAGCCCAAGCTGTATCAAAAACATAATCTACACCTATTTTTTTTAAAGCTCCAACTAATTTTTTCTCTACATTTTCTCCTATTTTAAATCCAAAAGCTTCTCCAATAGTAACTCTTACTGCTGGAGCTATTTGCACTGCAACAATTTTTGAAATTGCAATCTCTCTTAAAAAATGAATTGAATGATCCCCCTCAAAAATTGCATTAACTGGACATGCTACAACACATTGTCCACATTCTGTACAATATTCATTATCTATATAATGTTGTTTCTTTACTCCACCAGTAATACAGTGAACTGGACAAACTTTTACACATGCAGTACAACCAATACATTTTTCTGTTATTCTAAACTTTAATAATTGAATACATTGTCCTGTTTTACAATACAACTCTTCAATATGTTCTTCTAATTCATGATAGAAATCTTCTATAACTTCTAAAATAAAATTTTTCTCTTGCTTTAATTCTAATTTTATTCCTTCAGAAAGGTTTCTCATTAAGTAAATATCTCTCATCTCAGCTTTACCTTTAGATATTCTATCTAAAATTCTTGTTAATTTTTCCATAGACTCTTTTACTCTATTATATCCTGGATATCTAACAAGCTTTCCTAAAAGAAATTCTACATAGTATTTAGAATATGCAACAATACAGTCTTCTTCTGATAAAATCAATAAAAATCTTTCATGAAAATCTTTCGAATCTTTAAATGTCAATGGTTTACTTAAATCTTTTTCTCCTAAAAAACCACCAAAAGGTAATCCAATAGTTGCCGCTTTAAATTTTTTATTATTTTTAATTCCACCAGCTAGTTGAATAATTTCTTCAAGAGTAGTTGTTGGAGTAATCTCATAAACACCAGGTTTTAATACCCTTCCTGTAATAGAAATAACATTTTTTGAATTTTGAAGTTCCGCTTTCAATTCTTTTTCTCCAAAAGTTGAAAAAACATTTTCTGAACTATTCTTCAAAAGTAACTCTAAATCTGCCGTCATACTTAATCTCCTTACAAAATATAGTTATAATTAGATAATACCAAGTTTTTTAAGAAAATTCAAGTTCTATTTTCTTTTTACTTTAAAATAGGAATTTATTATTCAATAAAACTTAAGAGTAAAATTAATGAATAACTTTTTTACTTGAATTTATTTTTGACTTTACTTAAGATATATGTTACCATATAGTATAACCATCAAGAGAGATAGAGGGACTGGCCCGTTGAAATCTCAGCAACCTACGTAAGTGTGGTGCTAATTCCTAGAGATGGAAAGGTATGCTCGTATTAAGCCCTTTCTTCTAAAGAATTTTAGATGAGATGGCTTTTATTATTATATATATAAAATTAAAGGAGGTATTAGTTATGAAAAAATTAGTTTATTTTACATCTGAATATGTTTCACCTGGACACCCTGATAAAATATCAGACCAAATCTCTGATTCGGTTTTGGATGCTTGTTTAAAAAATGACCCTAATTCTAGAGTAGCATGTGAAGTATTTTGTACCACTGGACAAGTTATAGTTGGTGGAGAAATTACTACTACTACATATATTGATATTCAAGATATTGTTAGAAGAAAAATTGAAGAAATCGGATATAAACAAGGAATGGGGTTTGATTCTGACTGTGGTGTTATGAATGCAATTCATTCTCAATCTCCAGATATTGCCATGGGTGTTGATCGAGGTGGAGCAGGTGACCAAGGTATCATGTTTGGTGGTGCTGTTAATGAAACTCCTGAATTAATGCCATTAGCATTGGTACTAGCAAGAGAACTTATTATTTTATCTACTTCACTTACAAGAAAAGGAATTTTATCTTGGGCAAGACCAGATGCAAAGTCTCAAATTACTTTAGCCTATGATTCAGAAGGTAAAATTGTACATGTTGACACTATTGTAATCTCAATTCAACATAATCCTGAAGTGACACAAGAACAAATTCATACAGATATAAAGCAACTTGTTATTAAACCTGTTTTAGAAAAATATAACCTTTCTTTAGATGAAGTTATTAATTTTCATATAAATCCAACAGGTAGATTTGTTACAGGAGGACCTCATGGAGACACTGGTCTTACAGGAAGAAAAATAATTGTAGATACATATGGTGGATTTTTCCGTCATGGTGGTGGAGCCTTTTCTGGAAAAGATCCTTCTAAAGTGGATAGATCTGCTGCCTATGCTGCAAGATGGGTTGCTAAAAATTTAGTTGCTGCTGAGTTGGCAACTAAATGTGAAGTTCAACTTTCTTATGCTATTGGTGTAGCTAAACCTACTTCTATTAAAGTTGATACTTTTGGTACTGGAACAGTTTCTGAATTTGAGTTATCAGATGCAATTGAGAAATTCTTCGATTTATCCCCAAGAGCAATAGAAAAAGAATTAGAACTTCGTAGCTGTAATTTTAAGTATCAAGATTTAGCAGCTTTTGGTCATATTGGAAGAACTGATATTGATTTACCTTGGGAAAGATTAAATAAAGTTGAAGAACTTAAAGAATATTTTTCTAAATAAATTTTAATGTGGAGAATATATGAAATTTTTAAATAAAGATTCTAATAAAAATATTCAAAACAAAAACTATAACACTATAATGGAGAGTATTCTTGATTCAATTTCAAGAACTGATGAAAAACCCAGTTTACTTCTCCATTCATGCTGTGCTCCTTGTTCCTCTTCAATTATAGAATTTCTTTGTGAATATTTTAATATAACCATATTTTTTTACAATCCAAATATCACCGAAGAAACTGAATATTTAAAAAGAAGAGATGAGCATATTTCCTTCATAAAAAATAATAATTTATCAATATCTTTTATTGAAGGGAACTACAATGTTAAGGAAAACTTCTTTATTCCTGTTAAGGGTCATGAAAAAGATAGAGAGGGAGAAGAAAGATGTAGTATCTGTTATCAATTACGAATTATGGAAACTGCTAGAATAGCTAAAATAGAAAAATTTGATTTTTTTTCTACTGTTCTATCTGTTAGTCCTATGAAAAATGTAAATAAAATAAATATCATCGGTGAAATGGCTGAAGAGAAATATGAAATTAGATTTTTATATGCTGATTTTAAAAAGAAAAATCGATATAAACGTAGTATTGAGCTCTCAAAGGAACATAATCTTTACAGACAAGATTATTGTGGCTGTATTTTTTCAAAAGAAGAAACAAAAAATAAAAACTATTCTGATTAAAAGGAGGATATGATAGGTTTCCACTATCATCTGTTTAAATATGAACATTTCAAAAGTAGAAGCATTAAAATGGTTTTCTTTCTTATCAGAATTACCTGGTGAAAAGCATGAGATTTCAAAAAAATATGAGCCTATAATTGGTTCTGTTTTACGTCAAATAGAATTATCTATTAATAATAAATTTGATAATTTAATAAAAGAAATTCCAAATATTAAAAATATGAAAAATAGAACAATTTATGTAGGAGATCAAGAAAAATTTCCTAAAGGATGTATATCTTGCCTATTTGGTACAGGACTTGGGGGCATTAGAAAAACTAATAAATGTAATTTATCTTGTAAATTTTGTTATTATCACGATAACTTAGATAATCAAGATATTATTCAAGAAGGAATGTGGGAAATTGGTGATTCTTCATATTATGAAGAAGATCTTGAGTTATTACTTTCCATTCAAGAAAAACCCTCTGGAATTGCATACGTATATCTTGAACCTTTTCTTGAAATTGAAAAATATTATAGTGTAATAAAAAAAATACATACTGCAGGTATTTACCAGCATTTGTATACAAATGGTTCTTTATGTACTGAAGAAAATTTAAAAAAATTAGCAGAAGCAGGATTAGATGAAATTAGATTTAATTTAGGAGCAGTTAATTGCTCAGATAAAGTTATTGAATCTATGAAAATTGCAAAAAAATATTTTCCTTCTGTTGGAATTGAAACTCCTATGACACCAGAATTTTTTGAACAATTTTTAGAAAAAAAAGAATTAATTCTTAATTCAGGTATCGACTTTATAAATTGTGCTGAACTTCATTTAGGAGAAGATAATATCAATAATTATATTGGTGAAAAGGTCTATATGGCACGTCGGGGATATATTTCTCCAATTTGGTCACGTGAAATAACTCTTAAACTAATGAAAATGGGGAGTGAAGAAAATTGGGATATTCTAATTCATGATTGTTCAAATCACACCAAATTTTCTCGAGAATTAAATAAAAATTCTAAGTTAAAAAATTCTTTTGGATTCAATACATATCGTAGTGAATTTGATAGAGATTTATTTCATATTTTTTTACCAATTTTAAAAGATGAAAATTTTAATTTTATCTCTGAAAAATCTTTACCTCTAGAATTTGAGCTAGAAAAATGTAAAAGTGATCTAATTGAACTTGCAGAGTATGAAAACTCTAAAGATGAATTTTATGAAGATTTTTAATGATTTTCAATAGTAAAATAAAAATGTAAAAAGATAGTTTTATCTTTTTACATTTTTATTTTATCAGTATTTTAATTAATATCTATAAAAATAACTTCCACCTATAAATTCTTTTAATATGGAAATTTCAGGAACATATTTATCCTCTATATCAATAAAGCAATATAAGAACTGAATTAATTCTTTCGCTTTTTCGTAGTATGGACTGTCATATTTTATTCTTATTAATTCTTTCAATGCATATTTTTTTAATACACCTAATTCATATACAAGATTAGAATCAAATATTACATCAGCTTCTTCTTGATATTTAAAAATATTTTTTTCTTCTCCACATCGAACAGAATTCCACATTGCCAGAGTCTCTTCTGCTACTATTCCACGGGATAAACTATCTCTTACTATTCTTCTAATTTTTCTAACTTCATTTGTTGGAATTCTATTGTGCATATCTATATTTAATTGTGTTAAACAACTTATATAAATTTTCAATTTTTCTGTTTTTTTTATATTTTTACTAATTTCTTCATTAAGTCCATGAATCCCCTCTACCATTAAAATTCCATTTTCAGGCATTTTAAGAAGTTTACCTTTGGGTTTTCTCTCTCCACTTACAAAGTCATATTGTGGAACT
Organism: uncultured Fusobacteriaceae bacterium; assembly: GCA_947038515.1. GTDB lineage: Bacteria > Fusobacteriota > Fusobacteriia > Fusobacteriales > Fusobacteriaceae > JAGNZR01. The sequence goes on from CAMQWJ010000002.1 coordinate 130,884, forward strand.
TCTACTTCTTTTCCATTAAGCAAATCTCTAAAATTTCTATTTAAAAGTTCTAAATCTAGTGCATATAAACTTTCAAAATCTTTATCTCCTTTTTCATCAAGTGGTATATTAACCCGTCCTATATAATAATCATCTAAAGAAATCATCAGAGGAAATTTTTTATTAGCTTTTAAATGAAGAGTCAATCTTTGAGCAAAAGTTGTTTTTCCTGAAGATGATGGTCCTGCTATTGTTACTAATTTTATATCTGGATTTGCTATTATTTTATCTGCAATTTTTGATAATTTTATTTCATGTAAAGTTTCATTTAATCTAATAACTTCTCGAATTCCACCATTCATAGTTTTTTCATTTAAGCTTCCTATGTATGAAACATCCATAATTGAATTCCATTCTGCAGTCTCTTTTTGAACACTGGTTAAATGATTAAATTTTTGAAACACAGGTATTTTCTCACTGAATTCCTCTATTGGAAATTGTAAAACAAAACCATTGCTATACCCTATTAAATCATAGTTTTTTACTTCTCCTGTATGACGGTAAGGTTCATTATAAAAATAGTCTGTATACCCTTCTAAATCATATTCTTTTATACTAGACCAACCTGCACTATTAACTATTCCAATTATATCTTTTCGTAAAATAGTTTTACTTTTTTTTCTAATTAAGTCCAAATTATTTTCCAATACAATTATTTCACTATTCCGCCTAATTATTTCATCCATATGACTTTTTATTTCTAAAATTTCTTTTTCATTTATTTCTTCTTTATTTTTAATTATTCCAAAAAGTCCGTGACTTAAAGTGTTATGAATTTCAACTTCAAAAGTTTTATCTATTTCATAGATAGCTTTTAACAATATCATTTTTAAGGTAGTAGTATTTTTAACAATATTAAGTTTCATTATAACCTCCATATATTTTTAAAAAAGACCTCACATAGTGAGGTCCTCCTTTAAGAATTATATTTTTACTTTCTGATTCCTAATTTTGCAATAAGAACTCTATACCCTTCTAGGTTAGTTTTTATCATATAGTTAAGAAGTCTTTTTCTTTGTCCTACCATTTTAAGTAATCCTAATCTTGAGTGGTGATCTTTTTTGTGAATTCTTAAGTGGTCAGTTAAATGATTAATCTTTTCAGTTAATAATGCAACTTGTACCTCTGTTGAACCTGTATCTGTTGCTGTTTTTCCAAATAATGTTACTATTTCTACTTTACTTCTCATCATAGCCTTTATTCCTCCTAAAATTTTATTATCTAAGCCAAGTAAATAGGAGGCTAACCCCATATCCTAGCTCAAATTATTCCATATTATATCACTTTAAGTATTTTTTGTAAAGAAATTCCTGTAAATAACCTATAACCTAAAGGTTTCAATAAATCATAACTGATAAAAATGTTACAATTTTAGATAATAGTTTTTTCTATCTCGTCACTATCAACATTTATTATTTCAGGCTCACTAATTTCATTAGATATTTTTTTTTCATAGATTTTTCCATCTGATAATTGTTCTCCAGTCATTAAGATTTTTAACTCTTCACCTGTAATTGTTTCACGTACTAATAAAGTTTGAGTTATGTACTCCAATATCCCTGCGTTATCAATAAGAAGCTTTTGTACATCATTATAGGCTTCTGATATTATTGATCTTATCTCATCATCTATCTCTTTTCCTGTTATTTCACTATAATGTTTTTGAGCAAACATATCTCCTTCCACTGTACTATCCAGTAGAATAGGACCAAATTTATCACTCATTCCAAATTTAGTAACAATGGCGTGAGCAATCCCTGTTGCTCTTTGGATATCATTTCCAGCTCCAGTAGTAATGTCATCAAACACTATTTTTTCAGCTGCTCTTCCACCTAATAAGACTCTTATTTCACTAAGATATTCTTTTTTAGATTTTAGATATCTATCCTCTGTTGGTAAACTCATTGTATAACCCAATGCTGCACTTCCACGAGGTATTATTGTAACCTTATGAACAGGATCACAATATGGTAATATAGTTTGTGTCAATGCATGTCCTACTTCATGATAGGCAACTATTAAACGTTCTTTTTCAACTGTTACACGTGATTTTCTTTCTGGACCAATAGAAACTTTTTCACTAGCTTCTTCCAAATCACCCATATTTATTTCATCTCGACCCTCTCTAGCGGCCAAAATTGCTGCTTCATTTAGTAAGTTAGCAAGGTCTGCTCCTACAAATCCTGGAGTTTTTCTTGCAACAACTTCTAATTTAACATCTTCAGATAATTTTTTATTTCTTGAGTGTACTTCTAAAATTTGGATTCTTCCTTTTATATCAGGAGCATCAACAACAACTTGTCTATCAAAACGTCCTGGTCTCATTAGTGCTCTATCCAAAACTTCTGGTCTATTTGTTGCTGCAAGAATTATAACAGTTTCATCATTACCAAAACCATCCATTTCCACCAGTAGTTGATTAAGAGTCTGTTCTCTCTCATCATTTCCACCACCTTGACCACTACCACGTTTTCTACCTACTGCATCAATTTCATCTATAAAAACTATACAAGGAGCTGATTTTCTAGCTTTTGCAAATAAATCTCTAACTCTTGAAGCTCCAACTCCAACAAACATTTCAACAAATTCAGAACCTGACATACTTAAAAATGGTACTCCAGCTTCTCCAGCAACAGCTTTTGCAAGAAGTGTTTTTCCTGTCCCTGGTGCACCTAGTAATAAGACTCCTTTAGGAATTTTTGCACCTATCTTTTTAAATTTTTCTGGTTCTTTTAAAAATTGTACAATCTCTTCCAATTCAACTTTTGATTCATCTATTCCAGCAACATCTTTGAATGTTACTTCATTAATATCAGTTGTTTTTTCTTTGATTTTTGATTTTCCTATATTAAATATTTGACCACCGCCACCGTTTCCTTTATTCATTTTAGAAAATATAAAAAACAATATTGCCATTAAGAATAAAGTAGGAAACCATGCGATTAGTAAGTTTACAATGAAAGGTAATTCTTCTGGTGGTACTGAAGCAATCCCTATTTTTTCACTTTTTATTAAATTTACAAGTTCAATATCACTACCTAAACGATCTGTTATCATTCTCGCTTTGTAAGTTTCTATTTTGATTGGTTCTTTTTTCTTTTTTGAACTAAAGAAACTTGCTTTCGCTTTTTTTTCAACTTTTCTATCAGCTTTTTTTTCAATGCTTCCATAGATATAACCTTCTTTTTCTTCTACTTCAACTATTGTCTTTTCTTTTACCAACCCTATAAAGTTGCTATAACTAATTTCTTTCATATCTTTAGATGGTGCTTCACTAAAGAATGAAGGTAATCCCATTACCAATGTTATTATAAATAATAACATTATAATACCTTTAATATTAAATTTTCCTTTTACTTCTTTATTTTTAATTTTTTTATTTTGATTATTTTCTTTTTCAGAAGTAGTCTCATCTTCAATTTCTACTTCCTCATTTTCTTTCTCTTCTGAAGACTCTTCTGAAGAATTTTTTTCTTCTGTGCTATCTTTTAAAGTCGGTTCTTCTAATTCTTCTTCTACCTCTAATATATCTTCCTCTATTTTTTTTGAATTATCTACTTCATCTATCTCTTCTTTTGATAAAGACTCCGTATTTAAATCATTATTTTCTAATTTTTCTATTTCTAATTTATCAATGTTTTCTTTCTCTAAATTATCTTCTGTATTTTTTTTATTCTCCACTATTGTATCCTCCTTATAAGTAATTTTATTGATTCCTTAGTATTACAATCTTTTTTAAAAATTTCACTTCCTCTTACTCCTCCAATCCAAATTATTTTATCACCTTGTAGTACAAGAGGGAGTTCTTCTCTTTTCTCTTTTAATATTTTATTATTAATTAATATTTCTTTCACTTTTTTTTCTGATGTCATTCCAGTAGGAATAATTTTATCACCATTTTTTCTTGTTCTTACAATCAAAGTTTCACCTATATTTAGATTAGTTAAAAATTCAAAACTTCCTTTTTCTATCTTATCCAATGAAACTTCAGCTATTACTTCATAAGATCCAAATTTTATTTTTCCAGGAATTTTTAATTCAAAATTCTTTTCAAATAAATTCTTCTTAACTTCTTGATTTTCTACCTCTTTAATAATTGATAAATAATTATATTCTTTTAATAAAAAAATATCTTTTTCTAAAGAAATTCTTTTACTTCCACCTTTCTCTAATAATTCTATCACACTGTTCACTTTATATCTATCACTTTTTATATTTTTTTCATTAAAATATTGTTTTATTAGTTTCTTTTTAAAAAAATCACTAACAGTATTTAATTTTTCTATAGAAAGTTTCGAATTTTCCATAAATTCTTCTATATCAAGTGAATTTTCAGCATTAACTTCCCGAACTTCACCCATTATATTGAAAATTTTATCTTTGAATTTAGGATTATATCTTTTTTCAATAAAAGGAATTAAGTCAAGTCTTATACTATTTCTAGTGAACTCATTTTCAAAATTTGTTTTATCTACTCTATATTCTATCTTATTTTCAGAAAGATATTTTAAAATCTCTTTTTTAAATACATTTATAATAGGTCTTATATATTGCATTTTTTTCATTCTGATTCCCTCTAATCCTTCTAGACTAGTTCCTCTTATCAGACGAAAAAGAAAAGTTTCAATTTGATCATCTTTATTATGGGCAAGAGCAATTTTATCTCCCCCCTCCTTTTCAAATATTTCTTTAAAGAGTTGGTGCCTTACTTCCCTTCCTATCTCTTCTAAACCTTTTTTTTCTTCTATACTTATTTTAGTTATGTTTATTTTTTTAGAATAAAATTTAAAAGAATTTTTTTTTGCTATACTTTCAGAAAATTTTTCATCACCATCAGAGTCTTCCCCCCGCAGCATATGATTAATGTGAACTAGAATTATTTCTATTTCACTATCTATTTCTTCTTTATATTTTTTTAGAATCTCCAAAAGAAATACTGAATCAGGACCACCAGAGAATCCCAGTATAATAGTTTCACCCTTTTTTATCAATTTATGATTTTTTATATCTTTAAAAATCTCTTTTATCATTCTATCACTTTCCTACTTTATCTATAATTAATATATTTCTTTAAAATTCTTCTCTTTATAATCAAAAAGTATAGTTATCTTCCCAGGAATATTCTTCAAAATATTATAGTTGAAAATTTCTAACTCTGTATTCTTATGTCCTTCTCTTATACTGGTATATTTACTATTTTTCAATATATCATTATGTTTTTCACTATCTTTATTTCTTTTTAACCATTCGTTTTCAAGGCCTACTTTTCCTATATTTAAAAAATCAAATTTTAAATATTCTAAAAAGATATCTCTATTTTCATATTGCTTACTATCAAAAAAATCTATTAAATATTTAAAAAGTGACACTTCTTTATGTCCTATATCCATTAATTTTTTCTCTCTATAATAATCTCTTATATCTTCATATAGTTCAAATGATGAGCTATAATAATTAGTTATTATAAAATTAATAGAATTTTTAAATTTTCTAGAATTATAATAATAATCAAGAATTTTTTCTATTTCCTTTAATTTATAAATTTCTTTGAATGATATAAATTGATTACTCAGAACTTCATAAGGTTGATAATCAGTAAATTTATATTCATATTCCTCGATTTGATTATAAATTTGAGTTCCTTTTAGCATTTTTAAAAATCCTAATTGAATCATATCAGGTTTTAAATTATGAACATAATTAAATGAATTTTTAAAAATTTTATATGTTTCATATGGTAGACCTGCTATTAAATCAAGATGTGTATGAATATTTTTTGGAATTTTTTCTATATTATTTTTTAATTCATCTAATGAATTTTTTCTATTGATACTCTCCATTGTTGCCCAATTTGTAGTTTGAATCCCTACTTCAAATTGGAAATAGTCCGTGGGAACCTTTTTTAACAGCTCCAAACTTTCTTCAGTTAAAACATTTGCATTTATTTCAAAGTGAAAAATAATTCCAGGACGATAATTTTCAATTAAATAAGACCAAATCTTCATCATTCTTTCTTGGTTTATATTAAATGTTCTATCCACAAATTTCAATAATTTTATATTCGTTGATAAAAACAACCCCAAATCTCTTATTACTCTATCTACAGAAAACGTTTTAAGCATTGATTCTATTGAAGAAAGGCAATATGAGCATTTAAAAGGACAACCTCTTGAAGTTTCATAATATAATATTTTATTTTCTTCTAACAATTCATTTAAAGAATAAGGAAAAGGAATTTCATCTAAATCAGCTGGCATCATTTGACTATAAGTTCCACCAATATTTTTTATTCCTTCTTGGACTAGTTCTAATAATGCACGCTCTCCTTCCCCTTGAATTATAAAGTCTACTTCTTCATTTTTTTCTAATATTTTTTCGGTCCCATAACTTACTTCTGGACCCCCTAATCCTATTTTTATATTGGGCAAAACTTTTTTAAGCTCTTTTAGAAGCTTAAAAACTTCCTCTTTATTCCAAATATAAGTTGAAAATATTACAACATCAGGAGATAATTCAAAAATATCTCTGATCATATTTGAGATTTGATTATTTATATTGGTTTCATATATCTGAATATTCTCATCACTATACTCTTCAATATATTTTTTTAAATATCTAACAGCTAAATTGGTATGTATATATTGACTATTTATTGCAACCAACAGATATTTTTTCATCTTACTCCTTTTATTTTTTGTTATTTTTTTGGAATTCTAAATGTTCTTTATATGTTCGACTAAAAAAATGACTTCCATCACCACGAGCGACAAAAAATAAATAATCAGTTTCTAGTGGATTATAAGCAGCCTCAACAGAGTGCTTATCTGGATTTGCTATGGGTCCTGGTGGTAGTCCTTTGTACATATAAGTATTGTATGGTGAATCAATTTTTAAATCTTTATAATACATTCTTTTTTTAGTGTAATTATATAGATAATTTACTGTAGCATCTGAAGAAAATGTCATATCTTTTTCCAATCTATTATAAAATACTGAAGCCATTATTGCTTTTTCACTCTTTACCATAGCTTCTCGTTCCAAGATAGAAGCCATTATAAGCTTTTTATAAAACTCTTCTTTATTAGGATAGTTTTCAGTTGGAAACATTTTTATAAAGTATTTTAGAGGAACTTCTAACTTTTTTTTCATACTATAGTTTTTTGGAATAAAATAAGTTTCTGGATAAAAATAGCCTTCAAAATTTCCATTTGGTGTTGGATAAGGAAAATCAATTTTTTTTAATTCCTCTTCAAATTCTTTCTCTTTTTCTTTATCACCTTTAGTAAATAGTTTTACAACATCTCTATATGAGTTTCCTTCTAATATAGTATATCTCTCAATTTGTGATTTTCCTTCTTCTAATATTTCAAATATTTCTTTTAAATTTTTTTGACCTTTTATTTCATAAAGTCCTATTTTTATATCTTTACCATCATTTTTTGTTTTAATAAATAATTTAAATAATATTGAATTTGTATTAATGGATAATTTTTTCAAACTTGCTTTTAAAGAACCACCTTGTTTTATCTCAAGAGTTTGGTTATACTCTATTTTTTTTTCCACAAATTTACTATACTTATAATATCCTAAACCACCAACTATTATTATAGATATTAAAATTCCAATCATTAATTTTTTCATTTTTTACTCCTATTTTATACTTTTTAAGTTATCTATATTTTACCATATAATTGCAAAAAATGCATCTGTGAATCCATATCTATTTTATAAAAATTTTAAAATAGAGCTAATAAAAAAATATTACTCCATATTAGGAGTAATATTTTTTTTATTGAACAATATTTTCATGTAGCTTTTGATACAATCCACCTTTTTTCAACAATCCTTCATGAGTCCCTATTTCTTCAATACCTTGATCTGTTAAAACAACAATTTCATCAGCATTTTTTATTGTAGAAAGTCTGTGTGCTACAATAATAGTCGTTCTACCTTGACATAGTTCATTTAAAGAATTTTGGATTAAATGTTCTGTTATATTATCCAGTGCTGAAGTTGCCTCATCCAATATTAAAATCGGAGGGTTTTTCAAAAATATTCTTGCAATTGAAATCCTCTGTTTCTGACCTCCAGAAAGTTTAATTCCACGTTCTCCTACTTCTGTTTGATAACCATCTGGCATATCCATTATTAACTCATGAATATTAGCTTTTTTAGCAGCCTCTAATATTTCTTCATCTGTTGCATTTATTTTTCCAATAGCTATATTATCTTTAACTGTTCCTGTAAATAAAAATACATCTTGCTGAACAATTCCAATACTATTTCGTAAAGAATCTAATTTAATATTGTTTATATTTTTACCATCAATTAAAATTTCTCCTTCTAACACAGGATAAAACCTTGGTATCAAATTACATACAGTAGTTTTTCCACTACCTGACGGACCAACTAGAGCAATATTTTTTCCTTTTTCAATAGTTAAAGAGAAATTTTTTAAAACTTCTTTTTCTTCATGATTAAAAGATACATTTCTAAACTCTATTTTCCCCTGAACATTTTCTAGTTCTATATGAGAATTCAAATCTTTTTCTGTTTCTTCACTAACTATTTCTACAAATCTTTTAAACCCACTCATTCCGTTCTGATATTGTTCTACAAACCCTATCAGTCTCTTTATTGGTTGAGCAAAAATTCTTGCATACAATAAGTAAGCTAGAAAATCTCCTATATCTATTTTCCCTAAATACGTAAAAGCCCCACCTAATGCTAAAACTATATAGTCCAGCATATCCATAAAAAACCCTACACCTGAAGTATATTCTGCCATTACTTTATATGCTTTTTCACTTGCTAATTTAAATTTAACATTACTAATTTTAAATTTTTCCATTTCAGTTTCTCTATTTACAAAGGCTTTTGAAATTCTTATACCTGATATACTATTCTGTAAATTAGAATTTATTTCAGACGTTTTTTCCCTTCTTTCTACAAAAACAGATAACATTTTTTTTCTTTTACTCATTGTAAAGAAAATTAAAAATGGTAAAACACAAAAAATTGAAAGTGTTAAAGCTACATTTATATTAATAAGAATCGCAAAAGAACCTATCAACATTATTCCAGAAATAAATAGATCCTCTGGTCCATGGTGTGCAAGCTCTGAAATATCTTGTAAATCATTTACTATTCTTGACATAATACTTCCAGTCCCAGTGTTATCAAAATATTTCACTGGTAAATTTTGTAAATGTTTATAAATATCTCGACGCATATCTGCTTGCATTCTCACACCTACAAGATGTCCCCAATATTGCATAAAATATGCACAAAACATTTTTATCAGATATATGATAAAAAGTCCTATTGATATAGCAATAATAATTTTATATTCTTTATTTGGAATTGCATTATTTACAATAGTTCGAGTCATCATAGGATAAACTAGTTCACAAGCTGCTGAAATAGTTGCTACAAGTAGATCTAAACTAAATAATTTTTTATATGGTTTATAATAACTTACAAATTTTTTTAACATTTTTTCTCCCTTACTTCTTAAATTACAATATTTTATTATTTTAATTCTATAATATTTGTTTCACTGCCACCTTATTTTTTTACTAGTGGTAATGCCTATTTTTACTTTTTAAAAAAAAACTCTTAAAATAGATAATAACTGTATAAATACAATTTTTATCTACCTTAAGAGGAGTATAATCTTTTTTCCTAGTTCTCTAATTTATTTTTTTTCTTTTGCTTTTTCTATCAATGGTTTTCTACCATTTCTATCTACAGCAAAACTTTCAATAATTACTTCAGCTTCCTTAAATGGTACTGAAACAAATGAGAAATTTTCATAAAGTTCAACATTTCTTATTTTACTTTCATTAACATTAGCTTTTTTAGTTATAGTTTCTAAAAGTTTTTTTAATGTTATACCATCTTTTTTACCTAAGGCAATAAATAATCTAACTTTTCCTGTATTTTCTAAATCGCCGTCACTACCTTGACTTCTACTTCTTTCATTTCTTCTATCTCTTCCATCTCTGCTACTTGTATTTTCTCTATTTCTGTCATTTCCAACAGATATCTCTGAATAGTTACTCTCATCCAATTCATGATCATAGGCATTTTTAAGTAAAGCAGACACTAAAGTTTGAGGATCAGCTTTCAAAAGAAGTTCTGTTGCCATTTGTTCAAAATTCTTAAATTCACCGTTCTCAACTATTTTTTCAAGTTCAGCATAAATTCTAACTTTTTTAGCTTCAATTACATCTTTTATTCTTGGTAATTTCTCTTTTCTTATTTCTGTTTTTACTATTTTTTGAATAAACATAAGCTTTCTATACTCTGAAGGAGTAATAAATGTAATTGCAGTTCCCTGCTTACCTGCTCTTCCTGTTCTTCCTATTCTATGTACATAACTTTCTGCTTCTTGTGGTATTGCATAATTTATTACATGAGAAAGATCATTTACATCAATTCCTCTTGCAGCAACATCAGTTGCAACAAGAACATTTAAACGCTTAGATTTAAATCTTTTTAACGTTACTTCTCTATGATTTTGACTAATATCACCATGTAATCCTTCAGCATCATAACCTCTATCGTTTAGTCTACCTACTAAATCATTAACATCATTTTTAGTTCTACAGAATACTATTCCATAAAAATCAGTTGCTAAATCCATAATTCTACATAGTGCTTCAAATTTATCTCTATCTTTTACTTCAAAATATATTTGATCAGTTAAGTCTGTAGTCATTTCTCTTGCTTTTACAGCTAAAACTTCATGTTCTCTCATATATTTTTTTGCAATTTTAAGTATTACAGGTGGCATTGTTGCAGAAAAAAATAACATTTTTTTATCTTCATTAGTTGATTTTAATATTTTTTCAATATCCTCAACAAATCCCATATTAAGCATTTCATCCGCTTCATCTAAAACAAAAAACTTAAGATTATCAATTTTAAGTATTCCTCTATTCATCAAATCCATTACTCTTCCAGGAGTACCTACTACCACTTCTACACCTTTTTTTAGTTGTTTGATTTGGAATTCCATTGATTGTCCACCATATACAGGTGTAATTCTAATTTTTCTACTACTTGAAAGAGCATGCATTTCTTCCGAAACCTGAACTGCTAATTCTCTTGTAGGTGTAAGAACTATCGCTTGGATATGCTTACCATTTTCTTCTATTTTTTCCAGTATTGGCAATGAAAAAGCTGCTGTTTTTCCTGTTCCTGTCTGCGCTTGTCCTATAATATCTTTTTCACCTAATAATAATGCTGGTATTGTTAATGCTTGTATTGGACTTGGTTTTTCATAACCTTTTTTTTCCAACGCTTTTAATGTTTTTTCTGTTAACCCTAAATTTCTAAATTCTACTAATTTTTCTAACTTATCCATATTCACTTCCTTTTAATTTTTAATAAATCATAATTTACATATCCGCTAAATAATCATCTTAGTATCTAGCCGGCTATATAAACAGGAATGAATAGCTACTAGATAATTCAACAACATAACTATTAATTATATCACAGAAAACAAATTTTGTAAATTCTTTTTAATATTTTCTTAAAATATAGGTTTTTTTATCATAAAATATAAAAAGGGTATTGGCAACCTTTGGCACCAATACCACATTTTTAGAATAACTTTTTTTTATATCAATTAATAAATTTATATTTTTGCTGCTATAATTTCATTAATTTCATCAACACAAGCTCCACATACAGTTCCAGCTCCAGTTTTACTTTGAATTTCTTCTAAAGTTTTACAACCTGTGGCAATAGCTTCATTAATCGTCTTTAAATCTATATTTTGACAATGACAAACAACTCTATTTTCTTCCATTATACATGCCTCCTTCTATAATTTGTCATATATTATATATAATATGTTTATAAAAATATCTCTCTAGCAGAAAACATCTAAAAAATAATAATAATTTCAAGATTATTTATCCACTATAGTAATATTCACATATTACCATAAAAATAACTTTGATTCCAACATTTATTTTTTAATTTTTTACTTTCTTCAATTTATTTTTTTTAAATCTAGCTCTATTTTCACTAATCTCTTCTTTTGTTCTTTCTTCCTCATTTATTAAAGCTGCTCTTGCACTTGCTATTATTGCTATTGGAACTCTAAAAGGTGAACAACTTATATAATCCAAATTTATTTTATCAAAAAATTCTATACTTTTAGTATCTCCACCATGCTCGCCACAAACTCCTGATTTTAAACTTTTATTTACTTTCTTTCCTAATTCAGTAGCTATAACCACTAACTTTCCTACACCTCTTACATCAATACTTTGAAACGGATCTCTCTTTAGTATATCTTTTTCCTTATAGTGTTCAATAAATTTAGTAGAATCATCTCTTGATATCCCATAAGTAGTTTGAGTTAAGTCATTTGTTCCAAATGAGAAGAATTCACTTTCTAAAGCTATTTCATCAGCAATTAGACACGCTCTTGGTAATTCCATCATAGTTCCTAATTTATATTCTATTCTTTTTTCTTTTTTCTTAAATACTTTTTCTATCTCTTTAACAACTAGTTTTTTTATGTATTTAAATTCACTTATTCCACCAATAAAAGGTATCATTATTTCTAGCTTTACTTTTATTCCTTCCTCTTCACACTGAATAGCAGCTTCAATAATTGATCTACTTTGCATTTCATATATTTCTGGGAAAGTTACAGCAAGTCTACATCCTCTATGACCAATCATTGGATTAACTTCTTTTAGTTCGTTTATTCGATTTATAACATTTTTAGTAGAAATTTCCATTATTTTTGATAATTTTTCAATATCTGAAGAAGTTTTAGGTAAAAACTCATGAAAAGGAGGATCTAAAAGTCGAACATTTAATAAGTCTCCTTCTAATGCTGTAAAGATTTCATAAAAATCTTTTTTTTGTAAAATCCTAAGTTTTTTTAATGCTTTTTTTCTTTCTTCGTTATCTTTAGATAATATCATTTCTCTAACAGCCCATATTTTTTGCTCTTCAAAGAACATATGTTCTGTTCTACAAAGCCCTACCCCTTGTGCACCAAATTTTTTACCATTTTTTATATCCGATACAGTATCTGCATTCATTCTAACATCTAATCTTTTTATTTTTGTACACCACTTCATAAAAGTTTTCATATCTTCATTTAATTCAGGTTTTTTAAGTGGAATTTCACCCAAATATATATTACCGTTATATCCATCAATAGAGATTATATCTCCACAATTTATTTTTAAGTCTTCTATTACCATTTTTTTCTTTTTTTCATTTATTTTTATATTTTCGCAACCAATAATACAACATTTCCCCATTCCTCTAGCAACAACTGCACCATGTGAAGTTGCTCCACCTTTTACAGTTACTATTCCCTTTGCTAAATTCATTCCTTTTATATCTTCAGGGGAAGTTTCTACTCTAACAAGTATCCAATCCTCTCCTGATACTATGTCTTCTGTACAGAATGCAACTTTCCCTACAGCTACTCCAGCCGAACCTGGAATTCCCTTGTATATTACTTCTTTATTTTTTAATTCTTTTTCATCAAAACTTCCATTTAAAACTTGTGATAACATACTAGGATCCACCATTAAAATAGCATCCTTTTCTGTAATTACCTTTTCTTTTACTAAATCAACTGCAATTTTCAAAGAAGCTTGAGGTGCTCTTTTTCCATTTCTTGTTTGTAAAATAAAAAGTTTTCCATTTTCAACAGTAAACTCTATATCTTGCATATCTTTATATATTTTTTCTAACTTTTTAGTTATAGTTATAAATTCATCAAATATTTTAGGTAATTTAAGTTTTAAAGTTTCAATTTTTTGAGGTGTCTTTATCCCAGCTACTATGTCCTCACCTTGCGCTTCTAATAAGTATTCACCATAAACTACATTTTCACCAGTGGAAGGATTTCTTGTAAATGCCACTCCAGTTCCAGACAGTTCATTTAAATTTCCAAATACCATTTCTTGAATTACAACTGCAGTTCCTAAATCATCACTAATATTATTAATTTGTCTGTAATATTTTGACCTTTCAGTATTCCATGAATTAAAAATTGCATCTACAGCTAATAATATTTGATCTTGAGGAGAATCTGGAAATTTTTTCTTTGTTTCTTTCAAATATATATTTTTTAACTCTTTTATTATTCCAATATAATCTATACTTCCATCTTTTTTTATGAATTTTTCATCATTTTTAACATCATGAAAAAGTTGTTTATCTATTTTTTTAACAATCTCACTAAACATCTCAACAAAACGAATATAGCTTTCATAAACAAATTTTTCTTTTCCTGTTACTTCTATTAGTCTAGTTGCAACCTCATCATTTAAACCTAAGTTCAATATAGTATCCATCATTCCTGGCATTGAAACTGGTGCCCCTGATCTTACTGATACTAATAAAGGTACTTCTGCTCCATTAAATTTTTTACCTGTCTGAATCTCTAATTTTCCAATTTCTTCAAAAATTTCATTTTTTAATTCTTCACTAAGTTTATTTTTACTTTTAAAATACTCATTACAAGCAACTGTTGTTATAATCATTCCATTTGGTATAGGTAACCCATTCTTTTTCATCGATACTAAGTTAGCACCTTTTCCACCTAAAATATCTTTAGTTCCATTACAATCATCAAATACAAATACTTTTTTCATTAACTCCTCCTTAATAAATTTAAATACCTTTATATTAATTATTATTCTGAATACTTTAAAGTGTTTATTTTATTTATTTCAAAAAAATATTTAGTAATATTAGTTTTAGTGAATCTACCTACAATCAAATATTTTATTTTATTGTTTTCTTTCTCAACTTTAACAATGGGCAAAGAATCAATTTCATGATTTATCAACTTTTTTACACCCTCTATTATTAGATCATCCTCTTCAGAAAAAATAAGATTAGGCATTCTTGTCATAATAATATTTATAGGAATTTTATTTAGTTCTTTTCCTGTCATTGCTATTTTTAAAAGATCTTTTCTCGAAACTATTCCAACAAGTGAATCTTTTTTTACTACGAATAATGTTCCTACATCTTTTTTAAACATATAAAGAATAGTTTCGTAGACTGTTTTTTCATAATCTACACTAATTGGTGGGCTCATTAACTCTTTAATTTTAGTTTTACTCTTCTCTTGAGGGTTATATGAATACCCCATCTTAGGTTTTGAAATAAGTATTTTACTTTTAACCAAAAAAGAAAAATCTGTTCTCAGTGCTGAACGTGTTAATGATAATTCTACAGATATTTTTTCACCTGAAATTATTACATTTTTTTTTACAATCTCTATAATTTTTTGTTGTCGTTCTGTCAATTCCAAAAAACCACTCCTTTAAGTGTACACTGTTTTTATTTCTTTGTTTACTCAACTGAGTATATCATATTTAAGATAAAAAGCAAACTATTTTTTCCAATAGTGTACACTTAAAAATTATGTTTTTATCTAAATAAATAAAAAAGAATTCTAACAGTTAAAATAACTCTTAAAATTCTTTTTTATTTATTTTTTAAAAAATCGTCTTAATCTATTTATAGCCTCTAAAAGTATTGTTTTTTCTTGTATTAAAGAGATTCTTACAAATCCTTCCATACTAAAAGCAATTCCAGGTATTAAAACAACTTTTTCTTCTTCTAAAAATTTCAAACAAAAATCATAACTATCTTTAAATCCCAATTCTTTAAGAGGTAAAAATATATAGATCCCTCCCTCTGGTTTTATTGGATTTAATCCTATTTTTTTTAATTCATCATATACTACTTTAGAACGTTCACTATAAATTTTTAGATTTTCACTAATATCTTGACATTTTTTTAATGCAATTATTGCACCATACTGTGAAATAATCGGAGGTGAAGTCACTGTATATTGATGAATTTTTAATAATTCATTTCTGATTTTTTTACTTGTAATTAAATAACCAATCCTCCACCCTGTTAAAGAATGAGATTTAGAAAAACTATTTACAACTATTACATTTTCTCGATACTCATCAGATAAAAAACTATTAAAAGATTTTTCAAAAACAATTTCACTATATACTTCATCACTAATTAAAAATAAATTATTTTTTTTGGCAAATTCTAATATTTCATCTCTATTTTTTTTAGAAAGAACTACTCCTGAAGGATTACAAGGATAATTCAAGACTATTGCTCTTGTCTTATCTGTTAAATTCTCTTCCAATAATTCTACAGTAAGCTGATAACCAGTTTTTTCAGTATCAATTTTTATCAGAGTTCCACCTCTCAACTTTATAACAGGTTCATATCCCGAATATATGGGAACTCCACATAAAACTTCATCACCTTTTTGAATAATAGCATTTAAAGTTGTTGAAAGTGCTTCAGTTGAACCAACTGTCACCAAAATTTCTTCTGGAGTCACTGATACAGAATATTTTTCAGAATGATATTTTGCAATTTCTTTTCTCAATTCTAATACTCCTCCCAGTTGGGGATAAGTAAGAGGAGATGATTGCATATATTTCACAGTTTCATCAATTATTATTTTAGGTTGGGGTAAATCAGGTTCTCCAACAGCTAAATTTATTATAGGCTTATCCACAGTTCCTACTATTTTCTTAGCTTCTTCAGAAAATTTTCTAATTATTGAAATTTCTATTTGATTTAAATATGGATTTAATTTTAGCATAATTTCCCCTCCTTAAACTATATTTTTCTTAAATCATCTATAAGTTCTGTTTTATCTTCTGTTTTTTTATCTTTGTTTTTTATTATTACTGCTGGATTTCCACCTACAACTACACCTGCAGGCACATCTTTTAAAACTATTGCTCCTGCTCCAACAACTGATCCTTTTCCTATTCTCACTCCTTCTATAATCACTGCATTAGCACCAATAACTACATTATCTTCAATTATTACAGGAGTTGCACTTGGTGGCTCTACCACTCCTGCCAGTACAGTTCCAGCTCCAATATGACAATTATTACCAACAACTGCTCTTCCTCCTAAAATAGCTCCCATATCAATCATGGTTCCTGAACCAACTTTTGCTCCTATATTGATTACTGCTCCCATCATAATAACTGCATTATCTCCTATCTCTACCATATCTCTAATAATTGAACCAGGTTCAATTCGAGCATTTATCCCTACTTTATTAAGAAGTGGTATGGCAGAATTTCGTCTATCATTTTCAATATAATAATCTTTAATTTTATCTTTATTTAGTTCAATTATATCTTTTATAATTGAATATTCACCAATTAATATATAAGAATTATTAGAACCAAAAACTTTTATTTCCTTTGTATCTATTTTTGAAAAATCTATATCCGTATTAATATAAACTTTTACAGGTGTAACCTTTTTAGACTCTTTTATAAACTTAACTATCTCTTCACCATGATTTATAATATTATTCATTAACATCCTCCATTTTCAATTTTTTAAAAAAGTAAATCTTTCATTGTATATAATCCCGGTTTTTTATGAGCTAACCAGATTGCTCCCTTTATTGCCCCATTTATAAAAATTTTTTTAGAATGTGCTTCGTGTTTTATTTCAATAATCTCATCTTCACCGGCAAATATAACTGAGTGCTCGCCAACAATGGTTCCACCTCTGATGCTATGAACTCCTATCTCATCCTTTTCACGTTTTTCCATTCCAACTCTACCATAACTATATTTTTTCTTTTGATTTAAAGATTCATTAATTTTTTCAAGTAAAGTTTTTGCTGTTCCACTTGGAGAATCCATTTTTTTATTATGATGTTTTTCAATAATTTCAATGTCCCATTCTTCTAGAACTGGAACTATATGTGCCATTATCTCATTTAACAAATTAATACCTAGAGATGTATTTGTAGCCATCAATATAGGAATTTCTTTAGATACTCTTTTTATTTCATTAATATCTTCAGAACTATATCCAGTAGTGGCTATCAATACAGAAATTTTATTTTGTAACGAATATTTTAACAACTCTTTTAAATTATCAACATGAGAAAAATCAATTATTACATCAGGTTTTTCAGGAAGCAAATTAAAATTCTCAAAGCAATGTTCAGAATTTCTATCAACTACTCCAATGAAGTCTTCACCTAATTTTAATTTTAAAGTTTCACTTAAAAGTTTTCCCATAGCACCATAGCCACAAACTGCAATTTTCATTTTATTCCTCTTTATAAATATTTATTTTTTTCATTTCTTCTTTTAATATCAGTAATCCTTGTGAACTTATTTCATATAATGGCATTCTATATCCACCTACGTTCCACCCTAAAAGATTAAGAGCTTTTTTTATAGGAATTGGATTTGTTTCCACAAATAGAGAATGAACAAAACCATTTAATTTTAGTTGTATTTTTCTCGATTCCTCTGTTTCTCCCTCTAAAAATTTAGAGACAATATTATGAGTTTCCAAAGGTAATATATTCGCTAGAACTGATACTACACCTTTTCCACCAATTGATATCATAGGTAAAATAATATCATCATTTCCTGAATAAAGATCATATCTCTCTCCAAATACTCTAGCTATATTCATAGCATAAGTCATATCTCCACTGGCTTCTTTTATTGCAACAATATTTTCAATATTTTTTAATTGTTCTAAAACCTCTAAACTAATATTCATTCCTGTTCTTCCAGGTACATTATAAAGCATAATAGGCAGTTTTACTGAATTAGCTATTAATTTATAATGTTCTATAAGTCCCATTGTGTTTGTTTTATTATAATATGGAGTAATCACTAATAATCCATCAACGCCTAATTTTTCACTTTCTTGACTTTTTATAATTGCATTTTCTGTATTATTTGAACCTGTTCCTGCAATAACAGGAATACGTTTACCCACATATTCAACAGTCTTTTTAATAAGAAGTAATTGCTCCTTTTCTGAAAGAGTCGATGCTTCACCTGTGGTTCCATTAATAATAATAGCTGCTGTTTTATTCAATATTTGAAATTCTATTAATTCTTTTAATTTTTCAAAATTAATTTCATTTTTTTCATTAAATGGTGTTATTAAAGCTACTCCTGAACCAATAAACATTGACATTATCCATCACTCCTTTGATTTAGAATTCCAATTTGAAATTAGTAACTCCGCTATTTGAATCGTATTAGTTGCTGCACCTTTCCTTATATTATCAGCTACTACCCATAAATTCAAGCCATTTTCAACACTTTCATCTCGTCTTATTCTTCCAACAAATACATCATCTTTTCCTGTACTATTAATTGCCATAGGATAAATATTATTTGAAACATCATCTGATAAAACAATTCCTGAAGCTTCTGATAAATGTTTTTTTATCTCTTCAACATTAGGTTCTCTTAAAAATTCCACATTGATAGAAATTGAATGTGAATTCAAAACTGGAACACGAACACACGTTGCTGTTATTAATAAATTAGGTTTTCCTAATATTTTTCTAGTTTCATCTATCATTTTTTTCTCTTCTTTAGTATATCCATTTTCTAAAAAAGTATCAATATGAGGTAGACAATTATTAGCTATTGAGTGAGGATAATTTATAGCTTTTTCACCTTTCAATCCTTCCACAAGGTCTTTAACACCCTTAATACCACTTCCTGAAACAGCTTGATATGTTGAAAAAACAATTCTTTTTATTCCATAAAGATCATCTAAAATTTTTAGTGGTAACACGGCTTGTATTGTTGAGCAATTAGGATTAGCAATTATTCCTTTGTTGCATAAGGCCATTTCAGGATTAACTTCTGGTACTACAAGTGGAATCTCTTCTAACATTCTCCAAGCACTACTATTATCTATTACAACTATCCCTTTTTTCTTTGCAATGGGTGCATAAATTTTACTTAATTCTCCCCCCATGGAAAATAGGACAATATCAATTTTTCTATCAAAAGATTTTTCATTTAATTCTTCTACTATTATTTCTTTTTCCATAAATACTATTTTTTTACCTGCTGATTTTTTAGAAGCAAAAAGGTATAAATTTTCAATAGGTAAATTTCTTTCTGATAACACTTCTAAAAAAGTAGTTCCTACCATCCCTGTTACCCCAGCTATTGCAATATTATATTTTTTCATATTATCTCCTGTGTTTTTTATATATTTAATTATAGCATATTAAAATCTAGTTTTAAAGAAGTCTCCTTCTTTTTATCAGAAGCTAAATATACTTGTTTTCATATAAAATATTAATAAAACTTCAAAAATAAAAGATTATAAAGAAAAGTTTTTTGCTAACTTCTCTACAAATTTTATAATATTAATTTTATTTATAATTACAGAGATAGATATTTCTGAAGTAGTACATTGATGAAAGCTAATTTCTGTCTCTGCTAAAGTCTCAAATACTTTTGCTGCAACTCCGAAATTACTAATCATTCCTATTCCAACAAGAGAAATTTTTCCTACATCTCTTCTTTTCCCTACAATAATATCAGGAAATTCTTTTTTCAATTCAACAAGAGATTTATCTAAAATTATTTCATCTGTTCCAGGACAAGTAAATGCTATATGTCCTTTGATATCACTAACATCACTTTGGGATATCATATCTACATTAATACCATTTTTAGCTAACAATGAAAATAAAATTGAAACATTTTTAGGAAAATTTGAAAACTGTTCAATTGATACCATGATAACATTCTCATTAATTGAAATTCCTGAAACCACTCTTTTTTCAATTATTTCATTCATATCACAAATATACGTTCCATTCTCTAGACTTAGTGTTTCTCCAACATATATTTTTACACCATATTTTTTTCCTATTTCAACAGCTCTAGCTTCCATAACTCCAGCTCCTAAATTTGCCATCTCCATCATCTCCTCATAAGAAATTTTATCTATTTTTTTTGCATCTTTATATACTCTGGGGTCTATACTATATATACCTTTTACATCTGTATATATTTCACAGTCACAATTTAGAGTAGCAGCCAATGCCACAGCACTTGTATCTGAGCCCCCACGTCCTAATGTTGTGGTATCCCCTATTATATTTATACCCTGAAATCCAGCTACAACTACTATATAATCCTCATTTAAATATCTCTCTATAATTTTTGTATCTATTGTCTCTATCTTATTTTTTGTATGTGTTCCTGTAGTTTTTATAGCAACTTGAGACCCCGATAAAGAAATAGATTTAAGTCCTAAATTTTCAAGGGCTATACTTAATAATGCTATTGATTGTAATTCTCCAGTAGCCATAAGAGCATCAAGTTCTCTTGGATTAGGGCTCGGTGTTATCTCTTTTGCTAGTTCTATTAATTTATTAGTTGTTTTCCCCATAGCAGATAAAACAACTACAATTTCACACTTTTCTCCTTTGAGTACATTATTCTTTCTCTCTAAAAGATGTTGTGCTATATTTTTTATCTTATCAATAGTAGCAACAGAACTTCCCCCATATTTTTTCACTATTCTCATTTTAGAATTCACCTCTTAAATTAAATATTATAATATAATATTAGCGTATCATATGTAGTAAAATTAGTCAAAATATAAGTAAGCATTTCATTATTATTTTATTCAAAATACTCTTTATTTTCTTTTTTATATAATTTTCTTACATTTTTTCAAATAATAATGTAAAATAAAATCATCTAAAAACTTATTTTAGATTTCAACTCTAATTTCAACTCTATAAAATAAGGAGGCCATGATATAAAAATATAATTTTATATCATAAAAAAATGAATATATCTGATAAAGTCATAAAAAATCTAACATTAAATAGGAGAGAACTGCATAAAATTCCAGAACTTGGATTTCAAGAAATAAAAACACAAGCTTATTTATTTGAAAAATTAGAACTAATGGGATATAAACCAGAAAAAATTTGTAATACTGGTATATATATATATATCGATAATGGAAAAGATTTTTCTTTTGCTTTTAGGAGTGATATGGATGCTCTACCTATAGTTGAAAAAAACAATATTGACTTCATCTCTAACCATGATGGAATTATGCATGGATGTGGACATGATGGGCATATGGCTACTCTCTTAGGATTCGCGGAATATCTTACAACAATAGATAAAGTTAATATTCCTTTTAATATTCTTTTAATTTTTCAACCTGCTGAAGAGGGACCAGGAGGAGCAAAAAACATTATTGAAAGTGGTCTTTTAAAATCACATAAGGCTAGAGCCATTTTTGGACTTCATCTTTTCCCAAATTTGCCTGAAGGAAAAATTGGAACTAAAGCTGGTAGTTTTATGGCAAGTTGTAATGAGATTACAGTTACTATTACAGGTAAAAGCGGTCATTGTGGTCAACCTCAATTAGGTGTTGATTCTATACAAATAGCAATGAAATTTTTAGAAAATATGAATATCATAACAACAAAAATGCTTTCTCCTTTTGATCCTTCAATTATATCTTTTAATAAAATTAATGGTGGAACTGTGGGAAATGTAACGGCAGAAAAAACTAAAATAGAGGGAACTATTCGTTCGTTCTCATTAGAAAGTCTTGATTTAATTAAAGAAAAAATCAAACAAACTTGTACTCAATTGGAAGTTTTTTTTGATTGTAAGATAGATACTCAAATTATTCAAGGATATCCAGTGGTTAATAATGATAAAAACTATTATAATATCCTAAAATCTGCATTGGAAAAAACCAAAAAAATAGATTTTGTAGAATTAGAACCTGAAATGTTAGCAGAAGATTTTTCTTTTTACCTTAATGAAATTCCCGGTTTATTCTATTATGTTGGTACCAAAAATGAGAAAAAAGGATTTATTACTCCACTTCATAATTGTAAATTTAACTTTGATGAAAAAGCCTTAGAATATGCTTTAATTTCTCTAATTTTAATTTTTGAAGAACTTAATTCTAAATACCAAAACGATAATATCTAATTAAACTTTATCTAAAAAATATTGAATTAAATTGAAAATAGAGTTATCAAAACACTTGATTCTTTATAAAAACAACTATATTATTATTAATTTAAAGGAGAATACTTATGATAAGAAAAGCACGTACTGAAGATTTAAATAAAATAGTTTTATCCACTGAACTAATTGTAAAAGAAATGAACAATTTAGGAAACTTCCAATGGGATTCTAATTATCCTAAAAAAGAAGATTTTGAACTTGATATTCAAAATGGCTCTTTATATGTTAAAGAATTAGAAAATAATATTATTGGTTTCATTTGTATTGACACTAATGAACCAGTTGAATATAAAAATATTGAATGGTCAAAAGATGAAACTTCTACAATTATTCATCGACTTGGTGTTCTTCCTAATATGAGAAAAAAAGGAATTGCTACAGAACTACTTTTCTTTGCTGAAAAAATTTCATTGGACAAACAAATTTATTCGATAAAAACAGATACCAACATTTTAAATACTAATATGTTAGCACTCTTTAAAAAACAAGATTACAAAAAAATAGGTTCAGTTTCTTTTCAAGGAGTTAAAGAAGAATTTCTTTGTTTTGAAAAACTATTACCTCACATACATTTTGAAGATTTATACAAAGTAGGAGTCAATTTTGATATTTTTATAGGAAGTGGATTTAGAAGCGAAAGAGAAAGAATCACTATTTTATATCAAAAACTTTCCTTAGAACCGGAAATAATTGAAAAAATAAAATCTTGTACACAAAAAATCTTTTTCTTGGTTACTGCTGAATCTTGGTGTCCAGATGTTCAAATCAATATAGCCGTCCTAAGAAAAATTTGTGAAATAAACAGAAACTTTGATATATCTATTATCACTAAAGGAAGAGGGGAAAAATTTTTAAAACCACTTTTAGGTACTAATATTATTAAAATACCAACTATTCTTACATTAGACAATAATTACTCTTTAATCAACACTTTCATTGAGAGACCTTTGACTATTAAAGAACACCCCTCTTTTGAAACTATCAAAATAGATTATTTCAAAGGAAAATATGCATTAGATACTGCTACTGAAATTTTAAGTTTTTTAGATAAAATGTAAAATTTATTTTACTTCTTAACTATTTTACTTTTAAATAAAAAAATTACTTTCATAATTATTGAAAGTAATTTTTTTTATTTCAGTATAAAGTTTCTTAATCAAACTATATTCTAAGGATTTAATATATAATTAGTTAATTCATTTACAAACTCTCTTGTTTTTCCATTTTTATCATTTACAGGATTAAATTCAACAATATCAACAGAAGTTACAAAGTATTCTTTAAAGATATATTTGAAAGTTTGGAAAATTTCATCAGTTGAAAATCCATTTCTAACTGGTGTACTCACACCTGGTGCATATTCTGGATCTACAGAATCAACATCAAAACTAATGTGTACTTCCTCAACATTAAGATACTCTTTTATTTCTTCCAATACTTTATCCAATCCTTTATGGATTACTTCATCGTATGTGATAGTTTTTACTCCAAGCTCATCCATAAACTCTCTCTCTTTATGATCAAGATCTCTCGCTCCTAATACAACTACATTTTTACTCTCTATTTTTGCTCCTTCATAGAAACAATTAACTAAATCTCTATCTCCATAACCTTGTAGTAAGGCAAGAGGCATTCCATGAATATTTCCTGACATTGTAATTTCATCAGTATTCATATCTCCATGTGCATCTATCCAAATAACTCCTATTTCTTTCTCAAGAGCAACTCCTGCAATACTTCCTAGAGAGATCGAGTGATCTCCACCAATGACTATAGGTCTACATCCTTCACGTACTGCTGCATTTACCTGATTAGCTAATTTTTCACAGGTATGTAATATTGTATTCTTATATTTTAAATTCCAATCATTAAAATTCTCTTTTTGCTTTTCTACCTCAATAATTGCTATCTCATCAAAAGTATCTGGAAAATATTCTTGAAGAACATCAATAGAAAATTCTATTCCTGCTTTGTTAGCTCCTAAATTCATAGGGACTCCAAACATTGTACTCTTCATTTTTTCAGTATAAATATATACTGCATCTTCCTCTTCTATAACATTAATATTTATTAGTTCTGGATCTTCCATTCCTTGAATATGTAACTTTGCTTCTTTTAACCCTTTTATATATTCAATAGTTTCCCTAGTAATTCTTTCGCCTGGAACAATAATTGGTATTCCTGGTGGATAAGCCATTATCATTTCACCAGAAATTTTCCCTTCACTTTCTTCAAATAAAACAGTATTTTTTTCACTATAAAAAGCTTCTCTTGGAATTAATAGTAACTCTGGTATAGCTGGTGTACTTAATAATTCTCGATCTATTTTCTTATTTTGTCCAAAAAATCTCACACTAATATCTTTTAAAGCTTCTAAAAGAATATTAATACTTTTCTCTGTATCACCTATAGTTATAATTGCAAGAACATTATAAAAGTCTGAAAGCTCCATTTGAATATTATAATCATCTACAAGCAATGTTTCCAACTCAAATCCTGTTATTCCCATATTTTTAGCTGAAATAGTAACTTTAGTTACATCAAAATCAAAGACTCCTTCTGGTCCTAATATTTCTTTTCCAAAAGAGTACATACCAGGTATTCTATTTATTTCACTACGAAGATGATTTGAAAGACTTATCGTTTCATCTAATAATTCTTTTCCTTCAGTTGCAATTTGTCTTCTAGCACAATCCAAAGAAGCCATAAGAGGGTATGAAGGAGATGTTGTATGTAATAAACTTAGGATCTGTTGAACACGATTAGTATCTATCCTTTCTGAATTAACATGTAAAAGAGACATTTGTGTTAAAGCTCCTATAATTTTATGGGTACTTTGAGCACACATGTCTGCACCAGCATCCACTGCTGATAGAGGAAGTTCATCATTAAAATGTAGATGTGGACCGTGAGCCTCATCTACTATTATTGGTATATCATATGAATGAACTAAATCTACAATTTTTTTCAAGTCTGTTGTAACTCCATAGTATGTTGGGTTAATTAGTAATACAGCTTTTATATCTGAATGTTGCTTTAACATAGTTTCAATAGTTTGTGGTTTTACTCCATGAGCTATACCTAAAGTTTCATCAATTTCAGGATTCAAATAAACTGGAATAGCACCACTAAGTATTATTCCTGCTGAAACAGATTTATGAACATTTCTAGGTACAAGAATTTTTTCTCCAGATTTAACAACAGTCATTATCATAGCTTGAATAGCACCTGATGTTCCATTTACTGCAAAAAAACTTTTTTTAACTCCATACGCATCTGCAACTAACTCTTGAGATTCTTTTATGCAACTCTTAGGTTGATGTAATCCGTCAACCATCTTAAAGATAGTAACATCTATAGAAAAAATTCCATTCCCCATAAATTCATGAAACTCTTTATCAACACCTTGACCTTTTTTATGACCTGGAACATGAAATGGGGTTATATTTCTGCCTGTGTATTCATCTTTTAATGCAGAAAAAATTGGTGTTTTTTGTTGATCTAATTTAGACATTATTACCTCCTGATATTCTTTATATTTTCTTCTTTATTTTATTATTTATTTTTAAAGACTATAAATTATAGTTTTTATTTTGAATTTAGTCAACAAAAAATGTATCAGCCGCTATTTTTTATTAACTAAATATAATATTATACTTTAATTATATTATATTCATACTCTAAATAAAATAATTTTCTTTTAATTTTATAGTAAATAAAAAAACAGCCCTCATTTTAGGACTGTTTCTTTCTTTATTTGTTTATTTAGTTTTTGAACAACCACAATCTCCATTTAAACATCTATATACTACTCCACCTATACATGCTCCTATTATAGGTGCAACCCAAAATAGCCACAATTGTGAAGTATATGGAGCTCCAGCAAATATTGCTACTGCTGTACTCCTTGCAGGATTAACAGAAGTATTTGTCACTGGAATTGATATTAAGTGAATTAATGTTAATGATAATCCAATAGGAAGAGGTGCAAAACCTGCAACTGACTCTTTACTCGTTGCTCCCATTATTACAAAAATAAACATTCCTGTTAATACAACTTCACAAATAAGTGCTGCAGTCATTGAATATCCACCTGGTGACAATGCTCCAAATCCATTACTTGCAAATCCATTTGCTAAAGAAAAAGTTTCGTTTCCACTTGCTATTCCGTATAAAATAGCTGCTCCACAAATTCCACCTAAAACTTGTGCAATAATGTAAGGAAGTACCTCTTTTTTATCAAATCTTCCACCTACTGCTAAACCTATTGTAACAGCTGGATTAATATGACAACCTGATATATGTCCTATTGCATATGCCATTGTTAATAAAGTTAGTCCAAAAGCTATTGCTACTCCTACAAAACCTATCCCTAACTCTGGGTATCCTGCTGCTAATACAGCACTTCCACATCCACCTAAAACTAACCAACCTGTTCCAATAAACTCTGCTAATAATTTTCTCTTCATTTTGTAGCCCCTTTTTTTCAATTTATTTTAATTCCTATTATATTTTAATTCCTATTAAATGTAGCAATTTTTTTTTAATTTGTCAATTTTTTTTGTATATTCAATCATTTTTAAATTACATTTTTTATTATTCATTACTAGTTCTAACTTGACTTTATCTAAATATAACGTATACTAGTAGTAATAATAATTATTATTATTATTACTCAAACAGAGGGGGCGAAAATCTTTTATGGAAAAGAAAACACTATTTTATTTATCTTTAAGTACAGGTTTTTTTTCAGGGCTATGGATTATCATTGGTATTTATTTTAATATCCCAACTTGGATTGGTTTTGCTGGTTGCACAGCCTTTTTTGCTGCTGGTAGTGATGGGGTCAAGGGAGTAAAGAAAGCTATTTTTCCTCTCCTTAGTGGTATTTTTTGGACTGTATTACTTTTAAGTCTATCTAATGGTTCAACTTCTTCAATTTTTATAGGAACTCTTGGTGGAATTATTACATTCATCATGTGTTTTCAAGGTGTTTTTCCCTTACTTGCATATATCCCTGCAACATTTATAGGAAGTTTTTCTACTTTTGCTAACAATGGAAATTGGCGAGAAGTTCTTATAGGAGTCCTTTCTGGACTTGTTCTTGGATATTTATCTGATTTTGGTGGAAAAGCATTACTAAACTTAACTTCTAAAAAAAAATAAATAACTATATATACATATAACATCTTCACCTATTTAATATTTTCATCTAAATATTAAGAGAGTGCCTTTTATTTTAGGCACTCTCTCTTTTAATTATAGTAATATTTCTTTTTTCTCACAATTTTTTTTAAATTCAATTTCTCCTTTACTAATACATTGAACTGGACAAACTAATGAACATAAATGACATCCTACACAATTCTCTTTGATTAAAGAGACCTTTCGCTCTTCTGAATCCCATTCAAGAGCCTGATGTCCACCATCATAACAAGAAATATGACATCTTCCACATCCAATACATTTATCTTCATCTATTTTTGGATAAACAATATATGTTCTATCTAGATCTTCTGCTGGAACTATATTGCTAACTGCAATACCTACAAGTTCTTGAAGAGTTCTTATGTTTTTTTCCTCCATATAGTGAGAAATACCACTTATCATATCCTCTACAACTCTATAACCATATTGCATTACAGAAGTTGTAACTTGAATAGTTCCACTTCCCATTAAAATAAACTCAAGGGCATCTTGCCAAGTTTCTACTCCTCCCATTCCACTGATAGGAATATCTTTAGTTTTACTATTGGTTTTCAAATCATGAATAAATCTCAACGCTATTGGTTTAACAGCTTTTCCAGAATATCCTGATACTGATGATTTTCCGTTAACTATTGGAAGCCCTATTAATTTGTTTAACTCCACTCCTACTATTGATTTAACAGTATTTATAGCTGCAATACCATCTGCTCCTCCTTCCATTGCTGCATGAGCTGGGGTTATCATTTCACCTAAATTAGGTGTCATTTTTGCAAGAAAAGGTAGCTTACTTCCTCTTCTTACTGCGGCACAATACTTCTTTACAAGTTCTGGATTACTTCCAACATCTGATCCCATAGCATGAGAAGTCATTTGAGGACATGAAAAATTGCATTCAATCATATCTGCACCTGCATCTGTAACAAGTTTAGCAAGATCTTCCCACTCTTTTTCATTTTCTCCCATAATAGATGCTATTAAAATTTTTGTAGGATAATTTTTTTTCAGCTTTCTCATAGCTTCCAAATTTTCCTCTAACGAATGTTCTGCTATTTGTTCCATATTTTTAAAACCTATAAATCTAGTTCCTTCTTTTTCTAACTCAGCAAATCTTGGTGAAACTTCATTAGCAATGAAAAATCCAACAGTTTTAAAAACTACTCCTCCCCATCCAGTATCTAATGCCTTAGCACACATTTCATAACAGTTCCCTACTGGAGATGAAGAAAGTAAAAATGGATTCTCAAATTTAACTCCTAAAAATTCAATTGACAAATCTCTCTTTAACATTTTACATCCCCCCTAAAAATTCAATTATTTCATTTGCTATTTCTTTTCCACTTTTTATAGCCCAAACAACAGTTTTTTCTTCCTCTACTATATCACCTGAAAAGAAGAGATTCTTTTTATTTTCATTTTTTATTTGAGGATCCAAATCACTTGTTTGCCCTATAGCCAAAATTGTTAAATCAGAACTCAAAGATAATTCATCTTCTCCATCCACACTTTTAAAAATAACTTTTTTATTTTCAACTTTCTCAGGAATAAAACCACCAATAATTTGAATTTTCATTTCTAAAGAAGTCTCCAATTCGGCTTTACTAGCTGGAAGATTCTCTAAAGTCTCCACTGCAACAACTTTAACATTTTTACAACCAAATATTTTACAAGTTACTGCACAATCCAGTGCAACATCTCCTCCACCAACTATAACAATATTCTTTTTCCCTTCCATTTTTTTTGCAGTCTTTACTTTAGAAAGAAAATCCACTGCTACTTCAGTATTTGTATTCTTAAAAATTTCTAAAGTTTTTCCTTTATTATTACCTGTTGCGAATAAAATAGCTTTAAAATCATCTTTCTCTAAACTCTCAACAGTTATATCTTTTCCAAATATAGAATTATTCTTAAACTCTACACCTTGCTCTTTTATAAGGTTTAATTCATAATCTAAAATATCTGTTCCCAATCTATATTCAGGAATTCCGTATCTTAGCCATCCTCCAAATTTTTCTTGTTTTTCAAAAATTGTAACATTATACCCCTTTTTAGCCAATTCTGAGGCAGCGGTTAATCCACTAGGTCCAGAACCAATAATAGCCACTTTTTCCTTTTCTAAAGCTACTTTTTTTATAACTTTTAAGTTACTTTCTCTCTCAAAATCAATTAAAAAGTTTTGTAGTTTTCCAATTTCAATTGGTTTATCTATTCCTGTTCTACTACATGCTTTTTTACAATATTTTTCTGTTGGACAAACTTTAGCACAAATTCCCCCTAAAATATTATTTTCTCTAATTCTCTCTGCAGCACCTTTGAGATTTTTAAAATATAATGATCTTATAAATCTTCCAGGATCTGTTCCAGCGGGACACCCCACTGAACAAGGTGCATCTTCACACAATAAACATCTACTTGCCTCTTCAATAGCAACTAAAGAAGTCATAGTTTTTTCAAACTCTTCCTCATAATTCTTCATAAATACCCTCCTCACTAACTCATTAGATTTTAGAACTAAGTTCTTAATTTAATGTTACAACCATTCTCTCTCAAATTCAATATTCAAAGTACTTTCTTTTCTTTCTTGGTCAAAATTTGATTTTTTTTTGAAACTATTTTAAACAATATATTTTATGACTTTCTATATTAAATTAAATTTATTTTTACAATTTATTCCATAAAACTATATAAAAAAAAACCTATAAAATAGTTTCGTTTTTAAACGATTCTATTTTATAGGTTCTATTTTATCTTTTAAGTGATAATATATTATTGCCACACTTTCTCTTAAATAATTACTTGCTAAACCTAAAAAAGGTGTTTTTGCATATACTCCATTTAACTTTAAACCAATTTTTTCTCCAAAATATTTAGCTCGATAAACATGAAAAGAGTTTGTAATTACTCCTATTGAATTATCTAATGGAACTTTATTCCTTGAAAACATTAAATTTTCTAAAGTAGAAGTTGATTTATCCTCTTCTATTATCTGATCTGTAGGTACTCCCTTTTCTTTTAAATATTTTTTCATAGCATAACTTTCAGTAACAGTTTCATCCTTTCCCATTCCACCAGAAACTATAAATATTGTTTCTGGATATAGAGTATAATACTCAACTCCCTTATCCAACCTATTTATCAATACTTTTTTTGGTTTATCTTTATCTAGACCAGCACCGAGAATAATCACATAATCATTTTTTAGACCTTTATTTTGATTAATATAAATGTCATTTAAAAGAGTTCCTAAACTAATCATAAATACTGTTATCCCTAGTCCAAAACATATCTGTAAAACTTTTTTTAACAATTTACTCTCTATTAATTTATACATTAAATAATAAATAAATATTATTATCAATATGTTTATTACAAATGATGTCTTATATATCAGTTTGTAAAGCACTAATATTAATAGTATTATGATATCTTTTGACTTCATTATTCTTCTCCCTTTTAATCTCTTTCATTCTTTAACTTAATTACTCTTTATAATTAAAAACCAAATAGTGCATCTGTTATAAACTTTGAAATTTCTACACTTATTTCAGAATTTATATTATCCAAAATATATTTATTTTTAATATTTATTTTATTATAAGTTATAGTCGGATTATTCTTCTCTTCAGAAAACATATTTTTTCCAGTAGTATATTTCATTTTATTTGTAGATAAATTTACACTATATTCACTTGCCATACCAGAATTTCTCATAAATTCATTTACATCAAAACCAATCAACTCAAATCTATTATTTTGATATCTAAAAGTATACTCTATATCTGAAACTGACCAAGAGCCTGCACTCATAAAATAATGAAATTTAATTTTCAATAAATTATTCACTATCCTTACACTTCCTTCAGTAAGTGGATCTTCTAGAGTTAGATTATCTTCATCGCTCTCACTCATTATAAATCCTTTTTCATTCTTTGATATTAAAGTATAGATATTATCTTTTCCTTTTTGTAGTATTATAAGTCTTCTAGAATTTAAATTTAAAATATTAGGACCTAACATCTCATTTTTTTTATAGCTTTTTGAATCTGTATTCTCTATTATTAATACCATATCCTCAATATTATCTTTAGTCAAATCACCTATCTCAGAAACAATTATTTTCCAACCTTTAGGAACAAAAAAATTAATACTATCACTCCTATCCTCATAAGTTTTTCCAAAAATTTGAAATGAAAAAATAAAGGTTAATAAAATACAACACATCTTATTTGTCATTGACTACTCCTTTTTATTTCCATATTTTTCAGATTAAAACTATTAATTTTTCTACATTTATTAAGTATATTTTTTATACTAGCCACTTATAAAAATTACAAAGTAATATCTAATAAAATTATCTAGAAAAAATTATTTAACAACACATGTTGTGTAGCCTAATCCATAATACAACCCCAAAGAAAGCTAGATATAAAAAAGATAAAATTACAATAAAAATTAGGCCTGCTCCTAAATAATTTCTTAAATTTAAATTGGGTTTCTCTGAAACTAACCATTTTATATACATAATGAACCCTAAAATAGGAACTACTCCTATCAGAAGAATTTTCAACCAATCTTTTACAGTCAAAACTCTCTCTCTTTCTAATTTGTCTTTCCACATTTCAGCTAATATTATTTTATCTAACTCTGTATTCATTTTATCTCTCCTCTTTTATTTTTTTATTATTCCGTTTTCTTTATTTATATAAAAATATAGCTTTAGAAAGTTATGAACCTTTAGTAGTATAATATATATTTATTAATATTACAAGCTATTTTCATCGCAACAATAGATATTATGGTCCATTATAACAATATTTTATTATTTTTATTTTATAATTAGAACAAATAAATTTTTTATAAATATTCACTTTATTTAATGGTAAAGTATATACCTACAAACTGATAAAAAGGAAATTATTAAAATTTATTGTACTTTAATATTGAAAGGTATTTCTTACCTTAAATAAAAAATAAAAAGGGGAAACAAAATGAAAAGATTAATATTTTTAGTTTTTATTATTTTAACTGCTATTTCTATCGCACATGGTGGTAGAACAGATGGACAAGGTGGACATAGAGACAATAATAATAGAAGTGGGCTAGGTCCTTACCATTATCATCACGGCTATTCTGCTCATCTTCACAAAAATAACAATTGTCCCTTTGAATAGTAAATGTTATAAAAAAGCCACTCTTAAATGAGTGGCTTTTTTATAACATTCAATATTTTTTTAATAACTATTACTTAGCATAGCGCCAAATATAGCCCCAAATAAAACTATATATATAGCAAAGAGAATTGCTATAATAATTAGTGATGCTTTTACATAATTTTTTAAATTTAAATTGGTTTTATCTGAAACTAACCATTTTATAAGCATAATGAATCCTAAAATAGGAACTACTCCTATCAGAAGAATTTTCAACCAATCTTTTACAGTCAAAACTCTCTCTCTTTCTAATTTGTCTTTCCACATTTCAGCTAATATTATTTTATCTAACTCTGTATTCATTTTATCTCTCCTCTTTTATTTTTTTATTATTCCGTTTTCTTTATTTATATAAAAATATAGCTTTAGAAAGTTATGAACCTTTAGTAGTATAATATATATTTATTAATATTACAAGCTATTTTCATCGCAACAATAGATATTATGGTCCATTATAACAATATTTTATTATTTTTATTTTATAATTAGAACAAATAAATTTTTTATAAATATTCACTTTATTTAATGGTAAAGTATATACCTACAAACTGATAAAAAGGAAATTATTAAAATTTATTGTACTTTAATATTGAAAGGTATTTCTTACCTTAAATAAAAAATAAAAAGGGGAAACAAAATGAAAAGATTAATATTTTTAGTTTTTATTATTTTAACTGCTATTTCTATCGCACATGGTGGTAGAACAGATGGACAAGGTGGACATAGAGACAATAATAATAGAAGTGGGCTAGGTCCTTACCATTATCATCACGGCTATTCTGCTCATCTTCACAAAAATAACAATTGTCCCTTTGAATAGTAAATGTTATAAAAAAGCCACTCTTAAATGAGTGGCTTTTTTATAACATTCAATATTTTTTTAATAACTATTACTTAGCATAGCGCCAAATATAGCCCCAAATAAAACTATATATATAGCAAAGAGAATTGCTATAATAATTAGTGATGCTTTTACATAATTTTTTAAATTTAAATTGGTTTTATCTGAAACTAACCATTTTATAAGCATAATGAATCCTAAAATAGGAACTACTCCTATCAGAAAAATTTTCAACCAATCTTTTACAGTTAAAACTCTCTCTCTTTCTAATTTGTCTTTCCTCATTTCAGCTAACATTATTTCATCTAACTCTGTATTCATTTTATCTCTCCTCTTTTATTTTTTTATTATTCCATTTTCTATATATATATAGAAATATAGCTTTAGAAAATTACGAACTTTTAATAGTATAGTATATATTTACTCACATTACAAGTTATTTTCATCGTAACAATAGATATTAAGGTTTATTTTCACCATATAGTAAATAAGATGAAAAGCCACCCTTAAGTAAGTGGCTTTTCTATATAACAACAATGTTGTTTTTCATATTTATTATTTTTGTGGAAAAGTATAAGTCATATTTACTGTTTCTTCCTCTACATATGCCCCATTTCCATGTAATAAAATTTCTTCTTTGGTAAAATAATTATTTAAAATAAAATTTTCAACAATTTCAAAACCACATTTGTTATAAGTATGCACTGCACGAGTATTTTTGATCCATGGTCTCATTAAAAAAGTATCAATAGAATATTCTTTGTGAAGATATTCCAACATAGTACTCAATATTTTTGTTCCTATTCCCACCCCTGCATATTTCATAGATCTTAGCCAAATATGAAACTCAATATTTTTTATTAATGAATCATGAAATATATGGCAAAAAACACCAATAATTTCTTTCTCATATTCAATCAATAGATACTTATCCCTACTTGGTTTTTCATCAAAAAATATACTTTTTTCATCTCGTATTTCTTCCCAATGGAAATCATTAACACTGTTAAACATTGCTGAAATTACTTCTTTATCCTCAATCGTTAGCTCATAAATTAATTTTCTATCACTCTCTCTAGCATACAATAGATTGATTTTACCCATAGACAGATATATTTTCCTTTCTATTTTGCCACCTCCACAATTCTAATACTAATTTCAAATATTTTTACTTTCATTAAAAGCTTTATATTCCAATAGGAGTATACTACTATTTATCATAAGTAGTCAATTAAACGTTCTACTTTCTCAAATTTTATGATAAACCTATATAATTTATATTGAAATTTATCAACCTAAAGTATAAAAATTATAAAGAAACTAAATATACTCTTAGTTTATCGAAATTTAAATCATTATTTTAGATCCTTTTGATCGATTACATTTCCAACATAGAGTTTGCAAGTTATCTTCGGATGTAATTCCACCTTTAGATAATGGTATAATATGATCTATTTCTAATAGTAAATTAGGTTCTTTTTCTGTTGATAACCCACAATTTTTGCACATATGACTATCTCTGAGTTTAATTTTTTCTCTTAATTTTGAAGTCATTAGTGCTCTTTGCCCTGCTATAGTTCCTCTAAATTTTACTAATTCACTTAAATAATTAATAAACTTTTCTAAATTATCTAATTCTAAGGTAATTTCACACTTATTCGAACTATTTCCTCCGGGAGATATGTATTGAAAAGTGTAAACAGGATAGTGAAAATTACTAAAATCAATTGTTTCAAATCCTAAATTTTCTATTAATTTTTTTTTACTAAATCCCATTATAATCATTGGAATTGAAAAGCTTATATTATCAATAACCATATCTCTTTCAGCCATCAATAATATTTTTCCTTGTTCTGCTGCCAAAAAATTATTTAATACACTCTCAAATCTTTCTAATGATTCTTCATTGGATTTTATATTGAAATATTTAAAGGGTTGATTACTAGCATTTTTACAAACTGATGCTGAACAATTATGTATCTCTTGACTTTTTTTATTTTTATCCCATTCTTTTCTTTTAAAATTATAATTACTATTATCTTTAAAGTTGCTCTCACCATAATCATAGGACTTAACATCTAAATATGAACATTTTAATTCTTCTATATGGCGATTTAATTCATTACATTTATCTGTATATTCTTGGATACTATTTTTTAATTTTTTAAACTTTTGACTATTAAAATATATAAAACTATAAACCTGATAGATTAAATAAAAAGCTCCTACAAGTAATAGAACAACTCCAATCGGAACTATTAAGACTGAAATAGCCCTCATTATCAAAATAATTATTATTAGTGGTATTGAGAGAGCCATTGCTTTCATTATATTTCTCCTTATAGTTTACTTTTTCCTCTATATGTTGTGGTAATTTCAATCTCATAGAAACCTATCTTTTTAATAGTAATTATTTAATTTTAGTCTTTTTATTTTTTATCATTAATTAACATCATAATTATTGTACTTTATTTTTTTGATTAGATCAAATAAAATTATATAGTTCTATTTAAAATTTGAGATATTATAATTACTATATGTCACAAAAAAGGTGTTTATTAATAGAGCTATCCCATATAATTATTGGTGTTTCTTTTTTATTATATACAGTAATTATCATGTAGTTCCAATTAATTTATTGGAGAAAATGTATAAATTATACTTTTCATTTCTTCTTCAAAATTTTTATTATTTTTAGTAATAAGTCTGCCAGTAATATTGTCTTTCATAAAATATACTGTTTTTTGATTATTTACTTTGGTTTCATAAACAACTATATTTCTATTTATAATAGTTTTATTCAATTCTGAGATTTTTGATATTTGCTTTATTTTATTTTTAAAATATGTACTTACGTCTTTATTAGATGTCTCACTTTTAACTACATCAACAACAAGCATATTCTCCCTATTTTCTGATACTGTTGCATACATATCATAATTTGGGCTATTTTGATTATCATTTTGACTTGTTATTTTATAACCGTAACTATTTTTAAATTTATCAACTATTGTATAATTTGAAGAAAGTACAACAATAAAAATTAAAAAGTACATAAGTATTATTTTTTTCATAATTCATTTCTATGTTTTAATATTAAATTAGTCTCAATATTAATCATAGTCCTCCCTCTTCCTACATTGTTTCTTCTACTAATCTGTATCATCTTTTAAGTCTTTAATTAGTTTGTAGACCTCAAGAGATAAACCTGTCGTGTCATAATCATTTAGTAAAAAACCTCTTAGCTTATTTAAAAAAAGATTCTTTTCTTCTATATTATTCAACAATTCTAACCCATATTTTTCTTCCCATAAATAATCCAATATATTTTTTTTATTTCTATTGTCATTTCTAGCAATTCTATTTGTGTTTGACTTTTTAAATCAATCCTTTTAATTTTTTCTAATTTTTCAATTAAAGCTTTAATATCTTGTCTGCTCCCATTAAGTTCAAGTTTACGAATAAATAAATCTATTTTTGAATTTTGGTTTTCTTTCCCAAAAGAATCAAGAATATTAGAAAATGTTACTATATTTTCTAGATAAGGATATTTTGTTAAGTAAGTACTTATAAACATATTTTTATTTTTAGAACGATAGAAATTATTTGTATATTGAATATTGAATATTGAATTTTATTATTTTTTCACTTAACTCAATTATTTTTTCTCCATTCTTTAAAGATAAAATATTGTCAATATTTTGATTTATATACCCTTGATTAAATTCATATAAAAGAATTATTTTTTCACTTTTTAGACTATCATCACCACATAAAGTGTTACCATAGCTAATAATCACTTCAGTTTTCTGCAACTCTTCCAAAAGAAATTCATTATCAATTTTTTTAAGAATATATCTTATATAGTCTTCAACTCTTTTCCTTTCTTTTATCTCTTTTTGATCCAGTTGCCATCCTATTCCAAAAATTGAAAGAGAAGCACCTAATAAACCAGAAAAGTATGTAGTTATAAATGTAATCCATTGATCATTACTGATATAAGAAGAAGCTTTACTAGGTAATATAATAATCTCTAGTACTCCGCATAAAATAATAAATGAAAAGATTCCTATAGTAAAAATAAGTGAAATTATAGTTTTCAAACTTTACTCTCTCCTTAATATTTAATTTTTACTACTTTTAATATATTCAACACATATTTTATGAGTAGTTGAAGTTTTTATTACATTTAACTCTTTAGATGCAATTGAAGAATTTTTTCAATCTGATCTTTATGATCATATAAAGATTCAGGGAAAGACTCTAATGCTATTTTTATTTCTTTGTTTGTTCGTTCACCATTTTCTAATATTTCTGGAAAAGATATATATTTATTTTTTTTATTTAAATGTAATCTACAAATCCATTTTCTGATATTATTATCTAAAGTTATATTAAAATATTCAGCAGCATCTTTATAAGTGATTCTCTTATTATCTTTTATTAATGATCGCATTAAAGTCTTAATTATAATAAAGGCTTCTATTTCTTCATCTGTAGTAAGAGTTTTATTTTGAGTTTCTTCTTGAGTCATTATAGGTAATTCTTCTATAATAGTATTTGATTCTACTTTTGGATCTAAAACTCCTTCAATTCTACTTCTCACCATATCATTTATAAATTCACTGATAGATTTTTTTACAGTTGATTCAAATTTATCTTTCACTTTTTGAGTTTTTATTCCATCATACACTTCATTTAAAATATAAGATACAAAATTAGTACTTGGTGTTTCAAACTCATATTTCAACATTTTTTTTATAGCATTGGAATATTTTAATTCTTCTGCACTTGTCATTATATTTCTCAAATCAAAATTTGTTTTATAAAATTTTCTAAGTTCATTCATTTCATGTTCTTTTATATCCAATAAATTAATTTCTAAAAATGGCTTTGTATCCATTTTATTAGTTTCTTCTAAATCTGTATAAAATTTATAAATAATCCCATTTGTTAAAATTCCTATTTTAGCTTCTGTTGTATGAAAATATCTCATTAATTGCTTGTCATGTTTATCTAAAGAGTCACTACACATTTTGGCTTCAATAAGTATTTGAGGTAAATCATTAATTAAAATTGCATAATCAACTTTTTCTCCTTTCGAATCAGCTAAATCAGCAGTAAATTCAGGATGAAATTCAAATGGATTTCTTTTCTTTTTATAGAACTTTATTGTTCTTAGAGAAGAAAGAAGTCATACTAGTGGACTATTCCCTTCCCTTGTGTCTGCTATTATCTAAAATATTAAATATTCTGTTTCTTTTATATTAAAACTTATAAACCAAAGTAAAAGCTTAAGACTTTTACTTTGGTTTTTTTATTTCTATGAATTAATTTTCTTTATCTATATTGGGGTAGTCTATTCCATAATTTGGCTATTAGCTCGGACACTGGTCTTATTTTATGTACAATAATTATTTATAAGGTTTTTTTAAAAAAAAATTAGAATGAACTTTACCAGTCTCTATTTCTTATTGCTGTTTCAATATCTATATTAATATTAAAAAAGTTTAAAATCATATAAAATGAATCGGCTATACTCTCCCTAGCTACAGTTTCTACTTCACTATTATTTTCATAAAATTCAGATTCTAGACCGTTTATGTAATCTGTAACTTCATCACATTTAATTTGAATTTCATCTAAACTTTTCTCCCCTTCTTCTAATAGAACAATTAATTCTATTAACTTCTTCTCTATTTTTTCTACTAAAAAATTAGGAAAATAAGTATCTTTATACATATCTTTTAGTAATAATGCTGTATCAAAAAAATTCATAAATCTCTCCTTTTTAAAATATTTTTAATAATCATAGCTTTTTTCAAAATTTTATATCACAGATTTTAGTCCCCTTCTATATTGGGGTAGTCTCAATCAGATAGAACCACTAGGTTATTCATCGATGACTAATCACACATTAAGTTTCTTTACTACTCCTTTCCAACTCATTAATAAAATTCATCGGTAGATATTTTTCATCTATTACTTCAACCAAACAAATGGTCTTGGCAAGCCTCTCTTTACCATCTCTCGTTAACTCGACTTGTTGCTCTCTTAAATCTAATAGATATGGTGATATGTTTATTAATTTACTCTTTTTTAAACGCTGTAAAATAAGAGATACCTGCATTTTAGGCATACCAGACATATCAACGACAACTTTTTGTCTTACATGACTACTAGATACAGAAGCTATATTTTGCTTAGCTTGCCATCCAACAATGGTTAAAATACTAAAGCTAGGCTGCGTAAGATTAAACGGAGTCAATACAAGATCAACTTTTCGCTGCCACGTTAAGAAAGCCTGGACTTTGCATTGGAGAAAGAAAACTAGACACTTCTTCTTCGTCAAATTTATTAATTATTTCCATTTACCTATGATTGAAATTTAATAAATTCACATCTTAGTTGCCTGATTGGATAAATCTTCCATAGCAACTCGAAGATGTTTTTTTATTTTCCGACCAATAATTAAACCAAACAGTGGGGCTAGTAGCCCTTTCATTGCGACACTATGTCTAATAATAGGACAGTTTTTTTCTTCACTATTAGCCTCATAGACATGAGTGAATTCTAGTGTTGTTAACGGAAGTTTAGCTCGATTAACAAATTTTTTGTTCAATTGTATTTCTGTTAAAATAAAATCAACAACAGGGCCTCCAGATGGTTGCATTCTACCTTTGGTACCGATTTCAAATGGGCCATTTAACTTTACCCATTCAAGTTCTGAATCCCAATGAGGCCATGTTTCTACATTTTTCCACATAGCCCATATTTGCTCAGGCGTTGCATTTGTTTCAACTTGAGCAGTATAATTCCATTTAAACATATTTAAATCTCCTTTTTATAAAGTTAATATCTAGAAAGTGGAGAGGTGCGATAATTTCGTGACTATTCTTAATGTTATTTAATACTAAAATAACAATAGGTACAACAATGCTAATAAAAAACGCA
Organism: uncultured Fusobacteriaceae bacterium; assembly: GCA_947038515.1. Classification (GTDB taxonomy): domain Bacteria; phylum Fusobacteriota; class Fusobacteriia; order Fusobacteriales; family Fusobacteriaceae; genus JAGNZR01. Next base: position 172,010 of record CAMQWJ010000002.1, read on the forward strand.
ACACTAATTGGAAGGTATTCAAGCCCGCCCCATGCAACGTGCTGTGTAGATAAATATAAAAATTCAGAAATACCAAGATTAAAAGCTATTACATTAAAGCTTGCTGAAATCCGAGGGGAACAACCCGAAGTAAGATTTCTAGATGTTGTTTGCACCATAGGAGCAATAGCGAATGCAGCAACAACCCAAATAAACAAGAAGTATTCTATAGGTAAATATAAACGAAGAAAATTAAGAGTTGTTAATCCAATAATTTGTACGATAAGCATTATTGTTAAAGATTTTATTAACCCTACTTTTTGAGGAATAATACCACCCAATATGTTCCCTATAAGAGATTCAATATCAACAATACCTAAAGTTAAACCAATTCTCTCGCCAAACATATCCCCCACATGACTCAACCAAGGCTCATCATAAGTTTTAGTCCCCTTCTATATTGGGGTAGTCTCAATCCCATAGAAATCTATGGATTTCTATGAATTGTTTGATTTTAGCCTTTTTTTTAATATTTAATATAATTGAGTAACCCCATCATTATCATATCACCTTTTTTAATTATTTCAAATAAATTAATAATAAAAAATATAATTTTTTTTTCATTTTTTTTGTCTCTATAAAGTTAAAAAAATAAAGCCTAAAATTTTAAAATTCTAGGCTTTTGTTATATTTTTGGTTGGGGTATAAGTAGTGGCGCCCAGTAGAGCCACTAGATAAAGGACAACTAACATTTTTTTTATATTATCGCCAGATTTTATATAATATAGAACTAAAAAAACTTTACAACACGTGTTATACGTGTTAAAATATGTTTGAGGTGATATGATTGACGTCAAAAGAAATGTGTAAACTTCTTCTGGAGAACGGCTTCATTGAAAAAAAAGGTGAAGGTAAAGGCTCACATAAGAAGTTTATCAACCCTCAAAATGGCAAGATGATAATAGTTCCTTATCATAATAAAGAGTTAGGAATAGGACTAAAACTTGCCATATTAAAGCAAACAGGACTCAAGTAGTCCTGTTCTGCTCAATCTAATTTTATTAGGAGGTGCTACTATGAAATATATTTATCCAGCTATTTTTCATAAACAAGAGGACATAGAGGGGTATTGGGTAGAGTTTCCCGATTTGGAAGGTTGTTTTTCCCAAGGCGAAACCTTTGAACAAGCTTTTATGCTATCTAAAGAAGCATTAAGTGAATACTTAATTGCACTTGAAAATGATAATGTTAAAATTCCTATTCCTAGTAAAATTGAAAATTTCAATATAGATACTAGTGATATTCTTAATTTAGTAGATACTAATACTTTGGAATATAGAAAAGAAGCTGATATAAAATCAATAAAAAAAACTTTAACTATTCCAAGCTGGCTAAATGAAATAGCTTTGAGTAGAAACCTAAATTTTTCTAAGGTTTTGCAAAAAGCTTTAAAATTTGAGCTTGGAGTGGAATAAAATATCTATTATAACCTCTTGATTTTTTCTCATAATTGCAATGTATTACAAAATAAGATTATATTGAGATTGTTTTGTAGGAAAGAAATCAAAAAAGAGAGATTAAGTTCTCTCTTTTTTATTTAACAATATAAGATTAAACTAATACTTATTGGTCAAAGGGGCACAGCCTGTGCCAACCAGAAGAAATAAGAGTATTAATGATAGACATATACAATTTATATTTCTTTTACTAATTGTTAAACTTGTAATAATATTTATAATATAGCCCATAATTCCTCCTTCTTTTGCTGAATCGAACAGCCAAAAATGACAAAAAAAACATTCCTTTAACCCTGACCACTAAGTACTAATCTGTCTAATATAATACCCAAAATACCAAGTTTTACAATATTTTTTAAACATACTCTATCTCATAAAATCCAAACATCTCTTTATAATCTATTTTATAATCATATAGTATACTATGTATCTTTCTATATTTTTATTGATATCTTTATAAAGTTTTATTTTATAAGAAGAGTATTAATTATAATAAATTCATAATAGAATATCAAAATTTAAAAACTCATTATCTCTTTGCTTAAGATAGCCGTAATTCTTTTTGTATTTCTTCTATTTTTTTTTGAGATAACAGATTTATTATTGGTCCTTTCAAGTTCTGGCTAGACATCTTTTGTTTAATACTTTTATTAATGTACTTTACTATATAGTTAAATACATCTTTTCCATCAATATCTATTTTTGAATCGTATTTGTACCTTAAGCTACTGGTAATGCTTCCAAAACATTTTGGTTTATCTATTTTAGGTAGATCCAATATATATTTTTTATGATTTTCAAAAATTTCTATTTTTAATTTATCAAAATTACTAAAAAATAGATTTTCTGTATTTAGTGTATTCAAATCCATGTAGAAGCTACCTTTTGGAAAGGATCCGCAGCAAAAAAAATTATTTATCATATATAAATACGAACATTTTTCATGATGTTTAATTATTTGGTTATAACTCTCTTCCGATAATATGCTTGTAAATACTTCAGAAGTTTTTAAGGTTAGCATACTACAAGCGTCTATAATTAAACTTCTGTCTAAAAAATAATTTTCAATATTTGTCTTTTCCCATATTCTAAAATAACTATTATTTTTTAGCTCTCTAAATGAAAAATCCATTAATTTAGAATCTTTTCTATTTTCAAATTTATTTTCATAATCTCGGTCTAATAGAAATATTGTTTTTTTTGAAAGTTGATTGGCCTTTTTTAAATCTTTATAGCGCTTTATTACTGCAGATTTACCGTCACAATCATCAAAAATTTTTACTACTTTATTAGTATAAATTTTTTTGCATAATTGTTGATATAACCCACCATTTCCTTTGTCCTCTACATATATATAGTAATCTGCATTATCTAAAAGTAATATTAATATATCTTCATTTTTTAAATTTTGATTTTCTCGAGCCAGTGACTTAATAGGATCGATACTCATTATTCTTCACTCTCTAAATTATATGGGTATAACGGTATTAATTTTGTTATTAATACTTCTCCTATTAAATTAGGAGAATGCGTAGCTACAATTATTTGTACTTTCTCAGGAATCGCTTTTTTTAAAGCAGGTATAATTTTTTTCTGCCATTCTACGTGTAAAGATTCTTCTGGTTCATCTATTAAAAGTATACTATTTTCTTTTAATGTGAAAAAAATAGGAGTTAAAAGTACTAACAAATGTTTTTCTCCAGAAGATAGAAGGTTTAAATCAGTAATTTTTTTATTAACTGTTTGATCCCTCTTTATAGAATACAGTTTGAATTCTCCTTCTAAGGGATCAAATTCTATTTTTTTGTAAGAATCTTTTAAGAAATCATTTGTTATTTTTATAAAAGTTTCTATTTTTTTTAAAGTAACTATATTACTTCCAAATCTATTTTTTAACTTCTCTATTTCTTCCGCATCGTTCATTTCTTTTATTTCCGTTTCTAATCTAAAAACTTGTAAATATTTTTTACCTGTATCTTTTAATATATTATTAATAGTTCTAATCGGATTTATTTCTGCTAAGAGCCCCTCAATAGCATCTATTCCCCTATTTTCTTTGGAAAATTTTTCTATTAAATCTAAATCTAAATTTGGGGTTTTTAGATTTAATATTTGGTATTCCATTAATCCAAAATCTAAATAGTCTTTATCAAGTTTAGTTATTATATAGTTAGTCTTTTTTATTGTTTTTATTTTTTCTTCCATTTCGTTCTTTAATTCTAGATTATCTTGCCCCTTATCTTTTATAATATTTTCTAAATCCTTTACAATTTTTTGTTTATGATTTGTGGAAAAATTTAAATCATATATTCCAAACTTCTTTTCTACATCAGAAGTCCATATTTGTAATGTATATTCATTATTGTCAGTATCTATCTTTATCATTTGATAGTTTAATTCTTCAAAAAAACTTATATCTTTCTTTAGAAATGCTTCTATTATTTTGATAACAGTTGACTTTCCTGAACCGTTTATTCCTACCAAATAATTCTCATCTTCAAAAAAATCAATTGTTTTGTTTATATAGCCATATAAACCAGTTATCTTGATTTTTTTTATTTTCATTACATTTCCTCCTTTTATTCTCCTGAATAATTTTTAAAACAACTTTATATCTTTTCTACTTATTTCTTCCTTAGTATAACATTTTATTTAATCTTTGTGAATATATTTAAAGTATAATAAAATTCTAAAATTTTATATTTTTTTAAATCAATTGGCTTGATTAGTATTTCTTTTTTTTCTAAAAAGTGAGAAAAGATACGTTTTCTTTCTCTTTCACAATCAACTATAAAAAGTTCATCATAGTGTAAAAGTTTATTTTGTTTTTGTTTTTCAATATAATCATATAAAAATTTTGAATTTTCCAAACATTTATCTGTTAATTTAAAGTAATTAAAAAAATTTGTTTTTAGTTTTAGATCAAGTTCATTAATTTTAATGACATCACTGATTGAACCTTTTTTATAAAATGTTAAGACATACTTTACTGCTGAACCTGAAATATTTTCATGGTAAAACAATCTTACTGGTTTGATTTTTTTTATAAAGGGCTTTTTAAGTTCTTGATAATGACTTGATAATGAAGAAGGCTCTACTTCTACTTTTCCACTGGTAGTAAAAATTACAATTTTCTTTTTATAAGTAGAAGAAAAAACTTCGTTTATCTCTACTTTATTCATATCCCAAGTATAAAATTCAACTGGATGAGTATCAATATTAACTGCAGATAAACTATTTAAAACTAAAGGATTTTCCTTGTAGTCTTTTATTAGTATATAAATATTATTAATTTTTACATAAATTGCAGTAATTAAAATAACCTTATCTTTCAAATTTAGAATTGTAATTTGTGTAAAAAATGGAACATTGGAATCACTATTAGAGGTCAATGATAGTGTTGCTTTGAATTTAATTCCATATTTTAACACAAATAGATACAAAGTTATTAAGAAAGTTATTATCGCAATAATAAGAGTTATTACATCAGTAATTTGTAAAGATTCAGAAGCAGTAAAGATATTTTTAATGTAGAGATTCACTTTTTATTTCTCCCCATCGATTTATTTCTTACACTATATTATACAATAATTCCTCTCATTTCCTTTAATTTCTATAAAATAAAAAAGAGACTTTGACATCTCTATTCTACTATATTATTTCTTATTTGTAAAATTTTTAAACATTTCCTTAATCTTAGAATGAACAGGAACACCTAGAGCTTCAGCATTTTCAATAATACTTATCCCTTCCATACCTATGTAAAAACTTATAACTAGCCCTCTAAAACTAATATTTGAACCATTCAGCCCTGCCAGTTGATCAAGTAAAACTGTAGCAATTATTAGAAGGATCATAGTTGCTTTTCTCTTTATTCCATTAAATCCTCTATCAGAGTTGAGAACACCTTTTTTTGCTGATTTCATTATTCCAGTAATAAAATCTATAACCATTAACCCTAACAAAGCCTTCATACTCGCATCTATTCCACCCAATAATGAAGTTGCTATTCCTACTGCAAATATTCCACAATCTAAAAATATTCCACCAAATTTATTTGTCATAATATCTCCTTTTTAATTCATAACTAAAAAACCTGTTAATTCTAACCACTTAAGAATAATTAATTCTTTCAAATCTTTATCGATTTCAATTATTGATATTCCGATTATGCCTAATACAAAAACTATCACTAATATTTTTGTTACATCATATTTAACAATTTTGACGTCTTTGATATCGCCTGATACCTTCTCTATAGTTTCAGTTTTGAAAAAATTCATAATCCATTTCATTTATTCCCCCTTTTCTAACTCATAGTGTGGTTTATCCCAACCCCAGTCAAATCCAAACACTAATTTAATTCCTAATTTATTAGCACATAGCTTTCCATGCTCATATAATTTAGTCCACCTAGGGTCATTACTAGCATCTTTATTAGTCCACCCAACATAATATATATCAATTGCTCTTGAATCAATTTCAGGGGTAGATAAGTCATCTTGGTGTCTACCTCTTTTCTTATATCCATCTAATTTTGAAGTACCTTTCTTATAATATTTGTTTTGATCTGCGTCACTTCTTAATCCCTCAGTTACAAAAAAATCAACTGGAGAAGTAGCTAACATATATCCTAACCATAATGCCATTTTATGATGTAGATATTTACATCTTTTAATTGTTCTTTTACTAGCCTTATTCATTGATAGCCTCCTTGTATACTATTTCCATAGATATTTCACTATGTTTTTTTTCTAACTCTTTTATCTCAGCTTCTAATTCTAAATTTCTAAAATTAGAAACTGTGTATGCATTATTTTCTTTATTTTTTCCAATTAGTTGCTTTTTTATGATTAATTCAATTTCATTTAAAGTAGCACTTTCTTCCCAAGTGTTGACTTCTTTATTCCATTTTGGAGTGTACAAATTACCTGGAACATCTATAAAGATAATTTCATTATTTTCTAAAAGCTCTCCATCATTTAATTCCTCTATTCCCTCACTCACTAATTCAAATCTAGTCTTTTCTCTTATTATATGACTTTCTAAAACTGGAAAATTATATACAACTTTTGAAAAAGTCATAGTTTTCTCATTAAAACTTGGAAAAAATTTTAGAGGATTCTTTAAAAATTCTTCTAAATTTGTTACTGCAGGTATCCCTATTATTTGTAAATTTTCTTTTGAATATATGTAGATTTTTTCCATATTTTCTCTCCTTTTTTATTTTATTTTTTATGGGTAAATTAATGAATTTACGCAATTATTACTAATTTTATTATTTGTAAATATGAGTGTTTTATTGATTTTATCTTTTTTAAAATTACTCCAGGGTTTGAAAAATTTATCAAACACTATTTTTTCTAAAAATACCTAAAACTAATGAAATAAAGAGATAAAAAAATAATGGCCATTATTAAATGTGAATAAATTCATTAATTTATGTCAATTTTAAGTAATTAAATCATTCCTTTTTCTCTTCTATTCCCCTCATTTTTCTGTAAATAAACTAAGAATTGCATCATATTACTCTTGTAAATCTTGTAAGTTGTTTTCATACTCTCAAAATTTCTTGCCTTGTTTGAGTCCAGGTACATAGTGTAAACTTCTAAATTAGCCTTGTTATAATTAAGTTCCATAAATCCTCCAGTTCTATTTTTATTGTTAAATAATTATAGCAATAAAAATTTGACTTTTAAAAGAAATTAGAATATAATTATTACATAAGTCCTTTAAAGGCACCTTTATAAAAAGTTGTTTATTCACGTTCAGATAGAAGCTCTCACTTATGTGGGAGCTTTCATTCTGCCCTTGAACAAGGTAGAACAACTTTTATATAAAGGGAGGTAAACTAATGATTAAATTTGAATTTAATAATTGCAAAATTAGTGGAAACGTTATTATAGCTATACTACTAATTTTAACAGTTATTCTAATCGTAATTTTTGCATAAGTTACCTCAGCCCTTAAGGGCTTTTTTATACCTATATAAGAAAACATAATTTAATACAATATTCTGTTTTCTAGACTCCAAATCCTTAGGTCCCCCTCAGGATTTGGAGTCTTTTTTTATACCCTTAAATTAGAGAATTTATTCACAGTTTGTACCAAATTGAATATATCTCCAATTCCTGCAACGAGTACAGTTCCTATACTAACTAATGTAAACATATCAAAATATAGAACAATTGTATTTGTAGTTGATTGGTACACAACCTCTGGTGATGAAGTAAATAGAACATTGGAATATACTTTTCCAACGGCTTATCTTATTAACTTTGGAGCTAGGTTATCAATTTTATATGGGGCTGAAGGACAAAATTTTGAAGCCATTAATATAACTGTAAAAAATGGAATTCTTAAAGTTGCTGGTTTTCATACATTAGGTAATACAACCAATTCTATAAAAGCCATCTATGGTATTTAATTAAGCTTTCATTGCTACAATTGCATGAATATTAATAGAAGCACCTAAAGGTATAGATTCTAAATAATTATTTACTTTTATTTTATTTCCTATAAGGGCTATTGACGACATCCCTAATGGTGCTGGTACATAATACCCAGTAGGTACACTGGATTGAGTTGATAACATATGAGTTTGACAACTTCCACCTGAACCAATTAGAACAAAGAATAATGTATACCCTTGTCTAATACTGTCAGAAAGGTCATATCCCTCATAATTAGGGATATTTATATTGATATATTCGTTTAGACTAAATTTTTTAATATTGATTAAATTCTCTAATTTATCCAATAATCCCTTGTGAGAAATATCCACAAATTTTTCTAAATCTGCATAGGTTAAACTGTTTTGTATTTTACATAAATATATTTTCTTCGTAGCTGTACAAAAATATGTTTTTCCCACATATTTAATTCCAGTAACATTTAATATTCCTGCATAATCTGTTCCTAGTTCTGCAGGAAATAATTCTCCAGGCATTACCTCATATTTATCAAATCCAAAATCTTTATTATGAGCAGATTTTTTTGTAAAAGCTGGTTCTTTTCCATTCCAATAAGCTTTTTCTAAGTCTGTTACAAATCTTTGAGTAGAGCTTAGTTCTATTTCAGAAGCTAATATCTTACCCCAACTTGCAACTCCTGCAGCAGTCCACTTTAAAAAATCTTTTAATCTTCCACCAATTGGAATATGATTATTTCCATTTCCAGCTGGGTGGGTATATTTTCCTGGAACTGATATTTTTCCTGTTTTGTCTATTTCTACATTATCTCCTGCTATCACTCCACCAATACTATTTTTTGTAGCAGGTAAAAGTTTTAGATCTAAATCTTTTGTTAAATCTCCACCACCATTTAATCCTGTCCCAGTTGATATTTTTCTAGTTTTATTTACTTTTTCTTCCAGGTCTTTAGAGGTAGCAAACATTGTTGAACTAATTACTGCTGTTACTTTTGTGTTTCTATCTATACCAAATTCAAAGCTTCGTTGCTTCTGTAATATATTTCCACTATTACCAGGAGGAAAAGATTCCCCATATCCATCATTAACATAACAAACTAATATTTCTTCTCCTGTTTCTAACTTTCCAAATAATCCCACCTCTGTTATAACTACTTCACTCTCAAAATCTTCATTTGTGAAGTAGGATGTGGCTTTTATCAGCCCTGTTTCTGTCATTTGTAAGTTTGATAAGCCTATTGTCTTGTAAGTTTCTACAAGAGTAGTTAGAGCTTCATATTCTTCTATTGTACTTTTATTTCCTGTTCCTATTTTCATTGTTGTAAAATCTACTTTTACTTCTTGTGCTAAAGCTTGTTTAAATAACTTTAACCCTGCATTAGTGAAGATTAATTCCTCAGTCCTCATAACTCACCTTCCCTGTATTTTTTTTGTATGTACTAGAATAATTAGTTGAGAAATAGTTATTATTTCCACTGATTTCAGTCAATTCTCTAAATTTTATTTTATCTAATCTGTGAGAAAAATTAAAGTTTATCCCAAATACTGATAGTTTTTTAGAGTTTATTTCAACAAATTCTAATATTTCTAAATGTTGACTAGTTCTCTTGTATGCATTAATCATACTCATAATTCTTTTAGTCTTATTATGATCTGCATTTGAATCTGATATTTGTACTTTAAAAGTACCATTAGCACTTTTTGAATCAAACCATTCTATTATCTTTGCTTCTGAAAAGAAGATATTTAAAACCTCTTGTACTGCATAGGGTGTTCCCTTTATCATATGCATTTCTAAAGTTTTCTTTACTAAACTTCTTTTCTCTTCCAATTCTAATGTGATTTCATAAAAATCTACATGTAATTCTTCTGCTAATAAGTCTATTTCAAAGTTTTCTAATTCATCAATTCTATCCATTAATACTAACTTTCTAATATTATCTACTATGTGTTTCTTATATAATTTATCAAGTACTAAAAGTATATCTTTATTATTCTTTTTTAGTAGTGAAGGTGCTAAATGAAATATATTTTCATCAAAAATTGTTTTCATTTATTCCTCCTCATCCAAAACATATTTAATTGAAATAGAGTTACATTTTGCTATTTCCAACTCTGATATTTTAATATCTTTTAATAACTTTAGATTTACTCTTTTTACTCCTTCATCTTTAAAGATTTTTATAATATCTTGAATATTTAAATCTTCTCCAATTTTAAAATTTGAAGTAAATGATTTTAATTTTTTTATAATATTATCTTCTAGTACTTTTTTTGTAATTATAAAATCATCATAAGTTGTGTATTCCACATCAATATCATAATTTACAAATGTAGGATCTAAAATATTAACTTTATCTCCTAAAGGTCTTATTTTTATAGAATTGACTTCAGATAAAATTTTAGTTTTCTCTTCTATAGATAATTTTTCTATATCTTCTCCAACCACATATATGTTAATAATATTAGGTATTGGAGAATGAATTGCTACTTGTTCCACTAAAGAAGAGGCTTTTTTTACACCAAAGATATATGAATATTCTGAACCTGCAGTTGTGAATGACTCAGGTATTTCTCTTATTCTTTCCCTGTATCTTTCATCATTTTCAATATCTGCTCCACCAGTTACAGGTGTTATATTCTCGCAGTTTTGGAAGTAATCATATCTATCAATTGAAATCTTTATTTCTCCAATCAATATTTCATCTAATTCTCCTTCTTTTTCAGCAACAACTGGAATATCAGCAAATAGGCTTCCTGATTCTATTATTCCTATTTTCTCATTTTTAAATATTAATTCTCCTTTTGAGAATCTACTTCCAACAGGAATAATTACATCTCTTTCAACAATACTTGAGATATGACATCTCATTGTTGTTCTAGCTCTGTTTGCTCCTAACCTATCACCTCTAGTACCAAACAAATCTCCTTTCAAATCTAACCTACTTCCTTTAGCAAATTTAAGATAATTTCCTAAAGCTACTTGATTCATCTCTGCTTTTGTTTGAGAGAGCATTGCAGCAACAGTAGAATATATAAAAGTTATTTCTGAACTAATAGGTAATCTTTCCCCTGTTATTTCTTCATGAAAACTTAATGCGTCATCTAATATTTCTTTAGCATCTGATTCAATTAAAATCAAATCATTCATTTATTTCCACCTCACATGTTATTTCTAACCCATTTTCTCCCATATCACAAAATACTTGTATCAGTTTTAAATCAGTTATATATTTATTCATTTGACCTTGAATTTCTGTAAATATTCCATTTTGAATTACAGTGATTGGTTTATCTACTAATCTTCCATCTAGTCCAAATCCTCTGAATAAAGGTACTTCTCCTCTTGTTGTATTCAACAAAATATATAATTGAATTAGTAAAGGGTCGGTAGGTTTTACTTTATTATTTATTATCATTTTTACCTCACCAATTTCTGACTTTTTCAATAGTTTCTTTTGCTACTTTATTTACTTTGTCTATAGCTTTATCGGCCATTTTTTTTATACCCTTCTCCAGGATAAATTTATCTGTTCTTTTCTTATCAATTTTATTGATATATTCTTCAAATTGACAAGAACATTCAGCAACAATAGGAGCTCCTTTTCCATCTGTTTTAGTAACTTTAGCAGTGAACGTTTTCAAAATATAGTTCTGATCCCCTATTTTTTGATTACCCATAATAAGAGGGTAATGTTCCCCTAACTCACACATATCAATAAATTTATCTATGCTTCTTTGCACTGGAGCTAATGTAAAAATTAATTTGATATCACAATTAACAGTCCTTAGTTTTCTATTTGAAAACTCTGTTATAGGTGGACCACCAATTCTTGAATGAGAAATAGTATCATTTCCTACAGTCATAGAGTACTCTTTAGGAGTTAAAGTATTTCCTTCTGATACTTTAAAAGCAACTGGACCAAAGCCACCTAACCTTCCTATTGTTCCTATAATTGGTATATCATTTAGGTAATCATTTAATACTCTATCTTTTGTGTCATTATATAAGCTTTTTATTATACTCATACTTCCACAAACCTTTTTCCACTAACTATTTCTTTTGTAGAGATTTTTCCACTCATATCTATATTTCCACTTTCTGAAATTCCTACTCCACCACTTGAAGATAGTCCTTTTTTCAAAGTTAATTTTTCAGAAATTGAAACTGTTCCTTTGATTTCAACAGCTGATGTAATTACTGTTTTCTCAGCAGTTATATTAATATTTTTAGATTTTACTTTTAAAGTATCACATTCAACTTCTATAGCTCCATCTTCATTTATTGTTATTTTACTTTTTTGATAATTTATTATTTTCTTTCCTTTTGATAAATCGCAAGGATTCATATCTGAAAACCTACCCCCAATCACTACTCCTCTTTCATTACTATCATCAAACATTAGTACAATACAAGGAGTTTTAGGGTGTGGTAATTCAGAATTTTTATTTAAATAACTCATTGAAGTCATAATTTGTAAATCTCCTGTTAAAATTCCATCAGACTCATCAAGTTTTACTACTGCAGTATAATTTGTTTCATTAACACTATGGATTTCTCCAAAAGCTATAGTAGTGCTCCCCATATTAATCCCCCTTATAATGACTTTTTACTAAATATGAATCTATGGAAAATTTGAATCCAGGTATATTTTTTACAATTTTATTGACTAAATATTTCCCATCAAAAATACCTGCATCATATAAATCAAAAGTATCTCCTGAATAAATCCCCATATCACCCACTATTGAAAAAGATAATTCTACTCTTTTAGTGTTTTCTTTTTTTAATTTTTTTCTTGCAAATTCTTCTAAATCTTCACTCTTACTTCTCCTATTCAATTTCAAGATTTTATCATTTGTTTTTTTAGGTTTCTTTTTAGGTTCTGTTTTTTCTCCAAAATATTTACCGTATGGATTACTTGTTTTTTTACCTGTCCCACTTTTAATTTGGTTACTCGTTGTAGCAGTAACCATTATTTTTTCAGTTTTATTAGTTTGTGGATTAATATATGTTACCTCTATGGCATCATATACTTCTTTGGTTTTTTCTGTAAGCCTATAATCCAACTCTTTCGCACTTAGTCTAAATTTAGCAGCCTTCTTTTCAAATTTCTCTTCATCAAATATTATTAATTTATCAAATGCAATTTTTAAAACTGCACCTTCATCAGTTATTATCTTTTTTAAAAAGGAAAAATCTGTTTCTTTTTCTTGTTTTAAATTAGTAAGTTTAGGATTACTTTTACTCATAAATTTAAACTTTAAATTATGTTTTTTAGCCATTTCCTTTCCTAGGTCTGACATAGTTATAGAAGTCCAAGACTTTGAATTCTTTTGATCTTGTGCTTCTCCAAGTGGAATTGCTAAAGCTTTTATTGATACTGAGTTTTTAGAAAAATCTCTGGAGTCTATATTATAGCTTCCCAGTGGATAAGATAATCTTCCCTCATCTTCTTTTTTCCAATTTTCAGTAATAACTGTTACTTCTAATTTTTGATAAATTTCCAATGCCCATTTAGGCATCAAAAATCTATCATTATCATTCCTTAAACTAAGACTCACATCATCTATTGAATCTTTGAAGTTGTCTGTAATAGTTATTTTAGATATGTACTCTTCTAAGCTTTTTGAGATATCATCACCACCATATTTAACTACTATACTGACTCTTCTTGCTAAACCCATGGTGGTAACTCCTCTTTTAATGTTTTTTCAATTTTAGGTATCTTTAATACTAAGCCAGAGGGAAAGCTAACAATTTTTAAAAAATCTTTATTAGCTTTTCTTATATGATTCATCAGAAATTCATCACCATAAACTTTATAGGATATTAGATCCCAAGTATCGTTTCTTTGAGTTATATAAACTTTATACTGTTGTTCTGCTTTTTTCATATAGAGCCTCCTCTAGCATTTTTTGGAAGTTGTTTTGCATTTCTTCAAGCTTTGCATTTAGTTTTTCCATAATCCCTTCATCTACATTTCCTTGAATGTTGATAATTGGATTAAATACTAAAGTTGGAACTTGTGGAGCTACTTCAGTTGAATTATTAATGGTGGTTGAACTTGTATTCCCAACAGTGGATATAGAATTTAATAAACTACCTTTATTTTCTTCTGCTGTTAAGACTCTCTCACCTTTATGGAGTTCAGCAATATATCCGTCAAACGGTACATTTCTAAGTCCCATTCTATGACTTCCGTTTATTCCAACAAGAGGTTCAGTTGTCTGACTTACTGTACTTGCTGTTCCAACTGCTGACTCTGTAGCACTTCCTTTTCCTACAATTTTCATTACCCAATCTGGGGGAGAGGGTAATTTTATCATTTCTTTTATTTCAGAAAATTTAGTTGAAATTCCAGTGAAGACTCCACTAAAAAATTCTGTTATTCCAGAAAATGCACCTTTTATCCCTTCTGCCATTCCAAGAAAGGTACTCACTAAAGCCTCTTTTAATTCTAATCCTTTTGCTTTTATAGTATCCCAATTTCTATATATTCTAATTCCAGTAGCAATTATCATGCCTAAAGGTCCTAAAATAAAGCCTAAAATCTCTGGAAATTGTCCAAATATTTCTTTAGCTTTCTCCCACAACCCCATAAAGAAATTTTTAATTGATTCTATACAATTAAAGAATAAATTTACTATTGTAGATACTAAATTTAATGTGAAGTTCTTTATAGCTTCCCAATTTCTATAAATAGTAGCTCCTAAAAGACCTATTGGTCCTAATATAAAAACAATTAATTCTGGAAATTTAGCAAAAGTTGCTTTTATTTTTGCCCAATTTTTATAAACCATAAAAGCTAATAAAGCAAATGCTGCAATAATCCATACCACTGGTCCACCCATTGCTAACATTGCAGCTTTCACTACACCTAAAATGGCTGTTAAACTTGTTAAAGTTGTGATTATACCTGTTATAACTGGGATAATTGCTATTATTCCCAGTACAGACATAAAAGCTCCAACAAACACCAATATGTTATCTACCCCCACAACTCCAATTATATAGGTTATTAATCTTATAAATGGTGCTAGAGCTTGTAATATTGTAGAAACCACTGTTGTGACTATTACTACTAAATCCATTAATCCTTTTATAAAACCACTTAAGAAATTTCCATCTCCTGGAAACATATATCTTATTGCTTCTATTCCAGGAGCAAGTGCTTCTTTAAAAGAGTTTATAAAGTTTTTAGCTGTTGCTAATGTTTCTTGCCAAAATTTGTTAGCAGGTTCATCTGAAAATGTCCCATTAATTACATTTGCTAGTTCTGACAAATATAAAGTTACTTTTTTTACTTGAAGTAAAACTCCTTCAGATAGCATCTTTTTTCCTATAGCTATTTTTATTCCATCTACTGCTGATAAAAATAGAATTCTACTTCCATTTGCACCTTCAAGCATTATATCTCTCATTTTAGAAGAGGCATTCACACTATCAACTGTTGTTGCTTCTATCATTTTTTCTACTGCTGCAGCTCCAGTGTATGCTACGCCGTTAATAGTTTTTTGAGCTGTTAAAAGTTTCCCAAATGCTAATGCTCCTTGCTTTCCAAGAACATCATTTAAAAAAGCTACTCGTTCTACTTTCCCCATAGTAGCCATTTTTTTCTCAAACTGCTGAACCGTAGCAGTCATTCCAACAAACTCACCTTTTGAATTTTTTATATTAATTCCTATTTTTTTTAATGAATCTGATTTTTTAGCAAGATTGGTAAAGGTTGCATTTAATCCTCTTCCTGCCTGTCCACTTTTAATTGCTTGGTCTCCCATAAGTCCTAATATTGATGAAGTTTCTTCTAAACTTACACCAAGGGAACCAGCTCCACCAGAAGCATACTTAAAAGACTCCCCTAACATATTTACATCAACATTTGTCTTACTCATTGTATAAGCCAACACATCGGCAAATCGATTAGTATCTTTAGCAGTCATGTTAAATGGGATTAAATTATCAGTTATAATATCTGATACTAATGCCAAATCTTCTCCTGAAGCAGCAGCAAGATTTAAAACTCCTGGCATTCCTGACAGTATTTCTTTAGTTGAAAAACCAGCTAATGCCATTTTTTCCATCGCTTGAGCCGATTGTATACTAGTAAAAGAAGTTGTTGCTCCAAATTTCATAGCTGATTTTTCTAATATCTCAAAATCTGTTGCTGAAGCATTTGCAATGGCTTGTACCCTCTTCATTTGTCCGTTAAAGTCCGTATATGCCCTTGCTGATTCAACTGCTCCATAACTTACAGCTATTGTTCCAACAACTGCTCCTGCAACTGCTGCTTTCCCTACTTTCTTAGCACCATTTCCCACTGCTGTTTTAAGTTTTCCTACTCGTGAATTCATTCTTTGTTGTCTGTTTAATTGCTCTAAACTTCTTGTATTTCGTTTATATTGAGCATCTAAATCTGCAAGAGGAATTTTCATTCTTTGTAGTTCCATTTTAGATTTTTGATAAGCAGTTTTTTGCTTCCCCATCTTTGCATTAAGTGTTTTAACACTTTTAGTAAGATGTTTATACCTTTCTGTTTCTTTCTTACTCAAAGTTGCACCAGCTTTTTTGGCTTGTGCTAGAGTTCTTAACTCATTTCTTTGAATCCGTATTTGTTGTATTGTTTCTCCTATTTCTTTTTTCTGCTTAGAGTGACCACCAATCATTTTTTGTGTTTTATTCAATTCACCCATTTCTTTTGATACTTTTCTAATGTTTGATGGTAATTGTTTGTCTACCTGAGCTTTTATTTTCATTACTAAATCCATATATTTTGAACCCACTTCCTCACCTCCCCTTTTTCTTTTTTATTCCTTTATTTATTTATTCTTTTCATAATATTCATTACTCATATCTATAAGCTGTTCCAGTCTAGACAATTTAGAATTTAATAAAGTTTCATAACTTATATTTAAGTTTAAGCCCCAAGAATTATTTACTCTTGAGGCTATAATATCTATTAGTTCTATTATTGCTTTTTCATAATCGTTGCCTAGTCTTCTGTCAAAAAACTTCTAACAAAAGTGACTATTGCTCTATAATCTTTGACTTTTAAATCCATAAATTCTCTTAGTTTTATACCAGTCATTCTTTCAGCTGCCATAATGTGAAAATAATCATCTAAATCAGCTATTAGTCCTGCGTTTCTTTTTCTATCAAGAAAATATTTGTCTTTTAATTCAATGACTATTCTTCCTGTCATCATATCTGTGTTAAAGTCTATTATTCTACCATCAGAAAGTTTTACTTGTGTTTTAGTATCTAGTTCTTCTGTTTCCATATTTTTTCCTAATTCTATTACTTCTATTTCTTCCTTTTTTTCAGTCCCTATCCCTAATTCTTTCTCTACTTTTTCTATTTCTTTTTCATGTTTTTTTAATTTATCCATTTTTTATTCCTCCTAGTTTTTATGATCCTAACATTGTATTTATAGCAGCTAATACATCTTCCCCATCTATAACAACTTTTCTATTGAATACATCTATTTCATTTTGAACTTCTCCATCAATCTCTAATTTATAATATGTTAAAGATAAAACTCTTTCTGGTTCTACCTTTCCACCTTTTGAAAGCTCTCCTTCTTTTGATGATTTTATCTGTCCTTTCATACTTACTACAAGTTTTTGAGTCATCACATCATGAGTTTGTCCATCTCTTCCTTGTAAAACAGCTACTGCAACTAGATTAATTGGTTTCCCTCGTGTTTTTAATGTATTTTTTGACATGCCTCTGAATTTTAAAGTTACAGACATCGCACTTTGTAATCCTATAACGACCTCTTCGTAATTCCCCATTCCTAGTCCACTTATTTCTTCTGTTTTATTTTCCATGTCTGGAAGAGTTATAGTTGCTATCCCTACTATTTCTTCTGAACCTTCTATACGGACTATCGCGTCCGTAATTAGTGTTGGTAAAAAACTCATTTTTATTCCTCCTTACTATATTATTTAAATGTTTTAGCATAGTTTGTGTCATACTCAAGTATGAATTCTAAAGCTTCTCCTGGCATTACTATCCCTAAATAGATGTGCCATTTAAATCTTCCATTAGTCATATCCACCAATGGATTTTCACTTTCTAAAAACTCTATTCTTCCACCTAAAAGCTTACCTTCAGATACTAAACCTGCTAAAAACATATTAATTTTCATTTTGATATTTTCAGCTTTTGATAATGTCATAGGTCTATCAACATCTGCTTCTGTATTTAACATTAATGCATTAGCTATGTACTTAAACATTCTTTTAGCAGGTATAAAAGTATCTTTAGGATCGGTTGTTCCCCCTGGCTGTTGAATAGAAGTTCTATTTCCCCAACAAACTGTACCGTTAGGTCTTTGAATAATAGTTACTATTCCATTTTCATTTAATAAATTAGCTTGATTTTCATCAAGATTTAAATCAACATATTCTCCATCTTTTTTCCATGAAATCCCTTCAACTTTAATATTTTTGTTTGAAGGAGATTCAAAAGGAACTCCCCCATTAGATGCATCAACTGAATTCATCAGTGCTGCAAGAAGAATGTCTTGTGGAATAAATTCTTCTCCTAATCTTCCTATTCCATATGTAAGAATTTGGTCTTCATCTATGAAATTTTTATCTTTTTTATATTTTATTAAATCACCATATGGAATATCAATTGGGAGATTTACTATTGACATTGCCCCCCATTTCCCTCCAATCTTACTAGATTTAGTATCCAATATTGCTCTTACTTCAGGATCGTGTGAAAATCCAGGAGCAATAACAACACTTGGAATCATAGAATACTTTTGAAATATTGTTCCTAGTACTTCTAACCCTTTTGTTTCTAAAGTAATTGCATCTATTCCACCAATTATATCGTCTTTCGTCACTTTACTTGGGTCTAAACAATCAAATCCAATCATTAAAGTTGTTAATTCTTGATTTTCAAATTCTAAATTTAATTTACCTTCTGAGTCAAAGAAAAAAGAATATTCTTCTTTTTCAATCTTTATTTCCCCATTTTTTATAACTAAGCTGTCTGTTAAAATTCCTATTTCTTCTAATTTTACTTTTCCTTTTTCAATAGTTTTATTGAATGCTTGTATTGTTTTTTTATGTCTAGTTGGGTCTAAAACATTAATACATATAATTGGTTTTATTCCATATATCTGCATAAAAGTATACAAAGTTGTTGAAATTGAATATTCTGACAAATTATTTATTCCACCAAACTTTTCTTGAGCTTCAGTAGGTGTCATAATTAGTTCTGCTCTATTTATAGAAGTAATATCTCCCATATTAATTGGAGCTATTCCTATCACAACTGCTGGAGATTGTGCTATATTCATTCCTTGAAGTTGAGTAGGTACTTCGCTACTATATGTTCCATGTTTAAATGCCATCTTTCTCCTCCCTCATTCGTTTCCCTACTTCTATTATTTTTTTATTTATCCAAGAGTTTTCATCTCGCATTCTTGTTTTAACTTCTGCATAGTCACTTATTTTTATAAATAATTTAATTAATCCAGGTATTTCTTTAAATATTTTCTTATAGTTATCTAAATTTTTTACAATAGAATTTTTTACAATATTAATTCTATGGTTTGCCACTGTTTCTCCCACATATACAAATGCTTCTTTGCTAATATTTTTTTCTATTTTTTCTTCTTTTTCTATATTATTTTTTTTAATTGTAATCATCTCCTTTAAATCGACTTTCTACCACTGGAATTCTTAGCTTTATTTGAATATTATAAATCCAAAAACCTCCTCCTGAACCTTCTTCACTGAAAGAGCCCTCAAATTCCTCTGGAACAGTTTCAAATCCAGCATTTAGAAATGGATTTATCGTTAAAATTTCTAAAACTTTTTCTGAAAAGTCTTGAACAGTGGAATATCCACCAAGTCCTTCTTCCTCAATCATTAACCCTATTTTCATTTCTTGAATTTTTTCTGAAACTCCAGAATTAATACTTTGTTTTAATAGCCCTGTTCTTATTATTAACAATGGATAGGTTGTTTTTTCTTTTCCTTCAAGTTTATCTTGAATTGTTTTTTCTTCTACGAAACCTCTTACAAAATTAATAGTTTTATTATTAATTTTATAATCTTCTAATTCTTTTTTTAAAAATTTTAATAGTGATTCTTCAGCTTTTTTTATAAAATTCATAATTTCCCCATCTCCTCTTCTATTATTTTTTCTAAATTATTTTCAAAGATTTCTTGAATCTTTGATTCTATTTCATCGGTTGGTACTGAAGATACCAATGAAAAAATTGAAGGTGATTTCACTTTTTTTATTTTATTATTTTCATCTCTTTTATATAGTCCAATACTTTCAGTTTTATTTTTATAAAAAGCCCAGAACATATTTTTAATATCCTTTCCACTGCCTTTAAAAACTGCTCCTTTTATATATTGTTTTGTCTTTGAAGGCTTTCTTAATGAAATATAATAATCTTCTATGTTCCTCGCTTTTTTAGAAGCTAGTAAACTTATTTCTCCTGGCTTTTTTTTTATAAAAATATTTTTTGTATTTAATTGTTTGGTATCAATGCTATATTTTTTTTTAACTTCTTTCTTTTGTGTTTTTCTTACTTCAGAAGCTGTTTGAACAAGTGATTTTTTGATAATCTTTTGAATTGCACCAGGTACTTCTGAAAAAAATAGTTCTATTTTTTTTATATTATCTTCTGATATTGATAAATCAATCATTCGCTTATCCTTTCAAGATGAATTTCATATAGATTAATTTTATTTAATGCTTTTATAACAGAATATTTTAATTTATTCATTTTTAAAGTGTCCCCACTTTCAAATTCAAATCCTTTTGGAAAATCTTCTGTTTTTATACTGAGAACTACACCTTTTTGATGTAGTCCACTAATATTTTTTAAATACATATATTTAGAATCAAAAGTTACTTCGGATAATATTCCTAAATATTCTTTTCCTTCAATTAAAACAGTTTCTGCTAGTTCATTTTCGTTAAAAAATATTTTCATATCACTTTTTACTAATGTTTTAAATTTACTCATTTTTTTTATCTTTTTTCTTTTTTTTATCTTTGTTTACTTCTGTTTCTTCACTTGGTTCTTCCTCTACTATCTCTTTTATTTCTACTTTTTCTAAAATTCCTTCCTCTATCAAAGTTTGAAGTTCTGATAGATCCTCTTCACTTAAAATTTCAATAATTGAATTTTTTAAGTGAAGTCTGCCATTGTGTCGAAGATTAACTTTCTTTATTCTATATTTCATTTTTCCCTCCTATAGTACTTTAGTATAGAACCACCCTTGTGCATCATTTGGTATAACCAGTGGAGCTGAGTGCAATTCTAGTTGATCATCTTCTGACCCTTGAATTGCTACCTTTCTAACAGCTTCTTTCCCTATAAATAATTTTGATGACTCATTTTGCTTCAGACGGAATTGGAAAGCTCCATAATGGATTCTAAAACTTTTTGATTTAACACCTAAAATAGTTCCAGCTGGTAATAAAGGTTCCTCTTTTCCTTCTTCATTAGTTATCCAATCTATAAAAGAATATATTTTCATATTAAGTTCAGCTAAATAACCAATATATGCTGTACCATCTCCTAAACCTTTTGGTTCGATTGATAACACTGAATTTCCAGTTGCCTTTAATGTTTCTAATATTAATTTATCTTTTAATAACCATTCTGTTACATCAGGAGTAATTATTAAGGTATCTGCAACTATTCCAGATATTTTTTGTTGCTCTATTTGTTTTCTTCTTAAATAACCCATTTTATCTGAAGCAGAATTATCCCATTTATCTGTACCAGTTAATATCTCTGGAGTAAATTCTCCATATTTAATTCCTTCTTTACCATCTTCCACTGGTAAAACTCCTGTTATTAAAAGTTGAGCTAATGCCCAGTATTTAGTTCTTGTAGCTACTGTTTTTAACTCTGATAATTCTTCTGCTAATTTTTTACTTGCATTCTCCATTGGATTACCATAAATAGTACTTCCAAATTGTTGGGTTAAAAATTCCTCTGCAGATGCAATTGTGTGTATTTTTATCATTGGTGGACTGTATACCATTTTTTCAAAAGCAGTATTTTCTATTAAAATTCCTTTATCTCTTCTCCCTACAAGTGGAGCTTTTTTTCTTTGTCCATCTTTTGTATGAATTTCAAATGTTGCTGTTCTCTCCTCTATTTCTTTTCCTATCAATAAGTTATATAGAAAAGAATTTTTACTTTTAATTCCTTTTATAGCTGCTATCAATGTTCTAATTTCATATAATCCGTTCATCTTTCATCTCCTTATTTTCTTATGTTCTTGAGAAAAACATTCCTATTTTTCTTCCAATTATTTTTATTTTTTCTTTATCCAACACACCAATTTCCATTCCATTAAAATTGAACACTCCTGTAACATATATTTCTGCTACTCCTTTTACTTCTATTTCTGTGTCGGACACTACTATTCCATACATTTTTGTAACATCTGTACATTTTTTTATATTGTTAGTTACTTCATCAATCTCTACAAGTTCCCCTCTTTTATAGCTTCCTACTTCAAAACTTATTTTCATTTGTGATAAAGGAAATTGAGCCCCACCTATTAATATATCTGGTTTTATTGTTTCTTTCATTTTATTCCTCCTCGTTTGCTAATCCAATTAATTTTGCAGCAAATTTTGCTCTTGATTCTTCATCTGTTTCATCTGTTTGTCCTGAAGAAACTGCCCCTACATTTTCAGAATCTGTTAGTTTATCAACAAAATTCCCTAAAAAATCAAGTTTTTCTTCTACTTCTGGAATTGTATTCTCTGGAGCTTTATTTTTAAAATTCTTTAAAATATCTAATGCTACTGCCTCTACTGATTTTATTTCAGTATATTTTGCATTAAATATTTCAACTGGTGCTTCTGCCATTGCTCCTAGATCATCTAACGCTTTTATTCTGTTTCTTTCTTCCAATACCCCCTCGTTTTTAATTTCTTTGAACATTTCTGGATGTTCCTTTTCAAATTGTGCTCTTGTCATTTTTTCCTCCTCTTTATTTTTTTTTATATTATCAGCTGCAGCTGCTATATATCCCTTAAAATTTTTAAAATGTGATAAATCAAAAGCATTTGTTGGAGTGAAATCTTTACTTGATGTACTTGTAATAAATCCTTTTTCTAAAGCTGTTTCTGCTGTCAAATAAGCCTCATCATTCATCATTTTTTCAACTTCTTCTCTACTGATTTTGACTTTTGTCATATAAGCATCAACAAGTGATACTTTTAAAACATCTAAAACATCTGCTGTTTTCCTCATTTCTTCTGAATTTCCATATTCCACACACAATGGATTATGAATCATAAATGTTGATCCCACTCCCATGGTGATTGTATCTCCTGCCATTGCTATAATTGTTGCTATTGATGCACATAATCCATCAATAATTATATTTACTTTAGCTTTATTATTTTTTAAAGTATTGTAAATGGCTACTCCTGCAAATACAGACCCTCCTGGAGAATTAATCCTTACATTTATTTCTTTTAAATCTCCTAAAGCCTCCAAGTCTTTTGCAACTTCCTCAGAGGAAACATCATCAAACCAACCGTCTCCTATGCTTCCATAAATCAGGAGTGTTGCTATTCCATTTTTATTCTTTGCTATATTCCAAAACATTAAACACCACCTTCATCTTTTTTTATTAATTCTTCTCTCTTACTTTGTTCAATTTTTGTTTGTTCATGATTAGTATTAAAGTCTGAACCATTTATTTCTCTTGTTTCTCTTGCAAGAGTAGATAATCCTGATTCTATTTTCATTATTGCTGCTTTCACTTCTTGAATTGGGTTTAATTGACCTTGTGTCTGCCCATGCCATTCTGATTTTTGGTAACATTTTCTAATGATTGGATTTTCATAATATCCTGGCAACTCTACAAGTTTTTTAGATACAATCTCATCTAAAAACTCTTCATAAATCGGTTGACAGAAGTCATTTACGAACCATTCTCTTCTCATGTGATACATTTTCCACACTTCTAATAAAGCGGCCCTTGAAGCTGAATAGCTTGAATTAAAACTACTTAATAGGACTTCGTATGGAATTTCAAGTGCAGCTCCTACATGAGTTGCTATTGCACTTACAAATAAATCAAATTTACTATTTGGTCTTTGAGGGTCAGCAAATGTTATTTTTTGACCAGGAGCTAAATCCATTATTATTCCATTTCCAAGTTTTAAATTATCATCTCTTTCATATTCACTACCTTTCAAAGGATTTTTACCATATGCTTTCTCAGTTCCCTTATCCTGCTCTATAAACACAGAAAATAGAGCACTTAATGCTGCATTCATCAATTCAGCTTCTGTAAATTTACTAATTTGATGTAATGCTTCAATAACTGGTGCTAATAAGGGAACTCCTCTTCTTTGTCCTACTCGCTCTTTTTCCATAACAACTAATATATTTTTTCTACCTGTTACTTTTCCAAAAGCTTCTATTCTTATTGTTTCAGAATCAATATCATTTTTTTTAAAATGATATGCTGTAGGTACTTTTTCTTCATCTAATTCAACTCCATTTTTTATATCTTTTCCATTTTCATTATTAGGGTTTTGACATCTTGCACTATCTAATATTTGTACTTTCAAGTGAAAAATATCTCCTTTTCTCTGTTTCAGTGGCATCAATACAAAAGCTTCTCCATCTACTAACATATTGAGCATTGCTAAAGATTGAAGTTGATTAAAGTTTGAAAATCTATCAAAATCACAAGCTGTAGAATTTGCCCAAAAATCCCATAATAATTCAATTTGCTTTTCTAATTCTTCTTTTTTTTCTTGTGGGAGCTTTATAAATTCATTATTTATTGTACTTTTAAGCTTTAATCCCTTACCTATTACATTAGTTCTTATCCGTTTAATAGCACTTAGCCCTATCATACTACCCTGTGCTAATCTTCTTGAACGAGCCATTAGAAGTTCTTTATTTTCTCCAATATCTTCATCAGCAGTGGATAGGAAATCATGTATTCCTCTAAAAGCATTTTTAGTTCTACTTGCTCCTGCATGAGCATAGTTTAGAAATTTTTTATCATCTTTTTTTTTCATTTTAGATTTTTTCATTTTTCTCCTCTCTAGTCATTTTTAATTATTCCTCTAAAGACTCTTGCACCTCCTTTTGCACCACTTGCAAGTTGATTACATTTACTTTCCCATAATTGTAATCCTGCTCTTATTTCTTTCAAATCCTCTCTTTTTACACTCCTTCCATCTATTGCATATTCTTTTGCAGTTAATATAGCCTCTTCTGCCTCTAAATATGTGTTGTATTTTTGCTGTGCCTTTTCTAATGTCAATCCTGTACTCATAATCTCTCCTTTTACACCTCTATTCCCTTACTTCGCCTCTTTTATTGTTCTTTTTGTCAATTTTCCTTTCTCTGAAATCTCTATAGGTCCTTTTCTTGTCAGTTTTTTTACCTCTTCTATCTTCTTATATTTTTGCTGTGCTTTTTCTAGTGCTAATCCTGTACGCATACTCTCTCCTTCTACACCTCTATTCCTTTACTTCTCCGTCTTTTTATTGTTCTTTTTATCAATTTTCCTTTCTCTGAAAGTTCTATAAGTTCTTTTCTTGTCAGTTTTTCTAGCTCTTCCATCTTCAAATCAAAGACTTCTAAGGCTGCAATTGCATAATTCCTACAATCAAGTGCCTCATTTCTTTTTCTAATCTGTTTCCATTCCACTTTATTCCCTCTTATTTCTTTAACTTCTGCTGTTAATGATTTAAAATATTCTAAATCATAATTTTTAAAAATATCATCTGGGAAATAACAATATCCTGCTCCCTCTTCTATAATTTTTAATTTTGAACAAGTTATATCTTTTAAAGCATTTACTCCAAGTGACAATAAATCTATTTTATTGTTCGGAGTTCTCCTAAAGCCATTGATAATAGGAGTATTCATTCCTCCTTGTCCTTTAATTCCGAAGATTCTACGACCTTCGTATTTCTCCATTACAAAATCATAAACCTTTTCAGTATGATGACCCCCTGTATCCATACAAGCTGAATAAATATTAAGTCCTGTTCCATCTTTGTAATAAAATTTTCTTTGTAAAAACTCATCTAGTTCCTTCCATGCTCTTTCTTCCTCTAAATTTCCATAAATGACTTTATATTCTATTCCATATAATTTGCCATTACTTCCATGTCCTAATACTTCTATAGCAAACCACTCATCTTGAGTGTCAATTCCAGCAGTTAATATTTTTACATCATCTGGAAGTTCAGCATCATACTCTACTCTCATTTCAAATAATCTTAAATAATCAATTTTTTCTTTTATTTCTTCTTCATAAGTTTCTGCCAAAACTGTATTTATAAAAGCTTGTTTCTTTTTTAGATCATGTTCTACTTCAATAGATTCTGTTATAATAGATTCCCAACTTCTAAAAATCCCATAAAATCCATTCAACCAAAAACCTAAATTTTCTTTTCTTTCAGGAAAATCATGTATCCATTTTCCATTTATTTGTTCTTTTTGTTTCCATTTTTTTTCAGTTGAAAGAGTGCCACAATGGGAACATCTCATTTTTGCTTTTTTTGCTTTTCCATCTTTTTCTTCCCAAACCATTTTAGTTAATAGCAATAAATCATATCCATTACAACTAGGACATGGTAAATAAAATTTTCCTTGAGAACTTAATCTATATTCATCCTCAATTTCACTTAAATTTTTTATTGTAGGAGTTCCTGTTATTATTATTTTATGATCTGGAAATGTAATTGTTCTTTTTTTTATTAAGGCAAGAGGTGCTCCCTCGTCTCCTGCACTTTTTGCATATCTATCTACCTCATCACACATAATAAGTTTTGCTGGTCTTGATGCTAAAGCACTTGCTGAACGAGAACCTACAAATGCTAAAAATCCTCCTGGAAATTTCTTATAGGATATTGTATTATCTGAATTCTTTTTTTCAGGTTCTGTTATTAAACCTTTAAAAACATTACAATCTCTAAACATAGGAGCTACTCTCTCTTTTGAGAAATTTTTAGCCATTGTTCCGTCTGGTTGCATCATTATCATTGGACAAGGCTCTAGTTCTATATATCTTCCAATAGTATTTAGAAGAAGTTCAGTTTTTGCTAGTTGAGCTGCTGCCATCATAACAATTGTTCGTACTTCCCGTTTTGTTACTACTTCGTAAGGTTCTATCATGTAGGCTGTTCTTTTGGTTTCCCATATTCCGTGTTCCGATGAACTTTCTTTAGACAATATTCTTTTGCTATCTGCCCAGTCCAATACTGTGGACTTTGGTGGAACTCTTAATATTAAATTTGTTAATTTTTTTATTAGTTTTTCACTTTTATTCAGAGTCATTCTTCTCTCCTCTGATTTCTTCTAAAGCCCCATCTACCATTTTTTCAATAGTTTCTTCCCACTCATTCTCTTCAATATTTTTTAATTTATTAGATAATTTTCTTGGAAGTGAAAGTAACTTACTTTTAAAATTAAAAAGCATATCTGATACTGCTGTATCTACTTCTTCAACTGAATAATATTCTTTTTTTAGAATTCCTAGTTTAAATTCTTGAAGTTCTTTATTTACTCTATCAAGTTCTATCTTGTCATTTTTACCTTGTGTGTTTTCAACATAAATATCTATGCAACCAAGGAGATCATATTTTCCTGTTCCAACTCTCACACTTTTAAAATCATCTCTTATTTTTCTTTCAGAGATTTTAAAAAGAGAAACTAATCTTTTTTCTGTTATTTCAATCATATTTCTCCTTTTTTCTTAAAAGTTTTTGACCTAGAATATTTTGGCACAAAATCAAAAAATTGATGTATTCAAAAAGCCCGGGCTCATCCGATGACCTCAAATGTTTTCAACTCTCTGGGAGGACCCATTTTATTCTAGAAGGAAATTTTCTTTTTCCTTATCTAATTCCTTCAGTTGCTTTTCAAACTCTAAACGCCTTAACTTATAGTCAATCTCTTCTGCTTCTGTTCTTACTCTGTACATCTTTGAATGCAGTTCATGAGAAATAGCTATTGATTTTAAAATCGCATGGACTGCTTCCTCTTCCTTCTTCTCCTTAGGCTTTATATATTTCCCATTAGGTCCGTCTTCTATTCGACTATTCATTTCATTTAGTATTGCCTCATGTAAGTTCTTATGAATAATCTCTTGCTTCTCTCTCGCTTCTATAATCTTTTGAGTTATCTTTTGTTCTTCTTGCATTGATATAATTTCTTTTAATCTTCCTTTCTTCCACTTCTCTTTTGAAGCACAGTTCCTTAGAGTTCCTAAATTTACTTTATACTCATAACTTAGTTCAAACATTGCCTCGCCACATTCATATCTATGCTTAATTTCTTTTTTAATTTCATTAGATACTTTGTTGTATTTAGTTGTTGATTTTTTCATAATAGACTCCTGTATAACAAAATAATAATGATATTAATCTTTTAACCACATTTATTATTTAATAGAAATGATAATTTTGTGAATGCTTTTTTATTGTTGCTTATTACTATTAACTGTATCTTTTCTATATAAAAATACTCTAACCACTAAATGGGATTAGTGGTTAAAAATAATATCCACCAAATAATTAAAACTTTCTAAATTATTATGGTGAATATATCTCTTTCTAATCCTTTCTATTTCCCTTGTTTTATGTGGTTTATCATACTTTTCTACTAATTCTTCTAAAAAGATATGATCAAATATCCAGTATTGTTCCTCTAAATATTTGTATACATTTCTTTCTACTTTTTTATTTAATTTTTTTCCTAGCTTTCCACTTTCTTTAAATCTTTTATAACCCCTCTCTAAGTTTGATTTTATTTGTTTTTCTATGTAGTTTTGAGCAGGTACTACTAACCTTCTTTTGGTTTGCTCTTTAAATATATAATCAATAATTTCATCAAAATTATTGATTAAACATTTTAATGAACTTTCTTTACCAATTTTAGATAAATGGTAATTGTATATGTATGATTTAAATTGCCATTCAAGTCTTGTTACATACTCTGATAATAAGTCTAAATCTTCTACTTCTCTTGTCTTGTCATAGGCTATTCCCTTATAGGCATTCCAATTTGCTTGGATAGTTCCATCAGAAAACATATTTCTATATGCATAACCACCCTCAAAATTAGATATTTTTTTTAAGTTAGGAGAGTTTATAAACATGACTTCTAGAGCTTCTTTTAGTTCTTCAAACTTTTTATTAAAATTAATATTTACTTCAATATCTTTAATTTTTGCATTTGATAAATTGATTGTGATTCCTTTAGCTCTTAACATTTCTTTTAGTTTTTCTATTGCTAACTCTAAATCTTCCTTTCTTGAATTGTTTATATTATTTCCCCATAATATCCTATTAGGATTAAATCTTAAGCTTTTATATTTAGTCATCCTTCCATCTTCATAAATTCTTATAGAACTATCTATTGTGAATAGAGGTTCTTCTATTCTTAGTCTTTCTTGATAGTAAATAGAGGTTGTTTCTTTTGATATATCTCTTTCATCATGTGAAATTTCAAAATCATATAGACTCAACCAATCTATTCCTATCCTAAGGGATTTTTCTAAATTCATATTTATTCACCTACTCACCACCCCTTATATAAATTGTTTTCTTTTAATTTTTGTTTTATAAACTGCATACCGTCCCAAGTAAACTTTCTTGTAACAACTTCTTTACTACTGGAGACTAGTTTAGTATCAAAAACATCATATTTCTTTCCTTGATACTCGGAACAGAACTTCCATAATCCATTCCATTTATCTCTTTTTTGTATTACTAATCTTTCTAAGATTCTATTTAATTCAATAGCACTCTTTAAACCCATTTTCTTAGCTATTGTACTGGCTGTAAATGTATCATCTTTGTAGTACTTGATTATCATTGTCCACCTCCTATTTTATATTTATCTATTAAATCTTTAACTGACTTTATATTTGGATCTACTTCTCCTTTCCCATAAATCTCTTCAAACTCTTTTGCTCCTAAACCTTTCCTTGCACCTATATGAAGTTTTTTAATCACTGGTGGCTTAATTCCTGTTCTTAATAGTGTTAAAGCTACTGCTATTTTATTCTTTGCGGTTGGACTAGCTTGTTTTAATGCCCATTCTTTTTCTAGTTCAGAAAAGTCATTCCATTTTTTTAAAGACAAATTCATATCAACAACAATTTCTTTTTTATCCTCTTTTGATTGTTGTTTCTCTTTCTCTATCTCTTGCTCTTTCTCTGTGTTACAATTTGTTTCAATAGTGTTACATTTTGTTACATCGGTGTTACAATGTAACACCTTAGTTTTTTCTCTACTCTTTCTAACTCTTTCTGCACTAGTATTTTCACTACCTACTAGCTCAAATGCTGAACTCACAAAAATATCATTTTCTTTCATTTCTATTAATTTATTTATTAATAAAAAACTAATAGTCAATTTTACATTTTCTATATCCTCATCTAATTCTAATGAAATTTGCTCATATATATTTTCTTCTGTTCCCTCAAAATTAATAAAGCAATCAGTGTTGATAGATAATAATTGTAATTTTAAAAATATTATTGTGAAAGTATCTCCTCCTGCTACTTTCCTTAATTTTTTAACCTCTCTTGAATTAAAAAAGTCTTTCTTAAGCTTTAACCAATAAAATCTTTTATTATTTTTCATTTTATTTCTCCTTTTAGGAGCACCAACCACGGTGCCTAATTTTTTATTACTAATATCTGACCTCAACACTATCACTAGTGCCGTGGTTGGATTTTGAGATCAGATATTAATAATAAATAAGATTGTCATTTTTTTTTTTTAAAGTTATAATATAATTAGCCACTTCTTTACTAATTAAGGAGGAATTTTATGTCAATTTTAGGACTTTCCTTTGATGGAATTTCAGGAAAAATTTTATCTGAAGCTATTGAAATTTTTATTAATAAAAATTCTTTAAAAGTTTTTCCAGTTGCATGGGAAATGAAGGAAAAATACCTCGTTTTAAAATTAAATCTTTGGTTTGATAGAGCACCAAATGTAATAACTTCTATTGAACTAGATGATAAAGTTAATAATATTCAATATTCTCATTCTGATTTTAATATTTCAGAAGAAGGAGGCATGCTTTCTTTAATAGATGCCTCTAACCTCTATACTCCTTTACAAAAATTTGAACATTACAATGGTGGTATTTTTTCTCTCTCACCAGAAAATCCAAAAAGTATTTCTATAGTTTTCCGAATTAATGAGTCGACCTCTCTAAATAATTTGGATTTACTTTTTAAGATAGGTAATTCTAATATTAGTTATAATCTAAAAGAGTTATTAACAGAAATACCTAAAATTAATGATTTGGTAAGAAGCAAAGGGCATGACCCTGAAGCAACTCTTAAAATACTTGGTCTAATCTAGTAACAATTAAAGAAGTGGCACCTTTAATTGTTCTTTAATTTTTTCTAAATAGAATATTCCATAATCTCCATATTCTTTTTTTATATCCTTTTCAGAAATCCCATTCATATATTTTTTATTTATTTCTATTTTCTTTGCATCAATTTCCAATATAAAAGTTTCGTAATTTAAAGACATAAAAAATGGATGTTCAAAATCTTGTTTAAGATACTTGTTTAATACTACTAAA
Source organism: uncultured Fusobacteriaceae bacterium (assembly GCA_947038515.1). Lineage (GTDB taxonomy): Bacteria > Fusobacteriota > Fusobacteriia > Fusobacteriales > Fusobacteriaceae > JAGNZR01. The sequence goes on from CAMQWJ010000002.1 coordinate 203,542, forward strand.
CCAAAATCTCCATATTTTTCAATAAGTTCACTTTTTGATCTCCCACCTCTAAATTCATCAATTATTAAATGTATTTTTTTAGTAAACATTTTTTCAACTCCTATTTTTTAGAATTATCTTCAATATTTTTTTCTGTATTATAAATTGTTACAAGAGTGTTACAATGTAACAATTTTCTCTTGCTAAACTAATATTAAGTTTAAATGTAAAAGAAGACAGTTTTATCCCAGTATTTATATTAATAATCTTGTAAAATAAGTCTTTAAGAGATATAATAATTTATATAAAATTAATATTATTATATCGGAGGTTTCAACAATGACAAATATATACTTGGAACATTTCAATACTTTCTCAGAAGAATTTGAATTTCAAAATTCTTCTGAGAAAATTAAAGGAAATATTCATAAAAATACTATTGTATTTTTAGATCCATTTATACCTAAAAGTGGAATGGTTTTAATAAAGCTAAATACTAAAGACTACTATTATTTAACAGGAAACTCTTCAAGAAAAATTGTAGATGTAAATGGGACCAGTATAGGTTATTCAATTAATTTTTTATCCCAAGATGAATACGATAAAAATAATAGAAATAATAGAAGTGATTCTACTATTAATATTCAAACTATAAATGGTCCTTCCATTATAGGTTCACAGCAAAATGCAACCATCAATAACGGATTGAATTTAGAGGAAGTTAAATTACTTATATCTTCTAAACCACAAGAGGATAGAGAACTACTTGAAAAATTTATAAATCGTATAGAAGTAGCTATTGAAGATAATCAACCTGTATCTAAAGGAACGTTTGCAAAATATTCAGATATACTAAAAAAATATTCAGATATTGCAGTTCCAGTAGGAAAACTAATTTTTGAATGGGTAACAGGAAATTAAAATTTATTTCCTGTTCTTCTGTTATATTGTGAAAACAATGCACCTCATACCTTTTTACGGTATTTGAAAAATAAAAAAATTTATTCCTGTTATTTTTTCAATTGCAATTAAAGTTTTTATGTTAATTCCTTTTCCTAATTCTAATTGTTTTAATTGATAAGAAAAAGCCTGTCTTGTAATACCTAATTCTTTTGCCACTTTAGTTTTAAGCCCTTTTTTTCTAAGAATTCCATATTCTCTTTGATTTAATTTTTCATAAAGCTCTTTTTCTTTCATAATATCACCTAATTAATAATACCATAAAACGGTATAAAGTCAAGTTTTTTTCGGAAAGTATTGAATATATAATAAATAAAAACTTAATCGTTAAATATCATGTATAATGTAGAGAGTTAAAATTTCAAATAATAGTAAAGAAAGTTTTTTTATTATTTTAAAGGAGGAAGGAATGTGTTTTAAGTTATTAGATATAAAATTAGGAGAAAATGATGCTAAAAGAGAAATTATTGTAATTAAAAATTTTGAGGAGTATTATTATGATTATAATAATATTTCAAAAGAAATTTTAACTCCTACAAAATTTGTAGTTATTGGTAAAAAAGGTACCGGTAAAACTCTTCTTGCAGAATATACAAAAAAACAATCTTTGAAAGACTTTAATTGGTTTTGTAGAAGTGAAACCTATAAAAAATTCTCTTTAACAGAACTTAAAAATTTAGAGAATGGAGCAATTTCAACAGAACAATATATTTCTATTTGGAAATGGGTTATTTTAATAGAATTATCTAAAATGGTAATATTAAACGTAAGTTTAGAAACTGAAAACGGCTATAAAATATTAGAAAAATTTCTAATTGAAAATGAATTTGAAAATAAAATGGAATCTTTTAAAACTATTTCATTAACAAAAGAAAAAGAATTTGCACTAAACTCTAAATGGTTTGGAGTAGGGCAAAAAGAGAGTTTAGAACAAAAAAAGAAAAGTTATATAGAATTAATAGAACCATTAGAAAATTTATTGATTGATTTATTAAGTAATAAGGAAAGTACTTATACTCTACTTTTAGATGAGTTAGATGATAAATTTGATGGAAGTCAAAGTTATAAAAATTCTATGATCTGTTTATTGAAATCTGTAGAAGAATTAAACTTTAAATTTTATGAAAATAATATTAAATTTAAGGTGATACTCTTAATAAGAGATGATATTTTAAACACTTTAGAATATTGTGATTTAAATAAAATAAAAGAAGGAAGTAGTATCTTTTTAGATTGGGGATTAAAAGACATTGAAAACTCTCCTTTGTTAGAATTAGTGACTAAAAAAATAAGAATTTCTGTTCCTATGTTAAAAAATAAGACTCATCAAGAAATTCTTGCTGAAGTTTTTCGAAAAGGAAAAAATATTTCAATATCTAAAAACAAGAAAGTATCTCCTCCAATATACATATTATCTCGTACTATGCATCGTCCCAGAGATATTATTAATTTTTTTAATAAGATTATTAAAGAATATCCTAATAGGTCTAAAATAGAGGCGGATATGATTTTAAATGTAGAAAGTAAATACTCTTCATATCTCCATAATGAAATTATGGATGAGCTGGTAGGACATTTAAAAAAAGAAGTTGTAACAGAATTTTTTCAACTGCTGAAAAATTTTGGAAAAACAGAATTTAAAGAAAAATATCTGAAAATCTATTTTACTGAAAATCACAAAAATTATAAACAAATAAAAGTTGAGATGATTAATGAAATAATTGGAAGATTTTATATTGCTGGTGCAGTTGGAACAAAAAAATTTAACAAAAATACAGGTAAATATCATTTTAGTTGGCATTATAAAGATGAAGGTATTTATTATTATAATAATGATGAGGAGATTTGTGTACATAATGGATTAAGAAAAAATTTAAATTTAAGATAATTTAGTTGACAATTATTAAAAAAAGTAGTAATATTACTATATTAATGAATATTTATATTTTTTAACAATTATAGCTTTTATTTTAATAGAAGCACATTTATAGGTTTTTAATAGAACCGAAAAGGGTAGTTATCATAGATAACTACCCTTTTCATTTTTATTATCCACATATTTGGGTTCATTACTCCACATAATTAAAAAATCTATTTTCTTTGGATTGTTCTTTTATAAATTTTTTTAGCTGAGAAAACAATTCATTATTTCCATCAATTTCTAATATTTCTAAATCGGTTACTAGTGATAATAATGGGTTTTGACTATCATTATTTTCCCATGCATTAAAATTTATTATATTATACTTATCTTCTCTCTTTTCTCTGAGATGATTTCTCCAAAGATTTAAAAAAGTAGTTTTACCTTTACCCTATCCTGCATCAATTCCAAGAACAAGTCCTTTCTCAGTTCCACTTAGCTCTACTACTGTTGTTAAATTTTTTATTAGTGGTAATCGATTTAATTTTTCTTCCATAACTCCCCCTACTAAGATAATTACCTTTTCTAATTTTAATATTTTTTTTACCTTTAATCAATATTCTTGTTAATAGCTTCAAATCCTGCCATCATAGCTTCAATCATTTTTCTTTGTTCTTCATTTAAGTTTTCAATTTTATTCACTAATGAATCACTTCTTTTTTTATCAATATTATCAATAACTATTTTTATAACTTTACCACATTTAGTTACTTCTTCTGAACTTATTAAGATATCTTTGTAGAAAGAATTGTCACTTTCTAAAACATGAGTTCCATTTTTATATTTTAAACGTTTAACAACTGTTTCTCCATATTCACCAGATAGAAAAAAGACTCCTATTTCTCCTAATTGGACTTCTAAACCTCTTTTTACAACAATAATAGCTCTGTTAGGAAGTGTTGGCTCCATACTGTCTCCTTTGACAGTTATTGCAATGACATCATCATAATAAGTTTTACTAGACTCCATAGGGATATCTACTGTCCCTATAGGTTGCGCATTAGCAAAGGAACCTGTTCCAGCACTAGCTGAATCAAAAAGAGGAATTTCTATCATTTCTAAAAGAGCATTATTATTTATTGTTGATATATTAGAAATTATTTTATTTCCTACATCGATAGGAAGTAACGCTGAAAAGAGTTCATCTCTTTCTTTCATAGTTAAATTTAGAGCTTTCGATATTTTTTCTAAAGTTTTTTCTGTGGATTTATTAGCACCACGTTCTATATTTCCAATAGTTCCATTACCAGTGTTAGATTTTTCTGCTAACTCCATCACAGTCATTCCGCGACTTTCTCTAAGTTTTTTTAAAACAATTGATAACCTCTTCATAACAAACTCCTTATTCTGTTTTTAGGTATATATTATTCTCATATAATACTATGTTTTTTAAAGTTTTACATTAAAATTAAAAAAAAACTTGACTTTATACCGTTTCATGGTATTATTTAAGAGTGGCACAGCAGAAAAAATTTTTTACACGTTTTGTACCGTTCTGCGGTACAAAAGTTGAAAGAACCATAAAATTATAATCTTTAAGAAAGGAAATAGGAGAAAAACAACAGATGACAATAAAAGAACTAAATCAAGTTATTGAACTTATAAAAAAAGAAGGATATAAAGAAAATATAACTATTGATACCCCAATTGGGGTATCACAAGAAAAAATTGTATTAGCAGGGATAGTTTTATGAATAAAAAATTACTTTTTTCTAAAACTAATACCTTGTTTGAAGTTTATTTCACAATGGAGCTTTTACACTTGGAAAAAGAATATAAAAAATTTTTAAATGTTTTTGAATCTAATAAAAAAACATTATCCAAGTTAGACACCTCTTTAGTAAATAACATCTTGAAGTGGAGAGAGAAAATCATAAAAAATTTAAAAGGAGATAACAGATGATTAAAAAAAATGGTTCAAATGATTTAAGTACTCATATAGCAGGTATTCTGGATGGAATGTCAAAGGAAGACAAAGAAATTTTAAAGAAAAATATGGAAAATTTTATAAGTAAGTTCTCTGGAAAATTAGATGGAGCTTTAGGAGATTTGTTCGATTTCTTCCCGAATGGAAAAGAAATATTAAAAAAAGAACTTTCTAAATTAGATGATACATTTTTAACTGATTTAGAAATTGAAAAAAAAGAAACTATTCTTGCATATAGAATGCTAAAAACAATGAATTTTGACTTACAGAAAAACTATTTGGATTTACTAGTAATAGATTATTCTAACGGATCAGTAATACCTAAAAATAAATATCATTTAGCATTAATAGAAAATTTTATAAGAAAAAATGATTTTGATAGCCTTGTTAAACTTAAAGATTATGAAGTTGAAGATAATGGAATTGGGAGATTTTAAGTTTTATCTAATAATTTTCTATCTAATATTTAAATTGTACGGTTCAAGCAAATATAAACAAACTCCCCAGTTCCTCTTGGACCGTATAATTGAAATATTATTAAAGTATTTTAATTACAACACATCAAATTTTTAAAAGGAGAAATATGAAAATAAAAACAGTTATTACTCCAATTGGAAAATTAGAGTATCTGGAAAAAAGAAATTGGAAATTTATTATTAATCTTTTTTATAACTTAAGGAGGAAAAATGAGATTTAATAGAAGAGGTAAACAAATTAGGGATTTTAGCAAAAGAAAAATTAATGATATTCTACACGGAAACAGTAAAAATAAAAATATAAGATTATTAATAAAAACAAATCATTCTATTAAAAGAGTATATTTGGAAGTGATTGACAGTTATGAGGACGTTCAGAAAGTAGATAAAGAAGAAATGAAAGAATTGAGGAATCAAATTAAATTATTAAAAGCAGAATATAAGAAAAAAGAAAATGAAGATTTTGAAATGTTTAATAATTCTTTACAAACTGCTAGAACAGAACATGAAAAAGAAATATATGACTTAGAAATTGAAAATATAAATATGTTAGCTGAGGCAGAGCTTTCATATAAAAGGGATATGTTGGATAGGGTCCTTGAGGCTAATAAAAATGTAGAATTAATTGAAATCTACAGCAAAGAAATTTTTTACTTAAAAAATAGAAGTCTATGGGACAGAATACTTAATAAACAATAAAATATAAATTTCAAAAGAATTAAAGAAGTTCTTAATAAGTGTAGCATCTCAATCTTTTTATAAATAGGAGGGTATTATATGATTAATTCAAAAATATTAGAGGAATGCGATTTAAAAGAATCAGATGTTATTTTTTTTAAAAATCATAAAATTAATGTGAAAGAAATTGAAAATATTAAAATAATAGATTTTAAGGCACCAGGAACAAATGATTATTATATAAGATATATTTTTGATAATGATAAAATTATAGTTACAGGAGATTTAGGTAGTGCTATTTATGAATGGAATGGATGCATTACATTAAAAAAATTTTCAATAATGGGACCTCATAATTTCAACCAAAAGTGCTCTTGCAGTTCAGAGGGGAAGCAAGAATGGTGTGGAGATATAGCAAAAAAAGGTCTAACAGAACACTGGGAAAGTAACTTTAAAGAAGAATATGAAAGGTTACTATTAGAAGCAGACAACGAGATTGATTATGATTACACAAGATTAGATGAACTAGAAGAAATTAAAGATTGTTTAGATGATTTAATAGAGAATTCAGAAGATTACATTGAGTATTCCTCTATTGCCAGAAAATATTATATAGATTATGAAAGTGACGGTTGGATACATGAATTGGGTAATAGAATTCCTATAAGACACAAATTACATTTGTTTGGTTTAAAAGTAATAGGACGAGAGTTAGAGGAGCATTGTAGTAATGATTAATTTAATGCACGGAAATTCAAAAGCACTTGTAAAAGAATTAGAAAAAGAAAGTATAGATTGTGTAGTAACTTCTCCACCTTATTGGAGATTAAGAGATTATGGACATGACGAGCAAATGGGAGTAGAAAAAACTCCAGAGGAATTTATAGAGAATTTATGTAATCTTTTTGATGATATTTATATTGCCTTAAAGCCAACAGGAACACTCTTTGTAAATTTAGGAGATTGTTACAGTGGTAGCAATACAATTCCTGCCACAGGGCGACGTGGTTTCTTAAAAGGAGAGAAAAACTTAATATTAAAGAAAGAAAATTGTATTGCAAAGAAAAAAAGTTTAATAGGGATTCCAGCAATGTTTCAACTTGAAATGGTAAAAAGAGGTTGGAGATTAAGAAATAAAATTATATGGAATAAGACCAATGTAATGCCTGAAAGTGTCCGTGATAGATTCACAAATGATTATGAGGAAATATTTTTCTTCACTAAATCAGAAAAATACTTTTTCAATAAATTGTATGAACCTTTTTCAGAAAAAACACTGACAGCATTTAAAAATGGTATAGTTCCTACTTCTCATTCATATTTGAAAGAAGGAATTAGTAAAACAGGAATGAGGGGAACAGGTAAACAATGGTTAGCAACAATCACAGACAAGGGAAGAAATATGAGAACAGTTTGGAGAGTAGGAACTACAGGAACTAAGGATAAACATTATTCCACTTTTCCTATAGAGATTGCTAAAAGATGTATTGAATCTGGTTGTCCAATTGATGGAATAGTTTTAGATCCTTTTGCTGGAACTGGAACAACTTTATTTGAAGCCTTAAAACAAGGAAAAAAAGCTATTGGATTTGAATTATTAGAAAAGAATGTAAATATAATGAAATTAAAAGAGGAGGAAAACAATGGAGTTAAAAAACTGTAAAAACATTATAATAAAAATACAAGAAATAGCTAAAAAGATAGAGTTAAAAAATGGAAAATAAAATAAAGAAAGTTGCTATCTATGTAAGAGTATCCACTACCATGCAAGATGAATGTGGTAGCTTAGATATTCAAATAGAAAAAATGAATGATTTTTGTAAAGAAAAAGGATATGAAATATATAAAATATATTCTGATGTAATGAGTGGAAATTCTAGTAAAAGAAAAGGATTTAATGAATTAGAAAAATCTCTTTCTTTAAAACTATTTGATGCTGTTGTAGTTTGGTCTAGTGATAGATTATCTAGGAATTTACTCCATAGAATGTTATTTATAAATGAAATGAGAAAATATGATATTGATTTTATTAGTTCCACTGAGTCCAGTTTATGTACTAATACTCCAGAGGGAAGAATGATGTTATATCTTACTGGAATAATGGCAGAAAATGAAAGAGAAAACATATCTAAAAGAACTAAATCAAACTCACGAAAGAGAGCAGAACATAATAAATATATGGGGGGGAGTATTCCTTATGGATACAGACTAGAGGGAACTGAATATGTCCCTGATGGTCTTTATTCTGAAATTATGAAAAGTGTTTTTAGGGAAATTATAAAATTAAGAAGTGCAAGAGAAACTGCTAAAAAATATAACATGGTTTATAGTACTTTACTAGCTAGAATAAAGCATCCTATCTATGCAGGTGGAATGAGATATTCAAATAGAATAAAAGACTTGAATACAGGTGTTAGAAAGCAAAATCCCACACCTCAAATAACTTGGGGAGTCATAGAACCTATAATCTCTAAAGAGGAATGGGAACAGATTCAAAAAATAGTTTTATCTAATAAAATTAAATTTGTAAATAAAAAAGGGAAAAGTAAGTATCTTTATTCAGGATTATTAAAATGTTATTGTGGTGGTCCTTTGAATGGAAATAGGTTAAAAAAAGAAATTTATCATTATAGATGTGCTAAATGCAAAAAATCTATAAATATAAAAAAACTTGATCCTCTTATTTATGAAAATCTTTTTTCTAATAATAAGTTGAAAATATTAGATACTATTGATTTTGATTCCATAGATTTTATAGCAGAAATAGATATTATTAATCTTGAAATTATAGAATTGGAAAAGAAAAAAAATGAATTTGTTGAACTCTTTTCAGAGAATTTTCTAACCAAAGAAAAGTTTAAACAAAAAACTTCTGAAATTGATAGAATAATTTTAAAGAAAAGAAAGGAGCTCACAGAATTAAATGAAAGAATCTTTAAGTTGAGAAACAATAATTCAAAATATACTAATTTAGATTCTCTCCAAATGATATTAAAAAATATAACAGAAGAAAATTTTTATGAGATAAAAGAAATTCTTAATTTAATAATAAATGAAATAAAAATAATTTCATATAATCCTTTAGAAATAGATATAAAAATATAAAGCACCACATCATGAATTAAATGATATGGTGCTTTACATTAGATAATATTTTACTACTTAATACTTCTGATTAATGCTGTTTTGCTTTGTGTTCTTGTAATGTTTTTCCTGCAGCAGATTTAACTTTTGAATTATTTGAAGTTCCAAGATCTTTTCCTGCTTTTGATACTTTTTTAGTTACTTTACATTTTGCCATACAGTTCCTCCTTTTTTTTTATTTTAAAATATTTTGAATAAAATTAAAAGCCATAAATAATACATACTGGATATAACATTTAATTTTATTTTTAATTTATTACATATCATCAAAACTAATAGTTTCCTCTGCAACATTATAAAGATCAATTTTAGCTTTAATATCAATTTTATTCACAATCCAGCCACGAAAATTGCAGTTTCTAATAAAATCATCTATCCTATTGACACCATAAATTTCTTTAAAAGTTACTATAATTCCAAATTTAATTCCCACTCCATGTTTTTCATCAAGACGTTCAGTCGTTTTTAAACTAACTCCCCAATTACCACTTGGTTCATATACTTTTTTATTACCATTCTTCTTTTTTATTATTTCACGAATATGCTTAATATTATCCCATTTTCGTAGCCTCTTTCTTGCGTCTTTTTCATAAATAAAATGCTCCGCTTCAGAATGTTGATAATTATTATCTATTGTTTTAATTTTAGATTTATTAATTCTTCCAAAAGATATATCAAGCTCTGTATTAGTGTAATCAACCCCTTGATTTCTTGAACAAGAAGGAAAATAACATAATGTTAATTTCGCAATAAAAGGGTGCTTATCTTTATTTATCGGTACAGGGATATGATAGTTATAAGTGTCAAATTTTTCAGAAACACCTGATAAAAAAAATTGAATTTCATCAGATGGAACTTTTACTATATCTTCAATTTTTATTGGAACAATTCCATGACCAATTAATGAAGAAGATATTTCTGCTTTAAGCCAACCAGTAGAAGAATGTACAATTAATGCTTTTGCAACTTCTCTAGTAAGTCCTAAAACATCAATTAAATAAGACATCTTTCTTGAAATCCAAGGTGCAGCATAAGAGGTTCCACTTACAAAAGCTTCTCCTGTTGGTGTACAAACTCGAATACGAGTTTGATCATCTCCCCCATAATAACTAATATCAGGTTTTGTAAAAAAAGATAGAACAGGTCCACTTCTTGAATAGGATGACGGCTTTTTATCAAATGATACCGAATTTACAACAAGTGAATTGATTGAGTCGGCAGGAGCCCCTACTCTCATCGGTTGAGAATCATTTGTATTCTTATTTGTTCCAGATATTACAAACAAGATATCATTTTCTATTTGTATTTTATCCAGAATAGCTGCCTCTGGAGAAATAAAATTTTTATTTATTTCAAGTTTTGATCCTAATGATAAATTCCAAACCTTAATATCTCTATTTCTTGTTATTATTTCTATAATCTGCTTAATAATTGAAAATGAACTGAATTGCTTCCCTGTAGCAACACCAAAATGACGTACACGAAATCTTCCACACCCATCATCCATATTAGGATTTGAAGAAGGACCATCTACGATAATTGATGAGACTGATGTCCCATGAATATAGTCACTTGAAACTTTAGGAATTTCATCTGAAACCATATCATGATATTCAACCCATTTTGAAAAATAAACATTTTTTTCAAAGAGAGTATCTATAACACCTATAATAGGTTCTGTTGTTGGATTAGGTATAGTTAAAATATTATTATTTTTAAAATCGAAAGATCCTGAATCCAATTCTGATAAATCACTTACTCCCATTGCAATTAAATATGCTGCTTTTTGCTTTAATATGATCAAATCATCAGGCTTTAATAAAATTGTAGTTTCATCTATAACACTTGCCTGTGGTAAATCAATTCCTATTTTTTTTAATATTTCAGTTGCTTTATTATCTGTTTTAAATATAGTAATAATTGCATTCTCTTTTAACTCGTCTTCATCCATAAAAGTTCCTATTTTCTCAACAAAATTAGTATCTACTATTGTCTGTAAAAAAATTGTTTTAGCGATTTTTTCTGCTGAAAAATCAATATTTTTTTCTTTAATTTTTTCATTTATAGGATGAAAGATTTCTCCATTAAAAGATTTCTCTAATATATCAATAGATGAATCTAATCTTAAAATTGATTCATCTATTATATTAATTTGGACATAATGAGTAATAATATGTTTATTCTCATTTTTTGTAAATCTTGCACCTACTATTGTATTATTAGATTTTATGTTTCCTTTAGATAATAAACTTCTTATTCGATTACTCTTTGCAGCAATTTTTTTATAATAAATACTCACTAATGCACCTGTAAATATATTTTCTTTTTCCCAAAATTTTTTTTGTTCTAATAAATTATTTCTAAGTTCCCTTAAATGTGCTACCTTAACACTGGTGTTAGTCGGTAACTCTGGAGAGCCCATTTCCGAACGACGAGGTGCTTGTTCAAAAGTTCCTTTTAAGTGTAGCAAACTATTCATTTACTTCTCCTTTCAAATCTCGTGATATTTGACTTTTTGAAATTCCTGTTAATATTTCAAGTTCTCTGACAGTAAATCCTTTTTCTTGTATTTCTTTCAAGTTATTTTTTTTACTATCCCTAGTAATAGTTTTATATAATCGTTTTAAGTAGTCGTATTCATTATTAGAATCACTAAATGCAAGAGAAGATTTTATTAAGTTTTTCAATTCTCCTGGATAGGGTATCGGCTCTAAAAGAGCAAGAATTTTTTTAAACAAACGCATATTTCGACCTGCAAATTTAAATTTATTTAAAAAGTCATTCAAAATAATTTCTCCAATTTCTATCAAATCTTCTCTGCTATATTGGCTAAAATCTATTATAGAGTCAAAGCGACGGGTTAATGCTTTGTCAAATGAATTATATAAATTTGTAGTCGCAATTAATACTACATTATCATTAAGTCCATCTAGTCCTTTTAATACTGCTGATGTAGCTCTACCCATCTCTCTTAAGTCATTAGAGTTAATTCTATCAATTGCAATAGCATCAATTTCATCAAATAAAATAATAATTTTCTTTGGGTTTGATAGATTTTTAATTTCTTCAAAAAGAAGTGCAATATTTTTAGAGGTCTGGCCTAGTTTACTATCTACAATTGTGTCAAATTCAACTACAAATAGTTCACGTTCTAATATTCTTGCTATTTGTTTTACACTTTCTGTCTTCCCTGTACCTGGTGGTCCTTCAAATAAAAACTTATTCACCCCAGCATTATGTCCTACAGCATTTACAATCCCTACTATATTATCTTTTATGGATTCAGGTAATGGTAGTGATTCGTTTGCTGTTTCTAATCTCTTAAAAAACACTTCATTATTCTCATCCATTTGTGGTGAAAAAGTATTTGTGTCTGATAAAAGAGACATTATATATTGTGATAGTTGATAATTTCCAATTTTATCAAAATAACGTGCTATTTCATATGCTTCCGTTCTAAATCCTGAGTCATTTTTTTCTTCATGGTATTTTATTAAGTTTAAGATATTCTTTTTTTTCATATCTCTCACCTCCTAATATATTATACCACACAAGGGACAAAAAGTCAAATTACGGGACAATTATTTATTTTTATTATTTTTTATAAAATAATAACCACTTCATTCAATTCATGAAGTGGTTATTATATATCTTTATAAGACCTTTCTCAAAAGTCTTAGGTTGGGTATAAATACTGGCGCCCAGTGCAGGGGTCGAACCCACAACCCTCTGATCCGAAGTCAGATGCTCTATCCAATTGAGCTAACTAGGCACTCCATAAATATACCATGTTTTTCTTCTAAAATCAAGTTAATCTTCAAAAAAAACTTTTATTTTTTCTTTGCTTGTAGGTTTCCCAACATATGAACCGATAATAAAAGAAATTATTGCTAAAAATATTACTGGAACAATTGGATGTAATCCAAAAATATCTTTTTTTTCTATAAAAAGATAAATATATGAAAGAAAACCTATTATCATGGCAGAAAGTGCTCCAGTTGAATTAGCACGTTTCCAATATAATCCAAAAACAATGGGACAAAAGAAAATTGCTTCTTGTCCAGCTATAAAAAGTAAATTTAAAATAACTAAAAATTCTGGTGGATTAAGTGCTAATAAAAAAGCTATAATTCCAATAGAAAACGAGGTAATTAAAGATATTTTCCGTACCTTTTCCACCACTATTTTATTATTATTATTTTCAGAAGATAAAGTATCCATTTTTAAAATATAATGTAAATAAAGATCTTTAACTATGGTTCCAGCTGATAATATCATTAAAGAATCTATTGTAGACATTATTGCAGCCAAGGGTCCTGCTATAAATATCCCTGCAAAAACTCCTGGTAGACTATTTAATGCCAAAATAGGAATTGCTGTATCACTTATAAGGATTCCAGGTTGAATTGCTATTCCCATTACACCAATCAAGTGCATTCCAATCATGATAAATCCCAACACTGAAGTTCCTATTATCATTGCATTATGCATTGATTTAGTATCTTTAAATCCCATACAACGTACTGATGTTGGAGGTAAACCTAAAACTGCAACTCCAACTAGCATCCAAAAAGATAGGATAAATGGTTTAGGAATATTTCCACCACTTGTGGGAGTCAGTAAATCTGGATTAATATTTGCTATATTTTGTATAATATTCTCCATTCCGTTGCCTTTTTTTAGTAGTACAAAGAACAGTATAAAAGTTGCTAGTAACATTACAAAACCTTGAATTGCATCAGTTATAGTAACAGCTCTAAATCCACCAAAAGTAGTATATCCTGTAACTATTAATACAAAAATAAGTAATCCCCAGTGATAAGGTATCCCTGAAATACTTTGCAATAATCTTGCTCCACCAACAAACTGCACAACAACTGCTCCTATAAAGAAAATTACCATTGCTATAGAACCCAATACAACCACTAATTCATTGTCATAACGAGCCCTAAGAAAATCAGAAATTGTAACCCCATTAATTCTTCGACCAATAATAGCCATTTTTTTTCCAAGAATCCCTAAAGTTAAAAATGCGGTAGGTATCTGAATACAGGCTAATAAAACCCAACCTAGTCCAAGTTTATACGCCATTCCAGGTCCTGAAATAAACGAACTAGCCCCTACATAAGTTGCTATTATTGTCATAGCTAAGACTACTCCACCCATGCTACGACCACCTATAAAATACTCTTCTATAAAATTATTATTATTTTTGTTTTTTCCTACTCTATATGTAATGTATAGCATTACAACTAAATAAAGTAATAATGGTATTAAATTCATTTATTCGTTATCAAAATTGTCAAAGCCTCTATATTCATAGAATAATTTTTAAAAATTAAACTTCAAGAAATATAGGCTTTTTTGATAACGAATCTCACCCCCTACTCTAAACATTGATTTCTTGAAATATTTATTTAATTTCTGTTATTTTACCTCTATTAGTCTATTCCTAGTTTTTTTAATTCTATAATAGTCTATCCCTTCTGATTCTACTTCTATTAATAGCTTTCTGATTCTACTTATAATAGTCTATCTCTAGTTATTTTAATTCTACATAATTTATTCCCAATCATTTTATACTTATTATTTAAATCCTCTAATCCAAATCCATATCTTTAAAGAATAACTTTATTACGAAAAAAAGTAATATATTTATCATGAAAAACCCTACAATACAGGACATAAAAAACCAATATGGAAGTCCTAAAACATAAGTATAATTTTCAGGCTTTTCTGTATTATAAAAAGCAAAAAAATACCACCATAAAAAATAGATTAAATATATTATCAGTGTTATTATTGCTTCCTTTTTTATCTGTTTTCCCCGTTTTTTCATTCTAAGACTCCAATTTCTCTATCTTTTTATTAAGAATTTTTTCTGCCATTAATCTTGCTAATTCTTCAAGTTCTTTATAGTTTTCAAAAGTAGGATCTCCGATTGCTTCAACAGGAGTACCAATTACTTCAATTCCTTTTGAAGCATCAGCAAAATTTTGTATCCCACGAACTCCACCACCACTCCAAAGTTTGTTACCAAAAATTCCTAAATATCTATTTTTTAATCCATAATTTTGTAATTTAAATATAATCGGCTCTATTTTAGGATATAAAGCATTATTATGTGAACAAGACCCTATAAATAATCCTTGATATTTCCAGATATCACTTATTATAAAAGAAGAATCGGTTTTAGAAGCATCAAAAATTTTAATATTTTTCACTCCATAAGTTGCTAAATCAGTACCTAATGCCTCAGCCATTTTAGCAGTATTTCCATACATACTTCCATAGACAATAACTACCCCTGGTTCATCAGGAATAAACTGTCCCCAATTGTTAAAAAAGTTGATTACCTTTTTAATATCTGTTCTCCATAATATACCGTGAGATGGACAAATAAACTGGATATCTAAGGTAGAGATTTTTTTTATAACATTAACTACTTGAACTCCATATTTCCCTACAATATTGGAATAATATCGTCTCATTTCATTTTCAAAACTTGCTATATCAACTTCATCATCAAATAATCCACCATCTAGAGATTTAAAACTACCAAAAGCATCATTTGAAAAAAGTATTTTTTCTGTAATATCATAAGTTGCCATAGATTCAGGCCAATGTACCATAGCCATAAAAGCGAAAGTTAGTTTATGATATCCTAAATCTAAAATTTCACCCTCTACTACTTCTTGAAATCTACTTTCATCAAAATTATGGTTAAAGGCTTTTATCATTGTTAATGTTTTTTTATTTCCAATAATAGTAACCTCTGGATAAATTGTTATTAAATCTGAAAGTGCCCCTCCGTGATCAGGCTCCATGTGGTTAATAACAACATAATCTAATGGTCTTCCATTTAAATTTTGTCGTATTTTTTTAAAATAATTTCCCTCTGAACCAAATTCAACTGCATCAATAATACAAGTTTTTTCATCATTAATAAAGTATGAATTATAACTAACTCCCTTTGGTAAAGGTATATAATTTTCAAAACTATCTGATTTTCTATCATTAATTCCTATCCAAGAGACTGTTTCTGTAATTTTAGCTGAAAAATACATTTTATTTTATGATATAAGTAAAAATATATCATTTCCTCCTTTTCTATTTTATTTTTTTTATTTTATTTTATCCTGCAATTTTATAATTATAACAAATATTTTCATTAAATATTTACAGTTTTAAACACCCTAGTTTTTCTACTTCCTAAAGTATTTTAAATTCATATTTAATTTAAAACATGCTATAATAATATTATAACATATTTTTGCACATAACTTATTAACTTCTTTAAAAAAAATAGTGTTTTTTATTTTTTTTTATATAAAACACCTATCTAATACTATAAGTTCTTGTAAAAAACACAGTGAAATATTAAAAAAGCTCTAATTTTTTAACAGTTTTTTATTATTACAATAAATACTCTAACTTTTTAACAGTATTTTATCATTACAATAAATACTC
>CAMQWJ010000003.1 GCA_947038515.1 uncultured Fusobacteriaceae bacterium
AAGAAAAGGATTCACAAGAGAAAGGACAAGAACAAAAAGAATCGGAGAAAGAAAAGGATTCACAAGAGAAAGGACAAGAACAAAAAGAATCGGAGAAAGAAAAAGGTTCACAAGAGAAAGAGAAAAAAGAATCCGATAAAAATAAAGAGTCTAAAGTTGAAGATCAAACTTCTGAAGAACAAGAAAAAGATTCAAAAACCTCTGAAAAAGAAAATGAAAAACAGAGTCAGGAGACTGAGAAAGATGAAGCTAAAAAAAATAAAGAATTAAACAAAGAGGAAAGTATAAAAAGAAGTGCTTTGAACAGTGAAAAAGTAGATAAGAAAAATGAAAGTAATAGAGAATTACAGTATATTTTACAGAAGTTAGAAGAGAGTGAGAAGCAGTCGTTTAAAAATAATGAAAGATACATAAATCAAAATAACAAAAAAAATAGTAATAAATGGTAGGTGAATGAAGTGAAAAAAATAATTATAATGTTTTTTCTAGTATGTTTTAATATATTTTCTGAAATTATATTAAAAAGTAGTCTTACTGAAATGACTCTAAATGAAAAGGTAAAAATCACTGTTGAATTTAAAGGAAGCTCAAGAGGAAATTATAAAATTCAAGGAATAGAAAATTTTGAAATAATTTCAAAAAATAGTGTTTCTAAATATGTTTCAACAAATTTTAAAAATACTTCGATAAAAGAGGATACGTATATACTATACCCAATTAAAGAAGGAATAAGTAGTTTGAAAATAGTTCAAGATGGCATTGAATCTAATATAATTGAAATTGATGTAAATGAAAATAAAAAATTAAATTCTTTAGAATCAAATAAAAATAGTGAAGAAAATTTTTATTTAAAGACTAATGTAAATTCAAAACAGTATTATTTTGGTGAAAAATTTGTATATCAAGAAATTTTTTATGCCTTACTTCAACCACAAGAGTTCTCTTATCTATCAGAAAGAGAATTAGGAGATTTTTCATCAATAAAACTATTAGAGGGAGATGGAAGAGGTAATTTAAAAGAAGAAATGGTTGAATATAATGGAAAAAAAGCATTGAAAATATCTCTTTATAATGCAATTTTACAAAGTAATTCAAGTGGGAAAAAAAATATTAGATCATCTAAAATTAGGGTTACAGGGAGAAAAAGAAATATAATAGGTGGCGATAAAATAGAAATAGATATATTGCCATTACCTATATATACAGGGGAAGGTAAATTTTCACAGATTGTCGGTCAACTTTTTTTAAATAAAGTATATAGTGATAGTGTTGCAGACGTAGGAAAGCCAATAACACTTACTGTTAAATTGTCAGGAAAAGTAAATTTAGAAAACTTTACTAAATTTAAAATACCAGATACTCCAGATTTTTCAGTTTTTCAAACATTAAAAAGTAGTAAAGAAGAAGTTAGAAATAATGAAATTTATTCAGAAAAAGTTTTTGAAATAGTTTTTTTACCGAAAAAGAGCGGAAATTTAGAAACTCCTGAAATATCTATTAACTATTTTAATACAAAAACAGGTAAATATGATTTTCTTATAATACCAAGAGAAAAAATAGAAGTTAAGGGAAATATTTCATTTGATAAAAATAATGGAAAAATAGATAATATAATTTCATCAAATCAAGTTAATGAGGCGAAGGAATTAAAAAAAGAAATAAAAATAGAAAAAAGTACAGTTGAAATTATTACAAAAGATGAAAAAAATAATAAAAAGATTTTTTATGGTATAGTTATAGGTAGTGCAATAATTTTATTTCAAAGTATATTATTGATATATCTATTTTTTAGAAAATTAAGTAAAAAAAATAAAGAAAAAGGAAGTAAAATTTCTGTAAATGAAAAAAAACTTTGGAAAGATTTAAAAAAATCAAAAACAGATTTAGAATTTTATAAAAATTATTCTCAATATTTAATAGAGAAATATAATTTTAATCCTAAAATTCATTCTGAACTAAAGTTAGAAAATTTAGAATTGAGAGCTTTACATAATAGAATAGAGAGTTCCATGTATAAGTGTGAAAATTTAGAAAAAGATAAAATTATAGAGAAACTAAAAGAAATAATAAAAAAATAATAAAAACAAAAAAGGAGTCCTATTAAGGATTCCTTTTTTGTTTTTATTAAAAATATTATTAAAAAAGAGCTAACAAATGTTAGCTCTCTCTATTTAAAAATTAGTTACCAGAAGTAATGTTAGTAGCCTGTGGACCTTTAGCACCATCAGTAACATCAAAAGTAACCTCTTCTCCTTCCGTTAACTTTTTGAATCCTTCTTTTTGAATCTCAGAGTAATGAGCGAAAACGTCTTTCCCGTCCTCAGCAGTTATAAATCCAAATCCTTTCTCTTCGTTAAACCATTTTACTGTACCTTTCATTGTGAACCTCCGTAAAAAATAAATTTTAAATGATGAAAATCTAAGATTTAACCTCAATATGAAAGTACAAAATTTGAACCCTCTGATATTAAAATAAAACTTTTAATTAACTCATTTATATAATAGTAGTATATACTATTATTATATTTTTGTATACTATTATTTTACATTAACTTAAAAAAAGTTAAATAATAGTATAATAATTAACTTTTTTTTACTTAAAATCTTATTTTTGTTTTATTTTTTTTGAAAGAAGTGGAAATTTTCCATATTTTTCTTTGTATTCTTTTATTATTTTAGGGCTTTTCACAACAGAGTATCCAAATTTGCCTATAGGTGCTTCGCTAAGAGGGAAATATTCACCATGACAATAGCTTATTAAATTAGCTTTTTCAAAACAGAATTTTCCATTCTCATCAATAATTTCATTTTTGATATGTGTCTGTAAAACTTCTGCAAGAAAAATATCATGACTTCCAAGTTTGATGATTTTAGTAACTCTACATTCAATATTGACAGGACATTGATTGATGTAATCAACATTTACATGACTACCAGGAATCATATCAAATTTCATTTCTTCAATTTTATTATGGAGACGTCCAGAACGGACTCCACAATAATCAGTTTCCCACGTAAGAGAGCGACTAGGGATATTAACAATAAACTCCATAGTTTCACTAATAAAGTCATAGGAAAGTCTTTCAGGTCGGATGGAAATAGAAAGCATTGGTGGCTCTGTACAAATAGTTCCTGTCCAAGCAACGGTAAAGACATTTGAGATACCTTTTTTATTTTTTGAACTAACTATGACAACAGGAACAGGATTTAGAAGTACGCTTCCTTTAAAACTAGTTTTATTTTTCATAAGTTATTTCCTCCAGTTAATAATATTATATATAAAACATTATACTGTATAATTTTTATTAATTGCAATAAAAAAATTATTTTCTTTGAAGTATTGACTTTTTTATGGTATAATTGAAACAGATTTATTAAAGTTAAAGGAGTATTAAGAATGGGAAATTTATTAGGAAACATGCCAAAAGCAGTTCAAATCGCTTTACCTTTTGTACTTTGGATAGGAATATTTTATTTTTTATTAATATTACCTAATAAGAAAAAACAAAAAAAACAGAAAGAAATGTTATCTAATTTACGAGAAGGAACTGAAATATTAACTACTTCTGGAATAAAAGGAACTGTTATTTCTTCTCATAATGAATATGTTGATATTAGAGTAGATAAAGGTGTAAAACTAACAGTTATAAAATCTGCAATAGCAACAATTTTAAAATAATACTATAATTAAAAAAAGAGTGCTATTTTATAGCACTCTTTTCATATATGTGGTAGAATAAAAGATAACTTAAACCTAGGAGTGATTATGAGAAAAAAAATATTGTTATTTATGACTCTTTTATTGTCCATAACAATTTTTGGAAAATCTGCAATAAGAAATGTTTCCTCGAATAGATCTAAAACAGAAATTATTTTTGAAACAGAAAAAAAAATGACTAAAAATTCTTATAAAATTAATTATGATACTATGAATCAACTTATATTTATAGAGTTTATAGATCAGAAGTTTAAAGGAAAAATAAATGACAAATCTTTTGTTGGGAAAAGTATAAAAGATTTTAAATATGTACCAATGGGGAATAATTCAAGCTTTTTTATTCAACATAACCCTGGTGTAACTTATAAAGCTATTTTAAAATCTAAGAAACTAATTATTAACTTCTCAAATCAATCATCAGTTGCTACAAAACAATTTACAGTAGTAATTGATCCTGGTCATGGTGGAAAAGACCCAGGAGCTTCAACCGCTGGAAAAAGAGAAAAAGATATTGCACTAAAAATTTCTCAAGAACTGGCTAAAAATTTAAGAAAAAACTTTAATGTAATTATGACACGAAATTCTGATAAATTTGTGAATCTTTCACAAAGACCTAAAATTGCAAATTCTAAAAAAGCTGATATGTTTATTAGTATTCATGTTAACTCTGCAAGATCAAAAAAAGCAAAAGGGGTAGAGGTTTTCTATTTTTCTAAAAAGTCTTCTCCATATGCAGCAAGAGTTGCAGCATACGAAAATAGTTTTGGAAAAACTTTTGGAGAAAATATTGGTGGTATTTCACAAATTCTTGGTGAATTAGAATATACTAAATATCAAGAGGCTTCTGCTAAATTAGCTAAAAGTATAAATAATAATTTAGTAAAAAACTTAAGAATGGTAGATAGAGGAATTCATGGTGCTAATTTTGCTGTTTTAAGGGGATTAGGATTACCTAAAACAGTAATTCCTGGAGTTTTAGTAGAGGTTGGTTTTGTTTCAAATCCTGAGGATAGAAAAAAAATCACTAATTATTCTAAACAAAAGAAGATTGCAGCTGCTATTTCAGAACAAGTAAAACAATATTTTTATTAGAGTGCTGTAGTTTAAGGAGGGGAGTATGAAGAAAAAAATATTTATAATTTCATTTTTATTTTGTTTATGCATAGTATTAGGGGTATATTCAAAAAAGTTGACTGATAATAGTCAAAAAATAGAAAAAATTAATTTTAATAAAACTAATAATATTATGAAAAAAATAATTGAAAAAGTGGAAGAAGTAAAAGGTGTTTTATATATTCTCAATGACAAAAAAGAAAAATTAATTTCAAAAGAGATATCTTTTTCAAAAGAATTAAGTGTAGAAGAAAAAATAGGAATTATTTTTAAAGAGTTAAATTTAGAGCTTTTAAAAAGTAAGATTATACTAAAACCTCTATCTTTAAGTAATGTTTTTATCAAAGATAAAAATATATTTCTTAATATTTTACCTATTGATTTTGCTAAGAGTAGTAAATCAGAAACTGAACAGTTATTAGTACTATATTCTATAACTAATTCTATAGTTAGTAATACAGAAAAAGAAAGAGTAAAATTTTTAATAAATGGTGAAGAAAAAAAGGGGATTTATAAAAATTTTTATGAGAAAAATATAAATTTATAAGAAAAATATAAAATTTTTATGATTAGTATCTTTAAAAAAGTATTGTTATGAAGGAGAAAAGAGATATGTCTAAAGACATGGAGTTATTAGTTGATAAAATTAAAATTGATGTTAAAAACACTTTAACTCCAAAACGATATGAGCATGTAATAAATGTTATGGAAACAGCCCTATTGTTAAATAAAACTAATATTCCTAAATGGAAAATAGAAATTTCTGCACTTCTTCATGATTTTCAAAAAGAACTCTCTGATTCTGAACTTATCAAGATTTGTAAGCGTGAAAACTTTCCAGAATTAAAAAATATAGAAAACTGGCTCCCTATTTTACACGGATTTGTGGCATATCTTTATGCAAAAAATATTTTAGAAATCAAGGATAATAATATTTTAAATAGTATAAAGTATCATAGTATAGGAAGGACCAAGATGTCTGAATTAGAAAAAATTATATATTTATCTGATAATATAGAACCTACTAGAAAATATCTTGGAGTGGAAGCGATTAGAAATATTGCTGAAAATGATATTGAGTGTGCCTTACTCTTATTGTTAAAAACAAAAATAGACTATTTATCATCTCAAAAGAAAGCAGGGAATATTCATCCTAATACTTTCTTAATGAAAAAATGGTTACTTGAGGAACAAAAGGAGTAAATTATGAATAAAGATAAACAAAATACTGAAAAATTTATAGAACAATCAAAAGGGAAAAAATATTTTGGTAAAAAAAATAAAAAAAATAAAATTAATACAGAAGAAAAAATAAAAAATAAAACTGGTAAAAAACAAGAGAGAAATTCTGAAAGTGATGTGAAAAAGAGCAAGAATTCTTCCACAATTTCACCAGTATCTATAAAAATATTAAAAGAAATTGAAAAAATAAAAAAAATATTTGAAGAAAATATATCTTTAAAATATGATGAAATAGTAAAACTAGCTAATTTGTCTCCTAAATTAAAAGAAGAAAATAAAGAAATTTTAAATATTATGGTTGATCAAGGAGAACTTTTAAAAAATAATAGAGGGAAATATACTACCCCTGAGAGAATGGGTTATATAAAAGGGGAACTTAATATTATAAAAGAAAGATTTGCTTTTGTAGATACTGAGAATGAAGGGATCTTTATTCCACGAGTACATTTTAACTCTGCACTTGATGGAGATACTGTTCTTATCAAAGTAAAAGAAGGTTATTTTGATAAAAGTAAAAAAGAGGGTGAAGTAGTAAAAATAATTAAAAGAAATAAAGATGTTATTGTAGGGATATTACATAGAACTCCTAATTTTGGTTTTGTAATTCCAACACATGCTTTTGGAAAAGATATCTATATTCCTTATAAAAATTTGAATAGAGCAGAAGATGGAGAATTAGTTGTTGTTAAAATTCTTTTTTGGGGAGAAAATGATAAAAAACCTGAAGGGGAAATAATTGAAATTCTTGGTGAGGCTGCAAATACCGATAATATGTTAGAAGCTCTTATCCGAAGAGAGGGGATGAGTGAAACTTTCCCTATTGAAGTTATAAATGAGGCAAAAGAAATACCTTTAACTATTCCCGAAGAGGAAATTGCAACAAGAAGAGATTTAAGAGATTTACGTATCATTACTATTGATGGAGATGATGCAAAAGATTTAGATGACGCAGTATATGTGGAAAAAACTAAAGATAATGGTTATAAATTAATTGTTGCTATTGCAGATGTTTCATATTATATACCAATTGGTTCAAACCTAGATAAAGAAGCTGAGAAGCGTGGAAACTCTGTATATATGGTAGATAGAGTTTTACCTATGTTTCCTAGAGCCATAAGTAATGGTATCTGTTCATTAAATCCTAATGAAGATAAATTAACTTTTAGTTGTGAAATAATTTTTGATAGTAAAGGTAAAATTTTAAGTACAGATATATATCGTTCAGTTATAAATACAGTTCATAGAATGACGTATAAAAATGTAAATAAAATACTTGATGGGGATACAGAAATGTTAGAAAAATATTCTGACATAGTTGAAGATGTTAAAATAATGAAAGAGCTATCTGCAATTATCAGAAGTTTGAAACATAATCGAGGAAGCATTGACTTTGATATTCCAGAAGTTAAAGTGATATTAACTGAAGAAAATCTTGTGAAAGAGCTTAAAAAAATTGATCGTGGAGAATCAGAAAGAATAATTGAAGATTTTATGATTAGTGCCAATGAAGCTATTGCTGAAAAAATATTTTGGTTGGAAGTTCCATCTATTTATAGAACTCATGAGAAACCTGATCCAGAAAGAATTAATACATTAAATGAAGTCTTATCTAAGTTTAAATATAGAATTCATTCTTTAGAAGATATTCATCCTAAAAAATTCCAAAAAATAATTGAAGATTCTAAAGAGTTAGGAATCAGCCTTATAGTTCATAAAACAATTTTAATGGCATTGAAGCAGGCTAGATATACAAAAGAGAATTCAGGACATTTTGGACTTGCATCAGAATATTATACTCATTTTACTTCACCAATTAGAAGATATGCAGATTTAATGGTTCACCGTGTGTGTGGAATGTTACTCCATGGATATCCAACAGCTAAAGAATTAAAATGGTTAAACAGAGTCCTTGATCCAGTAGCATTACATATTTCTAAAACTGAAAGAGATGCTATGAAAGTTGAGGAAGAAAGTAAGAAGATTAAAATTGTAGAATACATGAAAGATAAAGTTGGTGAAGTCTACTCTGGTAGAATAATAGGTTTTAATAATAAAAAAATATTTTTGGAAACAGATGAATTTATAGAATGTTTTTGGGATTTGTCTGCTCATGGAAGTGAAGGAAGTTTTGAATTTTCAGAGAATGATTATTCTATGGTTGAAACTATTAGTGGTCATGAGTTCAAACTTGGGGATAAAATTGAGATTATCATAGTTAAAGCAGATATGGTAAACCTAAATATTGAAGCAGTTCCTTATTTAGAAAAAAATGAGAATTAATAGGAGTAAAAATGATTTTAGCAAATAATAAAAAAGCTTTTTTTGATTTTTTCATTGAAGAGCAATATGAAGCTGGAATAGAACTGATTGGAAGTGAAGTGAAATCTATAAAAGCAGGACATAGTAGTATAAAAGAAGCTTTTATAAGAATCATAAATAATGAAATTTTTATTATGGGAATGAATGTGGTAGCATGGAAATATGGTAGCACATATAATCCAGAGGAAAAAAGAGTTAGAAAACTATTGCTTCATAAAAATGAAATAAAGAAAATGCTTGAAAAAGTAAAAGAAAAAGGTTGGACAATAGTTCCTTTAAATGTTCATCTATCTAAAGGATATGTTAAAGTTGAAATAGCCTTGGCACGTGGGAAAAAAACTTATGATAAGAAAGAAGTCTTAGCTCAAAAAGATCAAAAACGAGATATGGAAAGGACTTTAAGAGAAATTAATAGGTAAAGATTATTTAGAATTAAAGTAATAAACACTAGGAGAAAAATGAATATTTTAGAATTTGTAAATGTTTCAAAATCTTTTTTTACTCAAAAATTATATGACAATATAAATATAACTGTAGATTCTAATGAAAAAATAGCTCTAATAGGAAATAATGGTACTGGAAAAACTACCTTTATTAGACTAATTAAAGATGATGAAATGCCTGATGAGGGTGAAATTATTTCTAATGAAGAATCGACAATCTCTTATTTTGAACAGTTAGATACAATAAATGTTGATTTAAAAGTAAGTGAACTTTTAGATATTCCTTTTAAAAAAGTAATATCTGCACAAAAAAAAATGGAAGAAGTTAGTCAGAAATTTACTGATGATTTAAATGAAAATGATATATTACTTGAGGAATATTCTAGATTAACAGATGAGTTTGAAAGTTTAGGTGGTTATTCATATATTCATTTACAAGAAGAATTTATTGATATATTTGGACTGAATGAAAAATTAAATAGGAAATTTTTTGAATTGAGTGGTGGAGAAAAGCAATATATTAGACTTGCTTCAGTTCTGTTTTTAGACTCTGATTTAATAATTTTAGATGAACCTCTTTCTTATTTTGATAACAGAAAAACAGCTTGGTTATCTAGTTATATTCAAAAAAGTAGAAAAGCTTTTCTTATAATCTCTCATAATGTTGATTTTATAAGAAGTTTTGCAACTAAAATTTTAGATATTGATAATTATACTGTTTCTTCGTATCAATGTGGTTATGAAAAATATTTGAAAGAGAAAAAAGAAAAATTATTAGAAGAAAAGAAAAAAAATCAGGCAACAGACTTAGTTATTGAAAAAACAGTAAAAGCTGTTACCAAAAAAAATATCTTACTTGAAAAAGTAGAAAATAAACATGCACAAGCAGTTGTTTTAAGAAGAATGGAAAAAGAGTTAGAGAAATTAGATAAAGAAAAAATACCTTTGTCTGCTGAGTATAAATATAAGTATGAAGCTACACCGAGAGAGGTATATATTTCAAAAAGAACTGTTGATGAAGAGATTCTAAGTTTTGAGAATATGAGTAAAGAATTTCCAGATAAATTACTTTATAAAGATGTAAATTTTAAAATGTATAGAGATAGTAAAATTTGTCTTGTTGGAGAAAATGGATCAGGAAAATCTACTTTATTAAAAATATTGACTGATAAAGAAAAAATTACAAGTGGTGAATTTAAAATAGATAAGAAAGTTAAAATTGCTTTTATAGAACAAGAAACAGTCTTTGAAAATGAAAAGCTTTCAACTATTGATTACTTGATGAAAAAAACAGGTTTGCCTATAGAGTTTGTTGAAAATGCTATAGATAGTCTTTATAATTATGAACCAGAATTTAGAGATAAGAGAATTTTTATGCTATCTGGTGGAGAGAAAAGACGTTTAGAAATATTTGCCAATATACTTGCTGAAATAGATTTATTAATAATAGATGAACCTTCTACTTACATGGACGAATACTCTAGAATTACTGTTGCTAATATGCTAAAAAAATATACAGGTGCTGTTATTTTAGTAACTCATGATAAATCATTATTAAAAAAAGTAGATTTTGAAATATATGATATTAGAGATAATCGAATTAGAAAAAAAGAATTTGCAGGAAAGTAATAAATATTTGTATGTTATAAAAATATTGTGTATTTTATATTAAAAGTTAATTAATTATAATAGGGGGAAATAATGAAAAAATTGTTATTATTATTAATGTTAGTATTGGGGTCTACACTATCTTTTTCTATAGATAGTTATTTAAGAGTGGGAATTAATGGAAATACAAAAGGATATGAGGGTAAAGGGAAGTTAGATGACTATAATCCAAGTATAGGACTAGAGATAAGTCAAAATTTTCTTGTTTTTGATATAGGAGCAGGAATTCAATATAATCATAAATCTTCAGGAGTGGGTCTGTCAACAACACCTGCTTATGTATTAGCAAGATGGAATATATTACCTATATTTGTTAAACCATATGTTGTAGCTAAACTTGGTGGAAGTATATATAGCAGAGAAAACTTGGATAATAATGGTGTTAAGGGAGGACTCTATTATGGTGCAGGAGTAGGTATGAATATCAGTTTCCTTCAAGCTGAATTACTTTATTCTGTTACTGAATTAAAAAATGATAGTAGAGGACATAAAGACTTAAATCAACTTTCACTAATTTTTGGTTATAAGTTATAATCTTCTTTATAAAAAAGACCTTAGATTAATTTCTAAGGTCTTTTTTTTATGAAAAATATTTCAAGATATCATTAATCCAATCTTGTATTCTTTCTGGAGTTTGATCCTCTTGGTTTGTTTCATCAAGAACAAGACCAATAAACTTATTGTTTTCTATTGCTTGTGTATCTTGATAAGAATAACCAAGAATAGAAGTAGGAGAAACGATGTTACCACCTTTTTCTTGAATAATATCATAAAGAATTCTCATTCCACTTACAAAGGATTCTCCAAAAGCTCGTTGGTTACCTAGTCCTACAATTCCAATTGTTTTATTAGTAAAGTCAATTTTTTTTAATTCTGATATTTGATTATTCCAATCATCTTGTAATTCTCCTACTCCATAAGTAGGAGTAACTAAAATTAAATTTGAAAAATTGGATATTTCTTTAATTCCATCTTTTACATTAATAACTTGATAATCTTTATTTTTTAGATTAAATTCTATTTCTTCAACTATTGCCATTGTACTTCCACCAGTACTACCGTAAAAAATTCCAATTTTATTCATATTGTTTTATAAGCTATTGAGCTTAAATTCCTCCCTATAAATTTTTAATATATCATAAATTTAAAAATATTTTTTATAACTTGATTTTTTTTCGTAAACCCTCTATAATTAATAGATAAATATAAATAAAAGGAGTAATTAATTATGGAGATTTTCATAGCTTTAGGAAATTATATTGTAAAAAAAACTGGTAAAAATTTTGATTTTAAACAAATAAAAGGGGATTCTTATTTTAAAAATAATCTTTTTAGTATTGGAACGACTTTTTATTTGATATCTACTAATCCTGTTGACATGGCTACTATAACTTATAAGATGTCACATACAAAATTTTCTGAGTATCCTGCTAAGTTTGCAAAAAAATATACACATATGAGATTTGTAAAAGCAGAACTTAAAAATCCAGAAGTTTTCACTTATAATAATAAAAGATACTATATAATTATTTTATAATTAAATAATATATAAAAAATTATTACTACTTTACAATTTAATTTACTTAAATAAAAAATCTATGTTATAAAGATATATAAATTCTAATATCTTATTATAACATAGATTTAAAAATTTTTTGATATTAAATATAATTTTGAATAGATTACACTTATAAAAAGGTACCAATTTCTATTTTTGAGTTATTAAAAAGTATTGTTTCATTAAAAAGAGAGATATTATCAAGTATTTGAACTTTTAAACTTCCATTTCCTATATAATTATTACTTCCTAACTCCCCACTTATCCCCATAATTAAAATACCACCTAAAACAGATATAAAATTATCGTTAGAAACTCCCAATAAACTTCCTATTATTGAGGTTGACATACAACCAGTTCCTGTTAATTTAGACATGGATGAATTTCCATTATAAATTTTAACTATTCTATTTTTATCAATAATATAATCAACTTTTCCAGTTATTGCTATAACTGTATTATATTTTATTGCAAGTTCTCTTCCTATTTCTTCTTCATTTCCAAAATCTATTGAATCAACACCTTTTCCAAAAGATTTAGAAAAATCAAGTAGTGTTTTAATTTCGGATAAATTCCCTTTGATAGAAGTGAATTTAATATTTTGTAAAAGTGTTTTCACAAGTTCTTTTCTAGAATTACTTGCACCTACACCAACTGGATCAAGAATAATAGGCTTTTTATACTTGTTGCATAATTCTCCCATAAAGACCGCGATATCCCTCATGGAAGAATCCATAGTTCCTATATTTAGAACAACACTTGATGATATAGAAATTAATTCTTCCATTTCTTCTTTACAAAAGCTCATAAGAGGAGATCCTCCAATTGCAAGAGTAACATTGGCACAGTCATTAATTGTAACAAGATTTGTTAAATGAAGTACCAATGGATTTGTTGTTCTTACATTCTTAATATTTTCAGATATTTGACTAATATATTCAGCTTTTGAAATTTCTATTTTCATATTATGTGTGGCTGTTCTTATATTGTCTTTTTCAAGTATTTCAGAAATAACAGCTACTCCATCAACCCCACTTGTCATAACATCTAAAATATTAGAACTGTTTATTCCCCCTATTGCCATTGTGGGAATATCAGTATTATTTATAATTTTTTTTAATTTTTCAAGACCTAATGGGAAACTGGCATCTCTTTTACTAGAGGTTGAAAAAATAGGACCAATTCCAATATAGTCAGGTGAGAATGAAATAGCTTTTTCTGCTTCCTCCTCTGTTGTAACAGAAAGTCCGATTATTTTATCTTTTCCTAAAATTTTTCTAGCCTGAGTCACACTCATATCACTTTGTCCAAGATGGACTCCTGTAGCATCAATTTCCTGTGCTACCTGAACATTATCATTAATTATTAAGGGAATAGAATATTTATCTGTAATCTTTTTTATAGATTTACCTAGAGATAAAAATTCATCATAGCAGAGCTCTTTCTCTCTAAGTTGTATCATAGTGGCACCACCAAGAATAGCTTCTTCAATGACTAAATTAAGATCTCTATTTCCAAGTATTTCTCTATCTGTAACTAAGCATAACTTTGAAATTTCTTTTATATTTTGAGTATGTATTAAATTATCAATCTCTATTGAATCAATTTTTCTATTCATACTCTACTCCTGCTTTTTTATATAACTCTATAAAATGACCTATTGGTCCAACTCCTTCCCCAATTGAAAAAGAATTTTTTATTCCTAGAGTTATAAATTCTTTTCCTTTAGTAATAGATTCTTCAATGGAATATCCCTTAGAAATAAAAGAGGTTATTGCAGAAGAGAGGCTACATCCTGTTCCATGTGTGTTAATAGTAGAGATTCTTTCACCATAAAATTTAATGATAGAAGAATTTTCATTAATTAAAATATCAGTACAATTATCTGTTCTATGTCCTCCTTTAATTAGAACATTTTTTGCTCCCATTTTTTTTATTCGTAGACCAGCTTCAATCATATCATTTTCATTATTAATTTTCATTTCAGATAAAATTTCAGCTTCTGGAATATTTGGAGTTATTAATTTAGAAATAGAAATTAATTTTTTTAGATTACTTATAGCCTCCTCTTTCAAAAGAAAATATCCACTTTTAGAGACCATAACAGGATCAAGAATAATATTATCTATAGTTGTTTCTTTTAAAAAAGAATAGACAGTTTCACTAATTTCTGAGCTTGAAAGCATTCCAATTTTTATAGCATCAATCCTAATATCTTCATAAAGAACTTCAAATTGCCTTTTGATTATATCAAGTTCTATTTCTTGAACAGCAAAAACTCCTTTACTATTTTGTGCAGTTATAGCTGTAATAACACTCATTCCATAGACTCCACATGCACTCATAGTTTTTAAATCTGCTTGAATTCCAGCTCCACCACAAGAATCAGAACCAGCTATTGTAAGAACATTTTTCATTTTTATTTGTGATAAAAAATATCACATCCTCCTTATTAAATTAAATTTTTGAAATAAAAATCTGCATCAAATTTCTTTTTTATCATTTTTTCTTTATATAACCATTCTATTCTTTGCTTATATAGTTCTTTTTCTTGGGATAAAAATTCTTGATTCTCGCTTTCCATAAGTGGTATAAGTGTATCTAAACTTTTAATTTCTACATTTTTATCAAGAGGAAAGTTTTCCAGTGACTGATTTGAAAATGTAATATCTATAGCTTCTTTAGGGTGTTTTTTTACATAATTAAATCCTTTTTTAGCTGCTCTTAGAAATTTTTTCAGAGTTTCAGGCTTATTTTTAATAGTTTCGTCTCCTGAAATAAGAATTGTTTCATATTCTCCAGGCTCCCCATATTGTGCCGCACTAAAATAATTGACTTCAATTCCTTTTGATTCTAGAACAGGGACTTCATGATGTCGATAACCACCGTGTGTAACATCAACTTTTCCAGTAACCATTGCAGTTATCAAATCAAATCCTACGTCAACTAGTTGAACTGTTTTTTCATCTCCACCATTATCTTTAACCAATTTTCTTATTTTCATTTCAGATAGTGGTTCTCCAGAATATCCTATTTTTTTATTCTCAAAGTCTTTTGGAGACATGATTTTTTTATCTTTAGGAGCTATAAAAACGGATAAAGACTCTTGTGATACAGCCCCAATAGATGAAACAGGGATATTTTGTTCAGTTTTTTGCAAAATAAGTTGGTTCATATAATAAAAACCGATATCAACTTTTCCAGCAGCTGTAAAGATAATAGAGTCATTTGATCCAGAAGGTAATAAAATTTCAACATCTAATCCCTCTTCTTTAAAGAATCCTTTTTCTTTTGCTACATATATAAAGCTATGAATAGCATTAGGGTACCATTCTAATAAAACCGTTACAGGTTCTAGTTTTTTTTCAGTTGTACAACTTGTAAATAGTAAAATATAGATAAAAAATAGTAAGTTTTTCATAATTCTCTCCTCCAATGAATATATTTATTCTCTATAAATGTAATAATTTGAACAGAAATTATTGCAAATAGTGAGAGTATAATAATTGGTGCAAATATTCCAGGTCCATCTAATTGAGTCATCATTCTTTTACTCAAATATCCTAAACCTTTTTGGGCACCTAACCATTCCCCCACTGTGGCTCCTGTTAAACTAAATGGAATAGCTATTTTTAAAGCTGAAAAAAAATAGGGTAATACAGCAAATACTTTTAATTTATAAAATTTATCTTTTTCTGTAGCTTTTAAAGAGATGAAAAGCTCAAGATATTCACGTTTAATTGACTTAAGACCTTCCAAAACATTGACTGTTATGGGGAAAAAAACCATTAAAACAACTACGATAATTTTACTCCATATACTGTAGCCAAACCATAAAATAAAAACTGGTGCTATTGCTATAATAGGTAATGTTTGTGTAATTACAATTATAGGATAAAATAAATTTTCAAGAACAGTATATTTATCCATTAAGAAAGCTAAGAGTATCCCTAAGACAATTGCTATTGATAATGAAGATAGCATAATTGAAGCTGTTGCAGGAAAATGGATGAAAAAAATAGATTTCCAATTGACAAGGATAAACTTTAATATTGAAGTTGGAAGTGGTAAAATATATTCTTTCCCTATATAATAACCAGTAAGTTCCCATAATATTAAAAAAATTGTTAAAGAAATTATTAGATGGAAATATTTTTTATTCATATTTATATCTCCTTACAAGAGATAAAATCTCTTCTTTCAATTTTTTTTCTTCTAAAGCACCTTGGAAATTTTTAGTTTCATAAATTTTAAATTTTTTTATAGGGAATTCTGAAACTACAAAAATTCTATCTGATAAAAACATTGCTTCTTCAATATCATGAGTAACTAAAATAATAGTTTTATGAAGTGAATTAAATATTTTTTTTACCCATTCTTGCATCTCTAATTTTGTAATAGCATCTAAGGCACTGAAAGGCTCGTCTAAAAGAAAAACATCTGAGTTACTAATAAGAGCCCTACCCAGAGATACCCGTTGTCTCATACCTCCTGAGAGCCCTTTTGGATAAAAATTTTTATATTTTAAAAGTGAAAGTTTTTCCAATGTTTTTTCACTTTGACTTTTTTGCTCTTCTTTACTGAACCCTAAAATTTCCAAAGGTAGCATCAAATTTTCAATAACTTTTCTCCAAGGTAAAAGAGCATCTTTTTGTGGCATATAGCTTGTTGAAAAATTATTACTCTGAAGTAGAGAGCTATTTTCTAAGCCTGCTAAAATTCTTAGAATTGTAGTTTTACCACATCCACTACTACCTATTATTGAAATAAATTCTCCAGATTTAATTTCTAAATTTAAATTTTCTAAAATATTTACAGAACTATCTGGATATTTAAAGGTAAAATCTTTAATTGAAATAATATTACTCATTATAACTCCTTTTTATAAGACATAGTCCAAAAGTCATATTCATAACGACTTGTATTTATAAAAATATCTATTAATCTTAATTTATGTTCCTCAGATAGATCATTACAAAATTTATCTGTTTCTTCAATAAGCCAATTATTAAATTTTTGATACTCTTCAGATACATAAGTATCAATCCATGGAGTATAAAAAGGATTTTCATCTCTTTTATTAGTTTTTTCAAGTTCTTTTCCAATTAAATAGTAACTCCAAGAACATGCAAGAAGTGCCACAGTAATTTCAGCCATTTGCCCATTTTGCGAAACAGCCATCATATAATGAGTATATGATAAATTACTTAGGGAAGGTTTTGTTTTTTTGATATCAGTTTCAGTTATATTTAATTTTTTTAAATAATAACGGTGTATTTGCATTTCAGAATTTAATGTTCCATCAAGAAGTTTAGCAAAATTTTGCATAGTTTTTTCATCTGTTGCTTTAGTTACTCCTAAAGCAAATAATTTTGAGTAATCCAGAAGATATAAATAGTCTTGAATTAAATAAAAAATAAATTTATCTTTCGATAAAGTACCATCTCCAATGCCAAGAATAAAAGGATGAACATAATAACTATCCCATATTTCTTTTGTTTCTTTTAATAAACGTTTTGAAAATTGCATAAAAAAATCCCCCTTCAGTTGGAAAGGAGATTAAAATATCAAAAATAGATTTCTCTTATTTTATAAAATTTTATTACTCCTTCCGTCGGTTCTAACCGATT
This sequence comes from uncultured Fusobacteriaceae bacterium, assembly GCA_947038515.1. Lineage (GTDB taxonomy): Bacteria > Fusobacteriota > Fusobacteriia > Fusobacteriales > Fusobacteriaceae > JAGNZR01. Next base: position 17,692 of record CAMQWJ010000003.1, read on the forward strand.
CAAGTTCCATGGGTCGAGTTTCCTCTCTCAGCATTAAGCACCCCAGTAATCATTATCTAAATACTATATGATTTTCAATTGAATGTCAATATATTTATTTTTTATATTTAATTAGTTATAATTTATTTTATTGATTTTGTATTTGAAAAATATAAAATCAATAGAATATATGAAGAAATTAATAGTAGTTTAAAGTTGCTTATGGTATTATTATTTTAATAAAATAAAGATTTCAAATATCAAAAATTATTATTTTTGATAACTTAAATTATAAAATTTGAAAGGAGCAACATCTATGAAGATTATATTTTCACCAAGTAAAGGAATGAGAAGTTCTTTTTCAGATATTAAAAATTATAACTTTATGAACTCATTAAAAAAAGAACCTTTCTTCTTTGAAGAAGCAATGCTCATTATGGATACTATTAAAATATTTTCAAAATCAGAAATGATGAAAATATTTAAATTAAAAGGTGATTTATTAGAAAAAACTTATTTTAACTATGAAAATTTTAATACTTTGGAAGCAAGAGTAAGTATTTTACAATATCAAGGAGTAAGTTTCAAAACTCTAGATTTTTGCTCATATTCTATAACAAATTTAGAATATTTAGAGAATCATTTAAGAATTTTCTCTGCACTTTACGGAGTATTAACCCCTTTTACATTAATAAAAGAGTATAGGTTAGATATGACAATAAAAATTTTAAAAGAATCTCCATATAGTTATTGGAGCAAAAAAATTAATAGTTATTTTTCTCAAGAGGAACTTATAGTTAATTTGGCCTCAAATGAATTTTCAAAAATAATTGATAGAAAAACTCATAATGTTATTGATATAGAATTCCGACAAAAACAGGGGGGTATCTTAAAAAATATTAGTACAGAAGGGAAAAAAATGAGAGGAAAATTTTTAGATTACATGGCTAAGAACAATATATTAGATATAGAAAAATTAAAACTATTTGAAGATGTGGAATATAAGTTTTCCCATGAAATGTCTGAGGGAAGAAAATTTATATTTGTTAAAGAATAAAAAACAAGGTTGCATTAGGAATTTTAAGTTTGCAAATAAATCCCTCCTTATAATTTGGTTTAGTCACTTTAATTATATATGAGATTTATTTGTCTTTTTTTTTAGAGGAAAAAAGTAGTAATATGAGAATATATATTAATTGATAGAGTGAATATATTTGTAAAAAATTGGATTTTAAGGTATAATATTAGAACAAATTAAAAAAAATAAGGGTTATTAAGGAGATAAAATTGAAAATACAAGAAATAGAAAAGTCATTAAAAAGATTTTTAAAAAAGAAAGGAAGTTTCTCAGCAGCATTATTGGTAATGTTTCTAATATCAGGAACAATATCTTTAGGTGGTGTAGAATCTGTAACAGAAATTAATGGAATTAAAGGAGATATTTTAGTAAAGATTAAACAAGAAAGAGAAAAAATAAAAGTAAAAATAAAAGAAAATAAAAGTAAAATATCAGAAGAAACAGCGATGTTTGATACCTTGGTTAAAGAATGGGATTTTTATGGAAAGCCACTTGGGCAAAATACTCAGGTATTTTTTACATATGATAAAATAAATAATGGTTCAGGAAAAGATAGAACAAAAGAGGAATGGAGTCCAACAATAGATGCTGTAGTATCATCAGGACTAAGTAGTGATGTAGCTTTAGATAAAGTTATGGCAGGGGCTGGAACAGTGATAGATAGTACTACATTTAGAGAAACAATAAAAATATCTGCTAATATTGTGCCTTTAGTTCCAGAAATACCAGTAATTAATAAAGATATTAATGTGAATATAAATAAACCTCAAATAGGAGAAATAGGGACACCAAATATCCCAGTATTTATTACCCCAGAAACATTAGAGATTAAGACTGTAACTGTTGATTCAGTTGATGTTCCAAGATTTAATGTACCAACAATTACAGCTCCAGGAGCAGTAGCGTCTATTAATGTAACAGCTCCAGTAATACCTAATGTAAATGTGCCTGGGGATAGAGAAATAAGTATGGTAGCCCCAGATGCTCCCGGAGGGTTTATACCTAGTCAAATAACTCCTCCAAAAGCACCAGGGATTCCAGTAATAGTACCACCAACATTACCTGATTTTACTACTTCAATTACATTTGATGGAAATCATGCTATGAGTACAGTATTTTATTCTGATATAAAAAATGATGACTTTTTTTATAAAAATGGACTAATTGAAATGGTAACAATTACAGGTGGAGAATTTAAGATTCAGAGACCTGGGGATGATAAATGGCATTATGAATTTAATGATTATACAGGAGTAAATTCTTTTGCTCAAGGATCTAATGCAAAAATTTTGATTCCAGGTGAAACACTTTCAACTGTGGGAGTAAATGGAACTTGGAATTTGTCAACTACGGAACCTAAAAGTTCAATAGAAAAATTAGGATTCCAAAAATTAGTAGGAAGTAGTACAAACTCTACAATGGTTAGTAATGCTAATTTTTTATATACCAACACAAAGGATAGTAACACTTTAAATGAATTTGCTCATTTGGACATACATGAGGCTGCCCCAGTAGCAGGAGAACGTATTAAATTACTTTTTGGAACTACTGGACTTTCTAATCAAGCTGAAATAATGGCTGCATTTGATGATGGAGTAAAAATAAATCCATCAGGATACGCAACCACACCCAACTCTAAAGTTTTCACATGGATTAATAGTGGAAAAATTGTAATTGAAGGAGCTAATGGAATAGTAACTAATCATTATGATCATGGACCTTTTGCTGGTTCATCATATAAAGCGATGGCAATAAATACAGGTGAAATATTTTTAGTTCCGTATAAAAATGGTACAGAAAATAAGGATACTAACAATGGTGTTTTTGGAATGTCACAGGATGGATTCAGGATACACCATGTAATGTATAATAGTGGTATAATTGATTCTTATTCTCTAAAATCTTTTATTTTTTTAGGTTCAGGGGGAGCAACTAGACCTCTAAGTGTTGTAAATAGAGGTGAAATAAAGCTGAAGGGTGAAAATTCAGCTGGAGTATATATAAAAACAAATTCTAAAAATCAGTTTGAATTTACTACAGAAGACTTTGTACTAGGTACAACAGGTAGCTATAATCCTATTGAGATGTATGGAGACAAAAATATAGGGTTATATATAACTGCAACTAATGCTACAAATAATAAGGGGAATTTTGCAGTAGATATAGGAAGTACCAATGTAGGAAACCAAGTATTTAATACGTTGTTACATAATGGTTTGGACTATACAACAGGAGATAAGCTTACAAATGTTAATGTAAATCCTACTGGAGGAGCTAATACAAATATAGAAGGAAGTTTTGGAATATTATCAAGTTCAACTCTTGCTTTAGATTCACATCAAATAAGAATATATGATAAGACAGAATCCAGTGTAGGAGTAACACCTATGGATAATGCTATTCTATCATTAGGGGCTGGAAATATAGAACTTAATGGTGGGACCCAAAATATAGGTTTATATATATCAGGAACAGGTATTAATACAGGAAAAATAGATACAATTGGTACAGTGAAATTAGCGGGTGGATTTTCGAATATGGGAGCATATACATCTGGAGTGGGCAATGATATCCAGGTTAAAAAAATAGAGGGAACAGATTTGACTGATTCAATATTCCTTTTTGCAGGGGAAGGAAGTAAGATAGTGAGTACTGAAGGAATATCTATGATAGGGAAAGTATCTGTAGATGCAAATTCAACTAATAAAAAAGATTCTGGAGCAGCATTTGCAATGGGAACTAATTCTTTAATTACAATAAATAAGGTAAGTTTTGATACGAATGTCAATATTTCTGTGACAGGAGCAGTTCAAACTGATACAGGAGATGTGTTAGGATTCGCCTTAATGGCAGGGTCAGGTGGAAAGATAGAAGCTCAAAATAATAATATAGAAGTCTTAAATGGCTCAACAGGAATAGCTTCAATAGGTTTAGATTCAAATGTAGATTTCACAGGTGGAAGATTAAAATATGATGGAAATGGTTATGCAGTTTATTCTGATGGAGCAGGAAAAATAGATTTATCAGGAGCAACAGTTGAATTATATGGAAAATCTACTGCTTTTGATTTAAACTTAGATCCATTAGCAATAAGTACAATCAAATTAGATGCTGACACAAAGATAAAAGTAGAATCTAATGATGTAATAGTTTTTAATTTGAAAGAGGCTAATAATCTAAATACTACAGGCTTAGAAGCAAGTATTATAAATGCAATAGAAACTGCAACAGGTGAAAATTTGTCTGATTTAATAGAAGCAGGAGCAGGAATAGATAAATATAAGACAGCAGCAGTAGATGGAGGGAGTATTACTGTAGGAAGCTTAGATAGAACAGGAACAGGTGCAGTTGGAGAAAGTACAGCACAAGCTGATGGAAACTTTTACTACAATAGATTCTTGGGTCAAAGACTTGTTGCGACAACTACTGCTGGTAGTACAATATCAGCAGTATTAAGTAATGGACAAGGAGAGAAATATAATAACCAAGTAGTAGGATTTGAGATGAACTCTAGTAGTTCAGCAGTGGCTAATACTGAAGCAGCTATTCACTTAATCGGAAGTACAGTAATAGCAGATAGAACAGAACTTGCTAGAACAGGAGAAAATGGTGGAATTGGTCTATTTATAAATTACGGAACAGTAACAGTAGATGGAACAAGTAAAATAGAAGTAGAGATGGACAATAGAAATCATATAAATGAAGGTGGAGTAGGAGTATACTCTGTAAATGGAAGTAATATTAAGACTGATGGAATAATAGAAGTAGCAGGAGATAAATCCACTGGAATTATAGGAATGGCGTATAGAGAAGACGCTAATGGGATTCCGATTCCTAATGAATTTGGAACAGCAGCAGTAGGACAAGGAGAAGTTAATATTTCAAATACAGGAACTATAACTTTAATTGGGATAGGAAGTATTGGGATATATGTAGATAATAATAATGGTGCTGGAACAGTATCAACTTCAAAAGTAGAGAATAGTGGGATTATAAAAGTAGGTTCGACTAACAGTGTAGGAACTTCAGTAGGAATATATGGAGAGAAATCGACTATTTCAAATTTGGGAACAATAGAAGTAGGGAATGGTGGAGTAGGAATATATGGAGAAAAGGGGTCTATAATAGATGCCTTGGGTAACATCAATTTAGGTTCAGATGGAATAGGAGTAATATTAGATGAAACTTCAAATATAACAGCGACTAATATGATTTTAGGAACATCAGCAGTAGGTGTACCAGATGTAAATGGAAAAATTGGTATCATGTATCAACTATCAAAAGACGAACAAACTCCATTAACTCCAAAAGTTATACCATTAAGTATAGACAGTAGCTCATTAGATAAAGCAATAGCAATTTATGTAGAAGGAGCAAATATAAAATCTACTGGTAATTTAAAAGTAGGTGATAATGGAGTAGGACTATATTCAAAAAATGGTATAGTAGAAAATACAGGAACAATTGAATTAGGAACAAAAACAAGTGCAACTGGAATGTATTTGCAGACTACTGCAGGAACTGCAGGAAGTATATCTAACACTGGAACAGGAAAGATAACAGTAGGTAATAATACTCAATTTGGTATGATTGGAGCCGGAGCCGGTTCAACTATAATAAATAGTGGAACTATTGAATTAAAAGTTGCAGGAAGTGTAGGTATTTATGCACAAGATGGAGCAACAGTAGAATTATCAGGATCTAATATAATTTTTGAAGCAGGAAAAGTAGGTTCAATAGGAGTATATACAAATAATGCTACTATTAATATTGCTGGTGTAGTTGGACATAGTACAACAAATGCAGATAAAAATATTTTGATATATGGAAAAAATGGAAGTACTATCAATAATATTGGTGGATTAAGTGTAGATGGAATAAGTTCATCAGGTACTGATAAGACAATCGGAATATATTTGGATGGTACTGATGGTACTACTAATACATATAATTCACGAAATTCTCTAACAGTAACCAATGAAGCTATAGGGATATATTCGAAAGGAAATATTACATTGAACTTTAATGGTACTAGTGGAACGACGAATGAATTAATTGCAACAGGAATCAATACAACAGGAGCCTTTATAGATGGAACAGCAACATTAAATGGAAATATTATGTCTGATAGTGGGGCGATAGGAGTTTATGGAAAAGGTGGACTAATAACACTTGATTCTTTAACGACAATAACTCTTGGAGCAACAGCTAATTCAACAGGAATATATTTAGAAAATGGAGCTTCTCTATTAGGAGATTTGACTGTAAATGGAAGTAATAATAGTATAGGAGTATATTATTCAGGAGCAACTCCAGTAACTAGTGATGGAAATATGACATTAATAAATACAGGAGTCTCTGGTAATGTTGTAGGAATATTTGCTGGTGGTGCAAATACAGTAGTAACAAATAATGGAAATGTAACAGGAATAGGTTCAAATAATGTTGTAGCAACAATGGCAGCAACAGGAGGAACATTAAATATAGGTGGAACAATCACAGTTGATGGAAAAGATAGTGTAGGAGCTTTTGCTTCTGAGAAAGGAAAAATAATAAATAAAGGCACTATTAATGCAAGTAATGCAAGTAACCCATTGGCTGATACAACAATTGGAATGATGGCTTCAAGTATAACTGCTGGTAAAACAGCTAGTATAGAAAATGAATCAACAATTACAGGAACTGGAAGTAAAGATGTAGGAATGTATCTAGGAACCTCTATGGGAATTAATGCAGGAAAAAATAGTGGAACAGTTAGTGTAGTAGATGGTATTGCTGTTTATCTTGAAGGTGGATTAAATACATTTGATAATACAGGAGCATTAAATGTAACAGGTAATGGAATAGGAATGTATTTAAAAGAAAGTGGAGCAGGACAAATAAAAAATACAGGAACTATTGATTTAACTGGAACACAAGGAAAAGGAGTTTATGCAGAAAATGCTGTTATAGATTTTGATGTAACAACAACTGGTGTAGCTGGAGGTATAGGAATCTATGCGACAGGAGAACTAAGCCCAGGAATACAAGGACGAGGAACAACTATAAATAGTACAGTAACTGTAGGAGACGGGCAGATAGGAATTTATAGTGCTGATGCTAATGTTAATTTAGATGGAGCAACAGTAGTAGCAGGAAACAAAGTGGGATCTCAAAGTTCAATAGGTATTTATTTGAAAAATATGGTTAGTACTCCTCAATATACAATGGCAGGAACAAATGTAACAGTAGGAGATGGGATAGGAATATATTTAGGAAATAATGAAATGCTAGGAACTCCAGCAACCCAAGGAGTAAACTTAACATTAAATGGAGTAGTAACAACCACAAGTGGAATAGGTATTTATGTTCCTAAAAAAAGTAAGTTAACTACAGGTACAGTTACATTGAATGTTGGTGGAATAAATGGAATAGGGGTATATTTAGCAGGTGGAGAAGTAAATTTAGGAACAGGTTCTGAAACACTTACATTAGGTCTAAATGGAATCAATTCTACAGGAGTCTATGTAAATGGAGGAACGCTAAATTTAGGAAATAATATAGTCGTGACAGGTGAAGGAAGAGTAGCAACAGCAACAAATGGTAGTTTAAATGCAGAGACAATTCTAAATGTAGGTAAAAACTCACAAGGACTATTAGGAAGTTATATTAAATCTAATGCAGGAACACCATATACAATAACTAATAAACTTTCAGGAGTTATAACCATAAGAGAAGGTGGAGCAGGGTTAGTAGCAACTCTTGGTACTCCTCCCTCAGGTATTACTATTCCCCATATTAAATTAGCAACAGTAATAAATTTAGGAACTTTAAATGTTGATGGACATACTATTAATAATGGAATAAAAGTAGATTCAATAGGTATCTATTCAGAAGTTGGTGACATAAATAATATAGGTGTGATAAACTTAACAGGTGATGGTGGAGTAGGAATATCATATCACGGAAAGACTATTTCAAGTGATATAGCAAATAATGGGATTATTAATTTAAACGGAACAAATGAAATAGGAATGTATTTAACAGGAAATATAGGAAATGTTACAAATGGTACAATGATTTCAACAACAGCTAATAATACAGGAATCGTATTGGCGGGAGCAGTTGCAGGAACACAGACAACTATACCAAATTTAGATCTTGGAACTATTTCGCTAGGAACAGAAAGTATAGGTTTAATGCTAAATGATATAGATATAACTGCATCAACAGGGACTATATCAGTAAATGAAGGAAGCTTAACGAAGTCTTCTATAGGTGTTTATGGAGAAAATTCTACTATAAATGGAATTATAGATGTTGAAGTTAAAGCAAACGGAATAGCATACTATCTGAAGGAATCAACGACAAGTATAGATTTCACTATGACTAGAGTAGGTTCTGGAGGAACATATTTATATGCAAAGGATAGTATTATAACTGTTACAGGCGACTTATTGGTAGGGGCTGGACAGACTGGAATAATTTCAGAAGATTCAAGTATAAACTTTGCTACTTCAGGAAGTAGATTTAATGTTTCAGATGGTGGAATAGGATTAATATTAAAAGGAGGTTCTCTAGGAGGAACACTTCCAGTAATAGATGTAACCGCAGGAACAGCTAATCAATATTCTATAGGAGCTTATTATGAAGATTTAGGAGTTATAACAGGTTCTTTAAGTTCTGTAACTCAAACTGGAGATTATACAATAGCCCATATATTTGATGGTACTAGCGGTGCGATTGCTCCTATAAACTTGGGAACAAATGGAAACAATCAAATAGGAATAATGGGGAAAAATAATTCAGATATAACTGTAAATGGAATTATTGATGTTTCAGGAGATGAAAATATAGGTGTTTATGCAGATGTAACTTCGTCAAACAGTGTGATAACAGGAGCTGTTAAAGTTGGAGCTTCAAGTATAAGAGATAAATCTTCAATAGGAGTATATGTAAAGAAAGGTTCATATACAGGTGGAGCATTAAGTGTAGGAAATAATTCAATAGGAATATACGGAGAAGAAATAGGTGGTAGCTTCACCCAAGCAGGTGGAATAGATGTAGCTGATTCAGCCTTAGGAATTTTTGTCCAAAGCAATACAGCAGGAATAACAGTAACTCAAACAGGTGGACTACAAGTAGGAAATACAGGTTCAATAGGAATATATGGTTCGGAAGCTAATATATCTGTAAATTCAACAGGAGTGCCTACAATAGATAAAGTAGGAACAGGAACTTCAATAGGAATATTAAGTCAAGGATTAGGAGATGTTAGCTATACAGGAAGTATGGATATAGCCAATAGTCCAGCCAAAGGTTCAATAGGAATTTATAAAAATGGAATAGGAACAATAACAACAGGAGCAGGAAATATTACTGTTGGAGATGCAGGATATGGAATCTATTCAATAAATGATACTCTAACAAGAGGGTCATCAGATATATCAAATAGTGCAAATATGACTCTAGGAGCATCGACAATTGGAATTTATTCAAAAGGAACAGGAGTAATAACAAATTCAGGACTACTTGATGTAGGAAAGACTACATATAGCAATGCAAGTGGTGACAATCCAACTTTAAGCTATACAACTAATTCAAAAAATCATGTAAATTCTATAGGAATTTATTCAGATGGAGGAAAAGTAGTAAATACAGGAACAATAAAAGTTGATGAGGAACATTCAATAGGAGTTTATGTAAGTAACGGAAGTATGGAGAATAGAGGAACTATAAATGTAACAAATGGTGGTTTAGGAGTATATATATTAAATAATACAACAGCTTCAAACTATGGAACAATAACAGTTGATGGAATGGGAACAAGTGAAAACTGGAGATCAATAGGAATATCAATATCGAATAATTCAATATTTACAAATGAAGTTGGAGGAACAATTGATATAAGTGGTGGAATAGGAATAAATATAAGTGCCTTAGGTGGGGTTTTTAAAAATGAAGGAACAGTTAATTTAAGCGGTGGAACAGGAATTTATGGTGGAACGCTTAATGGAGGAACAATTAATATAACTGGTGGAACAGGAAGTGAATCAGAGACGAAACCATCAGGAGTAGGAAGTGTTAATATAACTGGTGATGGGCAAGTAATAATAGGTGGAGACTACGCATCAGTGGGAGGATCTCTAAATGCAGCAGGAGCAGATATAACACTGAATGGAGCTTGGATAGAAGGGACAATAAATTCAAATGGACCACTGTTCTCAGGAAACACTGTAACAGGAGAAATTAATCTATTACCAGGATTTATATCAGGGGAACCAAATACAATACTAGAAGGTTTCTTCAACAACTTTACGGGAGTGACAAGTCTTCCTAATGGTATAACGGTAATAACATCACCATTGTATGTAGCTAAACAAGTAGGAGAAGATTTAGTGGTAGTAAAACGACCATATGCAGATTTAAGTGTGGGAAGTCAATTTGATGAATTAGAAAAAGGTTTAGATAATTTACGAGATATTGCTAATGGAAACAAAAATGATAGTGATATATTGGTTAATTTAGATAAATATCTAAATGGACTTCGTGGAGATGAGTTTGCAGAAGAAACAGGAAAAGCCATAGCTGAGACAAGAGGAGATATTTATGGAACAATTCAAGGAAGAATGCAAGATGTAAATAGAGCATTTGATAATTCTTTTGATGAATTGCTAAATTCATATAACCCTTCGCGACAAAGTGATAAGTTTAGTGTTCTTTATACAGAAGGAGACTTTAAAGATCCAACAGTAGGAATATCAGATTATGACTATGATGTAAAAGGTTTATTGTATATGCATGAAAAAGAGGGACTAAAATATGGAACTAAATATGGATATACATTAGGATTTACAGGGTCAACATTTAAATTTGATGATGATACAGCCGGTTCATCAGGTTCAGAAGAAGATATTTATAGCTTGAGAGTAGGAGCCCATAGAGAGCAAAAACTAGGAACAAGTAAATTTACTTGGTTAACAAGAGGAGAATTAGCATATAACTATCATGATACAGAGAGAAATATGCAAATAGGCCCAGAAAAATATGATAATGAAGCAGGTTATAGCTCGTATGGAGCAAGCTTTAAGAATGAACTGTCATATAAAGCCTACTCAACTCTATCAACAGATTTAAAAGTTTATGGAGGAGCAAATTTAGAATATGGAGCAATGGAAGGATTTACTGAGAAAACAGGTTCAAAAGGTGGACTTGAATTGGAAGTAAAAGGAAATGACTACTTCATAGGAGAATTAGAGGCAGGATTGAAAGGAAGTAAGAAAATTTATCTAGGAAAGAATATCAATCTAAAAGTAAGTGCAGATGCAGGTTATGCATATGATTTAGGAGATAACTATCCAGGAAATAAAGCAAAATTAAAGAATGGTGGAGAAGGTTACTATGATTTAATAACAACAGAAAAAGCAGAAGGTTCGCTAAGAGGAAAAGTAGGGTTAGGATTAGAAAAAGCGAATCATTATGGAGTAACATTTGAAGTTGAATGGAACAAGAGAGACAACAGAAGTGATGAAGATATTAAATATAGTGCAAGACTTAATTACAAGTTTTAAACAATAATTAATAAAAAAAATAGCTGCTATAACTTCAAAAGAGGTTATAGCAGCAAAAAAAGTAAAATTATAAGGAATAAAATAGTTATTATGTTAAGGTTAAGTAAAAAGAAAGTTAATTCTTTGAAAATTAAATCTTCCATAATCTAGAGATTAATTTTATTTTTATAAAAATAAAAAAAAGGAAATTAGAAAACTATGTAGTAAATATATTCATAAGCATTTTAGTGATTTAAAATGCACTCATAATTCTCTTCTGTTTTAAAAGAAAGAACTGTCCCCCGGTTCTTTCTTTTTTTATTTTTTTATAAAAATAAGGTGTTGGTTATATCAAAAGTACTTTTGATATAACCAACACCAAATATTATAGAACCATTTGATTCTAATTGATAAATTTATTAATTTTTATCCTTTTATTTTATTTATTTCTAAGTCATTAATTTGAAATTTCATTAAGAAAGAATTTTTTACACTTGGCCAGTACTTCTTCGTTAACAGTAGCAACAATTTTATTACCTTCAGGTTGAAATTCTTCTGAAATGATATTAGAATTTCTATGAAGGAATGCTGCAAATGAAGTTTCAGAATATGGAATTAAAAATTCACAAGTTTTCATAGTTTTAGGTAAGTGTTTTGTCATACTTTCTAAAAGTAGGTCTAAATTAAGATTATTTTGTGCACTTATTTCAACTATTTCATAATGAGAATAGTCAGTTCGAAGTGAAATAAGAGTTTCCTCACTTGTAAGGTCAATTTTATTAAGAGCTAGAATAATTGTTTTATCAGCCATGCCAAGTTCAAAAAAAACATGTTCAACTGCTTTTATTTGCTCATGTACAGTGTCACTAGAGCTATCTACAACATGTATAATTAAATCTGAAAAAATAACTTCTTCTAATGTAGATTTAAAGGCTTCAATAAGATCATGTGGAAGTTTTCTAACAAAACCAACAGTATCAGCAAGAGAAGCAATTCTTTTATCAGGTAGAGAAATTGTTCTAGTTGTTGTTTCCAGTGTAGCAAAAAGAAGATCTTCAGCAAAGACTTCCTCTTTTTTTATATTGTTTTCAGCAGGATATAAATCGACTAGTTTGTTTCGTAAAGAAGATTTTCCTGCATTAGTATATCCAGCTAGAGAAATTTTTGGTATTCCAGATTCAACTCTTCTTTCTCTTTGAATACTTCTATTCTTTCTAATCTTTTCTAATTCTTGTTTTAAATCAAAAATAGCTTCTTTTATTCGTCGTCTATCAATTTCTAATTTTTTCTCTCCAGGACCTTTAGTTCCAATTCCACCACCGATTCGAGACATTAAACTTCCAAGTCCTATTAAACGATGACTACGATATTTTAATTGTGCAAGTTCAACTTGAATTTTAGATTCTCTAGTTTTAGCACGACGAGCAAATATTTCTAAAATAAGAGTAGTACGGTCTATGACCTTACATCCTGTTACAAGTTCTAAATTCTTGATTTGTACTCCTGAAAGTTCTTCATCAAAAATTAGGAGGTTGGCTCCTTTAACTTGTTGTAAAAGGGATAAAGAACGTGCTTTTCCACTTCCTATAAAAAAGATATTATCAGGTCTTGATTTTTTTTGAAATAAAACATCAGCAACTCTTATGTTACAAGCACGTGCAAGTTCACCAAGTTCAACTAGACTTTCTTGTGTATCTATACCAACAAGAATAGCAACTTCATCATCATTTTCCAATATGATTCTTTTTCTAAGCTCAGTTTCAACTAATTCTATTCTTGATAAAAAATTTAAATTTTCTGTCTGTTCAATATTTAGAGGTCCTATTTGTTCATGGCTTAATGTTCCATCTTCTATGGTACAAAAACCTACATGAAGACCATTAATTCCATTTTCAGTAATACCAATAGCTAAAATAGCATCAAGTTTTAATTTAATAAGTGCTGAAATATCAACACTTGATAAATTTGAAAAGCCACTGGGGTGAGTATGGACTATTCGGATACCAGCAAGTTTTTTATCACTTGTATTTAAGATTGGAAGCTGAACAGTACTACTATCTCCAATAGAGACTTCAATAACATTTCCCTTTCGATCTATTGCAACATTTATTTCACGATTTATTTGATAACTTACATTACATATTCCATCAATTATCTCTTGATTTAAAAGTTGACTTTTTTCTACTTTTATATTATAAAGAGATTCTAAATCCTTAAGGATATGCTCTCTAACTCCTTCAATATTTCCTTTTATCATAATTATCAACTCCGTTTATAAAGAAATAGTTTTAACTTGAAAACCTTTTTCAGTTTTTTCAATTAATCCATTCTTAAGAAGATTACCAATGGCTCTTTTAAAAGCTTTTTTACTCATATCAAAGAAATGTTTAATGTCATCAGGTGAAGAATCATCTGAGAATCTAAAGTTTTCTTTAAGTAAATTCATTTTCTCTAAAATAAATAATGCATCTTTATCCATTTGTTGACGAAGTAATTCTCTTGTTGCAAGATCTAATTTTCCATCTTCTCTAACTCTTATAACTCTACACTCTAATTGTTCACCAATTTTAAAAGTTCTAAAAACTTCACTTATAGGAATTAATCCAAAGTACCGATTATCTACTGCAACAAAAACACCAACTTCTTCATTAATGTTATAAACTGTTCCTGAAACCATATCATTTTTTTCATAATCTTTACAAGGAAGAAGAAAGCTATATAATTTCATAGTAGCTGAAATTCGTCCTTTTCTATCTTCATAAATACCAACAAGAGGCTTATCCCCAATACTAACTTTACAATTTTGCTGGTCATTAGGCAGTAAAATATCTTTATTTAATCCCCAATATAAAAATGCTCCTAATGAAGGATTGACATCAACAACTTCTAAAGAGGAAATAGTTCCTACAAGGACCTCAGTAACTCTAAAAGTTGCAATAGTTCTATCTTCAGAATCTTTATATATAAGTACATCAACTTCATCATTCTCTTTTAAATCTTTACCTTCCAATTCATTTGCAGGTAATAAAATATTATCTAAATAATCTTCAGTTTGTCCATCTAAGTAAGCACCGATTTTTGTAAAATTAATAATTTTAAGCGTTTGTCTTTTTCCCATCTTAATCATTTTTGATCTCCTATGATAATTTCATTTGTTATTATATGTAATGTTTTAAACATAAATATTTTTATTATTATACCTATATTATACTCCAAAAAGTGTAGATAAGATAGTGTTTTTTAGTTGCTCTTCCTCAAAACTACTATTCTCATGATCATTTTTAATAAAGTCAATTTTTTTTAATGTCGCTTTTAATTGAGTGGGTTTATCTGTTAGAAGAAAGAAAATATCCCCTAGTGCAATAGCTAAATCTATATTATGTGTTACTAAAATTATAGTTTTAGAGGTAGCAGATTGAACTTTTACTAAGTCAGAAACAATTTTTTGAGTCGTATTTGAATCAAGAGAAGAGAAGGGCTCATCCATAATAAGAAGATCAGGATTATAGGCTAATGCTCTTCCTAAATCAACTCTTTTATTCATTCCACCGCTTAATTCTTTAGGATAAAAATGTTTATATTCCTCTAAATTAATTATTTTTAAAGCATAGTCAAGTTGCTTTTTTCTCTCTTGTACAGATAAATGTTTTAAAACAAATTCAATATTTTGTTGAACTGTTTTCCAAGGGATAAGATTATCGCTTTGGAAGACATAACTTGTTTTAGTAAATTCATTTTTTATGGTTCCAGAAGTGGGTAAAATATTTTTAGAAAGTAATTTTAATAAAGTTGTTTTACCACAACCAGATTTACCAAGAATAACATTGATTTTATTTGGAATAAAGCCAATAGATAGGTTTGCCAGAACATCAAGATCATTATAATTTTTAAAAATATTTTTAATTGCTAGCATTTTTATCCCACCTTCTGTACTTTGAACTGAAATATTTAATTAGAGTTTCAAATATTATTGAAAGAATAGCAACTATAAGTAACCAACTGAAAAAAATGTCAGTATTAAAATAATTTTTTTGAATAATAAGTTCACCACCAATGGTTTTATTCACATTAGCAAGAACTTCTCCAGCAATAATTACTTTAAGAATTAAAGAGAGAATTGAATGTAAAGAAGTATTTAATTTCCAAAAAATACTAGGGATATAAATTTCTTTTATTATATATATTTTTTTTACCTTATAAAGTTTTGCCATTTCTAAAAGTGAAGAGTCTACAGAATTTATTCCTGATAAAATAAGGTCGTAAAAAATACCTACTGAAATGACTATACCAATAAAAAGAGGTGCTAAATCAAGCTTTAAATATATAAGAGCAATTAAAATCAGTCCAATAGTAGGGATAGACTTTAATAAAGAAAAAATAGGTTGAATTAAAAAAGAGAGCATTGGAATAATTTTGGTAATAATTGCAAAAAAAATTGCTATTCCAATTGAACTTATAGTAGAAAAAAATAGAGTTTTTAGGGTGTTACAAATAATAATAAAACCCTCAAGTGAAAAAATATTTATAAAAATATTTTTTCCAATGGAAAAGAGAGTAGGGAGTAATAAAGGATTATCAGTTTTAAAAGCTAAAAGTGAGTATAAAATAGCTAATGTTAACCATCCTAAACAGGTAAAAAAGTTATTTGAAATGTTTTTCATTTATTTCTTCACGTCCTATTGTTTTAAAAAATAGATTATATTCTTTTAGATTATTTTCTTTACTTGGAAAATTAGGTAATACATTAAATCTTTGAATACTATTTTTAGATAAATTATATTCATTATAAATTGAAGAATTTGGATTTTTAAGTAAAAAAATCAAACTATTTTGATATTGTTTCAAAAATTTCTTTACAAAATTAGGTTGAGTTTTTAAAAGCTCTGTTTTTATAATTAATGTAGATTGAGGATATCCAAAATTAGTTTTTTCCATATTTTTCCACTCTTTATTTAAATCCATAAGAATTTTTATATCTGAATTTTTGGCTAGAACTAGAGAAACTAGAGGTTCTGGAATAATAGCATAGTGAATTTTTTTATTAAGAAGCATAAATGCAGTATCAGTAGCACTAGGATAATATTGTAAATTGGCTGTAGTTACTCCTTTATTTTTTAAAATATGTTGTGCAAGAATATCAGGAGTCATTCCTTTTCCATTAATTCCCAGAGGAGTGTTCTTTAAATCGGAATATTCAGTAATATTATCATATCCAAGTAAATAAAAAGAACCTTCTCCCACAGTACCAATAATAGTATAGGGAAGATTTTTATCTATTATATTTTTAATGACATTTGAAGGAACAATGGCAATATCAGCTTTTTTTTTCATAATACTAGTTATTAAGTTAGTAGGGTTTTCCTCTATAGTATAAGAAATAGTATTATTAGAGAAAGTTGAAGTTTCAGAAAGTTTTTTCACTACAATACTAGGTATTCCCTTGGGAGTCATGAAAAGTAGATTATTTTTTTGAGAAAATATCAATTGAAAAACAAAAAAAGATAAGAAAAAAATTTTTTTAAACATGAAATTACTCCTTTATTTTTTATATGGATTGGTGTATTATAAAGTATGGTATATTATATATATAATTATAACATGATTTCAAACAAAAAACAGTGAAAAGGAGAGACTGATGAATATATTTTTAAATTATAAAAAATGCTCTACTTGTGTGAATGCAAAAAAATGGTTAGAAAAAGAAAATATAGAATTTCTAGATAGACAGATTGTTGAAAATAGACCAAGTGTTGAGGAATTAAAAACTTATATAAAAAAAAGTGGTTTACCACTGAAAAAATTTTTTAATACAAGTGGAATTCTATATAGAGAATTAAATATGAAAGAAAAGTTTTTAACACTTAGTGAAGATGAACTTTTAGAGATATTAGCAAGCAATGGAATGTTAGTAAAAAGACCATTACTAATACTAGAAAATGATGTTCTTATAGGATTTAAAGAAGTTGAATGGGAAAAAAAGTTAAAAAATAAATCAGAGTAATCTTATAAGTATAAAAATGGAGTATAAAATTTATAAAAGTAAAAAAACAGGTTAATTAAAAAGTAAAAAACTTTTTATTAACCTGTTTTCAATTTTCTATATTGAGCCTAATAATGAAAAGATTAAGCAAATAGACCAAAGACGACAGAACCAAGTATTAACATCATTGCTCCACCAATTCTAGAAGAGATTTGAGCAAAAGAAATTAAAGACATTCTATCAGCAGCTCCAAGAACAGCTATATCTCCAGAACCGCCTCGATTTGCCATACATAATCCAGCAGTAATGGCCGCTTCAATTGGATGAAACTTCAAAGCTCTAGCTGCGGACATTATTGCAATTACAGCACCTAAAACAATGGCAATAGCTATAATTAAATTTGAAAGAGTAAAGGCATTAATAATTTCTTGCACATTAGTTCCAAATCCTACAGCTGCCATTAAAATCCAAATTGTAAATTTAGAGAAAAAAGTTTGCATTTTTTTTGCTCCAGCTTTTATTCTATCTGGTACAACATTTGAAATATTTAATAAAATTACAACAATAACTAAAAATGCTAATCTATGAATTTCAAAAGGAAGATTAAGGCTGCTCCAAAATACAGAACAAATATTTGCTATAATTGCAACTATTCCAGTAAAAAATAGAGCTGCTGCAAATTCTTGTTGTCCAACTTTTTCAGTTTCAGTTTCAGTTTCAGTTTTTTTAACTTCCTCTACTTTAGCAACTTTTGTAATCATTAATTCTCCATTTCCAGTAAGGTGAGGCTTCTTTTTTCCTAATTCTTTTAATAAAGCTCCAGTTAAAATTGCAATAACATTTGCAATGGTAAGAATTGAGATAGCAAAAGCAAACCAAGTTTTAGGATCTCCACCAGTTTTTTGTGCCCACATTTCAGCCATAGGAATTGCTCCAGCTCCTGTTCCACCACCCATTATAGGTAATACATAATTTATTATTATATCTAACGGTGTCTTATTAAATACTAAACCAGCAGTTACTCCACCAATTATAGCACCAAAAACACCAATTATAATTAAAGGAATATATCCAACAATTGATTTTAACAATGTTTTTCTATCTACAGTAAGGATAGAACCAACAATCAATGCTGGAATAAAAATTTCTAAAAAATTAACAGGGTTTTTACTATAAAAAATTTTAACAGAATCTAAAATATTTTTAGGGACTAAGTTATAACTTCCCATAACTGCAGACATAAAAAATACTAAAACAGTTCCGCCACCAATATATTCGTTCCAAATTGGTATTCTGTCCCCAATTTCACCAAAAAATATTCCAAAAACAGATAAAATAGCTAAAACTGTTAAGAAGTTAGCTCTAAAAAATCCACTTTCTTTTCCACCAAAAGGCAAATAGACTACAAATAATGTAACAAATAACATACCTAAAAATAGTGGTAATGTCAATCCACCCCATTTAAAATCCGTTGTATTAAATAGTTCTTTAAATCCCTGTTTCATAATAGACCTCCCCAAATTTGTATACTGTATACAGTATTATATATTTAGTTATAGACTATTTTCTTTGTTTTGTCAAATTAATAATTTAAATAAAAAAAAAACCATTAAAATATAAGTTTTTTTTAGTAATAAAGTTATGATTTTTTTTTAGTTTTTAAAATAAAATTCATTGAGTCGTTTAAATGTTTTTTGTTTAGCTTTAATGCATTTTCTAAATCCTTTTTTTTAATTAATGAAATTAATTCAAGGTGTTCATTAAGAGCGATTTTTCTTCTTTCTGCATCAACTATACTAAGCGATCTAAAGTTTATAATGAATGTGTTAAGATTTTGGATTAATTCAGATATTTTAGTTAATTTTGATAGATTATAAAATTCTTCATTAAACTCACCAAATAAAGAAATAATTTCTTTAGATTTATTATTTTCATTGATAATTTTTTTTGTTTTATCTAAAATTTTATCTATTTTAGATAGAATAATTGGATTTTTATCTATAATTTCTTCAATTAAAATACCTTCTAGTGCTATTCTAATTTTATATATCTCCTTAACTTCCTCTTCCAGAACCTCTTTTACATTAACACCACCTTTTCCATTGGGAGTGACAAAGCCTTCTAATTCAAGCATTCGAATAGCTTCTCTAATGGGAGTGCGACTAACATTAAATTTTTTAGCATAATCAAGTTCAACTATTTTTTCACCATTCTTTATAATTCCTGTTACTATTAAGTTTTTTAATTGTTCATAGACTTCACTACGAATCGATTTTTTCTTTTCAATAAACATCTATAATCTCCTTAAATCGGTGTCTTTATAATATTATACCCTTAAAAAGAGTTTAATACAATAAAAATAAACAAACTTTTCCATTGACAAATATAAAAAAAAAGAATATTATTAGATTGTATACAGTATACAGTTTTCTTTTTTAGATAAACTTTAACTAAATATTCAGTATAAGGAGAGTATGTCGTTGAACAAATTAAAAATAACAGAAACTTCACTTCGAGATGGACATCAATCTCTTATAGCTACAAGACTAAAAACTTCGGAGATTCTTCCAATACTGGAAACTATGGATAATGCCGGTTTTTATTCTTTAGAAGTTTGGGGTGGTGCAACTTTTGATGCTTGTATTAGATTTTTAAACGAGGATCCTTGGGAGCGATTACGTGAAATAAGAAAAAGAGTAAAAAAAACTAAACTTCAAATGTTATTAAGGGGACAAAATCTTCTAGGTTATCGACATTATAGTGACGATATTGTTGAAAAATTTGTTGAGAAATCTATAGCAAACGGTATAGATATAGTAAGAATTTTTGATGCCTTAAATGATATGAGAAATGTAAGAGTTGCAGCAAAAGCTGTTAAAAAATTTGGTGGACATTGTCAAATTGCCATTTCCTATACTATTAGTCCTTTTCATACTTTAGAATATTATAAGAAACTTGTAGAGGAAATTGTTGCTCTGGGAGCAGATTCAATTGTAATAAAAGACATGGCAGGGATTCTTCTACCAGAAGAAGGGTATAAACTTATAAAAGCAATAAAATCTGTAACAAGTCTTCCCTTGGAACTTCACACCCACTGTACAAGTGGTATAGCGAGCATGCTTTATTTACGCGCTATTGATGCTGGAATAGATATTTTGGATACTGCTATTTCAACATTTGCAGGTGGAACTTCTCAACCAGCAACAGAGTCTCTTGCAAGGACTCTTGCAGGAACTGAGATAGATCCAGGATTAAATATGACATTGCTAAAAGAATGTGCAGAATATTTTAAACCTATAAGAGAAAAATATATAAAAAATGGAATTTTGAATCCGCAAGCTTTTTTTGTAGAGCCAAGCATTTTGGAGTATCAATTACCTGGAGGAATGTTATCTAATCTTGTATCACAATTGACAGCTCAAAATTCAGTTGATAGATATGAGGAAGTTTTGAGAGAAATTCCAAGAGTCAGAGCAGATTTAGGTTATCCACCTCTAGTAACTCCATTGAGCCAAATGGTAGGAACACAATCTGTATTTAATGTTCTAGTGGGAGAACGATATAAAGTTGTTATTAAAGAAATAAAAGACTATACAAAAGGATTATATGGACTTTCTCCAGCTCCTATTTCAAACGAAATAAGAAAAAAAATAATAGAAGATGAAGAAGTATTTTCAGGGAGACCTGCAGACTTACTAGAACCTGAATTTTTAAATTTGAAAAAAGAAATTGGAAAATTAGCTCTTTCAGATGAAGATGTGCTTACTTATGCAATGTTTCCACAAATAGCTAAAGAGTATTTAGAAAAAAAATCTGTAGGTGGTAATGAAGAAAAGAATACGGTAAAGACTATAAATATAGTTTTTTAGTAGTAGAAGGAGAGTTGTAGATGAATAATATTATGTTTGATGGAACCCAAAGTATAACAATAGGTAATTCTATTTTTATAACAATTATTAGTATGAGTATTGTTTTTTTTGTATTATCTTTGATTTCTTTTACACTTTCATTTTTTAAATATATGCCTTTAGATGCTGTTGAAAGTAAAGTGAAAAAAGACAAAAAGACAAGTACTACCAGTGCTTATAAGGAAGAAAAAATTTTTGATTCAAGTAATATTAAAGATGATCGGATGCGAGCAGCTATAATTGTAGCAACTATTGAAGCTTCTAGTGAGACTGAAGAGGAAGTTTATATAAAAATAAAATCTGTTAAAGAACTAAATTAGGAGGAAAAAATGATTAAAACTTACAAAATAAAAATAGAAAATAAAATTTATGAGGTTGAAGTTGAAGCAATTACAGAGAAAGAGGGGAATATTTTATCCACTCCTGAAGTGTTAGCTCCTTCAAAAGAAGTGGGAGAAAATTTAAATGAAACAGTTGTGGAAGCTCCTATGCAAGGAGTAATTATAGATATTCTTGTGAAAATAGGAGATACAGTTGAAGCTGGAGAAACTCTTCTTACATTGGAAGCTATGAAAATGGAAAGTGCAATTGTTTCACCTATAAATGGAATTATATCTTCTATATCTGCAAATAAAGGTGAGACTGTTAATAGTGGAACAGTATTAATGTCAATAAAGTAATAGAAGGTATAAACTAATAAAAATAAAAAGGAGTTATTACATGGAACTTTTAACAACTCTTTACCAGACAACTGGTATTGCAATGCTTCAATATAATCAATTAATTATGATAGGGGTTGCACTTTTTTTGATTTTTTTGGCAATAAAAAAACAATATGAACCCTATCTTCTTTTGCCCATAGCATTTGGAATGTTACTTGTGAATCTTCCTTCACCATTGAATGAGGGAATAATGGAAAAAAATGGTTTGCTTCATTATTTATATCAAGGAGTAAAATTAGGAATATATCCGCCACTTATATTTTTAGCGATTGGTGCAAGTACAGATTTTGGCCCTTTAATTGCTAATCCCAAAAGTCTTTTACTAGGGGCAGCAGCTCAATTTGGAATTTTTGCAGCATTTATAGGGTCTGTTTTATTAGGCTTTAACGGAAATGAAGCGGCCTCTGTTGGTATTATTGGAGGAGCTGACGGACCCACTGCAATCTATTTGACTTCTAAACTTGCTCCACATATGTTGGGGCCCATAGCCGTTGCAGCATATTCTTATATGGCACTTGTACCTGTGATTCAACCACCAATTATAAAATTATTAACAACAAAAGAGGAACGTCAAATAAAAATGACACAACTTAGAAATGTTAGTAAAAAAGAAAAAATTATTTTTCCGTTGGTTGTAACAATAATTGTTGTTCTTTTGATTCCATCAGCTTCTCCTCTAATCGGGATGTTAATGTTAGGAAATTTAGCAAAAGAATGTGAACTTGTTCCGAAATTAGTGGAACATGTGAAAGGAGCAATGCTTTATACTATAACTATAATTTTAGGTGTTACAGTGGGAGCCACAGCCAATGCAGCAGATTTTTTAAATGTATCCACAATAAAAATTATTGTTCTTGGACTTTTAGCTTTCTCTTTAGGTACCTCAAGTGGAGTATTATTTGGAAAACTTATGTGCAAATTGAGTGGTGGAAAAATAAATCCAATGATTGGAGCAGCAGGAGTGAGTGCAGTTCCAATGTCAGCTAGAATTGTTCAAAAAATTGGACAACAAGAGAATCCAAGTAATTTTCTTTTAATGCATGCAATGGGACCAAATGTTGCTGGAGTCATAGGTTCGGCAATAGCTGCAGGAGTACTATTAGCAATTTTTAAATAAAAAATTATATTTAAGAAGGAGATGTAAAATGAATATCAAAATAAAAGCAGTAGCAGGGACACTAGAATCAAGTGATATCCTTATTATAGTAGAACCTAATTCTTCTGAAATTGAAATTGAATTAGAAAGTGAAGTAATGTCTCAGTTTGGAAAAAGTATAAAAAAAGTTATTTTAGACACTTGTGAAGAGCTAGGAGTTAAACAAGCTAAAATAACTGTAACAGATAAAGGGGCAATTGATGCAGTTATAAAAAGTAGAGTTCAAACTGCTATATTTAGAGCGGCAGAAATTAAAAATTTTAATGATTTTAATAACTAATTTAAAAGGAGACTAAAATGAAATTAAGAAGATCAATGCTTTTTGTTCCTGGAAATAATCCAGCAATAATAAAAGATGCACATATCTATAAACCAGATTCTATTATGTTTGATTTGGAAGATGCCATTGCAATTACGGAGAAAGATTCAGCACGTTTTTTGCTATTTAATATGATAAAAAAGTTTTCACCTTTATATAAAAAAGAGGGAATAGAAACTGTCGTTAGAATTAATTCGTTAGATTCTGAATTTGGAGTCCAAGATCTTGAATTTATGGTTAGAGCAGGGGTAGAGGTTATAAGAATACCGAAAACAGATACAGCAAAAGATGTTTTTGATGTTGAAGCTCACATTGAAAGAATAGAAAAAGAAGCTAATATAGAAGTAGGAACTACAAAAATAATCGTTGCAATAGAGAGTCCATTAGGTGCATTAAACGCACTTGAAATAGCAAGGTCATCATCACGTCTTATTGGAATGGCTATTGGTGGAGAAGATTATGTGACTAATTTAAAGACAACTCGTTCTCCAAGTGGAGTAGAACTACTAATGGGACGAAGTATGATAGTCATGGCGGCAAGAGCATGTGGAATTAGTGCAATAGACTCTGTTTATTCTGATATAAATAACGATGAAGGATTCATCACTGAAGCAACTATGATTAAGCAAATGGGATTTGATGGAAAATCTTTAATTCATCCTAAACAAATAGAACTTATTCATAATGTATATAGACCAGAAGAAAAAAATATAAAAAAATCTTTAAAGATAATAGAAGCAACAGAATTAGCATTGGCAGAAGGAAAAGGAGTCTTTACAGTAGATGGTAAAATGGTTGATAAACCAATAATAGAAAGAGCTTATCATGTCATAAATCTTGCTAAGGCTGCTGGAATAAATTTGAAGGAGCTGAATTAATATGAAAAACCATAGAATTACTGATGAAATGTTAAAAGAAATTAAAGGATATGAAAATAGAGTTTCTTACAAAGGAATTTTTGAAAATCTTAAAAACAATGTTAAGAGAACAAAAGTTATATCTTCTATTGAAGAAGCAATTAAAGCTTCTGGGTTAAAAGATGGAATGACTATATCTTTTCATCACCATTTTAGAAATGGGGATAAAGTATTACCAATGGTAATGGATATAATTAGTAAAATGGGATTTAAAAATCTTAGGGTTGCTGCTAGTTCTTTTACTCAAGCACATGAATGTATGGTTGAACATATAAAAAATGGTGTTGTTAATAGAATTGAATCAAGTGGACTTAGAGGAAAGCTTGCAACAAATATTTCTGAAGGAATTTTAGAGTATCCTGCAGTTATTAGATCACACGGTGGTAGAGCACGGGCCATTTGTGAAGGAGATTTAAAAATTGATGTAGCTTTTTTAGGTGCACCTTCGTCAGATTGTTTAGGAAATTCAAATGGTGTTAGAGGAAAATCTATTTGCGGATCGTTAGGTTATGCAAAAGTAGATGCAGCTCATAGTGAAAAGGTTATAATAATAACAGATACATTAGTTTCTTATCCAAACTATCCTATAAGTATTCCTCAAACACAAGTAGATTATGTTGTAGTAGTAGATGAGATAGGAGATTCAGCTGGAATAATGTCTGGAGCAACAAGATTTACTTCTAATCCAAAAGAATTACTTATTGCTAAAAAAGTTTGTGAGGCTATGGTTGCATCGGGATTATTTGTTGATGGATTTTCTATGCAAACAGGATCAGGAGGAGCTTCTCTTGCAGTAACTAGGTTTATTAGAGATGAACTTATTAAAAAAAATATTAAATGTAGTTATGCTTTAGGAGGAATTACTAAGGCCTTTGTAGATCTTTTAGAAGAAGGATTGGTTGGAAAACTTTTTGATACTCAAAGTTTTGATCTTGCAGCAGCAGTTTCTGTTGGAGAAAATAAATATCATGAAGAAGTAAGTGCAGATTTTTATGCAAATCCTTCTAATAAGTCAGCTGCAGTAAATAAGTTAGATTTCGTTGTTTTAAGTGCTTTAGAAATTGATAAAGAATTTAATGTAAATGTTATCTCTGGTTCTAATGGGGTGATAAGAGAAGCATCTGGAGGACATTCAGATACAGCAGCATGTGCAAAGATGTCTATTGTGGTTGCACCACTAGTTAGGGGAAGACTAGCTACAATTATTGATAAAGTTACAACTGTAGTAACTCCAGGAAGTACTGTAGATGTTGTAGTTACTGAGAAAGGAATAACAGTTAATCCATTAAGAAATGATTTAAAAGAAAAATTTATTTCTGCTGGACTTGAATTAATAGAAATGGAAGACTTAGTAAATGAGGCTAAATTTATTACTGGTGAACCAGAGGCAATCAAGTTTTCTGATAAGGTTGTAGCTATTGTAGAATATAGAGATGGTTCTATAATTGATGTTATTAAAAAGTTAGCAGATAGTTCAAATTAATTTTATAGTGAGAGAACTTTATAATAAAATAAAAAAATTCTGTAAGTATTTTCTTACAGAATTTTTTTAATATAATAGCTATATCGTATTTATTATTCTTATTAAAAATGTAAGAATATTTTTATTTTAATTTTTTTGCTTTAGCGATACAGCCTGTAACAGCTTCAATAATACTGCTTCTCATGCCTTTAGATTCAAGGATTCTTACAGCTTCAATTGTTGTTCCACCAGGAGAGCAAACCATATCTTTTAATAATCCAGGGTGTAATCCTGTTTCTAAGACCATTTTTGCACTACCTAGGACAGCTTGTGCTGCAAATTGATATGCTAAAGCTCTAGGCATCCCTTCTATAACTGCCCCATCAGCAAGAGCTTCTATAAACATATAAACATATGCAGGAGAACTTCCACTAACCCCAACAACAGCATCCATTAGATATTCAGGAATTATTTCTACTTTTCCAAATGAATTTAAAAGAGAACATACATATTTTAGTTCGTTATCAGTAACTAGAGAATTAGAGCAAACAGCAGTCATCCCCTCACATACCATTGCAGGAGTGTTAGGCATGGTTCTAATTATTTTGACTTTTTTTGAAAAGTTTTTTTCTAAAGATTCCAAAGTGTGTCCTGGTGCAATAGTAACAATAACAGTTTCATTATTGATAAAATTTGATATATCTTTAATTACACTTACATAAAATTGTGGCTTAACTGCTAAAAAGAGAATATTACAAATTTTAGCAACATTATTGTTATTAGTATCGACATTAATACCATATTCTTTCTCTAATTTATTTAATACTGGTTCAGAGCGATTAGAAGCATATATATTTTCAGCTGTGGTAATTTTTGAGGATAATATCCCCTTTATAATGGCTTGAGTCATATTTCCAGCACCTATAAAACCTATTTTCATATTTGCATCTCCTTTAATATTTTTATAAAAAAAACTTTTAAGTAACACTGTTGAAACTAAATTCCAAAGGTTTGTGTGTTTACTTAAAAGATATTTTATAAAATAATATAATTGGTGGATGTGACGAGAATCGAACTCGTGTCCGAAGCTATTACTACCTTAAACTTCTACAAGTTTAGTTTGCTATTAAGTTTCGCTAATATTTTTCCCGCAAACAGGGCAAATAAGAGCTATCCTTTAAAGTGTCCCTCTTGTCGCAAAGGAGTTGAAAGAGGTAATCTGTAATTAGGTTATACTTCGGTTAGTTACTTCTACAGAGGGAAATAACTGGAAGCAAGCAGAACTATGCTGCTAATGCGTAATTATTGTTTTCATCTAAAGATGAGTTAACCTTTCACAGCGGTCAACCTGACCTGCTATCTAAAGCAAAATAACCCCGTCGAAACCTTTGCACACCCATTCATAGTAATTATATCATAAGAAAAATAGTATTTCAATAAATATTTATTATATTGCTATTGACTAAAAAAAAATAATATCTTATAATTAGCTTAATAGAGAAAAGGATGGATAAAAATTAGTCTTTTTGAATGGGAAATTAAGCAGAGTAGAAGAGATAAAAATAAGGTTATAAAAAAAAGATTAATTCAATAAGTATTTATTCTATTACTATTGACTTTTTTTTAAAAAAATCCTATAATTAGTTTGATTAGAGATAAGAATGGGTAAAAATTAGTCTTTTTAAATGAAAAATTAAGCGAAGTTGAAAATATAAAAAGAAGGTGGCGAGTTTCATAAAAAATAATTTTAAAAATATTATAAATGAAAACAAAATTATAGTTGCAGTAAATAACCTTCAAGAGTTGGAAGTCGCTCTAAAAACAGACTCTAAAATAATATTTGTTCTTATAGGGGATATATGTAATATTGAAGAAACTACTAGAAAAATTAGATCAAGTGGGAAATTATCAATTGTTCATATTGATATGATTGCTGGATTAAATAGTCGAGATACAATTTCACTTGATTTTATAAAAGAAAACACATATGCTGATGGAATCATTACTACAAAAATGGTTATGGCAAAATATGCTAAAAAAATAGGACTTATTGCTATACAGAGATGTTTTGTCATAGATTCATTATCTCTTGTAAATGTAAAAAAAATATTAAAAGATAGTGAAATAGATGCCATAGAAATCTTGCCAGGTGTAATGCCTAAAATATTAAAGGAGATATCTTTGAATATATCAATTCCCTTGATAGCAGGAGGTTTAATATCAAGTATTGAAGATGTTGAAAATGCAATCTTAGCTGGAGCCGATGCAGTTTCCACCACAAAACTAAATTTGAAATATAGTAAAATAATATCAAAATAATATTTAGAGAAAAATTTTACTATTAAAATAAATTTTAGAGGAGAAGGATATGAATATTTATGTTGCTGAATTAATAGGGACTGCTATAATGATTTTTATAGGTAGTTCAGTAGTTGCAAATGTTGTTCTTGAAAAATCTAAAGGACAAAACTCAGGATGGATAGTAATAACTGCAGCTTGGGGATTTGGAGTTATGGCAGGAGTGTATGCGGTAGGACGGATTAGTGGGGGACATCTAAATTCTGCTTTTACAATTTCTTTAGCTGTCATAGGACAATTTCCTTGGAAAGATGTACCAGGCTATATTATTGCTCAAATTATGGGAGCGATGATTGGTGCAGGAGCTACTTATTTGACTTATAAGAAGCACTTTGATGCAACTGAAAATAAAGAAGGAATCTTGGCTATTTTTGCAACTGGTCCTGCAATCAGAGACTATAAGTGGAATATAATGTCAGAAATCATGGGGACATTTCTATTAGTATTTGGACTATTGATCATTGGTGTGGAAGAAAATAAACTAGGTTCTTTAGGTCCATTAATAGTAGGGTTGTTTATTTGGGCATTGGGATTGGCTATTGGTGGACCAACAGGTTATGCTATAAATCCTGCAAGAGACTTAGGTCCTAGAATAATGCATTCATTACTACCTATAAAAAATAAAGGAGGTTCAGATTGGGCATATGCAATTGTTCCAATAGTAGGTCCAATTATAGGTGGAGTAATAGGGGCATTATTATTTAAGTGTGTTTATTTGTAAAAAAAATCAAGAAAAATTAAATTTATTATAAAAACAAAGTAAAAATAGAAAAATTGAGTTATTAATCTTTTAAGAATTATTTGAAATCTAAGTGAGGAGGAACTATGAAATATATCATTGCGTTAGATCAAGGAACTACAAGTTCAAGAGCAATTGTTTTTGATGAAAATCAAGCTATAGTAGGAAGTGCACAAAGAGAGTTTACACAGATTTATCCTAAAGAAGGATGGGTAGAGCATGACCCAATGGAAATTTGGTCTAGTCAAAGTGGAGTGTTAGCAGAAGTAATAGCAAAAACAGGAATATCACAACATGATGTTATAGGGATAGGAATTACAAATCAAAGAGAAACAACAATTGTTTGGAATAAACATACAGGAAAACCAGTTTATAATGCAATTGTTTGGCAGTGTAGAAGAAGTGCAGATATATGTGATGACTTAAAAAAGAGAGGATTAGAAGAATATATAAAAGATAATACAGGTCTTGTAGTAGATGCTTATTTTTCAGGAACTAAAATTAAATGGATATTAGATAATGTAGAAGGGGCACGTGAGTCTGCTGAAAAAGGAGATTTAATCTTTGGAACTGTTGATACTTGGCTTATATGGAAACTAACGAATAAAAAAGTACATGCAACAGATTATACAAATGCTTCAAGAACAATGGTTTATAATATTAAAGAACTTAAATGGGATGAAAAACTTTTAAAAGAATTAGATATTCCTAAAAGTATGTTACCAGAAGTAAAAAGTTCTAGTGGAACTTTTGGATATGCTAATTTAGGTGGAGTTGGTGGTCATAGAGTACCAATTTGTGGCGTTGCAGGAG
Organism: uncultured Fusobacteriaceae bacterium; assembly: GCA_947038515.1. Classification (GTDB taxonomy): domain Bacteria; phylum Fusobacteriota; class Fusobacteriia; order Fusobacteriales; family Fusobacteriaceae; genus JAGNZR01. The sequence continues at coordinate 47,652 of CAMQWJ010000003.1, forward strand.
ACCAACAGGCTGCTCTTTTTGGACAAACTTGTTTTGAAAAAGGGGAAGCAAAAAATACTTATGGAACAGGTTGTTTTATGTTAATGAATACAGGCGAAAAAATGATTAGAAGTGAAAAAGGACTTTTAACTACTATTGCTATTGGTCTTGATGGAAAGGTAGAGTATGCTTTAGAAGGAAGTGTTTTTATAGCAGGAGCAGCTATTCAATGGTTGAGAGATGAAATGAAACTTATAGTAGAAGCAAAAGATAGTGAGTATTTTGCAACACAAGTAAAAGATAATGGAGGAGTATATTTTATTCCAGCGTTTGTAGGATTAGGAACTCCACATTGGGATATGTATGCTAGAGGAACAATTATAGGTTTAACAAGAGGAAGTAATAGAAATCATATAATAAGAGCAACCTTAGAATCAATAGCGTTTCAAGTTAGAGATGTACTTGAATCAATGCAGGAGGATTCTGGAATTAAATTAAAGGCACTTAGAGTAGATGGAGGAGCTTCAGGAAATAACTTCTTAATGCAATTTCAGTCTGATATTATGGGGACAAACGTTGAGAGACCTACTGTAGTAGAAACAACAGCCCTTGGTGCAGCATACTTAGCAGGATTAGCAGTTGGTTTTTGGGAAAGTAAAGAAGAAATCAAACAAAAATGGTGTCTTGATAGAAAATTCTCACCTGAAATGGAAGAGGATATAAAAGAAACTAAATATAAATTCTGGAAAAAAGCAGTAAAGAGAAGTTTGAAATGGGAGCTTGACGAAGAATAAAAAAAAGAGTATACTTATGAAGTAGAATGTTAAAAAATTATATTTAAAATATAGTTTTAATTAAATATTAGCACTAGAGATAAAGAGAGCTAAAATTGACTAGGGAAGCCTAGTTAATTTTAGTTTGTTTTTATTTCTAGAAACCTAATTTTAAAAAATGGAGGAGAAATATGTATGATGTATTAATTATTGGAGCGGGAATTTCTGGTGCTACAGTAGCGAGAGAACTTTCTAAATATGAGCTTAATATTGCTGTATTGGAAAAAAATAATGATGTTGCAGATGAGACAACTAAAGCCAATAGTGGAATTGTTCATGGGGGATATGATTGTAAACCAAATAGTTTAATGGCTAAATATAATGTTTTGGGAAATCAAATGTATGAAGAGCTTTGTAAAGAATTACATGTAGCATTTAAGAAAAATGGATCTCTTGTTATTGCTTTTAATGAAACTGAATTGAATCATTTAAAAGAATTGTATAAAAGAGGAAAAGAAAATGGTGTAAAGAAGTTAGAGTTATTAAATAAAGAAGAAATAAAAAAAATAGAAAAAAATATATCTGATGATGTTATTGCAGCATTATATTGTGAAGATGCTGGAATAGTAGGACCTTGGGAATTTACAGAGGCCTTGATAGATAACTCTATTGAAAATGGAGTGAAAGTACATCTTGAAACTATGGTAACAGGGATAAAGAAAGAAGAAGATATGTTTATAATAAATACAAATAATGGAGAATTTAAAAGTAAATTAGTTATAAATTGTGCTGGTGTAAATGCAGATTTAATTCATAATTTAATCGCCCCTAAGTCATATACAATATTGCCTAGAAGTGGAGAGTATTATGTGCTAGATAAGAAAGAGGGAGAAAGAGTAAAGCATACAGTTTTTCAATGCCCTTCTGAACATGGAAAAGGTGTTTTAGTAGCACCAACAGTACATGGAAATCTTCTTGTTGGACCTGATTCAGTTGAAATGGAAAACAGAGATGATTTATCAACTTCAACTAAAAGATTAGAAAGTATAAGAACACAGGGAAGTCGTTCTATAAAAAATATTGATTTTAGAGAAAATATACGTAATTTTTCTGGAATGAGATCTGAAAATGATAGAGGAGATTTTATAGTTGAAGAATCTTCAGTAGCAGGATTTTATGATATAGGTGGAATAAAATCACCTGGATTATCTTCAGCTCCAGCAATTGCTCTAGACATGGTTAAAATGATAGGTGAAAAAATAAAATTAATCAATAAAGAAAAATTTGTTACTCCAAAAGAACATATTCTTTTTATGAAACTTTCATCAGAAGAAAAAGCAGAGTTAATAAAGAAAAATTCATCTTACGGAAGAGTAATTTGTAGATGTGAAATGATAACTGAAGGTGAAATAATTGAAGCTATTCATAGACCATTAGTTGCAAAAACTGTAGATGGAATAAAAAGAAGAGTTAGACCAGGAACAGGAAAATGTCAAGGTGGATTTTGTGGGCCAAGAGTTCAGGAAATTATTTCTAAAGAACTGAAAATACCTTTAGAAAAAATATTGTTGAACAAAAATGGTTCTTATATTTTAACAGAAGAAACAAAAAAATAATGGAGGATCAAAATGAAATATGATGTAGTTATAATTGGTGGAGGTCCAGGTGGATTGGCAGCAGCAAAATCTGCATATGATAATGGGGCAAAAAAAATATTGATAATTGAACGAGATAGAGAATTAGGTGGAATATTACAGCAGTGTATTCATAATGGTTTTGGACTTCATAGATTTAAAGAGGAATTAACAGGACCTGAATATGCAGAAAAATATATTGATATGATTAAAGAAGCAAATATTGAGTGTGCTTTGGAAACAATGGTTTTATCAATAACAGAGGATAAAAAAATTGCAATTATTAATCCTGTTGAAGGATATAGGGAGATAGAGGCAAAAGCTATTATTCTAGCTATGGGTTGTAGAGAGAGAACAAGAGGGGCAATCTCTATACCAGGGGAGAGACCAGCTGGTATATTTACAGCAGGTGCTGCTCAAAGATTTGTTAATATGGAAGGCTATATGGTAGGAAAGAAAGTTCTAATTCTTGGAAGTGGAGACATCGGACTTATTATGGCGAGACGTATAACTCTTGAAGGTGGAAAAGTGGAAGCAGTACTTGAGTTACAACCGTTTTCTGGAGGATTAAATAGAAATATTGTTCAATGTTTAAATGATTTTAACATACCACTTTTACTTTCAACTACGATAACTAATATTAAGGGGAAAAATCGACTAGAAGGAGTAACTGTTTCAAAAGTGGATGAAAATAAGCGTCCTATAAAAGGAACAGAAGTAGAATATGAGTGTGATACTTTACTTTTATCGGTAGGGTTAATACCAGAGAATGAATTATCACGTGAGCTAGGATTGGAATTAGACCCTAGAACAAATGGACCTAAAGTAAATGAAAAGATGGAAAGTTCTATTTCTGGTATATTTGCTTGTGGAAATGTTGTGCATGTTCATGACTTAGTAGATTTTGTAAGTGGAGAGGGGAGTAGAGCTGGTGAAAGTGCAGCTAAATATATTTTGAAAAATCAAGAAAAAGTAGAAAAAACTATTATATTAAAAAATGGTACAGGAATTACCTATACAGTACCTCAAAAAATAGATATAAATAAAGAAACTAAAAGTGTGGAAGTTTGTATGAGAGTTTCAAACGTATTTAAAGATAAAAAAATAGCAGTAAAAAAAGATGGAGTAACAATTGCAAGTTTTCCAAGAAAACATCTTGCACCTGGTGAAATGGAGAAAATTGTTTTACCTATGAAATTAATTGAAAATATCGAAGGAGACGTAATTGTTGAATTGGAGGGGATGATATAAAATGGTAGAGATGATATGTATTGTATGCCCAATAGGGTGCCATCTTCAAGTGGATGAAAAAAATAATTATACTGTTACTGGTAATACTTGTCCAAGAGGGATTACTTATGGAAAAGATGAACTTGTTGCACCAAAAAGAGTGGTAACTTCCACAGTTAAAATAAAAAATGGACTTTATAATAGAATACCTGTTAAAACAAATGGTAGTATTCCTAAAGAACTTGTAGAGAAAACAATGGAAATTATTTCTAAAGTAGAGCTATCTAGTCCAATAAAAGTTGGTGAAGTAGTTTTAAAAAATATTTTTGATACAGGTGTGGATATTGTAACTACTAGAAGTATGTAAAGAAGCATAGTGAGAGTTACTATAGTAATTTAAAAATCAAGAGTTTTTTAAGTAAAAAAATAAAATTAGAGTACTTAAAATAGTTTTAACCTAAATAAAGAAGGTTAAGGCTATTTTATTTTAGTTTTATTTTTTTAATTAGAGTACTTTTATTTTAGAAAAATATGGTATAATAAAAAGAGCTATTATTTAGGGGGGAAGTTATGCCAATGTTCTTAAAAGTAATATTATTGTTGATTAATTTATTCATAACAATATATTTATTTCTCATACAAAGTTTTTCATTAGCCGTATTATCAAGTTTGATATGCTGCTATCAAATATATATATATATTTGTTTGAAAGAGTTTGAAAATTATAATTGTTTTAATAAGCGTTCAAAAGTGTTGTCTATGATTTGTAATCTAATTATTTTATTAATAATAGCAAGATTTATAGATGTTCAAATGATAAAATCATCTTCTTATAAAAAAGAAATAAATAGACAAATTAATGGTGTTATAAAAAAACAAGGAAAAAGAGGAAATATTCTAGATGTTGAGGGGAAACAGTTAGCTTACAATAAAAATACTTATAATATTATTGTAGATCCAACAAGAATATTTAATACAGAAAATGGAGAACTTTTTCTAGAAGAAATGAAAAAACAGAGATTTTTGAATGGTGATATAAAAAAAATAAAAAAATCTATAAAATATTATAAAGATAAAGGAAGTAAGTATAGAGTTATTGAAAAAAAAATATCAGAAACCAACAAAATTGCAGTTGAAGATTTATTGAAAAAATATAAGTTAAGAAAAAATGAGGTTTTTTTTGAAACTATTAATGAGAGAGAATATTATAGAAGGTCAATATATCAATATATTGTCGGTAATATTGGATATCCTCCTAATACGAAAGGAACCACGAAAGTAGGAGTCTTTGGAATCGAGAAAGAGTATGAAAAATATTTAAAAGGAAAAAGAATAGAATTTCATGATACTTTTACAAAAAAAAGAGATATTAAATTACCAACTTCAAAAGATAAAATTTTAAAAGAATTAAATGGTAAAGATGTATATTTAACAATAAATGATGAAATAAATTATATTTTAGATGATGAGATGGAGAAAGCTTTTAAAAAAACAAGGGCTGAAGAGGCTTATGCTATAATTATGAATCCTAAAAATGGAAAAATATTAGGGAGTTCTTATTTTTCTAAAAATAAAAAAATACTTAGAAATCCACTTTTTCAAGATCAATTTGAATTAGGTTCTATAGTGAAGCCTATAATTGTTGCAGCAGGATTAGAAGAGAGAGTAATTACAGAGAATAGTAAATTTGATGTTGGTGATGGAAGAATTGTAAAATATAGACATACAATCAAAGAAGCTAGCCGCTCTGTAAGAGGAATTTTAACAGTTAGTGATATTTTAAAAAGATCAAGTAATGTTGGAATGGTATTGATTGGAGATTTATTTACAAATGAAAAATTTGAATATTATTTGAGAAGATTTGGACTCCTTGATAAGACAAAAATAGATTTTCCTAATGAGTTGAAACCATATTCTATTCCATATAAAAAGTGGGATGGATTAAAAAGAAGTACAATGTCTTTTGGACAAGGAATAGCTAATACTCCAATTCAATTTATGGCAGCTTTTTCTTCAATAATAAATGGTGGTATACTGTACAAACCATATTTGGTTGAAAAAATTGTAGATAAAAATGGTGTAATAATAAGAAGAAATTTACCTTTAGAAGTTAGAAGAACAGTTAGTACTGAAGTTTCAGAAAAAATCAAGAAAATTTTAGAAAATACTGTTAACGAAGGAACAGGAAAAAGAGCAATTTTAAATGGTTATAGGATAGGTGGAAAGACAGGGACTGGACAACTTCCATCACCTAGTGGTGGTTATTATAAAAATGAATACTTATCTACATTTGCTGGTTTTTTTCCAGTGCAAAATCCTGAATACGCAATATTAGTAATGTTTTTAAAAGCAGAAGGAGCAAATATTAATTACAAATATGGAGGTTCTATTGCTGCACCAGTATTTGGAGAAGTAGTAAGTAGAATAACCCAAAATAAAAAAATGCTTCCTAATGAAGTGAAAAAATTTCAAAATAAAAGATCAAATAAAAAAGAGGCGTTGGAAGAGGATACAGAAGTTATACTGAAAGTAAATCCAAATGAAAATCAATTTGAAATAATGCCAAATTTAATAGGAAAAAATACAAAAGAAGTTTTTAATGTATTTAAGAATTCTAAATATAAAATAGAAATTGAGGGACGTGGAGTTGTAAAGGAACATTTTCCAAAAGCAGGCTCGAATTTAAAATATTTAGAAACAATAAAAATAATATTAGAGGAGGATAGGTAATAAATGAATTATTACAATCTTTATGTAGAGGGAACAAATGATCTTTTTACTTATTCAGACTCTGAAAAAATTTTTTCTATAGGTGATGTTGTCATCGTAAGTTTTAGAAATAAAGAAAAACTAGCTTTTATTATATCGAAACCTCGAGAGACAAATTTTAGTTTTAAAATATTAAATATAAAAAGAAAAATGGAGAACAGCTTTAGCTATGATGAAACCTATATGAAATTGATATTATGGGTAAAAGAATATTATATGGCTAGTTTTTCTTCTGTATTTTCGATATTAAGAGGAAAAAAAGGAAAAATAAAAGAAATAGAACAATATGTTATTAATTTAAAAATAAATGATGACTCTTTAGAATATAAGGAGTTGAAAAAATATTTTAAAAAAAAGGAAGAGATAAAGTCAATATTTTTTGAAAAAAAATTTTCAAAAAAAGAAATAGAGAATTTGTTAGAAAAAAAATATGTGAAAATTGAAAAATTTACTCTTGAAAAAGAAAGTAATTACTTAAAAGTAAATTTTTTAGATGAACTTAATGAAGAAAATACAGTTTTAAATGTAGAACAAGAAAAAATATTTAAAAGCATCGAAAATGACACTAAAAAAAATTATTTAATAAAAGGTATTACAGGTTCTGGAAAAACAGAAGTATATATTGCTCTTATGAAGAGTGCCTTATTAAAAGGGAAGAGTTCAATATTTTTAGTTCCTGAAATTTCATTAACCCCACAAATGATCAATAGATTTCAAAAAGAGTTTGGAAATGGTGTAGCAATATTGCATAGTAAAATGCTAGAAAAAGAAAGGGATAGAGAGTGGACAGAGATTTCTTCTGGAAACAAAAAAATAGTATTGGGCGCCCGTTCAGCAATATTTGCACCTGTAAAAAATCTGGCTTATATTATTATAGATGAAGAACATGAGACAACTTATAAACAAGATAATAATTTAAGATATCATGCAAAATATGTTGCTTTAAAACGAGCTGAATTGGAAAGTGCAAAAGTAATTTTAGGTTCTGCAACTCCTTCAGTTGAAAGCTATTATTATGCTAAAAAAGATGTCTTTAAATTACTAGAAATGAATAATAGATATAATGGTGCAGAATTACCAGTAGTTGAAATTATAGATATGAAGAAAGAAGAAAATCAATATTTTAGTAGTAAGCTTTTGGAAAAAATTCAAGAGGCTTTAATAAAGGATGAACAGGTACTGTTGATGTTAAATAGAAAAGGGTATTCAACATATCTTCAATGTAAAGACTGTGGACATGTTGAGGAATGTTCTCATTGTTCAATAAAATATAGTTATTATCAAAAAGAAGGGAAATTACGATGTAATTATTGTGGGATTGTAAAAAAATATACAGGTAAGTGCAGTAAATGTAATAGTAATAATTTAATTCATAGTGGTACTGGAGTTGAAAAAATTGAAGAAGAATTAAAGAAAATTTTTCCAGTTGAAATGATTAGAGTGGATTCAGAGGCCTCTAAAGAAAAAGATTTTCATCATAATATGTATCATGATTTTATGGATAAAAAATATAAAATTATGATTGGAACACAAATGATAACAAAAGGATTACATTTTCCTAATGTTACCTTGGTAGGAGTAATTAATGGAGATACAAGTCTATCGTTTCCTGATTTCAGAGCTGGTGAAAAAACATTTCAATTAATGACCCAAGTTTCTGGTAGAGCTGGACGGGGAGAAAAAAAAGGAAATGTTATTATACAAACTTATCAAGAAGAGAATAAAATTTTTAAAGATGTAATAACAGCAAACTATAATGATTTTTATTCAAAAGAAATAGAAGAGAGGCAATTACTCAATTATCCACCATTTTCTAGAATAATAAATATAGGAATTTCAAGTTCCAATGAAGTATTGCTTGAACAATTTGCAAAAAATGTTTATACTAATATAAGAGAAGATTCTGTCGAAATTTATGGACCAATGCCAAGCTTGGTATATAAAGTAAAAGATAGATATAGATATAATATATTAATAAAAGGTAGCCGTGAAAATATAATTCAATATAAAAAAATATTAAAAGAAAAATTAAGTAAATATACTAATGAAAAACAAATAAAAATAGTAGTGGATGTTGATCCAGTAACTCTCATTTAAGAAGGAGGAGTAGGTTGGTTTTAGAGATAGAAATTTATGGTTCGAAAAAATTAAGAGAAAAAGCTATTGAGGTAGAGAAAGTAGATGATTCTATACTTGAATTACTTGATAATATGGTAGCAACAATGAAAAAAATTAAAGGAATAGGATTAGCAGCTCCACAGGTAGGAATAAATAAAAGAATATTTGTCATAGATATTGATGATGGAATAACTAGAAAAATAATTAATCCAAAATTAGAATATTTAAAAAAATTAGTTTCAAATGAAGAAGGGTGTCTAAGTGTACCGGGAGTCTTTAAAAATGTTGATCGATTTGAAAGAGTGAAAGCAACTTATTTGAATGAAAAATCTGAAATGATAACTGAAGAAGTTGAAGGTGTCCTGGCGAGAGCTTTTCAACATGAATATGATCATTTAGAAGGGATTCTATTTGTGGACAAAATATCTCCAGTAGCTAAAAGATTAGTAAATAAAAAATTACAGCTACTTGCTAAAGAAGGTCAAAAATGAAAAAATATATAAAAAATATAATAATATTAATATTTTTATCTATTAATATCTTTATATTTATACCACAAATTAAGCGAAGTTTATCTAAAATAAATCGTTTAGATGAAAGTATTAATGAAATTGATTCTCAAATAGAGGGAATTAGTGAAAAAATCCTTGAATTTGATGAAAGAATATTGGATTCAAAGATAGAATTTTATCGAGAAAAAATAGGTCGTGAAAAGCTTCAAATGGTACGGGAAGGAGAAAAAATATATAAAGAAATAAACGAACAAGAATAAAAAAATCTGAAGGAGAAAAAAATTGAAAAGAGAATTAGCTTTAGAATTTGCAAGAGTAACAGAAGCAGCAGCATTAGCAGCAGAAAAATGGGTAGGACGTGGAGATAAAATTGCAGCAGATCAAGCAGCAGTAGACGCAATGAGAACAGTTTTAAATCAACTGAATATTGCAGGAGAAATAGTTATAGGAGAAGGGGAAATAGATGAAGCTCCCATGCTATATATAGGTGAAAAAGTTGGTAAAAAAATAGAAAATGGTAGTTCTGAAATTTTGACAAATGTGGATATTGCAGTTGATCCAGTGGAAGGAACTCGAATGACAGCCTTGGGTCAAGGAAATGCTATAGCAGTACTGGCGGTAGCAAATAAAGGCAGTTTTTTAAAAGCACCAGATATGTATATGGAAAAACTGGTTGTATGTCCAGAAGCTAGAGGAAAAGTAAGCTTAAAAAATACATTGATTGAAAATATTACTATAGTAGCCAAAGAATTGAATAAAAAAATAACAGATATAACAATAGTAATTTTAGATAAACCAAGACATAAAGAACTGATAAAAGAATTACAAGAAAAAAAGATTAAAGTTTATGCTTTACCTGATGGAGATGTTGCAGGTTCTATTTTGAGCTGTGTAATTGATTCAGAGGTAGATATGCTATATGGAATAGGTGGAGCTCCAGAGGGAGTTATTTCGGCAGCTGTAATCAAGGCCTTGGGTGGAGATATGGAAGGACGACTAATCCTTAGAAATGAAGTTAAAGGTCATAGCCAAGAAAATGATAGAATAGCTCTAAGTGAGAAGGAAAGATGTGAAGAACTTGGACTAAAAGTTGGAGAGATATTAGAAATGAAAGATTTAGTTAAGGATGATGAAGTTATATTTTCAGCTACTGGAATAACAAGTGGAGATTTACTGCAAGGAGTAAAAAGAAAAGGAAATATAGCAACAACTCAAACATTACTTGTAAGAGGAAAAACAAGAACAATTAGATATATAAATGCTGTTCATAACCTTGACTATAAAAAGGAAATAGGAGCTAAATAAGAGAATATAAAGAAAATATTATTTTAGAGGGGGGGAAGATGATTTTTTTTGATGAATTTATAAAAAAAATAATGCAAGATTCGAAAATTAAATATAAAAAAAGAGAGAGTTTTGGTCTAGAGATACCAAAAAAAATAATGTTTTTAGGAACAGGGATACCACTTTTAATGATAGCAGTATATCAAGCATATATTGCGTATAGTACAAACTACAAAATCGGAAATATTATATTTTTTATAATAATTTTCTATATGGGAATTAGACATATAAAAAAAAGTTTATTTTATAAAATAGAGATAGACAGAGTGGAAAATATTCTTAAATATGAAAAAACAAAAATAGAGTTAGAAAAAGTTATTTCTTGTACCTTGATGGAAGGAAATATAGGAAATAAAAAAAACTTCCAAATATTTTTAGATATAATTAATGAAAATAATGAGCAATACCTAATACCGCTTTCAATGGAAAAAAAATTAAAATTTATTCAAATAATAAAAGAAATATTAGGAGATAAATTTAAAATAAAAAAATAACTTAGAGACAGGGAGTTGAGGAAATGGTAATGGGGAAAATTAAAATTTTAGATGAATCTATTTCCAATATAATCGCAGCTGGAGAAGTTGTTGAAAATCCTACTTCTTTGATAAAAGAACTATTAGAAAATTCATTGGATGGAGGAAGTACTGAGATTATCTTATCAGTTAAAGATGGTGGAAGAAATATTGAAATAACTGATAATGGAATTGGGATGAGTAAAGAAGATTTACTGCTTTGTATTGAAAGACATGCTACAAGTAAAATATCAAAAAAAGAAGATTTATATTCTCTAAATTCATATGGATTTAGAGGAGAGGCTCTCTCTTCTATTTGCGCAGTTTCAAAAGTTAAAATTACTTCTAAAACTAAAGATTCGAAAATAGGAAATAGTATGACAGTTCTTGCTGGGAAAGTAACTTCTATTAAAGAAACTGAAAGAAATATAGGGACAACTATTGAAATAAAAGAACTATTTTTTAATACACCAGCTAGATTAAAATTTTTAAGAAAACCTACAACTGAATATAATAATATCAAGGAAATAGTTATTAGTGAAGCTTTAGGAAATCCCAATGTAGCAATAACTCTTACAATCGAGGGAAAAGAAGCTATTAAGACTTCAGGAATAGGACTTGATAATACAATTGTTCAAATTTTTAATGGGAATATATTTAAAAATTTAAGAAAATTTAAATATGGATTTTTAGGAAATAGTACTATTGCAAGAGCAAGTAAAGATTCTTTGTTTGTTTTTGTGAATAAAAGAATAGTAAAATCTCTGGTGGTAGAGAAAGCTATTTTGGATGGATACTATACTCAACTTGTAAAAGGAAAATACCCTTTTGCAATAATATTTTTAGATGTTCCACCAGGGGAAATAGATGTTAATGTACATCCTTCAAAAAAAATTATAAAGTTTTCTAAAGAATTAGATATTTATAATTTACTTTTGAATGAAATAAAAGAGTTGACATTAGGAAATGATATTTTAACAGAAAAAAATGTAGAGGTAACTGTAGTTGAAAGAATAAATGAAGAGACAGGAGAATTGGAAAAAGAGCTTATTAGTCCCAAAAATAATTTTCTATCCACAAAAGATTTTATACCAATAATGGAAAATAAAGTTTTAGATATACAAACTAAAACAAATAAGGATATAAGTTTAGACCTACGGGGCATAGGAAGAAAAAATGAAAAAACAGGTATCGACTTAGGAAGAGAAATTGCAAATAAAATCCAGATAGTACAAGAACGTATAGGTGAATTTTCTGAAAAAGAATCATTACCAGCTTTTAAAAATATTAATTCTAATATCAAAATTGAAGAGAATAAAAATAAAATTATGACTTCTTATAAGGTAATAGGGCAATTGTTAAATTCATATATTTTAGTTGAAGCTGATAAAAAATTAGAAATTTATGATCAACATATAGTTCATGAAAGAATACTGTATGAAGAGTTGAAAAAACAGTTTTTAAATAAAAATATTAATAAACAAGGATTATTAATTCCTATGAGAGTTGAAGTTGATCCAAGAGATAAAGAAATAATATTTGAAAATATTTCTATATTTGAAGAATTTGGATTTTCAATAGATGAGTTTCAAGATAAAGAGATTCTAATAAGAAATATTCCAGTTTTTGATTTCAGAGAAAACATTGAATCAGTATTTCAAAAACTAGTGTTGGAATTAAAAAATAGTAATGGACTAGATTTAAGGGAAAAAATTTTAATATCAATGTCTTGTAAAGGTGCTATAAAGGCGGGTGAAAGACTTACTTTAGAAGAAATGGAGATTATGATTGAAAAGCTACATAATATTGGAAAATACACTTGCCCACATGGTCGTCCAATAATATTAAAACTCACAGAAGATGAAATAGAAAAAAAATTCAAAAGAAAATAATATTTCAAAAATTGTAGGGGAGAACTAAATATGAATGTGAATATTATCTGTGTGGGGAAAATCAAAGAAAAATATATCCAAGATGGAATAAATGAATTTTTAAAAAGAATGCAAGCTTTTGCTAAAGTGAATATTTGTGAGTTAAAAGAAGATGGAAATGATAAGGATAGAAATATTTCTATAAAAAAAGAATCTTCTGAAATAATAAAAATACTTGAAAAAAATCGTGGATATAGTATACTCTTAGATATAAGTGGTAATTTTTATAGTTCTGAAGAAATGTCAAAAACAATAGAAAATATTGGAATTGCTGGAACAAACACCATTAATTTCATTATTGGAGGCTCATATGGAGTATCTGATGAAATTAGGAAAATTTCAAATTTAAGGTTAAGTTTTTCAAAAATGACTTTTCCACATCAACTAATGAGATTAATATTACTTGAACAAGTATATCGCTGGTATGGAATTATTAATAATAATAAATATCATAAATAAAATGTAAGGTGATAAAGAAAAGGGGGATAAAATGTACAGCCAAGGAGAATCTTTTTATTTTGAAATCGCAGAGGAAGAAACAGAAATTCAAGTTCTTGAGAATGTGATTTTGGGTGAAAAAGAATACCTTATTACAGATGATTTAGAGGGGAAAATCAGAGTGTTTCTATACGATGATTTAGAAGAAACAATAGAATTAGTAGAGGACAAGAATGAAGTATTTGACATTATTGAATATTGGAAAGAGGAATATTTAAATAGTGGGAATATAAATTATGATGAAGACTATTATGAGTTTGATGACAAAGACATAGATAATATAAATTATGATGAGGAATATGGAGAAGATGGATATTAATTTAATAGTAGAAAGTTTTGATAAGTATGATACTTCCTTTAAAGAAAATGTTAAAGGAACATTTCAAAATGAAAATGGTATTAGAAAATGTTCATACAATAGTGAACTTGGGTTTTGTGAGATTATATGGGAAAAAGAAAAACTTTTCATGATAAGAAAAGGAAGTAATAGTATTAATCTTTATTTTGATAATTTAGGAAACGGAGAATGCCAAATAAAAAATGAATATTTTGAAAAAAATTTTTTTATAAAAAATGGAAAAATAGAATTGGATAAAAATTTTTTAGAGATATCATATGAATTATATGATTCTAAAGAGGAATTTAATAGTTTAAGAATAAGAGTTACAAAGTTTTGATTAAAGTGGAGGGTATTGTATGAAAATGGAAAAAAAATATTTACTTATATTATTATTTACATTAGGTGGTTGTCAAAATATTACAACTCTTTTACCAAATATAGATATGATTAATTTAGAGGACCGAACAACAGAAAAATTATTGGTAGAAAAACTTCCAGGGCAGTTAGATAGCATTACACGTTCTTTAGGAGAAATAAAGAATAACTGGAAAAATAATGTTGTAAGAGAATATAAAATTATTTCTGGAAAATTAGCTTATGAAGTATATGCTGGTGAAAAATTGAAGTTAGTAGGGGAAGATATTTTAAAAGTTGAGATAACTTCTTTGAAAAATAATGATTATGAATTGATTTTATTAAAAGATAAAAAAGATGTAGTGACTTTTAGAAGTGTCTATGCAGGTGTTTATATTTTGAAAATAACAAAAGAAAATTATAAAGTTGAAACAGTTCAAATTAATAATAAATTAAAATATTTTCTTGAAAAAGATGAAATATATGATACTATAAAAAAATTATATTTTGAAAAAAATTATAGGGGAGCATTAAAAGGAAACGATTTTTATAAACTTGCTTTTCCTGAGGTGACAAAAAACAATGAAGAGCTTAATTTTATAGAATTGTCTCTTCTTATAAAAACTGGATATATAGCTGATGCTAAAAAACTTCAAAGAACACTTAAAAGTAAAGAGAATCTAACAGAAGATAGAATTATAGCATTATTTAAAAATGAAATAATAATAAATGGAGCAGGATACTCTCCAGAAGGAGTATATTATAAGTATTCTGAACACTATGATGAATTGAAAAAAAATATAAAAAATCACATTCTTTCTAAAAACTCAAAAACTGCAATAGAAACTAAATTTTTAGAAAATCCATTTTTTAAAATTTCATCCACAGATGCTCTAGTGAATGAAGAGGATATGTCTGAAAAAACTCCTTTAGAAGGAATGGATAAAAATTTGATTTTAGCCAAAGAATCTTATGAAAAAGAGAGATATTCTGAAACTATACTATATCTCGAAAAAATATCAGGAAAACAAAAAACTTCTGAAGCATGGTTCCTATTAGGGAGTTCATACTGGTATTTAGAGAATCATGAAAAGGCGATAAGCAATTATAATAATTATATTAAATTTAATGAAAAAAATATTAGAATGGCAGAAGCACTTTATTGTACTGCTATCTCACAAGAAAAATTAGGTTTGAAAAAAATGGCAGAAAATAATTTTAAAAAAGTCAAATCTAATTTTCCAGGGACTTCATGGAGTAGAAAAAGTAATATTTCTTTAGTTAAATTAAGAAAATAAAAAATGAGGAGTTAGGAATGGAAAGATATTTTGATAGAATAAAGAATGACCATATTATGATGGATAAATGGAAAAGGGTAAGAGATATTAGAGATTTAAATATAGATCCTTTTGGAAAAAGATATGATAAAGTTAATATGATTGGTGAAATATTGGTGGGAACTCCAGAAGAAGAAAAAATTTATAGGACTGCTGGTAGAATTATGTCAATGCGTGAACAAGGAAAAGCTATCTTTTTTCATCTTGAAGATGAAACAGGAAAAATCCAAATTTATATAAGAAAAGATGAGATTGGAGAGGAAGTATTTAATCTGCTAACAATGGTAGCAGTGGGAGATATTGTTGGAATAGAAGGAAAGCTTTTTCTTACTCAAAAAGGAGAGCTTACAGTAAGAGGAAGTGAATTTACTCTTCTTTCTAAAAACATTCGTCCATTACCAGAGAAACATCATGGATTAACTGACATAGAAGCAAGATATAGAAAAAGATATCTTGACCTTATAGTTAATAAGGATGTAAAAGAAACTTTTATAAAACGTAATAGAATTTTAAATGGAGTTAGAAATTTTTTAAATGAAAGAGGGTTTATGGAAGTTGAAACTCCAATGATGCACCCAGTTCTTGGAGGAGCTGCAGCAAAACCGTTCATTACTCATCATAATGCTCTAGATATGGAACTTTATCTTAGAATAGCTCCAGAACTATATCTTAAAAGATTAATAGTTGGAGGGTTTGATAAGGTCTATGAAATAAATAGAAGTTTTAGAAATGAAGGAATCTCTACAAGACATAATCCAGAATTTACAATGATGGAACTGTATCAAGCTTATGCTGATTTTAATGATATGATGGACATAACAGAAGATATTATTTCATATTTAGCAAAAGATGTTTTAGGTACAACGACTATTATTTATAATGAAAAAGAATTATTATTAGAGAAATTTAAAAGAGTCCATATGGTTGATTTAATTAAAGAAATAACAGGAGTAGATTTCTGGAATGTTACTGATTTTGAAACAGCAAAAGCTTTGGCAAAAGAAAATAAAGTAACAATAGCTCCTCATATGAATTCTGTGGGATATGTTATTAATGAATTCTTTGAACAGAAATGTGAAGAAACAATAGTACAGCCTACTTTTGTTTATGGACATCCAGTAGAAATTTCGCCACTTGCTAAGAAAAACCCAGAGGATTCTAGATTTACTGATAGATTTGAATTATTTATTGATGCAAGAGAATATGCAAATGCCTTTACAGAATTAAATGATCCAGCAGACCAAAGAGAAAGACTAGAAAATCAAGTTGAAGAAGCTATGAGGGGAAATGATGAAGCCATGGCAGTCATTGATGATGATTTTATAGAAGCACTTGAGTATGGGTTACCACCAACAGGTGGATTAGGAATTGGAATAGATAGACTTGTAATGTTACTTACAGGAGCAAATTCTATAAGAGATATAATCTTCTTTCCTCATATGAAAAGAAAAGATTAAATAAAAAAAGCTCTAGCAACTAATTAATGGTGCTAGAGTTATTTTTAACTTATAATAATAAAATTTAACACAGGAGTAATAAATATGGAAAAAATAAAAATAAAAGATAGAATAATAGTACTCCGTGAATTGATTGATAAATATAATTATTATTATTATTCTAAGAACAGTAGTATTATATCTGATTCTGAATATGATATTTTAATGAAAGAATTAGAGGAGTTGGAAAGGAAATATTTAAAAGAAGAAAAAGATAATTTCCTATCTTTAAAAGTAGGATCGACTTTAAAGAATACTAAATTTACAAAAGCTATCCACAAATCTCCCATGCTAAGCCTTTCTAACTCTTATAATATTGGTGAGGTTTTAGATTTTATAAAAAAAGTAGAAAAGAATATTATAGCCCCTAAAATAAGTCTTTCATATGATCTTGAGTTGAAACTTGATGGAATTTCCATTAGTCTTATTTATGAAGATGGGGAATTAGTAAAAGGAATAACTAGAGGAGATGGAAAAGTAGGGGAAGATGTGACAGAGAATATTATGTCAATCGAGTCTATACCTAAAAAATTAAAAGAAAAAATTTCTTTAGAAGTAAGAGGGGAAATAATACTTCCTATTTCTAAATTCAATACACTTAATATAGAAAGATTAGAAAATGGAGAAGAAATATTTGCAAATCCAAGAAATGCAGCAGCAGGAACTTTGAGACAACTTGATTCTGAAATAGTTAAGAAACGAGGGTTAGATGGATATTTTTATTTTTTATTAAATGCAGAATTTTTTGGCTTTACTTCACATTTAAAATCAATTGAATATTTAGAAAAACTTGGTTTTAAAACAACAGGTATATGTGAAAAATTAATAGAAATTTCAAGCATTGAAGAGCGAATAAAATATTGGGAAAAAGAAAAAGAAAAATTAAATTATGAAACAGATGGTCTTGTGTTGAAAGTGGATAATTTAGAGGTTTGGGATGAACTAGGAAACACAACAAAGGCACCTAGATGGGCAATTGCATACAAATTTCCAGCAAAGCAAGTGACAACCAAACTCTTAGGAATAACTTGGCAAGTTGGTAGAACAGGGAAAATAACTCCAGTTGCAGAACTAGAGAAAGTAACTCTTTCAGGAAGTAGTGTAAAACGAGCAAGCTTACATAATTATGATGAAATAGTACGGAAAGACATAAAAATAGGGGATACTATCTTTATAGAAAAAGCTGCTGAAATTATTCCACAAGTTGTAAGTGTTGTAAAAGAAGTAAGGACAGGGGAAGAGATTGAGATCCCCATAGTAACTAATTGCCCAAGTTGTGATTCCATATTAATAAAAGAGGAAGATACTGTAGACTTGAAATGTAATAATTTAGAATGTATAGGAAAAAAAATAGGTAGAATAAAGTATTTTGTGTCACGTGATGGTATGAATGTTACTGGTTTTGGAGATAAGCTGGTGGAAAAATTTATTGAACTGGGATACTTAAATGATTGTGCTGATATTTATAATTTAAAAAATTTAAAAAAAGAATTACTTGAGATAGAAAAATTAGGTGAAAAGAGTATAGAAAAGTTATTAGAAGCAATAGAAAATTCAAAAAAGGCTAGTTTTGAAAAAGTATTGTATTCTTTAGGGATATCTCATATTGGAAAATATGCCAGTAAAATATTGGCAGAAAAATTTAAAAATATCGATAATTTGATTTCCATGGAACTAGAAGATATTCGAGAGATTGAGGGGATAGGAAAAAAAGGTTCAGAATCTATATATTACTTTTTTAGAAATGAAGAAAATTTAAAAATTATAGAAAAATTGAAAGGGTTTGGAGTTGGATTTTCTATTTTGGATGAAGAAAAAAACACAGAAAATTTTTTAGAGTTTTTTGTGGGAAAAACATTTTTAATTACTGGGAAATTATCTCTTGGGACAAGAAATCAAGTTCAAGATTTAATAAAAGAATTGGGTGGAACAAATAGTGTTTCAATTAACAAAAAATTGGATTATTTAATAGTTGGAGAAGATGCAGGTTCAAAATTAAAAAAAGCAGAAAAAATTGAGAGTATAAAAATTTTGACAGAACAAGAATTTTTTAATATTGTTGAAACCAAATAATAAAACAAATAAAAAAAACACTAGAATATATACTAAACTAGTGTTTTTTTTATTTGTTATTTAAAATTTATAAGAAAATCCTGCATTAATAAATTCTTTATCTCTTTTTCCAAAAGTTTTACCAAGATTGATATTAAAACCAATATTTTTATAGTTAATAGATGTTCCGATTTTTAACTCTGTACTGCTACCTTTTAAGTGGTCGCCAAGGGCTTGGAATTCACCGTTGAAATTTTCAAAAGACATTTGTCTATTTTTATCAATATTTCCTAATTCATAAAAATATTTACTGCTAGCATAAAAAGTTATATTATCGAATTTTTTTCCAACTTCAAGTCCAATACTAGGTTTAATAGAAGTATAGTCCTCTTTTCCAACGTTTAAATTAATAGCACCTGCTCCAGTTTCAGTAAAACTTTCTTGAGAGCTATATCCTGCATCTAGTCCAATAGTAGGTTGGATGTATAGTGAGCTACCAAAAGTTTTAGACAATTCAGACTTTAAATTTATTGTGTAAGAATTAAAATCTGAATTAGCTTTTTTATCTAAAGAGTAAATATCACGTTCTGTTTTATGAAAATTATATTCTCCATTTAATCCAATTTTAAAATTCATTTCATTAATATCATAATATTTATACAGACCAGCATGAATACTTTGAAGATTTCCATTACCTGAATAGTCATAGTTAATCTTATTGTAGCCATATCCAAATGTTCCGAATAAATTTTCTGAAAGTTTTGCAACTCCAATGAAACCAGTCATTTCACTTTTGTAACCTTCGATATCATATTTAGAAGTATTTTTAGTAATATCTCCAAGTACTGAGAAATTAACTTTTTCTTCCCCTAAATTTTCTATTAATTCAAGCTCTTTATTTGTAAATAGGTCGTTTGTTTCAAAAATCTGACGAGGAATATTTGAATAAATATTTCCTGATAAGTCATTTAAAGTTTTATTAATATTCTGGTTACTTTTAGTATTTTCAAAGATTTTATTAATAATATTTTTTTGATCTGTATCCAAAGTTAAAATTGCTTTTTTATCAATATATTTATCAAAAATATTAGCAATTGAAACATAGTCTTTTTTTGCATATGTAGATAATGTACTATTATTACGAGTAAGGGTTGCATCTAACCCACCAGAAATATTAAGTGAAGAGTGAGCATCGTATAGTAAAGAACCTGAAGTAATATTATAGTTAGGTCCCATGGTAATATTTGTAGATTCAATTATATTAGATAATAAATATTTATCTTGAAAATCTCCTTTAGCTAAGGTTGGATCAACTTTAATATTACCATCAATAGAAACAGAGTTAGCTTTTATTGTACCATAAGTACCATCTTCTGAAGTTCCAACTACGTAAGAACTTAAGTTATCAGTTTTGATAGATAGAGGTTCAGAAGAACTTTTGATAGGATTATTAACTACTTCGATTGTTCCAACATTATGTAAATCAGATCCGAACATTAATAAGATATCAGCCCCCTCAGGATCAGGATGTGAAGCATCAATATAAATTCTTCCACTAGCAGTATTGTATATTTCAGAATGAATAGCTTTCATTGCATAACCTGCAATATTACCTACGTTTATAGTTCCGTGATTTATTATAGTACTTTCCCTTTGGGCAAGCATTCCAATAGAGTGTTCACCAATAAGGTTAATAACTCCAGACTTTAAATTTATAGCTCTACTTCCATAGTCAGCGAGAATACCAATCATATCCTTCTCTAAAACATTAATAGTGCCACTGTTTGTTAAATCATCTTCATCAGTCCATAAAAGTGCCCAACCGCTGTCGGTATAATACCCTTCTGCAGGATCTACAGGATCTACAGGAGAAATGTCAGTTCCAGTTCCAGGGGTCATATCATTCGAAGTAACTCCAGCACCAGAACAACCTATAGTTGGAAGTAAAAATAATCCAATAACTAATATTTTTGCAAATCTAGAAGTGGTAATAACTGATTTTTCTTTTAGTAACTTTTTAAGTTTTTTAATGTTCATGATTCCCCCTATTTTTATGTTGTATTTATTATATAATTATATATTTATTTCATAATAAAAGTCAAGATAAAAATTGAGGAAAATAACGTTATAATTATATAAAGATAGAAGTTTGACGAAAATACTAAATTATGCTAAAATGTAGTAAGATTTTAAAAAAAATTAAAAAGGAAAAGTGATGATAGAGAATATAATAAAAAAAATATTTGGAACAAAGAATGACAGAGAAATAAAAAGAATTAATATAATAGTTGAAAAAATTAATTCTTATGAATCAACATATTTAAAATATAGTGATGAAGAGCTTAAGAATAATACTCTTTTATTTAAAGAAAGATTAAAAAATGGGGAAACCCTAGAGGAATTATTACCAGAAGCATTTGCAACAGTACGAGAAACGTCTAAAAGAGTACTTGGCTTACGTCATTATGATGTACAAATGATTGGTGGTGTCGTTTTACATGAAGGTAAAATTACAGAAATGAAGACAGGAGAAGGAAAAACATTGGTTGCTACTTGTCCTGTCTATTTGAATGCTCTGACAGAAAAAGGTGTTCATCTAATAACGGTTAATGATTATCTTGCGAAAAGAGATAAGGAGACAATGGAAAAAATTTATTCTTTTCTGGGCTTAACTTCAGGGGTTATTTTGAATTCAATATCGGCAGAAGAGAGAAAAGAAGCCTATGATGCAGATATTACATATGGTACAAATTCAGAATTTGGTTTTGACTATTTAAGAGATAATATGGTAACTCATGTTGATGAAAGAGTGCAACGTGAATTAAATTATTGTATTGTTGATGAAGTAGATTCTATTTTAATAGATGAGGCAAGAACACCTCTAATTATTTCAGGAGCTGCTGCTGAGGCGACAAAATGGTATAAAATATTTTATCAAATTGTTTCAAAATTAGAGAGAAGTTATAAAACAGAAACAATAAAAGATATAAAATTAAAAAAAGAAATGAATATTCCTGATTCAGATTGGGGAGATTATGAAGTTGATGAGAAAGCTAAAAATATTCTTTTAACAAAAAAAGGAATTAAGAATGTCGAGTTAGCACTTCAAATTGATAATCTATATTCTCCAGAATCTGTTGAACTTACTCATTATTTAAATCAAGCATTGAAGGCTAAAGAATTATTTAAAAAAGATCAAGAATATCTTATTAGAGATAAAAAAGTTTTAATAATAGATGAATTTACAGGCCGTGCTATGGAAGGAAGACGTTTTTCAGATGGTCTCCACCAAGCTTTAGAAGCTAAAGAAAATCTTGAAATTGCTGGTGAAAATCAAACTTTAGCAAGTGTGACGTTACAAAATTATTTTAGAATGTATGAAAAATTAGCTGGAATGACAGGAACTGCTGAAATAGAAGCTGCTGAATTTGTACATATTTATGGATTACAAGTTGTGATAATCCCAACACATGTACCGATTGCAAGAAAAGATAATGTGGACTTAGTTTACAAAAGTAAAGAAGAAAAAATAGAAGCTATTGTAGAAAAGATAGCAGAATTAAATAAAAAGGGACAACCTATTCTGGTTGGAAC
This sequence comes from uncultured Fusobacteriaceae bacterium, assembly GCA_947038515.1. Classification (GTDB taxonomy): domain Bacteria; phylum Fusobacteriota; class Fusobacteriia; order Fusobacteriales; family Fusobacteriaceae; genus JAGNZR01. The sequence goes on from CAMQWJ010000003.1 coordinate 70,125, forward strand.
TATTTCAATTAAAAGCTCTGAAGAATTATCTGAACACCTTAAAAAGCAAGGAATAAAGCATAATGTGTTAAATGCAAAACAACATGAGAAAGAGGCAGAAATTGTTGCACAAGCGGGAAGATATGGAGCAGTAACTATTGCAACCAATATGGCTGGAAGAGGAACTGATATAATGCTTGGTGGAAATCCAGAATTCTTAGCTTTAGAAGAAGTAGAAAGTTTTGAAAATTCTAAATATTCAGAAGTTTTAAAAAAATATTCTGAACAGTGTAAAATAGAAAAAACAAAAGTAAAAGAAATAGGTGGACTATTTATATTGGGAACAGAAAGACATGAATCGAGAAGAATAGATAATCAACTTCGTGGAAGAGCAGGAAGACAAGGAGATGAAGGGGAATCGCTATTTTATCTATCACTTGAAGATGATCTAATGAGACTTTTTGGTTCTGAAAGATTAATAGCGGTAATGGAAAAATTAAATATTCCAAGAGGTGAAACAATTTCTCATGGGGCAGTAAGTCGAGCAATTGAAAATTCACAAAAAAAAATCGAGTCTAGAAACTTTGGAATTAGAAAAAATTTGTTAGAGTTTGATGATGTGATGAATCAACAGCGAACAATTATTTATAAAAGTAGAAATTCAACTTTAGAAAAAGATGAATTAAGAGAATCAATAGTTGAAATGTTAAAAAGTGTAGTGGAAAATAATATTATTGCAAGGTTTGTAGGGGAAGATAAAGAGTTGTGGGAAATAAAAGAATTAGCTAATTTTTTAGAAGAAAAATTTGAATATGAAATTGCTGACTTAGAAGACTACAAATCGTATACAATAGAAGATTATACTAAAAAAATATATGAAGAACTATATATGAAGTTTGAAAAAAAAGAACAGTTATATGGTGTTGATTTGATGCGAAGAATAGAAAAATATATTTTATTAGAAATTGTAGATTCAAGATGGCGAGAACATTTGAAAAATTTAGATGCATTAAGAGAAGGTATCTATTTAAGATCTTATGGACAAAAAGACCCTGTTGTAGAATATAAAATTCTTTCAAGTGGTATGTATGGTAGAATGATTGAAACAATAAAAGAAGAAACAACATCTTTTATATTTAAAGTTGTCGTGAAAACAGAAGAGGAAGAAAAAAATATTGAAAAGCCTAAAAAAGTAAAGGCAGAACAATTAAATCCAGAGGAACTGTGTTCGTGTGGAAGTGGGAAAAAAAATAAAAAATGTTGTGGAAGATAAATTTAAATTGGGAGGAAATATGAAAAAAATATTAAAAGTACTTATGATTTCTGCATTAGTAATTTCAACGGGGTGTAGCTCGTTAACTGAAATGTTTAAAAGTGGACCAAAAGATGTATTTACAAAAGAACAAGTAAAAAACTGGGAAAAAACATTAGAGGAAAATTTAGTAAAACATGCTCTTGTCCCTGAATGGTATGCAGAAGCAAATCCTGTTATTTATTTGAGACAAACTGGTACGATGACAGAAAAAGAAGTTTACTTTTTAACATCTTTGAATAAAAAAATAGATGGAAAAGAGAAAGAAATTACAGAAGAAGATATTGAGGAGTTTACTGATATTGCAAAAAAATATAACAAAAAACTAAGAAGAAAATTCTATTTGAAAGATGAGAATATAAAAGATGGATTAGCACTTACAAAAAAAATGGTAGTAGAATCATATTTAAAAATGGAAACACCGTCAAGTCATATTTCTACTGAAGTGGCAACACCTAAAGAATGGGAAAAAATAGTTTCTTTTTCTAAAAAAAGTGATTTGACAGAAAAAGAAGTTACAGAATTAAGAAAAATTTTAAATAAGTTTATAAAAAGAAATGAAATTTTTAATGAAGAATTATGGTATACTCGAGAGGTTTCACCAAGAGTTTTAAATATCGTTGCAATCTCAAAGAGAGAATTAAAAAGTTCTTTAGAGCAAAATAATATAAATGCAAAGGCACTATATATAGCTTATTCACAATATTTTTCTGAAATGTATAAATGGGATAATTAAGTAATAATAACTTTAAATAACCACATGGAGGGAAAATGTTAAAAGAGATTTGCCCAATTTGTGGCAAAAAAAATAATTGTTTAATGAAAAACAATGAATTTCCAGAAAATTGTTGGTGTCATAATGTTGAGGTAGACCAAGAACTAGTGGAGTATATTCCTTTAGAGTATCAAAATATTTCTTGTGTCTGTCAAAATTGTGTGGAGTTATATAACAAAGATAAGATACTATTAAAAAAATATGATTTACATAATCATTCGATATTTTCTGATGGAACTTATACACCAGAAGAATTAGTTGATAGGGCTATTAAAAATGGATTAAAAGGAATTGCGATTACTGACCATGATACAATAGATGGATTAGAACGTGCTCTTAAAGCAGGAGTAGAGAACAATTTTGAAGTAATACCTGGAATTGAGTTATCTACTAATATATTAGGAAAAGAAGTACATATTTTAGGTTATTTTATTGATACTGAAAAACAAATTTTTTTAGAGAATATAAAAAAAATAGGATTGATACGAGAAAATAGAAATAAGAAAATTTTAGAAAAACTTTCAAAATATAATATAAATTTAACAATGGAAGAATTGAAAAAAGAGGCCACTGGAAATATTATTAGTAAGGTTCATATAGCAAATTTACTTTTAAAAAAAGGTATAGTCTATTCAAAAGAAGAAGCATTTAGAAGCTATTTAGGAATGAATGGTGTAGCTTATGTGGAAAAAAATAATTTTACTCCAAAGATGGCTGTTGAAATGTTGAAAGAGAATGGGGCAATAGCCTCACTTGCTCATCCTTTACTGTATTCAAAAAAAATAAGTGAGATTGAAAAACTTATTTTAGAACTTATTCCTTTAGGTTTAACAGGAATAGAGAGTGAATATTCAAAATGTTCTAATAAAGAAAAAAAAGAAATACGAGAATTAGGAAAAAAATATAATCTTATTTCTACAGGTGGTTCTGATTTTCATGGTGGAAATCGTCCAGGAATAGATATAGGGGCAGAAGGGATTACTTATTCTGAATTTCTATTTATGAAAAATAGAGCAAAATTAATAAAAAATAGATGAAAAAGGAGGAAATGATAATTTTTTATTATCATAAAAAAGAATGATTATAGTAACTGGTGCTGCAGGATTTATAGGAAGTGCATTTATTTGGAAGCTTAACTGTATGGGTATAACAGATATTTTAGCTGTGGATAAGCTTAGAGATGGAGATAAATGGCTTAATTTGAGAAAAAGAAAATATTCAGATTGGATGGATAAAGAATTGTTGTTTTCATGGCTTGAAAAAGAGGAAAATGCAAAAAAAATAAGCGGGGTCGTTCATGTAGGGGCTTGCTCAGCAACAACTGAAAAGAACGGAGATTTTTTAATGTCAAATAACTATGAGTATACAAAGACTCTTTGGCTATTTTGTGCAGAAAGAAACATTAATTTTGTTAATGCTTCTTCAGCAGCTACTTATGGTCTTGGAGAGTTAGGATATAACGATGATATGAGTATAGATGATTATCAAAAATTAATGCCTCTTAATAAATATGGATATTCTAAGAAGTTTCTTGATGATTGGGCATTTAAACAAGAAAAAACTCCTAACCAATGGATTCATGTTAAATTTTTTAATGTTTATGGTCCTCAAGAATACCATAAAGAGAGAATGGCTTCAATGGTATACCATACTTTTAATCAATATAGTGAAAATGGAAAAGTTAAATTATTTAAATCTCATAAAGAGGGTTATAAAGATGGAGAACAGTTAAGAGATTTTATTTATATAAAAGATGTTGTAGATATATTATATTTTTATTTGTTTGAAAAAATAGAATCTGGAATTTATAATCTAGGTACTGGAAAAGCTAGAAGTTTCTATGATTTAGCTTTAAATACAATAAGAGCTAAAGAAAATAATCTTAATATAAATGGTGAAGACGTTATAGAGTTTGTTCCTATGCCAGAAGATTTAAGAGGGAAATATCAGTATTTTACAGAAGCAACAATGCAAAAATTAAACCGTGCAGGTTATAGTAAGCCTTTTTATACTTTAGAAGAAGGAATAAAGGATTATGTGAAATATTTGAGTGCTGAAGACTCTTATTTATAAATATAATTGGAGATGGAAATGATTGAATTTTTAGTAGTAATAATACTGTCTATTGTGGAAGGGTTAACAGAATTCTTACCAATAAGCAGTACTGGACACCTTATTTTAACAGAAAATTTATTAAAAGAATTTATACCAAATTATACTCTTAGTAAAAGTTTTATGGATACTTTCATGATAGTTATACAATTTGGAGCAATAATAGCAGTGGTTGTATGCTTTTGGAATGATATCTCTCCATTTACATTAGATCACAAAAAGTTTAAAAGTAAAATGATTTTATGGAGTAAAATTATAGTAGGAGTGATTCCTGCTGGTGTCATAGGGATATTAGGTGAAGAAATTATTTCAGAGTTTTTTATGGACAATATATATATTATAGCAACTACACTTATTTTTTATGGAATTATATTTATTATTATTGATAAAAAATTTAAAAGGAATGTAATAGTATCTAGTCTTTCTGAAATAACTTATAAATTAGCATTTATAATCGGTATTTTTCAGTGTTTAGCAATGATACCAGGGACTTCAAGGTCTGGTGCAACTATAATAGGAGCTCTATTATTAGGATTCTCACGACCTATTAGTGCAGAGTTTTCATTTTTTTTAGCAATCCCAACCATGGCTGGGGCAACACTTTTAAAGCTTATGAAAAATGGAATGACTTTTAATAGACATGAGTTACTTCTTATTGTAACAGGAACAGTGGTATCTTTTTTAGTTGCTTATGCAGTTATAAAATGGTTTATGGGATATATAAAAAGCAAAGATTTTACTGCTTTTGGAATTTATAGAATTATATTAGGGATAATTATATTTTTAACACTAATTTTTTAAATATAGAAAGGGTGAACTAAATACTTAGTTCACCCTTTCTATAAATAAAAAAGATAAAATATGAATTTTATCATATTATCAAATGAGGAGGATACATTGAAAATAATTTCAAATTATAATATATCTGAAAATAGTCTTAATGAATTTTTAAGGGTATTAATTCCAGAAGCAGAAAATAATATTTTTAAAGTTGAATTTTCTGAAGATGAAAAAAAATTATACCTTAAAATTGAATGTGATAATTTAATTGAGAAATATGAAATAAAAAATTATCAAGAAAAAATAGAAGATCAAAAGAAAATATTTTTAAAAACGTCTTTATTAAAATTTTATAATAAAAGTTATTCTTGGGGTGGACTTATAGGAGTTCGTCCGACTAAAGTTGTAAAAAAATTGTTTGCATTGAAATTTTCTGAAAACGAAATAAAAGAGATTTTAAAGGACTTATATTTAGTAAATAGTGAAAAGAGTAGATTACTTATGGATGTTTTAGAAAAAGAAAAGAAGATTATGAATAAAAATGGAACTAATATATATATTGGAATTCCTTTTTGTTCAACTAAATGTAAATTTTGCTCATTTGCATCTTATGAAATTAATAGTCCTGTTGGAAAATATTATGATAATTTTTTAAATTCACTTTTGGAAGAAATCACTCTTACAGGTGAATTAATAAAGAATAATAAAATTATGATAGAATCAATATATGTTGGTGGTGGAACTCCAAGTATTTTAAGAGAAAAAGATTTAGAGAAAGTGTTGATAAAAATTCAGCAAGAGATACCGAAAATAGAGTTAAAAGAATTTACTTTTGAAGCTGGTAGAGAAGATAGTATTACAGATGAAAAACTTGAATTGTGCAAAAAATATGGAGTTAATAGAATTAGTCTTAATCCTCAAACATTTAATGAAATAACTCTTAAAAATATGAATAGAAAATTCGATAGATTACATTTTAATAAATGTTATTTGAAGATAAAAGAATTAGGTCTAATATTGAATATGGATTTAATATTAGGATTACCTGGTGAAAATGAGGAAGATATGCTAGCAACATTAGAAGAGATTCGGAAGTTTGATATTGAAAATTTAACTATCCATAATTTAGCGTTGAAAAAAGCTTCTGTTCTCTCAAAAGAGTTAAAAGAGGAAAATATTGAAATTAAATATGAAATAGTAGAGCAAAAAATAAAAGAGATAATTGAAGAAAAAAAAATGTTTCCTTATTATATGTATAGACAGAAAAACAGTGCTGATTGGGGAGAAAATATTGGATATTCCATTGAAGGAAAAGAATCAATTTTTAATATTGAAATGATAGAAGAAAATCAATCTACTTTGGGAATAGGTGGAGGAGCAATTACAAAAAAAATAAAGTACATTGATGAAATTAAATATGATATAATAAGAGTTATAAATCCAAAAGAACCAGCGACTTATATTAGAGAAATGAAAGATAGATTTTTAGGAAAAATAAAAATTTTTCAAAAAATATTATCAATTACTCTAATGGTACTTAATTTATCTTTGTTGGTTGGACCTTTGTCTACTGATTTATATGGGAAAGGAGAACTGATCTTTGGCAGTAACACTATTACTAATAGAGATCTTCGCCTAGATTTAAATGAAACAAATCTAGAGGAATTATTAAATAGTGGTATTACCATGAAGATTAGTAAAAAAATAATTGAATATAGAGATATAACTGGAGGATTCACTTCTGTAAATGAACTAAAAAGAATTTCAGGGATAGGAGATGCAACATTAAAAAAACTTCTTCTTAAATTAAAAATCGAAAAAGATTTTCAAAAGAAAACTTTAAATATAAATACAAAAAATGATATTGAACTTAAATATTTTGGATTTACAAAAAAAGAGATTAAAAAAATACGAAAATATCAAAAAGAACATATTAAAATAGAAAATAACTTAATATTAATGGAATTATTAACAGAGAAAAGATATAATATTTATCGTGATATTGTAGATTATAACTAAAAATAGAGAGGTGAAAAATGGATAGAATGATAAGAGGAGTCAGTAAAAATGCTAGATTTATTCTGGTTGATTCAACTGATCTTGTGAGAGAAGCGAATAAAATACATAACTGTACCCCTGGAGCAATAACTACTTTTGGAAGATTTTTAACAGCAGGAATATTAATTGGTGCAACTGTAAAGGGTGATGATTTACTAACACTTAGAACGGAAACAGATGGATTGGTAGGACAAATGCTTCTAACTGTTAATAGCAAAGGAGATATAAAAGGGTATTTAGAGTCACCAGGAGCTGGGATAGAAAATTCAGATGTGAAAATTTCTGAATTTCTTGGAACTGGAATACTAAGAGTAATAAAGGACATGGGTTTAAAAGAACCATATATAGGAATGTCTGAAATGAATAGTGGTGATTTAGCTCAAGATTTAGCATATTATTATTATACTTCTGAACAGACTCCAAGTGTAGTTATATTAGGGGTAAGCTTTGACGAAACTGGTGATATAGAATATGCTGGTGGATACATGATACAATTACTACCAGATTGTGATGATTTTTTTATAGATAAATTAGAAGAAAAAATAAAAGCAATTAGAACATTTACAGAGCTAAGAAAAGGTGGAATGGATTTAGAACGGATTATAAAATTAATATATGAAGACATGGATATAGAAGATGGAGAGGGTGAACTTTTAGTAGAGGAATATAAAATTTTAGAAGAAAAATCTATTCAATATTCTTGTAACTGTTCAAGAGAGAAAATGTTTGATAAAGTTATAGTTATTGGAAAGGAAGAGATTGAAAATATAACATCTGAAAAAGGTTCTTTAGATGTTGAGTGCCATTTTTGTGGAGAAAAATATAAATTTATAGAAGAAGATTTTAATTTTTAAAAAGGAGCCCCTAATGAAATTAATAGATACTCATTGCCATTTAGATAATGAAAAATATGATATAGATAGAAAGGAAATTATAGAAAAAATATCAAAAACAATGGAGTTTGTAGTAAATATTGGATATGATTTTGAAAGCTCGAAACGTTCAATTGAATTAGCTCAAAAAAATTCTAATATATATGCTACAGTTGGAGTACATCCAACTGAGATTGGAGATAATTTTTCAAATGAAAATTATATGGAACTAAAAGAAATGTTGTTAAATGAAAAAGTGGTTGCATTAGGAGAAATTGGTTTAGACTATCATTGGATGACAAAAACTAAAGAAATCCAAAAAAATTGGTTTAGAAAGCAAATGGAACTTGCAAGAGAATTAAAAAAACCAGTAGTGATTCATACAAGAGAAGCAATAAAAGACACCATTGATATTTTAAAAGAATTTAAGGATATATATGGAGTCATTCACTGTTATCCAGGTTCTTATGAAAGTGCTACTGAAATAATAGATAATTATTATTTTGGTGTAGGTGGAGTATCAACATTTAAAAATTCTAAAACAACTGTTGAGTTTATAAGACAAATTCCTCTTGAAAGAATAGTTATTGAAACAGATAGTCCTTATCTTACACCAGAACCCTTTAGAGGGAAAAGAAACTTACCAGAATATGTGGAGTATGTAGTAGAAAAAATTGCTTCAATAAAAGAAATAGATGTAGAAACAGTTATAGCAATTACCAATGAAAATGCTAAAAAATTATATAAAATAGGTGAAAAATGATATTTGGATTAGGTAATGATATTATAGAAATTAATAGAATTGAAAAAGCTATTAGCAAAGAGGGTTTTAAAGAAAAAGTATTTACAGGAAAAGAATTAAAATTAATTATTTCAAAAGGAAATAAAGCAGAAACTTATGCTGGAAGATTTTCAGCAAAAGAAGCAATTTCAAAAGCTTTTGGAACAGGTGTTAGAGGTTTTAAATTATTAGATATAGAAATATTAGAAGATGAATTGGGAAAGCCAATTGTTTTTCTTAAAAATAATTTATTATTAAAATATAAAGATTTTAATTTAAGTGTATCAATTTCACACTCTAAAGAGTATGCTACAGCCGTGGCTATAGTTGAAAAATAAAATTAAAAGGGGGATAATATAACTTTAAGATAGTAAAGTTATATATAGAAAATGGATATATTAGAAATAAAAAGAGGGTTTTCAAAGTTAGAAGAAAAATTAAAAGATATAAAGGAGTCTCTTTGACTTAGAGATTAAGCTTGAACGAATAAAAACAATAGAAAATTTAACTATGGAAGATGGATTTTGGAATGATAAAAAGCAAAGTCAAAAACTTATAAAAGAAGCTAGTGAATTAAAAGACATCACAGGAATATATCTTGAAATTATAAAACATCATGATGATGTGGAGTTATTAATTGAATTTGCAGAATCTGGAGATGAAGAATCAGCAGAAGAATTAGAAAACTCTTATAATAAATTAATTGTAGAAATTGATATTTTTGATACTCAGTTGCTATTAGATAATGAGTATGATTTTAATAATGCTATAGTAACAGTACATTCAGGAGCTGGAGGAACCGAATCTTGTGATTGGGCTGAGATGCTATATAGAATGTATTCACGATGGTGTGATATGAGAAAATATAAAATTGTTGAATTAGATTATATGTCTGGTGATTCTGTAGGTGTGAAATCAGTTACATTTTTAGTTCAAGGTCCCCGAGCTTATGGTTATTTAAAAACAGAAAAAGGAGTTCATCGGCTAGTAAGAATTTCACCTTTTGATGCAGCTAAGAAACGTCATACTTCATTTGCCTCTTTAGATGTAATTCCAGAAGTAGATGATACAATAGAAGTTAATATAGATACTAGTGATTTAAGAATTGACACTTATCGAGCTGGTGGTGCTGGTGGGCAACATGTCAACATGACTGATTCAGCAGTAAGAATTACTCATATTCCAACAAATGTAGTGGTTACTTGTCAGAAAGAAAGGTCTCAAATTGCAAATAGAGAAACTGCCATGAAAATGTTACGTTCTAAACTAGTTGAAATAGAAATTAAAAGAAAAGAGATGGAGATGAAGGCAATTCAGGGTGAGCAAAGTGAAATTGGTTGGGGAAATCAAATTCGTTCATATGTTTTTCAGCCTTATACCCTTGTAAAAGACCATAGAACAAATTATGAGAGTGGAAATATCAAAGCAATTATGGATGGTGAAATAGACGGTTTTATAGACGCTATGTTGAGAAACGCTAAAATAAAATAAATATAAGATGAAATTATAATATATATTATAATAAGAATCAAGAAAAGAAATTTATTAGGAGGGGTATATGAAAAAATTAAAATATTTTAGCCTGTTTACTTTGATAGGTGTATCCATGCTTACTTTGATAGGTATATCCCTAGTTCTTATCTCTATTTTTTCAAAAGGAGACTTAAGTGGTTCTGGAACCGCTTATTTTGAAGTATCCCCAGATTCAAAATATATCGTTATGTGCGTATATCCCGATAAAGATAGTTATCAGATGTTAATGACACCAGAAAAAAAGGTGCTGTTTGCTAAAAAGGTCGGTAGAAACGAATACGCTATGAGTGGTGCAATCTGGATGAATAGAGATAAAGATGATGTCGATAACGACTATGTTGCAACTTATTATGATAGTGAAATCATATTACCTCCTTCAAGATTCCAGCAGATTTATGCATGGCTATTTGTGAGTATTACCAGATTTAATATCAATAATATGGTAATGAAACCTTTGAGGTAAATATATAACATTCAACTTATGGGCAACAAGAGAGTCGACAATTGGTGACCTTTTATTTTAGGTTAAATAATTCCAGAAGTAGATGATACAATAGAAGTTAATATAGAGACTAGTGATTTAAGAATTGACACTTATGGAGCTGGTAGGCAATATGTCAACATGACTGATTCAGCAGTAAGAATTACTTAAATATTAAATAAAATTATAATATATATTGTTATATAGAGATAAATATATTATAATAAGAATCAAGAAAAGAAATTTATTAGGAGGGGGAATATGAAAAAAATATTTTTAATTTTTATAGTTTTATTTTCATTTTTAGGCTGTGAAAAAGAAAGAGAGAACAATTCATTAATTATAGCTCAAAATGGAGGTCCTAAAACATTAGATCCACAGATGTATAACGAGATACCAGCTCTATTTATAACAAAACAAATTTTTAATACACTTTTAACTACTAGTGAAAAAGGAGAAATAATTCCAGAATTAGCAGAATCTTTTGAATATGTTAATGATAAAGAAATTATTTTTAAGTTAAGAAAAGGAGTGAAATTTCACAATAATGAAGAACTTACAGTTAAAGATGTCATCTTTAGTTTTAAGAGAATGACTACTAAACCTGGAAGTAAAATTATGGTAGAGGACATAAAAAAGATAGAAGAAATAGATAAATATACTTTTAAGATCCTTCTAAAAAAACCTTCAGCACCTTTATTATATTCTTTGACATATCCCTTAACAGCTATTTTGAATGAAAAGGATACAATGGAAAAAAATGATGAAGTTGCAATAACTCCTATTGGAACAGGTCCATTTATATTTTCTGATTGGGGAAATGGGGAGAAAATTGTTTTGCTTTCTAACAAAGATTATTTTTTAGGGAAATCAAAACTTGATAAATTAACTTTTAGATCTATTCCTGAAGGAAGTAGTCGACTTGCTGCATTGGAATCTGGAGAGGTTGATATAGCTACTTCAGTATCTTCAATAGATAAAGGTATTATTGAAAATAATCCTTTATTAAATCTAGTTTCAGAGTCTACTACAAGTACAGAAATACTATATTTAAATTTAAAAGATAAAAATTTTGAAAGTAAAGAAGTTAGACAAGCAATAAACTATGCTATTGATAAACAAAGTATAATTGATTCATTATATTTAGGTGTAGGTAAAGTTGCAGATACAATAATAAATCCTAAAGTTTTTGGTTCATATCAAGAAGGAAAAAAATATGAATATAATCCTGAAAAGGCAAAAGAATTATTAAAAAGTGTTGGAAAAGAAAAAGGTTTATCATTGACTATTTGGACAAATGATAACGTTACAAGAACACAAATTGCTCAAATAATCCAAGCTAATTTAAAAGAGGTAGGAATAGATCTTAAAATAGAGGTCTTAGAGTGGGGATCTTATCTTCAAAGGTCTGCATTAGGGGAACATTCAATACTATTAGGTGGTTGGGTAGCAGGAACCTCAGATGCTGATATAGTACTATATCCACTTGTTCATTCAGCGTCAGCTGGTGGTGGAGGAAATAAATCTTTTTATAGTAATAAAATAGTAGACGAGTATATTGAAGAAGGAAGAAAAATTTCAAAAATAGAAGATAGAAAAAAAGCATATAAAGAGGTTCAAACTATAATTGCAGAAGACCTTCCAATAATACCATTATTTTATAAAAGTGATATTATAGGAGTTAGTAAAAAAGTTAAGAATTTTAAATTTGCTCCCTCAACAATCCATAATTTTTACAAGGTAGAAAAAGAACTTTAAAATTTTAGGAGGATAAAATGAAAAAAATTGATCTGGATTATGTTTTAAAAATTTCTAAAGAACTGATAGATATACCCAGTGTTGTTGGATTTACAGATGAAGTTACTAAAAGAGTAGAAAAAGAAATAAAAAAATATGGACTTAAATCTTTTTATACTAAAAAAGGAGCATTGATTGCAACTGTAGATGGAGAAGATAATAAAGAAGCTAAAATGATTTCTGCTCATGTTGATACTATAGGTGGAATAGTAAAAAGACTTAAAGAAAATGGAAGATTAGAACTTACAAATTTGGGTGGAATTATCTGGGCAGGTGTAGAGGGTGAAAATGTTACTATCCATGCCTTTAATGGAAAAAAATATACTGGAACTTTAATGCCGATAAAGTCTTCTGCACATGCTTATGGAGACGAGGCAAGAGAGACTATTAGAACCTCTGAAACTGTAGAAGTACGTTTAGATGAAATTTCTAATTCAAAAGATGATTTAGAAAAATTAGGAATAAAAATAGGAGATTGTGCTTCTTTTGAGCCAAGAACAGTTATTACAGAAAGTGGTTATATAAAATCAAGATATTTAGATGATAAGCTATGTATTGGTCAGGTTTTCGGATATTTAAAATACTTAAAAGAAAATAAGTTAAAGCCAAAAAATAAATTATATATTTATTTTTCAAATTATGAGGAAATAGGACATGGAATTTCTATTATTCCTGAAGATGTTACAGAGTTTATTGCGTTAGATATAGGAATTGTTTCTCCCATTTCAATGGGGGATGAAAGAAAAGTTTCAATTGCAATGAAAGATAATAAAACTATTTATGATACTCAAGTAAATAGAAAGTTAATTAATTGTGCAGAAAAAAATAAAATTGGTTATACATTAGATTTATACAATAGATATGGTTCAGATGCTAGTGGAGTAGTACTTCAGATGGCTGATGTGAGAATTGCTTGTATTGGACCAAGTGTTGATGGTTCACATCATTATGAAAGAACTCATATTGATGGAGTAAAAGCAACAATAGAATTAATGGTAGCCTATCTATAAAAGAAAGTGCCAGTAGCTATGCTACTGGCACTTTCTTTTATATTATTTTATATTAATTTCAACAAATGGTTGCTTATTTCCCTTATCTAAAGGAATAATCTGCTCTTTAACAGTAGCAAAATTTATTTTTTTTAAGTCTATTTTTCTAATGGTATTATTATACATAGTGTGGTAATAAAACTCTTTATTGTTTAAATCAATAACAGAAGTCCATTGAGTTGCACTAGGTAAGTTTTCAGGGATATATTTTTTATCTGGAAATTCAATACCAATAGGAATATCAAAATTATTTAAAAGATGAAACCCTTGTACAACAGCATTATATCCTGTTTTAGGAATATAATCATTTTTAAGATGGAAAAATGCTCTTACAAATCTTGATGGTGGTGTAATATCACCAGGTAATCCAAGAAAACCAGAACCTGTACCAAATTGTGATAGAGTAATACCATTTATTTCAAGACTTTTAGTAGAGCCTGGACGTAAATTAACATAATTATTTAAATTTTTAAGTTGCCACTGGTAATCAGGAGAATTAGTTAAAACACCTACTTTATTTTCAAAAATATTTACTTTACCATTTTCAACGATTTCAATAACAATATTGCCACCTTTACTATCTGCTATTCTCCAGTGACCAGTAGGTTCAGGAGTACCGTCAGATTTATATGCAACAGGTGTCACAGTAATTTTCTTTAGACCTTCTTTAACTTCTTCAACAGTAGAAAAATTTGAAAGAGCCCATCTTACTAATTCCATGTCAATTATTGAATTTTTAACATTTTTAGCATCGTATGGAGCTAAACTACCGTGTCCAGGAAAAAAGAAAATTCCAGCACTTAATCCTGCTTCGTTAACTCCTTCTCCAATAAAAGTATTGTCAACAAGTGAAATTCCAACAAAACCATATTTACCAGTCCATGCATGTCCTTTTCCACCTTTGGAAGTTGGAGATTGATATTGCTTCTTTTGAGGTGATATAATAAGATTACTTAGTAATATACTTTCTCCCCATTCAATTGTTCTAGCTTGGATATGTTTTTTATCTTCACTAACTATTGAAATACCTGTACAACTATAGATAGGTGTAGTTAAAAAATAAGTTCCCATTGTAATTAAAAAAAGTATTTTTTTGATAATTTTACCTCCGATTTAGTATTATATTATAAATGAAGAAAAAGAAAATTAGAATTAATCTTCCCCATCAAAATAAGTTATTTCAGCTGTAGCTTCATACCATGCCCCTTCCTCATCTTCTCCATTTTCTAGGAAGAACTCAACTTGTACATCATCTAGAGTAAAGCCGATAGAGCCGGTTTCAGGAACAGTAAAAATTTCAATTTTATTAAATTTTATTTTTTCAATTTTTGTTGCTAAATTCTCTGCAGTTTCAAAAAGCTCATCTAAATCTTCTTTCAGATAGAAACCTTTGTCAGAAAAAACTCTATTTAATTTTTCTATTTGTGATAAAACTTTTTCACTTAACAAAATAATCAACTCCTATTTTATAATATTTTTTAATTTATTAATTTTTTTAGCAAACCATAAAAACAATCTAATTTTTTTCATTTCAAATTCAATTTTATCTAAAGATTGTATCATTTGCTCTTCAATTTCAAGATCAGATCTATTAATTTTATTTATCATATTTTGATTCCTTTTGAATTTTTTAAGTTAGTTATATAATAAAAAGTAATATTATCAAGAATATTTTCATTTTTTATTATTATAAATAGAAAAAAATATTTTTATATATAATTATAGATAGTACTTTCTTTTAATTCTATTGTCAACATTTAATTTCAGAGAAGGAATTTCTATGGTGTATTGTAGAAGAATTTAGATATTATTAAAAAGATAAATAATTTGATATTTTTCATCATATAAGTTATAATAGTAGTAGATATAATCATATTTTGTTTAAGGAGTCTAGATGGTTGACTGTATTTTAATTGGAGTTGCAGGTGGGAGTGGAAGTGGAAAAACTACAATAGCCCATAATTTAGTAAAGGTATTTTCTGATGAAGAGGCAGTTTTAGTAGAGCAAGATGCCTATTATAGAGAATTAGAAGATTTAAGTCTTGAGGAAAGAGCAAAGGTGAATTTTGATCATCCTTCTTCAATTGAATTTTCTTTAATGAAAAAGCATTTGGAGAACTTAAAAAATAGTATTGCAATTGAAAGACCGATATATAATTTTAAAACCCATTCAAGAGATGATAAGAAATTAAAAATAAATCCATCAAAAATAATAATTGTAGAAGGAATTTTAATTTTTTCAATAAAAGAAATAAGAGATCTTTTCGATATTAAAATATTTGTTGATACAGATGCTGATGAGATGTTACTTAGGAGAATAGAGCGTGATATTTCTGAAAGAGGAAGAAGTTTTCAAACTGTGAAAGAACAATATTTGAAAACTGTAAAACCTATGTATTTAGAATTTTGTGAACCGACTAAAAGATATGCCGATATAATTATACCCAGAGGTGGGGAAAATACAGTGGCAATTAACATGGTTATTTCAAATTTAAAAGGGCACCTAAAAAAATAATAGGAGTAAATATGATATTATTAAAAGGGATAATTACAGGAGTTATATTATCATTACCATTTGGTCCAATGGGGATATATTGTATGGAAAAAACCTTATCTGAGGGAGAAAAAGAAGGTTATGCTTCAGCCTTGGGTCTTATTACAGCCGATATGCTTTATGGGTCATTAGCCTTTATTTTTATTCTTACTGCAAGAGAACATATTGAAAAATATGAACTTGCTATAAAAATTATTACAATAATATTTTTATTAATATTAGGTTATAAAAAAATGAAAGGTACTATAGTCCTTTCTGATACTGGTGATAGAGGAAATTCACATTTTCAAAATTATTTTACTGCCTTTTTTTTAGCAATAATAAATATAACCAGTACTTTGGTATTGCTAGGGATATTTGCATTTTTAAATGTACATAATGGAAATATAGTTAAGCTTATTCTTGGGATTTTTATAGGTGGTTTTTCCACGTGGTCATTGACGATATATTTATTATCACATTTTAGAAGAAAAATTAACAATGTGACAATAACAAGAATTTCAAAGGCGACAGGTGCCATATTTGTAGCTTTTGCTTTTGCAACAACTATTGAAGTTTTTATTAAGCAGCTGAATAATTGAAAGTGAAAAAGAGGAGTAAAATTGGAACAATATAATAAAAAAAATAAAATTGCTGTTGCCATTAGTGGTGGGGTAGATAGTTCAACAGTTGCATATTTACTAAAAAAAGAAGGGTATGATATTTTTGGTGTTACAATGAAAACTTATAAAGACATCGATGAAGATGCTGAAAAAGTTTGTAAAGCATTAGGAATTCCACACTATATCTATGATGCAACAGCTAGTTTTAAAGAAAAAGTGATAGAGCCTTTTGTAAAAAATTATACGGAAGGATTAACTCCTAATCCTTGTCTTGTTTGTAATAGATATATAAAATTTGATACTCTTTTAGAGTTTGCCCAGTCAAAAGGAGCAGATTTTATGGCAACAGGACATTATGCAAGAATTGAAGATGGAACACTCTGTGTTGGAAAAGATACTCAAAAAGATCAAGTATATTTCCTAGCAGGAATTAAAAAAGAAAATTTGAAAAAAATAATTTTTCCAATAGGAAAACTAGAAAAAAATGAAGTTAGAAAACTGGCAGAAGAATTAGGAATAAAAACATATGCAAAAAAAGATTCTCAAGAAATTTGTTTTGTTGATGATGGAAAATTAACAGAATTTTTAATTGAAAAGAGTAAAGATAAAATAAATGTAAAGGGAAAAATTGTAGATACAAATGGAAAGTTTTTAGGTTTTCATAAAGGAATAGGATTTTATACAATTGGACAGAGAAAGGGATTAGGAATCTCTTCAGAAGCCCCTCTATATGTTGTGAAATTAGATGCTAAAAACAATCAAATTATTCTTGGTACAAATGAAGAACTTTTTACTGATAAAATAATTGCTAAAAATTTTAATTTGTTATATTTGAATGACTGGAAGCAATTAGAGGAAAAAAATTATTATATTAAAGTTCGTTCAAGAGATAGCTTACATTTATGCAAAATTAAAATTATAGAAGAAGAAAAATTTGAGGTTCAAGTTTTAAATGATAAAGTTAGAGCTGTTACACCAGGGCAAGGAATTGTTATTTATGATGAGGATAGTAAAATAATTGCAAGTGGAATAATAGTTAATGAATAATTATTAAATAAAGAGTAATAATTAAGTAAGAACAGTAATCATTTATATTATAAAAATAAAGAAATTATGAAGTTTTTATGTTAAACATTGGAAATAGATTTATTGAAAAGAGAATTAGAGATAATGAAAAGTGTCAGTGTAAACTTTATAAAAAGATTTGATGATAATTTAATTATTTACTATTAATTTCTATTGTATCCCTCATTTATTAATTTTTATAATGAGGGGTATTGTGATTAAAGGAATATTTAATAGGTTAGGAGAGTGAAAATAAAGTGAAATTTTTTGAAAAATTATTAGAGAAAGCTAAAAATAAAAAAATAAAAACAATTGTAGTTGCAGCAGCTGGAGATGAAGATGTTATATTAGCAGTTGAAAAAGCGAGAAATGTAGGAATAATAAAGGCTATATTAGTTGGAGATGAAAAAAAAATTCTTGAAATTTTTTATAAATATAAAATTCTTGTTTCAGATTATGAAATTTTAGATTATTCAGATGTTGAGATTGCAAGTAAGATTGCAACTACAATTATTCATGATGGGAAAGGCGATATTTTAATGAAAGGTTTTGTGGATACTTCAATAATACTGAAAGCTGTGTTGAGTGGAGAATCTAATCTTCGAATAGAAGGAAATTTATTGTCACATGTTGCAATATTTGATATAGTGAATCAGCCTAAAATTAGATTAGTAACAGATGCAGCTATGAATATTGCACCTACATTAGAAGAAAAAAAGAAAATTCTTGAAAATACAGTACAAGTAGCACATTTATTAGAAATTCCAACTCCAAAAGTTGCAGTACTTTGTGCAAAAGAAAAAGTATCTCCTAAAATGCAAGCTACTATTGATGCTGAAAAATTACAAAAAATGAACGAAAATAAAGAAATAGAAAATTGTATCGTTGTAGGTCCCATTGCTTTAGATGGTGCTATATCAAAAGAGTCAGCACTTCATAAAAATATGAAAGGGGCTATAATGGGAGATGCAGATATTTTATTAGTACCTAATATTGAAAGTGGGAATATTTTATATAAGGCTTTAACTTACTTCTGTGAAAGTGAAAATGCAGGTCTAATCATCGGGGCAAAAGTACCTATTGTTTTGACGTCTAGATCAGATTCAGATGAGACAAAATTTAATTCGATTCTGCTATCAACAATTTTTTAAGGAGGTTATTTTGAAAAAAAATAAAATTTTAGCTATTAATCCAGGTTCAACAACAACAAAAATAGCAGTTTATGAAGATGAAAAGGAACTTTTTGAAACAACTTTACATCACAGTAATGAAATTATTGGACAATATTCTAATATTTATTCTCAGAAAAACTTTAGAAAAGAACTTATACTAGATGTTTTGCGAGAAAATAAAATTGAAATAAATTCTTTAGAAATAATTATGGGACGTGGTGGGCTTTTAAAACCAATTTCAGGTGGAATATATCTAGTTAATAGTAGAATGCTTGAGGATTTAAAAAGTGGTATTTTTGGTGAACATGCATCTAATTTAGGAGGAATAATAGCTTTTGAGATAGCTACTGAAATTGGAAAAAAAGCTTATATTATTGATCCTGTTGTAGTGGATGAAATGTCAAATGTTGCAAAAGTAACAGGTCATAAATTATTAGAACGTAAATCTATTTTTCATGCTTTGAATCAAAAAGCAGTAGCAAGAAAATATTGTGATGAAAATAAGGTGAATTATTCAAATTCTAATTTGATTGTTGCCCATCTAGGGGGAGGAGTCTCAGTAGGTATGCATAGTAATGGACGAGTTATTGATGTCAATAATGCCCTTGATGGTTGTGGTCCTTTTTCACCAGAAAGGACAGGTTCTTTACCAGTGGGAGATTTGATAAAAATATGTTTTTCAGGTAAGTATTCAGAAAATGAAATGAAGAAAATGATTGTAGGGAATGGAGGAATAGTTAGTTACTTAAATACTAATAATACTAGAGAAGTGATAGCGATGTCTGAAAATGGAAATAAAGAAGCTAAATTAATTATAGAAGCTTTTATCTATCAAGTTGCTAAAGAAATTGGCTCATTGGCAACAATTGTGGACGGGAAAATTGATCAGATTCTACTTACTGGCGGCATTGCATATTCAGATTTAATTATTAATAATATTAGAAAAAAAATTGAATTCATATCCAATGTATCAGTTTATCCAGGAGAAAATGAGATGTCAGCATTGGCTTTGGGAGGATTTCGTATAGTGACAGAAGAAGAAAAGAGCAAAGAGTATAAATAAAAAATAATATTTATTATTTTTAGTGCTCTCCCATATAACAAATAAATATATATATATACTATTGATTTTATTTATTTATGTTGTATGATTATAGTAACAAGGAAGTTACTATAGTTTTAGGAGGGGAAAATGAAAAAATTTGATTACATGGAAGAGTTTAAACATGAACAATTAATTTATTTTTACGACAAAACAACTGGACTAAAAGGAATAACTTGTATTCACGATACTTCTCTTGGACCTGCACTAGGTGGAACAAGACTTTGGGAGTATGAAGATGAGGAAGAAGCTGTTTTGGATGTTTTACGTCTCTCAAAAGGAATGACTTATAAAGCTGCTTGTGCTGGTTTAAATTTAGGTGGTGGAAAAACTGTTCTTATTGGCGATTCAAAAAAAGTGAAAAGTGAAGGATATTTTAGAGGACTAGGAAGATATGTTCAATCACTTAATGGAAGATATATAACTGCTGAAGATGTAAATACTTCAACAACTGATATGATGTATGTTGCAATGGAAACAGACTATGTAGTTGGTCTTCCTGGGAAATCAGGGAATCCATCCCCAGTCACTGCTTGGGGAGCATTTATGGGGATTAGAGCTAGTTTAAAAGAAGTTTTTGGAAGTGAAAGTTTTCAAGGGAAAAGTTTTGCAGTTCAAGGAGCAGGACAAACTGGATATTACCTAATTAAATTTCTTTTGGGCGACTATTCAGATGTTAATAATTGGAAAAAATATAATGAAAAACCTAAAAAAATATATTTTACAGAAATAAATGAAGCACATATAGAAAGATTAAAGAAAGAGTATCCAGAGGTTGAATTTGTAAAACCAGAGGATATTTATGGATTAGATGTTGATGTTTTTGTTCCCTGTGCATTGGGAGGAGTGATTAACGATACAACTATTTCTAAATTAAAAGCTAAGATAGTTGCAGGAACTGCAAATAATGTATTGAAAGAAGCAAAACATGGTGAGCTATTAAAAGAAAAAGGAATTCTTTATGGGCCTGACTATATAATGAATGCAGGTGGCTTAATAAATGTTGCTCATGAACTTCAAGGATACAATTTTGAAACAGCTATGAGTGATGTGGATAAAATTTATGGTAGACTTCTTGAAATTTATGCAATAGCAAAGGCAGAAAATATTTCTGTTTCATCTGCTGGAGATAAATTTGCTGAAAAACGAATAGAAATAATGAGAAATGTAAGAGCGAATTTTATAAAAAGATAAATATTAAGATTATTTTTTATTTTATATAAACACTAAAAATTAGTATAAAATTTATATTTGAAAATGGATAAAATTTAATTTAAATTTATCCATTTTTTTTTAAAATTTATTTTTTCAAAATATTAAATTGATTATTTGTAGTGTAAATAATTAAGAGGTGCATCCTAATAGAAAATTAACTACTAGAGTTCTTTTGATTTTAATAATCTTTAGGACCGACCTTATTATTGTATTTTTTTTAAAAATAGAGTATAATATTTAAAATTAAAAAACAAAGGAATGTAATATACTATTCTTTGAGTAATAATTTTTGAATCTATAATTGAGTAAAATAAATTTTAAGGGTGGATTTAATGGATGGAATCAAATTATTTATTGAAAACAATCAGTTAGTTGCATTTGTTATTATAGTAGGGGTTTATGCAATGGGGGATATAATTGGAACAGCATCAAAGGCATGGATACCATCAACTTTTGTTATTGCATGCTTATTTTTACTAGGGTATTGGACAATTTTTCCAAAAGAAATTATAGCAATAGCTGGATTAAAGAAGCCCCTTATTGGAACCTTAAGTATATTTTTATTAGTTACTCATATGGGGACAACAATTAGTTTGAAAGAGCTTAAGAAACAGTGGAAAATTATAATTGTGACTCTTACTGGACTTGTAGGGATGATAGTCTTTGCTTGGGGAATATGTAATTTATTTATAGAACAATCTTATATAATTGCAGGGTTACCATCGTTAGCAGGTGGAATTATCGCAGCTGTTACAATGCAAGAAGCTGCAGCAGCAAAAGGAATGGAAGTTGCTGCTGTACTGGCCATTGCAATGTATTCGATACAAGGATTTGTAGGATATCCATTAACTGCTATAATATTGAAGAAAGAGGGGAATAGACTTATTAAAGATTATAGAGAGGGAAATCCAATTGAATCAGAGGTTGAGTTAATAGAAAAAAAATCTGAAAGAAAAAAAATAATAAAGCCAACACCAGATAAATATTTTTCTACAGCAGTGGCATTGACAAAACTTGCAATTATAGCAACATTAGCCATGTTTATTGGACAGTGGACTGGTGGTTGGGGTTACTTTAAAATAAATGGAACTGTTGCGGCACTTATAATGGGGGTAGTATTTACAGAAATAGGTTTTTTAGAAAAAGATATTTTAAAAAAATGTGGTTGTTTTAACTTAATTGCACTTTTTGTTATGTTATATATTTTTGATGGATTGAAAGGGGCAAGTATAGAAATTTTGAGTAGTGCAATTTTTCCTATGGTATCACTTATAGTGTTTGGCGTTTCAGGGATGGTGATAGTTTCAATTTTTGTAAGTAGAGGACTTAAAATTAGTCCATTAATAGGAATTGGAGCAAGTTTAACTGCACTTTATGGTTTTCCCCCTAATTTTGTATTAACAAATGAAGCATGTAATGCTATTGCAAAGGATGAAGAGGAAAAAGAGTATTTGATGAAACACATGCTACCTCAAATGATAGTTGGTGGATTTGTAACAGTTACGATTACCTCTGTAATTATTGCAGGTATATTTGCAAACTTACTTTAGGAATTTAAAAGGAAAATATGAATAGAAGAAGAGATAAGTTTTTATTTTAAAATACTATTTTTAAGAAAAGCCTTTATTTATTAAAAGAAGCGAGGAGGAGATAGAGTTTATGAATATAAGAGAAATGGTAGAAAAAATTGAACCCTATATTATTGAAAGACGTCGTTATTATCACGAATATCCAGAAGAATCTTTTAAAGAGATAAAAACAATTAAGGAACTAAAAAAAGATTTAGAGAAAATAGGGATTAATGATATTACTTTATGTAAAAGTTGTCATGGATTGTGGGCAATGATAAAAGGTGGAAAACCAGGAAAAACAATAGCACTTCGCTCTGATATTGATGCTCTTAAAGTGGAAGAGGAAACAGGGTTGCCATTCGCAAGTAAAAATGGATATATGCATGCTTGTGGACATGATAATCATATGGCAATGTTACTTGGTGCAGCAAAAATATTAAATGAAATAAAAGATGAACTAAAAGGTAATGTAAAAATTATTTTTCAACCTGCTGAAGAGGCAGCATCAGGTGCAGAAATGATGATAAAAGAAGGGGTTATGGATGGTGTAGATGCTATTTATGGAGCGCATATCTGGGGAAACTTTGATGCTCCATTAATAGATGTTACTCCAGGGAATAGAATGGCTGGTTGCCATACTTTTACTATTAAAGTTGAAGGTACAGCCGCACATGGTTCAGCCCCTAATCTTGGGAATGATGCGATTGTTGCAGCAGCATCTATAATAACAAATTTACAGAGTGTTGTTTCTCGAATAAATGATCCACTGATTCCTTTAGTTTTAACTATTGGAGAAATACATGGGGGGCAACGTTTCAATATTATTGCTAATCATGTTGAGATGGAGGGAACGGTACGGACTTTTTCACGTGATACAAAAATTGAAGAGAGCATTAGAAATATAATAGAGAGTACAGGGAAGGCAATGAATGTTACTGCAACTCTAGATTATAGATATTTGCCAAAACCAGTTATTAATGAGAATAAAGAGCTTAATACTCTTGCATATAATGCAGTTGTAAAACTTTATGGGAAAGAGGGAATAGGTCATCTTACTACATTAATGGGAAGTGAAGATTTTTCTGCATTTGGGACAAAAGCACCTTATATTTTTGCTTTTATAGGTTCACGTAATGTGAAAAAAGGTTGTATTTACACAAATCATCATAGTAAATATGATGTTGATGAAGATGTTTTAAAACGGGGTGCAGGAGTAATGGTACAATTTGCATATGATTATTTAGAGAACACACATAAAGAATAAAAATATAGTTTAAAATAGTAATATATTAAAAAAGAGGTTTTAAAACCTCTTTTTTTGATATATTGAATTTCTACTCCTAAAATAAATCTGAAATTATTAATTTTTTATATTTTTTCTAATAAAATTTTTTAATAAAAAACTATAAATTAATAATTAAAAAGGCACTTTCAACGATATAATTATCATATTCTTTTTGTAAAAGTAGTAATTCTTCAATAGCTTTTACATAACTACTTAATTGTTCTTTATCATCTTTACCAGTTTTGTAATCTAAAATAAATATTTTACCTTTGGAACTAATGGTATGATGTTTTATCATTATTCTATCTATTCTATAGAGAGTCCCTTCTATTTTAAATTCAAACTCTGGAATAACAATATCCCAATCTTTGGAAAAATAATATTCATTTTGAAATAATTGATTTTTTAATTCATCACTATTTAAAATTGTTTTTAAATTTTCTTGACCTAATATAGTACCAAATTGTGAGATAGTCTTTATTTTTGCAGTTTCAATTTCTTGAGTTTCTAAATAAATTATATTTTCAAGATAAAAGTGAATAGCAGTTCCTAAAATTCTTTTTATTTCAGAAGTAGAACCAAAAAACTCTAATTTATTTTTTAGGTTAAGAGAGTTTTCTTCAAAAAATTCTTCTGAACTTACAATTGTAGAAAAATCTAAGAAAGAAATTTTAGGCTCAATAATAGGTTTTTCTGATTGCAAATCTTCAATAAGAAGTTTTCTTTCTGGAAGCTCAACAAAATCAAGAGAATTTTTAAAGAGATCTGGCGAACTCTTATTATAACTATTAAGAACAATAAAAAGATTTGTTTTAGCACGTGTTAAAGCAACATAATGTACATTTATTTGTTCTTGAATCTCTTTGAAGTCTGAAAATTCAATAAAAGAATAAAGACCTAATGAAGGTAAAATCTTTTTATAATTTTTATTAAGGAGTAAAAAATTAGTTAAATTAATATATTTATCATCAAGTTCCACAGCAAACTCAAGTTTTAAATCACCACTTCGGTTAGTAGGTTTTTTATAGATATAAAAAACAGTATCATATTCTAGTCCTTTAGATTTATGAGTTGTAATAAGAGTTACAGCATTTGAAACTTCTAATCCAATCTGCTTAAAAAGAGGACTACTAGGATTATTTTCATAAGTTTCTAAAAAATTAAATAGAGTAGGAAATTCTTTAGATAATTCTATAAACCTATAAATATTTTTTATATCTCTAGGAGTATTGTGGGTAGAAATAATATCAAATTGTTTAATAAATTCAACTAAAAAATTTTTTTCATTTTGTAAATATAAATTGACTAAATTTTTAATTTTCATTAAAAAAGTTAGATTTGAAAATTCCTCTTTATTAAGTTGTCCTTTAAAAAATAAATCTAGTTCAAATTGATTTTCAAGAATATATTTTAAAGATTTCATATCTAATCCAATAATATCACTTCTTAAAGACTCAATTAAAGAGAATATATCATTTTGAACTAAATATTTTAAGAATTTAAAAGTTGTATAATTTGCTTTATGTTCAAATAGTGTATCGTTGGATTCCAGAATATAGGGAATATTATTTTCTGAAAGTTTCAATGATAGAGAAGAAAGTTGAGAGTTTGACCTTCCAATAACAGCAATACTTCTATAATTATTTTTAAATCTTTGTAAAAGTATATTAACGATTTGGTCATTAGAATCATTTTCTTCACGATCATTATTTGTTTTATCAACTTTATCAATAATTTCAATATATCCAGGATTATTATTTATAGCATTAATTTTAGAAAAATACCAACTGGAATTGAACTTTTCATCAAGGTTTTTGTAAGATAATGACATATTTGTAAATAAAGAATTTGTAAATTCAATAAGATCTTTTTTACTTCTATATGAAGTAGTGAGCTCCTCTTTCTTTCCATTCATTATTGAGGGAAGTTTTTCAAAAAGTCCTTTTTCTCCCCCTCTCCAACCATAAATACTTTGCTTTTCATCTCCAACAGCAATAAAATTTTTAGAAGATTCAGCAATTCCTTTAAGAAGTTTCCACTGTAGAATACTAGTATCTTGAAATTCATCAATAAAGAGAGTATCCATATTACTATCAAAAATATCTTTAAAATAATCTGTTATTTGTCCATTTTTAAAAAGATTTAAATTAGGGTCAAGATAGTGTTTAAAAGTATAGTTACTTATATCACTGTGTGTTAATTTTTTTTCTTTCATTTTAATATTGTCGTAGTTACTATACAGCTCTTCAATAAAAGTAAGAACATCTCGCTCATAGGGTAAAACTTTACTATTATAGAGTTCAGTACTAATATTTTTCTTTAATCTTTCAAAATAAAAGTTAATTTTTTCCATTTCAGAAGAAATATCAACAGCTTTTGTAGATTTTGTTTTCATTCCATTCCAAATAACCTTTCCATTACCAAAGAAAAGAGTCCATTTTTTCATAATAAAGTCTAATTTATCAATTTCTTTTAAGTCTAAATAAGGTGAAAACTCACTTTTTAGATATCCTTTTAGACTATCTTCAGATTTACCTTTGAGTATTCTAATCTCATCTAAAATTTCAATGATAGAATCTAGATTTTCAATTATAGAACCATCTAATTCTATATTAAGAGGAATATCAGGTTTTATTTTGCTAAGTGTTGATTCTTCTAAAAGTAAAAATTTCCAACGAGAATTAATAAGAGAACTAATTGTAGATAGATAAATTTCTAAGTTCTTTTCAACATTACTTTCAAGAAAATTTTTAAATATTTTAAATGATTTTTTATTTTTAAATATTTTTTCAAAAAGAGAGAGTAAAATCTCTTTTTGAATGTCATCATCAATAATTTCATATCCTTTGAATCCCATACCAGGAGCAATACTATTTTTAAAAATAGTATTGATAAAACCATCAATTGTAAAGATTTTTAAATCTTTTGAGTTCTTCTGAAGTTCAGAGTTAACATATGAAATATTTTTTAAAGATAGATTAAGTTTAGGACTACATAATAAAGGGTTAGTATTGCTTTCTTCAGATGTGTGTGTACCATAAACTTCTAATAAATTTTTTATTAGTTCCTCTCTTGAAGCTTGAAGTTCAGGATCATCACTGTTTAAAATTGTTGAAAATTCTAAAATACGGTCTTTTATTTCAGAACAAGCTTTTTTTGTAAAAGTCATAACAATAATATCTTTATAATTTTTTCCTAAAAAAAGAGTGATTAGATATTCTAGAGATAATCGATAAGTCTTTCCAGTACCAGCACTAGCAGAAAGTATTTTAAATTTTTTCATTTTATTTAATCTCCTTTTTGCAAATTTCATGGTAATGACAGTAGGTACAGCTACTATTTTTTTCAGATAAATTATATTTTTTATCCACTATAAAATTATTTAAGATTTCTTTTAAAGAATCTTTTGTAAGAAAAATTTTCTCTGAGAGAATAAGCTCTCCTTTCATTAAGTTAAAAATCTCTTTTTGAGTATTAGTTTCATCTCCAAATAACATTATAGAATAGAAATCTAATTGTAAATCATTATTACTACCTGTTTTATGATCGATAATATAGTTACCTTTTTCTGTTTCAATCAGAAGGTCTACACGTCCAGAGAGAATGAAATTAAAGGAATCATTTTCCAAAGGGATTTTAATTGTTAAAGAACCATTTTTTTCACTAAAAAAATTCTTAATCTTGATGTTATCAAACCGTTTTTCAAGAGTAGAATAGAAAAATTTGATGTTTTCGACAAAAATAGGGAAAAAAATTTCTTTGAAAAAATTATCTAAATAAGTTGAAATTTTATATCTATTTAGATTAAAAAGATGATCAAGCTCATCTTGAATTTCTTTGTTTGTAATAGAAAAATCATTTGAAAGAACAATTCTTTTATATGTTTTTTTTGTTAGGTTTTCAAGGAGAGCATGTGCAAAAATTCCTAAAAAACGAGGTGTGAAACCACTGCTTATACTTCTTTCCATATATGATAAAGTAGAAACTTTATCAAGAAAAAATTTAAAGGGACACTCAGTTAAAGTTTTAAAATCATAAGCTCCTATTTTTAAAGACTTATCTTTAAACTCATTAATATTAAAAGTTAAAAAATCTTTAGTATGATTCTCTTTGTTTATGAGAGGAAATTTTTTAAAATCATTTATCTCATTGGACTTAAGAGCAACTTTTAAAAATATAAGACACTCTTCACTTTCAATGGGTAATGGTGAGAGTTGCAATTTAAAAGCAGAAACTAGTTCATTTAAAAAAGGAGAAATATCTTGTGTAGAGTTTTTAACATAAAAAATTTTACAGCTATTACAAGTACTTACGGCTTGTAAAAAACGATATTTTTCTAGAAGCTGAGATTTATCTCTAGTAAGGATATTATTATCTCTTTTCTGTTTTTCAGTTAAAAAAGAAAAGAAATTCTCATTTTTAGGTAAAGAGTTGCTATCAAAATTTATAAAAAATATATCTCTCGTTTGGTTTTCTTTTGCAAGTTCAAGAGGCTTAATAACACTTGATACAAGGTTATTAATTTGTTGAGTAGAGAGCTCTATATTTTCAAGATATTTAATAATTAAACGATAAATATTAGAGGATACATTCGTTTTAAAAATATCAGTTAATGTATTTTCTCCATTTAAAAACTCTGAGCTAATAGCAAGAGAAAAAGCTTCTAATAATTTTTCTCCAATATCACTATATTTTTTTTCTAAAATATCAAAAAGATTAATTTTATCTTTAAAAAACACTATAAATTCTTTAACAGATTTGAATTCAGATATTTCTAAAAGGTCACTATGAATTTTTAAAAGTTTGTCAAAAAAATTATTTTTACAATGAGATAAAAAAAAGTTATCTTTACTAAGTTCGGAAGAAAAATATTTATATTCTTGATTTAAAAGAGTATAAAAACTAAGAATATCTTCCTCAGTAAGATTATAGTTTATAATAAATCCTTTGTTTTCAATATGTTTTTTTAAAATTAAAAGAGATAATGGAGAACCTTTTAATGAGAGTTCTAAACTAGAAAGTAGTTCCTGCTGTCCTTTAAAAAAATTGAAAATATTAGTATCATTGAGAATATCCAATTGATTTGAAGTAAAGTATTTAGGGAAAAGTTTATGGAAATTACAATTTTTAATATCTGGAAGAAAAATATCATTACCTAAATTATGATTATTTTCATTTTTTAAAAAATTTATCATATTTACTAATATTTCAATATCTTCTTTAGCTTCAAAGAGTTCTATTTTAGAATTTTTCTTACTAGTATCAAAAGAAACTTGAAAAAGTTCAAGATTTTCTTCATCAAAATCTTGAGGTGGACATTGAAGAAGAAATTCAATGTCATGTGTTTTTTCTAATGTTCTAAGAACTCTCTTTTCTAAAGGGGTAAAATAAGGAATATCCACAAAAATTATTTTTTTATATTTAGATAAAGATTCAAAATTTAAAGCTGAATAATTTTTTATCCAATCTTCAGGAATAAGATTGTTCTTTAGAAGATACTGATCATAACCAATTTTCATTTTAGTAAAAAGAGCTATTTTATTCTTTTGCCAAGGTTCTAAAGAAATTAAAGAATCAAAAAGATAAGTATTTTTAAGAGTGTAGTATCTAAAAAATTCATCTCCAATATCAATAAAATCATAATAATTTTCTATATTTAAATCATTAATTAAAGAAGTAGTTAAAGAAGAGTAAAGTGAAAGTATTCTTTTACTCTCTCTTATAATAACTTTATCAGTTGAAAAAATAATGTTTTGAAAATCTTTAAAAGTAATAAAGGTTTCTTGTGTTTGGAGAATATTTATAGTTTTCATTTTTTTATCACGATATATATTTTTAAGTAAGTAATCAGAAAAAACAACTAGAGTATCACTTTTAGCCTCTAAATTATCAATGATTTTAGTTTTGAAATCAAGATACTTAAAATTCATTTAAACCTCCAATTTTTCTAATTATTTTATGTTAAAATTATAGCATAAAAATTAAGAATTAGTAATTAGATATATGTTTTAAAAAGTAAAAAAAACTGTATTTACATTCTTTTCAATTTTAATTTTTATTATATAGAAAATATATTAGATAAAAATATTAAGAGAAAATTATAGACTTAAAATTATAAAAAATGCCTATACTAATATGAAAAAAGAGAGGAAAAAGAGAAATAAGTGTGATATAATTAAAGAAGAAATAAAGAATAGGGTCAAATATGGAATAAAAAATGAAATAGGAGTTTAGAATGAAAACAGTAGTACTTTTAGATACAAGTGCCATCATATATAGAGCTTTTTTTGCTAATCCAAATTTTAGAACCAAAACAGAACCTACAGGGGCAGTTTATGGTTTTATAGGAACACTTTTTAAAATTATAAAAGAATTAAAACCAGACTTAATGTGTGCAGCTTTTGATGTATCAAGAAGTACATTAAAAAGAACAGAGCTATATAGTGGTTATAAAGCTAAAAGAGAGGCTGCACCGGAAGATTTAATTTTACAAATTTCAAGAATAGAAGAAGTGCTAGATGGGTTTAATATAAAAAGGGTTAAAATACCAAGATGTGAAGCAGATGATGTTTTGGGAACTATTGCTAGTAGACTTAGTAAACAAAATTATAAAGTTATTGTAGTAACAGGGGATAAAGATTTAACACAAATTGTAGATGAGAATATCAGTATAGCCCTATTAGGAAAAGGGGAAGGGAAAGAAGGATTTAAAATCATATCTACTCAAGAAGATGTAGTTGACTATATAGGGGTTCATCCACACAGGATTCCAGATTTATTTGGTCTTATTGGAGACACTAGTGATGGAATACCAGGAGTTAGAAAAATAGGTCCTAAAAAAGCTTTGTTAATGTTAGAAAAATATTCAGATTTAGAAGAGATTTATGAAAATTTAGATTCTTTAGTAGAACTTCCAGGAATAGGAAAATCTTTAGTGGATAATATAAGAGAAGATAGAGAATTAGCTTTTTTAAGCCGAGAACTAGCTACTATTGATAAAGATATAGAAGAAATAAAAATTCTTCCTGAGGATTTAGAGTTTGGAGAAAATTTTGAAAAACTACAGGAATTATTTACTATTCTTGAGTTTAAAGCATATTTAAAAAGAATAGGAGAAAACTCAACAGTTATAAAAAAAATAGAGAGCGATAGTTTAGTTAATGAAGAAAATGGTATTGTAAATGAAAAAAAACTCTCTGTTACGGGAAATGCTTCAACACTACCAGTAACCTTAATAGATAACGAAAATTTAATTTTAGAAATAAAAGAAATTTTAGAACAAGAAAAAGAGCTATTTTTATATGCAAATGAAGTTGGGTTAGGAATAAGTACGCAGAATAGAAATTTTTATATTCCACTTTTCCATAAACCTTTATTTTTTAAGAATTTAGAGATAGAAAAATTAGATTTTCTTTTTAAGAACAATTATAAAATTTCTGCTTTTGATGTAAAAAATCTATTTATTATGGGATTCCTTATAAAGCTTTCAGATATAATTTTGGATACTATGATTGGAATGCACCTTTTAACTTCTAAAACAAAAGTAACTATTGAAACTATTGGAAGAGAAATTTTAGATATGGATGATATTCCAAATGGTGAAGAGTTCAAAAAAATAGAACTATCAGATGTAGAGCCTGAAAAAATAGCAAATTTCATTGGAAAATATAGTGAAATTATAAAAGAATCAACACCTATAATCTTGGAACAATTGGAAGAAAATGAACTTAAATCAGTTTGGGAAAAAATAGAGCTCCCTTTAATAGAGGTTCTATATAATATGGAGACTAATGGTATAAAGATAGATACTGATTATTTTAAAAATTTTGAGATAGAATTAAATGGAAAGTTAGAAAATATAAGAACTAAAATATATGAAATATCAAAGAAAGAATTTAATTTAAATTCTCCAAAACAATTAGCTGAAATACTATTTGTCGATTTAGAAATGCCAGTTTTAAAAAAGAATAAAACTGGACCTTCAACTGATGTAGATGTATTAGAAGGGCTAGAAAATATGGGGTTTGAAATAGCAACTTTGCTTTTAGAACATCGAAAATTATCAAAATTAGTTCAAACCTATGTGGAACCACTTCCAAAAATGATTGATGGATATTCACGATTACATTCTTCATTTAATCAAATTGGGACAGCAACAGGAAGATTATCTTCATCAAATCCTAATTTACAAAATATACCTTCACGTTCTGAAGAGGGAATGAAAATAAGAGCTGGATTTATAGCAGATGAGGGAAATATTCTTTTAGGAATAGATTATTCTCAAATAGAACTTAGAGTGCTTGGAGATTTTACAGAAGATCCAAGTCTAATAAGAGCATATAATAATGATGTTGACTTACATGAGATGACTGCAAGAAAAATTTTTAAGATAGAATCTGAAACTGAAGTAAGTAGAGAGCAAAGAAATGTTGCAAAAATTGTTAATTTTAGTTTAATATATGGGAAAACAGCTTTTGGATTAAGTAAAGAATTGAAAATACCAGTAAAGGAAGCAACTGCATATATTGAAGCCTACTTTGAACAATATCCTAAAGTTAAAGAGTTTGAAAAAAATACTATTCTAGAAGCAGAACAGAATGGTTTTGTTAGAACTTATTTTGGACGAAAAAGAGATATTTCTGATATAAATTCAAAAAATAAAAATTTGAAGTCACAGGGTGAAAGAATGGCTGTAAACTCAATTATTCAAGGTACAGCTTCTGAAATAATAAAAGTTGCAATGATAGATATTTATAATATGATAAAAAATGATTTGGATATTAAGCTATTATTACAAGTTCATGATGAACTAATATTTGAGGTTAAAAAAGATAAGGCAGAGGAATATAGAGTAAAAATAGAAAAGCTTATGATTGAAGGGACTATTTTTAAAAATGTTAAATTAGAAGTTAATAGTCATATGGGTAATTCTTGGGCTGAAACAAAATAAGTAGTGAGGTGATTGTAATTGTCTTATACCCAAAAAGTAAAAAAAGAAATTATGAAGAATGAAGAGTTAACTTCTTTAGAGATATTAGGTGAAATTTGTTCAGTAATTAAAAGTAAAAATGCTATATTTTCTGATAAAATAGA
The DNA here is from genome assembly GCA_947038515.1 of uncultured Fusobacteriaceae bacterium. Taxonomy (GTDB): domain Bacteria; phylum Fusobacteriota; class Fusobacteriia; order Fusobacteriales; family Fusobacteriaceae; genus JAGNZR01. Next base: position 103,313 of record CAMQWJ010000003.1, read on the forward strand.
AATAAAAATGGAAAATATAACTTTGGCTAGTCGATTTTATGGGTTACTACAAGAAGCAACCTCGCTTAGAATATTAATAAAATATTCCATTAGTAAAAAATTTGGAGAGCATAAAGTCTATACAATAACAGTGCCTAAGCAAAAAGGATTTAAAGAATTTATAGGACAAATTAAAAGTATTACCAATAGCATAATAGTTACTCAAGAGGAACTTTTGTGTGGGAATATAAGAGGGTATTTTATATATTCAGGATATGTGAAAGATCCAACTAAAGAATATGCAATGGATTTTTTCATTGATTCACAAGAGGGAGCAGATGACTTTTATTCTTTACTTTTAGCATTGGATAAAAAAGTTTTTCAAACAATAAAAAAATCTAAATTTTTAGTATATCTTAGAAATTCAGAAGATATAATGGACCTTTTGGTAAATATGGGATCAATGAAAGAATTTTTTAAGTATGAAGAAACAACTATGATGAAAGATTTGAAGAATAAAACTATTAGAGAAATGAATTGGGAAGTTGCAAATGAGACAAAAACATTGGATTCTGCAAATAAGCAGATAAGAATGATAGATTATATAGATAAAGTTTGTGGATTAGGAGCTCTAACTTCTGTTATAGAAGAAGTGGCTCAAATAAGGTTGAAATATACAGAAAGTTCTTTACAAGAGATTGCTGACATAATTGGTATTTCAAAATCAGGAGTAAAAAATAGATTTAGGCGTCTTGAAGATTTTTATAAAGAACTTATAGAAGAGGAGATGGAGTAGAAAAAATTATGAAAATAATTTATGATATATTTAATTATGAAGAAAAAATAAATAATGCTTATGTATCTATAGGAAATTTTGATGGTGTTCATAGAGGTCATAAGGCACTCATAAATAGTTGTATAGATGAAGCTAGAAAAAACAATGGTGTATCTGTTGTTTTTACATTCTATAATCACACTAAAGAGACTGTAGGAAAAGGAATAGTTCCTAAATTTATAAATACACTAGAAGAAAAAATTTATTCTTTAGAATTATTGGGGATAGACTATCTTATATTACAACCATTTACTAAAGAGTTCTCTGAACTAACAGGGGAAGAATTTATAGAAAAAATTATATTGAATAAACTTAATACTCGTGAGATTTTTGTAGGATTTGACTTTCACTTTGGAAAAAATCGTTGTTATGATGTAAAAGATTTGAAAGATATTGGAGAAAAAAAACATATAAAAATAAGAGAAGTATCAGAAATCAGAATAGAAGATAAAGTAGTGAGTTCAACAGCTATTAGAAATCACATTTTAAATGGAGATTTAACAACAGTTAATCACTTATTAGATTCACCACTTATACTCATAGGTGAAGTTATTCATGGTAGAAAAATAGGAAGAGTAATGGGGTTTCCTACTGCAAATTTAGAACGAGTTAATAAAGCATATTTACCTTATGGTATTTATGGGGGTGCTTGCAAAATACTAGGCTCAGACATTGAATATGATTGTGTTGTAAATATTGGTAAAAATCCAACTTTAAAGCCAAATGAAAAGAGCGTAGAAGTACATATCTTAAACTTTGATAAAGATATATATGGTAAAAAATTAGTTGTTCAACTAATTAAACACTTAAGAAAAGAAATTAAATTTTCTGGAATAGAAGAATTAAAAAAACAAATTTTTTTAGATATAGATAATTGGAAAGAATATTTAGAGACACTTAAAGGGAGTGAGAATGGAATTAATTCTTAATATAGACAATTTTCAAGGACCACTTGACCTTCTTTTATTTATGGTAGAAAAAAAAAAAATAAAGATTGAAGATATAAATATATCTCAATTAATAGAAGAATATTTAGAGGTAATAAGAGCATACAGAGAAGATAACTTCGAATTAAAAGTTGAGTTTGTTTTAGTGGCAAGTGAACTTTTAGAAATTAAAACATTGGAGTTAATAAAATCAGAATTAAAACATGAAAAGGAACAAGAACTGAGAAGAAGAATAGAAGAATATAAAATGATAAAAGAGTTATCAGAAGAAGTGTCAAAGCTTCAAAATGAAAACAATATATCTTATTCTAAAGCAGAAGGATTGAAAATATTAAAGACTCGTTCAAAAGAGATTCTTTTAAAAGATTTAAAGCAAATGGATTTATTTGTTTATTATAAAAACTACTTGGCTACGGCAGAAGTGGAGTATATGGAGCTTGATATGGAGAAAGAATATTCTATTGAAATAGAGAGTGAAAAACTTTATATGTATATTTTGGAAAAAGAGAGAAGCTTAAAAGAAATTTTTGAACGTTCTAAAACAAAATTACATTTGATTTATCTGTTTTTATCTATATTAGAATTATATAAAGAAGGACTAATTTTAATATCTGGAGATATTTTGAGTAAAGTAAAAAAAAATTAAAACTTTTGATGTATTTAGAGGTTTAATTGATTAGGTAGGTAGTATAACAGGGACAGGAAGTCAAAGGATAAAAAATGTTTAAAAATGGATTTTTAATGATGATTATAATTTTAATAAGTAGGGTTTTAGGACTCTTTCGTTCAGTTGTCTTAGCTTATTATTTTGGAGCAGGAGCCATAACAGATGCTTACTATAGTGCTTTTAAAATAAGTAATTTTTTTAGACAATTGTTGGGAGAAGGAGCATTAGGAAATTCTTTTATTCCTCTCTATAATGATAAATTAGTTGAGGATGGGGAAGAAGAATCGAAAAAATTTATTTTTTCAGTTTTAAATTTAGTATTCCTATTCTCAACAACAGTAACAATTTTAACTATTGTATTTTCAGATACAATTATTCAATTTACTGTTAGGGGATTTAATGAAGAGACAAAAGCACTTGCCTCAACTCTTTTAAAAATAATGTCCTCATATTTTATTTTTATTAGTATGTCAGGAATGATATGTGCTATTTTAAATAATTTTAAAAAATTCTTAATTCCAGCTAGTACAGGAATATTTTTTAATCTAGTACTAATATGCTCAGCTTCAATAGCAGGAAAAGAAAATGGAATTAAAATATTAGGATATGGAGTTGTTGTTGCAGGTTTAGTACAACTCTTAATCGTACTACCATCTTTTTTTAATATAGTTAAATCATACAGTTTTAAAATAAATTTTAAAGATAAATACTTGCTTAAAATTTTTATTATGTTAGGACCAATGCTTATAGGTATTTTTGCAAAACAAGTGAACACTATTATTGATCAATATTTTGCCTCATATCTTAATATTGGGGGAGTATCTGCCCTTGAAAATGCTACAAGAATCTATAATCTTCCAATAGGTGTATTTGGAATAACAATTTCAACTTTAATTTTTCCAGTTTTAGCAAAAGCAATTTCAAATAATGAAATGCAGGTAGTTGAAAAAAATATGGTGAAAGGACTCAATATATTATTATTTTTTATTATTCCTTCAATTTTTGTATTAACAGTATACTCTAAAGATATAATAAGATTGATATTGTCTTATGGAAGTTTTAATGAAAAAAATGTTTTGATAACAGCAGATGCACTTTGTTATTACTCTCTAGGTTTATATTTTTATACTGCAATTCATATTATGACAAAGGGATTTTATGGGATGAAAAATACAAAAGACCCTGTAAAATTTTCTATAGTTTCAATAGTAATAAATATATTATTAAATTGGTTATTAATAGATAAAATGCAATATAAAGGTCTTGCTTTAAGTACTGCAATAGCATCAGGTGTAAATTTTCTTTGTTTGATGTATGTATTTAATAAAAAATATATAGTTTTTAACTATAAGAAAATATTTCTATTTTTTTCTATGACTTTAATAACTGCAACAATAAGTCTTGTCTGCAGCTATAGTATAGAAAATACTTTGTTGAAATTATTAATTTTTGCAATAGTATATCTATTAATGTGGATAATTCCTTTTTATAAAAAAAGAATGGAAATATTTTAAGAAAACAAACAAATAATTTAATTTAAATTGAATTATATGGTATTATAATAGTGAGTAAGAGTTATTCTTATAATTAAAAATAATAAGTTATAAAATAAAAGTTTATAGCTTTAGAAATATAAATGATAATAAAATGGGGGGATAGAGGGAAATGTTTGGAAAATGGTTTTCTAAAAAGAAAGATAAAGAAAATGAAAATGAAGAAGAAAATAAAAAAATAATTTTAGAGTTGGAAACTCAGTTAAAAGAAGCAAATTTAAAATTAAATACTTTTCATAGAGAGATTTTGGAAGTGAAAACTAAAAAAATTAATCCAGTATCAATAAAATCCGAAGAAAAACATCAACTGTTTAATCAAAAACAAATTGAATTATTTGAAAAGAATTTAAGAGAAATAAAAAGAGAAAATGAAGTTTGGAAAGAAATGCTAGAAAAAGCAAAGATGGAAAAAATAGATTCGTTATTGACTCCAAAAGGACATAAATATAGATTACCACTTGAAAAATTATATAGTGGTCTTAAATATAAAGAAATATTAGAATTTTTAGAAGGATTTGGAATAAAATTTATAGATCAATTAAAAGAAGAAATGTTTAAAAGTGATGATACTATAAAGCTAATTTCAGAAGCTCATAAAATATATGTAGACTTACAAGAAGGTAAAATTTCTTTTGATATTAAAGTTTATTTATTAAAAGGTGAACGTATAAATAAATTATATCCAAAAAGTAGAAAACTTTGTACATACTTAAATGATAATTATTATGAATTTGCAGATGACATTATAAACTTTGATTTTGATACTCTTCTAAGAATCGGGTTTGATGGGAATCAAATTAATGAGTTTACTCAAAAAAAAGATGAATATCTTGAAGAGTTTAAGGTGAAATAAGGAGTGTATGTGAAAAATATATTACTTGGCATTACAGGTGGAATCTCTGCTTACAAGAGTGCCAATATCGTATCTCAATTAAAGAAAAAAGGATATAGTGTTAAAGTTATAATGACTAAAAATGCCACAAAAATAATAACTCCTCTCACTTTTGAGACACTTTCTAGAAATAAAGTATATGTAGATATGTGGGATGAGAGCAAAGGATATGAGGTGGAACATATTTCTTTAGCTGAATGGGCAGATTTAGTTTTGGTAGCTCCTACAACATATAATGTTATTGGAAAGATAGCAAATGGAATTGCAGACGATATGTTAACAACTGTAATTTCTGCAACTAAAGTTCCTGTTTTTTTTGCATTAGCAATGAATGAAAATATGTATAATAATCCTATTTTATCAGATAATGTGGACAAATTAAAAGGATATGGGTACCGTTTTATTGAAGCTGATGAAGGGTTTCTTGCTTGCAATACAAATGGAAAAGGGCGGTTAAAAAAAGAGGAAGAAATAATAGAAATAATAGAGGAATATTTTATAAAAAAAGATTATCCACAAGTATTACAAGGGAAAACAGTAGTTATTACTGCTGGTCCAACAGAAGAACCTCTTGATCCTGTTCGGTTTATAACAAATTTATCAAGCGGGAAAATGGGATACTCTCTAGCAGAGGCCTGTGCAAAATTAGGAGCTCAAGTTACTCTGATTTCAGGTCCTACAAAATTAGAGCCCCCTATGGGTCTTAAAAAATTTATTTCTGTTAGAACAGCTCTTCAAATGGAGAAGGAAACATTAAAATATTATGAAAATATAGATATAGCAATTGCATGTGCTGCTGTGGGAGATTATAGACCCAAAATATATTACAAGGAAAAAATAAAAAAATCTGATTCGGATTTTAGTGTTGAACTAATACGAAATCCAGATATTTTATATCAAATGGGGTTATTAAAGAAAAATCAATTTCTTATGGGTTTTGCTGCAGAAACAGAAAATATTTTAGAAAATGCGACATTAAAATTAAATAAGAAAAATTTAGATGTAATAGTAGCGAATGATGCTTCAAATATGGGAAATGGAAACAATACGGTTACTCTTGTAGAGAAAAATGGAAAAATAACTCCATTGAAAAGAGAAAAAAAATCTGAATTGGCATATACAATTTTATTAAAATTATTTTCAAAAGTAACTATGGTATCTTTGATGGGAATATTAATTCTTACAGGTTGTTCGTCTATTATAAGTAATAGTACAGGAAAAGAAAAATATTCTGATTTGGAAAAAAAATATTCTGTTATTTTAAAAAAACCAAGATTAAAAAGTAAAGAAATAGACTCTTTAAAAAATAAGTATATAAAATTAAATTCGAGATTAGAGAGAAATGAAGAAAATAAAAAATTAAAAAAAGAAATTTTAAAAAAAGTTGTTATTTTAGAAGATTTATCAAGTTAAAATCAAGTTAAAATTTTTAGAAAATTAATGATATAGAAAGCATATATAAAAAATTATTTACTTACTAGGAGATTAAATTTGGAAGGAATTATTTGTGTAAATAAGCCTAAAGGAGTGACATCCTTTGATATTATCAGAAAGTTAAGAAAAGTTTTAAATGAAAAAAAAATAGGACATACTGGAACATTAGACCCTTTAGCAACAGGAGTAATAATTATATGTTTGGGTAGAGCAACAAAACTTGTTTCAGATATTGAAGCATGTGAAAAAGAATACAAAGCAAAATTTGAGCTTGGTTATAAAACAGACACCTACGATATAGAGGGAAAAACAATTGATAAAATAGAGAATTTTGATATTAGTAGAGAAAGTTTAGAACAAGTCTTGGAGAAATTTAAAGGTAAAATTTTACAAGTTCCACCAATGTATTCTGCAATAAAAATGCAAGGAAAAAAATTATATGAATTAGCTCGTTTAGGAATTACAGTAGAAAGGGTACCTAGACCTGTTGAGATAAAAAAAATAGATGTTTTATCCTTTGATGGTAAAAAAGGTGAAATAGATTGTGTTGTTTCCAAGGGAACTTACATAAGATCTTTAATCTTTGATACAGGAGAAGTTTTAGGAACTTTTGCAACTATGAGTGGATTAATTAGAACAAGAGTAGGGAAAACAACTCTTGAATCATGTTATTCCTTAGAGGAAATAGAAAATATGGCTTCAGAAGAAAATTTTGAATTTTTAAATTCTGTAGAACAATTTTTTAAATATCCAAGAATAGATTTAAAAAGAGAAGAAACAATAACATATTTTGAAAATGGAAATAGCTTTAGCTATGAATTTGAAGATGGAACTTTTTCTGTATATAATAAAAATGAATTTATAGGATTAGGAATAATAAAAGAAAAACGTTTAAAGCCATATAAATTTTTTTAAGAAAATAGTCCAAAATATTCGAATAATAAAAAAAGATATCAAAAAAATGATATCTATGGTATAATTATCAGTAAATAATAATAAAAGGATGTGTATATGAAAATCAAAAATATAGCAATAATTGCTCACGTTGACCATGGTAAGACAACTTTAGTTGACTGTCTTTTAAGACAAGCTGGTGCTTTTGGAGAACATGAGTTAGAAAGTGTTTCTGAAAGAATAATGGATTCAAATGATATAGAAAAAGAAAGAGGTATTACAATTTTTTCTAAAAATGCTTCTGTTCAATATAATGGTGTGAAAATTAATATTGTTGATACTCCAGGCCATGCTGATTTTGGTGGAGAAGTTCAAAGAATAATGAAAATGGTTGACTGTGTTGTTTTACTTGTAGATGCATTTGAAGGAACAATGCCACAGACAAAATATGTTCTGAAAAAAGCTTTAGAGCAGGGGCATAGACCAATAGTAGTTGTTAATAAGATTGATAGACCTGGTGCAAGACCTGAAGAGGTTCTTTATATGGTTTATGACTTATTCTTAGATTTAAATGCTAATGAATTCCAATTAGAGTTCCCGGTAGTATATGCTTCTGGAAAAGGTGGATTTGCTAAATTAGAATTAGAAGATACTAGTGATAATATGATTCCTTTATTTGATACTATATTAAAACATGTTCCAGAACCTGAAGGGGATAGTTCAGCAGAGTTACAGTTCTTAGTATCAAATATAGAGCATGATAACTATGTAGGAAAATTGGCAGTAGGTAGACTTTATAATGGAAAAATCAAGAAAAATCAAGAAATTATATTGATAAAGAGAGATGGAAAGCAAGTTAAAGGTAAAGTTTCTGTACTTTATGGATATCAAGGATTGAAAAGAGTTGAAATTGAAGAAGCATTCTGTGGAGATATCATATCAGTAGCTGGAATAGCAGATGCAGATATAGGAGAAACAATAGCAGATGTATTAAATCCAGTAGCTCTACCATTAATAGATATTGATGAGCCTACTCTTGCAATGACATTTATTGTTAATGATTCACCATTTGCAGGAAAAGATGGAAAAAAGATTACATCAAGAAATATATGGGATAGATTACAAAATGAATTAAAAGGTAATGTAAGTATGAGAGTAGAAGCAACAGATTCTCCAGACTCATTTATAGTTAAAGGAAGAGGGGAACTTCAACTTTCTATATTACTAGAAAATATGAGAAGAGAGGGACATGAAGTTCAAGTTTCAAAACCAAGAGTTCTTTTTAAAACTATTGATGGAGTACTATTTGAGCCTGTGGAACTTGCTGTTGTTGATGTTGATGATAACTTTACAGGTATAGTTATTGAAAAATTGGGTGTTAGAAAGGGAGAAATGACTTCTATGATTCCTGGTACAGATGGATATACTCGTTTAGAGTTTAAAGTACCTTCAAGAGGTCTTATTGGATTTAGAAATGAATTCCTTACTGATACAAAAGGAACTGGAATTTTGAATCACTCTTTCTATGATTTTGAAATTCATAAAGGAGCAATTGCTTCAAAAAATAAAGGAGCTCTAATAGCTTTAGAAGCAGGAAAAACAAATGCTTATGCACTTGGTGGATTACAAGATAGAGGAACATTATTTGTAGATGTGGGAGTAGAAGTATATCCTGGAATGATAGTTGGGGAACATAACAGAGAGAATGATCTTGTTGTTAATGTAACAAAAACAAAAAAACTTACAAATATGAGAGCTTCTGGAACTGATGATACAGTTAAATTAGCAACTCCAAAGAATATGACTTTAGAGCAAGCATTAGACTATATTCAAGATGATGAATTAGTAGAAATTACTCCTAATTTTATCAGAATTAGAAAAAGAATTTTAAATGAAAGTGACAGAAAAAAATCTGAAAAGAAATAAGTCATTGCTACAGTAGATAAAAAGCTTAGAGCTAGAAAATATAAAATTTTCTAGCTCTAAGCTTTTTTCTATAAAAAAGAAGAAAAGGACCTTAATCCTGTATTTAACAGATTTAAGATCCTTTTTGATTTATATCTCCTTAGAAACTAAAACTTATACCAGCACTAGTCTTCCAACCTTTATTATGTGCTCCCACTTCATATCCACTATCAGCAAAGATAGAGACTCCTGAATTAGATATATATTTAGCTCCTAATAAAACATCTCCATAACTATTGTTTCCTTTATAACCTTTAATAGTTGCATTACCATCAAGAACAGAAAGTTTACCATTTAAATCTTTATATGGTTTTCCAAGTTCTAAGTATCCAGTTGCTCCTATTTCTAAATTTAACTTTCCTTTTTTAGTATAGATATCTTTTCCTAAAGCCACTCCTAATCCAGTCTCTATAGATAAAGAATTACTTTTGTCAATATCTAAAGCATATTTACCACTTTCAGAAATATTCCCTTGCATTAAGTAAGTAAAGTTCAATTCTGCTTTAGGTTTTAAATAAGTATTATTTCCTGAAGTAGAGAAATATTTTTTAGACATACTATTATGTAATCCTAAATAGTAATTTTCACTATTAGATTCCATTTGTTCATGTAGAGAAGTGAAAGCAAGAGTTCTTTCAGTTTCCATAGTTGTCATACCAGCAAAGAACATACTTGTATATTCAACATTAGATGCACTCTTATATTTCATATAAGTGTTTGCTTGATACTGCATATCATTTCTTGTTCCATTTTCATCATAATCGATATCAAGTTTACCTACAGTAGCAACAACACCTACTTTCATATTTTTAGTGAGTTGTTTTTCCCCACCAAAATATACTCCACTTAAATCTAAATTATATTTTTGTAATGTATCATCATTATCTTCTTCTAATTGACTATAGTTTGCTCCACCAATAAAGATTGCATCACCAGGAGCTAAAACTACATCACTTTCTAAAACATTTTTTCTTATTACTCTGTTTGAAGATTTAATCATATCAAATGTTTGTTTTCCTGTTACAGAATAGAACTCTCCATATGTTTGATCAACTGCATTTCCTAAAGTTTCAGAACTAGTAATAAGTTTTAAGGCTCCGTACAAATCTTCTTTTGCACTGGTAGCTTTTGATGTAGAAGAAGAAGTTGTATTTTGTTCTTTAACATAATTATTTTCTAATATAGCTGCTAATTCTTGATTATCTAAAATTTCTGCAAAGTTTTTTCTTTCCATTTCAACACCATAATAACCATATTTATCTTTGCCTGTTAAATTGGCATCAAACATTGTAGAATTAGAAATAATATTTCCTTCTATTTTATCAGTTTTAAACATCTTATAAGTATCATATTTATCATCAAATCCACTCATTGTAAGGGCTCCACTTGCATAAATATCCCCTTTTATAGATTCAGCTTCAATTGTACCACCTGAACCCATAACTAATTTACCTCCTGATGTCTGTTCTGAAGTATTAAAAACACCATTAGTTGACTGAATTGTTCCACTGTTTTCTATAATCACTCCACCCTTCTCTACAAAAACTGCTTTATTACTTGCATCTCCAAGAACAATCACACTACCTTTTTCAGTTTTAATAGTTGAGTCTGTTCCTGTAGCATACATTCCATATTGATTTTTTCCTAAAAGTTTAATTGTTCCCCTGTTAATGATCTGTCCACCGTTAGTAGCTCCCATTCCATAATTGGGTTTTGATGGAGTTCCATCTTTTGTTACATTGATAGTTGCACCTACTTCATTAACCGCTGTTGACAATGCTCTAGTAGCCGTCATACCATAAAGACCTCCATTTTCAATAGTTCCAAGATTTATTATAGTTCCACCATGATTAGCATACATTCCATGGTCTTTAGTGTTAGAGATTGTTCCATGATTTATTGCCTTCGCTTTACTTAAAAAAGCTTCCATTCCATAACTGCCAGTATTTGAAATTGTTCCATAATTTAATGCATCTGTGTCATTAGCCCTCATTCCATGGTCTTTAGTGTTAGAAATTGTTCCTTTTTTCTCATTGATAATTACTCCACTAATATGAGCAAACATTCCATTAATACCCTTATTCGAAATTATCCCATAGTTGATAGCTTGTGCTCCAAGACCACTAGCTATCATTCCATTTTGATTTTTATTCGAAACTGTTCCGTAATTGTATGCTTTTGACTCATTTCCATTAGTAAACATCCCACTCTCGCCATCATTAGAAATTATACCCTTTTCTCCATTGGTTATTACTCCACCATTCTTAGCATACATTCCATGTTGACCTGTATTTGAAATAGTTCCATTATTGATTGCTACTGAATTAACTCCGTCAGAGTTCATTCCAAAGCTACTTGTATTAATAATTATACCCTTTTCTCCATTGGTTATTACTCCACCATTCTCAGCATCCATTCCAAGTACGCCTGTATTTGAGATAGTTCCATTATTGATTGCTACTGAATTAACTCCATCAGAACTCATTCCACCGTTACCTGTATTTGAGATAGTTCCATTATTAAGTACTCGTGACCCAGCTCCAAGAGAATACATTCCACGATCATTTGTGTTTGAAATTATAGCACCCTTGTCATTAATCGCTAGTGCACCGTTTTGAGCATACATTCCATGGAATCCATTATTTGTAATCTTTCTATTATTGATTACTGTCGATTCAGCTCCAGAAGCATACATTCCCCAATGACCATTATTTGTAATCTCTCCATAATTATATGCTGAGGTATGACTTCCTACAGCACTCATTCCATAATAACCTGTGTTCGTGATTGTACCCTTATTTATAATAGTTCCATGAGTTGCGAGCATTCCAAATCCTGAACCTGTAATCGTTCCATTATTTATTCCTGTACTTACATCTAGAGTAATTCCTTCAGGAGCATTTACTATCATTCCATAATTATTTCCTGATAAAGTTATTATGTGATTGTTGATTATTTCGCCACCTTTTGTCATAAGACCATCTGAACCAGTTGTTAATATATCTGCTCCAGTTGTATAACTTATTCCTTCTATGGCAACTCCATTTTCCCATATAATTATAGGAGTTGAAGGTTCCAATGGGATTAGTGGTTCAGTTGGTATTGAAGGTACTGTTGTACCCTCTACTTCTATTTTATTTTTATTTCTACTGTTTTTAGTTGTACCTAAAAAATAATTAAAAAAGAAAAGTCCTGTCTTGTTTGATATAACTTCCTCTTCAACTTTAGTTCCGACTTCTTCTGGAAGAGTGATTGTACTACCATAGCCTACACTACTCATCAATAGCATAATTAAAGTTCCTGATGTAATTGATATTGATTTACAATATTTTCTTCTAATCCAATCTTTTAATGTTTTTTTCATTTAAATCCCCCTATAAAATTATTAATATTATTGATATTTCTCATTATACACCATTAATACAAGCGTGACTTCCGTTAGTGAACTGTTTCTGAACAATGATCTCTTTTAGCCTTTATATTACTCAATAAATAGATAAAAAAAATGAATAATAAATAAAAAAGGTGTCAGTACTTTACAGTACCAACACCAGAAAATATAAAAAAATATAAGGAGAATTGTTTTCATATTTTTAATTTAGTTATTTTGCTTATATCCTTAGAAACTAAAGCTTACACCAGCACTAGTTTTCCAACCTTTATTATGTGCTCCCACTTCATATCCACCATCAGCAAAGATAGAGACTCCTGAATTAGATATATATTTAGCTCCTAATAAAACATCTCCATAACTATTGTTTCCTTTATAACCTTTAATAGTTGCATTACCATCAAGAACAGAAAGTTTACCATTTAAATCTTTATATGGTTTTCCAAGTTCTAAGTATCCAGTTGCTCCTATTTCTAAATTTAACTTTCCTTTTTTAGTATAGATATCTTTTCCTAAAGCCACTCCTAATCCAGTCTCTATAGATAAAGAATTACTTTTGTCAATATCTAAAGCATATTTACCACTTTCAGAAATATTCCCTTGCATTAAGTAAGTAAAGTTCAATTCTGCTTTAGGTTTTAAATAAGTATTATTTCCTGAAGTAGAGAAATATTTTTTAGACATACTATTATGTAATCCTAAATAGTAATTTTCACTATTAGATTCCATTTGTTCATGTAGAGAAGTGAAAGCAAGAGTTCTTTCAGTTTCCATAGTTGTCATACCAGCAAAGAACATACTTGTATATTCAACATTAGATGCACTCTTATATTTCATATAAGTGTTTGCTTGATACTGCATATCATTTCTTGTTCCATTTTCATCATAATCGATATCAAGTTTACCTACAGTAGCAACAACACCTACTTTCATATTTTTAGTGAGTTGTTTTTCCCCACCAAAATATACTCCACTTAAATCTAAATTATATTTTTGTAATGTATCATCATTATCTTCTTCTAATTGACTATAGTTTGCTCCACCAATAAAGATTGCATCACCAGGAGCTAAAACTACATCACTTTCTAAAACATTTTTTCTTATTACTCTGTTTGAAGATTTAATCATATCAAATGTTTGTTTTCCTGTTACAGAATAGAACTCTCCATATGTTTGATCAACTGCATTTCCTAAAGTTTCAGAACTAGTAATAAGTTTTAAGGCTCCGTACAAATCTTCTTTTGCACTGGTAGCTTTTGATGTAGAAGAAGAAGTTGTATTTTGTTCTTTAACATAATTATTTTCTAATATAGCTGCTAATTCTTGATTATCTAAAATTTCTGCAAAGTTTTTTCTTTCCATTTCAACACCATAATAACCATATTTATCTTTGCCTGTTAAATTGGCATCAAACATTGTAGAATTAGAAATAATATTTCCTTCTATTTTATCAGTTTTAAACATCTTATAAGTATCATATTTATCATCAAATCCACTCATTGTAAGGGCTCCACTTGCATAAATATCCCCTTTTATAGATTCCGCTTCAATTGTACCACCTGAACCCATAACTAATTTTCCACCCTCAACAGAGGTGGCTGTATTAAATTCACCTTCAGATGTGATTGCTCCTGTGTTATAAAGAGTAATATCTGTTGCTCCATCTATCAAATGAACTGCAACATTATCTGGTCCAGAACCAATATTAATTGTACCTTCATTTTTTAGTGTTGAACCAGTACCAGCAGCATACATTCCATATTGATAATTTCCTAAAAGATTTATTGTTCCTGTATTAGTAATAGTTGCCCCATCAAAAGCTCCCATTCCATAATTAAATTCTGATTGAGTTCCATCTTTTGTAACATTGATAGTACCATTATTTGTTGCTGTTGCCAATGATCCAATAGCCTGCATACCATATAATCCTTTATTATCAATAGTTCCATTATTGATAGCTGTAGTTGACTTGAACAAGTTATCGATTCTAGAATCTACCTTCATTCCATAATTATCTTTATTGGCTATAATTGCTTTTTCTTCATTTAATATAGTTCCACCAGAATTTGCTTGCATTCCATAAGAACCTTTATTAGTGATAGTACCTTTATTGGTTCCACTTGAATTTTCTCCATCTGCATACATTCCATAACTACCATTATTTTTTATTGATGCACCAGTGTCGTTTACTACTATACCAAGATATCCATATATTCCGTAATCAGATTTGTTAGCAATTATTCCTTTATTAAATGCAGTTGTAGATTCACCGTATGCTAGCATTCCAACAGTACCCTTATTTTTTATCAAACCATCAATGTCATTTGTTATAGATAATCCCTTACTATTAACCATCCCAAAATCACCTCTATTAGCGATGGTTCCACTATTTATTGCAATAGTATTTTCTCCTTCTATATACATTCCATCATTTCCAATATTTCTTATAAGAGCCCCTTTTTCATTTTTTATAATTGCTCCATTACGTGCATACATTCCAAAATTACCTTTGTTACTAATAAGTCCTTTATTTACTCCTTTAGAATCGGTATCAAGTGCATACATTCCAATATGTCCTTTATTTTTGATTATTCCATTTGTATCATTAATTAGGAGTCCACCATTGTTTACGTGTGTACCATAATCACTTTTATTTCTAATGATTCCATTATTTATCCCAGTTGCCCCTTCTCCAATTACTAACATTCCAATTTGTCCCTTATTAGCAATAATTCCTTTGTTGATTCCATTTGATAAATTACCACTAATACTCATCCCATAGTGACCTTTATTTTTTATTGAGGCCTTAAGTTCATTTGTTATTGTTCCAGAATTAATAGTAGCAAGACCATAGCTACCATTATTTAAAATTTTGCCTTTGTTAGTTCCCGTAGATCCCTCATCACTAATTTTTATTCCATAGTTACCAATATTTTTGATTATTCCATCAACTTCATTAGTAATAGATCCAGAATTAGTAGCGAACATCCCAAAATCAAATATATTAGCGATAGTCCCCTTGTTGATACCGGTTGAACCTATACCATCAACACTGATACCAAAATTTCCATTGTTTTGAATAAGAGCCCCAGTATCATTAGTAGCAGTTCCAGAATTGGTGACAGAAATACCATAATCTTTTAGATTCATGATATTTCCTTTATTAATTCCAGTGGAATCTGTCCCATGTACTGATATTCCAAAATTCCCATTATTCTCAATAAAAGCACCTACATCGTTAATAGTGGTCCCAGAATTAGTGACTGCAATTCCATGGTCATTTAAATTAGCGATATTCCCTTTGTTGATTCCAGTGGAACCAATCCCATCAACACTCATACCAAATTTTCCATTATTTTTAATAAAAGCCCCGTTATCATTGATAATATTACCCATATTTATAGCTGTAAAACCATAATCTTTAAAATTAGCGATAATCCCTTTGTTGATTCCAGTGGAGTTATTTCCGTCAACTTTCATTCCAAAATCCCCATTATTTTGAATAAAGCCTTTCACATCATTAGTAATATTTCCAGAATTAATAGCTGTAAACCCATGGTTATTTAAATTAGCAATAATCCCTTTGTTAATCCCAGTAGAATTATTCCCATCAACGCTCATACCAAAGTTTCCACTGTTTTTAATGTAACCACCAACATCATTAGTGACAGTAGCAGAGTCAGTAGCCTTAATTCCATGATCTACTAAATTAGCAATAGTTCCTTTATTAATCCCAGTAGAATTATTTCCGTTAACACTCATACCAAAGTTTCCACTGTTTTTAATAGAACCGCCAACATCATTAGTGACAGTAGCAGAATTAGTAGCATTAATTCCATGGTCTACTAAATTAGCAATAGTTCCTTTATTAATTCCAGTAGAATTATTTCCATCAACACTCATACCAAAGTTCCCACTGTTTTTAATAGAACCGCCAATTTCATTAGTAATAGTTCCGGAGTTATGTGTATACATTCCATGGTCATTTGTATTTCTAATGATTCCTTTATTGATCCCAATGGAGTCTATACCATTTACACGAATTCCACTAGTACCTGTATTTTTTATTGAACCGTTTATGTCATTAACTATAGTCCCTCCATTATGTGCTATCATTCCACCAGTACCCTTATTTTCAATAGCTCCTCTATTTATAGCAATTGCCTTAATACCAGGGGCTTTAGTTAATGAACCAACTGCAATCATTCCATAATCTCCGCTATTACTAACTGTTCCATTGCTTTCATTGATAATAACACCGTGGTTTGCTAACATTCCACTTCCATGACCTATTATCACTCCATTGTTTACTCCTGTACTCACATCGACAGTATCACCTTCTGGAGGGTTAACTATAATACCAATATTATTACTAGATAAAGTTATGGTATGGTTGTTTATGATCTCTCCACCTTTTGTCATTAAACCAGAATCTATTCCATTTGTAACTACGTGATTATCTGTTGTATGTGTTAAACCTGATATTTCTATACCATTTTTCCAAATAATTATTTTTTCTGTAGGTGGTACTACTGGATCGGTTGGTCCAATGGGTTGTATTTCTATTTGTCTTTTACTTCTATCATTTTTATTTGAACTTAAAAAATAGTTGAAAAATAATAAAGCATTTTTTTGGGGGATACTTCTCTCTTGGATTTCTTTTGTAACTATAATCTCTTCAGTTTCATTAGGGTTAATAATGGTATTTCCAAAACCTAGGTTGTTCATCAATAACATTATTAATGTTCCCATAGTTATTGTCATTGCTTTATGATATCTTCTTCGCATCCAATCTTTTAACGTTTTTTCCATTCTTACTTCCTCCTATAAAAGTTATCAATTTTTAAAGGTGATGGGAGAATAACACTGTTAGTTGAGTAAAAATCACTTTTAATTTGATCGATAATTTTATATTCGGTAAATTATTTTAAATCCTTTTATAAGAATATAAAAAAATGGTGAAGAAAATTATAAATAAATTTTCTTCACCATTTGTATATTCATATTTAATATTTTTTCTCCAATAGTTTTAAAAATATCAGATTCACCACTTACAAAAAATTCTATTTTTCCGTTTTCATGAGAAGGATTTAAAAGATTTTTTTCTTTAAGAATTTTTACAATTTCTTGAGAACTTCCAAAAGCTGGATCTATAATTGTTCCTAAAAAATATTTTTTGATATCTTCTAATATAATAGGATAATGAGTACATCCTAATATTAAAGTATCAATATCTTTAGGTAAAAGAGAAATATAATGTTCTAAAAGAATAAATCGATTTTCGTTATTTGTCCATCCTGTCTCAATCATAGTACAAAATTCTTTACAAGCAACTTGGGCAACAGTAACATTTTTACTTAACTGAGAAAGCTCTTTTTGATAGCCATTCATAGCAATAGTTAATGGCGTTGCAATTACACCAATTTTAGAATTTTGAGTGGAGGCTATTGCAGTAATAGCCCCAGAATGAATGACTCCTACTACAGGAATTTCAGGAAAAGTCTTTTTTATACTTTCTAAAGAAGCAACGGTAGCAGTATTACAAGCAATCATAATTAACTTACAATTTTTTTTAGCAAGAAAATTAGCAATTTTAAGACATAAAGCCTCAATTTCACATGTCTGCTTATCACCATAAGGTGAATTATTGTTATCTGCAAAATAAATTAAATGTTCTTTTGGAAGAAGTTTTTTTATTTGCTTTAATACTGTAAGACCACCAACTCCTGAATCAAAAATACCAATACATGATTTATTTGATATCATTATATCTCCTTATAAAAAAATGATAATAAAATTTCATTCTTCGTATTTTAATATAACTATTTAAAAATGTTTATAAACATTGTAATAATTGAAACATTTACAAAATCTATAAATAAAGCTCCTACTAGTGGAACAACGAAAAATGCTCTTATAGAGGGACCATTAGCAACGGTAAAGGCTTCCATATTAGCCATTGCATTAGGAGTAGCACCCATTCCAAAACCACAGTGTCCACAAGCAATTGTAGCAGCATCATAGTCTCTACCCATTAGATAGAAAGTAACAAAATAAGCATATAAAGCCATTAATACTGTTTGTGCTAAAAGAATACTGATTAAAGGAACAGCAAGTGCAGAAAGTTCCCATAGTTTCATACCCATAAGTGCCATTGCTAAGAATAGAGATAAAGAAATATTTCCAACAGTTGTAATTTCATTAAGTGGCATCTCTTTTTTAGCAGAATCAAGAATATTTCTTAATATTGCTGCAATTAGCATAGGCATGATGTATGCAGGTAATCCAAGAAATTTTATAAATGGATTGATAAGAGTTCCGATTCCCATTGCAATAGCTACATAAAATATAGCATGAAATAAATTTTCTTCTGTTATTTTAGATTCAGCCACATGAGAAGAAATAGTTTCATTACTATTTTCTGTATTTTTAGATGTTAATTTATACTTTTGTAATAATCTTTTACCAACTGGTCCACCAATAAGACAACCAGCAACCAATCCAAATGTTGCAGCAGCAATGGCAACAGTCATTCCACCTTGAACTCCAGCATGTTCAAGAATTCCACCTATTGAACCAGCAGTTCCATGTCCTCCTGTAAGGGCTACAGATCCTGCAGCGACTCCTAATAGAGGATGGATATTAAAGATTTTTGCTAAACTAATTCCAAGAATATTTTGTAAAAATATCAATCCTGTGGCAGCACCTAGAAAAATCATTACTTGTATTCCACCTTTTTTTAGAATACTAAGACTTGCACTAAATCCAATTGTTGTGAAAAATCCAATCATTAACATGTCTTTTAAGTTAGAATCAAATAATAAACTAAAGAGTCCAGTCTCATGACCAATCAGTGAGAAGATTGAGAATAAAACACCACCAATAACTGGTGCAGGGATAAAAAACTTTTCAAAAAAATAAACTTTACTTTTTATCCCCCTTCCGATAAGTAGTACAATAACTGCCATAAATAAAGTTTCTGTCATTCCAATTTTAATTACTTCCATAAATTAAATTTCCTCCCTAAATATAGTTGTGTTAAAAGCATTATAAAAAATAATAGTAAAACCTTGAATCCCGAGGACTCAATACGAAATATACAATATTTTTATCTGTTTGTCAATAGCAAGGAAAAATAAGGGGATTCAAGAAACAATATATTGTATATATTATACGTATTTATTATATATATATATATAATAAAGGTTGATTTTAAAAAAAGAATATTGTATAAAGAATGTATCGACAAAATAAATATTAATTATATATTAAAAGCAGGAGGGTAATGATGGAAAAAAATGGAAAAAAGATTGTAATAGGAGTTATTGGTTCTGATTGTCATGCAGTTGGAAATAAAATAATTCATCATGTGTTAGAAAGTAATGGTTTTGAAGTAATTAATATAGGGGTACTTTCACCGCAAAGTGACTTTATTAATGCTGCAAAAGAAACAAATGCAGATGCAATAATAGTTTCTTCTTTATATGGTCATGGTGAATTAGACTGTGAAGGAATGAGAAACAAATGTAAAGAAGCAGGATTAGGAGATATTTTCTTATATGTAGGAGGAAATATAGTAGTAGGAAAGCAAGAATGGGAAGCTGTTGAAAGTAGATTTAAAGAGATGGGATTCAATAGAGTTTACAAGCCAGGAACTAGTATTGAAACAACTTTGAAAGATATTAAAATTGATTTAGGTATGTAAAATATGAAAAAAATTTATTTGACAATCGATTTTGGAAGTACTTACACAAAACTTACTGCAATTGATTTAGAGAGAGAAACAATTTTAGGAACCTCTAAAGCAATAACCACTGTAGAAACAGGGATAATGCTAGGGTTTTATGAAGCTTTTGAAACATTAAAAAAGGATATATCAAAGAAATTAAATATAGAAGAAAGTAAAATAGAATTCATAAAAAAAACTGCTTGTTCTTCAGCAGCTGGTGGATTAAAAATGATTGCTATTGGACTTGTGCCAGAACTAACAACAGATGCTGCTAAAAAAGCTGCGTTAGGGGCAGGGGCTAGAGTTATTAAAACTTATGCTTTTGAACTTAATAGTCATGAAATGGAAGAAATAAAAAATTCTAATCTTGACATCATTCTTTTGGCAGGGGGAACAGATGGTGGTAATCATGAATGTATAATTCATAATGCTAAAATGATAGTAGAACATAAAATAGAAGTTCCTATTGTTGTAGCAGGAAATAAAAGTGCTGTTGATGTAATTGAAAAATTATTTAATGAAGCTGGCATATATTATAAAATTAGTGAAAATGTTATGCCAATTTTAAATAAATTGAATGTAGAACCAACTCGTGAAGCAATTAGGCAGGTCTTTATGCAAAAAATTGTTGAAGCGAAAGGAATGGGAGAAGCTGAAGAGTTTACTTCTGGAATTCTTATGCCAACGCCAGCAGCAGTGCTTAAAGCTGCAGAAATTCTTTCGGTTGGAAGTGATGTTGAAGATGGTATTGGAGATATTTTAGTTGTTGACATAGGTGGAGCCACTACGGATATTCATTCGATTTCAAAAGGATTACCTACAAAACCAGCAGTTGTTCTTAAAGGGTTAGAAGAACCTTTTGTTAAAAGGACTGTTGAAGGGGATTTAGGAATGCGGTATTCTTCACTGGCACTTTTAGAAGCTGGAACAAGTAAAAGAATAACCTCTCTATTAGAAGATAAATATAAACATTTAAATCCTAAAGAGATGTGTGAGTATAGATACAATAATATAAAAATGGTACCTATGACTGACGAAGATTTGGCTTTTGATGAAGCTATGGCAAAAGTAGCTACAGATATTGCAATGGAAAGACACTGTGGAGTGTTGGAAGTTATTTATACCCCGATGGGAAGTATGTTTAGCCAGTTGGGTAAAGATTTACTAGAAACGCCATTGATAATAGGAACTGGAGGCGTAATTGTTCACAGTAAAAATCCAAACAAGATATTAGAAGCAGGAATTTTCAATCCTGAAAAGCCAATAAATTTAAAACCAATAAAACCTAAATATTGGATAGATAAGACTTATATACTTTCTAGTATGGGGTTATTGGCAGAAGATTATCCTGATTTATCTATTAGACTAATGAAAAAGTATTTGTTAGAGGTTTAGAAATAAAATAAAAAATATTTTAAGTCAGTTATAAAAATGAAAATTCAACGGACTTAACAATAGAATAGGAGGAAAAATGAAATTAAAATTTAAAAAATGGACAGAAGAAGAATTCTTTAGTATTAGAGAAGAAGTTTTAAAGCAATGGCCTACAGGAAAAGAGGTTGATTTAGAGGAAGCTATCAGATACCATAAAGCACTTCCAGATCATAAAAGTTTTTCTAAAAAGCTTATAGATGCTAAAAAGAAAGGAATAACTTTAGCTCAACCACGTGCTGGAGTTGCACTAATAAGCGAGCATATTGAGTTATTAAACTTTCTTGATACAGAGGGTGGAGCAGATTTATTACCTTCAACTATTGATGCTTATACAAGACAAAACAAATATGAGAATTGTCAACATGGAATAGAAGAATCAGAAAAAGCAGGAAGATCTCTTCTTAATGGATTCCCAGGTGTAAATCATGGTGTTAAAGGATGTAGAGAAGTTGTAGAGGCTGTAAATTTACCACTTCAAATGAGACATGGAACACCAGATGCTAGATTACTTTCAGAAATTATGATGGCTGCTGGATTTACTTCTAATGAAGGTGGAGGAATAACTTATAACATTCCTTACGCTAAAGATGTTTCAATAGAGCAAACATTAATTGACTGGCAGTATATAGATAGATTAGTTGGATATTATGAAGAAAAAGGGGTTTCTATTAATAGAGAACCGTTTGGACCATTAACTGGAACACTTGTTCCACCTAGTATGTCAAATGTTGTTCAAATTTTAGAGTGTTTATTAGCTGCTGAACAAGGAGTTAAAAATTTAACATTAGGATACGGACAATGTGGAAATTTAGTACAAGACGTTGCTGCTGTTAGAGCATTAGAAGAGCAAGCTACTGAATATTGTAAAGAGTATGGATATAATGATGTTGTAATCACTACAGTTTTCCACCAATGGATGGGAGGATTCCCTGCAGATGAGGCAAAAGCATTTGGAGTAATTTCTAATGGAGCTTCTGCTGCTGCACTGGCAGGAGCAACAAAAGTTATCGTAAAAACTCCACATGAAGCATTAGGAATTCCTACAAAAGAAGCTAATGCAGCTGGAATTCGTGCTACAAAAATGGTTCTTAACTTATTATCAAATCAAAAATTACCAAAATCTGATGCTTTAACAGCAGAAATTACTTTAATAAAGAAAGAAGTTAAACAGATTTTTGACAAAATAGTAGAAGCTGGAAATGGAGATTTAGCAGTAGGAGTTGTAAAAGCATTTGAAACTGGAGTTCTTGATATACCGTTTGCACCTTCAAGATATAATGCAGGTAAAATGATGCCAGCACGTGATAACGAAGGAAAAATAAGATATTTGGAATTTGGAAATTTACCTTTTACTGAAGATGTAAAAAAATTCAATAGAGAGCAAATTGAAATTAGAGCAAAAGTAGAAAACAGAGAAGTTGGATTCCAAATGACTGTTGATGATATATTTGCAGTTGGAAAAGGTGCACTTATAGGAAGACCAGAAAACTTTAAAGGATAATAAAATAAAACAATTAATACAATAAAAAATAAAATTGCGAGAGGAGAGTAAAAATGAAAATTATTGATGTTGTTTGTTCAGCTGGAAAAACTGGGTTTTATTTTGATGATCAACAAGCTATAAAAAATGGTGCAGGACATGATGGGTTTGCTTATATAGGAACACCTGTTACTCCTGGATTCACATCGATTAGACAATCTGGAGAATCAATTTCTGTTATGTTAATACTTGAAGATGGAACAGTAGCTCACGGTGATTGTGCTGCAGTACAATATTCTGGTGCTGGAGGACGTGATCCATTATTTCTTGCTGCAGACTTTATTCCTGTAATTCAAAAAGAAATAGCTCCTAAATTAATAGGAAGAAGCTTAGATAGTTTTAAGACAATGGCAGAGGAATTTGACGCTTTACAAATAAACGGAAAAAGACTTCATACTGCTATTAGATATGGAATAACTCAAGCGATTTTAGATGGTGTTGCAAAATCTAAGAAAATCACTATGGCAGAAGTAATACAAAAAGAATATAATACAGGAATTACAATAACACCAAGACCTATATTCACTCAATCTGGAGATAACAGATATGAGAATGCTGACAAAATGATAATAAAGCAAGCTGATGTACTTCCTCATGCTTTAATAAATCATGTTGAAACAAAATTAGGAAATAATGGAGAAATTTTATTAGAATATGTTGGTTGGTTAAGAGATAGAATAATTCATTTAAGAAGTGATGCTAGTTATAGTCCAATATTACATATTGATGTTTATGGAACTATTGGAGTAGCTTTTGATCTTGATATGAAGAGAATGGCTGACTACTTACAAACACTTGTGGATGCAGCAAAACCATTTAAATTAAGAATAGAAGGACCAATGGATGTTGGAAGTTTAGAAGGACAAATAACTTCATTAGCTGAGCTTACTGCTGAAGTTGATAGAAGAGGAATGGATATGGAATTAGTTGCAGATGAGTGGTGTAATACTTTAAGTGATATTAAAGCATTTGCTGACAGAAAAGCTGGACATGTAGTTCAAATAAAAACTCCTGATTTAGGAGGAGTAAATAATATAGCTGATGCAATTATTTACTGTAATAAAGTTGGAATAGGTTCATATTCTGGTGGAACTTGTAACGAGACTAATAGAAGTGCTGAGATTACATCTAATATAGCTATGGCTTGTGGAGCATTACAAGTGTTAGCAAAACCTGGAATGGGTGTAGATGAAGGATACATGATAGTAAACAATGAAATGAACAGAGTTGCTGCTTTAGTTAATAGAAAAAAATAATTAAAATTTTTAAATAGGAAGTGGGACTAAAAAATTAGTCCCTTCTTCAATTTACGAAGAATAAACTTGAAAGCTAGAATTTAAAATTATTGTGAGGTGTATTATGAAAATAAAAAATCCTTCAAAATGTGGAACTTTGGAATCTAATGATATTTTTGTAATTCTTACTCCTATTGAGTCTGGAATTGAAATTGAATTGGATAGCATTGTTGAAAAACAATTTGGTGATAGAATAAAAGAAGTAATATTAGAAAAATTAAAAGAAATGAATCTTGATGGAATAAAAGTTGTTGCTACAGATAAAGGAGCATTAGATTATACGATTGCTGCTAGAATTGAAACAGCAGCCATAAGAGGTGGTATTTATGCTTAGACGAACAATGCTTTTTATGCCGGGAAATAATCCTGGAATGTTGCAAACATCACATGTTTTTGGAGCAGATTCTGTTATATTCGATCTTGAAGATGCTGTTTCACTAACTGAAAAAGATTCAGCTAGAATTTTAATAAGAGAAGCATTAAAAAATAATGACTATACAGGAACAGAAGTTGTAATAAGAATTAATCCATTATCAACACCCTATGCATTAGAAGATATAGAAATGATGGGAAAAATGAAACCAGATGCTATTCTTCTTCCAAAAGCTTGTGTTGAAGATATGGAGTTTTTGGATAAAGCTTTAACAAGAATAGAAGAAGAGGGGAAATTTCCTAAAAATAGTATAAAAATTCATGCTCTTGTTGAAACAACAATTGGAGTAGAAACAGTAAGTGAGATTATCCAAGCATCATCAAGATGTATTTCGGTTCTACTTGGTGGAGAAGATTTAGCAGTAGATTTAGGAGTTAAAAGAACTTATGACTCTGAAGAACTTTTTTATGCAAGAACTAAAATCATAAATGCATGTAAAGCATTTAAAGTAGATGCTATTGATACTCCTTTTACTGATACAAATGATGAAGAAGGTCTAAGAATGGATACTGCTAAGGCTAAAAGATTAGGGTTTAGTGGTAAGTTATCTATAAATCCAAGACAGATTGATTCTATTCATGATGTTTTTGCTCCTACTAAACAAGAAATTCGTCACGCTGAGAGAGTTCTAGAAGCAAAAGAAGTAGCAGACAAAGATGGATTAGGTGTATTTTCATTAGATGGGAAAATGATAGATCTTCCTATTATTAATAGAGCGATTAATACTTTAAATGTTGCTAAACTAGTTGGATTATTAGATTAAAATGTGAGGTGTAATATGAAAAAGAAACTCTTTCATGATTTTAAAGAGTTAATGGATAAACTAGAATTGAAAAATGGAATGGTAGTCTCATTTCACCACCACCTTAGAAATGGTGATTTTATTTTAAATATGGTAATGAAAGAAATTGCAGAAAGAGGTTATAAAGATATAACTGTAGTTGCAAGTTCAATATTTCCTTGTCATAAAGAATTGGTTTCACTAATGGAAAATGGTGTAGTAACAAATATTTATGCAGGTTATATTTCAGGTCCTGTAGCTCAAGCTATATCAGATGGGAAACTGAAAAATCCTGCTATTATGCATACACATGGTGGAAGAGCAAGAATAATGGAAACAAAAGAAGTTGTAATAGACTTTGCATTTATGGGTGCTCCAACTTGTGATGAGTATGGAAATATAAATGGTATAGAAGGAAAATCAGCTTGTGGAGCACTGGGATATGCACATACTGATGCAGAATGGGCAAAAGTTGTAGTTGCTATAACAGACAATTTGGTTCCTTATCCAAATAAAGTAATAGAAATTAATCAAACACATATTGATTATGTTTTGAATATTGAAGCAATTGGAGACCCTAATGGGATAGTTTCTGGAACGACTCAAATAACTAAGAATCCAATAGGTCTTAAAATTGCAAGTATGACTTCTAAATTTATTAAAGATTCAGGTTATTTTAAAGATGGAATGAGTTTTCAAACTGGTGCTGGAGGTATATCTTTAGCGGTTGCAGCAGAAATGAAAAACATGATGAAAAGAGATGAAATTAAAGGAAGTTTTGCATGTGGTGGTATAACTGGATATATTGTTGACATGTATAAAGAAGGACTTTTTAAAACTCTTTTTGATGTTCAGTGTTTTGATTTAGAAGCAATAAAATCAGCGAAAGAAAATTCAGATCATATAACTATGTCTGCCTCTATGTATGCAAACTTTAATAATAAAGGTGCAGTTGTAGATATGCTAGATATCGTTATTCTTGGTGCAACAGAGATGGATGTGGAATTTAATGTTAATGTTACAACAGGTTCAGATGGTGTGATTATGGGAGGTTCTGGTGGACATAGCGATACTGCTGCTGGATCAAAACTTTGCATTATTGTTTCACAACTTGTAAATTCTAGAATTTCTGTATTAAAAGACAAGGTAACAACAATAACTACACCAGGAAATACAGTGGATATTTTGGTAACAGAACATGGAATTGCAATTAATCCTTTAAGAGTAGATCTTATTGAAAAATTTAAAAATTCAAAATTGCCTATTAAGACAATGGAAGAGCTAAAAATAATTGCAGAAAAATTAACTGGAAAACCAAAGAATATAGAGTTTGAAGAAAAAATTGTAGCAATAGTACAATATAGAGATGGAACTACTATTGATAATGTAAGACAAATTAAAAGATAGTAAGTTTAAGAGTAAAATTTGATTTTTTTTAATATATATGATATAATTAATTAGAAATTATGTAGATTGGGGAGAGTGGGTGAAAAACCCACTCTCTCTTTCATAAATAATAAAAAAAATGAAAATAAGTGAGGTGAAAATAAATGAGTAAATACAAAGAGTTTGATATTGTTGGAGAAGTTGAAAAAATTCTTGTACCAATTTTAAAAGATTTAAATTTAGAATTAGTTGACGTTGAATATGTACAAGAAGGCGGATACAAGTATTTAAGAGTTTTTATTGAAAAAGAAAATGATAGTATAACACTTGGAGATTGTGCTAATGTGAGTAACCGTATTGATGAAAAAGTGGATAACTTAATTGAGGAAAAATTCTTTTTAGAAGTTTCTTCACCAGGAATTGAGAGACCATTAAAAAAAATGAAAGATTTTATAAGATTTTCAGGAGAAGAGATTTCATTATCTCTAAAACATAAACTAGAAGATAAAAAGAATTTTGTTGGTTTTTTTGAAATCTTGGATGAAGACACTATTCTTTTATTAGCAGACAATGAAAAGTATGAAATTCCTTTTAAAGAAATAAGGAAAGCAAATTTAGTATTTAGATTTGATGAATAAAATAATTGAAAATTTTATATTTATAGGAGGAAGTTGTAATGAAAACTAAAGATGCTAAGATATTTTTAGAAGCATTAGAGGAATTAGAAAGAGAAAAAGGTATTTCAAAAGAGGAATTACTTGTTGCAGTGGAACAAGCATTATTAGCAGCATATAAGAAAAATTTTGGTGAAGAAGAAAATATTGCTGTGGTAATTAATCGAGATAGTGGAGATGTAAAAGTTTATGAAATAAAAACAATTGTTGAGAATGATAAATTAGAAGATGCTGCTATTGAAATTATTTATGAAGAAGCATATGAGATAAAAAAGCGAATCAAACTGGGAGATACTATTCACATTGAAGTTAATTGTGAAGATTTTAAAAGAAATGCAATCCAAAATGGTAAGCAAATTGTTATTCAAAAAGTTAGAGAGGCAGAAAGAGAGAATATATACGGAAAGTTCAAAGTAAAAGAAAAAGATATTATAATCGGAATTATTCGTAGAATTGATGAAAAAAGAAATATTCATATTGATTTTGATGGATTAGAAGCTACTCTACCCATGAGTGAGCAATCAATTGCAGATACTTATAGAGTTGGTGAAAGAATAAAGGTATATTTAGCTGAAGTAGAAAGAACTAATAAGTTTCCTAGAGTTTTAATTACTAGAAAACATGAAGGATTATTAAAAAAATTGTTTGAAATAGAGATACCAGAAATAGAAACAGGTATGATTGAAATAAAAGCAGTTGCACGTGAAGCAGGTTCTCGAGCAAAAGTTGCAGTACACTCTTTAGATCCAAATATTGATACTGTGGGAGCTTGTATAGGACAAAAAGGACTTAGAATCAAAAATATCGTAGATGAGCTAAATGGTGAAAAAATTGATATTGTAATCTGGAGAGAATCACCAGTTGAATTTATTTCAGAAGCATTAAGTCCAGCAAAAGTTAGTAGTGTAGAAATTCTTGATAACGGAATGACTGGACGAGTGATTGTAGATCCTTCACAATTATCTTTAGCAATAGGAAAAAATGGACAAAACGCAAGATTAGCTGCTAGATTGACAGGAATGAGAGTAGATATTAAGGTTGAAGAGGGGACAGAAGGTGAATAACCAAATAGGACCAGAAAGAACATGCCTAATATGTAAAATAAAAGGATTAAAAGATATATTTTTTAGATTGGTTAAAAATGATGAAAAAATATACTTTGATGAAAAAGGAACAGAACAGTCTCGAGGAATGTATGTATGTAAAAATAAGGAATGTCTTCAAAGACTTTCAAAACATAAAAAAGTTTTAGTAAGTATGGAAGAATTAGTGAAAATGTCTGTTTTATTGAAAAATGAAAAAAAAGACTATTTAAATATTTTAAAAGTGATGAAGAACTCTCAATCTTTAACTTTTGGTCTAAATATGGTGTTTGATGAAATTGAAAAAGTTCATTTTGTTGTAATGGCAGAAGATATCAGTGAAAAAAATAGTAATAAAATAATTGAAAAATGTAAAGAAAGGAATATCCCTTTTGTCTTTCATAGTACAAAATCTCAGATGGGTGACATTTTTAATAAAGATGAGGTTACAGTTATTGCTATTACCAATAAAAAAGTTGCTAGAGGTCTTATAAACTAGAGTGTTTATGGAGGTAATAAAATGAAAATTAGAGTACATGAACTAGCTAAAGAGTTTAAAAAAGATAATAAAGAATTTTTAGAAATATTAATTAATATGGGAGTGGAAGTAAAATCCCATTTATCTGGACTAAATGAAGTAGAAGTGAATAAAATTAGAGAAGCTTTAGGAGGGAAAGAAGAAACAATCATCCCTAAAAAAGCAGAAAAAATAAATAAAGAGAAAGAAAAACCAGTTGAAAAAAAAGAGGAACCAATAATGAAAGTTGAGAAAAAAACTGGAAAAAAGAAAAAAGGTAGAAGAGCCGATTTTACAGTTAAAAGAGTAGAAGAACATGTTGATACAGTTATTGAAGAAGATGGAATAAAAATTATTAAAATAAAAGAAAGTATATCTTTAGGGGATTTCACGAAATTACTTAAAATGAATACTTCAGAATTAATAAAAAAATTATTTTTAAAAGGACATATGTTAACTATTAACAGTCAACTTTCTTTTGAATTAGCTGAAGAAATAGCAACTGAATATGATGTTATTGTTGAAAAAGAAGAAGAAGTAATTATTCCTTTTGGAGATAAATTTTCATTAGAAATAGAAGATAAAGCTTCGGATATGAAAGAGAGAGCTGCTATTATAACAATAATGGGACACGTTGATCATGGAAAAACATCTTTACTAGACGCAATTAGAGAAGAAAATGTTGCTGATGGCGAGGCTGGAGGAATCACACAAAAAATAGGAGCATATCAGATAATAAAAGATGGAAAGCCTATAACTTTTGTTGATACTCCTGGACATGAGGCGTTTACTGATATGAGAGCTCGAGGAGCACAAGTTACAGATATCGCTATATTAGTTGTAGCAGCAGATGATGGAGTAATGCCACAGACAATAGAGGCAATCTCACACGTTAAGGCTGCAAATGTTCCACTTATAGTTGCAATTAATAAAATAGATAAAGAGGGAGCTAACGCTTTAAAAATAAAACAAGAACTTATGGAACACGGTCTTGTCTCAGTAGAATGGGGTGGAGATGTTGAATTTGTAGAAGTTTCTGCTAAAAAATTATTAAATTTAGATATTCTTCTTGAAACAATTTTATTAACTGCTGAAATTTTAGAATTAAAAGCAAATTATAATAAGCGTGGAAAAGGAGTAGTTCTAGAATCAAAACTTGATCCTAAAGTTGGGGTAATTGCGGATATCTTAATTCAAGAAGGAAGATTACGTATAGGAGATGTTGTTGTTGCTGGAGAGTGTTATGGTAAAGTTAGAGCTCTTGTAAATGATAAAGGTAGTAAAGTTGATTATGTAGAGGTATCACAGCCAGGTGAAATAATTGGATTTACTAATGTTCCAAATGCTGGAGATGTTATGTATGTTATTCAAAATGAGCAACATGCAAGAAGAATAGTGGATGAAGTTAGTAAAGAAAGACGACTTAATGAACGATCTAAAAAAGTACTTTCTCTTGAATCACTATCTCAAGATTTTGAAAACCAAAAAATAAAAGAGCTTAATCTTATAATAAGAGCAGATTCACGTGGTTCTGCAGATGCACTGAAAGATTCATTAATGAAACTTAATACAGATGAAGTAGCTGTAAATATTATCCAAACTCTTTCTGGTGCAGTAACTGAGAGTGATGTAAGACTTGCAGAGGCTTCAAAAGCTATTATACTTGGATTCCATGTTAGACCTACAACGAAAGCAATGAAAGAAGCTGATAAGTCTGGAGTAGAAATAAGAACTTCAAGCATAATTTATCATATTGTAGAAGATATAGAAAAGGCACTTACTGGAATGTTAGATCCAGAATTTAAAGAAAACTACTTAGGTAGAATTGAAATAAAGAAAGTATTTAAAGTATCGAATACTGGAAATGTTGCAGGTTGTGTAGTTGTAGATGGTAAAATAAAAAATGATTCAAATATCAGAATCATTCGTGATGGTGTAGTTATGTATGAAGGAAAACTTTCAACTTTAAAAAGATTTAAAGATGATGTAAAAGAAGTTGTTTCAGGTCAAGAATGTGGACTTAATGTAGTAGGATACGAAAACATTAAGGAAGGAGACATTGTTGAGGCCTTTGATATTCAAGAAATAAAAAGAAAATTGAAAAAATAGATTTTTTGAGTTAAATAAAAAATGTGTATAGTTAAGGAGGTAAATATGAATAAGCAAAGAATTGCTGGGATAGAAAAAGAAATAGGAAGAGTAATTTCAAAAACTCTTATGTTAGATGTGAAAAATGTAAAGTTAAAAGAAGCGATTGTTTCTGTTAATCATGTTAGAGTAACTGAAGATTTAAAGTTTGCTGATGTGTATTTTACAGTTATGCCATTAAATGGTAAAAATATAGAAAATACTGAAATATTTGCTACACTTGAAAATATAAAAGGACTTTTAAGAAAAAAAATATCTGAAGAATTAGGATTAAGATTTACTCCAGAAGTTAGAATAAAAACAGATGATAGCGTTGATCATGCTATGAAAATTACAAAACTTTTGAATGAAATAAAGGGACAGTGATAGAATGACCTGGGAGTATATCTCTAAAGATGTAAGCCTAGCTACTTTTTTAGAAAAAGAAATTGAAATATCTAATCTTACAGCGACATTACTTCTGAGCCGAGGAATAGATACAGTGGATAGAGCAAAAAAATTTTTAGAAACTGAAATTTCAGATTTTTCAAATCCTTTTTTATTTGAAAATATGGAGAAAATTATAGATAAAATACTAGAAGTAAGAGAAAAGAAAAGCAAGGTTTTTATTTATGGTGACTATGATGTTGATGGTATTACAGCTGCAGTTTTTCTTGTTAAAGTATTGAGTCAAATAGGAATAAATGTAGATTATTACATTCCTAGTAGAGTTGAAGAGGGACACGGTTTAGATAAAAAAAATTTAAAATATATGAGAAGTCGAGGAGCAGAATTAGTTATAACAGTTGATTCAAGTATAAATTCAATAGAAGATGTAAGGTATGGACAGAAGCTTGGGATTGATGTGATAGTTACTGATCATCATAAAAGTGTAGAAAAAGAAGAAGATGAAGAGATTCTTTATATTAATCCTAAACTTAGTAAAAGATATGATTTTAAATATCTTTCAGGAGCAGGAGTAGCACTTAAATTGGCTCAAGCTCTTTATTTGAAATTAGGAATTAGTCTAGATGAAGTGCATAAATTTATTGATATTGTAATGATTGGAACAGTAGCAGATGTAGTTCCAATGGTTGGAGAGAATAGAATTATCATTAAAAAAGGATTAGAGAAAATTAAAAATACAGAAATACCAGGATTAAAATCTTTATTGAAATATTTAAAGTTTAATAATAAAACTATGACGACTACTGATATTAGTTATTTTGTGTCACCTTTGATAAATGCTTTAGGAAGAATAGGAGTTGCAAAAATAGGTGCGGATTTTTTTATAGAGAAAAATGAAAAAAAAATATTTGATATTATTGAAGAAATGAAAAAAATGAATAGAATGCGTAGAGAGTATGAAAAAATAATGTATGATGAGGCAATAGAACGAGTAAAAGAAATTGACCTTATAGAGAAAAAAGCAATTTTTTTAAGTTCAGATACTTGGCACCCAGGAGTTGTTGGGGTAGTGAGTTCAAGGTTGAGCAATAAATATGAAATTCCTGTGGTTTTAATCTCATTTGAAAATGGATTTGGAAAAGCTTCGTCACGTAGTGTTCCAGGAGTCAATATTTTTGATATTTTTAAAAATTGTTCTCCCATGTTAGAAAGATTTGGTGGACATGACCTAGCAGCAGGTTTTATTGTGAAAGAAGAAAACTTATTAGAAGTAGAAAAACAATTTTACGAAGAAGTAAAAAAATATTCAAGCTTACATGAAAAAAAAATATTGAAAATAGATTTTGACCTTAATATTGAACAGATAACATCTGAAATATTGGATGACATTGAAAAAATAGCCCCTTATGGTCAGGGAAATAGGATGCCTTTATTTTTTGATTCTAATTTAGAATTTTTGAATATAAAGAAATTTGGGGTTGATAATAAGCATTTTGGTGGTATAATAGTAAAAGATGGACAAACTTTTTCCGTGGTAGGATTTGATATGGGGAAATATATAGATGAAACTGAATATAAAATTCAAAAATTTGATGTCTTATATTATCCGGAAAGATTTATTTATAAAGGTAATGAGAGTATCCAAATAAAAATAAAAGATATGAAAATAAAAGATGATTTTTATGATGTGTTTACTCAAAAAAATTAAAAACTATATCTATAGTTAAAATATAAAACTTAGGAGGAAAAAATGAAACATTTAGTTACAAGAAAAGAAAAATCAGCTGTTGAAGTGAAGTTAATTTTAACAAAAGAGGAAATTAAACCAATTAAAGAGGGAATTATTTTAGAAGTTGCTAAAAAAGTTGAAGTGCCAGGATTTAGAAAAGGACATGCTCCAGCTGATAAAGTGGAAAGTAATTTTCCAGATGCAGTAAAAGAAGAGTTAGTAGAAGCTATTTTAAAAGCTCACTACTCTAATGTATTGGAAGCAGAAAAAATTAATCCAGTAAGTTACATATATAATGTAGAACCAAAAAATACTGACGAAGGATTAGAACTTAGTTTTACTGTTGATGAATTTCCAGTAGTAACACTTGGAGAATATAAAGGTCTTGAAATTACAAAGAAAGAAGTAGAATTTAAAGAAGAAAACTTAGAAAATGAAATTAAAAATTTATTGTTACAAAAATCAACATTAGAAGAAGCAGAATCTGGATATAAAGCTGTAATAGGAGATACTGTAGATTTAGCTTTTGATGGTTCAATAGATGGAGTTCCTTTTGAAGGAGGAAAAGCAGAATCACATGAGTTAAAATTAGGAAGTAAAATGTTTATAGATAATTTTGAAGATCAATTAGTTGGTTATGTAGCTGGACAAGAAGGGAACATTACTGTAACATTCCCTGAAAATTACGGACATGCACAACTAGCTGGAAAACCTGCTATTTTTAAAGTGAAAATCAATAGTATAAAAAAATCAAAGTTAGCTGAATTAAATGATGAGCTTGCTAAAACATTAAATGCTGAAAATGTTGAAGATTTAAAATCAAAAATGAAATCTGATATTATTTCTAGAGATGAGCAAAATGCTAAAAATGAAATGATAGGAGAACTTCTTGGGAAAATATCTGAAGGAGCAAAAGTAGATATTCCTAACTCTATGACAATGAAAGAAGTGGAGAATAAACTTAAAGAAATTGAACAAAATCTTTCTGCACAAGGTGCAAATTTAGAAACATATTTGAAAATGATGGGAAAAACAATAGAAGAAGTAGTTAAAGAAATGACTCCATCATCAGAAAATAAAATTAAAACTGATTTAATTTTAGAAGAAATAGCTAACAAAGAGAACATAACATTAACTGATGAAGAAGTAAACTCTAAAATGGAAGAAATGTCTAAAATATATGGAATGACTCTAGAAAAATTAGAAGAAGAACTTAAAAAGCATAATAACTTAGAAGCTTTTAAAGCTAATTTGAAAATTGATGCTACTCTTCAAAAAGTTGTAGAATTTTTATTAGAAAATGCAAAGAAAAAATAATAGATAATACTTAACAGATTATGTTATTTATTATATGGATATAGACTAGGTAAAAACTTACCTAGTCATCTCCATATAAAAGGCCTTGTTGAATAGTTTATTCTATATAATGGACTATTTGATATATTCTTTTATTAATATTTTAATATAAAACTATAGAACATGGAGGAGATTTATGTATAATCCAACAGTTATTGAGAATACAGGAAAAGGCGAAAGAGTTTATGATATATATTCAAGATTATTAAAAGATAGAATAATTTTTTTAGGAACAGAAATAAATGATAATGTAGCTAATGCCATTGTTGCACAGTTACTTTTTTTAGAAGCTGAAGATCCAGAGAAAGATATCATTATGTATATTAATAGTCCAGGTGGAGTTGTTACTGCAGGTATGGCTATTTTTGATACGATGAACTATATTAAGCCAGATATTCAAACAGTGTGTATAGGCCAGGCTGCAAGTATGGGAGCACTACTACTTTCTTCTGGAACAAAGGGAAAAAGATTTGCATTAGAAAATAGTAGAATTATGATTCATCAGCCATTAGGTGGGGCAAGAGGACAGGCAAGCGATATTGAAATCCAAGCAAGAGAAATTTTGAGATTAAAGGAAAATTTGGCAGAAATTTTAGCTAAAAATTGTAATCAAAATTTGGAAAAAATTCACAAAGATACAGAAAGAGATAATTTTATGTCTTCTAAAGAAGCAGTGGAATATGGATTAATTGATAAAGTATTTGTAAGATAATTTAAAAATAAAAAGATTTTAAATTTTCTAAGTATGAGGAGGTAAAGGATGAAGAAAATAAAATGCTCATTTTGTCAAAGAAGTGATGATGAAATAGAAAAATTGGTAACAGGTCCTAATAATATAACGATTTGTGATAATTGTGTCAAAGAGGTTTTTGAAGCTATGGACTTAGAGATTGAAAATTCACAAGAAAACAAAATTGAACATAAAAAAAATATTAAAGGGCATCAGGTAGGGAATGCACTTGAGAGCTTTAAACTTCGGACCCCAAAAGAAATAAAGGCAAAATTAGATGAATATGTCATAGGGCAAGAAAATCCTAAAAAAATATTATCTGTAGCAGTATATAATCATTATAAAAGATTAAAAAATAATCTTTTAAAAACTGAAAAAAATAAAAATGAAACTATAGAAAACTTAGAAAAAGGTGTAGAACTACAAAAATCTAATGTTTTACTTGTGGGACCAACAGGTTCTGGAAAAACATTATTAGCTCAAACTCTAGCGAAAGTATTAGATGTACCTTTTGCTATTGCAGATGCAACAACACTAACAGAAGCAGGATATGTTGGAGATGATGTTGAGAATATTCTTGTAAGACTTTTACAATCTGCAAATTATGATATAGCTAGGACACAGACTGGGATAATTTATATTGATGAAATAGATAAAATTTCTCGAAAATCTGAAAATACATCAATAACTAGAGATGTTTCAGGAGAGGGTGTACAGCAAGCATTACTTAAAATTATTGAAGGAACAACAGCCACAGTGCCACCAAAAGGGGGAAGAAAGCATCCTAATCAAGATATGATAGAAATCGATACTACAAATATTTTATTTATTGTAGGAGGGGCTTTTGAAGGGTTGGAAAAATTAATACAATCTAGGACAAATAAAAAAAATCTAGGATTTGGTTCTGAAACACATAAAGTAGAGACTGAAAATGAAAAGTCACCATTTAAGAATGTATTACCAGAAGATTTAGTCAAAAATGGTATTATTCCAGAATTAGTAGGAAGATTACCAATAATAACTGTATTAGAAAAATTAGATGTTGAAGCACTTGTAAGAATTTTAACGGAACCAAAAAATTCTATAGTAAAGCAGTATAAAAAATATTTAGAAATGGATAATGTAGAATTAGAATTTGAAGAAAATGCTTTAAAAGCAATAGCTAAAGTAGCTATAAAGAGGAAAATAGGAGCTCGTGGATTAAGGGCTATTCTAGAAGAATTAATGCTGGGGTTAATGTATGAAATACCTTCTGATAAGAGTATAGACAGAGTAATTATTACAGAGGACTCTATTGCTGATTCTAATAAAATTCAAATACAAAAAGGAAGGAAAGAATATGAGTAAATTACCATTTATTCCAACAAGAGATATGGTTATTTTTCCAGGTGTAATAACACCTTTATATGTTGGTAGAACTATAAGTATAGCAACGCTTGAAAAAGCCATGGAGAAAAAAAGTAAAATAGTTTTAGGAATGCAAAAAAATCCATTTGAAGAAGCTCCTAATTTAAAAACAGGAATTCATCAAATTGGGGTAATAGCTAATATATTACAGGTAGTAAAAATGTCAAATAACACAATAAAAGTTTTAATAGAAGCAGAAAAAAAAGTAGAAATTGTTCAAGTTGAAAAAACAAAAGATGAATTTGTTGCAACATATAAAACAATAAAATCACCAAAAATAACTGAATTAAAATTTGATGCATTGTCTAGAAAAATCATAAAATTATTTGAAAAATTTGTTAATATTAATGGAAAAATACCTGCTGAAATATTAATCACATTGAAGTCAATAAAAGATTTAGAAACAAAATTAAATATTGTTTCTTCGCATTTAATGGTCACAAGTGAAGATAAACAAGAAATTTTATCAGAACTTGATTTTGAAAAAAAAGGATTTTTAATTGTAGATGCTTTAACTAAAGAGATAGAAATTTCTAATCTTGAAAAGAAAATAGATGATAAAGTAAAAGATAAAATTAATACTTCACAAAAAACTTATTTTTTGAAAGAAAAAATAAATGCAATAAAAGATGAACTTGGAGAAGATCCAGAAGATGATCTAAAAGAGTTAGAGGATTTATTGAAAAAGGCTAAATTACCAAAAGAAGTAGCTAAAAAAGCAAATTCAGAATTAAAAAAACTGTCAAAAATGCAACCTTTTTCTGCTGAGGGAACTGTTACAAGAAACTATATTGAAACTATAGCTTCTCTTCCTTGGAAAAAAGAAAGTAAAGATATTTTAGATTTGAAGTATTCAACAGAAATTTTGGAAAGAGATCACTATGGACTTAAAGAAATAAAAGAGAGAATTTTAGATCACCTTGCAGTGAAGCAGCTTAATCCTAATATGCATGGTGGAATTTTATGTTTTTCTGGGCCACCTGGAGTGGGGAAAACTTCCCTTGCAAAATCTGTGGCTGAAGCTATGGGAAGAAAATTTATTCGTATTTCACTTGGTGGAGTAAGGGATGAATCAGAAATACGTGGGCACCGTAGAACTTATATAGGTTCTATGCCAGGAAAAATTTTAAAAGCTATGAAAGATGCTGGAACACTAAATCCTGTAATTTTATTGGATGAAATAGATAAAATGAGTAATGATTATAAAGGAGATCCTGCTTCTGCAATGCTTGAAGTACTGGATCCAGAACAAAACAAAAATTTTGAAGATCACTATTTAGATATGCCTTTTGATTTGTCAAAAGTATTTTTTATAGCAACTGCAAATGATCTTAGACAAATTTCAAGACCCCTTAGAGATAGAATGGAAATAGTGGATATTTCTTCATATACTGAGTTTGAAAAACTTCATATAGCAAAAAGATATCTTATTTCTCAATCACAAATAGAAAATGGTTTTGCAAAACATAAAATTGAAATAACTGATAATACTATTTTAAAAATAATTGATGGTTACACTAGAGAAGCAGGTGTTAGAAACTTAAAACGAGAATTTAATACAATGTTTAGAAAAATAGCAAGAGAAATTTTAGAAAAAGATAGAAAAAAAATTATCATTACAGAGAAAAGTCTTGAAAAATATTTAGGGAAACCTAAATTTAAACCTGAAAAAATGAGAGAAAAAATTACAAAAGTAGGAATAGTAAATGGATTAGCTTGGACTGCTGTTGGTGGAACTACTCTTGAAGTTCAAGGTGTATCTCTTGCAGGAAAAGGGAAATTAGAATTGACAGGTACTTTAGGAGCTGTTATGAAAGAATCTGCTGTTGTTGCATATACTTATGTAAAATCTCATGTTAAAGAATTAAAAATTAAGAATATAGATTTTTTTGAGAAGCAAGATGTTCATTTACATTTCCCAGAAGGAGCGACTCCAAAAGATGGTCCATCTGCAGGTATTGCAATTACGACTGCTATTCTTTCTGTAATTACAGGTAGAGAAATTAGACAAGATATGGCAATGACAGGAGAAGTTACAATGACAGGAGAAGTCCTTGCTATTGGTGGAGTAAAAGAGAAAGTTATTGGTGGACATAGGGTAGGAATAAGAGAAATTATTTTACCAGATTCAAACGAAAGTGATATTGATGATATTCCAGAAGAAGTAATGAAAGATATGAAAATTCACTTTGTTTCTAAATATACAGAAGTAGAAAAATTAATATTTAAAAAATAATAAAAAAAATATATAGTGAATAAATATTTGATTTATTCTTTATTAAGTTGAGGAGGAAAAATGGAAATTAAGCACTCAGATTTTTTAAAGTCAGCTGTCTATGAAAAAGATTATCCCGATCAACTTGATAAAATTGAGTTTTCCTTTGTGGGACGTTCTAATGTTGGGAAATCCTCTTTGATAAACAGTATAACTACGAGAAAAAAATTAGCTAAAACAAGTAAAACACCAGGACGAACACAATTAATTAATTATTTTAAAATAAATAATGAATTTTACATTGTGGATTTACCGGGATATGGTTTTGCTAAAGTTCCAAAAGCTATGAAAAAAGAATGGGGCGACACTATGAATCGTTATTTAGCTTCTCATAGAAAAAAGCTAGTTTTTGTACTTTTAGATATTCGTCGAATTCCAAATAATGATGATTTAGAGATGTTACAGTGGCTAGACCATTATGAGGTTCCTTTTAAAATAATATTCACCAAAATAGATAAAGTATCTGCTAATGAAAAATATAAATGCATAAAAGATATTAGAAAAAAAATTGAATTTCATAATGACGATGTATTATTTCATTCTTCACTTTCCAATGAAGGTAAAAATGAGATTTTGAATTTCATTGAAAAAATGCTAGCAGAAAAGTTTGCTGAACCTATAAAAATAGGAGAAGAAGAGGAAGTATCTGAAGAAATAGAATTATAAATTATAAAATAATTTTATCAATTGAACTAATGATAGGAGCTAATAATGAAAGAATTGGAAAAAATATATTTACCAGAAAGTATAGAAAGTAAATGGTATAAAATTTGGGAAGAAAATAAATATTTTGCTTGCACTATGGATAAAAATAAACAAAATTATTCTATAATACTACCACCTCCTAATGTAACAGGAATATTACATATGGGACATGTTCTTGATGTTACAATACAAGACACACTAATTAGATACAAAAGAATGAGTGGATTTAATACGCTATGGATGCCAGGTACTGACCATGCAGGGATAGCAACTCAAAATATGGTGGAAAGAAAATTAGCAAAAGATGGACTAAAAAAAGAAGACTTAGGACGTGAAAAATTTATTGGAGAAGTTTGGGAATGGAAAAACCAATATGGAAATATAATAACTAGCCAATTGAGAAGATTAGGTGCTTCCCTAGACTGGGATAGAGAAAGATTTACAATGGATGAAGGTGTGTCAAAATCAGTAAGAAAGACCTTTAATAATTTATATAATGATGGATTAATCTATCGTGGTGAGTATATGGTTAATTGGTGTCCAAGATGTGGAACTGCCCTTGCTGATGATGAGGTTGAACACGAAGATAAAATAGGAAAATTATGGTTTATAAAATACTGTGTAAAAGATAGTGATGAATCTTTAATTATATCTACTACAAGACCTGAAACAATGCTTGCAGATTCAGCAGTAGCAGTGAATCCAAATGATGATAGATTCAAAAATTTAATAGGTAAAACTCTTATTTTACCATTAGTAGGTCGAGAAATTCCTATTATTGCAGATGAATATGTAGATGTTGAGTTTGGAACAGGTGCATTAAAAATAACTCCAGCTCATGATCCTAATGACTTTATATTGGGAAAAAAGCATAATTTACCAATCTTGACTATGTTAACAAAAGAAGGAAATATAGTTGATGATTATCCAGATTATGCAGGGTTAGATAGATTTGAAGCAAGAAAAAAAATAGTAGAGGATCTTGAAAAAAAAGGATATTTGGTTCAAATAAAAGAGCATAAAAATAGTGTTGGTGGATGCTATAGATGTTCCACAGTAATCGAACCGAGAGTTTCAGTACAATGGTTTGTTAAGACTGAAACAATAGGAAAAAGAGCATTGGAAATAGTGCAGAAAGGAGATGTTTCAATTACTCCAAAAAGATGGGAAAAGGTTTATTACAATTGGCTTGAAAATATTCGTGATTGGTGTATTTCTAGACAAATTTGGTGGGGACATAGAATTCCTGCTTGGTATGGACCTGATAATTTTCTATTTGTTGCTCTAAGTGAAGAAGAGGCAATGATTCAGGCAACAGAACACTATGGAGAAAAAGTAGAATTAAGACAGGAAACTGATGTATTAGATACTTGGTTTTCTTCAGCTCTTTGGCCTATTTCAACTCTTGGTTGGCCAGAAGAAACAAAAGAATTAGATATGTTCTATCCAACAAGTACTCTTGTAACAGGACCTGATATTTTATTTTTTTGGGTAGCAAGAATGGTAATGTTTGGATTATATGAAATGGATGAAAAACCATTTAAAGATGTATTTCTACATGGTATAGTAAGAGATGAAAAAGGCAGAAAAATGTCTAAGACTCTTGGAAACTCTCCTGATGCTCTAAAATTAATAGATGAATATGGAGCTGATGCAATACGTTTCACAATGCTATATAATACTTCTCAAGGGCAAGATGTTCACTTTAGTGAGAAATTACTTGAGATGGGTAGAAATTTTGGAAATAAAATTTGGAATGTTTCAAAATTTGTTATAATGAATTTGGAAGGATTTGATATCTCTAAATTTGATAAGAGTAATCTTGAACTTGAACTTGTAGATAAATGGATTTTATCTAAATATAGTAGAACTTCAAGAGATATAAAAGAAAAATTAAATAATTATCAATTAGATGAAGCTTCAAAAATGATTTATGAGTTTTTAAGAGGAGATTTTTGTGATTGGTATGTAGAACTTGCAAAAGTAAGATTATATAGTGATGAAAATTTAGATGTAAAATCTAAAGAGACAGCACAATATATTTTATGGACTATATTAGAAGGGGGATTAAAATTATTACATCCTTTTATGCCTTTTATTACTGAAGAAATCTGGCAAAAAATTAAAATTTCTGGGGATACGATTA
The DNA here is from genome assembly GCA_947038515.1 of uncultured Fusobacteriaceae bacterium. Lineage (GTDB taxonomy): Bacteria > Fusobacteriota > Fusobacteriia > Fusobacteriales > Fusobacteriaceae > JAGNZR01. Next base: position 145,624 of record CAMQWJ010000003.1, read on the forward strand.
TGTTAGAAGATTATCCTGTTTCTGATGAAAAAATGATAGATTTAGTTGCAGAAAGTTCATTTGAATATGTTCAAGGTCTAGTGACGGCACTTAGAAATATTAAGGCTGAAGTTGGAATCTCACCAGCAAAAGAAGTTAAAGTAGTAATTAGAAGTAAGGATGAATCTGAATTAGAAATAATCAAAAAAAACTATCATTTTATAACAAAACTTGCTAGAATAGAAGAGTTGAATTTTGGAGAAAATTTAGCTACTCCAGAGCAGAGTGGATTTAGAGTTAATGGAAATTCAGAGATATTTATGATATTAACAGGTCTTTTAAATGTGGAAGCAGAAAGTAAAAAAATAAATGAACAAATTGCAAAAATATTAAAAGAACTAGAACCAGTAAATAGAAAATTATCTGATGAAAAATTTACTTCAAAAGCACCGGCACATATTTTGGAAAGAGAAATGAGAATTCAAAGAGAATATAAAGAAAAATTGGAAAAATTAGAAGAAAACTTAAAAAAAATAAAATAAAATGGAGAAAAATTATGAAAAAATTGATTTTACTTATATTAGTAGTTGTCGCAGTGATAGGGTTTGGAAAATATTTAAAAAGAGAAGATAAAAATATAGTAGTTGTAGGAAGAGAGTATATACTTACTAATTCTGGTGAAACACCAATTACAATTGGATTTGATGCAGAGAAGTTTTATGGTTTTAGTGGTATAAATAGATATTTTGGTACTTATACTATTGAAGGTAAAAAAATAAAATTCTCACATCCTGGAATGACAATGATGGCAGGACCACAAGAATTAATGCTTAAGGAACAAGAGTATATGAAAAAATTAGAAACAGTAAATGAGTTTGAATTGAGAGGTAAAAAATTAATTTTAGGTTCAAACGGTAAGAATATTTTGAAATATAAAGAAACTGTTTTAGCAAATTAATCTATGAAAGATTAGCAGGAATAAAATATTATTTTATTCCTGCTAATTAACTTTTTTGAGAGGAGGAATAAAATGAAAATTATAATAGATGAAAAATATCACGATACTAGAGTAGATCGTTTTTTGAGAAAATTACTTTCTAATACTCCTCTTACAGAAATTTTTAAGAATATTAGAACTGGAAATATTAAAGTCAATGGAAAAAAAACTAAAGAGAATAGTCGCCTTAAATTAGGAGATGAGGTTTATATTTATGATTCTATCATAGAGGAAAATCCAATAATAAATGAAAAAAATTATATCAATCTTTCAAAAGCTGAGATAGAATTAATAAAAAGTTCAATTGTCTATGAAGATGAAAAAATTGTTGTAATTAATAAACCATATAATACAGTTATGCACAAAGGTTCAGGCCATGATTATGGTTGGAGTGAGATGTTTAAAAGTTATTATAAAAATAACGATTTTGGATTTGTAAATAGAATAGATAAAGCTACTTCTGGTCTGGTGATAGGTGCAAAGACTTTACCTGTGGCAAGAGAACTTTCTAAAGAGATACAAGAACATAATATAGATAAAAAATATTATATTCTTGTGGAGGGAAAGATTAAAGAAAAAGAATTTATACTAAGTACATATTTAAAAAAGATAGATACTAAAGTGATAGAAAGTTCAGTCTATATAGAGGGCTATAAAAAAAGTACTAGCCAATTTAAAGTTATTGAAAATAGGGAAAAAACAACACTTCTTATTGCAAAACTTGACACTGGTAGAACTCATCAATTGAGAGTACAACTTTCAGAAAAAAATCATCCTATTTTGGGTGACTTTAAATATGGAGCAAAGATAAAAGTAAAAAGAATGTTTTTGCACTCTTTTTATTTAGAAATAAAAAAATATAATTTTAAACTTGAATTACCATTACCAGAAGGTTTTTAATTAGAAAAACAAAAAATCTCCTTCTTAAAACTGTAACCATGAAATAGGACACATGTAAAAAAGTGTCTGTTTCATGGTTTTTTTGATATATAATACTTTATAAAAAAAGATTGACATTTTAATTTTATAATGTTATTATAATGAAAAATCTTACTAAGGAGGTCTACTAAAATGATGACTATTTTAAATTTAAGGCTACATAATAAAATTATTAAACTGAATAGTTTTATTTTATGTGGAAAAGACTACCTATAATCATTATATGAAAAGATTGAAAAAATATATTTTATTTTTTCATGAGCAGATATATTTTTATTAAAAAGTCAATTTTACTATTGGCTTTTTTTTTATATAAATAAATATTAAAAAAAAGGAGGCTAAGTAAGAAAAAAGAAAAAAAGGGAGGATAGGTAAATAAAAAAGATAATTTACTTAAAAAAAATGACTAAAATTAATGGATTATTAACAAAAATTGTATGTGTTGCTATTTTTTCTATCACGTTGTTTGCTAAAGATACTTTATATGTAGGAACAAATGCTGAGTTTGCACCTTTTGAATATTTAGAATACAATAAGATTGTAGGATTTGATATTGAACTGATTAAAGAGATTGGTAATATTATAGATAAAGATATTAAAGTTAAAAATATCTCTTTTGATGGTTTATTACCTGCACTAGAAGCAAAAAAAATCGATATTATCATCGCTGGAATGACTATAACAGAAGATAGAAAGAAGTTTGTTGATTTTTCTGATGCTTATTTCTCAGCTAAACAAGTTATTATTTTAAAGAAAGATGTTAACAATATAAATTCTTTAAATGATTTAGTAGATAAAAAAACAGGAGTAATTTTAGGTTATACAGGAGATTTAATAGTTTCTAAAATTAAAGGAATTAATAAAGAACAATACAATTCTACCTCTGGAGGAATTATTGCTCTTCTTTCTGGAAAAATAGATGCTTTTGTTTTAGACTCTGCTCCTAGCAAAAATTATATTAAAAAAAATAAAAATTTAAAAATTGTAGAATTAGATATTGCTGAAGAAAATTATGCAATAGCTATTAGAAAAAATCAAGATAATTTAGTATTTCAAATAAATTTAGCTTTAAAGAAACTTAAATCAAATGGTGTCTACGATAAATTGTTAGAAAAATATTTTAAATAATTAATTTTAATGGAGGAAAAATGAAAGAGAAAATAGTTTTAGCGTACTCAGGGGGATTAGATACATCTGTTATAGTACCATGGTTAAAAGAAAATTATGATTGTGATATTATTGCTGTAGCAGTCAATGTAGGTCAAAAAGAAGATTTTAAAGCTGTGGAAGAAAAAGCATACCTTATAGGTGCTTCTAAATTTTATTTGATAGATAAAACTAAAGAATTTGTAGAAGATTATATTTTCCCTACTTTAAAAGCTGGTGCAATGTATGAAAATAGATATCTTTTAGGGACTTCTATGGCAAGACCAGTTATATCAAAAGCACTTGTAGAAATAGCACATTTAGAAGGTGCAAAATATATATCTCATGGGGCTACGGGGAAAGGAAACGATCAAGTTCGTTTTGAACTAGCTATAAAATCCTTAGATCCTCATATTCTCATTATAGCACCTTGGAGAATTTGGGATATTAAATCTAGAGAAGAAGAAATTCAATATTTAGAACAGAGAGGAATTAGCTTACCTTTTCATAAAAAATCCCCTTATAGTAGAGATGAAAATCTTTTTCATATTAGCCACGAAGGATTTGATCTTGAAAAACCATCTCAGGAACCTAATTTTGAAAATGTTCTACAATGGTCAAAGCCATTAGAAAGAACTCCTGATGTTGCAGAATATATTAGTATCGAATTTCTTAAAGGAATTCCTATCGCTTTAAATGGAGAAAAAAAAGATGGAATTTCAATTATAAAAGAATTAAACAAAATAGGAGGAGAACATGGAGTAGGTGTTCTTGACTTAGTTGAAAATAGACTAATTGGTATGAAATCAAGAGGAGTTTATGAAACTCCTGGTGGAACATTACTATTTTATGCACATGATGAATTAGAGCGTCTTTGTCTAGATAAGGAAACTCATCATAGAAAACTACATCTTGCCTATGATTTTTCAAAATTAGTTTATAACGGACAATGGTTTACTACATTAAGAAAATCTATTAGTGCCTTCGTTGATGTGACTCAAGAGTTTGTAACTGGTGAAATAAAACTAAAGCTTTACAAAGGAAATTATACTCTTGCTGGAAGTTCTTCTCCATATTCATTATATTCAGAAGAATATTCTACTTTTGAAAAAGATTCTGTATACAACCAACAAGATGCTGAAGGTTTTATCAATTTATTTGGTCTTCCATTAAAGATAGAAGCTTTACTTCGTAAAGATATAAAATAATTTTTATTATACTATTAAAAATAAAAAATACTTAAACAATTTAAGCTCTATAAAATAGAGAACAAAAACTTGTTTAAGTATTTTTATTTAAATATTATATTAATTTTTATTTTTATCAATAATTTTACTCTATTCTCTTATACAGTTCTATTATTTCACCAATCAATTCTCGACTTAAAATAGCTCCCATTATTTTAAATATTAAAACCTGCCACTCTTATATTCTTTTTATCCTCTTCCACACTACTTCCAATTGTTGTTAAAAAATCCCCAGTTAAAGCTGAGTTTATTCCTGCTGTAAAACCAACTTTTTCAAAATTTTTAAGTTGTTGTCTACCACCAGCATATTTTATAGATATATTTGGTAAAATATATCTGAAAATTGCTATTGTTTTTAATATTTCCATTGAAGAAAGGGACTCTTTTGTTTCAAGAGGGGTACCCTTTATTGGAGTTAAAATATTTATAGGTACTGAATCTACACCAAGTTTTTTTAGTTCAAAAGCTATATTTAATCTATCTTTTCTACTCTCTCCTACTCCTAAAATACAACCACTACATATTCTCAAACCAGCTTTTTTACAATTTTTAATAGTTTGTATTCTATCTTGATAACTATGGGTTGTGCATAGTTTAGGAAAATATTTCTTAGAAGTTTCAATATTATGATGATATGTAGTAACACCAACTTTTTTTAACTGAATAGCCTGATTTAGACCTATTATTCCATGAGAAGCACATAATTCTATTTTGTTCGTATTCGTTTTTAAATAAATATATATATTACTTAATATTTCTAATTCTTTTTTAGAGTTAAGACCTTTCCCACTACTTACTAAAGAAAATCTATCTATTCCTAAAATTTCATTCTTTAAAGCTTCTTTGACTATTTCTTCTTTCTTTAAAAGAGGATATTCTGAAGTAGAGGTTGAATAATGACTAGACTGAGCACAATATATACAATCTTCGGAACATTTACCAGATTTTATATTCATTATTGTACATAATTCAAATTCTTCTCCACAAAAATATTTTCTTAATTCATTTGCTCCATAGAAAAGTTTATTCATATGTTCTTCATTATTAGTATCTAACTCTATTAGAAATTCAGCTTCTTCATAAGAAATAGAGTTTTTTTCAAAAATGTTATTTAGAATACTATCAATTCTATCTATAATTTTAAAATTATTCATAATAATTATTCTCCTTAAAAATTTTTTTTAAATTAGAGGGTAATTTTTTACCTTTGTTATTCAAATTTTAGATCTTTTTTATAAAAATATTGTCAACTTTTTATAAAAAAATATCTAATTTAAAAATGTTGTGATATACTTATTTATATAAGTTGGTATTAAAAAAAACGTATTTAAAATAAAGGGAAACAAAATTTAAAGTTTAAAAAATTTTAACATATCAAGTAACGATTGTCAACATTATAAAAATAAAATTTATAATGTGGCATAATATGAACAATATTAGTATATAAAAATTATTTATAAAAAGGAGAATAATATGAAAAAAACAAAAAATTTTTTTATAACAGGAACAGATACAGATATTGGAAAGACATATGTTTCTGCACTTCTTTATAAAGGGCTTAAAAATTATGGGTGTGATTACTATAAACCTGTTCAAAGTGGAGCCAAAAGTATACTTACTTCAGATGTTGGATTTGTTTCTAACTTTAATAAAATTATTCCTCAGGAAAAAATGTGCACTTATAGTTTTAAAGAACCGGTTTCCCCTCACTTAGCCAGTGAAATATCTGGAGTTAATATTGATTTAAAAAAAATTTTAGAATACTTTTCCATTGAAAAAGAAAATTTTACATTAGTTGAGGGAGCTGGTGGTCTGTATACACCATTAGTTAGAAATAAAGTTTATATTTTCAATTTAATAAAGTTGTTAGATTTACCAGTCATAGTAGTGTGTTCTACGAAAATTGGAACGATAAATCATACAATGTTAACTATAGAATTTTTAAAGAATAAAAATATAAAAATTCATTCTATTATATTTAATAACTATACTTCACAGTTTTATGAAACTGATAATATTAAAGTTATTTTAGAAGAAAGTAAAATCAAAAATTTTTTAATAGTGAAGAAAGATCAAAAATCTATTCCTTTAGAAGAAATAAATAAAATTTTTAATATAAAATAAAAGGAGAGGTGAAATTGAAAAAATTAAGTCCATTACAAGAAAAAGATTTAAAATATATTTTTCATCCTTGTTCACAAATGAAAGATTATGAAACTTTGGCACCAATGGTAATTAAAGAAGGAAAAGGTATCTATCTTACTGATGAATTTGGAAATACATATATGGATTGTGTTTCAAGTTGGTGGGTTAATCTTTTTGGACATTCTAATTCAAGAATAAATGAGGCATTAATAACTCAAGTAAAGAAATTAGAACATGTTATTTTTGTAAATTTTACACATGAACCTGCAATTGAATTAGGTGAAAGACTTATTTCTGTTGCCCCGAAAGGTCTAGAAAAACTAATTTTTGCAGAAAATGGTGCTTCTAGTGTAGAAATTGCTTTGAAAATATCTTTTCAGTATCATCAGCAAAAAGGTAATCCTAATAAAAAAAGATTTATCTCTTTGATTAATGCATATCATGGAGAAACTTTAGGTGCTTTGGGAGTTACAGATATAGATTTATTTACTTCGATATATAAACCTTTAATTCATGAATCTATTAAAGTGAAAGGACCTAATTGTTATTCGTGTGAATATAATAAAAAATCAGAAACTTGTGAGGCTGAATGCTTTGAACATATGCAAAAAATAATAGAAAAAAATCATGAAGAAATTTCTGCAGTTATCATTGAGCCTATGGTTCAAGGAGGTGCAGGAATGAGAATATATTCTCCTATTTATTTGAAAAAACTGAGAAAACTTACAAAAGAATATAATCTTCATTTTATTGCTGATGAGATTGCTACTGGATTTGGTAGAACTGGAAAAATGTTTGCAGTGGAACATGCTGAAATTAGCCCTGATATAATGTGTGTAGCAAAAGGTCTTACTGCAGGATACTTCCCTATGAGCCTTACTCTCATTACAAATGAGATTTATTCTGCCTTTTATGATGAATACCAAACGGGAAAATCATTTCTACATTCTCATAGTTATTCTGGAAATCCACTTGGTTGTGCTATTGCAGTGGAGACATTAAAAATATTTCAAGAAGAAAATATTCTTGATATGATAACTAAAAAATCTTTTTATTTAAAGAAAAAGGCTTTGGAAATATTTAAATCACATCCTAATGTTGGTGAATATAGACAAATTGGACTTATTGGGGCTTTGGAAATATTTGTTAATCCTAAAACTAATGAAGGTTTTTCTCATAATGAAAGAGCTGGGTTTGAAATTTATAAAATAGCTCTAAAAAAAGGTGCTATTTTAAGACCTTTAGGAAATGTGATTTATTTTATGCCACCTTATATTATTACAGAAGAGGAAATAGATAAGATGCTGACTATTTGTAAAGAATCACTAGATGAATATATTGCTAGTAGAATAAATTAAATTGAGGTATAAAATTATGGAGAATATGATGAGAGAAGAACTTGAAAAAGCAAAAAAGAATAGAAATTTTAGAACATTAAAAACCTATAGTAGAGATATGATAAATTTTTCTTCTAATGATTATTTAAATCTTTCTGATGATTTAGAATTAAAAAAAATTTTTTTTAATTTTTATAATAATCTATCTTTTTCTTCTGGATCCTCACGATTAATTACAGGAAGTTATTCTTTAATTATGCAACTAGAAGAAAGAGTTAATTCAATTTATAAAAAAGAGGCTTTACAGTTTAATAGTGGATTTGATGCTAATAGTTGCTTGATTGAAACCCTTTTTAATAAAAATTCACTTATTATTTCTGATAAATTGAATCATTCTAGTATTTATAGTGGTATAGTTGCTTCAGGAGCCAAACTATTAAGGTATAAACATTTAAATGTGAATCATTTAGAATCTCTTCTCCTTAAATATTCCAATGATTTTAAAAATATTCTTGTAATTACAGAAACTATTTTCAGCATGGATGGTGATTGTTGTAATCTTAAAGAAATAATAGAGTTAAAAAATAAATATTCTTTTAAACTTATGGTGGATGAAGCTCATACGTATGGAGTTTACGGGTATGGTTTAGCTTATAGTCTTAAATTGCTCCCATCTATTGACTATTTGAGTATTCCATTAGGAAAAGGAGGAGCATCAATCGGTGCTTATCTTTTAACAGATTCAATTACTAAAGAATATATTATTAATAAAGGAAAAAAGTTTATTTATACCACTGCTCTTCCTCCTATAAACACTGCTTGGAATATTTTTATTTTAGAAAATATGGAAAGCTTTTATGAAAAAATAGTTTCTTTTAAGAGTTTAATAGATTTCACAATAAATTATATGAGTGAATTAAAAATTAAAACAGAATCTAATTCTCATATTATTTCTATTCTATTTAAAGATAATCTAAAAGTTGATCGTGTTGTGAGTAATCTAATTAAAAAAAATTATATTGTACATGGGATAAAAGAACCTACAGTTCCAATAGGAACTTCAAGGATTAGAGTAAGTCTAAACTTAGGACTTACTAAAGAAAATATAAGGTGCTTTTTGGAGGATTTAAACAATGAAATTAATAATATTTTTTAATGGTTGGGGAATGAATAGTGATATTTTCAATCATTTTCCTATAGAAAAAAAAATCACAATAATTTTTATAAATTACCCCTATTCTACCAAGAGTATTCAAAAAATAAACACTTCATTATTTGATGAAGTGTTTATTTTGGGGTGGTCTTTTGGTGCCTATTATGCTAATATTTTTCTAAAAGAGTATCCGGCATTCCAAAAATATGTTACTATAGCTATCAATGGGTCACCTGAACTTATTGGGAAATATGGTATTTCTGAAAAGGTTTTTAATATAACAAAAGATTCTCTTTCTTTAGAATCTCTTGCTAAATTTGATTGTAAAATGCTTGCTCCACCCAATTTTAGGAGGAGCACCCCTTATATTGAAAAATTAAAAGAAGAACTTATTTTTTTTAAAACTCAATATAAAGTGGTAGATAATCACTTTAAGTATGCTTTGATCTCTAAAAATGATAAAATAATTCCTTTTAAAAATCAAATTTTATATTTTGAACAAGAAAAAATTAAGATTAAAATAATAGAGAGTGGTCACTATATTTTTAATTGTTTTTTTGGTTTCAATAATATTATTGCACTTTTAGACTATGAAGTTTAATAAAGCATATTCTACGTATGATGACCATGCTATTATTCAAAAAATTGTTGCAACTAATTTGATAAAATTAATCACAAATGAAAATTACTATAGTGTCCTAGAACTTGGGTGTGGAACTGGAATTTTCACAGAAAAATTATATAAAAATATTAAATTTAAACATTTGGATTTAAATGATATTTTCAATGTTAGTGATTATATAAAAAAATTTCCTTATCGAAACTTAATTTTAGGAGATATGAACGATTTAATTTTAGACAAGTATTCTTTAATAGTATCCAGTTCTAGTTTTCAATGGATTGAAAATTTTCCACGACTTATAAAAAAACTTTCTCACTCTAGTAAAAAAATAGTTTTTTCTATGTATATCTCAGGAAATTTAAAAGAAATAAAAGAACATTTTGGTATAGAGCTTGATTATTTGTCTACAAAAGAAATAAAAAAAATATTAAAAAAATATTTTATTATAAAAGAGGCTAAAGAAGAAGAGTTTGTTTTAGAGTTTGTTTCTCCATTAGATCTCTTGAAACATTTAAAATATACTGGTGTAACAGGAGTAGGAAGTTCTTCTTTTTCAAAAGTAAAGACATTTTCTAGTAAAAAACTTACCTATAAAGTTGCATATTTTAGCTGTGAAAATTTAATTTCCTAGAAAAAATCTCTAATTTATTTTTGTAATAATAGTTGTATTAGGAGAAAAGAGAGTTTTATATCCTGTATGGAAAGGGAAGTATTGAATTTGAAATCATTGAAATTATTATGAGGAAAATATTAAGTGTTTTATTTTCCTTTGATATTTAAGTGAAAATTTGGTACAATTATTATGAAAGCAATAAAAAAAGAGACTAATTAAAGTCTCATCATAATTATGAAATGGTACCTGGGAAGGGACTTGAACCCTTAATCCACTGAAGGAAACGGATTTTGAGTCCGTCGCGTCTACCAATTTCACCACCCAGGCTTACTAAGAAATAATACTATAAAATCTAAAAAGAGTCAAGAAAAATTTAATAAAGTAAAATTAAACTATAAAGTTGAGGAAGTGAGAAATGAAAATCAATATAATCAATATTGTTGTGAGTATAAGAGAGAATCAGATGGAAAAAATAAGTGAAATAATTCAAGAGATGGGGATAGAAAAATCCAATATTAATGAAATACTATTTTTGAAAAGATCAATTGATAGTAGAAAAAGGTCTGATATTAAGTTTGTCTATAATATAGAAGTAGAACTTAAAGAAAAAATAAAAGAAGAAATATTTCAAAATAATAATATAAAAATTAGTGTGGAAGAGGAAAAAGATATAAAGGTTCCAACATTTGATTTAAATGAAAAAATTATAATAATAGGTGCAGGACCAAGTGGACTTTTTGCAGCATATGAACTTTGTAAATATGGGTATTCTCCTATTATAATTGAACAAGGTGAAAAGATAGAGGATAGAGATATTACAATACAAAAATTTGTAACAGAAAATATTTTTAATCCAGAATCGAATATTCAATATGGAGAAGGAGGGGCAGGGACCTATTCTGATGGGAAATTGAATACTCGAATTAAAAGTGGTTATATTTCTGAAGTTTTTGACACCCTAGTTAAATGTGGAGCTCAAAAAGAAATAATGTGGGATTACAAACCACATATAGGAACTGATATCTTAAAAATAGTTATTCAAAATTTGAGAAAAAAAATAGAGGAAATGGGTGGGAAATTTCTTTTTAATAGTAAAATGATAGATGTATCTATAAAAAATTCTAGAATAGATTCTATTGAAATAAAAAATAAAAATGGAAGAATAGAAACAATGGAAGTTGGAAGGCTTGTTTTAGGCTTGGGTCATTCATCAAGAGAAAGTTATTATATGCTACATAAAAAAGGAATTCATATGGAGAATAAACCTTTTGCAGTAGGGGTTAGAATAGAACATCCTACTTCTTTTATAAATAAAATAATATATGGAAAGGAAGAAACAGATTCACTTTTAGGGGCTGCAACATATTCATTAACTTATAATAATAAAATAGAAAATCGTGGTGTATTTTCATTTTGTATGTGTCCTGGTGGTGAAGTTATTAATGCAACATCAGAAGAAAATGGACTACTTGTTAATGGTATGAGTTATTCTAAAAGAGAAGGAAAATTTTCAAATTCTGCAGTAGTTGTTGCTATAAAGGAAAATGAATTTGGAGATGAACTATTTTCTGGAATGAAATTTCAAGAAAAAATAGAAAAAAAGGCATATAGTATGGCTTGTGGACATGGTGCACTCTATCAAAATGCAGAGGATTTTATTAATGGAAAGGTGAGTGAAAAAATAATTAAAACATCTTATGAAATGAAGTTGGTTTCTAAAGATTTTAATGAACTATATCCAGAAATAATATGTTCCAACATAAAGACAGCATTGGAACATTGGAATAAAATGTATAAAGGGTTTATATCGAAAAAGGTTAGTTTAATTGGACCAGAGACGAGAACTTCTTCACCGATAAAAATTGTTAGAGATGTTAATGGAGAATCAGTGAATATTAAAGGACTTTATCTAATAGGAGAAGGGAGTGGTTATGCAGGTGGAATAACTAGTTCAGCAGTTGATGGAATCAAGGTTGTTCAATCTTCATTTTTAAAGAAAAAAAGTTAAGGATTATAATAGAATAGAGATATATGAGGGGACAGTTATAATATTTGCTAAGTTTTTTTACTTTAGAGAACAGAAACTATTTTAAGATATTGGTTTCTATTTTTATTTTTGAAAAAAGATTTTTAAAGGTAAGAGAATATAAAAATAGTATATATATTATAATATTATAAAAAAAATTAAAGTGAAAAGATGAAACTAAACCTAAAAAAGAGAGGTGTCAAAAGAATGGCAAAAAAGTATGAAATTAAGATAGGAGGAATGACTTGTAGCTCTTGCTCTGCTTCAATAGAAAAAGAAATAAAAAAAATAAGTGAATTATCAAAAGTAAATGTAAATTTAATGACTGAAATATTATCTTTTGAATCAGATAATGTTGATGTAGATAAAGTAAAAAAAATAATAGTAGACTTAGGATACAAGGTAGTTACGGAAGATAAAAAAGGCAGTGTTCTAGAAGAGGAAAAAGAAAGTAATGTAGAGTTATATGTTATTTTAGTGTTTATGGTATTACTTTTATATGTTGCTATGGGTTCTATGCTAGGCTTTTATATGCCTGAAATTATTAGTCCGGAAAAAAATGTATCAAATTTTGTATTTGTTCAATTTTTAATTTTGTTACCTATACTATATATTGGAAGGAAATTTTTTATAGATGGAATACCAAGTTTATTAAAAGGACATCCAAATATGAATTCCTTAGTTGGAATAGGAAGTGGTGCAGGTGTAATCTATGGAGTGATTATTCAAATTATAATTAATTTAAATCCAATAGAAAATGCTCATTATGTTCACAGTTTATATTATGAATCTTCTGGTGTTGTTATAGCACTTGTTTTTTTAGGGAAAACCCTTGAAAAAATGAGTATAAAAAAGACTAAAGAAGCTATTCAATCTTTAGTAGAACTAGGTGCAAAAGAAGCTACAGTTATTGTAAATGGGGTAGAAATAAAAAAAAATATTGAAGAATTAAAAGTAGGAGATATAGTTGTTGTAAAACCAGGAGAAAAAATCCCTGTTGATGGTGAAATAACTTTTGGGGAAACTTCTATAAATGAATCTATGATAACTGGTGAAAGTCTACCAGTTGATAAGAAAAAAGGTGATAAGGTAGTAGGGGCGACTATAAATACAAATGGTTATTTTCAATTTAAAATTGAAAAAATTGGTGAGAATACAGTTTTATCACAAATTATCAAGATGGTGGAAGAGGCACAAGGACGAAAGGCACCTATTGCTAAAATTGCAGATAAAATATCCTCTTACTTTGTTCCTACAATAATAGTGATAGCAATTATTTCAGGAATAGCATGGTGGATATTAGGAAAAGATATAAGTTTTATAATGAATATAGTAATTTCAGTTTTAGTTATTGCGTGTCCGTGTGCAATGGGACTGGCAACACCAACAGCTATCATGGTAGGGACTAGTCGTGGAGCAAGTTTAGGAATGCTAATTAGAGGGGGGGACTCCTTGGAGATAGCACAAAAAATTAAAGTGCTTCTTCTTGATAAGACAGGAACAGTAACTTATGGAAAATTAGAATTAACTGATGTAGTTGCCATGGGTACATGGAGTAGAAAGGAAATTTTAAAATATGTAGGTAGTTTAGAAAAGTTTTCAGAACATCCAATTGCAGCAGCTATTGTACAAAAAGCTTTTGATGAAAACATAGATTTGCTTGAAGTAAAGAATTTTAAATCAATTACTGGTAAAGGAATCAGTGGATATATAAATGATAAAATTATTTTGGTAGGTACAAGTAAATTTATAGAAGAAAGTGGAATAGATACTAGAGAGATAGAAGATAAAATTTTAAAAATTACTAAAAAAGCTAAAACACCAATGATAGCAGTAGTTGAAAATGAGATTATAGCTATTTTGGGAGTGATGGATAAAATAAAACCAACAAGTGCTTTAGCAGTTGAAAAGTTACAAAAAATGGGTATAAAAATTGGTATGATAACAGGGGATAATAAAATTACAGGTGAAGAAATCGGGCGGCAAATAGGAGTTGACTTTGTCTTGGCTGAGATTTTACCTGAAAACAAAGCTCAAGAAGTAAAAAAATATCAAATAAATGGAACTATAGTTGGTATGGTAGGAGATGGAATTAATGATGCTCCTGCACTGGTAATGGCAGATGTTGGGATTGGAATGGGAACAGGAACAGATGTTGCAATAAATAATAGTGATATTGTAATTATGAATGGTGATTTAATGTCATTAGTAAATATGATAGAACTTAGTAAACGAACTTTTTTGACAATTAAACAGAATTTTTTCTGGGCGTTTTTATACAATATAATAGGAATACCTTTTGCAATGGGAATTTTCTACTTATTAGGAGGACCGTTATTGAATCCTATGATAGCTGGAGCAGCCATGGCATTTAGTTCAGTATCTGTTGTGTTAAATTCTTTAAGGCTTAAAGGAATAAAATTTTCTGAAATAAAAAGTGAGATAGATGAAAAAAATAATAAAATAGAAAAAGGAAGTGAAGAAATGGAAATAATAATAGAAGTGAAGGGACTTATGTGTTCTCATTGTAAAATGGTAGTTGAAAAAGCTTTGAAAGAAATTGAAGGAATTAGTTTCGTAGAAGCAGATGTTGAGAATGGACTTGTAAAAATAAAAGCAACTAACGAAATAGATATGAAGAAAATTGAGGAAACAATAGAAGAAAAAGGGTATGAATACTTAGGAATGAAGTAATTTTTTTACTTGACAGAAAATAAGAAAAATGATATTCTAAACATAAGCTTATTTAATTAAAGAAAAGTTTAGAAAAAAGAACAAATTTAAAAATTATTAAATAACTTGAAAGTGAGGGAAGATGACGAGCAGAGAAAAAGAAATACTAAGTTATATAGAGCAGAAACCTGAAGTGACTCAAGCAGAGTTAGCAGAAAAATTCAATATAACAAGATCATCAGTTGGAGTTTATATATCAAATCTTATAAAGAAAGGGAAGATTTTAAGAAAAGAGTATGTTTTTCCTAAAAAATCCTATATAACTGTAATTGGTGGGGCAAATGTTGATATTGGTGGATTTCCATATGAAAAGTTGAAAGATTATGATTCCAATCCAGGAGAAGTTACAGTATCTTTTGGAGGTGTTGGAAGAAATATAGCTGAAAACTTGTGTAGAATGGGAGAAGAAATTGAGTTCATAACTGTTTTAGGGGATGACATGTATGGTAATGCTATAAAAGAAAACTCAAAAGAATTAGGAATGAATATCGAAAATTCTTTGACAATAAAAAATGCATCTACTTCTACATATTTGTTTATATTAGATGAAAATAAAAATATGAAAATAGCAATTTCTGCAATGGAACTATATAATGAGTTAACATTAGAATATATTAAAAGTAAAAAAGAAATAATTTCCAATTCACAAATATGTGTAGTGGATACTAATATTTCAGAAGAAATACTTAATTATATAGTTGATAATTTTGAAATTCCCATTGCTGTTGATTGTGTTTCAACAACAAAAGCCAAAAAGATAGAAAAAATTATAGGGAAATTTCATATTATAAAAGTTAATAAAATTGAAGCAGAAGTTTTATCTGGAATAGAAATAAAAAATGAAAAAGATCTTAAAAAAACAGCTGAGTTTTTCATTTTAAAAGGAGTAAATCAAATTTTTATTTCTTTAGGTGAAGAGGGTGTGTATTCAGCAACAAAAAGTGAAATTATAAAAAGAAATTCTTTTAAAACTAATGTGGTAAATACAACAGGTGCAGGTGATGCATTTATGGCTGGGATAATATACAGTTATTTAAAAGAATATGATTTGGAAGAAAGTACTAACTTTGCCATTGCGGCAGGGACCATAGCAGTAGAAAGTGAAAAAACCATCAGTGAAGAAATGAGTGTTCAAAAAATAAACCAAATAATGGAGGAAAACAAATGAATTTAGCAAAATATTTAGTAATATCACCAGAGGTAAAAGAAGCATTAGAATCTAAAAAACCAATAGTAGCTTTAGAATCAACAATAATTTCTCATGGAATGCCTTATCCTCAAAATGTTGAAACAGCATTAAAAGTAGAACAAATAATAAGAGAAGCAGGAGCAGTTCCAGCAACAATAGCACTTTTAAATGGAAAACTTATAGTTGGATTAAGTAAAGATGAGATAGATTACTTAGGAAAAAAAGGTTTTGCTGTGACAAAGGCGAGTAGAAGAGATTTACCTGTGATACTGGCAAAGAAAGGAGATGGAGCAACAACAGTGGCTTCAACTATGATTGTTGCAGATTTAGCTGGTATAAAAGTTTTTGCAACTGGTGGAATAGGCGGAGTACACAGAGGTGGAGAGAATACTATGGATATTTCTGCTGATTTAGAAGAGCTTGGAATGACTAGTGTAGCTGTAGTATGTGCTGGAGCAAAATCAATTTTAGATATAGGATTAACATTAGAATTTTTAGAAACAAAAGGTGTTCCTGTTCTAGGATATCAAACTGAAGAATTACCAGCATTTTATACAAGAAAAAGTGGTTTTAAAGTAGATTATAAAATGGACTCTGCTATGGAAATAGCAACTACAATGAAAGCCAAATGGGATATAGGATTAGAAGGTGGAATTGTAATAGCAAACCCGATTCCAGAGGAATTTGCAATGGATTTTGATTTTATAACAAACTCAATAAATAACGCAGTAGAGGAATCCGTTTTAAAAGGGATAAAAGGAAAAGAAACAACTCCTTTCTTACTTGCAAAAGTTAAAGAAATAACTCAAGGTAAAAGTTTAATTTCAAATATTGAATTGGTATATAGTAATGCAAGACTTGCAAGTGAAATTGCTAAAGAATTAGTAAAATTATAAAAAAATATAAAAAAAATAAAAAAACAGTTGACGATAAAATGAAAATATGATATTATTTTATTTGTCCACAAGAAATATTGAAAAAGAAATTTTAGAGATAAAGAAAAGTGGAATCAAGAAATAGGACATTAACAACAGAATAGAGAGATAAGTCAAATAAATTCTAAACTTGACGT
>CAMQWJ010000004.1 GCA_947038515.1 uncultured Fusobacteriaceae bacterium
ACCACGGACACGGAGATTTTCAGTCTCCTGCTCTACCGACTGAGCTATCTGGGCAAATTTGGCGGGAGTGACGAGACTCGAACTCGCGACCTCATGCGTGACAGGCATGCGCTCTAACCAACTGAGCTACACCCCCAAATTTTAAATGGTGGTCACAACAGGACTTGAACCTGTGACCCCCTGCTTGTAAGGCAGGTGCTCTCCCAACTGAGCTATGCGACCTTTTTTTTACTGCTCTAATTTATACCATGTTTTCCAAATTAATGCAAGGTTTTTTTTCACCATTTATATATATTTTTTTTATAAAATAAGCCTCAACATGCAACTACTCGTGTTTAGAGGCGAATGTAGCATATTTTTCACTTCTAATATTTTTTCTATTTTTAAATTTTCACTATTTAAAAAGGCTAAATAATTTAAAATTAAAAATAAAATTTCTTTATTTTCCTTACTACCTCTAACTATGCCTTCTAAAACAAAAATTTTTTCTAAATCATTTATAAAGTTTATTTCATTTACAAATATTCTTAATGCATGATATAACTCTATTTTATTTTTAATCTCAGGATCCATACTATATTCTTCTACAATTTTTTCTATTTCTAAATAATTCCTCTTAGAGTTTAATAAATCTTCATTTTTATCTTTTAATTGTTTATACTCTAAAATATCTCTAGTTTTTCCAGCAAAAAAATTATATTCTTGTTCGTCCACACCAAGTTCATAAGAAGTTCTAGGAAGTATTTTTACTAAAGAGCTCCGAGATTTTATAGTAGATAAAATATTTAGTGTTGTTGTTAAAAGAAAAAAATAATTACCATTATTTGGCTCTTCAATTGTTTTTAATAAAGCATTAAGTGAGGTCGTACTCATTTTTTCAATACCTTCAAGTATGAAGATTCTATTCCCACCTTCATATGAAGTAACTGACATTTTTCCGATCATTTCACGAATATCATTAATTTTTCCACCCGCTTCTTCTCTTAAAATTTCTAAATCTCCATGAGTACCACTTTCCATTCTAATACATGATTCACATTTTCCACAAAAATCATTTGATTTATTTTTACAAGTCAATATCTTTCCAAATACCATAGCAACTTCTAACAGCTCTTTTTTATCATTACCATACAATAAATACGTTCCTGATTCTTTTTTTTCAATACTAAGATTTTTTATGATTTTTTTTATATTTTCATCCATTTTTAAAGTCTCTATCATTTTATCTCTCGGCTTTCTCTATTTTCTTCAAATACTTCAGCTGTTGTAATGCTAAACCTGTCCCTATAACTACACTTTCCAATGGATTATCAGCTAATTTTACAATTAAATTAGTACAATTTGAAACTAAAGTTGTAAAGTTTTTAATTAAAGATCCACCACCTGTCATCACTATTCCATCATCAACTATATCTGATGATAGTTCAGGGGGAGTTATTTCCAACACTTGTTTGATACAATCAACTATTTCCATTAATGAATCTTCCAAAGCTTTTGTTATTTCTGTTGAAGTTAAAGTAACAGACTTTGGAAGTCCCATAATCATATCTCTTCCTTTAATAGTCAATGTTTCTTCATCTTCTAGAAGTATTGCACTTCCTATTTTAATTTTTATTTCTTCAGCAGTTCTCTCTCCAATTAGAAGATTATGTTTCTTTTTTACATACTTTATAATATCTAAATCAAAGTTATTTCCTGCAACTCTTATGGTTTTACTTACAACAGTACCTCCTAATGAAATAACTGCAACGTCAGTAGAGCCTCCACCTATATCTACTATCATGTTTCCTCTTGGCTCAGAAATATTCATTCCAGAACCTAAGGCAGCTGCTCTCGCCTCTTCTATTAAATAAGCTTTTTTAGCTCCAGCAGAAATAGCTGATTCTAATACAGCTCTTTTTTCTACTCCTGTTACATCAATAGGGACACATATTATAATTTCTGGCATGAAAAAATTGTATTTTCCAAATACTTTTTTTATAAAATATTTAATCATAGCCTCAGTTATATCATAATCTGCAATTACTCCTTCACTCAATGGTTTTACTGCTATTATAGAGTCTGGAGTCTTTCCTATCATTTCTTTAGCTTCACTTCCAATCGCTAAAACTTTTCTTGTCTCTCTATCTACTGCAACAACAGAAGGTTCGTTCAACACTATTTTTTTATGTCTTTCACTATAAACCAACGTATTTGCAGTTCCTAGGTCAATCCCTATTCTTCTACTATTGGAAAAATTAAAAAATTTCATTTTTACCACCTTATTTACATTTTTTTATAAAGTCTTGTATTTGCTCTGTATTCCCTTCCAGATATAGAAACGCTACCAAAGCTTCAAAGGCTGTAGACTCTCTATATTCTGTAATGGTACACGATTTAGGAAATGTTTTTATATTACTATTTTTTGCCCTTTTAACTATCATTTTTGCATTTTCTGATAAATCTTCAAATATTTCTTTAAGCAGTCTACTTTGAGCTTTTGCATTTACCATCGTTTTTACTAATTTGTTTAAGTTTCGAATATTATAACCTTTTTCTATAGCATATTCTCGCACTTTTAATTCCCAAATAGCATCTCCTAAGTAAGCAAGAACTAGTCCACTACTCTCTTTTACATTGACCATTCCGTTCTATCCTTTCCATCTTTTATTTTAATCCCTAATTCACTTAATCCATCTCTAACTCTATCTGAAAACTCCCAATTTTTATTTTCTCTAGCTTCTCTTCTTAGTGTCAAGATAAATTCTAATAATTCCTCAGTCATACCTACTAATTTTTCCTCTGTTTCTAATTCAACTCCTAAAACCCCTGTAATTGTTTCTTCTACAAATTCGATTCCTTGCTTTAAAACTTCTATGCCCTCTTTTGCTAGCATTTCACCATCTAAAGTTTTATTTATTTCTTTTATAAAATCAAAAATTGTAGCAATCCCACCTGAAGTATTAAAGTCTTCATCCATAAATTCAACAAATTTTAATTTAGTTTTTTCTAATTCAATTTGAAGAGTTTCACCTAAATTTATTCCATAATTTGTAACATTACTATTTTCTAAAACTTTTTTTGCTCTCACAACCGTATTAATTATTCTTTCTAATCCCACAGCACTCTGCTTTAGTTCCTCTTCAGAAAAATCAATAGGTTTTCTATAATGTGAACCTAGGGTAAAAAATCTAACTACATTTCCAGAATGTTTTTTCAACACTTCTCTCAAAAGAAAAAAATTGTTTTTCGATTTAGACATTTTTTCACCTTTAAAATTGATATAGCCATTATGAATCCAATATCTCGCAAAGTCTCCACCAGTCGAGCATTTTGATTGTGCTATTTCATTTTCATGGTGTGGAAAAATAAGGTCTTGACCACCACCATGTATATCAAAAGAAGCTCCCAGATATTTGTTCGACATGGCTGAACATTCAATATGCCATCCAGGTCTTCCTTTCCCCCAAGGTGAATCCCAACTAGGCTCTCCCTCTTTTGCTCTCTTCCACAGAGCAAAGTCAAGAGGTGAGTTTTTTATTTCATTAACATTTATTCTTGAACCACTTCTAAGTTCATCTATTTTTTGTTTTGATAATTCTCCATATTTTACTTTATAATTTTCAACATTAAAATAAACATCACCGTTTACTTCATAGGCATATTTTTTTTCCATCAATATTTCTATTAACTCTATCATTTCTGGAATATTATCTGTTGCTCTTGGTCTAATTAAACCTTCTTCTTTTAAATTCAACTTCCCTGTATCTTCAAAGTAAGCTTCAATGTATTTATCTGCTACTTCTTTTAATGATATCCCCTCTTCATTAGCCTTTACTATCATTTTATCATCAACATCTGTAAAATTTTGAACATATTTAACTTCATATCCTCTATATTCAAAATATCTTCTCACTGTATCAAAAAACATTGCTGGTCTGGCATTTCCTATATGAATATAGTTATATACTGTTGGCCCACAAACATACATCGAAATTTTACCAAGTTCAATTGGAATAAACTCTTCAATTTTACCCTTTAATGTATTATATATTCGCACCAGTTCTCCTCCTTATTTATCTTTATTTATCCTTAAATTTAGTTATTTATTTCTTTTTTTATCATGTTGATAAAGTCTTCACTTAGTACAATTGTTCCTTCTGAATCAATAACATTATTTTTATAATACGATTCTATTTCTACATCCATTTTTTCGCTTTGAGACTGATTTAGATATAAAAATTGATTTTTTTTCATTGATTTTTTAGGATTACTCTTCCCTAATTTCTCTTTTCCTATATAAAGCAAATTTCCTTCTATTTCTGCATGGTATCTAAGTCCTAACTTATTTAAGAACTCTACTGTTTCTACTACTTTCTTTGCTGTTTCTATTTTTTTCAAAGTTATTATTCCAGATTCTTTCTCCATATCATACACTATTTCATTTCCAACAGAAGATAAAATTTCATTTAAACTAACTTTAAAAGAAGAATAAATTAACTTTTCTACTAAATTTAGCACTTCCTTAACCTCTAACTTTTCTTTAAAAGCTTCCATAAAAATATTTACATTCTCAAAATTTACACCAGATATATATAAAGATTTTTCTGAAACATAATCGCTAAGAACAGTTACTTTAGGAATTGCTATTATGTCTTTATATTCACTTTTCCATTTATCAGACCCTTTATAACTAAAAGTGTTATTTGTATAATTTGCTGAAAAAACAGCTTTCTCAATAAATACTTTTTTATTTTTTTCCATATTTAAAATAATTGTTCCTAAATTTCCTTTTTTATTTTTATTTAATGCTTTTTTTATTGAATCATCTATTACTAGTTCAGATGTTAGTACTGAATTTATAGTTTCTATATTTCTACTTAATACAAAACTTCCTTTATAAGGTTTCATGTATAATTTTTTTAAGTTCGTTATCCCTAATAATTTTAGATCTTTTTCATAATATTTTGCATATTCGTCCTTTAAAGTATAGATATCACCACTTTTTGAAAAATATTCATTTATTTTTAATGAGATTATAGGAAATTTTAAACCTGCATGTAGTATCACTACCCCCTCTTTCTTATGTGAAAAAGCATAGATTCCATCAACATATTTTTTTAATTGATTAATTTTTACAATTTCATTTTCTACCTTAGCTCCAAATTTGGAAAAATCATCATATTTTTTACCACTTAAATTCTCATTAGCATAAATCATCTCATTATTTGAATTAAAAAACACCCTTGGTGAAACCAAATACATTTGTTTATAACCCACTATCCCACCAATAATAATTATACTTAGAACTGATAGAAATATTATCAATTTTTTCATTTTTCCTCCCAATAGTTTATATTCTTTAAAATTTTATTTTACTTAGAAATAGTATAACATATTTCTTTTAAAATTTTCACTTCATTTTTTAATTTAATTTATTTATAAATTTCTTAGATATTTCAAATCATCAATAGTAGTTATTTTAATATTTTCATAATCACCATTCAGAACCTTTATTTTCCCACCAATCTTTTCAATTAATGAACTATCATCAGTCCCTATAAATCCAATTTCTTCACTTTTTAAATATGCTTTTTTTAATATTTCACTTCTAAAAATTTGTGGCGTTTGTGCGTTTATAAGTTCTTCTCTCTTTAATGTTTTAATAATTATATTTTCATCATTGACTATTTTTATTGTATCTTTTGTTTTAACCCCTATGACAACTCCATCTATATCTTCATTTTTTTTCAGATAATTAATTCCATCCAAAATATATTCTTCTTTTATAAATGGCCTAACACCGTCATGAACAAGAATAATTCCATCAGAGCAACTTTTTAAGGCGTTCATTACAGAGTCTTGCCTTTCCTTCCCACCACAAACTATAGTTTTTACTTTACTTATTTTTTCTAATTCACATTGTTCTTCAACATATTTAATATCTTCTGGTGAAGTCACAATAATTATTTCATCTATTAAGTTACATTTTTCACTTACTATTACAGAGTTCATAAACATTGGGCGTCCTAAAAATTCCAAATACTGTTTTTTATTTTCTAAATTCATTCTTTTGCCTGAACCACCACAAAGTATTATAATAGTGTGTTTTTCTATTTGAGCATTACAACAGTACACCCCATTCCCCCTTCATTGTGACCCCCTACACGGAATTCTTTCACATATCTAGAAGTCTTCAAAAATTTAATTACTCCATCTCTCAATGCTCCTGTTCCCTTTCCATGAACAACAAAAACTTCTGTATAACCACTCATTACTGCACGATCAAAATATGTTTCCAATTCACAAATCCCTTCATCAACCATTTTTCCTCTAATATCAATTTGATATTTAACACCTGTAGCTTTGTGATTTCCAGCTTGAGTATATACTTTTTTCTTTTCTACTTCTGTTTTCTTTATATCTGAAAAAGGAAGCTCCATTTTAAGTATCCCTATTTGAACTACTGAAGTCTCTTTTGATTTATTTAACTTAAGAACTGTTCCATATTGATTTAAACTCTTAATAAATATTTTATCTCCCTCTTTAAAATCTATATTAAATGGAGTTTTTATTTTTACAACAACTTCTTTCTTCTTCTCTTCATTAAGTGAACTTCTTAACTGTGTTAAACTTTTCTGTACATCTTTTAATTCACTCTTTTTACTATCTTCTTTTTGAATTTTTTCTATCATATTTCTTGCTTTAAATGTCATTTCTTTTAACATTGCTTCAGCTTTTTCATAAGTTTTTTTTATTATTTCATTTTTTTCACTTTCAAAATCTGCTAATTTAATACGATGTTCCTCTCTATCTTTTATCGATTCTAATCTTAGCTTTTCTATTTCAATCTTCATTTCGTCTAATTCTTCGGACTTCTCTTTTATATTTAATATCATTTTTTCGACTTTTTTATTATCATCACTTATATATGATTTTGCCCTATCTATAATTTCCTGTGATATCCCTAGTCTTTTTGCAATTGTTAAAGCATTACTTTCTCCTGGAATACCAATCAATAATCTATAAGTTGGGGATAAAGTCTCCACATTAAATTCCATAGAGGCTGTTTCTATTCCTATATCATTATATCCGTAAGCTTTAACTTCACTATAGTGAGTCGTAATTATAGATTTGCATTTTTTATTTTTTAGATGATCAATAACAGCCATAGCAAAAGCTGACCCCTCAACGGGATCTGTTCCAGAGCCTAATTCATCTAATAAAATCAAGCTGTTTTTTGTTGCACTATCTAATATTTCTTGAATATTTTTCAAATGACCTGAAAAAGATGATAGTGATTGCTCTATACTTTGTTCATCCCCTATATCAGCATATACACCATTAAACATTCCAATCGTTGTCTGTTCTCCAACTGGTACTGGAATTCCTGAAAGAGCCATTAAAGTTATTAAACCTGCTGTCTTTAATGCCACTGTTTTTCCACCAGTATTTGGTCCTGTTATTAATAGTGTATTATACTCTTTTCCTATTTCAAATGTAATAGGAACTACCTTATCAATATCTATAAGTGGATGTCTTCCATCTACAACATTTAAATATTCTCTTGTATTTATATTAGGTACTATTGATTTTTTTTCAATAGCATAACAAGATTTTGAGTTAAAAAAATCCAAATCTAAAATTGCTATTCCTATGTTAGAGATATTTGCACTATTTTCACGTAGCAATGACGCTATTTTTAATAAAATTTTTCTTATTTCACTTTTTTCTCGAATCTCTAGTTCTCTCATTTTATTATTTAGAGATACAATTGCAAGTGGTTCTACAAAAACTGTTTGACCACTAGAAGAACGATCGTGCTCGATTCCTTTTATAATTCCCTTAAAATCTGTTTTTATTGGTATGACACTTCTTCCATCTCGTGTTGTTACTATTTTTTCTTGAACAGCATTTGAATAAGAGGGATTCGTGAACAAATCTTCAAATTTTTGTTTTATATTATTATTTAAAACTCTCTTATGATTTCTAATCTCTCTCAACTCAAGTGAAGCTTCATCTTTTATATTTTTTTCATTATCAACAGTTTTATTTATAATATCTTCAATATGTTTCAATGGAAATATTTCTGAAAATTTAGAACATAAAGATTTATATTTTTGTAATTCTTCTAATCTTATCTTAAATATTCTAAATAATCTTAAATTTTGATTTAAAACATATAATTCTTCTGCTTCTAAAAAATTACCCACTAATTCTATTTTTTTATTCAAGTAGCAAATATCATTTATTCCAATTGGCTCAAAGCCCCCATCAAATTTTATAAAATCTATAAAATCTCTTATGATTTCAAACTCTCGGTTTAACATTGAAAAATCTCTATATGGTTCTAACTTTATAATTCTTTCATAAGTTGTTGAAACACTACTATATGAAGCTACTTCTTCTCTTAACTTATCAAACTCTAGCACTGAATAGCTGTGACGATTCATACTTACTCTCCTTTCAACCCTAATTTTTTCAGTATCAATCAATACTTTTAGTATTTTTTATTGGGGATGTCTTTTATTTATTAACTCTATTATACTTGTTTTTCTTAGAGCTTTCAATAACTTTTTTAAAAAAAAGATTATTGAATAAAAAAAACACTCCTCCAATCTACAGAAATAGTGTTTCAAAAGTTATCAACATCGACTAGTTGACGTTTAAATCAAAAACTAGTATACTCATAGATATTAATTAAAACAAAAAAAACAAAGGGGGAAATATGAAAAAATTATTCTGTTTATTATTATTATTACTAATATCATTTTTACTTCCAGGGTGTGCAAGTTATAAGGGATATAAGGTGTTGTCCTCAATAAAAAAAGAAATTCCAAATGATAATTTTTATTTTGTAGAAAGGTTAAGTCTAAGATTTAATATCTTTGATGGATCTAGTTATAGAGGGATCATATATAGTGATGCATTAAAAAAAGAAAAATCTACGTCTGGAATCACTGTTTGGGCAAATACTCAAGGAGTTGATTTTAAAAAGTCTTATCGACACAAGTTGTCTTCCCTAAAAAATGGAAATATTATAAAAGATAAGGTAAAAGAGATATTTCAAAATCCTCTAAATACTACTGTTAGTGGTAGCTCTATATCAATAGACATTTTTGTAGATGACCTAGCAAATGTGGATATAGATGAGATCAAAGTAAAAGGGGCTAAGTTACATAAATATGTATTGGATGAATCAAATATAAATTCTTATATCTATATATCTATACAGAACCAAAAAGATATTACCTATGCTGTAATTAAAGATAGTATTTCTATATTTTTTAGAAATGACAAAAAGTTAAAAAAAATATCCAATAAATATAAAAAAAACAGAATTTCTCTTTCTGATGACGAATGGAGATATTTAGCAAACTCATTTTATGGTAGTTACGACGAGGAAAGTTATGGGGATGATAGTTTAAATAGACGACATTATAGGAAAAATAGATCATCTTTGGTTTCTATGACGATCTCGGCAGAGACTACACCAGAGTATAAACTTTGGATTAGAGGACATCAATTTAATAAAAACAATGAAATTGTTGATCACTTCTAATTCATACTTACGAAGAATTAAAAGAACTTGCTTACACAATTTTAAAATTATAAAATTTAAAGAAGGAAAAATTTAATTCTTTTTTTAAAAAATTTTTTTTAGATAATTTATTTTCTATACTCATTTCATTTAAATGATAAAACAACCTGTAAATTCCTATAAAAATGGGGTGCATCAAATGAAAAGATGTGAAACATCTGGAAAAGTAATAACTTTTGAAAACCAAGTTTCTCACTCTCACAGAGCAACAAGAAGAGTATGAAAGTTAAACTTACAGTCTACTAGGGTAGTCATCAACATCGACTACTTGACGTTTAAATCAAAAACTAGTATACTCATAGACACTAATTAAAACAAAAAAAACAAAGGGGGAAATATGAAAAAATTACTATTAAATTTAATGATAATTACTTTCTTAACAGGGTGCTCCAGTGCTCTGGCAATAGTAACTATCCCTGTTGGTGGAGTTGTTGGTGGAGTAGCACTTGGAGGCGCTGGTGCCGTTGCTTTCCCTGTCTCAGTTGTAAAAAATCCAGATATTCCAACTGTTCTTAAACCAATTGCAGCTATTGGCTCTCTCCCTGTAGGAATGGTCGTCGGAGCTGGAAAAGGTGTTGTTTTGGGTGGTCTTATAGGCTCAGGTACAACATTATTTAAATAATATTTATCTTAAATACAGCATATAAAAAAAGACAGTTTACTACAAAAACATGTCTTTTTTTTATGGGGTAAAATTCATTAATAAATATAGAACTTTATAATTTTTTATGATATTATAATTAGTAATAGAACACAATATAAAAACAAGATTTTCATAGTATAACTAAAAAATTATTAAGGAGAAAAAATAATGAAAAAAATTAATAACTTCCTCAAATTATTTCTAATCTCTCTATTTCTATTAATAGGGTCTACAAAAGTAATTTATAGTTCTAATAAAGGGGTCCCTTTAACATCACTTGCTGTTACTAATGTCATAGCTATAAGAGAAGGAGTTCCTACAATAAAAATAATAATGTCTAAAGATATCTCTAATACCTTTGACCCCACAGCATATGTTAAAATTTTTCCACCTGTAAAATTAAAAATAAATAAATCAGAAAACAATATAATTTTAAAAGGTGATTTCAATCTAAAAAGAAAATATACTATTACTGTATTAAAAGGAATCAAAGCAAAAGATAATACAATATTGGAACAAAAAAGTAAGCACAAAGTAAAGTTTACTTTATTAGAATCAAAACTAGACTTTGCTACTGAGGGTGTTATCTTACCCTCTTCAAGTGATAAAAAAATAAATTTTAGATCAGTAAATGTCAATAAAGTTAATGTAACTATTCGAAAAATATATAATAATAATACAACTCAATTTTTGCAAGAAAATGGCCTTAATAATAAGAAAAAATATTCTAGTTATGAGTATGATAACTTATTACGAAATACAAGTGATATAATTTTCTCAAAAGAATATTCTCTTAAAAGTTCAACTGATAAATGGATCCAAACCTCTCTTGATCTTAATGGTATCATTGAGGGAAATAATTTGTATCAAATTACTATTACCTTTGATGAAAAAGGAATCTCTTACATTTTACCAGAAAAACTTTATCCTTATCAAAAACGAGATTTTTTTAGAAAAAATGGTAAAATTGAAAAACTCCTTCTCTTTAGTGATTTAGCTCTCATTGGAGAAATTAGTAAAACTAAAATTTCACTGAAAGTTATGAATATTCTCACTAATACTCCTGTTACAGGAGCAAAAGTAAAATTTTTTTCAAAAACAAATCAGCTTTTACAAGAAAAAATATCTGATTCTAATGGAAATGCTGAATTCGATAAAATTAATAATTACTTATATGTAGTTTCAGAACACCTTGATAGTAGAGCAATCCTAGAATTTAGAGTTCCAATACAAAAAGATGGTTTTGACACTGGTGGAAAACTACCTACTAAAGAATTGGAGACTTTTATCTACACAGAAAGAGGAGTCTATCGACCTGGTGATAAAATATATATTTCCTCAATTGTAAGAAATAATAATAAAGCTTTAGAAAACAATCACCCGATTACTCTTAATGTCTACACCCCTACAGGTTCAAAATACTTAAGTAATCAGGTTTTAAAAACAGGAAAAAATGGTTTTTATTCTTATACTTTACAAACAAAATCAACTGATGAAACTGGTATTTGGAGATTAGAGTCTATTGTTGGTGATAAAAGAAGTTCTATTAATATTTCCGTTGAAACAATAGTACCATATACCTTAAAAAATAAAATTTCACTTTCTGAAGAAATTAATATTTCTGAAAACTTAAATATGAATATCCAATCTAATTATTTATTTGGGGCTCCTGCTGCTGGAAACAAGTATTCTGTTGAATTCTTTTTTTCTGAACCAATAGTTAAATTTGATAAATATAAAAACTATAATTTTAAAAATATTACATCTTATTCTCCAAATAACAACTACTTCAAGCAGGGAGTTCTTGATCAAAATGGAAAAGCTACTGTTACTTTAACAACTGAAGAATTAAAAAAAATTAATTCACAATCTTTAAATTTAATAGGAAATGTTGTTACAAAAGTCCTTGAAGATAGCGGGAGACCTGTGATTAGTAAATCATTTACAACTATTAAAAAATTTAATAATTATCTTGGAATAGAAACTGGAGACTATCTAAAAGCAGGGGAGCCTCTTAATCTCAATATTATCACTCCTACCATAGATGGAACAAGTTTGGTTCCTAATAGAAAACTGGTTTATAGAATATACCAACATTCATATTCATGGTGGATGGATTACAATAATCACAGTCAATTTATCAAATCTATAAAAAGTGATAAGAATACAAAATTACTTATAGAAAAAAGATTCACTTCTAAAAAAAAGCCATATCTTATAACCAATAAAATCAAGGAAGAAGGTAATCTATATATTGAAGTTGAAGACTTAGAGACTAAACAAATATCTTCAACTTCAATGTATATCTCTGAATGGGGAAACACTAACACTCAAAATAGAATTGAAACTTTAGAATTGAAATCTGACAAAACTAAATATTCTCCTGGTGAAAGTGCTAAAATAGCTTTTAATGGAGTGAAAAATGGAAAAGTCATCATTGCTATTGAAAAAAAAGGTGAAATAATTAAAAGAATTATTAGAGATACAAAAGATAAAAAATTTGAAGAAATTATTCCTCTAGATTCAACAATGGCACCTAACATTTATATTCATGTACTACTTTTACAAGATTACAATTTAAAAGACAATGATAGACCGCTTCGTCTATATGGTGTTCTACCTATTTCTGTTGTTGATGAAAAGACTAAATTAAATCTTTCTATAGATAGTCCAAATACTATCAGACCAAAAGAAAAATTTAAAATAAAAATAAATAATGCAAGTAAAAGTCAAATGGAGTATACAATTTCTGTAGTAGATATTGGATTACTTGATCTGACTGCATTTCAAACTCCTAATCCATGGAATTTTTTCTATAAAAAAATAGCTTCTACTATTAATTTTTATGATAATTATTCTATTATTATAGATAAACCCTTTGGAAAAATTCATCAAGTTTTAAAAACTGGTGGAGATATCTTAATGGAAAACATGATGAGGAGTAGTCGACAAAAGAAATTAGGAATAGAAAATGTAGAAAGATTCACCCCTATTTCTTTATATTCAGGAGTTTTAACCAGTGATATTAATGGTTCTGGTGAATTTGAATTTGAAATGCCCAATTATATGGGAGCTGTGAAAGTTATGGTGGTTGCTGCAGACAAGAGCGCTTTTGGTAGTATTGACAAAGATATCATTGTAAAAGCACCAATCATTACTCAAGCTTCTTTACCCAGAACTCTAAAAATAGGTGATAAGTTTACTACTCCTGTTAATATTTTTGCTTTGGAAGATAATATAGGTGAAGTTCAAATTGATTTTATTTTTAATGGAAAAAAACAAAGTAAAAAAATTACTCCCAAAAAAAATATAAAACAAACCATTTATTTTGATGAAATAGTTGGAGATAGTATTGGAAAAGCTGTTATCAATATCAATACAACTTCTTCCACATTTAAAAATTCAGAAAAAATTGAAATTGCAGTTAACTCAAATAATCTTCCTATTTCAATAAGTAAAAATAAAGTTTTATCTAACAATGAAACAACTGTTTTTTCTCAAGAAAAAAATTATATCAAGGGCTCTGTTAGTTCATACATTACCCTATCTAATATGCCGCTTTTAGGAATCGATCAGAGATTGGAATATTTAATTAAATACCCTTACGGATGTTTAGAACAGACAATTTCAAGTATATTACCACAACTTTTTATTGAAAAATTAATGACAAAGAAAAATTATAATTCTCAAAATATAGTAAAAAATGTAAATGATGGTATATCACGATTGAAAAATTTTCAATTACAAAATGGTAGTTTTGCCTATTGGCCTGGTCAAAATCATTCTGATTTATGGGCTACTAACTATGCCGGTCATTTTCTTATTTTAGCAAAAAATAATGGTTTTTATATTCCGGATGATATGTATCAAAAATGGATTAATTTCACAAAATCTAATGTTAAAACCACAACTTCTTCTAATAGAGATAATAAAATTTATGGTTTATATCTACTTGCTTTAGCTGGTGAGCCTGAAATAAGTGAATTAAACTATATTTATTCTAACAGACGAAAAGAACTTAATGGACAGGAAACTCTCTACTTGGCCGCTGCTTTTTCTAAAATTGGAGAAAAAAATATTGCCATCTCTATCCTAAAAGATGTTGATATATCTTATATTCAAAAAGAAAAGAAAAATTCCAGATATAGCTATTCAGAACTTAAAGAACTAGGAATATATCTTGACTGCTACTATAGTATTTATGGTGTAATCAATACAGAAGTCTATAATGAAATCATTGGTATGCTTCAGTCTACAAAATGGTATTCTACTCAAAGTATTGGATATTCATTAATTCCTTTATCACATATAGTCTCTAAAGGGTTAGATAAAGAAATTAAGGGAACAATAGATATTGATGGAGTTATCACAAAATTTAAAACTATAAAAGATACTCAAATTAAAATATTACCTAAAAGTAATTCTATTAAAATTAAAAATACCTCGAATATCCCACTATATTTAAATTATTATTGGGAAGGTGTACCAAAAAATTCTAATATTGAAAGCTTCAACCATACTCTTACATTAAAAAGAGAGTTTTATGACAATAAAGGGTTGGTTATTGATCCAACTAATCTAATGTCAGGTTCTACTTTCTGGATTAAATTGTCAGTTGGACAACCAACCTACTTTCCAATAGATAATATTGCACTAAATCAAGGACTACCTAGTGGATGGGAAGTAGAAAATTTAAGACTTACAAAAACACCTATTCCTCAATGGGTTCAAAATCAGACAGTAGGTGACATTTCTTATTTAGATTTAAGAGATGATCGTGCATTGGTATTTTTTGATTTAAACAATAATCGAGGTAAAACAATATTCTTTAAAATAAATACTACAACTCAAGGAAATTTTCAATTACCTGGAACTTTTGTTGAAGCAATGTATGACAATAAATATAAAGCATACTTAAAAGGATTTAAGGTTAATATTAAATAAAAGAATAATCTAGCTTATTTATATAGGCTAGATTATTTATATCTAACACTATAAAGGACGGATTATGGTAACTAAATTTATTAAATCATTAGGCTTATTCTCTATTTTCATTTTTACTATTATTTTCGTCTTTTTTATAGCTATATATTTATCCTATGATATTGCTAAATTTGAACAAACAATTGAAAATAGATATAGTGTATCAATGTTAGATATTAATGATGAAATCTTAGGTGTCTATCTTAATGATACAGAGCAGTACCATTTAAAAAGTAACTATCCCATCTCTAAAAATTTAAAAATATCTGTATTAACATATGAAGATAAAAATTTTTATAATCATAATGGAATCGATTTTTTTGCACTTCTAAGAGCTTTAAAAAACAATCTCATGGGATACAAAAAAAGTGGTGCTAGTACTCTTACTATGCAAGTTGCAAAAATGGCAAATCCTAAGAAGAGAACTTATTTCAATAAAATAAAAGAAATAATTATAGCTTATAAACTAGAAAATTATTTTTCAAAAGATCAAATCTTAAATTTTTATTTAAACAATGCTCCTTATGGTGGAAACCTTATTGGTTACAGTACTGCCTCTGAAATTTATTTTAAAAAAAAACCAATCTTTTTAAGTTGGTCTGAAGCAGCTTTAATAGCAATTTTACCCAATGCACCAGGACTTATTAATTTTGAAAAAAATAGACATTTATTGACAAAAAAAAGAAATAAACTTTTAAAAAGGATTTATAATAATGGAAATATGGAAGAAATTGAATATCGTCTTGCAATAAAAGAGCCTATTCCATTTAAAAAATATCCATTTAAAAGTTTAGCACCTCATCTTGGACGGCGTCTTTCAAATTCAACAGAAAAAAAAATAATAAAAACTACTATTGATATAAATATACAGAAAAAAATGGAAAAAATTGTAACAAATTATGCTGATTTTTTAACAATTGATAATATTACAAATATCTCTCTTCTTGTAATTGATAATCACACTTATAATGTAAAAGCTTACGTTGGATCACAAAATTTTCTGGATTTTAAAACCAATGGACAAATAGATGGAATTATAAGCAAACGTTCACCTGGTTCTATTTTAAAACCATTTTTATATGCTCTGGGAATAGATGAGGGGCTTATCTCTCCACATTCTAAAGTTCCTGATGTTCCACTTTATTTTTCTAATTTTAAACCTCGAAACGCAAGTAAAAGATATTCTGGAATGACTTCCATGAGTGATGCTTTGATTAAATCTTTAAATATTCCTTTTGTCTATCTTTTAAAAGAATATAGTTATGATAAGTTCTTTTATTTTTTAAAAGAAGTTTTAGAATTTAGTGAAGAAGATCCAAATCACTACGGTCTTTCATTAATACTTGGAACTAAAGAAATGTCCCTTGAGGAGATTGGAGTATTATATACAGGACTTGCCAACTATGGTAATTTTAGAGATTTAAATTATTTGTTTGATTCTGATCAAACAAATATCAAAGAAAATAAAAAACTAATTTCTGAAGGGGCAGCATATTTAACTCTTGATACTATGAAAGATCTGGTTAGACCAGGATTAGAAAATTATTACAAGTGGAAAAATCCTATTTCTTGGAAAACTGGAACTAGTTATGGAAAAAAAGATGCTTGGGCTTGTGGAATAACACCAGAATATACTGTCATTGCATGGGTCGGTAACTTCAATGGAAAAGGAAGTGAAAATCTTTCTGGGGTCTTAAGTGCTGGGAGACTTCTATTTAATGTTTTCAAAGAATTAGAAATTAAAAAAAATAAATTTATTTTACCACATGATTTAGAAAAAATAGATATTGACACAATTACAGGATATCGAAATATTTTTTCACAGCTTGAAACTAAAAAAATTCTATACCCTAAAAAAGCTAAAGCTCTTAGACCCTCTCCTTACTTAAAAAAAATATTTGTCAATAATAAGGATGAAGAGATTAACTCTCTGAGTAAAGATTTTATCAATAAAAAAGAAAAAATAATTCTTGATTATCCCATAGAAGTCATAAATTATTATATTAGAGAGAAAATAGATATTTCTACTATTTACAACAAAAAAATAGCAAGTAATCGAAGTTTAAAGATTTTATATCCTACTAAAAATCTAAAAATTTTATTACCAAGAGATTTTGATGGTGATAAAAATATGATAATCAAAATAGCTAACCTTAAAAATCAAAATATTTATTGGTATTTAAATAATATTTTTATTTCCAAAGATAGAGACCATAAAAAAGAAATAGCTCTCTCTAATGGTCAGCATACACTTACTATTGTGTCTGAAACTGGAGAACGAGAAAGTGTAACTTTTGAAATAGAAAAGACAAGATAATTTCCTTTTAAACCTCTCTCTATTATTCAGTTTCAATATTTCCCTTGCTTTTTTTACCTTTTAATGATAGAATAACCTGTAAATTCTAAGAAAAGGGGGTGTATTTAATGAAAAGATGTGAAATATCTGGAAAAGGAATGACTTTTGGAAACCAAGTTTCTCACTCGCATAGAGCAACAAGAAGAGTATGGAAGCCTAATTTACAAGCTACTAAGATAATTATCAATGGAGAATCTGTTCAAGTTAAAGTTTGTACTAAAGTACTTAAATCTTTAAAAGGGGCTAATGAAGTTGAGGTTATGCAA
Source organism: uncultured Fusobacteriaceae bacterium (assembly GCA_947038515.1). GTDB lineage: Bacteria > Fusobacteriota > Fusobacteriia > Fusobacteriales > Fusobacteriaceae > JAGNZR01. Next base: position 17,829 of record CAMQWJ010000004.1, read on the forward strand.
ATGTTAAAAGCAAACAAAGCTAATTTAAGTGCTAAGCTTGCTAAAATCATCAACAAACCTTGTTGCTAATATTTTTCTAAAATATTGCATATAAAAAAAAGACAGCATCTACAAAAGCATGTCTTTTTTTTATACCTTTTTATAATAAAAACTGGTGAAAAATATTCCACCAGTTTTTAAGTAAAGTCTTATTTATTAATATTATAAAATACTCCTAACCCCTCATACTTCGCTGCAGTGCCTAATTCTTCCTCTATTCTAAGTAATTGATTATATTTTGCCATTCTATCAGTTCTTGAAGTCGAACCTGTTTTTATTTGTCCAGCATTTGTTGCAACAGCTATGTCGGCTATTGTAGCATCTTCTGTTTCTCCCGATCTATGAGATATAACTGCTGTCATTCCAGCTCTTTTTGCCATCTCAATCGCATCTAAAGTCTCTGTTAATGTTCCTATTTGATTTAGTTTTATAAGAATTGAATTAGCAGCTTTACTTGTAATTCCTCTTTTTAATTTTTCTGTATTTGTTACAAATAAATCATCTCCAACTACTTGAATTTTATCTCCTACTTTGGCAGTAAAAGCTTCAAATCCAGCCCAGTCATCTTCACCAAAACCATCTTCTACTGATTTTATAGGATATTTTTCAATAAGCCCACAATACCAATCTATCATTTCAGCAGAAGTTCTTACAACTCCTCCCTCTCTTTTAAAGTGATATTCAAATTTACCTGGTGCAACTTCCTTACAAAACTCTGTTGCCGCAGCATCAAGAGCAAAAGTCACATCTATTCCTGGTTTATATCCAGCAGCATTACAAGCTTCAACTATGATATCTAAAGCTCCCTCTGTACCATTAATTTTTGCTGGTGCATATCCACCTTCATTTCCTACATTTGTTGAATCCCCATTTCTTTTAAGAATTTTTCCTAAATGATGAAAAATTTCGCTTCCCATTCTCATTGCTTCAGTAAAAGTCTTGGCTCCCACTGGTTGCACCATAAATTCTTGAACATCTACTGCTGAATCTGCATGAGATCCTCCATTCAATATATTCATCATTGGTAAAGGTAACTCTTTTGCATTTACTCCACCTAAATACTTATAAAGAGGTAGACCTAAAGCTTCTGCTGCTGCTTTTGCAACTGCAAGTGAAACACCTAATATTGCATTTGCTCCAAATCTAGCCTTGTTAGGTGTACCATCTAACTCTATCATGGCTCTATCTAGAACAACTTGGTCAAGTGCTTCCATTCCTATCACTAATTCTCTTAATTCTCCATTAACATGGGCAACAGCTTTTAAAACTCCATTTCCTAAATATCTATTTGCATCTTTATCTCTTAATTCAACGGCTTCATAAGCCCCTGTTGAAGCACCTGAAGGAACAGCCGCTCTTCCTTTAGCTCCACATTCCAATATAACATCTACTTCAATAGTAGGATTTCCTCTTGAATCTAATATTTCTCTTGCTTTTACTTCTGCTATTCTAGTCATTTTTTCCTCCATTATTTTATATTAATCAAGCTCCAAAATAAGTTTTTAGAGTCAATTTTCAATAGTAAACTATAGATTTTTATTTTACAACAATTACTTTCATTGTATTGGCCGTTCCAGCTTTAAACACTTTTTCACCACAAGAAGCAACCATAAGATCACCTGATTTTACACCAAAAATTTCAACAGCTTTTTTTTCTGCTACTTCAAAAAATTCATCTAAATTTAGCTTTTCTTCTATAACAATTGATTTTACCCCTCTCATTAATATCATTTGATTCGCTGTTCTTTCATTATCAGTTATCGCCAATATATGCGCAGTGGGAAAATATTTTCTTACTGCTCTTGCTGATCTTCCTGTTTTTGTACCTACAATTATAACTCTTGTTCCCATGGCTTCTGAAACATCAACAGTCCCTTTAGCTATTGCTTCTGTTACTGCTTCAATTCCTATACCAAAAGCATTGTAAACTGGAATTAATGGATCTGTTTTTTCTGCAATTCTTGTCATTACTTTCACCGATTCAATTGGATATAATCCTTTAGCGGTTTCTCCAGATAGCATTATAGCATCTGTCCCATCTATTATTGCATTAGCAACATCTGTTGCCTCTGCCCTTGTTGGTCTTGGATTTTTTATCATTGAGTCTAACATCTGTGTTGCTGTTATAACAACCTTAGCTTCCTCATTACATCTTGCAATCATCATTTTTTGTGCAAAAGGAACTTCCTCTACTGGTATCTCTACTCCTAAATCTCCTCTTGCAACCATTATTCCATCTGATAATTCTAAAATTTCTTCAAAATTATCCAAACCTTCTTGATTTTCTATTTTAGAAATTATTTTTATTCCTACTCCACCAAAAGAATCCAAAGTCTTTCTTACTGCTTTCACATCTCCTGCTTTTCTTATAAATGAAGCTGCTACAAAATCTACATTTTGTTCACAACCAAATTTTAAATCTAATATATCTTTTTCAGATAATGCAGGTAAGTTTACAGAGACATTTGGAAGATTAATTCCTTTATTTTCTCCTAAATCTCCACTATTTTTAACAATACACTTTACTTCTTTCCCAACTATCTCTTTTACTTCCATCTCAATAAGTCCATCATCCAATAAAACTATATTTCCTGGAGATAAATCTTTAGATAGTCCTTCATAAGTCACTGCTACTATTTTATTATTACCAATTATAGTTTTATCTGTTGTAAGGGTAAACTCTTGACCAGCGATTAAAGCACAGTCTTTTCCACCTTCTAGCTTTATTGTCCTTATTTCTGGACCTTTAGTATCTAATAAAATTGCTGCTCTTTTTCCTGTTTTTGCAACAACTTCTCTTAAATTTTCAATTCTTACTGCATGCTCTTCATAATTTCCATGAGAAAAATTTAATCTCATAACATTCATCCCTGCATCTAATAAATTTTCAAGTATCTCAGGGGACCCGGTCTTAGGACCAATTGTACATACTATCTTTGTTTTTTTCATTTGATTCACCTCATCTTCTTTTTCTCATTTTAAATCCTTGATTTAAACTTTATTGATAAATCTTCTTTATTTATACTCTCTATTTTATAGTCTATCCTAAACATTCTTTATTGTCAAGATAGTTCATGACTATTTTTTTACCTCTATGGTTCTAATTTTAACCATATTATTTATATTTTCTTATTTCAAATTCAAATAATGTTCCTTCACCTAAAGTTGAGTCCACTCGTATATTTCCCTTTAACTTCCCAAGAGTTTCCTTTACAATTGCTAATCCAAGACCTGTTCCAGGAATATCACTACTCCTAGATATATCAATTCTATAAAACCGATCAAAAATATTTTCAAATTCATTAGGTTTAATTCCTATTCCATTATCTTTTATTCTAAATAAATACGTCATTTCTTTTTCTTTAATATCAATTTCTACTTTTGGATCATTTGATATATTATAAATAAAACCATTTTCCACCAAGTTTTTCACAACCAAAAACAATTTTTCATAATCACAATTCATTTCCAAAGAATTTTCATCTAAGTCAATTTTATAAATTATTTGTCCTCTTTTACTTTTTATAATTCCTTCTAAATGTGAATTTAACTCCATTTTCAGATCTTCTAATTTTATTGTTGAAATTTTAATTTTATTTTTAACTTCTAATCCTGAAATAGTTAAAAAATCTATGACTATATTTTCTAGTTTCTGTACATTTTTTTTTACTATTCTAAAAAAAAGTTCTCTATTTTCCTCATTAGCACTTTCAATTGCAATTAGATACCCTTTTATATTTGTTAAAGGAGTCTTTAATTCATGCCCCACATCACTAATAAATTTTTTCTGAAAATTTATCATTTTTTTTTCTTTTGAAATATTTTTTACTGTTAAAATATATTGCTTGTTGTCTAATAAATATTTTACACTAACAAATATGTATACGTCTAAAGATTGTAGGTATATTTCCTCATCAATATCTATTTTATTTTTTTGGACTTCTTCTAAAATATCAATAATTTCAATATTTTTTATAACTTCAATATATTTCTTTTTTCCATCTTCAAATAAAAATTTCATTGAAAAATTTTTTCTTATAACATTCAATTCCCTATCAAATAATATGATTCCCTCATCTAGAGAATTGATTAAACTACCTAATAATATTTTTTCTCTTTTTAATCTTTTAATATTTTCTAGATTTTTATTTTGCCACTCTTGAATGATTATCCAAAATTTTTGCAACCATAAATCAGTTGATAAATATGTTTCTTTTAACTCTACTCCACTTTCTAAAAATAATCTCATTTTTTCTATTCTTTTTATCTGACTTTTTTTTATATATTTAAAATAAAAAGTTAAAATAACAGTATCTAAAATTATAAAAAATAAAATTTGTAGAAATATAATAATAATAATATCCCGTTGCTGTGAAAAATATTCCACAGAAGTTCTTATAATTATCTCTTGGTTATCAACTTTTTTTATTTTTTTTGCAAAATATGCCATTTTTTTATCAAGAGTTCTACTCCTTCTTAAACTAAATCCATACTCTATAGTTGCTAAATCTTTTATTTCTGGACGATATGAGTGATTTTCCATATTTTTTTCTTTAGTATAATTTTGAGAGTCATATATTACCACCCCTTTTGTATCTAAAATAGTATATCTTGTTGATAACAGTGCTAATAATTCATTGTATTCATCAAATTCTTTTAACATGAGAATTTTTCCAATAATTTGAGTGTCATTTTTTAGTTTTTCTTTAGTTCTCAATAAAATATTATTGTATATATACATTGTATTAAAAAGTGTATATATTATTTCTAAACATATTATTATTATTAAAGTTATTCTCTCTTTGCGTTTAATTTATATCCAACTCCTTTTATTGTTTTAATACAATTTCCTAATTCTCCCATCTTTTCTCTAATTTTTCCAATATAAACATCCACTGTTCTATCACCAACAGAATAATTAGATTCCCACACCATATCCAAAATTTTCTCCCTACTAATTACTATTCCAACATTAATCACCAACATTAGAAGTAAATAAAATTCTTTTTTTGAAAATTCAACCTCTTCATCATCAATTCGTACAGAAAATATATCTTCATCTATCACAAGATTATGAAAGATATATTTTCTGTTTTTCATTTTATTTTTCCCTTTTGCTTCTTCATTTATATTATTTTCTATTAATTTTTTTCCACGCGCTACTAATTCTCGAGGATCAAAAGGCTTTTTTAAATAATCATCAGCACCAACTTTAAGTCCTGTTAGTACATCTTCTATTTCCGTTTTAGCTGTTACCATAATTATTTTAGGGGTCCCATAAATTTCTGGCATATCTCTTACTAATTTAGTTATTGCCTCTCCATCTAAATTCGGTAACATTAAATCTAACACAAGCAAGTCAAAATTTTCATTTTTTATTTTTTTTAATCCTTCCATTCCATCACAGGAAAAAGAAACTTCAAACCCTTCTTCTGAAAAGAAATACCCTATAAGGTTTTGAATCTCTTTATCATCTTCTACAATTAATATTTTCAATTTTTCCTCCCTATATCTCCCTTATTTTTATCCTATATTTCTATTCTATTTGTAAAAATGGTATGATATATTTTCTAAGTAATATATCATACCATTTTATTTAATTTTTATAAATATTTTTATTTCACTGGTACAAAGCCTTCATCTGAGACAATTTTTTGCCCTTCTGGACTTAAAGCATACTCAACAATTGTTTTTGTATCTCCAGTTCTATTTTTTGATACATACCAGTATATTTCACGAGCAATTGGATATTTTTTTGATAGAACATTTTCCTTTGTTGCTGAAATACCATCAATATTCAAACTTTTTACTCCGTTATCTACATACCCCATTCCTAAATATCCTATAGCATTTTTATTACTTTGAATCTCCTGTTTTATAGCCTCATTAGAAGGCAAGTACAAAGTTTTTTCATAATATTCCTCAGTTCCTTTGGCTTTCCCTTTTCTTATTATATGATCTTTAAAAAATTCATGAGTCCCAGAAGAAGAATCTCGTGAAAGTACCACTATTTCCCCATCGTTTCCTCCGACTTCTTTCCAATTTTTTATTTCACCACGATATATTTTCCCTAAACTTTCTGATGATAAATTTTTTATACTACTTTCTTTATTCGTAACAATTGTTATTCCATCATATCCCATTATGACTTCTTCTAACTCTAAACCTTTTTCTTTAGATTTTATTATTTCTGATTCTTTTATATTTCTTGAAGCCATCCCTATATCTGCAGTGCCATTTAAAAGAGAAGAAATTCCAACTCCTGAACCACCACCTGTAACAGCAATTCTAGCTTTTTTGTTCTTCTCCATATATTTTTCAGCAATATACTGGGAAATACTTAATAAAGTATCTGAACCTTTTACTTGTACCATTTTATTTGCATATATTCTTTGATTTCCTAATCCTACCATTAATATAGCACCCATTAATAATAATTTTTTCATTTTTACCTCCATTAGTTTTATAATTACTTCACATTAAATTTAACATTTTTGTGTGAATAAATTATAAAATTAATGTAAAATTAATATAAATTTTTTTTACATTAATTTTACATTCCCTTTATACATCCTTTACAAATATATTTTATAATTGTTTTAGAACTTATCTTACATTTCAATCTGTTATTTTAAGGAGGACATTATTAATGCGTAATTTTCTAAATATTTTTATGAAATATTTCAATTTTTTTATAGGAATTTTAAATGTTTTAATTATTTTTTTAATTGTTTTATTTTTATTTAAAAATGGACTTAGTTTTTTTAAAGAATATTCAATTGTTAGATTTTTAATTGGTTTTGAATGGATTTCACTTTCAAATAAATATGGGCTGTTACCATTACTTGTGGGTTCTCTTTGGACTTCCTTAATAGCAATAGCTGTTGCAGTACCTCTTTCTCTAATTGTGGCAATTTATATTGCTGAATATTCTTCACCTAAAATTCAAACTTTTCTTAAAATAACAATAGAAATTATGGCAGCAATCCCATCTGTAGTTTTAGGATTTATTGGACTCTATGTCCTCTCTGGTCCTTTAAAAACATTTTTTAATCTTAATACAGGATTAACTGCTCTTACTGGTGGACTTATGCTAGCTTTTATGAGTATTCCAACTATTGTTAGTATTACTGATGATGCCCTTCGCTCTCTTGACCCTTCTTATAAAGAAGCTGCATTTGCATTAGGAGGGAATAAATTGGAAACTATTTTTAAAATTCTTCTTCCAGCTAGCTTTTCAGGTATTTTTGCAGGAATAATGTTAGGATTTGGAAGAATAATTGGTGAAACTATGACTGTTCTTATGGTAACAGGTAACTCTCCAATTATGGCTACATCTCCTCTATCTTCAGTTAGAACATTAACGGCTACAATTGCTAGTGAAATGGGGGAGGTTGTCCAAGGTGGTACACACTATCATGCTCTTTTTGCAATCGGAATAATTCTTTTTCTTATAAGTTTTATTACAAACAGTACAGGAGAATATTTTATAACAAAATCTAAAAAAAATATGGGAAGATAAGGGGAAATAATGAATATTTTAAAAGGAAAATCTGGAAAAACAATTGAGTTTTTTATCTTTGCTATAACTATAGCTTCTATTATTCCAATTTTTACAATTATACTCTATATTATTTTTAAAGGACTTCCCACTATCACATGGGAATTTTTAACAGAAATTCCTAAAAAAGGAATGAGAGCTGGCGGTATTTTTCCTGCTATAGTCGGTACTTTTTATCTTACCCTAGGAACTATTGCAATTTCGGTTCCTTTCGGAATTTTTACTGGAATATATCTTGTAGAATATGCCAAAGATAGTTTCTTAACTCGACTTATTAATTTATCTATTATTAATCTTACAGGTATTCCTAGTATTATTTATGGATTATTCGGTATGTCTCTTTTTGTCATTCATTTAAAACTTGGAGTCTCTATTCTTTCAGGTTCTTTAACTTTAGGAATTATGTGTCTACCCGTGATAATAGCTTCTACCCGTGAAGCTCTCTTAAATATTCCTATCTCCCTTCGTGAGTCTTCTTTAGCTCTTGGAGCTACAAAATGGGAAACAATTTCAAAAATTATTCTTCCCAGTGCAACACCTGGAATTTTAACTGGAATAATTCTTAGTATATCTCGTGCTGCTGGAGAAACTGCTCCTATTATGTTTACTGCTGTAGCTTTTTATCTTCCTTTCTTACCTGAAACAATTTGGGATCAAGTTATGGCTTTACCATATCACTTATATGCAATTTCAACACAAGTACCTAATATGCCCAAGTCTAATATGGAAGGAACTCTTTTTATTCTTGTTAGTATCACTGTTGGGTTCAATTTAGTAGGAGCTTTTATTAGAAGAAGTTTTAAAAATAAAATTTAAATATTATTGGAGGAAAACATTATGAATAAAGATTCAACCCCTACATTTTCTAGAATAAAAGTTGAAAACTTCAATTTTTATTATGGTAAATTTCATGCCTTAAAAAATATCAATATGGAAATAAAAAAGAATACTGTTACTGCTCTTATTGGTCCTTCTGGATGCGGTAAATCTACATTTTTGCGTTCAATCAACAGAATGAACGATTTGATTAAAAGTTCTCTTTATAAAGGAAAAATAATTTTAGACAACCAGAATATTTTTGATAATAACCATGATATTATTTCACTTAGAACAAAAGTTGGAATGGTATTTCAAAAACCAAACCCTTTTCCAAAAACTATTTATTCTAACTTAACTTTTGCCCCAAAACTCCATGGTATCCGAGATAAAAGACAGCTTGATTCTATTGTTGAAAGTTCTCTTAAAGCTGTTGCTCTTTGGGATGAAGTTAAAGATAAATTACACCAATCTGCATTATCTCTCTCAGGAGGGCAACAGCAACGTCTTTGTATTGCAAGAGCTATATCTATCAATCCTGAAATTTTACTTATGGATGAACCCACATCTGCACTAGATCCTATTTCTACTGCTAAGATAGAAGAATTAATTAGAGAATTGCAAAAAAAATATACAATTATTATTGTTACCCACAATATGCAGCAGGCTAGTCGAATTTCTGACTACACTGGATTCTTTTTTCAAGGAGAAATTATTGAATTTGATAAGACTGAACTCATATTTACAACACCAAAAAATAAAAAAACAGAAGACTATATCACTGGAAAATTTGGATAATCTGAATTAGAATATATAATCTAAATAAAAAGGAGTTTCTTTATGAAAAATTTAGAACAACGATTAGAAAAAATTGATATGCAATTTCTAGCAATGGTAAAAAATGTAGAACGATTTTTAGAAATAAATATATTAGTATTAACCTCTCAAAAATTTAATACTAATAACATTTCAATTAGTAAAAATATAGAAGACAATATAAATCAACTTGATCTTTCAATAAGAGAAGATAGTATTATTACTATGGCAAGATTTCAACCAGCTGCTTATCATCTTAGAAAACTTGTTATGATTACTGATAGCTCTCGACTTCTGGAACGTATGGGGGACCTTCTTAAAGCAAATTTAATTCTTATAAATTCAATTTTGGAACAGTTACCACCTAATCTATTTGAACAACTTATTCCACTTACATTAAAAATTAAACATATTTTTTCCTTGTATATAAAAGGAGTTATAGATAAAGATACCATTCTACTCTACTCTCTTATTGAATTAGATTTAGAAATTGACTTAATTGTTAACAATAATTTTAAATTTTATATAAACTATATGCAAGAAAACCCTTCATTAATAGAAATAGTCTCTACACTTTTATTTATCAATAAAAAATTTGAAAGATTTTCCGACCATATTATACATTTAACAAAAGACTCTATTTATGCTATTGATGGTAGTAATCTTAGAAAAGAAGAATTATTAAAAAATATTGATTGATTATAATTTTATATATAAAAAAGTAGCTCTGCAGAATAGACTGTTTTAGCTACTTTTTTATACTATATTTTTATTACTTAAAAATTTCACCAGCTTCCAGATACCAAAGCAATAAATCCATTTCATCCATGGGAATCTTTACTTCTTCACAAAATATTTTTAATTTTTTTTCTATTTCAAGATATGCCTTTGGAGAAATAGTTTTAGGAATCTCCTCTATAATCTCAAGTCTTACCAAATTTTTTAAAATATGTCTATCTAGAATTGCTACTTCACTTCCAAATCCAACATTTCTTAAAAAATGTCCTGCCTCTTTATAGGCCATTCCTTTAATATTTTTTACTATCCACTCTCTCTTCTCATGAGTTGTTCCTATTGAAGAAAAAAAACTTTTTGTCATAATTTTACCTTTTTCATTCTTCATTTGCTCTCTCAACTCAACAAGATACTTTGCTTTGTTATTTTTAAATCTTACAATATTTAAAAACTCTGAGATTTGTTCCCAATCCCCTGAAAGAAGAACACCATTTTCTCTTAATGTTGTAATAGCAGCCCAAGCATTTTTAGCTTTGGATTGAGGTGTCAAAATACAAAAAGATAATTCTGCATGAATATCTTCTTCATTTCCTGTATTCCAAACATTTCTAAAAAATTCTAATCTCTCTTTTATCTCTTTTTTCTTTTCCTTATATACTTTTTCTATTTCAAAAAAATAATCATTCTTAGAGTTTGAATCCATAAGGCAACAACTCTCCCATATTCATAATTTTATAATCATTTTTTAAATTCCCTAAAATTATTATCGTATTTTCATCAGCAAATTCTGATATAACTTGTCTACAAGCTCCGCAAGGACTAATTGGTTGTGTTGTATCTCCAACTACAGCTATCATTTTTATTTTTTTTAAGCCTTGAGAAACTGCTGAAAAAATTGCTGTTCTCTCTCCACAATTAGAAAGTCCATAAGAAGCATTCTCAATATTAGCTCCTAAATAGTGATTATTGTCTTGATCAACGACAACAGCCCCAACTTTAAAATTAGAATATGGAGAGTAAGAGCCCTCTCTTGCTACAATCGCTTCCTCTAATAACTTTAATATCTCTTCTTTTTTCATAAACAGCTCCCTTCTTCTATTCTTACTCTATCTTATCACTTACGATAAAGCTGTTTCTAAGGCTAGTTCTACCATTTCCTTCAAAGTAGTTTGTCTTTCTTCTGCTGTTGTAGCTGCTTTTGTTACCAAACAATCTGATATTGTTAAAATTGTTAAAGCATTTACTCCATGTTTAGCAGCAACAGTATATAATCCCGATGTTTCCATCTCTACACACATTACACCGTACTCAGCCCATTTTTTATAATCATCAAAATTATCTGAATAGAATTCATCAGCAGTTAAAATATTTCCAGCTTTTATATTAATTCCTTTTTTTTCTGCAGCTACAATAGCTTTTTTTAATAATTCAAAAGAAGCTGTAGGTGCATAATCTGCTCCGCCAAACTTAAGTCTATTTACTCCTGACGTACTTGAACTTGCCATACCTATAACTACATCCCTAATTTTAACATCTTCTCTATAAGAACCTGCTGTTCCTACTCTTATTAAATTTTTACACCCAAATTCTGTAATTAATTCTGTTGCATAAATTGAAATTGATGGAACTCCCATTCCTGAACCTTGAACAGATACTTTCTTTCCTTTATAAGTTCCTGTAAATCCATACATACCTCTTACATCATTATACATTACAACATCTTCTAAAAATGTTTCTGCTATCCATTTTGCTCTTAAAGGATCCCCAGGCATTAAAACTGTCTCTGCTATATCCCCTTTTTTTGCTCTTATATGTATACTCATTTTCATTCCTCCATCTTTTTTTTATTTTAATATTATCTTATTTATTCTCTATATCCAATTTAAATAATTTCTTTTGCAAAACTTCCTGACAACTCTGTTTTTCCCAATAGAAGCTCCTCTATTGTACTTGCTATATCTGCAAAACTCTTTCTTGTCCCTAAATTTATTCCTGATTTTAATTTTTTACCATATGCAAGTACAGGAATATATTCCCTTGTATGATCACTTCCTTTATAGGTAGGATCACAACCATGATCTGCAGTTATTATAAGTAATTCATTTTCTTTTAAATTTTCTAAAATTTCTGGGACAAAAGAATCAAATTCTTCCAATGCTTTTTTATAACCTTCAGGATCTCTTCTATGTCCATATTTCATATCAAAATCTACTAAATTGGTAAAAATTAATCCTTTGCTATCTTCTTTCAAAGCAACAATTGTTTTTTTAATCCCTTCTAAATTATCTACATTACTTTTTCGGTTATCACTAATTCCAACACCAGCAAAAATATCACTTGTTTTACCAATTCCAATTACTTCTAAATTCGCACTTATAATTCTATCTAACATAGATTCCATTGGAGGTAATACTGAATAATCATGACGATTAGGAGTTCTTTTAAAACTTCCTTTTTCTGCTCCTAAATATGGTCTTGCAATGACTCTTGCAACTGGAGAGTACTCTTTACAAATTTCAAGTACTGTTTCACAAGCCGAATATAATTCTTCTAAGGGTATTATTTCTTCATGAGCTGCAATTTGTAGAACAGGATCTGCTGAAGTATAAATAATCCAAGCACCTGTTTTCATCTGTTCCTCACCATATACATCTAGTACTTCTGTCCCTGAATAAGGTTTATTACATAGAACTTTTCTTCCTGTTTTCTCTTGGATTTTTTTTATTACAATTTCAGAAAATCCATTTGCATATGTTGGAAATCCTTTCTCTGGAATCATACCTGCAATTTCCCAATGTCCTGTCGTTGTATCTTTTCCTATTGCTTTTTCTTGTGCTTTTCCGTAATTACCTATGGCATTCTCTATTTTTTTAACACCTAATATTTCTATTATATTTCCTAGACCCATTTTTTCCATATTTGGAAGATGGATTCCACCAGTTGTAAGTGCAATATTTCCTAAAGTATTACTCCCTACATCACCATACATGGCAGCATCAGGACTTTCTCCTACTCCTAAACTATCTAATACTATTATTGTGGCTCTCTCTATTTTTTGCATATTTCCTCCTTCCATCCAAGGTTAATTAAAAATTATATTTTTCTTAATATTCTCCTTCTTTCATCTCCCCAACAGTTACTAGCTGGACACCTGAAGAAGTTCCTAATCTTGTTGCACCAGCACTTATAAATTCCAAGGCTGTTGCAACATTTTTTACACCACCTGCTGCTTTTATTTCAATTTTATCTTTTACAATTTCTTTCATAAGTTTTAAATCTTCTAATGTTGCACCGCCAGTTCCAAATCCAGTAGAAGTTTTTATAAAATCTGCTCCTGATCTAAGAACAATTTCTGTCATTGCTATTTTTTCATCATTTGTTAAGTAACAATTTTCAATTATTACTTTCAAAATATTTTTTCCAATGGATTTCTTTATATCTCTAATTTCTTCCTCAACTTCTATATACTTTCCAGATTTTAAAAAGCCAATATTAATAACCATATCAATCTCTGTTGCTCCATCTTTTATGCACTGAACAGCTTCAAATATTTTTGCTTCTTTACTCATGGCTCCCAAAGGAAAACCTATTACACTACAAACTTTTACATCACTACCTTTCAACTCTTCACTTGCCAATTTCACATATGAACTATTTATACAAACTGAATAGAATCCATTTTCTTTAGCCTCTGTACAAAGTTTTTTTATATCTATTTCTGTTGCCGTAGCTTTTAGTATTGTATGATCAATATATTTATTTATTTTCATAATTTTTTATTCTCCTTCTATTATTGCAAATATAATAGGGTTTTTCTCTATCTTTATTTCAGAGTATTCTATAGCATTTTCAACAATATCAATAATATTTTGGGTCAAATTATTTTTATGATAAATTTCTAATAAAACATCATCTTTTTTGACATAATCTCCTACTTTTACTTTCATAATTAGACCAACAGAATGGTCTATAATATCATCTTTTTTACTTCTACCTGCTCCTAGCATCATTGCAACCTTTCCAATTTCATCAGCCAATATTTTACTAATATATCCTGTTTTTTTTGCATGATACTGCATTATTTCAGGAGCTATCTCAAATAAAGAATAATCATCGCATATTTTCGGGTCACCTCCACTCTCTTTTATAAAGTTTTTTAAATATTGAAGTGCTTTTCCTGACTCTAATATTTCTATAACTTTTCTTTTTCCTTCCTCCATAGTTGCTACATCTCCTTTCATTTTCAGAGCTTGAGCACTTATAGTTATTACTAAATCTTGAAATTCTTTAGGACCTCTTCCTTTTACTGTTTCAATAGCCTCTATTACTTCTAAAGAATTACCAACTGCATTTCCCAAAGGTTCATCCATATTTGTTAGCATACAAGCTATTTTTCTATCAAATTGCTTTCCTAATTTATACATTGTTTCAGCTAATTTTTTAGCCTCTTCATAATTTTTCATAAATGCTCCCGTTCCAACTTTTACATCAAGAATGATTGCATCTGCATAAACTGCTAATTTTTTACTCATAATTGAACTGGCTATTAGAGGTATACTAGATACTGTTGCAGTTACATCTCTAAGAGAATAAAGTTTTTTATCCAAAGGGACAATTTTATCTGAATACCCCATTATCCCAATTCCTGTTTCAGTTACTAATTTTATTAATTCTTCTTTTGTTTCAGAAAATTTAAATCCCTTTATAGACTCAAATTTATCTATTGTTCCCCCTGTATGTCCAAGACCTTTTCCAGAAAGTTTTGCTGTACCCATACCAAGAGCAGCCAATATTGGAGCAAGGGCAATCGTTGTTTTATCCCCAACTCCACCTGTTGAATGCTTATCTACTAAAAATTTATGTGTTCCTGAAAATTCTACAATATCTCCAGAATTTATCATCTCAGTTGTAAAATATTTTAATTCTTCCTCTGTCATCCCTTGAAAATAAACACTCATTAGAAACGCTGAAATTTGATAGTCTGGAATATTTCCCTTTAAATATTCTTCTAATAAAAATTTTATTTCTTCACTACCTAAAACCTTTCCATCACGTTTTTTTTCTATTATATCAACGGTCCTCATCCTATACCTCCCAAAAAAGGGTATGACTAATTAACTCTAGCCTCACCCTTTTCTTTTTTTACATCTATTTTTATTGTATTACTATTTCACCAGATTTAATTTTTTCTTTTATTTCAGCTAATTTTTTCAAATTAGTTTCTCCAATTATTTCTTTTGTGAAAAGAAATTCAGTTGTTCCTACTCCATTTTCTTTTACTCCATACTCATGTGTTCCTACTTTAAATTCACCTTTTGATAAATCTCTTATTGTTTCTAAGACTACTACATCAATATTCTTTATCATAGAAGTTAATACCACTCCTTCAGCTATTCCATCTTGGTCAGAGTCTACACCTATTGCATAAACACCTTTATCTTTTGCTGCTTCTATAACACCAATTCCTGATGCTCCTGATGCATGATAAAGTACATCTGAACCAGCTTTAATCTGAGATAATGCCCCTTCTTTAGCCTTTACTGGATCATTAAATGGATTCTGTCCACCTATATAAAGTGATAATACCTTTGCATTTGGCTTAATATATTTTACACCTTGAGTATATCCGTTCAAAAATCTTTTTATTAATGGTAATTCCATACCACCAACAAAACTCACTACATCAGTTTTTGTCATCATTCCAGCCACTGCTCCTACAAGGAATGAACCTTCAGCTTCTTTAAATAAAATATTTTTTACATTTCCTTCTTTTACAACATCATCAATCATAAGAAACTTAATATTTGGATAATCTTTTGCTACCTTAGCAGCTGCATCCCTCATTTGGAAACCTGTTGCAATTATTAAATCATAATTTGCTTCTGCATATTCTCTTAAAAACTGTTCATCTTCTGCTGAACTTTGAGGTTCTACATATTTAAAATTAATTCCTAACTCTTCTTTTGCCAACTCTAAACCTTTATAAGCAGCATCATTAAATGATTTATCTCCTAAGCCACCAGTAGACATAACTATACCAACTTTCATTTTTGAAACAGTCGTTTTATCTTCTACCTTAGCCTCTTTTGCTTCTCCACAACCACTTAATACTAAAGTTGTTAAGACTATTAATCCTAAAAACAATTTTTTCATTAATTTCCTCCTAAGTTTTATGTTAATACAATTTTAACATATTAATCTAAATAAAACAACTCTTGAGATAATTTTATAGCCATTTTTCCGATTTTTTTATATAAATTTGACTCCTCTATCTAAAAAATTATAAACTAAAAATATTTATACTAATTATTTTAAAAATTTTATTTATTCATTAATTATTTTATGATATACTTATTTGGACAGTCTTTGTGAAAATAGAATTTTTTCACAAAGACACACTCTGCAAGGAGCTAAAATTGCTACCGTCATCTAAGGGTCTACTTATTCTACGTTTAAGAAAATTATAACAACATTTTAATATCATCTTAATTACTTATATTTTAAATTAGTGTTCTGAAAATATTTTTATTTATATAAATAATATTAATTAAATTTGGAGGTTAGTTGTCGTGTTAAAAGAACTCTTGCTCATTCTAGGTATTACATATTTAGGAAATTTTTTAAGTCCATTTTCTCCAATCCCTCTTCCTGGTGCAGTAATCGGTCTCGTTATATTATTTCTTCTTCTTTTAAAAAAAATTATACTCATCACTGATATTGAAGAGACTACAAATTCCATGCTTAGCCATCTATCTTTTATTTTTTTACCAGCTGGAGTTGGTCTAATTGATACTCTTGGAGAAGTCAGTCACATTTGGATTAAATTACTTTTTCTAATCATTTCTACAACTCTTATCACCCTTGTAACTACAGGAGTTACAGTCCAATATATTATAAGAAAAAAAGCTGAAAAGGAGATTTTATGAGTCCATTATTATCTATTTGTATAACTCTTATTGCATTTCAAATTGGGATTTGGATATATAAAAAAACAAATTTTGTACTTTTTAATCCATTAGTCGTAGCGTTAATTATTATCATTACTATACTATCTATCTTTAAAATACCTGTTAAAGAATATAATAAAGGTGGAGATATGATATTTTTTTTCTTAGCTCCTGCAACTGTTCTTTTAGCAGTTCCTTTATATAAACAACGTGAAACCCTTAAAAAAAATTTGATACCTATTTTAGCAGGTATCACTGTTGGTTCTTTCGCTGCTGTTTTTTCTGTTCTTTTTCTTTCTAAATCTCTTGGTCTCAGTAAAGAATTAATACAATCTTTATTGTCAAAATCAATTACAACAGCTATTGGTATTGAGATTACTAAGGAATTAGGTGGAAACTCTTCTATAACGGTTGCAGCAATAGTTCTTACGGGTATAGTAGGAGGGACATTGGGTCCTATAACTCTTAAATTATTTGGAGTTAAAGAAAAAATAGCTGTTGGTCTTGCTATGGGCACTGCAAGTCATGCCATAGGTACTTCAAAAGCTGTTGAATTAGGTGAAGTTGAAGGAGCAATGAGTGGACTTGCAATTGGAATAGCAGGAATTTTTACAGTTTTTATAGTTCCTCTTGCCATATACTTTCTCTAAAATTTTTATTAGTCTAATTATGCCAACACTTTTAACTTACAGTGTTGGCATGGGGGCTTCATAGCAACCAACCTTATAATAATTATACCATTCTTGGATACTTTCTTCTGAAGTAATATTTAATGCTAGTAACACTTCCTTTGTAAATTCTAAGGCTGCTGTACCATTGGCAGTAACAATATTATTATCCCTTATTGCTTGTTCTCTTCTAAAGTTTTTTTCTCCTGTATATTGTTTTCCACCCCATTGCTTTAGGTCATCTAAATCGTTAGCAGTATGTTTTATATGATTTAAAATTCCCATTGTTCCAAGAAAACCAGAAGCACCACAAATAGAACCTAGTACTCTTTTCTTATCTAGAGCAACTTGAATCAATGGTTTTATCTGATTTGCCCCTTCTGTTCTCCATGACATTCCACCTATCAAAATTAATCCTTCAAAATCCATTGGCGCTGATTCAATATCATAGTCTGGAAGAACTGTAAATCCACCTAATGACTGGATACTTTTTTTGGTTAAAGAAACAGTTTTAATAGAATATTCATCTTTCCCTAAATAAAGTAATAGTGACGACAAATATCCCACTTCCCAATCAGAATATTTATCTAAAATAACAAAAAGCACAAGTTTTTTCATAATATACCTCCCTTCAATAATCTTACATAATTAGTATTCTCAAAAATATAAATAATTTTTTACTCTTTTTCATCAACACTTGCTTTTAATCTTTTTAACCCATTCTTTATAGCTTTACTTTTAAATTTACTAATACCTTTAATTTCAGACATCTCATCTTCTTTTCCTTCTTGAAGAGCTATCAAATTTTCATAAATACTTACAAGTTTTTCAATATCTTTTTTATTTAATTTACTTATTTTTCCTAAAATTCTATATCCTTTAGGTACAACTTTATCATCTAAGTTTACAATATTTTTTCCATGCCCTAATATTCCTGCAAATCTTTCTAACTCTAGTAATTCTGAGTCACTTAGTTTTCCCAACTCTTCATTTATATTTCTTATATCAAGTATTTCTTTCTCATCATTATAGTAATCTTTTATAAAATCTATTTTTACTTCTTTTATATTAAGAAGTAATTCTTGCATTTGAAGAGAAATTAATCTACCTTCTATCCCTAATTCTATTACATAATTTTTCAACTCTTTTTTTATTCTATAAACCATTTCATATCTTTGAGCAACTGAAGCTACTTCTCTTATTGTCACTAAATCATCTAATTCTAAAACAGTTAAATTATTCAATTCTTTATCTAAAACACTACAATATTTAGCCAGTGTCTCTAAAGCTTGAGTTCCTTGCTCTATGACAACAGAAATATTTTTAAGCCTATATTTTTCACTTCCTTTATATAAAGTAACCGATTTTTTTCTCTCAGAAATTGCGATTACTAATTGTCTCGTTTGAACTGCCATTCTTTCAGCAGTTCTATGTCTAATACCACTTTCATTAGTGTTAAATGATCTATCAGGATGTAAATGAACATTAGCATAATATATTTTTTCAATGTTTTCATCTATTATTATAGCTCCATCCATTTTTGAAAGTTCATATATTTTTTCTGGAGTATAATCACAATCAATATAGAAACCACCATCTATCATTTTTTTTATCTCTTCATTTATTCCAACAACTATAAGCCCACCACGACCAGCTTCTAATATACTAAATATTCCTTCTCTTAAAGTGGTTCCAGGTGTCACTTTTGATATTATTTCTAATATTTTTTCTGTTACCATATTATTCTACCATCCTTTCTATTACTTCTTCTAGATTTTTCAAGTAAATCAATTTTAGCTTATAACTATTCTTCTCTATCTCTTTTTTATTAGAAATTGGAACATAAACTCCTTTAAAACCTAATTTTTCTAATTCTCTAAGTCTTTTGTCTATGAAAAATACTTTTCTAATTTCACCACGAAGTCCTAGTTCTCCAATTGCTGCTATTTTTTGACTTATGGGAATCCCTCTATACATAGATAATATTGATATTACAACACCTAAATCTCCAGCTGGATCTTTTATAGTTATTCCACCTGGTACATTTACAAATAAATCTTTCATTCCTAGATTCATTTTCCCAATTTTCTCTCCAATAGCAGTTAATATTTGAATTCTATTCCTATCATAGCCCTGAACTATTCTTTTGGGAATCCCTATATTCATATCTGTAATTAAAGCTTGAATTTCTAATAAAAAAACTTTTGTTCCTTCCAGAATTGGGACTACCATACTCCCTATATTCTTTTCTTCTCTTTCACTCAAAAAAAATTCAGATGAATTTTTAACTTCTCTCAAACCAGCTTCTTCCATACTAAAAACTGCTAGTTCATTAGTTGAGCCGAATCTATTTTTACTACTTCTTAGTATTCTATAAAATAATCCTTCTTCCCCTTCAAAACTAAAAACTGCATCTACAATATGTTCCAACAATTTGGGACCTGCAAGTTTTCCTTCTTTTGTAATATGTCCAACAATAAAAAAAGGGATATTTAAACTTTTAGCTAACTCAACTATCTTCATTGTACATTCTTTAATTTGAGTTGGTGTTCCTGGCATGGAATCATAAGTAGAATTATATATTGTTTGTATGGAATCTATTACAACAACTTTTGGTTTCTTTAAACTTATATATTCATAAATATTAGTCATATCAGTTTCAGACATTAAAAATATATTATCATGTGTTACACCTAATCTTTTTCCTCTATTTTTTATTTGCATAGGAGACTCTTCACCTGATATATATAAAACATCACCGTATTTAGTATATTCTCCAATTAGTTGAAGTAATAATGTTGACTTTCCTATTCCTGGATTTCCCGTAATCAAAACAACTTCCCCTTTCACAAGTCCACCACCTAAAAGACGGTCAAACTCGCTAATTTCAGTAGTATATCTAAAGTTTTCTTCAATTATTACATCTTGAAAAGAAAATACTTTTTTACTACTTTCATTTATATTGGTAAGTTTTTTATTTATATTACTAGTACTTGTGCCACTTTTTATTTCTACCTCTTCAACAAAACTTCCCCATTCACCACATTCAGAGCATTTTCCCATCCATTTTAAAGTTCTATAACCACACTCTCCACAAATATAAAAGCTCTTATTTTTAGCCATTTTACCACCTATTTTTTAGTTTGTAGTTTCTCTAAAATTTTATTTTCTATACTTGAGTCTACATATTTTTCTAAATTTCCACCATTTAATGCAATTTCTCGTACCATTGTAGAGCTTATATACATTTGCTCTCTTGAGGCAGGTAAAAAAACAGTTTCTATTTCACCACCTGATAAATCTTTATTTACAAGAGCCATTCCCAACTCATACTCATAGTCACTTACTGCTCTTAACCCTCTTATTATCAAATTACATTTATTTTTTTTCATAAAATCAACAAGTAACCCTTCATAATTTTCTACTTGAATAGATTTTTTTTCTTGAAAAATTTTTTTTATCATCTCTGTTCGCTCTACCAAAGAGAACATATATTTTTTATTAGGATTATTTAAAACTAAAATAATAAGCTTATCTACAAGTCCTTTTGACCTTTCTAATATTTCAATATGACCTTTTGTAAGAGGATCAAAACTTCCAGAATACACTCCTATTTTCATTTTTCCTCCATAGAATTTAAAATATTTTTTCTTGTATACCTCTTCCCATTTATTAAAAACTCATCTAATCTTAGGTTATTATCTATTTTAATTCTTAACTCTTTTAATCTAATTTTGTTTATTCCCTTTATTCCAACTATTTTAGATATATTTTTTTCATTAGCAATCACTTCTAAAATCTCTAATTTTTTACTATTAATTTTTTTTAAAAATTCATAATAAATTTCTCCCTCCAACAGTTCACGAAAGGCAGGATGAAAAGGTCCAGCTACTATTATCCCCTCTTTTCTAAGGTCTTCCGATGGTTGAAGTCCTACTCTTATTATTTCAATATCTTCAGTTTCAATCATGGAATATATTTTTGTTCCTATTTTAACACTCTCTTCTAGTGTTAATGGAGTATATGTTCCATCTCTGTACATTTCCTCCATTTTAGTATCTTTCAAGACTAAAGCAGGATATATTCTCACCATATCAGGTTTTAAGTTAATTGTTTTTTTTGCTGTTTCATATTCTATCTCTGAATTTGAACCTGGTAACCCTATCATTAATTGAATTCCCAACTTAATATTATTTTTTTTTATTAATTTACTAGCATTCTCAACTTCTTCTACTAAATAATTTCTTTCAGTTAAATCTAATACTTTTTGATTCAACGATTGCACGCCCAGCTCAATTACTTTTACACCATAATATTTCAACTGATCTAAAATATCCTGATTTATAGAATCTGGTCGTGTCGATATCCTAATTCCATTTATTTTTTTTGAATCTATAAATGGTTTTACAATTTTCAAATATTCATTTTGTAATTCAAAAGATATTCCTGTAAATGTTCCACCAAAAAAGGCAACCTCTTTATGCCCTGCCTCTGGAAGAAATTCTAAATATTCTTCAATTATTTTTTTTACTTCTTTAGGAGTTATATCAGTTTCTATTCCATTTATTTTTTCTTGATTACAAAATACACAAGAATTTGGACACCCTATATGATTAATAAAAATTGGGATATTATAGTGTTTCATTTATAACCCCATTTTTTTTATAATTTCTCTAGCTGCTGCTTGTTCTGCTAATTTTTTATTGCTACCTACTCCATGTCCTTTAATATCTGTACCTATCTCAACGTTAATTCTAAATTCTTTCTTATGATCTGGCCCACTTTCATCTACAACAGTATATTTAGGTACCACCTTATATTCTTTCTGTGTATATTCTTGTAATATTGTTTTATAATCCAATATTTCTTCAACAGTTTCAGCATTATCTATCCAATATGTCATGTATTTTAAAGCTATCTCTTTCGTAGACTCAAAATTTGAGTCTAGATAAATAGCACCTAATAAGGATTCAAAAACATCACCTAATATTGAACTTCTTCCTCTTCCACCAGTAATCTCTTCCCCTTTACTCATAAGAAGATATTCTCCCAACTCTAATTTTCTAGATATTTTAACTAATACAGGCTCACTTACAACCATTGCTTTTATTTTAGCAAGTTCACCCTCTGCAGAACTAGGGAGTTTTTTATATAAATATTCTGTTACAACAAGATCTAAAACTGCATCTCCCAATAACTCCATTCTTTCATTACTGATATCCTTATACTTTTTATGCTCATTCCCAAAAGATCTATGGATCAAGGCTGTTTTTAGAAGATTTCTATCTTTGAACACATAACCAATTTTTTTTTCTAATCCTTCTAAATTATTGTTCATCGTATCCATTCTCCTCTATTACACATATTTTCTTAATACAATAACACCATTATGTCCTCCAAAACCAAGTGAAGTTGATATTCCAACATTAATATCTTTTTTTATCATTTTATTTGGAACATAATTTAAGTCACACTCTGAATCTGCTAAAACATAGTTTATTGTTGGTGGAGCAATTCCGTCTCTTATTGCTAATGATAATATTGCTGCCTCTATTCCTCCTGCACCGCCTAAACAATGTCCTGTTCCACCTTTAGTAGAAGATACTAAGATGTTTTTAGCATGTTCTCCAAAAACTGTTTTTATTGCAGCAGTTTCATTCTTATCATTGGCTGGTGTAGAAGTTCCATGTGCATTAATATAATCAACTTTATTTAAATCTAACTTTGCTTCTTCCAGTGCGATTTTCATTGCCCTTACAGCTCCTGTTCCACCTTCAACTGGTGATGTTATATGATAAGCATCACAAGTCTCTCCATATCCTACTATTTCTGCATATATTTTAGCTCCACGTTGCTTAGCAGTTTCTAATTCTTCTAATATTAAAACTCCTGCTCCTTCTCCCATAACAAACCCATCTCTATCTGCTGTAAAAGGTCTTGAAGCCGTCTTTGGGCTATCATTTCTTGTTGATAATGCTTTCATTCCTGCAAAAGCATTTAGTGCAAATGGAGTTATTGAGGCTTCTGTTCCACCAACTATCATAGCTTTGGCTCTTCCACTTTTTATAATTTCAAAACCGTCTCCTATAGCATGTGTTCCTGCTGAACAAGCAGTGTTAACAGACTTATTAGGTCCCTGTGCACCATAATAAATTGCAACATTACCTGAAGCCATATTACCTATCATTGCTGGGATTGTAAAAGGTGACATTCTTGTAAAACCTTTCACAGTCATATTTGTATACTGCTCTTCAAAAATTTCTATTCCGCCTATCCCTGTTCCGATTATTACACCTGTTGTCTCTTTATTAGAATCATTTATTATAAAGTTTGAATCTTCTAATGCCATTTTTGTTACTGCTATGGCAAATTGTGTATTTCTAGCTAATTTTTTAACTTCTTTTTTTTCTATGCCATAATTAGTTGGATCAAAGTCTTTAACTTCAGCACCAATTTTAACAGGCATTTCTGTTGTATCAAAAACTTTTATATAGTCAACTCCTGTTTCACCGTTATTTAGTCTTGTCCAAGTTTCTTCTGCAGTATTCCCTAAAGAAGTTACCATTCCTATTCCTGTTATTACTACTCTTTTTTCTTTATTATCTTCTATTTTATAATTCATATTTTCCTCCATAATTTTTTTATTTTAATACTCTTTACTATGTTTATTAAATTAATAGATACAAATAAAGGGGTATAAAAATACCCCTTCTTTCTACCTATTATTTAGACTCAATATAAGTTACAACATCTTTTACTGTTTTAATTTTTTCTGCATCTGCGTCTGGTATTTCTACGTCAAACTCTTCTTCAAAAGCCATTATTAATTCAACAGTATCTAATGAATCTGCACCTAAATCTTCAACGAAATTTGCTTCTAATACTACTTGCTCAGGTTCAACACCTAATTGCTCTACCACTATTTCTTTAATTTTTTCTAACATATTTCCTC
Organism: uncultured Fusobacteriaceae bacterium; assembly: GCA_947038515.1. Classification (GTDB taxonomy): domain Bacteria; phylum Fusobacteriota; class Fusobacteriia; order Fusobacteriales; family Fusobacteriaceae; genus JAGNZR01. The sequence goes on from CAMQWJ010000004.1 coordinate 42,363, forward strand.
CTATTATCTACTTTTATTTTAATACTAGTACTTTTATTAAATTGTACTCTTCTATTTTACAACAAATTTTCAAAATCTTCAAGCTTTTCTATATTTTTCACTTCTATTTCTTTATCTATTTTTTTTATTAATCCAGACAAAACTTTCCCTGGCCCTATTTCATATATTTTTTTTACTCCTAATTGTTTTAATTTTTCTATTGTTTCAACCCATCGAACAACTCCAAAACTTTGAAGATATAACTCTTCTTCTAAACCTTGTGAATTTACAATCTCTTTAGCACTAGTATTCCCAATCACTGGAATTAATGATTCTTTAAATTTAAAACTTTTTAATTTTTCTTTTATTTTTTCTCCTGCAGGTTCCATAAGAGAAGAATGAAAAGGACCTGAAACAGATAAAATAATAGCTCTTTTCGCTCCATTTTCTTTTAATAACTCACAAGCTTCTTGAATTGCCAATTTTTCTCCTGCAATTACTGTTTGGTTAGGTTCATTGAAATTTACTGCTTCTACTATTCCTGATACTTCTTTTAAAATATTTTTTATTTTTTCAGACTCCATTCCTAAAACAGCTGCCATACCACCATCAACTTTTTCTGAAATTTCATGCATTATCATTCCTCGATAAGCAGTTAATTCTACACTTTCTTCTAATGTTAAGAATCCTGAAGAAGCAATTGCTGCATATTCTCCAACAGAGTGTCCAGCTACATAATCTGGTTCTATTCCCTTTTCTCTAACTAATTTTTCCAAAACTAAGCTTAAAGCAACTATTGCTGGTTGTGTATTTTTTGTTTTTTTTAATTCTTCTTCTGTCCCATTAAACATTATTTCTTTTAAATCAAAATCTAAACTACCAAAAATTAGATCAAAAGCTTTTTTTGCACTTTCATTATTTTCATATAGTTCTTTTCCCATTCCAACATATTGAGAACCTTGACCTGGAAAAACAAAAGCAATTTTTGACATTCTATTCTCTCCTTTTAAATCAATAATTTTTTTTTATTAATAACACCACTTCATAATTATAGAACCAAATGTTAAACCACCACCAAATCCTGTAATTGCTATAATATCACCTTTTTTTATTAACTTCTTTTCCAAGGCTTCATCTAGTGCAATTCCAATTGAAGCTGCTGAAGTATTTCCAACTTTACTTAAATTTAAAAAGAATTTTTCCATTGGAACTTCTATTTTTTTAGAAGCTGCCTCTATTATTCTTCTACTTGCTTGATGTGGAACAATCAAATCAATATCTTCACTTTTTAAATTTGCTAATTTCAAAGCTTCTAATGTAGCTGTAGGTAGTGCTTTTACTGCAAATTTAAAGACCTCTTGCCCTTTCATTCTAAGAAAATGTTCTTTCCCTTCTAAAGTAGCTGCTGTTGTCCCATGAAGACTTCCACCACTTTTTATTCCTAATGTCTCTTTTAAATCTCCGTCAGCTCCTAAATGAGTAGACAAAAGACCAAATCCTTCCTCAACTTCACTTACGATTGCTGCTGCTGCCCCATCACCAAAGAGTACAGCTGTATTTCTATCACTCATGTCTAGTATGCTGGAAAGAACTTCTGCACCTATTACCATTACTTTCTTATAAGTTCCTATTCCAACCAATCCCTTTGCAACTGTTAAACCATATATAAATCCTGAACATGCTGCCCCTAAATCCATAGCAGCGGCATTAATTGCTCCTATTTTTTTTTGAACTACACAAGCTGTAGAAGGAATTTGATAATCTGGAGTACAAGTTGCTACAATTATCATATCAATTTCTTCAATAGAGACATTCGCACATTTTAAGGCTCTTTTTGCAGCTTCAACAGCTAAGTCAGATGTCGCCTCTCCTTTTTCTACAAATCTTCTTTCTTCTATTCCTGTTCTTGTTTTAATCCATTCATCACTGGTATCCATTATTTTCTCAAGGTCAAAATTTGTTACTATTTTTTTTGGAACATATGCTCCTAATCCTATAATTCCTGATTGCTTTATTTTCATATTTTTTTATGATAAATTTATACTATAAATCTATCATTTCCTCCTTATCATCATTATTTTTTATCAAGTCTTTTCCTATCTCTATCTTTATTTTTTCTACTAAATTAGCTTCCACAAACTTTGTAGCAGCCAAAATTGCATTCATTATCCCATTTTCATCAGAACCGCCATGTGCCTTTACAGAAATTTGGTTAAGTCCTAAAAAAATAGCACCTCCATATTCTGAAGAATCCATAGTTTTTCTCATTTTATTAAAAATTGGTTTCAAAATAAATCCACCTATTTTAGCTAAAAAACTTTTAAAGATCTCTTCTTTTAAAAATCCCATTATAAATTTTGCAGTTCCTTCAGTTGCTTTCAACAAAATATTTCCAGTATATCCATCAGTTACAATAACATCATATTCACCATTTAACATGAGATGTGGTTCTACATTTCCCTTAAAACATATATTTTCTTGTTCTGAAAGTAGTTCATAGCTCTTTCTCGTTAATTCATTCCCCTTACCCTCTTCACTCCCTATATTAAGAAGTCCTACTTTTGGTTCTTTTATCTCCAGTGCTATTTCAGCATACTTAGATCCTAAAATCGCATATTGAGATAAAAATTCTGGTCTCGAGTCTGAAACTGCTCCTACATCCAAAATTACCATATGTCCCTTTTTTGATGGGAACATTGTTGCAATACATGGTCTTAAAACACCTTTTATTCGCTTCAATTTTAGCTGACTTGCAGCAATTAGAGCTCCAGTATTTCCTGCAGAAACGGTTGCATTTGCTTCACCATTTTGAACAAGTTCCAAAGATATATTCATAGAAGAATCTTTTTTTGCTTTAACTGCTATCACAGGATCATCAGCCATTTCAATAACTTCTCTTGCATCTTTTATTTCTATTCTTGTTTTATCGTATTTATATTTTTCCAATTCATACTCAATTAACTCTTTTTTACCTACGAGTATTATTATAAAATCTTTTTTTTCTTCTAAAGCTTGTATTGCCCCTTTTACAGTAACCTTAGGAGCATGATCACCACCCATGGTATCTAAAGCTATTTTCATTAATTTCCTCCTAATACAATTGTTCCATCAATATATTCTACCATATTTTAAAACTTATTTAAACATTTAAGTTTTATATTAACCTTAATATTGAATTTTATACAACTCTCTTATAAAATATTATTAAGGGTTATTTTTCAATATAATTTCTAAAAAAAACTATTATAAAATAAAATATATAATTTTATTTTATATATTTAGGCAAAAAAGCTATTTTCCTATAATTTTTTCTTGACATTTTAACTTTTTTTTAGTAAACTTAGTAAGTAAATATTATATAGGGAGGTTATCTTTGAAACTTAAGATTTACGATTTCAAAGGGGATCAAAACTACAACAATATCAATTTTGAAGTTGAAAAAATAGATGATTTAGATTTGAAATCACCACTAAAAATCAACTTTTCTTTAAAAAGAGCATTTGTAGAAGAAGTCGGAGATGTTTTCGAAATAAATATTAGATACTCTTGTCAGATAAAAGTTGAGTGTGTGAGATGCCTAAAAGTAATTATCCAGAATTTAAGCGGAGATTTCGAATCAAAGTTTATAGATTCTAAAAACTATAAAAGACTAACAAAACAGTTAGATTCAGAAATTGAAATTGAACCAGATTTATTTGAGGAAGCTCATGATGGAGAAATTGATGTAGTTGAACTTGTTAGAGAACAAATTTTATTGGAAGTTAATCTTTATCCAGTATGTTCTGTAAGTTGTGAAGATGATTCTGAAATAGAAAAGTATAAGGATAATGGAATCGATCAAAGATGGGCAAAGTTATTAGAACTTTAAGTAAAAAACCCTTAAAAATTAGGAGGTAAGAAAATGGCGGTACCTAAGAAAAAAACATCAAAAGCAAAAAAGAATATGAGAAGATCACACGATGCTTTAACTGCAACAGGTTTATCAACTTGTTCTAAATGTGGAGCACCTAAGAGATCTCACAGAGTTTGTCTTGAATGTGGAGATTACAACGGTAGACAAGTTTTAAAAACTACAGAAGCTTAATTGTTACTCTTAAAGAAGATAGTCATCTATCTTCTTTTTTATTTTATAAGAATTTTGAATTCTCTGCAATAATATGATATAATATATCATTAAATAATAAAATATAAGGTTAATAAATTTAAACCTTATTTATCGGGAGGAAATATGATTGGAATAGGAATCGTGGGGTTACCCAACGTTGGTAAATCAACGCTATTTAATGCCATAACAAAAGCTGGAGCTGCAGAAGCTGCTAATTACCCTTTTTGTACAATAGAGCCTAATGTTGGAATGGTAACAGTTCCAGATGAAAGACTGGAACCTTTAGCTAAAATAATCAACCCACAAAAAATAGTCCCTGCAACTGTTGAATTTGTAGATATTGCTGGACTAGTGAAAGGAGCTTCAAAAGGTGAAGGTCTTGGAAATAAATTTTTATCTAATATACGTGGTACTGCTGCTATTTGCCATGTTGTTAGATGTTTTGAAGATGACAATGTTATTCATGTCTCTGGAGGAATTGATCCTATTGCTGATATTGAAGTTATTAATGGTGAATTAATTTTAGCAGATATGGATACTATTGAAAAAGCTATTGATAAACATTCTAAATTAGCTAAAAATAAAAATAAAGAATCTGCTGAGCTTATGCCTATTTTAACAAAGTGTCAAACTCATCTTGAGGGTATCCAAATGTTAAAAACTCTTTCTTTAACAAAAGAAGAAAATGATCTTATTAAAATGTATCAGTTTCTAACAATAAAGCCTATGATCTTCGCTGCCAATGTTGCAGAGGATGATTTAGTTACTGGAAATCATTTTGTTGAAATGGTTACTAATTATGCTAATCAATTAGGGTCTGAAGTTGTTATTGTTTCTGCTAAAGTTGAGGCTGAACTTCAAGAGATGGATGATGAAGAAAGTAAAAAAGAGTTTTTAGAAGCCCTTGGGGTTGAAGAAGCTGGTCTAAATCGTCTAGTAAGAGCTGGTTATAAATTATTGGGATTACAAACATATTTCACTGCTGGAGTCAAAGAGATCAGAGCTTGGACTATTAAAATTGGTGCTACAGCTCCTAAAGCTGCTGGTGAAATTCATACAGATTTTGAAAAAGGTTTTATTAGAGCTAAAGTTGTACATTTTGATGAATTTATTAAAAATTCTGGTTGGAAAGGTTCCCAAGAAGTTGGAGCTTTAAAGCTTGAAGGAAAAGAATATATTGTACAAGATGGGGATTTAATGGAATTCTTATTTAATGTTTAGAATTAATATTTTATAACTATCTAAAAAAAGTTCCAGTTACTCAATAAGTAATTGGAATTTTTTTTACTCTTCTAACTCTAAAATATTTTTTTATGAAAAAAATTAAGAAAAATTATAAATTTAAATGATAAAAATAGGGACTGGCATTGACAATAGAAAGAAAATGTACTAATATTAAAAAGTAAAACTATATATCAAAGGAGAATTCTATGGAAAATTTAGGACATATGACCTATGCAAATCACTCTTTAATGTGGGCAGTATCTATTTTTGGTGTTTGTCTAGTTCTAGTACAATCAGCATTAATAATTAAAAAATCAATAAAAGCTGGAAAAGATTTAGGAATAACAAATGACGAAATGAAAAAAGGAATAAAAGCTAGTGCCATTGCAAGTATTGGCCCTGCAATGGGAGTTGTAGGTAGTCTACTTGCCTTAATGGTAACTATGGGATCAGCAGTTTCTCTTGTTAGACTAAGTCTTATTGGAGGATCTAATTATGAAGCAATGGCTGCTAATTTTGGTGCTAAAGCATTAGGGGCAGAATTAGAAAGAAATATGTTACCTGTAGTCTTTACAAATGCATTGTGGACAATGGCTTTAGGACTCTTGGGAGCTCTTATCTTTGTTTTTTTCTTTGCTCATAAAATGGATAAAGTAAATGGACTTTTAACAAATGGAAGAAAGGCTTTACTTCCTGCTATAGGTCTAGGGGCTATGCTCGGTTCTTTTGCTTATTTTAATATGGATAATTTATTAAAGGTAAAAACAAGACCAGATATAACTATCTCTGCTGTAGGTGGAGCTATTTTAATGCTTATCTGTATAACAATTGGAGAAAAAAATAAAATAGGTTGGCTAAAGGAATGGAGTTTGACAATTGCTATGTTTGGTGGAGCACTACTTGGAACTATTTTAAAATAATATCAAATTAAAAAACTGGAGGACAAAATGAATATTTATAATAAATACATTGATGAAGTAACAGTTATTGGAAGAACAACAATATTATTGGGAGTAGTTGCATCTCTCGGTCCTGCCCTTCTAATGACTTTCTACTTTGGTTTTAACCCTGGGATAGTAGCAATTTCTGCAGGAGCCATCTCTCAAATATCAGTTTCTGGAGCATTTTGGTTTGCGGAACCTATAAGTTACTATCCAATAGTTGGAAGAGCAGGATTATACATGGGGTTTCTATCAGGTAATCTTGTCAACATGAGAATCCCTGCAGCTATATCAGCACAAGAGGGGTCTGGATACACTTCTGGTACAGATAAAGGGTCCATAATGGGGACCATAGGAATAGGAGTCTCTATTTGGATTGGAGCTATCTTTTTGATTCTATCAATAATTGCAGGTGAAGCAATTTTATCAGCTTTTCCTCCATCTTTTTTGACTCTATTGGATCTTATTATTCCAGCTTTATTTGGTGGTATTTTTATGCAGTTTGGAATTAAGTCTCCTAAAACAGCTATATTTGCCTTAACTGTCTCTCTTATAATGATCAAAATTGTTAATCTTATTCCTCATAAACCAACTTTTTTAATAATTATAGTATCAGTTTTTTCTACAATATATTTCGCTAAATATTTAATGAGTAAAAAAATAATTAAATAGGAGGAAAAATGATAAATAAAAAACGAGTTCTTGATAATTTTTTAGAAATGGTAAATATTTATTCTCCATCAAAAAATGAAAAAGAATATGGTGACTACTTAATAAAAAAACTAGAAGAATTAGGACTTACTATATATTTAGATAATAATTTTCAAGATTACTCTGGAAATTGTCCTACAATCTTTGCAAAACTAAAAGGTAATTTAGAAGGTGAAGGTATCACTCTTGCAGCCCATTTAGATGTAATTGAACCAAATAAAGATGTCCAGATTATCATTGATGGGGACATCATACGAACTGATGGAAGAAGCACATTGGGAGGAGATGACAAAGCTGGTATAGCCTGTATTCTTGAAGTTATTAAAGTTATTAAAGAAAATAATATGAGTCATAAAGATATTTTTCTTATTTTAACACCTGGTGAAGAGATAGGAATGGCTGGTGCAAAATCAATTAATTGGGAAAATGTACCAAAAGAAATGAAACCAGCTAAAAATATGATTGTGGTAGATAATGCAGGTCAAGCAGGATTAGTTGCCCACACTGCACCAAGTAAATATAATTTCAAAATAGAATTTTGTGGAAAAAAAGCACATGCTGGAATTGAACCAGAAAAAGGAATTAATAGTATTGTAATGGCTGGAAAAGTCCTTTCTAATATAGAAATAGGAAGAATTGATTCTTTTACTACTTCTAATATAGGAAAAATAGAATCTAATTTTCCTACAAATGTGGTCCCTGATAATTGCTACTTTGAAGGTGAGATCAGAGGACACCAGGAAGAAAGAATTTTGGATATCATTGAAAACTATAAATCAGCATGTGAAAATATGAAAAAAGAAATGGGTGGAGAATATATCTTTAGTTCTTTTTGTGATTTTCCACCTTTAAAGCCAAATGATGACTTAAAATTTGCAAAAGAATTTGTACAGATATATGAATCATTGGGTATAAAAAGTGAACTTAAAACTATAGGTGGAGGATCAGATAGTAATATTTTTGCCAAAGAAGGATATAATTCTATAATTATAGGAGTCGGAATGTATGATGTTCATACTGTAGAAGAAAATCTTCATACTTTAGAACTCTTCAAAACAATAAAAGCAGTTTTAAAATATATTTCATAAATTATATAAAATATATAAAAAAAAATCTCTTTTAGTTAAATAATAAAACAATACTAATGTTTTATATTCAATTAAAAGAGATTTTATTTATATAGTACTCTACTAAAATTTTTAGTAGTATTTTTAAATAAAGCCTTTATAATCTTTTACAACTAAGTGTGCATCTAGCTGTTGAATAGTATCAATTGCTACTCCTACAACGATTATCATTCCAGTACCACCAAAAAATTCTGGTAATCCTAAACTTTTAAAAATTGCCATTGGAAGTACACATAACAGGGCAAGAAAAATTGCTCCACCCCATGTTATTCTAGTTACTACACCTTCTAAATACTCTGCTGTTTCCTCTCCTGGTCTAATTCCTGGTATTGTTCCTCCACCTTGCTTAAGATTGTCAGCAACCTTATCAGGATCAAATACAATAGCAGTATAAAAGAAAGAAAAGAATATTATTACTATAGAATATAATATCATATATCCTGGGTGACCTTGTGTAAAAATTCTAGTCAAAATTATTCTAAGTTCCATAGTTTCTGGTAATGCTGTTACAGCAAGTGAAGGTAACATCATAACCACTGATGCAAATATTACTGGCATTACTCCAGCAGTATTTAGCTTCAATGGAATATAAGAACTTTCTCCCATTCCACTACTTCCTCCAAAACCTCTTCCAACATAGTGCACAGGCACTTTTCTTTGACCTAATTGAAAAATTACTATCATTCCAACAACAATTATAGCAGCAACTCCTACAACAATAAATAGAGGAACAAGAAATTTATTATCCTTCATTTGTTGCATAGTTTGAACTATATCAGCTGGAATTCTAGAAATAATATTTAAAAATATCAATAGAGATACTCCATTTCCTAAACCTTTAAGAGATATCTGCTCTCCAATCCACATTAAGAAAACTGTTCCTGCAGTCAATATTGTTATAGTTGTCAAAAAAAACATCATTCCAGGAGTCTCTACAAGTCCAGAAGATTGTAACCAAGTACAAACCCCTATTCCTTGCACTATAGCTATTGCTATAGTGAGATATCTAGTCCACTGAGTGATCTTATTTCTAGATCCTTCACCTTCTTTTCTCATCTCTTCTAACTTTGGAATTATGCTCCCTAACAAGCTAAATACAATTGATGCATTGATATATGGCACTATTCCTAATGCGAAAATAGAAACTCTTCCGAATGCACCACCAGAGAACATATTAATAAGACCTAATATGTCACTCTGTTGAGTCATTACGGCAAGTCTATCAATGTCAACGCCTGGAGCTGGAATTTGAGTTCCAACTCTTGCGACTAAAAACATCAATAAAGTAAATATTATTCTCTCTCTTAATTCAGGAATTTTGAATACACTCTTAAACTTCGACATACCCGTTTCCATTAAAGACAAAATTCGTTCCTCCTATCTTATAGAGATTAAATTAATATTATTTATTATTTCCAGCTATATCAGCAAAAGTTTTAACTTCGATAATTTCTACTGTTCCACCTTTTGATTCTACAGCAGCTTTAGCAGCAGTAGAAACTTTATGAGCTTGAACAGATATTTTTTTATCAAGTGTTCCATTAGCTAATATTTTTATTCCATCAAGTAATTTTTTAACAAATCCAGCGGCCATAAGTAACTCTGGAGTTACTACTGTTCCATCTTCAAATCTGTTTAAAATATCAAGATTAACTATTGCATATTCTTTTTTGAATCTTGCATTAGAGAAACCTCTTTTTGGAACTCTTCTGTATAGAGGCATTTGTCCACCTTCAAAATATGGTTTCACTCCTCCACCAGATCTAGAATTTTGTCCATTACTTCCTTTTCCAGAAGTTTTCCCTAATCCAGAAGACTCTCCTCTTCCAACTCTTTTTCTGTTCTTCTTAGGAACAGAAGGTTGTAATTCATTTAGTCTCATTGATTATTGCACCTCCTCTACCTTTAGTAAGTAAGACACTAGAGCAATTTTTCCTTTTAATTCAGGAGTTATAGTATGCTCTACTACATCGTTCATCTTTCTAATCCCAAGAGATTTAACAGTTGCGATGTGGTTAGGTTTTCTACCAATTATGCTTTTTACAAGCTCAATTCTAACCTTTGACATATACATTTACCTCCTAGCTTAAAATTTCTTTAATTTCTTTTCCTCTTAATGCAGCAACTTCTTGTGCATTTCTAAGAGTTTTAAGACCATCAATTGTAGCTCTTGCAACATTATGCTTATTTCTAGATCCTTTGATCTTTGTAAGAATATTGTGAACTCCAACTAACTCCAATATTTCTCTTGCAGCAGAACCAGCAATTACACCCGTTCCTTCATAAGCTGGTGCCATCCATACAGATGTCGCTCCAGATTTTCCAATTATTTCATGTGGTATTGTTGTCCCTTTTAGAGATACTTCTACCATGTTCTTTTTTGCAGCAGCGATAGCTTTTTTTATCGCATTAGGAACACCGTTGGCTTTTCCTAATCCTAAACCTATCTTACCTTTTCCATCTCCAACAGCAGCTAAAACAGAGAACGAAATTGTTCTTCCACCTTTAGTTGTCTTAGAAACTCTAGATATTTTTACTAATTTTTCTTGAAACTGGTTATCATCTTTATTCACAAACTTTGACAAGTTAAATCCTCCTCTTTAACAAGAATTTAGAACTTAAGTCCTGCTTCTCTAGCTGAATCAGCTAAAGCAGCTATTCTTCCTGTATATTTATTTCCAGATCTGTCAAACACAACAGATGCTATATTCTTAGCAACTGCTCTTTCAGCGATTGCTTTTCCTATTAACTTGGCAGTAACTATGTTTCCACCATTTTCTACATTCCCTTTTAACTCTTTATCGATACTTGACGCTGATACTAAAGTAACAGCATTTACATCATCGATTAATTGAGCAAAGATATTGTTGTTTGATTTATATACAGAAAGCCTTGGTCTTTCAGCGGTTCCAGAAATTTTTCTTCTGATCGCTTTTTGCTTAGCTTTTCTTACTGCCTGTCTATCTACCTTCTTAAACAACTTTCCTTACCTCCTTTGGTTAACATACCTTAAGATTTTTTACCTTCTTTTCTTCTAACAACCTCGTCAGAATACTTAACTCCTTTTCCTTTGTATGGTTCAGGCTCACGCTTTGATCTAACATCAGCAGCAACTTGACCTACAACATCTTTCTCGATTCCCTCGATATGGATAGTAGTATTCTTTTCTACAGTCATTTTTATTCCAGATACCGCATTTATAATAACAGGATGAGAATAACCTAAAGCCATATCTAATCCATTATTTTTTTCTGCTGCTCTGTACCCAACTCCAACAAGGTTTAAAGTTTTCTTAAATCCTTCAGAAACTCCTATTACCATGTTATTGATTAATGCTCTTGTTGTTCCATGAATAGCTCTTACAGTCGGAAGATCGTTAGGTCTCTCAACTACTAATTCATTATTCTCTAACTTTATAGTTAACTCTTTTGAGAAAACTTTAGTTAAAGTACCCTTTGGTCCTTTTACAGTAACTTCATTTCCATTAACTGTAATTTCTACACCAGCAGGCACAAGTATAGGTTTCTTTCCTACTCTTGACATTAATGACACCTCCTAGTTTTAATTACCAAACAAATGCTATAATTTCTCCACCTATATTCTCTCTTCTAGCTACTTTATCAGTAACAATACCTTTAGAAGTAGAAACTATAGCTATTCCTAATCCAGATAGCACTCTTGGCATATCTTCTACAGATGAATAAACTCTTCTTCCAGGAGTAGAGATACTTTTAATACCTTTTATTACTCTCTCTTTTCCTGAATACTTTAAGTATATTCTTATATTTTTCTTATTACCATCAATTATAGATTTGAAGTTAGATATATATCCTTCTTCTTTTAGTATTTCTGCTATCTTCTCTTTTAAATTAGAATGTGGCATATCTACTTTTTCATGCATTACTGCATTAGCGTTTCTGATTCTTGTTAACATATCAGCAATTGGATCTGTTAAAAACATTATGAAATCCTCCTTCTTTTAGATTACCAAGATGACTTTTTAACACCAGGTATAAGTCCTGCACCTGCTAATTGTCTAAATTTAACTCTTGAGATTCCAAACTCTCTCATGAATCCTCTTGGTCTTCCGTCTAGTTCACATCTATTTTTCTGTCTAGATGGAGATGAATTTTTTGGAAGTTTGTTCAATTCGAACATAGCGTCCATATCTCCATTAGCAACTCTTATTTTTAATTCGCTTCTCTTTACTGCGAATTTTTCACAAAGTGCATCTCTTTTTACATCTCTAGCAATCATTGATTTTTTTGCCATTTATTAACTACCCTCCTCACTATTACTTTTTGAAAGGCATTCCAAATGCCTTAAGTAAAGCTCTTCCTTCTTCATCAGTTTTAGCAGAAGAAACTATAGTTATAGACATTCCAAACATTTTATCAACTTTATCAATTTCAATTTCAGGAAAAACTAATTGATCTCTTAATCCTAGAGAATAGTTTCCTCTTCCATCAAATGCATTTGCCGATATACCTTCAAAATCTCTAACCCTTGGAAGAACAACATTCACTAATTTATCTAAGAAATCATACATTCTTTCTTTTCTTAGAGTAACTTTAGCTCCAATTGGCATTCCTTCTCTTAATTTAAATCCAGCTTCAGATTTTTTAGCTTTTTTAATTACTGGTTTTTGTCCTGCAATAATCATTAAATCATTTGCAGCAGTATCGATTATTTTAGCATTTTGAGTTGCTTCTCCAACTCCCATGTTTAAAATTATCTTTTCTAACTTTGGACATTGCATTATGTTCTTTACATTTAACTCTTTCGTTAATGTAGGAACTACACTGTCATTATACAGCTTGTGATATCTAGAAACGTATTTATTAGACACTTACGTTTTCCTCCTTTCTTATAAAGATTCTCCTGATACTTTAGAGTATCTTACTTTTTTACCATCTACAATTTTGTAGCCAACTCTTGTTGGTTTTCCTGCTTTTTCATCAAACAACATTACTTTTGAAGAAAATATTGCAGCTGGCTTAGTAAGAATTCCTCCTTGTGGGTTTGTAGCACTAGGTTTCATGTGCTTAGTTACTTCGTTTATCCCCTCAACTATAATTTTTCCTTTATTAGGAAACACTTTTACAATTTTCCCAGTTTTTCCTTTGTCTTTTCCAGATATTACGTAAACTGTATCACCAGTTTTAACATGTAATGAATCTGGGACAAATTTAATTTTAGGTTTAGCCATTAAATATTCAGCCTCCTCTTTATTATATTACTTCTGGAGCAAGAGATACGATCTTCATAAAATCTTTTGCTCTAAGTTCTCTAGCTACAGGGCCAAATATTCTTGTTGCTTTTGGCTCATTATTGTTATTCAATATTACAGCTGCATTATCATCAAACTTGATATAAGAACCATCATCTCTTCTTAGTTCTTTTCTTGTTCTTACTATAACAGCTTTTACAACGTCACCTTTTTTAACATTACCTGCAGGAATTGCTTCCTTAACAGATGCTACAACGATGTCACCAATTCTTCCGAATCTTCTTCTCGATCCTCCAAGAACTCTTATTACCATAAGTTTTTTAGCTCCAGAGTTATCAGCAACATTAAGGACAGTTTGTTGTTGTACCATTAAAATATCCTCCTCTCAAAATCAATTGAAAATTACTTAGATTTCTCTAATACCTCTACTAGTCTCCAATTTTTATCTTTCGATAATGGTCTAGTTTCCATAATTCTAACTTTATCACCCATTCCAGCAACATTATTTTCATCATGTGCTTTGAATTTTGTAGTTTTCTTAACTCTTTTTTTATACATTGGGTGTAATACCATTGTTTCAAATGCAACAACTATTGTTTTTTGCATTTTGTTTGAAACAACTATTCCTTCTCTTACTTTTCTTTCGTTTCTCAAGCCTCTAACCTCCTCTTTCTAATTGAGATTATCTTTCATTTAGAATTGTATTAATTCTAGCTATCTCTCTTCTAACCTCTCTAATCTTAGCTGTGTTAGTCAATTGACCTAATGAAAGTTGGAACTTTAAATTAAATAATTCTTCTTTAAGTCCTTTACATTTAACAACTAGATCTTCACTTGATTTTTCTCTTATCTCACTAGCTCTCATTAGTTCTCACCGCCATTTTCTCTTTTAACAATTTTACAATTAATAGGAAGTTTCATAGTTGCTTTTCTTAAAGCTTCTTTAGCCTTTTCCTCAGTTACACCTGCAACCTCAAAGATTACTCTTCCTGGTTTAACAACTGCTACCCAACCTTCAACATTTCCTTTACCTTTTCCCATTCTAACTCCAATAGGTCTGTGTGTAATAGGCTTGTCAGGAAATATTCTTATGAATATTTTTCCTTCTCTTTTAAACGTTCTGTTTATAGCTACTCTACAAGACTCTATTTGTCTGTTCGTAATCCAAGATGGCTCTAAAGCTACTAACCCGTAGTCACCAAATGCTACAGTGTTACCTCTTTGAGCTTTACCTTTCATTCTACCTCTAAACATTTTTTTATGTTTTGTTCTTTTTGGCATTAACATGATTAAGCTTCCCCTCCTTCCTTTTTAGTTGGAAGTACTTCACCGTGGAATATCCAAACTTTAATTCCAAGAGCACCATATGTTGTATGAGCTGTTGATGTTGCATAATCGATATCTGCTCTAAGTGTATGTAAAGGAACTTTACCTTCAACTACCCACTCAGCTCTTGCTATCTCTGCACCATTAAGTCTTCCAGAAACCATAACTTTGATTCCTTTCGCTCCAGCTTTCATTGCTCTCATTACAGCTTGTCCAACAGCTCTTTTGTAAGCTACCCTCTTCTCAACTGAAGTTGAGATAGATTCTGCTACAAGAACTGCGTCCTTGTTGAAATCTTTCACTTCTTGAACTTTAACAGAAACTTTCTTCCCTGTTAAAGCCTCTAATTTAGCTCTTAAACTTTCTATTTCCGAACCTTTTCTTCCGATAACTATTCCAGCTTTCGCAGTATGAATCAAAATTGCTACATTTGAAGAAGATGTTCTTTCAATTTTTACTTTCGATATTCCAGCCTGAAAATAAGTTGTTTTTACAAGGCTTCTAATCTTTATATCTTCATGAAAGCATTTAGCATATTCCTTTTTATCTGCATACCAATTAGAATCCCAAGTTCTTGTAATTCCAAGTCTTAGTCCTCTAGGGTCTACTTTTTGTCCCACAGTCTTACCTCCTTAAAACTACATTTCTGATACTGCTACTATGATATGTGCAGTAGGTTTTCTGATTATATCAGCTCTTCCCATTGCTCTAGGACTTACTCTTTTAAGATCAGGTCCCTCGTTTATCATAATAGAAGATATTACTAATTTTTCTTCATTCATACTGAAATTGTTTGATGCATTTGCAATTGCAGACGCTAACGTTTTCTTTATGAATCTAGCTGCTTTTTTGTTTGTAAATTCTAGAATATCTAACGCTTCTAGTGCAGATTTTCCTCTCACTAAGTCAGCTACAAGTCTAGCCTTTCTTGGAGACAATCTTACGTATCTAGTTATTGCTTTAGCTTCCACTAGTCAACCTCCTTTATAAGTCAATACTTACCTTATAATTATTTCTTCTTTTTCTTTTTATCAACACCATGTCCATAATAAGTTCTAGTTGGTGAAAATTCACCTAATTTATGTCCAACCATTTGCTCAGTTACGTGAACTGGTATATGTTTTTTCCCGTTATAAACTCCAAAAGTTAATCCTATGAAATTTGGGAATATAGTCGATCTTCTTGACCAAGTTTTTATAATCGCTTTAATATTTTCAGTTGCTACCGCAGTTTCAACTTTCTTCATCAAGTGATGGTCACAAAAAGGTCCTTTTTTAAGTGATCTAGCCATTACCTATTAGCCTCCTTTTTTCCCGAAAATTACTTCTCGTCTCTTCTTCTTACGATAAACTTATCGGTATTTTTCTTACCTCTAGTCTTAACACCCATACTTGGTTTACCCCAAGGTGTTAAAGGTGATTTTCTACCAACTGGAGCTTTACCTTCTCCTCCACCATGTGGATGATCACAAGGGTTCATTGCACTACCTCTAACGTGAGGTCTTCTTCCCATGTTTCTAGCTCTTCCAGCTTTACCTATTACAACTAGGTTATGCTCTGAATTTCCAACTTCACCAACTGTTGCCATACATTCACCATGTATCAATCTTAACTCTCCAGATGGTAACTCAACGTGACAGTAAGTCCCTTCTTTAGCAACAAGTCTTGCACCTGTTCCTGCAGATCTAACTAATTGTCCACCTCTACCTATTTGAAGTTCAACATTATGAATTTGTGTTCCAACTGGCATGTCTTTTAATTTCATTGCATTTCCAGGTTTAAATTCAGCATTGCTTCCAGCCATTACCATAGCACCTTTTTTTAATCCTTTAGGAGCTAATATATATCTCTTTTCTCCATCTACATAGAATAAAAGTGCGATATTAGCAGATCTATTTGGATCATATTCGATACTTGCAACTTTTGCTGGTATATCAAGTTTGTTTCTTTTGAAATCAATTATTCTGTAAAGTCTCTTGTGCCCTTTTTGTCTGTTTCTTCCTGTTCTATGCCCATAGTTATCTCTACCATAAGCTGATTTCAAAGGTACAGTTAAAGACTTTTCAGGTCTTACTTGATCTAGCTCGTCATTCACTAGTCTAGACATGTGTCTAGTTCCAGGAGTCATAGCTTTCATCTTTCTTATAGCCATATTATTCTTAACCTCCGAATTATTATAGACCTATACGTATCTTCACCGTTTTTTTAATCTATATCATAATTTTTTTATTAAATTAGTTAGCGTTTCCGTAACTAATTGTTTGTCCTTCTGCTAATTTAACAATTGCTTTTTTCTTTGCAGAAGTCTTATAAAGCTTCATACCATGTCTTTTTGTTATAGGTTTTGAATTTAAAGTTGCAATATCTACTACTTTAACATTAAATATCTCTTCTATAGCCTTTTTTATCATGATTTTATTAGCTTTAGTGCTTACTTCAAAAGTAAACTTGTTATATTCTCTTCTTAATAATTCTGATTTCTCAGTGATTACTGGTCTTTTGATGATATCATAAGATGTCATAGTTATCCTAGCACCTCCTCAATAGTAGCCAATGCCTCTTTAGTTATTATTACTTTATTTTGCTTTAATAACCAAAAAACACCTAACTCATTTGGCTGAAGAATCATTGCATTCTCCAAGTTTCTTGCTGAAAGGAATAAATTCCAATCTCCATCTTCTGCTAAATCATTTACTATAAACAATTGCTTGTTAGTAGCTTGCATAGCATTAGTCATTTCGATAATTGTTTTTGTTTTTGGAGAATCTATTGTTCCGTCAAGAATCATTATATCTCCTAAAGCTACCTTAGCTGATAGAGCAGATCTTAAAGCAAGAGTTCTAACTTTCTTGTTTACTTTCTTCTCATATGATCTAGGTTGTGGACCAAGTGCTACTCCTCCACCTACCATGTGTGGGGCTCTAATAGTTCCTTGTCTAGCTCTACCAGTTCCTTTTTGTTTAAAAGGTTTTCTTCCTCCACCTCTGACCATTGCTCTAGTCTTAGTAGCAGCTGTTCCTTGTCTAGCGGCTGCTAATTCTGCAATTAACACTTCATGTACTACCGCTTGATTCGGTTCAATCCCAAACACCGTATCTTTAACTTCTACAGTTCCAGTTGCTTTCCCTGCCAAGTTATATATGTTTAAAACTGCCATTTTTTTTCCTCCTTCACATCTACGACCTAATTATTTTTTCACTGCTGGTCTGATTACAATATAACCGTTTTTTGAACCTGGAACTGCACCTTTTACAAGTAATAAGTTGTTTTCCAAGTCAATTTTTACAACTTTCAAATTTTGAACTGTTACATTAGCGTTTCCATATTGTCCTGCCATTTTCTTGTTCTTAAGAACTTTTCCTGGCCAAGACGACATTCCTATTGATCCACCAAGTCTATGATTTCTAGATACACCATGTGTGGCTCTGTTTCCTGAAAAGTTATGTCTCTTCATAACCCCGGCAGTTCCCTTACCTTTTGAAGTACCTGTTATATCAACAAACTCAACATCAGTTAATGCATCAACTTTGATCTCTTGACCAAGTTCATACGATTCTGTAGCTTCCACTTTAAGTTCTCTTACGAATCTTAAAGGTTTAACTCCAGCCTTAGTGAAAATTCCCATTAAAGGTTTTGTAGTGTTCTTCTCTTTTTTTTCATCAAAACCTAATTGAAGGGCAGAATACCCATCAGTTTCTACAGTTTTCTTTTGTAGAACAAAGTTTGGACCAGCTTCAATAACTGTTACTGGAACAAATTTTCCATTTTGAAAAATTTGAGTCATTCCAATTTTTTTTGCTAAAATTCCTGTCATTCTTCTTTACCTCCATCAAATAATATATTGGTTGACAACTTGTCCTCGTGGTTCCACGTCTTTTTCTTTGTGAAACCCGCCAACTTGTATTATTCTGTAAGGATAATTTGGTTTCCGACAACCTCGCAGTCAATCTTTTTTCAAATTACCCGAAACATAACAACCGTTTCGCGTGTTTAACCAATTTAGATCTGTTTGATTTCAATTCCTACACCAGAGGGTAAATTAACTGCTGTTAGTGACGCAATCGTTTTTGGATTAGAATTCTTAATCTCTACCATTCTTCTGTGGATTCTCATTTCAAACTGCTCTCTCGAGTCTTTGTTTACGTGTACCGATCTTAGTACTGTATACTTCTTAATTTTTGTCGGTAGTGGCATTGGACCTGCAATTTCTGCACCCGATTTCTTAGCAACTTCCGCTATTCTACTTGCAGATTGATCTAATAAAGTATGATCGTACGCTTTTAAATAGATTCTTAATTTGTTAGAAGCCATCTCTTTCTTACACCTCCTTAAAAATTAAAATTTAAAAAATGTTTTTTCAAACACTCTAATTATATTACCATACTTATTAAAAAAAAGAAAGTTTTTTTTATAGTTTTTTATAAAATTTAAATTTAATTATTTTATTTTTATAACTTTTAATCCAGACCACTAAACAATTCTAGCTTTCCAGGACTTTATTTAAAAATAGAGAACGCCCTCAGAATAATAATGAGAGCGTTTAACTGTATAAATATATCTATTTTATAGAAATTGAATAACTATTTACTGCTAAAATTGCTGCAACAACCATTTCAGGATTTACTTCAAACGGCATATTATGAATTGTTTCTCCTTTAGCACATGCAAGTTCAGCAACTTCATTTAATTTTTTCTTATTAATTGTTACAACTCCCATTTCTTTCAAAGTAGTTGGAAGACCTAAACTTCTACAAAACTTTATTACTTCATCAATTTCTTCCATTGGAGCATTTTCTAAAAATAGTTGAGCTAGTGTCCCAAACGCAACCTTTTCTCCATGATACAAATGATGACACTCTTCTAAAACTGTCAAACCATTATGGATAGCATGAGCTGCTGCTAATCCTCCACTTTCAGCTCCTATACCACTCAGGTAAGTATTAGCTTCAATTATATTTTCTACAGCCTTTGTACAAACTTCATTTTCAACAGAAAACATAGCTTTTTTCCCATCTAACAAAAGTGTTTCATAACACAACTTCGCAAGTGCCATTGCAGCCTTTGTAGTATAACCACCACCTAGATTTAGAGCCCCGGCTCTCTCACAGGCTCTAGCTTCAAAATAGGTTGCAAGAGCATCTCCCATTCCACTAACTAGAAGACGAACTGGTGCTTTTGATATTATGTCTGCATCCATTAAAACTATATTTGGGTTACTTGGTAAGAATAAATACTCATCAAACTTACCCTCTTCTGTATACAAAACAGAAAGGGCAGTACAAGGTGCATCTGTCGAAGCTATCGTTGGAACAACCATAACTGGTAGTCCAGAGTAAAAAGCTATCGTTTTAGCCATATCTAACGTTTTTCCGCCTCCAACTCCAATTATTATTTCAGACTTTACATTTTCAAGTAAAGTTTTTAGCCTATTTAGTTCAATTTTAGAACACTCACCTTTAAAAACTTCAAAATGTACATCTAATTTTTCACTTTTAAAACTTTCCTCAATACTTTTTTTAGTTAAATTTAAAACAAAATCATCAGCTACCACAAACGCCTTTTTCTGAGCATGTTTCGCAATTTCCTTTATACACCCTGAACCTTGGATATATTTATTTGGTGATAATATAATATTAATCATAACTCTTAACCCTCCTTCTAACTCAATTATTAATATATATATATATTAATAATAACTTATTTTTTTTAATAATTCAAGGGGGAAAAAAATTAATTTCAATTCATATTTCCTTACCTTATAATACAATAAATTTATTTAGCAATTCTATAATAAGAAAGAACCCCGGTTCTATAAGGATCGTAAGGAAACCTAAGTATGAAAATACTAGTAAAACTATAATTCCATATCTATCAAAAAAGAAAATTTTATCTCTGATTTTTTCATTTAAAAAACTAGCAACTATTTTTGAACCATCAAGAGGTGGTATAGGTAATGCATTAAATATGGCCAAAATAGCATTTATCATGACAAAATATACAATATATTCATGAGTCATTTTTGTAGCAGTTGCACTCATTATAAAAGGTGCATATCTAAGTAGTACTGCTCCCATAAATGCTAATATCAAATTTACACTTATTCCAGCTATTCCTACTAAAAATTCCCCTACTCTACCATTTTTTAGCTTTCCATAGTTTACGGGAATAGGTTTTGCCCACCCAATGACAAAAGCACTTCCTGTAGCAATCAATATTAAGGGCAACATCAACCCCAAGGGGTCAATATGTTTTATCGGATTTAATGTTAATCGCCCTGCTCTTTTCGCTGTATCATCGCCACATAAGTATGCCACAAATCCATGTCCATACTCATGACAAATTATAGCAATCATAAACAACGGAATCTTTATAATAAGTCCCCAACTTAAGGCTCCGCTGAATATATATCTATAAAAATAATATGATATCATTATAGCAATTATTATTTTTGCTGCTTTAGGCATATTTCTGTTTACTTCTTTTAATTTTTCGTAAAATGAATTCATATTTAATTATAAGCTTTCTATTGGTGAAAGCCTATTTCCCTCCTTGGGTCAGTTTTTTATCAACTACTACTTTATTTTAGTTGATACCATACTATTATATCAAATCTTAATTAAAAGTTAAATATAAATATAAAATATAGGTAAAGTTAAGGATAAAATTAGATGTTTTTCTGTGAAGCCTTCTCTTACCTTTTAGAGGTATACTCCATATGGTCCATTTCTACTACTTTCCAAATATAACTGATTTCCCTTGACACTCTCCCCTTAAAATAATATAATGTACTACACAATAATAATATAATTAAAAAGTTTTAAAAACTTTTTCAGTGAGAAAAACCACTTTGGACAACCTTAGTGGTTTTTCTTATACTTTTTATTTTATAAAATCTTAATCAAACAAAAGGAGTTACATGAAATTTAATTTTTTAAAAAAATACCTAGAACACAAAAAGTTTTACCTTACTCTTCTTACTGTGACACTACCAATAGTACTTCAAAATCTTATTGCCTCTTCCATTAATATGCTTGATACTGTAATGATTGGAAAACTAGGACAATCTGAATTAGCAAGTGTAGGTATTGCAAATCAATATTATTTTCTTTTTAGTTTAGCTATTTTTGGTGTTGCTGCAGGATGTGGTGTCTTTATTGCCCAACTTTGGGGAAAAAAAGATGTTAAAAACATCAAATCAACCCTTGGCATTGGATTAATTTCTGGTCTTTTAATCACATTAATCTTTGTAATTTTAGGAATGATTTTCCCTAGAAAAATTATGGGTATTTTTAGTACTGATCCAAAAGTAATTGAACTGGGTCGGGATTATCTTTTGATTGTTTCGGTAAGTTATATTTTTACTGCTATTAGCTTTACTTATGCTTCGGCTCTAAGAAGTATCAGAAGTAGTTCTTTACCAATGTGGGCTAGTGTAGGTGCATTATTTTGCAATTGTATTCTAAACTATCTTCTTATTTTTGGTAAATTTGGTTTCCCACCTATGGGAGTAAAAGGAGCTGCCATTGCCACTTTAATTGCCAGAGCAACTGAAGTTTTTATTATCTTATATTATGTTTATACTAGAGAGCATACTTTAAAAGCTAGTTCACACGAACTTTTCAAATCTTCAAAAACTATGTTTATTAATATTTTTAAAGTTGCAACTCCAATTATTTTAAATGATATTTGTTTTGGTCTTTCTACTGTGACATATGCAGCTATTTATGGTCGAATAAGTACTGAAGCTATTGCTTCTATACAGATTTGTACAACTGTTTTTAATTTATTTCTAGTTTTCATTTATGGTTTAGCCAATTCAGCAGTTGTTATTGTTGGAAACGAGATTGGAGCAGGAAAAAATGAACAGGGTATTTTATATGCCAATAGAATAACGAGTCTTGCTTTGGAAATTGGAGTTGTTCTAGCACTTCTTCTAGCTTTAATTACACCATATGTAATTAATGTTTTTAATGTTTCTGAAACTGTAAAAAATGATGCTTTTATAATTCTAATGATTTACTCTGTACTTATGATTCCTAAAGTTTATAACCTTCTAATCATTGTTGGAATTTTTAGAGGAGGTGGAGAAAATATTTATGGTGGAGTTGTTCAAGGACTAACATCTTGGTTTGTTGGTATTCCATTAGCATTTTTTGTAGCTCATATATTGCATCTCCCTATTTATTATGTAGTTGCATTTAGCAGTGTTGAAGAGCTTTTAAAAACATTTATTCTATTCAAAAGATACAAATCATACAAATGGATTAAAAATATTACCAAATCTTTTAATGATTCTGTTACAATTTAAGCTAAATAATGATAATATATAAGTAAGTACAATATCCTAAATTAATTTGAGGAAGTGAAAGTTAATAATGAACGGAAAAAATAGAAGTGATATTAAGGCTGGTTTAAATGTTAAAATAGTAAAAAAAGAGGACCAAGCAACAGGTAAATTGACTGTTGGAATAGTCAAAGATCTATTAACTAATTCTTCTTCTCATCCACACGGTATAAAAGTCAGACTCAGTGATGGTTCCATTGGTAGAGTTCAAGAAATAATAGGTTGATTATCAGATTTAATTAAATATAAGTGAGGTGTTTTATGAAAAAATTTATATCCGGATTTTTTTTATCGCTTTTTATGGGCTGCTCAGCAAAAGAAACTATAAAAGATCCTTATCTTCCTGCATGTCCAGATTCTCCAAATTGTTTTATTGCAATAGTACCATTTGAAGAACCAACTTTACAATTAATTAAAGATAAAATTCTTTTAAATGTATCACTATTAAAAGGTGACACTCTAGTAGATAAAAATGAATCTTTAAAATTTAGTTTCAAAAGTAATTTCTTTAAATTTGAAGATATTTTAGAATTTTATATTGATATGGACAATAAAAAAGTACATATCCGTTCTGCTGCAGAAACTGGTTGGTATGATTTTGGAGTTAACAAAAAAAGAGTTCTCTATTTTTCAACTCTATTAAAAAAATAAATTATTCGACAATATTAAGTATAAGGAATTAAATAAATGAAAAACTATGTTTTTTTTGTAAAATATGATGGCAGTAAATATAACGGTTGGCAACGACTACAAGAAAATAGTGAAAAATCTATTCAAGGAAAAATAGAAACTGTTCTTTCTAGATTACTTGAAGAAGATATCAAAATTATTGGTAGTGGTAGAACAGATGCAGGAGTTCATGCTCTTCAACAAGTTTGTAATTTTAGGACAGATGCCATAATAAATAGTGATTTCATACTAAACTTTAACCACTATTTGCCTGA
Organism: uncultured Fusobacteriaceae bacterium; assembly: GCA_947038515.1. GTDB lineage: Bacteria > Fusobacteriota > Fusobacteriia > Fusobacteriales > Fusobacteriaceae > JAGNZR01. The sequence continues at coordinate 66,293 of CAMQWJ010000004.1, forward strand.
TGACATTAAAATTATAGAGTTTAAAGAAGTAGATGACCGTTTTCATGCAAGATATAATGCAACTAGTAAAATTTACATGTATAGGATTGATAATACAACTTATGGTGATCCTTTTTTAAGAAAATTTTCTTACTACATAGAGAATCAATTGGATCTAGTCCAAATAGAAAATAGTTTTAATATCTTTCTTGGAACTCATGATTTTACTTCTTTTTCTAAAAATAACAGTAAAAAAAAGTCCTGTATTAGAACAATAAAAAATATTACCATTCAAGAGAAAGATAGAATTATAGAAATTTATTTTGAAGGTGATGGCTTTTTATACAATATGGTAAGAATGATTGTAGGAACTCTTGTCAATATTGGACTACACAAAACTTCACTCAAAGAAGTCAAATTACTTTTAGAAAGTAAATCACGAGAAAATCACAGATTTGTTGCACCACCTCAAGGATTATTTTTATGCAGTGTAAAGTATTAATTTATTAACATCTAATATAATAAGAATAAAGCGAGGGAACCCCATTGAAAGAAATTTTAAAAGGTAATATACAAGTTATTGAAAAAATAGATGACTGGAAAGAAGCCATCAGAATCTCTGCTCAGCCTATATTAAAAAAACAATATATTCAATCATCTTATATCGAATCTGCCATACAAAACATTGAAGAACTTGGACCATATATAATACTTGTTGATGGAGTTGCTATTCCTCATTCAAGACCAGAAGAGGGGGTTTTTTCTACTTCTTCTTCTCTACTTATTATAAAAAATGGAATTTCTTTTTCACCTAAAACAGAAGATGTTAAATTAATTTTTTTCTTAGCTGCCAAAGACAATAGTGACCATATGGACCTACTAAAACGATTATCTGGTCTATTACTTGATAACGAACAACTATTAGATCAATTATTATTGTGCTCCTCTTCTGAAGAAGTGTTAAAGTTATTATAATGTTAATTAATCAAAACCATTATTTTAAAAATATAGATAAATAAAAACATCTTGAAAAAACAATAAAAAAAGATTATAATGTTGAGTCTTAAATTTATCATAAATTAGAACTATTTCAGTTTTAAACTTCAAATAGTCCTAAAAACAGTCACGAAAGGAGAAATATGTTTAATTATACAATTAAATTAAAAGGAGAATCTTTGCCTAAAAAAGATGAAGAAATTTTAGTAATTTTTTTAAAAATGTTAGACTTTTCAGCAGAGCACCTTACTTCAGTCTATCAGCCTGAAACACTTAGGTTTTGTCCTAATGAAAACGAAATATTGATCACAAATACAAAAAAACATAATGATGAAATTAATACAATTGCATATAATTATGGGTTTAAATTAAGAAATCAATAGGGAGTGATAATTATGTACGATTTTTTAAAAGAACTTAAAGGACTTAAATCCAAAGAGGGAGTCACATATCAAGAACTGTCTAAAATACTCAACGAAGAGTTTAAATGTACTTTAACAGCAAATAGTTTAGCGAGTAAATTTAGTCGTGGAACCTTAACTGGTAAAGAAGTTTCTAAAATTTTAACAGCATTAGGATATGAAGTAAAAGTAGAAAAAAAATAAATAAAAAAGTAGTAATAGTTAGAGCTATTACTACTTTTTTTTATTTATTTTTATTTTTTTTGTTGTCACCAAAGAACAATTCTTGTCATATATGACAACTTCATGTCTAATACGACAACATGAACAGGCAAAAACCCCTTTGTTTCATTGGGGTTGTGTTGACAAGTTTCTTTTTTTAAGGTATACTATATACATAAGAAAGAACAACTTTTTTAAATAAACTTTTATATAATGGAGGTAACAAATGAAAAGATTTACAATTCCAAGAGATGTATTTTTTGGTGAAAACGCATCTGAACATTTAAAAACTATTAAAGGGAAAAAAGCTTTTATCGTAGTTGGATCTGAAAGAACTGTTAAAGATGGTACAACTGATATGATTCAAAAATATTTAAAAGAAGCAAATATCGAAAGTCAGTTATTTGTAGGTATCGAAAACGATCCATCTATAGCAACAGTTAAAAAAGGTGTTGAAAAAATGAATGAATTTCAACCTGATGTAATAATTGGACTTGGAGGAGGTTCTCCAATAGATGCTGCTAAAGCTATGTGGATTTTCTATGAGCACCCTAACTTTACTTTTGAGGAAGCAGCAATACCTTTCAACTTACCAGAGATGAGAAAAAAAGCTACATTCTATGCTATTGCTACTACAAGTGGTACAGCTACAGAAGTAACATCTTTCTCAGTTATAACTGATGAGAAAACAGGTATTAAATATCCTATTGCTGATTATAATATCACTCCTGATGTAGCAATATTAGATACAAACTTAGTAAAATCAATGCCAAAAGCATTAGTAGCAGATACAGGAATGGATGCTTTAACTCATGCAATTGAAGCTTATACTTCAGTAGTTGCAAATCCATTTACAGATGCTTTAGCAGGAAAATCTATTGAAATGATAGGTAGTAATTTAGTTAAATCATTTAACGGTGAAAATGAAGCAAGAGATAATATGCATATAGCATCTAGTTTGGCAGGAATGTCATTCTCTAATGCAATCTTAGGTATTGTACACTCAATTGCACATAAAGCTGGAAAAATCTTTAATATCAGTCATGGAATGACAAATGCAATTTGCCTTTCTTATGTAATTCAGTTTAATTCTAAAGATGCAACTCAACAATATTCTGAAATTGCAAGAATTTTAAAATTAAAAGGTAGTACTGATTCTGAATTAATAACTTCATTAGTAGATTATATCGGTGAGATGAGAACAAAATTAAATATGCCACATTCTTTAAAAGAATATGGAGTAGATGAAGCTTTCTTCCTTTCTAAACTAGATGATTTGGCAACAACTGCAGTAGCTGATCCTTGTACTGGTACAAATCCTAGAAAAATTTCAACTGAAGAAATGAAAAAATTACTTTTAGCTATCTTCAATGGAGAAAAAATTACTTTTTAATAAATTGTATAAATAAAAAATGTTACAGTTATTTAAATAACTGTAACATTTTTTATTTATACAATTTATATTTATTCTCCGCCCCCACCTTCTCCTTCACATGGCTCAGGTGTTGCTAGTGGTCTATCTGCTTTATCTTTAGTCTCTTTTATACTCTCAGGTGTTGAAGTTGTATTTTCTTCTGTTTCACCTTTCATTATATTCTTTATCTTTTCAATTAAACTCATTTTATCTCCTTTTCTACTAAATTCTTAATATTATTCAATTATAGGAATGAGAAATGCAGTTACATACAGGTCTCCATTACTCTTAAGTGAATGTTTTTTTCCTGCTGGTACTATCATTGCCTTTCCTACAGAAAACTCTATTTCTCCATCTTCCAAAACTCCAATTCCTGAACCCTTTATACAATAAAATATTTCATCATGTTTTTCATGAGCATGCATAGGCACTTTACTTTCAGCAGATATATGGTATATATTCTTTATCGTAGCTTCCTTAATTAAATTTAAATCCATAAATTTTTCTCCTTAGTCTTAATTTTATTATAACTTATTAACATTAAATATTATACCTTTTTCTTTACATAATATCAATGAAAGTTTCTTATAGAATTTTCTATTTTTAATCTATATTTTTGATAATAGTTTAAAGTCTTAAGAATTTCATATAAAAAAAGAGTAACAAGAAAATATCTCGCTACTCCTTTATTTTATTAATGAAAAAGGATTTTTTGTTCATTTTATCAAAAAACGAAGCCTTTAAACTTAATTATTCAACTTATACTTCTGATAAAACTTTTGTTTTATTTATTGTAAAGCTTCTTATAAAAATTGCTATAAATGTTGTTATTATCATAAATATACTATAATAATTAAAAATAATAATATCAAAAGCAGATAACGATGTTGCTATTCCTAAAATAGCTAACATTGGATTAGAATATGGTAGTATTCCTTGAACTCCTGCAGAAAAGGTATCTAAAATACTAGCAACAATTTTAGGTTCTAACTCATATTCGTTTGAAATTTCTTTAGCTATTGGCCCAGCCGATACAATTGCAATTGTATTATTTCCAACACAAATATCTATAACTAAAACTAAAATTCCAATCCAGAGTTCAGCATCTCTTTTTTTCTTTACTTTAGATTTTATAACATATATTAAATAATCTATACCTCCATTTAATTTTACAAGCTCTATAATTCCACCAACAATTATTACAATTATTATAATTTTTCCTGTTCCTTGAATTCCAGTAGAAATCGATTGAATTAATGTTTCTAAAGTCAAATCATTAAGATATAATCCTATTCCTCCAGAGATAGTAATTCCAAAAATTAATACAATAAAAACATTCATTCCTGATAATGCACTTATTAAAACTAGTATATATGGAACCATTTTAATAATATCGTATTCATAAATTTTAGATGTTATCTCACTACTGCTACTTTCACCCATTAGATAAAACATTAAAATTGTCATTAATGATGGTATAATCAACAGTTTAAAATTAGCTTTAAATTTATCCTTCATTTCACAACCTTGAGTTTTGGTTGCTACTATTGTCGTATCTGATATTATCGATAAATTATCACCAAACATGGCTCCACCTAAAACTGCAGCACAGCACATTCCTAAAGGATTTCCAGATTGCTCTGATAATCCTATAGCTATTGGGGTTAAAGCAACTATTGTTCCCACAGATGTCCCTATTGAAAGAGAAACAAAGCAAGAAATCAGAAAAAGTGCAACTATTAGGACTCTACTTGGAAATATTGATAATCCAAAATTTACGACTGAAGAAACAGCATTCATATCTTTTGATACTTGTGAAAATGCTCCTGCTAAAATAAATATTAAACACATTAATATAATATTGGGGTTCCCCCCACCCTTACAAAATATATCTACTTTTTCTTGAAATTTTATTTTTTTATTTAAACATAAAGCTACTACTCCACTTAATAAAAATGCAACTTCTACAGGCATACTTTTAAAATTTTTTGTAATTATTCCATTACCTAAATATATAATTATAAATAATACCATTGGAAATAAACCATAAATATTACCCTTTTTCTCACCCATAAAATACCTCCATATTTTAAATTTAAACATCTTAAAATATTAATTTATTATATGTTTTGTAGCATCTTCTATATTTTTTGTAATTTCTTTAACCGTTTCAACAGTTATTGCTAAATATTCTGCTAATTCCTTATCTGTTAAGAATGGAATTGGGTTTTCTTGGCTATACTCTTCTGTTACAACAAGATTTATGACTGCTGAAGTTTTTTTAATCATACCAGCACCACCTATTTCTTCATGCAAAGAATTACTCATAAAACTAATTCCACCACAATCTTGACTAACAACAAGGGCTAATTCAGCTATAATATTTACTTTTTCTTCTGATGTTTCTGCTTTACTTAAATTTTCTCCTAAAGATTTAATTTTTTCTCCAACATTTTTTGTATTTGTTCTTAAAGCATCCTTTGTTCTTTTCATTCCTGTCAAGTGATGTCTTATTGGAAGATTTAAAGTTGAACAAGCACTTTTAATTGCTTCAACTACATAAGGATTATCATCCTCTTCATCTCCTCTTACAAAATATGTATTTTCAGTTAATCCTTTAGAAAATCCTGATGAAATCATCGCTTCTACAACAATTGTTGGAAGTTTATCCATTCCTAATTTTTCAATTATCTCTTTCTTAGAAAAATTTGGTGAATTTCCTTCCAAATCTTCATTTGGACCTATTCCACCTATAGTAGCATTCACAGTTCCAAGAACACTTACAGGAATTCCATCGATATCAAGGACTGTTCCCACTATATTTCCATAATTTCCAGGAACTGTTTCAATAACTCCTGAGAAATTTTTAGGAAAATTTATTAAAAAACTGTTAAGTGCTGCATTTGCAAGTGCTGTTTGAACAGCAACAGGAGTTTCTGTAACTCCTTGTCCATATATTCTTCCAAATTGCTCTAATACCATTGTATGAGTATTAATAACTTCTTTCCCTATAATTCTTTTTATCATAATTTGTTCATGTTTTGTTATCTCACGTCTTGCTATTCCAAAACCTATTCCACCATTTTCTAAGACAGCAATTACCTTATTTGGTTCAAATATAAACTCTTTAACCTTCAATGTTGTACCTGTTGCTTCTTTAAATAGCTTTAGTACAACAGAAAGCCCAGCTGAATCGTCCTGTACTTGATTATTCAAACTATGACAATGTCCACATCCCACATGTCCTGCAATAGCTATAATACCTCTCTCATTATTACTTAAATTTATTTTCATTTATCCATCACCTCACATTTTTTTAATTATAGAAATAGTGATAACCCTGAAATAATAAGTAAAACATATACAATTTTCAAAAATTTCTCTGTCGATAATATTTTAGATAAGTATCCACCAATTGCAACACCTACAAATACACATGGTATACCTATTAATGTTACAATAATATTGTGTTGTGTAAATTGACCAGTTAAATATTGACTTAACATCATATATCCATTTAAAAAGATCCAAATGAAGCATAAAGTACCTCTAATTTGATTTTTCTCTTTAAGTTTTTTAGCAACATATATTATAAGTAATGGTCCACCCGAAACAAATAGTCCTTGAAATAGACCAGCTAATAATACAATAGCAATTAATGATTTATCTCCAAAATCCAATTCACCTTTATAAAACATTTCTTTACAGGCAATTAATACTATAAATATTGCATAAACTTTTAACAATATAGCAGATTCAACAATATTAGAAAGATAAATTCCACCAATAAGACCAATTCCCATTAATACTAATAGTTTTTTAGCCTCTTTCCAATCTATTTGTTTATAGTTTTTTGAAAAAATTAATATAGAACTGATTAAGCCATATGTATTAACTGCAACTTTGGCTGTGGCTAGTCCTTGAAGATGTATTGAAGGCGGCATAGCAAGTAGAGAACCTGCAAATCCTGTAAGTCCTTGAATAATGTTAGCGATAAAAATTCCTAATCCAAATAATAAATTCCCACCGGATAAAATCTCTTCCATTTTTTCCTCCTAAGTTCTGTATTACTAAGAATATATATATACCTATATATATATTCTTAGTAACTATACTTTATAGTAGTCTATCTATATATCTATTTATAGATATATAGATAGACTCTTCATTATTTCTTTAAAACTGTTTCTTCATATGCATATAATGCTGGAGATCCACCTGTATGTAAGAAAAGAATATTATCTTCTTTTTTGAATTTTCCTTTTCTTACCATTCCAATTAATCCTGCCATAACTTTTCCAGTGTATACTGGATCTAATAAAATTCCTTCTGTTCTAGCAAGTAACTGAACAGCTTCTACCATCCCATCAGAAGGTATAGAGTATCCTGGTCCTACATATTCATCAGTAACCTGAATCATATCTTTAGTAATTTCAGCAGCAACTCCAACTCTTTCAGCAGTTGCTTTTGCAAGGTTCCAAACTGCATTAGTTTGAAGTTCCTTATTTCTATTAACACTTACACCTGTTACAGGTATATTAGCATTAACTCCAACCAATCCAGTAATAATACCTGCATGAGTTCCCGCAGATCCTGAAGGTATAACCATATGGTCTATATTAATTCCTTTATCAAATAATTGAGCCATTATCTCTTCAGCACAAGCAACATATCCAGTTGAACCAATAGGATTCGAACCTCCACCTGGAACAATATATGGTTTTCTTCCTTTTGCATTTAATTTAGCAGCTAATTTCTCAAGTTCACCCATCATATCTGTTCCACCTGGAACTACAAAAGTATCTTCTACACCTAATAAATTAAATAAAAAATTATTTCCACTTCCTTCAGGTTTATAGCTTCCTTTAACTCGTTCTTCTAATATTAATTGACATTTTAATCCCTCTTTTACTGCTGCAGCCAAAGTTAATCTACAGTGGTTTGATTGTACTGCTCCACAAGTTAAAATTGTATCTGCACCTTTTGCTATTGCATCTGCCATTAAAAACTCTAACTTTCTAGTCTTGTTTCCTCCAGAAGTTAAACCTAGAAGATCATCTCTTTTTATATAAATTGTTGGTCCCCCTAAAGCTTTAGAAAAATTCTCTAACTTTTCAATAGGTGTTTGTCCCTCTGTGTATCTTCTTCTTGGAAATTTTGCTAAATTCATTTCTATCATCCCCTTTTTGTATTATAAAATTATAAAAAATTTTCTTTGATATTTAGAACTATAACTCAAAAAATACTAAAAGTAAAATTTTTCAACTCTTATTTTTCCTGAAAATAGCTTTTTTTTCTTTAAAAACTTTTACTTTTAATAATAATATATATATATATATATTTTTTTTTTTTTTTTTTTCAAAAAAAAGTACCACCTAAGTATTATCATGTTGAATGAGGAGATTAAGGGGGAAAAATGAAACTGACTAAAGACGATTTTGATTTTATAACTACACTCATATCACTCAATAAAAAAAGGATTACAACTCTTGATTTTATTTCTTTAAAAAGTTCACAAATACAATATAAATTTAATAAAATTAATTCTCTTTTAGAAATAACAAATAAAAAAATTATAAAAAAAAGATTTAGTAATTTTTATATCCATAATTTTTCAGATTTAGAAGAATTAATATCTAATTTTGATTTTACATTTTTAAATAAAACTCAAAGATTAAACATCATTATGAAAAAATTATTAGTTGAAAACTATATCAATGTACATGATTTAGAAATTTTTTTTTCTCAAAGTAACAGTTCTATAAAAAAGGATTTAAAAGAGTTAAAAGAAAGGGCCAAAAAAAACTCAGTAGAGCTTATTTATAAAAATAAACTAGGATTTTTTTTAAGTGGAGATGAAAATAATATTAGATTTTTTTTCTTGAACTATTTTTTAAATGATTTTGATTTTTTTGAAAACCATGTAAAAATTAAAGAAGCTGAATATCTAGTTTTTAATATGCTAAGAAAAAAAAATTCACCTTTTGAAACTTCTAAAATTATTTCTATTATGCTATCTATCCAATATTATAGAGTGAGAAATAAAGAAATTTTAATCAAATTAAAAGATTCTCTTTTTATTATTTCAGATCCCTCAAGATATAAACTAAAAACATACTATAAATTTACTGATTGTTTAACCAAAAATTTAGGTAATAATTTTGAAAAAAAATCTATGTTGTTTGTATTATCTGTACTTTGCTACTCTAGAAGTAACCCAGTTATTTTAAAAAAAGAAGAAACCTTTCATTCCATATTAATATCTTTACTCGAAGGCATTGGAACAGAATATCAATTACCTTTATCTAAAGATGAGTATCTCATAAAAACTTTAGGTTCTCATATAAAATCTGTATTTTTTAAAATATCAAATGGAATACATACTCAAAAACCTTATTTAAAAGATATTGTTACTGAATATTCTAAATTATTTTCTCTTCTAAAAAAAGAATGTAATATATTTAAAACTTATTTTAATATTAAATTAAGTGATGATGAAATTATTTTTATACTTTTTCATATAAAGTCTAGTATTTTAAGATTAGAGAAAGCTAAGATCCATAAACAAAATGTCCTACTTGTATGCAATTTAGGTGGAGGTGCTACAAAACTATTAAGCAATCAATTATCTACAATTTTTTCTCTAAATATTATCGATGAAATATCATTCTATCAATTTCAAGTTTACCAATTAGATAATATAGACGTAATTATCCATACTGTAGATTTTTTTAAAAGTAATGTCAAATCAATAAAAGTAAACCTTCTTTTAACAACAAAAGATATTCAAACTCTTGAACAAATTGGTTTTACAAAATTATAATATTTTTAACTTGTAAAAATAAAAATTATCCTATATAACATATTGTAATTTTCAAAGTTGATATTAATTAAAAAAGTTAGTTTAAAGCGGGAAAATATGGCAAGGGAAATATTTTTAGTTAAGGATGGTGTACAAAAGGTATCTTTTTTAGGGTTTAGTTGGACAACTCTTTTTATTGTATTCTCTTTAGTTGTAGCTTTAGGTAGTTTTATGTTTATTTTTAATATTGTGGCTATTATTCTTCAGATTGTTGCTGCAATTTATTATAACAAATATTATACAAGTCAACTTATAGCTCGTGGATTTAGACCATCTAATGAAACAACCGAGATTGAACTTGAAAAGGAAGGAATATCATATAATTAACTACTGCAACAACTTATATTATCTTCAAAAACTCACCTCCTACACAATCATTTAATTTGTGAAGAGGTGAGTTCTTTTATATATTCAAGACTTTTAGCTCCTTGCTACATATTTAACTAAAGTTATCTTGTAGGAGCTATTTATCTTTTTTGGATTTTGGGTACCTCTTTTTAGAAAAGATTTGAAAGGATTTGGAATTATTTTACTTGCAACTATTGTTTTATCTACTTTTACTTACGGTGGTGGGGGGATCATTATTTCGATTGCAGCAGCAATATTCTATAATAATTATTCCACCGAAGAACTTATAAAATTAGGTTTTAGACCTTTGGATGAGAGAAGTGAATTGGAACTTAAAAATGCAGGAATATTCTATAATTAATCATCTTAAAAATTAAGAGGAGTATACAAAAAAGAAGTGATAACATCATATTTTAAAAATGGTAAGAAATCTTTTGAAATAGACACTAATGGTGAAACTGATCCAGCCAAATATAGAAAACTGAGAGAGTGGAATAAAGCTGGGGTTCTTCTACAGGACATAAATGTTAAGGAACGAACAGGTACTACTTATTACCCCGTTAGTGGTAAAAAACATATAGTTTTGACTAAAAAGAAACGTACAGAATATAGAGAAAATGGTTCTAAAATGGATTAAAAAATTGTAACACGTAATATAACAGACAGTATGTTAAACTATAAATAGGTAGGTATTGACCAAGGGACTTTTTCAACTTTTATTTAAATTCTAAAAGATTAATTTTTAAGAAGATGTGTCAGTATTTCTTATACTGACACATCTTTTTATATTAAAATAAAAGCTCTATTATCATAATATAATAATTTACTCTTTCTAACGTAGTAAAACAAAGGCTTTTCTACTATTATTTTTGGTGACTTCTTGGTGACTTCTTGGTGACTTCTTGGTGACTACCGTCACGTTTTTTCACACTTTTTCTAATTCTCTCAACATATAAAAACCCCACAAACATTGAGTTTGTGGGGTTTGTTTTTTGTTTGTAATTATCTCTTCGAGAATTGAGGAGATTTTCTTGCTTTTCTCTTTCCGAATTTCTTTCTCTCAACCATTCTTGAGTCTCTAGTTAAGAATCCAGCTTCTCTTAAAGCAGGTCTTAATGTCTCATCAGAAACAAGTAAAGCTCTTGACACACCGTGTCTGATAGCTCCTGCTTGTCCAGAGTTTCCTCCACCAGAAACATTAACTTTAATTCCAAATTTCTCAAGACTTTCAGTTAATACTAATGGCTGCTCAACTATTCTAGATAGAATGTCTCTTCCACCAAAATATTCTTTCATAGATTTTCCATTTATTTCAATACCTTGTCCACCTGGGATAAGTCTTACTCTTGCTACTGAAGTTTTTCTTCTTCCTGTTCCTAAATACTGTATCATTTCCGCCACTGTCAATCCCTCCTAATTAAAATTCTGCTTTTACTGGTTTTTGAGCATTATGCTCGTGCTCTGTTCCTACAAATACTCTAAGTCTTGTAAGTTGTTGAGCTCCTAGTTTGTTCTTTGGAAGCATTCTTCTAACAGCTAACATTAAAGCTTCTTCAGGTCTTTTTTCCATTATTTCACCTAAAGTTCTCTCTCTAATTCCACCTGGAAATCCTGAGTGACTATAATATTTTTTATCTGTTAATTTTTTTCCTGTTACTACTAATTTTTCTACATTTGTTATTACTACGAAGTCTCCTCCGTCAATATGTGGAGTAAAAGTTACTTTTCCTTTACCCATTAGTCTTTTAGTTACTTCAACTGCTAATCTACCTAAAATTGCACCTTCAGCATCATAATGAAACCAATCTCTTACAACATCTTCATTTCTTTGCATATCTGTGTATTTCTTCATGTTTTCTTTTCCTCCTAAATCTTTATATTGCGTTCTAAATTTAACGCAACGGTCCTTTGTGGGAAAGGTTAAATTTTACCTGTTCATTTTAACACTTTCATCAAAGAATGTCAAGTATTAATTATTTAAAGACGGTTCTATTTTATTTTCTTTCTCATTTTCTTCTTGTGTAGTAGGCATTGGAGAACCAAACATCCATTCTACATGTCGTCTTATTCCTGTCAAATCATACTCTTTACCACTTACAACTACTTTATCATCTTTAGGCATAGCAATATATCCCTCTTCTATCACTTCATTTGGGTCTAATGATATTTGAACTTTTACTTGTTCGTCTTGATTATCATATGGTCTAAATTCTGTTTTTAAACTTTTTACTACTCCATCTTTAGCAAGTATTTTATCTATAATATCTTGATTAAGAGGTCTTTGTGGAGGATACTCTGCTATGAATAATTTTGTTGTTGCTATAAATTTATTCGTCCCATCTATTTTTTCAATAATATCCATTGTATATATTCCACGCTCTTGCAATAATATTTTCTCTAAATCTACAACTTTTTTTCCTACTCCAAAAGGATCTACCATTAGTTCAAATTCCCCTTTTGATATTAATTCATCACTTGGAGAATTAACTCTTATCTCAACTATTGCCCCTTGTCTAACTTCTTCCAACATTAAAACAATTGAAAGACTTAATATTGGCATTGGAAATAAAGGATTTATAATATTATCAAACGCTCCCATTATATCAATTTTTCCACTACCTTTTTGACTCATAGTTGCTTTATCACAGATTATTACATTTTTTAAAATTGCCATTTTTCCCTCCATTTTTTATTAAAATTTTAATTTATTTACTTCTAAATATTTTTTCAATTATACTTTAATTTTATCTTTTTTGTCAATCTTTTTAACTTTCACGATTAGCTATATAATTTCCTAATTCTATCAAAATATTAGCTGAGTCACCGACAAAATTCTCTTTTATAATATTTTGTGCTTCCTCAATTGAATTTTTCAGCAATCGTTTAGTCTTTTCCATTCCTAGTAACCCCGGATATGTTGATTTTTCTATCTTCACATCACTTCCTAGAGATTTTCCAAGTTTTAAGAAATCACCTTCTATATCAAGAATATCATCTTTAATTTGAAAAGCTAATCCTATCAGTTCTGAATACTTAATTAACTTCTCTGTTATTGATTTTTCTGTTTTTGCTATTAAACAGGCTATTTCTACTGGTAACTTTATCATTTTTCCTGTTTTATGTGAATGTATATATTTTAAAGTTTCTATATCTACTTGTTTTCCTTCACTTTGAATATCAACAGTTTGTCCACCGATCATACCCTTAATTCCAGCAGATTTTGCAGTCAAAGCAACTATGTTTAAAGCTGTTTTACTATCTAACAACTCATTTTTTTCTGAAAGAACTGTAAATGCATAAGTAAGAAGAGAGTCCCCTATAAGAATAGCTTCTGCTTCACCATATTTTTTATGTGTAGTTAACTTACCACGACGAAATTCGTCATTATCTAGGGCTGGTAAATCATCATGCACTAATGAATATGAATGTATTAATTCAATTGCAACAGCTGAAGAAAAACCTAATTTTTCCTCTACTCCTAAGAGCTCTAAAACTAATAGTAGTAAAATAGGTCTTAAACGCTTACCACCATTCATAACAGAATATTTCATTCCCTCACTTATTACTTGTGGATATTGAAGTTCATTTAAAGATTTTTCCAACTCTGTCTCAATTTTAGCTTTCTTCAATTTCAGATACTCTTTCAGCATCCTAAACCTCCTGAAGTTCTATTTCATTTTCATTTTTCTCTACTACTTTTAAGATTTTTCCTTCAGCAACATTAAGTAAGTCAGAAGATTTTTTCAATAATTTCATAGCTTTTTCATACTCTTTAATACTTTCTTCAAGAACTAATTCACCGTTTTCTAATTTTTCAATAATTTTATCTATATTTTCTATATTTTCTTCAAAACTATTCCCACTTTCAGGTTTTTTTTCAGATTTTTTTACCTTTTTTACTATTTCTTTCGTTTCCATATTTTCTCCTTATACTAGAAAGTTATCTTGTATAAAATGTCATAGTTTTCTTTCCATATTTTCTTTGATCTGCTTTTTTAAAAGTAGCAACCTCGTCTCCTAGTTCTTCAAATGCATGATGTTCACAAATTATCAATCCATCTTCTGCAAGAATATTATTTTTTTCAATCGCTATTAGAGATTTACTACAAAAATCTTGTTTATATGGCGGATCCATAAAGATAATATCAAATTTTTCACCTTTTCTACCCAATATTTCAATAGCTCTTATTGAATCATTTTTATAGGCTCTTGACTTATTTTCATACCCCAAGTGATTTATATTTTCGATTATTACTTTAAGAGCCCCCTGATCTTGCTCTATCATTATTGCTTTTTGAGCTCCACGACTCAGAGCTTCCAAAGCTATATTTCCTGTTCCTGAAAACAAATCAAGTATTCTAGCATTTTCTATATAAGGTGCTATTATTGAAAAAAGTGATTCTTTTATACTACCAAGTGTTGGTCTCGTTTCTATTCCTTTTCTTGTTTTCAATTTTTTATTTTTAGATTCTCCCGCTATTATTCTCATTTTTTACCTCCTTAATTAGTTTTACAGATTTTTCTTAATTAATTTTAAGAAAAACATTTAAATATCATTAATAAATAAACATTCCGTCACCAAAACTAAAAAAATGATACTCTTCTTTTACTGCTTCTTTATATATTTCCATTATAAATTCTCTGTTTGAAAAAGCTGAAACAAGCATTAATAAAGTAGATTTTGGTAAATGAAAATTAGTTATTAAACAATCCACTACTTTAAATTTGTAACCTGGATAAATAAAAATTTCAGTTTCACCCATTCCTGCCATAAGTTCATCATTTTCACCAATACTAGATTCTAAACATCGCGTTGTTGTTGTACCAACTGATATAATTCTTCTACCCTCTTTTTTTGCTTGATTTATTTTTTCAGCAGCTTGAATAGAGATTTCAAATTTTTCACTGTGCATTTTATGATCAAGAACATCCTCTGTCTGAACAGGTCTAAATGTCCCAAGTCCCACTTCTAAAAAAATATCTACTATTTCTATCCCTTTTTCTTCTATTTTTTTTAAAAGTTCTTCTGTAAAATGTAACCCTGCTGTTGGAGCTGCTACTGATTCACCTTTTAGTGCATAAACAGTTTGATATCTTCCTTTTTCTTTCAAGGTTTCTTGAATATATGGGGGCAAAGGCATTGTTCCTAAATTATCTAACACATCTTCAAAAATTCCTTCATAGACAAATTTTAAGATTCGATTACCATCCTCTTTTACTTCTAAAAGTTCTGCTATCATTTCTTTATTATTGCCTATATACAGTTTTTGTCCTACTTTTAATTTTTTAGCGTGTTTTATTAAGCACTCCCAAGTATCTAAACTTAATCTTTTAACTAATAATACCTCTAAAACTCCACCAGTTTCCTTCTTTCCAAATAACCTAGCTGGAATTACTTTTGTGGAATTTCTAACCAATATATCACTTGGATTTAAATAGTCTATTATATCGGAAAATATTTTATGTTCTATTTTATTTTTATTTTTATCGATTGTCATTAATCTTGCACTATCTCTTGGAGTTCTTGGTAATTGTCCAATTAAATTTTCTGGCAATTCATAATCATAATCCAATAATTTTGTTGACATCTGCTTCCTCACCACTCTTTATTCCAATAACTACTCGGGCTTTTCCTCCATAGTCATTCACTATTTTTACTACTTTCAACTTATTTTGGATCATTAAATCACTGACTTTTTCAGCTTGATTATATCCTACTTCAAAAGCTAAATATCCACCTTCTTTTAAATATTTTCCTGCTTCTTTTGTTATTTTTTCATAAAAAAAGTAGCCATCTCCATTATCAGTAAGTGCTAATTTAGGTTCATGATTTTTAACCTCTATTTGAAGTTCTTCATATTCATCTTTAGGGATATATGGTGGATTTGAAACTATAAGTTCATAAGTTTCTGTTACTGCTGAAAATATATCTGATTTTCTAAAGCTAACATTTTTAGTATTATTTAGTTCAGCATTTATTTTTGCCATTTTAAGTGCTTCTTCACTTATATCAACACCTAATATTGCACTATTAGAAAGTTCTTTTCCTAGTACAACACTTATAGCTCCACTTCCAGTTCCAATATCTAAAATTTTCACATCTATTTTATCCATCATAAGGAATTTACATTGCTCTACAAGTATTTCTGTATCACTTCTTGGAATTAAAACATTTTCATTTATTTTAAATGGATATCCATAAAATTCCCAATTTCCTAAAATTTGTTGGATAGGTTTTCTAAATTTTCCTCTTAAAATAGTCATTCTTTTTATTTCATTTAAAACTTCAATATTTAGCTCTTTTGATAATTGAATACTTAAAAAACTTCTGTTGCAACCAAGAGCAGTAGAAAATATATATTCCGAATCCAGCTTATACTCCTCAACTCCATAATCTTTCAGATATTTCTTAGTTTTTTCTAATAATTCCATATTAACTTCTTTAAAATCAGAATTTTTATTTTTTTCTAATTTGTCAAAAGAACTATTCTCTTCAACCATTCTCTTCAAATATTTTTTAATTTCATTTTTTTCCTCTATACTTAATACCAATTCAAAGTTTGTATATAGTCCTATTCTATCTAAATTCAGTACATAACTTATTATTTTTTCAGCTTCTAATCGAGGTTTTGAAAAGGAGTATTTCAGTAAATACTCCTCAGCAAATTTAACTATTTCTAGTAGTTCCATAATTATACTTCCGAACTACTCAACATTTCAGCTTGACTGAACGTTATTAAAGCATCTATCATTTCATCAATATCTCCATCCATAAATGCTGCAAATTGATGGATAGTATGCTTGATTCTATGGTCAGTTATTCTACCTTGTGGATAGTTGTATGTTCTTATTTTCTCTGATCTATCCCCTGTTCCAACCTGTAATTTTCTATCATTGGCTATTGAACTTCTCTGCTTTTCAGCTTCCATTTCATATAATTTAGCATTTAAATGCTTCATGGCTTTTTCTCTATTCTTTATTTGAGACCTTTCATCCTGACACTGTACTACAACTCCAGAAGGAAGATGTGTTATTCTAACTGCAGAATCTGTCATGTTTACGTGCTGTCCTCCAGCTCCTCCAGCTCTATAAGTATCTATCTTTAGATCTTTAGGATTTATTATAACTCCTTTAACTTCATCAACTTCTGCCATAACGGCAACAGTTGCTGTTGACGTATGAATTCTTCCTGAAGATTCAGTTTCTGGAACTCTTTGAACTCTATGTACTCCAGATTCAAATTTAAGTCTAGAATATGCACCTTGTCCTGTCATCATAAAAACAACCTCTTTCATTCCACCAACACCAACTTCTTGTTGCTCCAATATTTCATATTTCCATTTTCTTCTTTCAGCATATCTACAATACATTCTAAATAAATTTCCAGCAAAAAGTGCTGCTTCATCTCCTCCAGCTCCACCTCTTATTTCAATAATTACATTCTTATCATCATTTTCATCTTTAGGTAATAAAAGTATTTTTAATTCTATCTCAAGTTCAGGTAGTAACACCTCTAATTCTTTTATTTCTTCCTGTAACATTTCACGCATTTCTGAGTCTTTTTCATTTTTTATGCTTTCTTTTGAAAATTCATACCCCTCTAAACATTGCTTATATTTATTATATACTTCTACTATTTCATTTATTTTATTCAAAGCTATATTATATTCCATCATTTTTTTAGGATCTGATAGAACTTCAGAAGTACCTAAAAGCTCTAGTAATTCATTATGTCTTGTAACAACCTCTTCCAATTTTTTAAACACTTTCCCATCTCCTCTATATAAATTTCTTATTTTATATTCTATTATATCATAATAAATAAAGAAAATCAAAAATATCCCTATACTATCTCCTAATAATATCTTTGATATTACAATCAAATTTTCTTTTTCAAGATAATTATAAAGTCATTAATTAAATAAATTAATATAATATAGAATAATTAAAAAAATGGATTGGTGTAAATGGAAAAAAAATTGCAAAAAGGCTTTACCCTAATAGAATTTATTTGTATCACCTCTATAGTTTCTATTTTATTATTTGGAGTTCAATATGCCCATAACATTTTTAAAGAAAGAGTTCTAATAACTGAAGCAACTATAAAAATAGTGAAAAATTTTAATAGCTACCGTGATTTAGCCTATTACAAAGAAAAAAGTTACAATGTTGAAATAAATGGTAGAGAAAAAAGATTAATTTTTAAATTAGGTACCTCAGAAATTGAAAGAGTTGAATTACCCAAAAAACTAAGATATCGAATTTCAGTTGAAAGAAGTTTTGATAGATTAAATACTTGGGTTACTAGAGATGGAAATTTAGGTCATTCTTTCTCAATCTATATTTTTGGAAAAAGTAATCTTGCAAAATATAGAATAAGTTTTTATACCTTTTCAAAATTAAAATATTTGTCCGTAAATATTTACAAAAATATTAGTGCAAAAGAAGCTATTTACGAAAACATCCTCCAGTATCATCAAACACAAAATGCTATTAATCATATTGGTTGGAAAAAGGAGTGAACATGAAAATCTTCTTAAAGTTATTTTTATTTTTTTTACTAATTGGCAATAATGGAAAAATTTTAGGAAATGAAAATCTCACTTTAGAAAATTATAAAATTCAAATTAAAAATGAAAATTTCAAATTATTTTATGTTGAAATGAGACTGCAAAACTCTACAGCTCTAAATATAAAACTGAAAGTTGCTATTGATAATAAAAAAAATAATAGATCTTGGTTTAAAATTTTAACAAATGATTTTTCAAAAAACCAATAATACTAGGAGTCCTATGAAAACATATGTTTATACGGCTTATTCCAAAGAAAAAATTAAAATTTATGGGGAAATAGAACTTGATGATGATGTCAGTTTAAGAGAGGCACTAAAAAGAGAAAAGTTAATATTAATAAATTTTAAGATTAAAAAAGAATTTATTTTATTTCCAAAAAAAATTAAAAAAAGTGAAATAATAAATTTTAGTTATGAAATGGGAATTATGTTAGAAAGTGGAATCGGAATTTTGGAAACTCTTAAAATACAAAAGGAAATTATCACAAATAAAAAATTTAAAGAAATCATTAGTGAAGTTTCAAAAAAAATAACTCAAGGAAATGGATTAGGGGATTCATTAAAAAATTATCAAATTTATTTTGGAGATTTATATATAAACATTGTCATTGTTGGAGATATTAGTGGTACTCTTCCCATCGTTTTAAATGCTCTCGCCCTACGGCTAGAAGAATCTGAAAAAGTTAAAAAAAAAATTTATCTAATGTTAATTTATCCCACACTAGTTGTCATTTTATCTGTCTTACTTTCCTTATTTTTAATATTTTTTATTTTACCTCAATTTGTTGAAATTTTTGCTACAACCAATCAAAAACTTCCATTCATTACAAAACTATTAATATCTACATTTAATCTTTTTCATAAAAAGTTTTTCTATATAACTGTATGTGGAATTTCTTTATTAATATTCTTAATAAGAAAAAAATATTCTCTACAAATAAAAAACATATTAAACATAGTATTAATAAAAACACCATTAATAAAAAAAATTTTCATCAATTATTTTACTATAACTTTCTTAAGAAATTTTTATCTATTGATTAAATCAGGGGTCTCTATTCTCAAAACCTTAGAAATATTGATTAAATTAGAAAAAAATTTGAACTTTAAGAAAGAATTAAAAAAATTAAAAGAAAACCTAAAAATAGGAGTTTCAATGAGTGACTCTCTAGAGGGAAGTATCTATTTTGATAAAATTTCAATAACAATGTTTAGAATAGGAGAAAAAAGTGGAACACTCTTGGAAATGATTGAAAAAAATATAGAGTTTAATGAAATTAAATTTAAAGAAACAACTGATTTTTTCCTAATTATTTTGGAGCCTTTATTAATTATTTTTTTAGGGTTAACAGTGGGAACAATTATTATTGGAATTTATTTACCGATGTTTGACATGATTAATTTAGCGGGGTGAAGTATGAAAAAAAAAGGTTATATTTTAATAGAAGTTGTAATAGCTTTAGGGATTATTTCCTTGCTCTTTGTACCACTACAAAAATTAATATCCATACACTTTAATTTGGAAAGAAGTGAAAAAAGGATAAAATTACTATCTGAATCTGAAATTAATCTGAAATTTTTAGAAGGGTATGGGAAAAATTTAATAGATTCTAATGCAAAGATAGGAAAAATAACTGGGCTTGGTACGGATAAATTTCCTCTTAATAACAATATCATAATTTTAAGAATTGAAAATAAAGAAAACTATATAAAAATAATTGTTCCTCCCTTTCAGAGGAATTTATGAATAAAAAAAATGGTAGTTTAACTTTAGAATTACTTGTAGGAACACTTCTCATGGGCTTAGTCATTGCTCTCTTGACCCCCATTACTAAAATCTATTATAAAACCTATTTAAAATTAAAAGAAAAAAGTAATTTAAAAGAGGTTTCAATCCTTACTTCTGAAATTTCAAACTATGTTTTTTCTACAACAATTGAAACAGAAAACAGTAATCTCTATGGAATACAGAATTTAGGATTAGGAGTTTTTAAATTAAAAAGTGAAGTATTAAATAATAGAACAATGTATCTGAAAAATAATACTGTCCCCTTTGGAGAAAAAGGTGATACCCTTTACATTGAAAATCCTTTTATTACATTAACAACAGATGGTAAAATAAGTTTTTCTAATGAATATTCAATTTTTAGATTTTTTGAATCTCATACTACAACAAACAAAAACAATATCGAACTTAGACATATAAAAAGCAATGAAAATTATAGTAATATTCCAGGAAATAGAAATAATATTTATAAATTTGGCTCTGAAGAAACACTTATTAAAGGGTTAAAAAAAGGGGTTTTTTATGAAATAAAAGGTGGTATTATTATGGAATTTGAAGGAAAAGAAGGGATAAAATATAAAGAAGTTTTCCTAAGGGGTCAAAACTAATGAATAAAAAAGGTTTTATTCTACCATTTACTTTAATTGTTTTAAGTCTTGTTCTGTCTGTTTTTCATTTATTTAATCTCTCACTAAATAGTAGGGTTAGTCTTAATCTTTTACAAGAAAAAAATCGAATTTTAAAAAGTGATTTTATGAATATGAACAATATTATAACCTATGAGCTTGAAATTATGAGTAATTCTATAAAAAATGGAGAAATAGAAAATATCGATCAATATTTTTTTCATTCTCTAAGTGGAGACCCCATATGGAGCAATAAAGACTTAAGAAATAAAAAAAGTATCGGTGGATATTACATTGTAAAGATTTCTCCTCCAATAGAAACATTAAATATGGGGAATAAAAGTGATATAGAAATTTTTTTCCATAAAAAAATGGAAATTACTGATGAAAATAATAATAAATATATGACTCTAACCATGAAACTAGACAAAATAAAAATGAAGTGTATTTTATTAAATTCAAAAAAAGATTTAAAATGTGAGCTTGAAGAAAGAGCGATAGAAAACATAAGGGTAGTAGGTGAATTATAATGTTCAAAAACTATATCAATAGAAAAACTAAAAATGAAGAAATAGAAAAAAATGTAATTAATCTTGAATTTTTGGAAGATTTAGAAAAAAATTTTACTCAAGATAAAAAAAAATTAAAAACAGAAATATTCTTATCAGACAACCTATTCATCATGGAAGAACTTACTTACTTTGATGAAGAACAATATAATATTTTTGATTATATTGTAGAGTTTAATTCCGGATATTTTTTTGCAGTTTCTAGGGAAGTTATCGATGATATAATAGGAAAAATGAAGGTTCAAAATATCTATTTAATTGGAATTTATTTATCCTATGAAGATATTAAAGAGATTCAAAATATAAATTTTATGAGCATTGACCAAAGAAAAGAGTTTATAAAAGAAGAAATTAATTATTTGAAATATATAGTTCTAATTATTATTACCTTAGTAATTCATTTGTTTTTTAGAGGATATAATAATAAGATAATCGCAAAAATAGACTTGATAGATAAACAACATATTGCTTTAAAAACAAAAATTAAGGAGAATCAAAATATTATTTTAAATATTGAAAAAAAAATAGAACAACAACATACATTTGAAAAAAATTTAATGGGACGAGATACAGGAGTGGCTAAAATTCTGAACAAAATTTTTAATGAAACAATAGAAGATTTTTTCATAGAGAGCTTAACAATAACAAAAAATCAAGTGGCAATTGTAGGGAGTAGCTCTAATCTCAATGCTGTCTATAATTTCAAAAAAAAGCTCTTTAATGAAGGCTTTAAAAAAATAAATAATGATTTTATAAAAAATGAATCTGGAAATATTTTGTATAAAATTGATTTTCATTATTATAATAATATTTCTAAAATAGAAAAAGTTGAAAAAAATGATTGAAAAAATGAGAGAAATATTTTTAAATAAAATAGGAAAAGAAAAAATACGAGATGCCCTAAAAATAGCAATAGCTATCATCACTCTATATTTTTTAATTTTTATTCCTATCAAAGATATTTGGAATAAAAAAAATATAGTTTCAAAAAAATCTCTTGAGAAAGAAAAACTTCTTTTAGATATAGAAATATCCAATTTAAAAGTAAAAACTATTCAAAAAAAATTGGAAAAAATTAAACTAGAAAAAATTAAATTTGATGTTAAATTAAAAGAAATTGTTTTTTTAAATACAGCAATGGAAACAATTGAAATTAATGAAGTCTTAAAAAAATTCAACTTAAAAATAAAAACTATGGCTCGAAGAAAAAGCTTATTATTTTCAGAAGAAAAAAAAATATTTAAATTAATTTCCCCCTATGAAATATTAGGAAAAATTGAAGATATATTCTTATTTTTAAAATGGTTAGAAAGTAAAAATGAAAAATATGAAATTGTTAATGATAATTTTAATATTACATTACTCTCAAAAGAAATAGCTAAATTAAATATAAATATAAGTTATCTTTCCTTTGAATTTAGTGATCAGAAAAATTTAAATGCTATAGAAATAGTTCCGTCACAAAAAATATTATCAAGTAATTTTAATTTTATACCACCAATTAATAAGACTCATCTTGTGGAAATAAAAGAAGTTATTTTTTATGGTTCTAAATATTATGAGCTTACCTATAATAAAAATCAAAAAAAAATACTCAAAAAAAATACTGTATTTATAATTGATAGAATTCCTTATATTATTGAAGAAAAAAATGGAAATTTTACACTCAAAGTAAAAAATTAAAAAAAAATATGCAGAATTGTGTAAAATAGTGTAATATAGTAATATAAGAATAATTATAGGAGAATATAAAAACATGGAAAAAAATAGACTTATTGAAATTTTAGAAAAATTTAAAAAAATAAAAATAGCTGTAGTTGGTGATATTATGCTTGATGATTATATCATTGGAGATGTTGAAAGAATTTCACCTGAAGCACCTGTTCCAATTGTTAAGGTAAAAAAAGAAAGATTTGTTCTCGGTGGAGCTGCAAATGTTATCAGTAATCTTGCCTCTTTAGGTGCTCAAACTATTTCTTTTGGAATCGTTGGTAATGATTTTGATGGAAAAAGACTTATTAAGGAGCTAGAAAATAAAAAAATTGATATTTCTGGAATAATAAAAACTAATGATAGACCTACAATAGTAAAAAGAAGAATAACTAGTGGACAACAACAGCTCCTTAGAATTGATTGGGAAGATACTACCCATATTACTTATGAACAAGAAAACCTTATCATTGAAGGAATTAAAAAAAATATAAAAGATATTCATGCAATTATTCTTTCTGATTATGATAAAGGAGTTTTAACACCTCGAGTTGCAACAGAAATAATAAAAATAGCTCGAGAAAATAATATTATAGTTAATGTTGATCCTAAACCTAAAAATATTGAAAATTATAGAGGAGCAACTTCAATGACTCCCAATAGGAAAGAAGCAAGAGAGTGCTTAGGGATTCCACAAGAGAATGATTTCTATAAAATAGGAAAAGAACTTAAAGAAAAATTACAATTAAAAAATTTATTACTTACAAAAAGTGAAGAAGGAATGAGTCTATTTTTAGATGAAACAGTTGATATTCCTACATATGCTAAGGAAGTTTATGATGTTACTGGTGCTGGGGATACTGTTATCTCTGTATTTACTCTAGCGGCTGCGTCTGGAATAGAATGGTATGAAGCTGCTAAAATAGCTAATACTGCGGCTGGAGTTGTAGTTGGACGAATTGGTACATCTACCGTAACTGTAGATGAGATTTTAGAGTTTTACGATAGAATTTATCACGAATGGAAATAAATAGGAGAAAAAATGTTTAAAATTGGTAATGGATATGACGTACATAGGTTAGTTGAAGGAAGAAAATTAATACTTGGTGGAGTAGAAATACCTCATACAAAAGGTGTTTTAGGTCATTCAGATGGTGATGTCGTTCTTCATAGTATTATGGATGCAATGTTGGGTGCTCTCTCTCTTGGTGATATTGGAAAACATTTTCCTGATACAGACTCAAAATATTTAAATATAAATAGTACAATATTATTAAAAGAGGTTAATTCCTTATTAAAAAAAGAGGGATATAAAATAAATAATATAGACTCTATTATTGTTTTAGAAAAACCAAAAATAGCCAATTATATCGAAGAAATGAGAAAAATAATATCTGAAATTTTAGAGGTAACTATTAACTGTGTAAGTATTAAAGCAACAACCGAAGAAAAACTTGGTTTTACTGGTTTAGAAGAAGGTGTTAAGTCTTACTGTGTTGTTCTTTTAGAAAAAATAAACATCTAATAATATAAGGAGGATATGATAGGACGTTCAGATCCTGTCATTAATAAAACTATGAAATTATCAAGCCACTTAGACCCCAAATTTATAATGTTAAATTTTCAAGGTAATACAATTGAAGATGTTATCTCAAAAATGATAGATAAAATATCATATGAAACCTGTGAAATTAATAATGATAACAGGGAACTTATTAAGCAAACTGTACTAAAAAGGGAAACTGAACTATCTACTGCAATTGGTAATGGAATAGCAATACCACACGGAAGATTAAAAGATTTTAAAGATTTTATAATAGCTATTGCTGTTATGGAAACACCTTTTAAAATGAATCTAATCGGTCACAAAGAAGAAGAGAAAGTAGATTTTGTTGTACTAATTCTCTCGGATATTCTAAAAAATAAAAATATGTTAAAAGCCATGAGTGCTATTTCAAAATTATCTATGAAAAATACTGTGATTTTTGAAAAATTAAAAAAATCAAAAACTCCATCAGAACTTATAGACTTAATTCAAGAATCTAATATAGAAATAGAACATCAAATAGTCGCTTCTGACCTCTTTGATAGTAACCTACAGCCTGTAACTCCTACAACAACTTTAGAAGTAGTTGCTCAAAGATTAATCTCTGAGCAAATAAGTGGATTACCAGTAGTTGATGAACAAGGAAATATCATAGGTGAGATAACAGAGCGAGAATTAATCTCATTCGGTATGCCTAAATATACTCATCTTTTAGATGATTTAAACTTTTTAACAGTTGGTGAACCTTTTGAAGAATATTTATTAAATGAAAATATAACAACCATAGAAACTCTTTATAGAAAAGAAGGAATTTTTACTGTTGATCTTGAAGCAGGAGTAATGGCTATTTGTTCTATTATTATCAAGAAAAATGCAACTAGAATCTATGTTATTGAAAATAATAAATATATAGGAATAATTAAAAGAGCAGATATTATAAAAAAAGTCCTTCACTTGTAGAAAGTGAAGGACTTTTTTTAATATGATCTCTTTAACGTGTCACTAATAGGAACACCAATTACTGTCAATGCTCTGAGTTCTTAATAAACTCAGAGCATTTTAAATTATCCTAAAATCTTCTTAAGATCATCTTGTGGTATCGATATTGGTGTTAAGTTAAATTTTTCAACAAGAACATTCAAAATATTAGGTGAAATAAATGATGGTAATGACGGACCAACAAGTATATTTTTAATCCCCAGTGATAGAAGTGTTAGCAGTACACAGACTGCTTTTTGCTCATACCATGAAAGGACTAAAGTTAATGGTAACTCATTTACCGTACATTCAAAGGACTCTGATAATGCAACCGCTACTTTAATTGCACTATATGCATCATTACATTGCCCCATATCCATAATACGAGGAAAATCTCCAATTGTTCCAATATTTAAATCATTAAAACGATATTTTGCACAACCAAGAGTCAGAATTATTGTATCCTGAGGAGATTGTTTCACAAATTCAGTATAATAATTTCTTTCATTTTTTCTTCCATCACAACCACCAACAAGGAAAAAATGCTTAATATCTCCTTGCTTTACTGCTTCAATTATTGCATCTGCAACACTTAAAATAGCTCCGTGTGCAAATCCAGTTGTCATAGTTGTACCACCTCCATTAATTCCTAACATTTCATGAAGTTCCTTGTATCCACCAAGTTCAAGTGCTTTTTCAATAATTATTGAAAAGTCCTTATTATCATCAATATGACACATATTTGGATATGCAACAACAGATGTTGTGAAAATTCTATCTGAGTAGTTTTTAAGAACAGGCATAATACAATTTGTTGTAAATAATATAGGGGCTGGAATATCTATAAATTCTTTTTGCTGTGCATGCCATGCAGAACCAAAATTCCCTTTTAAGTGTCCATATTTTCTCAATTCTGGATAGCCGTGAGCTGGTAACATTTCAGAGTGGGTATAAATATTAATTCCTTTACCTTCCGTTTGATCTAAAAGAAGTTTTAAATCATGTAAATCATGACCTGTTACCACAATAAATGGACCAGGTTCAATATTACAGTTTACTAACTGCGGGCTAGGTGAACCATAAGTAGAGATATTTGCACTATCTAGTAATTCCATACACTTTAAATTTATACTCCCGGTTTCCATAACAAGAGATAGTAGTTCCTCAGAACTCAGATTTTCAGATATTGCAGACAGACCTTTGTAGAAGAATGTATTAACTTCTTCACTTTTTTTTCCAAGAATAGATGCATGATGTGCATATGCAGCTACACCACGTAATCCAAATAGTATTAAAGACTTCAAAGAACGAATATCCTCATTACTTGTCCAAAGTGTATCCATATCCACTCTGTTAATATCTAAAATTCCTATTTTCTTAATTTTATTACGAAAATTTTCAATAAAATTGTTATCAAAATTCACATTTGTAACAGTAATAAAGAGCCCTTCGATTAAAAGTTTATCTGTCTGTGGAGTATTTTTTCCTTTAAAAGTCACAGCAAGAGCAATAAGATCGCTCGTTAGATCATCTTGAAGATTTGCTGTATCCGATTTTTTCCCACACACCCCATTTACTGTGCATCCCTTTCCATTATCAGTTTCTTCGCATTGAAAGCAAAACATTGACATAATTATTCCTCCTATTTTAATTTAATTTATTTTTATTAAATAGATCCTCTCTAATCTAAACTTCTAATATCTCCCCATCAGTTGTAAGTGTCACAACCTCCCATGGTATTAATTTCCCACAATCTTTCAATGCTGATATAATCGCATTTTCAAGACCACCACAACATGGTACATCCATGCGTACAACTGTCACTGTTTTTATATTATTGTTTGTAAGCACTTCAGTTAATTTTATAGAATAGTCAATATTATCTAACTTTGGACATCCTATTAATGTTATCTTATTTCTCATAAATTCTTGATGAAAATTACCATAAGCATATGCTGCACAGTCAGCAGCAATAAGAAGTTTTGCACCATGAAAATAAGGAGCATTTTCTGGTACAAGTTTTATTTGTACAGGCCACTGATTTAAATTTGTGGTAATTGTTTTAAATTCTTCAGATATTCCACTAACTATTTTTTCTCTTTTAATTGTCTTAGAATTTTTACCAGGACAACTAAATGGAATGTTCTTTACTTCTTTTTTATCAACTAATATATCAGGTAAAACTTTTTCATTAGATCTATTAACTTCTTTTTCAACAAAACTAATTGCATTAGTAGGACAAACTGGTAAACAATTCCCTAGTCCATCACAGTAATCTTCACGTAAGAGAGTTGCTTTCCCTTCAACCATACCTATTGCACTTTCTTTACAAGCATTTACACAAAGACCACACCCTACACATTTTTCTTTATCAATTGTAATAATTTTTTTTATCATAAGTTGAACCTCCCTTGTATTTACAAATTTATTATAGTATACTTAACATAATAAGTATGTTGTAACTACAACAAAAGAGGTGGCTATGAAAGAAATTTTTGATATTTTAAAACATAATGATTTATTTAACGGAATAATATTAAGTGATTTTGAAAAAATGATTACTTGTTTATCTCCAATACGAAAAAAATTTAATAAAGCAGAGACTATTTTAAATACTGGGGATAGAGTCGATTGTATATATATTATTTTATCTGGTTCAGTTAAAGTAGTGAAAAACACCATAGATGGGAAAGAAAATATTCTTACAGAATTATCTACTTCTGAAATTTTTGGAGAGGTCTTTTCTTGTGCAAATATTTTACATAGCCCTGTTACTGTTATATCTTTAGGAGAAAGTGAAGTACTTTTTCTAGATTATAAAAAAAGTATTACTTCTTGTCAATCCATATGTTCCTATCACTCAAAATTAATATTAAATATGCTTAAACTACTTGCTAACAAAAATATTATGTTACATCAAAAGATCGAACTTATTTCAAAACGGACAACAAGAGAGAGGTTATTACTGTATTTTGATCTTAATCGGGGCCTCAAAAAAAAATTTACAATACCCCATAATCGTGAAAATCTTGCATCCTATCTTTGTGTAGATAGAAGTGCCATGTCAAATGAGTTAAGTAAAATGCAAAAAGAAGGGATTATTAAATATAATAAAAATCAATTTGAGATTTTATAGAAATAAGCATTTATCAAAAATAAAAAAGGAGGAAATATTATGTCATATGTTGAAAAAATTTTTGAAAGACTACATGATGTTCCAGAAAGAGGATTTGAAGAATTTAAAACCTCTAAAATTTTAGCAGAAGAATTAAAAAATTTAGGCTATGAAGTATTTGAAAATGTTGGAAGAACTGGTGTTCTAGGAATTCTTGATTCAAAAAAAGAAGGTCCAACTCTCGCTCTTCGGGCAGATATGGATGCTTTGGAGTTTGTTATTGATGGAGAAATAAAAAATATTCATGCTTGTGCCCATGATGCTCATAGTGCCATAGTTTTAGCTACTGCCAAAAATTGTAAAGAACTAGGTCTCAAAAAAGGAAAACTTAAAATTATATTTCAACCTGCTGAAGAATTAACTGGTGGTGCTCTTGAAATGATGAAAGATAAAAGATTAGGTAAAATAGATGAAATTATAGGATGCCATCTAAGACCAGTTGAAGATATGAAATTAGGAGAAGCTTCTGAGGCTGTTTATCATAGTGCAACAGTTCAGATGCAATATAAAATAACTGGGCTTTCTTCCCATGGTGCTAGACCACACCTTGGTATAAGTGCATTAGATGCTGCAGTTATTGCAACAAATGCTATTAATGCTATAAGAATTAATCCTGCTATTCCACACTCTATAAAAGTTACTAATATTTCTGTTGAAGGAAGAACATATAATAAAATTCCTTCTGAGGCGACTATAGCCTTAGACTTAAGAGCAGAAACTAATAATATTATAGAAGAAATAAAGGAAAAAGTTAAAAATGCAGTTACATATTCAGTTAAATCAATAGGAGCTAGTGCAGAACTTATTGGTTTTGGGGAAGTTATTGCTGCAGAATATGACAAGGAAATTATAGAAAGTTGTAAAGAGGCCATTATAAATGTTTTAGGGAAAAGTTTTGGAAAATTATATAATTATGGTGGTGAAGATTTTCATTATTTTAGAAGAGATTTAAATTGTAAAGCATCATATATTGGAATTGGAGCAGAGGCCTCTCCAGGATTACATCATGAAAAAATGACTTTTAAAATAGAAGCACTTGAAATAGGTGAAAAAATCATGACAGAAATTGTAAATATTCGACTTGGATTAGGTAAAAAATAAAAATTAATGAAAAATTTAACTTACAATTTACATAATTAATTATCAGCTAACTTATATTGAATTTACCCTTATTTACAATATCTTATTAAGGGAACTATTACTTTATCTTTAGAAACTAGAAAAGTATAGTAAAAAAAAATGGAAAAGAAATCAAATGATTTTTTCCATTTTTTTATTTATTTTATTCACTTTTCATTTTTAAATATCTTTTACATTGTTGCTCTGTATTGTAACCTAAAAGTACACCTAATATAAAATCTTCTTCTGGTGAATATTTTTTTAATGAATCTTTACTAAATCTTTTTAAAACCTCTATCGGTTCTTTTGTTCCAAAAAAAATATTCACATATTTTTCTTCTAATTCTTCCACTAAAAACTCATAGTTACATTTTTCTAATCTTTCTTTCACAATCTCTAGATTATCTGGGGTAGTTGTAAGAAGAGCAAGATTTCTAAGACCTTTATTCAACTCATAAATCATATGAAAAAAAACAGCTAACTCCTTCCCTTGTTTATTACTCATAGCTTACCTTACACTCTCAATCCATAATTTTATTCTTCCATCAGTTAAATTACTTTGATTATTTTCATCTATTACAAGACCTAAAAAATCTCCATCTAAAATCCCTGTAGAGTTTGAATATGAGTAACCATCTGTGGATGTTTGACCTATTAAAGTTATTCCTTTATCTTTTATTTCTTCATAAATAATCCCAATTCCATCTACAAAACTATCTCCAAAAGATTCTTGATCTCCAACTCCTATAAAAGCAACTTTTTTTCCAGTTAAATTCTTTGTTTTTAATATCTCTAAACCTTCTTGCCAATTATCTTGTAAATCTCCCATTCCCCATGTAGAGGTTGCAAATATAGCTATATCATATTCTTCAACTTTAGAGATTTCTGCTACTTCCATAACATCAGCCTTTAAAAGAGTTCCCACTCGATTTGCTATATCTTCTGTAATTCCTGTTGTGCTTCCATAAAAAATTCCTATTTTCATAACTATCTCCTTTTTAATTTTTTATCTAATGACTAAAATTATTATATTCTTTTTTTATTTGTTTGTCAAACTATTTTATTTGCTTTAAATTTAAGTTACGAATATTTTTCACTTGAAAAAGAAAAAAAATCTAAAATTATAACAAACTCTACATTATATTTTAATCCCATCCAAAGATTAAAAATAAAAATGAGATTTTTAATAAAAAAATTTAAAAGCTCACATACTCCTAATATCTCTAGCTTTTATTAGATTTATATGGTACTATTATCTAATATAAATTAAAATAATAGCTTTGGGGGATTGCAAAATGGATATCATATATAAAATAGTAGATTTTGTTAATAACATACTTTGGGGAAAAAATATATTAGTGGTTTTATTAATTTCTACAGCCCTTTTTCTTACCTATAAAACTAGATTTATGCAAGTTAGATTATTTAAAGAAATTTTTAAAACAATTTTTATAACTAATAAAGAAAAAAATGGTGTTAGTTCCTTTGAAGCATTTTGCCTTGGGACTGCTTGTAGAGTAGGAGCTGGTAATATTATAGGAGTTGTATCTGCTATATCTATTGGTGGAGCAGGTGCACTATTTTGGATGTGGATTGTTGGTTTATTAGGTGCCTCTACAGCCTTTGTTGAGTGTACACTAGCAGTTCTATATAGAGAGAAACAAAAAGACGGTTCTTACCGTGGTGGAACTCCTTGGATTTTAGAAAAAAGACGAAACAACAGATGGCTTGGAATTGTATATGCTTTAATGTCTATTATTTGCTATATTGGAGTTATTCAAGTTATGTCTAACTCTATAACAGAATCTATACATGGAGCTTCTTCTATCAATAAAACATATATTGCTTACTCTTTAGTTGCTATTGTTGGATTTATTGTTTTAAGAAAAAATGACAAAATAATTTCAAGTCTAAATAAAGTAGTACCTGTAATGGCTGTTCTCTACTTAGGAGTTATTACTTTTATTCTTTTAAAAAATATCACATTAATTCCAAATATGTTTTCTGAAATAATTTCACAGGCTTTTGGAGGGAAACAATTTTTAGGAGGAGTTTTTGGTGCTGCTATAATGGAAGGGGTTAAAAGAGGACTTTTCTCTAACGAAGCAGGAAGTGGAAATTCAAGCTATGCTGCTGCAATCGCTAATCATAGTAATCCTGTTAAGCAAGGAATGTTGCAAGTTTTAGGGGTTTTTGTTGATACTCTAGTTATCTGTAGTGCTACTGGTTTTGTTGTTCTTCTAGCAAAAAATTCTATTAGTAGTTCTTTTAAAGGAATTATTCTTTTTCAAGAATCTTTAAAATATCATATTGGTTCTGCTGGAGTACCATTTTCTGTAAGTATTATATTCTTATTTTCACTAAGTACAATTTTAGGAGTTGCATTTTTTGGAAAAAATGCTCTAGGTTTTATTAGTGACAATAAATTTCTTAATATTGGTTACAAAGTTTTAATTGTTATGATGGTTTTTTGGGGAGCGATTGAAAGTAATCATTCGATTTGGTCCCTTGCAGATTTTGGACTAGGAATAATGACAATTATTAATTTATATGCTATCCTACCTATTTCACATGAAGCTATTCATGAATTAAATCTTTATGAAAAAGATCTAAACTCTTAAAATAAAAAAATTCCCTTTAATAGTTACTAAACTATATAAAGGGAATTTTTTTTATTTTTTATTAAATTAATATTGAATCTCATTTAGGTTCTCTAATTTTTTTACTTCTTCATATTTTTCGATTACAGCCTCTGTGATTTCTTTTCTTAATTCTGGATTTATTGGATGAGCAATATCTTTATACTCTCCTCCAGGCATTTTTCTAGAAGGCATAGCTACAAAAATTTCTTTCTCTCCCTCTATAACCTTCAAACCATGAACAACGAAACTATTATCAAAATTTATGTCTGCATAAGCTTTTAATTTTAAATCTTCATTTTGAGTTTTTACCATTCGTAGACGTACATCAGTAACTTCCATTTTATGCACCTTCCTTTAGTATATTTTTATGTTTATAAAAAATCACAAATATAAAAATCACATTTTGGTAACTTTATCTTTAGCTCTGCTTCAACTTCTTTTATTTCTGCATTTTTAATAAGTAAATAGTAACAGCTTCCACTTCCAGACATAAAAAAATTGTGATGTGTTAAATCCATAATTTTTTTTCTAAACTCTTGAATCTGTGGATTATTTATTAGAAGAGCTTGTTCTAGTTGATTTTCAATATTTGTTACAACTATATACATTTTATTTTCTTCTATTCCTTTTATTATTTGAGAAATATTTGATTTTTTTAATTTTTTCTCATCTTTAATACTTTTTTTTAAATTTTCTTTTTCATAATTTATAAAAGCCTCTACAGTTGAAACCCCAAATTCTGGTTTTATTAATAATAAACTAACATCTAAATTATTCTGAAAGAAATCTAATTTTTCTCCTATTCCTCTTGCACGACAACTTTTATTTTTTATGAAAAAAGGGATATCTGCACCAATATTTTTAAATTTTTCCATTAATTCTTCATCAGTAAAAATCATTTTATGAAACTTATTAAGTTCTTTTAAAAAAAATCCACCATTGGAACTTCCCCCACCTAATCCAGCTTCCAATGGGATTTTTTTATCTAAATAAATCTCTATTTCTTCTGGTTCTAGTCCTGCTAGTTCATAAAATTTATTATAGACTTTACTCAATATATTTTTCTCATCAGTGGGAACTTTGGGATTATTAACAAATATTTTTAATTTCCCTTTTTTTTCAAAAAATTCAATATTCATTTTATCACTAAGATTAATTGGTAACATTGTCATATCTAAGTTATGATATCCATTTTCTAGCTTTTCTTCTATATTTAATCCTATATTTATTTTTGCATTGGAAAAAATCTCAAGCTTCACTAATAAATCAGCTCCTCACCATCTAAATCAACATTTTCTACTCCTCTAACTTCCAATAATGATATTAATTCTGAAGTTTTACTCTTGGTTACATTTCCTGTTGGAACCTCCAACACTTGAAACTTAAAATATTTATCATAATATTCAAGTTCAAGAATGGAACCTACCTTTATTTCCACACTAGGTTTTACAACTTTTCCATCTATTTTTGCTTTTCCACCTTCAACAACTATTTTAGCAATTGATCTTCTTTTTATTATTCGGCTTACTTTAAGAAATTTATCAATTCTCATATTAAATCACCTATCCTAAATTTTTTTTAGCTTCATTCCAAAGCTTATCCATAGAATCTAAATCTGTATTTTGAATATCACACTTATTTTCTATATAGTTAAATCTTTTTTTAAATTTTTTATTTGTTTTTTCTAATAATTCACTGCTATTATATCCTAAATAATTAGAAAATGTAATAATTGAAAATAAAATATCTCCTATCTCTTCACCTGTTTTTTCTTTATCACCTTTTTCAAGTTCAATTTTCATTTCATTTATTTCTTCCATAATTTTATCTAAAAAGCCTTCTTTATTTTCCCACTGAAACCCTACTTCTGCAACTTTTTTAGCTATTTTTTCAGTTCTTAACATAGCTGGAAAAGTGGTTGGAATACCGTCTAATATAGATTTTCTATCTTTATGCTCTTTTTCTTCACTCTTTATCTTGTTCCATTGTTTTTTAACTTCTTCTGGTGTCAAATTTCCATCTTTTTCTAAAAAAATATGCGGATGTCTTCTAATTAGTTTTTGACATATTGACTCTATTACATCTTTCATATTAAATTCATTTTTTTCTTCACAAATTTGAGCTTGAAAGGCTATATTTAAAAGTAAGTCTCCAAGTTCTCCTTTCAAGTTATCTCCACCTTGATCCATAGCCTCTAAAGTCTCATAAGTCTCTTCTAAAAGATATTCTTTCAGACTTTCTAAAGTCTGCTTTTTATCCCACGAACACCCTTCACTTCCCCTTAATTTCTTTAATATATCAACCAATTTGTTAATTTCTGCCATTTTCCCTCCAATTTTTTATTTAAGAATAGTCCGAAATAAATTCTTCTATTGTTCCGTTATATAAAAAAGAATTTTCTATTTTAATATATTTTCCTTTTCCTTTTTCCATTAATTCAATAATTTTTTCAATATTTATTTTGTTATTAATATCATCCTCTATAAATTTAATGCTCACTTTATCTTCTTTTTCTATTACTTCTTGAATACCAAACTCTATTGCATTAATTTTTACTCGCTCCCCTCTAAAATATGATAGCGTTTCTGTAGGCATAACTCCAAATCTATCTCTAATTTCCTCTTCTAACTCATTTAATTCTTCTAACTTATTTATATCACTAATCCTTTTATATATTATAATTTTCTCATTCTGATTAATATATGCCTCTGAAATATATCTTGGGATATTTAATTGAACTCTAAACTTTTCTAATTTAACTTGTGGAGATATCCCTTTTAATTTATTCAGTTCTTCATTTAATAATTTTGTATATAGATTATACCCTAAAACTTCTAAAGCACCATGTTGTTTGTCTCCTAAAATTTCACCTGCTCCTCTAATTCTCATATCTTCCAATGATAAATGGAAACCTGTTCCTGTTCCCAATCCAGCCAGCGTTTTTAGCGACTCTTCTCTCATTTTAGATTTAGCATTCATCTTACTATTTTCATCCATGATAATATAGCAATATCCCCTTTCAGAGCCACGTCCAACACGGCCTCTTAATTGATACATTTGAGATAATCCTAACTTTTTCATTCCCTCTATAATAATAGTATTTGCATTCTCTATATCTATTCCATTTTCTATAATTGTTGTAGATAATAAAATATCCAATTCTCCACTTTCAAACTGCATTAATCTAGATCTAATCTCTTTTGGTGGCATTTGACCATGTATATAATCTATTTTTACAAAGCTAGGAAGCATTTTTTCAATCTCTTTTTTCTTTGATTCCATGCCTTTTACTGAATTAAAAATATAAAAACATTGCCCTTCACGAGAAAATTCTCTAAGTAAAGCTTCTCTAATATTCTCACTTTTATTTTCAATAAAAATATCTTTTATTGGAACTCTATTTTCAGGTAAAGTCTCAATAATTGAGATATCTCTTATTCCTAAAAGTGCTAGATTTAAAGTTCTTGGAATAGGGGTAGCAGTTAAAGTCAACATATCAACACTATTTTTTAACGTTTTTAATTTTTCTTTAGCCCTTACTCCAAATTTTTGTTCTTCATCTATTATTACAAGACCAAGATTTGAAAATTTTATTCCTTCAGATAACACTTTATGTGTTCCAATAATAATATCTATTCCACCACTAGCTATTCTTTTTATTATTTCTTTTTGTTCTTTCTCTGTTTTCAATCGACTTAATAACTCAATTGTAAAAGGATAGTTTTTAAACCTTTCTATAAACCTTTCATAGTGTTGTTGTGCAAGAACTGTTGTTGGCACCATTAAAACAACTTGTTTCCCTGAATCTACTGCCTTAAATGAGGCTCTCATTGCGACCTCTGTCTTCCCACAACCAACATCTCCACATATTATTCGGTCCATGACTCTTGTAGACTCCATATCCCTTTTGGTGTCTTCAATGGCTTTGCTTTGATCTGGTGTCAAGTTATAAGGAAAACCATCTTCAAATTCTTCTTGTAAAACACTATCAAAATCAAAACTATATCCTTTTTCTAAGTTTCTCTTAGCTTGAACTTCAATTATTTCAAGAGCAAATTTAAGTAACTCTTCTTGTAATTTCTCTCTTTTCTTTTTAAATCCTTTTCGCCCTAATTTATATATATCAGGTTCTTTTCCCGCATCAACAATAAATTTTTCTATTCTATCCAAATTATTTACAGAAACAAAGAGTTTATCTTCATCTGCATATTTTATAAGAAGATACTCTTCACCATTTATAATTTCTAAACCTTGATATTTTCCCACTCCAAAATTTCCATGAATAATATAATCTCCAACTTCTACTTCTAAAAAATTATGCTGACTTATTTCTTGACGATTCTTTTTCTCTCTTCTTACTCTTATTCCTTTTAATTCTCTATCAGAAATATAGACTTCACCAGAGTTTGTAAATCCTTCATATAAAGGATATTTATATACTTTAATATTTTTATCTTCTTGAAATATTTCAGAATATCTTTTTTCTTCATCACTATAAATATTAATTTTTAAATCCTTTGATAACTTCTTTAACGTTTCAAAATTTTGATATTGTTCTATATCAACACTTGAAAAACTTTCTGTTTTTATCTCTGAAAATTTATTAATATTATTTATAAAATCATCTTTAATTTTATTCTTTTTTTCTGTATTATTAAATGTAATTTCTTCTAATTTATAGTCAAGAATCTCTTTATTTTCATAAAAATATTTAATTTTACTATTTTTTTCATTTTCTTTTTTTTCTGAGTTAAAAATTTCTAAAAAATTCTTCCCCTCAGACTTATTATTCTCTATATACAGTTCTATTTCATCTAATTTTTCTAAAGTTTTTTGAGTCTCTAGACTAAAATAAGTTATTCTTTCCACAACATTGTCAAAAAGTTCTATTCTTATTGGTAATTTTTCTCCAACTGAAAAAATATCTAATATGTCGCCTCTAATGGAATATTCCATCTTTTCTTCAACCAAATATCCCTTTTTATATCCATTTTCTTCTAATTTTTCTATTATATTTTTTAAATTAATACTTTTACCCAATTTTAAACTTATTTTTTCTCCAATAAAAATATATTCTTTTATAAAGAATTCTATTGGGGCTAAAATTATGAATTTTTCTCTATTTTCTACACTTTTTTTTATAGTATATATAAACTGAGTATAATCGTCCTCTTTATAATCGTCTGTTTTTATTATTTTTCCTTTATATATATCTTTTAATACCCAATAATAATCGTTCATATTCTTCTTTGAAGAGCACAAATATACAATATTTTCTTTTTGTGAATTTAAAAAGAAGGGAATCTCTCCCCTATAAAGAGTACTGCAATTTTTAAAACTTAATTTTTTAAACATAAATTTACTCCTAGAAAATTTTACTTTTTTATCTTTCTTTATTAATATTTCTCTCTAGTATTAGTATATCATTTTTTTTAATTATATAATATTATTTCTAGTATTATTTGCATTTCTTAAATTTTAATTGTATAATTTTAGAATAAATATTTTAAAATTATACAATTAAAAAGGAGGAGATAAAATGAAAGAAAATTCTAATACAAATTACAAAAGTTTTATCGGCTTAACACCCCTTATTTTATTTATTTTAATACTTATTACCGCTGGTCTTGCGACTAAAAGCTTTACTAGTATGCCTGTATTAGTGGCTTTCATGCTCGTTGCGGCTTATACTCTATGTTTAAATAGAAAAGATGAAAAAATTTCTTTAGAAGAAAAAGTTGAAATTTTTGCTAAAGGTGCAGGAAACTCAACTATTATGCTTATGGTTATTATCTTTATTTTAGCAGGTGCCTTTTATTCAGTGGCAAATTCCATGGGAGCTGTTGAATCCACTGTGAATTTTGGACTTAGTATTCTACCTACAAATTGGATTTTACCAGGTCTTTTTCTAGTTAGTTGTATTATATCATTTTCCATGGGAACCTCTATGGGAACTATTACAGCTATAACTCCTATAGCAATTGGTCTAGCTACTCATACTGATATTTCTCTACCTCTATTGATTGGAACAGTTGTTGGTGGGTCAATGTTTGGAGATAACCTATCTTTTGTATCAGATACTACTATTGCTGCTTCAAGAACACAAAATATTGAATTAAAAGAAAAATTTAAAGTAAATTCTATAATGGTTTTACCAGCTGTAATAATAACTATATTTATTTTAACTTTTAATCATACTTCAAATAATGAAATTATATATAGTCAATACTCTTTAATTAGAATTCTTCCATATCTATGTATTATTATAAGTGCACTTATTGGACTTAATGTTATAGCAGTTTTAGGAATTGGAATAGGAGTTGGTTCTGGATTAGGTCTTTATCTTGGCTCTTTTACTTTCTTAGAATTATTAATGATAATTCAAAATGGATTTAGTGGAATGCAAGATTTAGCATTAATCTCAATTGTAGTAGCTGGAATAATCTCTCTTATGGAATATCATGGTGGAATAAATTATCTTTTAGATAAGTCTATAAAAAATATTAAAACAAAGAAAGGAGCTGAAATGGGAATTGCAACTTTAGCTTCTCTACTTGATATCGCAGCTGCCAATAATACAATCGCCATTGTAACTGCTGGTCCACTTGCTAAAGATATTTCTAAAGAATATTCTATTGATCCTAGGAGAACAGCTAGCCTTTTAGATATATTTTCTTCTGCTTTTCAAGGCTTAATTCCATATACTCCTCAAATTTTATTAGCAGCAGGATTAGCTAAAATTTCTCCACTAGAAATAGTCTCTTTTAATTATTACTCAATGCTCATGATTGTATTTGGTTCTCTTTCAATTATAACAGGAATCCCAAAACTCAAGCAAAAAATTAAGTAAATAATATATAATTAAAATAAAAAAAGTCACTAAACTACCATACTTCTGTAATACAGAGTAATTGTTTAGTGATTTTTTCTTTATTCTATCAATTTTTTAAAAGTTCGCTCTTAAAAAATTTCAACTTATTAATTTTTAAATTTTTATTAAAAATCTTATTTATTATAAATATCGATTTTTTGATAAGGAATTTCAATCCCATTTTCATCAAACTTCTTTTTAACTAATTCATTCATATCAAATGTTACAGCAAAATAATCTTCTTTCTTACACCAAACTCGATATACAAAATCCAAAGAACTTGAATTATGTTTCATTAATCTAATTGTAATATCCTTTTCTTGATTAACTTTAGGGTGACTTGTTGCAACTTCTGTCATAAGGTCTATAGCCTTATCAATTGGTGTATCATACGAAACTGAAAATATTAAATCTACTCTTCTTTCAGCATTTTTAGAATAATTTATTATCGGATGATTTGCTAATACACCATTAGGTACAATTATTGTCTTATTATCAAAAGTTAATAATTCAGTGTATAAAATTTTAATTTTTTCAACAGTTCCATCTATTCCAGAGTTATTAGAAATATAATCTCCTTTATTGAATGGTCTAAAAAATAGTATTAACATTCCTCCAGCTAAGTTTGATAAACTCCCTTGAAGTGCTAAACCTACTGCTAAACCTGCTGTTCCTAAAAGAGTTACTATTGAAGTCGCTTGAACCCCTGCAACACCAATAACTACAAATAAAACCACTACATAATATACCGTTGTAATTAATGAAGCAATAAAACTTTCTAAAAGTGGATCTATTTTTTTTATTCTAACTGTTTTTTTATATAATGATAAAATATATGATAAAATTTTCTTAGCAAGTGCCACTATAACAAATATTATTACTATTTTTGTTACTAATGATGGTAGACCCAATACTACATGAGTTATTAATTTTTTTAACCCTATTAAAATTTCCCCCGATACTCCTTTTGCACTTTCCATTTTTCTCCTCCTGTTACTAGTTATAACTTTTCATTATTTCTGAATTATCTATTCCATCTATAAATTTTTCTATACATTCTGTTGCTTTTAGTAACATTTCATTAACTACAATTTGCTCTTCTTTTGAAAACTTACTCGTCACAAAATCTATATTTTCATTTTTTAATATAGGTTTTCCTATCCCACATTTTACTCTTGAGAACTCTTGACCAATACAACTAATTATAGATTTTATTCCGTTATGTCCGCCAGAACTTCCTTTTTCTTTGAACCTTATTTGGCCAAGTGGTAAATCCATATCATCGTAAACTATTAAAATATCCTGTTTTTCAATTTTATAGAATTTTATAACTGCTCCTACACAGTCTGCACTTAAATTCATAAATGTTTGTGGTTTTAAAAGTAATACTTTTTCACCATTTGAATTAAACTCTCCTATAATTCCATTAAATTTTTCTTTAATTGAATTAAGTTTTACCTTTTTTCCTAAAAGCTCTAAAGTATCAAATCCAACATTATGTCTTGTTTTTTCATACTTTACTCCTGGATTTCCAAGCCCTACTATTAATTTCATTTCAACCCCTAATTTTTAAACTTGTCTTATTTGTCCATTATATTTAACATCAATTAAATTTAAAATTTTATCTATTGTTTCTTTTATTTCACTTTCTTCCAATGTTCCACTTTCTTTTCTTAAAACAATTTCAAGAGCAATAGATTTTTTACCTTTTTCAATGTTTTCCCCTTGATAAACATCAAAAATATTTACATTTTCAACTAATTTATTAGTTTTCTTTATTTCGGTAATCATAGTTCCAACCAAAATTGTTTCATCTAAAAGGATGGCTAAATCTCTTGTTACTTCAGGATACTTTACTATTTTTTTATACTTGAATTTAATTTTAATATAATTTACTAGTTTTGTCAAATTAAGTTCTGCAATATATGCTCTCTCTTTTTTAATATCCATATTTTCAGCTACTCTTGGATGAATCTCACCAAAAGTACCTAGATATTCTTTTCCAATATAGATATCAGCTGCTCGACCTGGATGAAAATTCTTATCTAAAGTCTTAACAAGTGAATAGTTTGAAATTCCTAACTTTTCCAGAAAAACTTCTACGTAGCCTTTTAATGTATAAAAGTCATATGATTTTGCTTTGGAGTCCCATAAACTTCTCTCTTCTTTCCCTGAAAGAGCTATCCCAACTCTATATTCTTCATTTGCCAATTCTGAACTTTCTAAGAAAATTTTTGACACTTCATAAAAAGCTAAACTATCCTGATTTCTATTCAAATTATCTTTTATATTAGCCAATAGACTATATGTTAAAGTGGGACGCATTACTGCAAACTCTTCATTTATAGGATTAATTATTTCTATCGTTTTTTCTTCTATTCCCAATATTTCTATCGCTTTTTTTGAAATAAAACTATAGTTAATAACCTCTTGAAGTCCACTTTCTTTTAAAATATTTTTTATTTTATCTACAATCTCTATTTTATCATCTTTTTTTCCTGCTCTTATCTCTTCAGAAGGCATTATATCTTCTATGTTTTCAAAACCATACATTCTTATAATCTCTTCATATATATCCTCTGTTCTTTTCAAATCTTCACGATATGATGGAGGGATTACTAAAATTTGTGATGTATTTATTATTTTTAATTCAAGATTAAGACTCGTTAAAATTCTACCTATTTCATCAAAATCTATTTTTTTACCAATAAAACTACAAAGTTTATTTATATTTAAAGGTATTTCAACTTTTTCAGTGTTTTTATTTAATTCTGATATTACACCATTTAAATTTTCACCACCACATTCTTCAACAACAAGACCAGCCATTCTATCTAGAACAAGTTTAATATTTTTATAATCTACCCCTCTTTCAAATCTATAAGAAGCATCTGTTGAGACTCCTAATTTTTTAGAAGTCTTTCTTATATTTTCAGGTGTAAAATATGCAACTTCTATAAATATATTTTTTGTGTTCTCATCAACTTCTGATCCAACACTACCTATAATACCTGCTACAGCAAGTATTTTTTCTGTATCTGCTACAACTAACTCTCCATTTAACTCTCTTTCAATTCCATCAAGTGTCACTACTTTCTCATTTTCTTTTGCGATTCTAACAGTAATACTTTTATCCGCTATTTTATCTGCATCATAAACATGTATCGGATTATTATATTCAAACATCACAAAATTACTTAAATCAACAATATTATTAATTGATTTTAAGCCCATTGCATTAATTCTTTTCTTAAGCCATAATGGAGATTCGGTAACTTTAATATTTTTTATATATCTTCCTGTATAACCAGGACACAATTCTTTATTATTTATTTCCAAAGAAATATTTTTTTCTAGTTTTTCAAGAACTTCACGTGGGTCAATCTGTGGATATTTTACACTTCTTTTATAATAGGCAGCTATTTCTCTAGCAATTCCAATATGAGATAGACAATCTGGTCTATTTGGAGTTATTTCTAATTCAAATATTGTATCTTTTAATCCCAATACTTCTCTATATTCTGCACCTATTTCAGAATCTTTGGAAAGAATAATTATTCCTTCACTATCTT
The DNA here is from genome assembly GCA_947038515.1 of uncultured Fusobacteriaceae bacterium. GTDB lineage: Bacteria > Fusobacteriota > Fusobacteriia > Fusobacteriales > Fusobacteriaceae > JAGNZR01. Next base: position 109,681 of record CAMQWJ010000004.1, read on the forward strand.
TTCCTAAACCAAGTTCTAATTCTGAACAAAGCATTCCTTCAGACTCTATTCCTCGTATTTTATTCTTTTTTATTTTAAAATCTCCTGGTAAGTTAGCTCCGATTTTTGCTACAACAACTTTATCAAACAATTTATGGTTTTTAGCACCACAAACTATTTGAAGTGGAACTTCTTCTCCAACATTTACTTTTAATAAAGTTAGATTTTCACTATCTGGATGCTTTCCAAATTCTATTATTTCTCCAACAACAACATTTGTCAAATTTTTTCCTTGAACTTCTATTCCTTCAACTTCTTGTCCAATCATTGTAAGAGATGAACTTAGTTCTTCTACTGTCTCTTTTATTTCTACGTATTGTCTTAACCATTCTAATGATATTAACATTTGTTCACTCCCGTTATTTCTAGTTTTATTAGTATTTTATACTTTTTATTTTTTAATTAAATTGTCTTAAAAATCTAACATCATTTTCAAAAAAAGCTCTTAAATCATCTATTCCAAATCTCAACATAGTTACCCTTTCTATACCCATTCCAAAAGCAAAACCTGTATATTTTTCATGATCATATCCAACTGCTTTTAGAACTTCTGGATCTACCATTCCGCATCCCATAATTTCTAGCCAACCGCTATTTTTACATAATCTACACCCTTGACCTTTACAAATAACACATTCTACATCCATTTCTGCACTTGGCTCTGTGAAAGGAAAAAAATGTGGACGAAATCTTACTTTAGTTTCTCCAAAAACTTTTTTCACAAATTCTGTTAAAATTGCCTTTAAATTTGCAAAAGAAATATTTTCTCCAACCATAAGTCCCTCTAGCTGATGAAACATAGGAGTATGTGAAATATCATAATCAGATCTATAAACTTTTCCTGGTGCAATCATTCTAAAAGGAGGTTTATTTTCAAGCATATACCTAACTTGAACTGGTGATGTATGAGTTCTTAAAACTTCATTTTCTTTTATATAAAAAGTATCTTGATAATCTCTTGAAGGGTGTGATTCTGGAATATTTAAAGCATCAAAATTATATTCTGTTTTTTCAATTTCTGGTCCTTCACTAACATCAAACCCCATATTCATAAAAATTTCTTTTAAATAATTTGTTGTCTGAGTTATAGGATGCTCTCCACCTTTATTTACTTTTCTTCCTGGTAAGCTTATATCTAAAGTTTCATCTTTTAATTTACTAAGCTGTTCTATATTTTTTAAAATTTCTTTTTTATTTTCAATAGCTTCTATTATTGAATCCCTTAATTCATTTAATTTTTGTCCAAATTCTCTTTTCTCTTCATTGGAAATCTCTTTCATTTTTTTTGATAGTTCTGTTATTGTCCCTTTTTTTCCTAATAATTCAACTCTAACTTGCTCTATTTCTAAAACATTTGTAGATTCTTCTATTCTTTTCAAAGCAGTTTCTTTCATCTCTAGATTTATTATACTCATTGCTTCCTCCAAAACTTCTAAAATCAAACAAAATTATTTTTTATTATCTCTCAGAACTCATATTTTTTTATGACTGAACTCTATTTCATTATCTAAAATTTTTATTATTCCATATTCTTGATTTGCAATAGAACCAGGGTTAAAATAAAATATTCCTTCTTTTTTTTCAAAATATTTTATATGAGTATGACCAAAAATAACTATGTCTGCTCTCCTCTCTTTTCCCATTTTTTCTATTTCATTTTTTGAATATTTTACATTATAAGCATGACCATGACTTAATAAAAATTTCTTTTCTCTAATTTCAAAAAACTTCTCTAATTCACTATTTTCATTACGGTCACCTATAAATTTTATCTCTGTTTTTATTTCTTCCGCTGAGCTTTGTAAATAATCACAATTCCCGAGAACTGTGATTATTTCTTTATTATCAAACATATACATAAAATTTTTAATATCTTCTATATGATCTCCTGCACCTATTATTATATCTGGCATCTCTTTTTTATAAGCCTCAATTATATATTCTAAAAAACCGTGGGAATCAGAGATTACTAATATTTTCAACATAATAATTATCCTATGTAGATTGATAAATGAGTTTGCTTCAATAATTTCATTCCTATCTTTCCTGTAATTCTCTCTAAGAAATAACCTCTACTTAGATTTCCCATAATTAAGATTCCATTTAGAGATTTATCTGATAAAAAATCCACAACTTCTTCTTTTTTTTCCAATATCTCACTCTTACAGTTATAAGAATGGGAAGTCAAATATTCTAAAAGGGATCTTTTCTCTGCAATATTCTTTCCCTCTATTAACTTTATATCTTTATGCAATGGAAAACAATTCATAAACTGATAACAGCTTCTATTTATTTTGACTCCATTATCATTTGCAACAAAAATATTAGTAAAATCTAATGGAGCTTCTCCTTGAATTAATACCGATTTATAATTCTCTTTTAAAACTTCTAAAAGTAAATCAGAAACTAAGTTTCCTTTTCCAATATAGAGAATATCATTAGTTTTCATTTCCTCTCTTATTATTTCATCAAATATCCCTGTTTCAAGTTTTATTTCCATTTCAAAATCAATATTTTTTAATTTGGTCTTAATATTTTTTATTTCTTGTTTTCTTAGCTCCAGAAATTCTTCTCTCATAATTGTTCGAGTTGTATCATAGATTGCACCCTCTATTCCTTGAGTCATGACACCATCTCGACGTATGTCATTAATATACAATCCTGAAACAGTAAATCCCATTTTTTCTTTCAAATAAATAGCACCTTCAATTAAGTTTTCTGTTGTTATTTCATTTTCAAATAAAACTAAGATTTTTTTCACTTTAATCCCTCCCAATATACGATTTATTAGTCTACACTTTCATAAATTTCTTCTTCCTCTTCACTTTCTACCAATACCTCTGCACTATCTATATCTTCTGTTATTTTTACTGCATTTCCTTTTTCTAAATTTTCTAATTTTTCTAATTCTTCTAAAAATTCATCTTCAACCTCTGCTTCTACTTTAGTTATAGAAACAAGTTTCTCTTCATCAGCAATTTTCATTATTTTAACACCTTGAGTAGCTCTTCCAATAATATTAATTGCTGAAGCTGGTGTTCTTATTACTATACCAGAAGAAGTTATTGCCATTATTTCCTCATCTTCTTTTATTGAAGCAACAGAGACTACATCTCCTGTTTTTTCATTACACCTAATATTTATAACACCTTTTCCTGCTCTACCCTGTAAAGGATACTCATCTATTCTTGTTCTCTTTCCATATCCATTTTCTGTTATAGTAAATATTATAGAATCATCTGTTACAATGGAAGCTGTTACAACTTCATCTGTTGGTTTTAAAGAGATCCCTTTAACTCCAGAGGCATTTCTACCTATTTCACGAATTTCATTCATATAAAATCTTATAGAATGACCATTTTTAGTTGCCATAAACATTTGATCTTTCTTATCTTCCATAAGTCCAACATAGATAATATCATCATTTTCTCTAAGTTTTATAGCTTTTATTCCATTACTACGAAGATTTTTAAATTCATCTAAGTTAGTTTTCTTTAAAGTTCCTCTTTTAGTAGCAAAAATAATACTTCTATGCTCTGAAAATTCTGTAACTTTAATTATTGTTTGAACTTTTTCATCTTCATCTAATTTAATAATATTAGAAATCAATTTCCCTCTCGATTGTTTTGAGAAATCTGGAATTTCATAAACTTTAAGAGCAAAAACCCGCCCTCTATTGGTAAATATCATTAAAGAGTTTAGATTAGAAGCTGAGTATATTCTTTCTACAAAATCATCTTCTATTGTGTTTTGAGTAGAAACTCCTTTTCCACCTCTCTTCTGTGCTTTATATTTACTAACTTCCATTCTCTTTACATAACCTTTTTTTGTTACTGTTATTATAACATTCTCATCTTTTATTAAATGTTCTGGTAATATATCTAACCGTTCTTCTTCTATCTGTGTTCTACGATTATCATTATATTTTTCTTTTATTTCTATCAAATCAAGTTTTATTATTTCATAAATTCTAGATTCATTATTTAATATATCTTTTAAATCAAGAATTAAGATTTGTAATTCTTCAAATTCCTTATCTATTTTACCTTTTTCCATACCTGTAAGTCTTTGTAATCTTAATTCCAAAATTGCCTTAGCTTGAGGCTCTGTAAAATTATATTTTGCAATCAAATTTTCTTTTGCTATAGTTGCATCCATTGATCCTCTTATTATCTCTATTACACGGTCAATATTTTCTAATGCAATTATAAATCCTTGTAAAATATGAGCTCTTTTTTCTGCTTTATCTAGCTCAAAAACAGATCTTCTTGTTAAAACTTCCATTCTATGTTTTAAATATTCTTCTAGTATTTCTTTAAGTGTTAAAACTTTAGGTACATTATCACAAAGAGCTAATAAAATTATTCCAAATGTATTTTGAAGTTCAGTATATTTATATAGTTTATTTAAAATTAACTCAGGCTCTTCACCTTTTTTTATTTCTATTACAACTCTTATTCCATCTCTATCCGACTCATCTCTAAGATCTGTTATCCCTGTTATTTTCTTCTCTTTTGCTAACATAGCAATTTTTTCTACAAGGGATGCCTTATTTAGCTGATAAGGAATTTCTTTTATTATTATACTAGATTTTCCACTTTTTGAAGTTTCAATCTCTACTTTACCTCTAACACGAACTCTACCTCTTCCTGTTAAATAAGCGTCATAGATACCTTTGGTTCCATCAATTATTCCACCAGTTGGGAAATCTGGACCTTTAATATATTTTATCAGTTCTACAGGTTCTATATCTCTATTTTCAATTAAAGCCAAAACTCCATCAACTACTTCTCCAAGATTGTGAGGTGGAATATTAGTTGCCATTCCAACTGCTATTCCTGTTGCACCATTAAGAAGTAAATGTGGAACTCTTGCTGGTAAAACACAAGGTTCATCTAAAGAGTCATCAAAGTTTTTTCTAAAATCTACTGTATTTTTTTCTAGGTCATCTAATAATTCCCATGTGATTTTAGACATTCTTGCTTCCGTATATCTCATTGCAGCAGCTCCATCTCCATCAATAGAACCAAAGTTTCCATGTCCATCAACAAGGGGATACCGATAACTAAACTCTTGAGCCATTCTTACCATAGTATTATATACAGAAGAATCTCCGTGAGGATGATACTTACCTAAAACTTCTCCAACTATTCTTGCAGATTTTTTGTGAGGCTTATCATGGGTCATTCCCATTTCACTCATTGCAAATAAAACTCTTCTATGAACAGGTTTTAAACCATCTCTAACATCTGGTAAAGCACGACTTACTATTACACTCATTGAATAGTCTAAATATGATTGCTTCATCTCATCTTCTATATATCTATTACTTATAGCATCTATTGTATTATCTATACTATTTGACATTTATTTCTCCTTCAAACTCACAATTTTATACATCTAAATTCTTTACATAAGTTGCATTTTCCTCTATAAATTCTCTTCTTGGTTCAACTTTGTCTCCCATAAGTTTATCAAATAATAAGTCTGCTTGACGAGCATCATCAATGGAAACTTGTAATAATGTTCTACTATCTGGATTCATTGTTGTACTCCAAAGTTGTTCTGGATTCATTTCTCCAAGACCTTTATATCTTTGTAAAGTGTAACGTTTGTTCTCTCTATCAAGATTACTTGTTGCTTCTTTAAGTTGTTTCTCACTATAAGCATAAACTGAACTTTTTCCTGAACTTACTTTATATAGTGGAGGTTGAGCAATAAAAATATTTCCATTTTGTACAAGTTCAACCATATATCTATAAAGAAAAGTTAATATTAATGTTCTAATATGTGCACCATCCACATCGGCATCGGTCATTATTATTATTTTTCCATATCTTAATTTTTCGCCATTAAAATTATCTCCAATTCCCGTTCCAAAGGCTGTTATCATACTTCTAATCTCTGTGTTTTCAAGAGCTCTATGAAGTCCTGATTTTTCAACATTGATAATTTTACCTCTCAATGGCAAAATTGCTTGAAACGATCTATCTCTTCCTTGTTTAGCAGAACCACCAGCAGATTCTCCCTCAACTATATAAACTTCACATTCTTCAGGTTTTTTAGATGAACAATCTGCTAATTTCCCTGGTAATGAACCTACATCTAATGCTGATTTTCTTAAAACTAGTTCCCTTGCTCTTTGAGCTGCTTCTCTTGCTCTTTTAGAATTCAACACTTTTTCAACTAATTTTCTTGTTTCTTCTGGATTATCTTCTAAAAACATTTTTAAGAAATCTCCTGAAACCTTTGAAGTTATTCCTGTTACTTCTGAATTTCCAAGTTTTGTTTTTGTTTGTCCTTCAAATTGAGGTTGTGCAACTTTTACAGAAATAATCGCTGTTAGCCCCTCTCTTATATCTCCACCTTGAAGTTTTCCATCTTTTTCTTTTAACAACCCTTGAGTTTTAGCTACATCATTTATAACTCTTGTTAAAGCTGTTCTAAAACCACTTACATGAGTTCCACCTTCAGGGGTGTTTATATTATTTACAAAGGAATATATTGTTTCTTTTTGTGTTATATTATATGTCATAGCGATCTCAACATCAACATTGTCTACATTTCCAGACATAAAGACTGGAGTAGACATGATAGGAGTCTGTCCTTGCTCTATTTCTTTTATGTAATCTAAAATTCCACCATCAAATTTTAAATCAGAAACTTTATTTTCTTCTTTTCTTGAGTCTGTAAAAATTATATTTAATCCTCTATTCAAATAAGCTAATTCTTTAAATCTTGTTTCTAAAATAGAAAAACTATATATTAATGTTTCAAAAATTTCATGATCTGCTTTAAATTTAAAAGCTGTTCCTGTCCCTTCAGAAACACCTATTACCTCTAAAATACCACAAGGAATACCCCTTTCAAACCTTTGAAAATAAAGTTTTTCATCTCTTTTTACTGTAACTTCTGTCCATTCAGATAGAGCATTAACAACTGAAGCACCTACACCGTGAAGTCCTCCTGAAACTTTATAATTATCATTCTCAAATTTTCCACCTGCATGTAAGACTGTCATTACTACTTCAAGAGCACTTTTTCCATACTTAGGATGGATACCAGTTGGGATTCCACGTCCATTATCTATTATTTCAACTATATTGTCTGGTAAAAGATTCACGTATATTTTATTACAATACCCTGCTAACGCTTCATCTATTGAATTGTCTATAACTTCCCATACTAAATGGTGTAACCCTCTTTCTGATGTACTTCCTATATACATCCCAGGCCTTTTTCTTACTGCTTCTAGTCCTTCTAAGACTGTTATATCTTCTGCTTGATAATTATTCATTTTTTCCTCCACAATACTTCATTTTCTCTACTTGAACCGGTCCTACTTTTATTCGGATATTTTTAATATAATTTTCTTGAATCAACTTATTACATTTTTCTACAATCATGTTTTCTCTCATGCTTAAATAATGAGAAATAACACTATTCTCTGTTATAATATAAAGGGTTGAATCCTTTAATGTTTTAGGAAAACTTTTTTTATCTATCTCCCCAACTATATCTTTCCAATTGTTTTTTATAAATACTTCTTTCAATTTTATACTTTTTTTCAAAGCATTTTCTATGAGAGTTTTAATATCTATCACTTCTATCATATGAATTCCTCTTGAATTTTTCCTTTTTCTATTTTAAACTTTTTATTTTGTATTTCAATCTCTTCTGTTGAACTTATAAAAAGTTGAATCTCTCTTTTTTTTAAGTATTCTAATATATTTTTTTTTCTATTAGAATCAAAGTATGATGAAATATCATCTATTATAAATATTGGATTTTCTTTTTTTTCACGAAAGATCATATCAATCTCTGAGAGTTTTAAAGAAAAAACTATAGATTTTTTTTCCCCTTGAGATGAGTATGATTTTGCATCTTTTCCATCTAATAAAAACTTAAATTCATCTCTTTGTGGACCAACTAATGAATAACCATATTTTTTTTCTAAAAGAGTTTGTTTTTTTATCTCTTCGCTTATTTTAAACTCTATTTCTTTTAAAGTATCTTTTCTACTATACTCTATATTTGAAATATAACTTAGTCCCAACTCTTTTTTATCATCAAAAATTTTTCTATAATTTAAATTAAGGATTATTCCAATATTTTTCATATATTCCATACGATTCAAAACTATTTTTCCTGCTAAAGTTATAAACTCATTTTCATATATAGAAAAAATTTCTTCTTTTGTCTTTTTTTCTTTTAAATATTGATTTCTAATTTTCAAAATTTTATTATAATTTTTAAGGTTTATATAATATTCGTTTTGTGCTTGGGAAATTTCTTCATCAAAAAATTTTCTTCTCACACTGGGAGAACCAGTTATTAACTCTATATCTTCTGGAATAAAAATAACAACATTTATTTTTCCAAAAAATTCTTCATGTGATACTTTTTTACCGTTAAAATTATAATCTTTCTTTTTGTCATTAAATTTAACAGTTAAATTTTTCTCCCCTTCTCTATCCTTAAAAGCTATGTAAGTTCCACATTTAGCATTATTATACTTTATAAGCTCAACTACCTTACTAGTTCGAAAACTTTTTCCTGTTGCAGTGAAATAAATGGCTTCAAGTATGCTTGTTTTACCTTGACCATTTTTACCATGAAATAAGTTGAAACCTGATTCAAACTTTATATTAAAATCATCTAAATTTCTAAAATTTATAAAATTAATTTCTTTTATTTCCACCAATTTCACCACTCATTTTTATTTTTCTTGAACAACTTCATAAATTTTTTCTTGGAAACTAATTATATCACCGTGATAGAGTTTTCTTCCTCTTCTAAGTTCTTTTTCATTGTTTACTAAAACTTTACCCTCTTGAATATAATATTTTGCATCTGTACCACTATTTACTGTTCCACTCCATTTTAAAAATTGATCAAGCTTTATAAACTCACTTTGTATTTTTATTTTTTCCATTTTTCCTCCAAATAAAAACATTTTCTTCCACATCTATAATACCATATTTTTTTTGAAAAATATAGTTCTACTTTCAACAATACTCTTTTCACACCTTATATTATTTAATACTATTTTTATTTTCCTTCCTCATCCATTACTTTTTTTATAAATTCTTTTATTGTGTTTTTATATGCTGGTTTCAACTTGTCTCGCATAGTTAATATAATTTTTTCTGTTATTTCCATTTCTTTTGAACATAATTTTATTGCTTTTTTTTCAATTTGAGCCTTTCTATATTCGTCACTTTTTTCAAATTTTTCCATGGCTTTTTTTAGTTCTTTTTCATGAGCGTCAACATTATCGTTTAAAGTTGTATCAAATAATTTTTGTGTTGTCTCTATATCTTTTTTCTCCAGTGTTGTTACTGCTTTATTAAAAGTTTTTCCAACTCTTTTTATCCCTGTCTTTGTAAATTTTTGTAAGTTTTCTTTTTTCTCATCTTCTGTAAATCCATTAAATAATGTTAAATTTCTTTTTTTAGGTACTTCTGAATCAGTTAAAATATTTTTAACAACACCATTTATATATTGAACAAGTGTTGTTTTTATTGGTGAAGTCAAATTTTTATAAATTTCATTCAAGATTTTAATAATAAACTCTTCCCCCTCTTGAATAAAAATTTTATATATTTTGTTCTCACTTCTTTTATCCCAACTTTTATTGACATATAAATTTCTTTTTACTTTTTTTATTTTTTCAAGTACTTCCACAGGATAATTATATCCTATAGTTTTCGGTGCTAAACTCTCTTTTTTTACTATTTCTTTTTTTTCTAACACTTCATTGATTTCTATTTTATTTTTTGTTAATAATTTTACTTTATTTTTTGCTGCTATTTGAGTTTTTTCTTTATTAGTTTTACTATCTATGTAAGTAGAAATATGACAAGTTCCATCTTTTTCTTTATTAAATTTATAAGTTATATTATAAGTATTTTGTTCTTTTATTTCTTCTATACTATAAACTTCTATATATCCAAGCTCCAATATAACATCAAAAGCTTTTTGAATTCTACTTAAAACTTGTTTTAATCTACATAATATATATTGTTTTGTTTTTCCATTTTTTCCAACTCTCTCAGTAATTTGATCTGTTTTTAAAGGGATAATCGCAGCCAATGTTCTAATATTAATAGTATCTATGGTTTGTTCATATCTTATTTTACTTATATATTTATAGATTCTAGCAGCTATTGGATCTAAATTCATTATTTCAACTAGTGTTTTCGAATTATATTTCACATATCTTTTTTCTTTTATTTTTTTTCTTATATTTTTATTTAATGTTACTCTATAGTATATTTTTTTCCCCATTTTTAATTTTTGATATGTTAACAATTTAAATTCTTCATCTTCAAACTTATATTTTCCTAACTTAGTATGATTGGAAACTACAAATTGATACTCAGTACTTTTTAAGTTTTTTAAAGCTTGTTCTACTTTAGTATAATAAGTTCTATTCATTTTGTTTCCTAAAAAATTAACAATAAAATCTGAGATTTCAAAATCAATATACTCATCTCCCTCTTCAACATCCATTTTAGATTCATATAATGATATTAAATAAGTATAAATTTTTTCTTCAAATATAGAGGGTTGAAAAACTTTATCTGCACTATTTTTAGCAATTAAAGTACACATCATATTCACTCCCATATCTTCAAAAGTATACTGGATATTGACTCTTTTTTTCTGTTTCTGGGGAGTAAAGAATGGAAAAATTAACATTTCAACCGGAATATTTATAATATTATCTTTTAAATTTAAAAAGTTTCCTGTCTCTTTTATTACAACTTCTCTGACTTCAATATCAGGTAGCTCTTCTAATTTTATTTCAACTTTTTGTATTTCCTCTATTAACAAAGGATTTGAACCTATAATTTCTTTTTCTAAATTTTCTTCTTTATTTTTTTCTATTAAAGTTGTAGAATCTATTATCTCATAAATTTCAATTTTTTCTTTTTCATTATTCATCCAAGCACCTCTTTAAAATATTTTTTAATTAGCTAAAAATATTATACCTTTTTTTGTGTCTATGTACAATAATATTTTTAATAACTTTAATTATCGTTTTTCTTTTTTAACTCCTAGAAAAAATTTACAATTCAATTTTTCTTACAAACAATAATAAAAAATAAACTTGCATTTAATTATCTTTATATTTAAAAAAATTATTTTTATTCAACAAATCAAACAGAAAAATTAATGTCTACTCACAATAATATAAAGTGTCGGTTAAAATTTTAAGTCTCTCAACAAATAATAAAATTATAAATAAATAAATAATAATAAAATTATAAAGTTTTTTCATTGTATAAGGTTAATAATAAAAAATAAAAAATAAAGTTTTTTTTCATTTGTAATGACTCAAATTTTTCACTCTTAAATAAAAGTTTAGTCATTACATTATACATCCTACATAAACAACTAAAACTTTTTATCTGTTGTTGTTTTTTATTTTTTATTTTTCTCTTATAGATAAAACTATCAAAATGCTTTTAGTTCCTTTTTTAAATAACTCTTGACAAATATCAAATAATCTTATAAGATAATAGTCTGAATGAAGTAAAAATCTAGGAGGTGAAACATATATGAAAAGAACGTTCCAACCTAATAATCATAAAAGAAAAAAAGACCACGGTTTTAGATCTAGAATGAAGACTAAAAACGGAAGAAAAGTCTTGAAAAGAAGAAGAGATAGAGGAAGAGCTGTATTATCAGCATAAAACCCGGTGCATATTTCACCGGGTTTTTCAAAATATAAATTTCTTTTTTTATTTATTTTAAGGAGAGAAGATGGAAATATCTAGATTAAAAAAAGATAAAGAGTTTCAAATAGTATATAATAGTGGAAATAAAGAATTTGGATATTATTCTTTAATTTTTTATAAAAAAATGAAAAATAAAAATGAAGTATCAAAGATAGGATACGTAGCTAGTAAAAAAACAGGAAATGCAGTATGTAGAAATAGATTAAGAAGATTATTAAAAGAATTTTTCAGATTAAATACCTTAAAATTAAAAACAGGGTATAATATAGTCTGTGTAGCTAAAAAAAAAGCTGGTGAAAACATTACAGTTTTAAAATATCAAGATATAGAAAAGGATATGAATAAAGTATTAAAAAAAGCTAACCTAATAGAAAGTAAGATAAAATAAAAAGAGTATATCCTAATTATTTATTAAAAAGTATTAGGAGGTTAAAAAATTAAAAATGAAAATAATAATTTTATCATTAATAAAATTTTATCAATTATATATTTCAAAAATTTTTGGAAAAAAATGTAGATTTTACCCAACTTGTTCAGCTTATACCTATCAAGCAATTGAGAAATATGGAGTAATAAAAGGTATATACTTGGGTATAAAAAGAATTGTAAAATGTCATCCCTTTCATCCAGGAGGAATAGATTTTTTACCATAATAACGGAGGAAAAAATGAGTGTATTATATGAATTTATAGCAACAATACTAACAAAATTATTTGAATTAACTGGTAATTTTGGATTGGCAATTATAGCAATAACAATATTAACTAAAATAGTAACCTTACCTTTGACACTAAAACAAGATAAATCGATGAGAGCTATGAAAGAATTACAACCAAAATTAGAAAAAATCAAGCAAAAATATAAAGATGATCCAACAATGATTAATCAAAAAACGATGGAACTATATAAAAGTGAAAAAATAAACCCAGCGGCAGGATGTTTACCATTATTGATACAAATGCCAATCTTATTTGCACTTTTTGGTGTTTTAAGAATAAATCCAGAGATAGTTTCAAAAGCAGGAGAAGTTGTATATCCTTTTATATACTTACCAACAGTACCTTCAACTGAAACATTTTTATGGCTATCACTAGGAGTTCCTGATCACCTATATATTTTACCAGCTCTAAATGGTATTTTATCTTTCTTCCAGCAAAAAATGACAGGTGCTGGAGATTCAAATCCACAAATGAAAAATATGATGTATATATTTCCTGTTATGATGGTATTTATTTCTTATAAAATGCCGGCTGGATTGCAATTATACTGGGTAGTGTCGAGTTTAGCGGGACTAGTTCAACAATATTGGATTGTAAAAAGAGGAGAGAAAAGAAATTAATATGAAAAAAACTATTGAAATAAAATCAATGTCAAAAGAAGCTGCAGTTAAAAGAGCATTAAAAATATTAGATGCTGTGGAAGAAAATGTTGTAAGCATTCAAGAGAAAGTAAAAAGTAGATCATTTTTTGGATTATTTAATAAAGAAGGAATTTATGATATAACTATTGATACAGAACAAAAAAAATCTACTATAAATAAAGAAGTTATAAAAACAGAAGCAACAAAAGAAATAAAAAAAGAAGTGAAGATAGAAAATATTAGTGAAGATAGAAAATTAGAAGCACAACCAAATAAATATTCAGAAAAAGAAGATAAAAGCGAATTTATTTTAGAAAAAGTACAAAAAATAATCGATTTGATGGATTTAACTTTAACTGCCACTGTCTCAAAGGGAGAAGGAACAGTTTATAATGTTAATTTATTTGGAGAAGAAAAAGGTATTATAATTGGTAAAAAAGGTAAAACTTTAATGGCTCTTGAAAATATATTAAATTGTATTATTAGAGGTTGTAGAATAGAGGTTAATGTTGAAGATTTTAAAGAAAAAAGAAATGAAACATTAAGAGAAGTAGCAAGAAAAATGTCTGAAAAAGCTTTAGCGACAGGTAAAACAATAAGATTAAATTCAATGCCTGCAAAAGAAAGAAAGATTATACATGAAGTTGTAAATACTTATTCTGAATTAGATACATTTAGTGAAGGAAAAGAACCAAAAAGATATATTGTTATAAAAAGAAAAAAGTAGGTGTAACATGTATGATACTATAGCAGCTATTTCAACTCCCAAAGGTGAAGGTGGAATAGGAATTGTTAGAATTTCAGGTAAAGACGCATTTGAAATATTAGAAAAAATATTTAAACCACATTCAAAAAAAAAAATTAGTGAAATGAAAACTTTTACAATTAACTATGGAATACTTCATAATAATGATGAAGTAATAGATGAGGTATTAGTATCTATTTTAAGAGCACCAAGTACTTATACAAGAGAAAATATGGTTGAAATTAACTGTCATGGTGGATATATCGTAACAGAAAAAGTACTAGAAACAGTATTAAGATATGGTGCACGTCATAGTGAAATTGGTGAATTTACTAGAAGAGCTTTTTTAAATGGAAGAATTGATTTAACACAGGCAGAAGCAGTACTGGATATAATACATGGAAAGACAGAGAAGAGTGTTTCTCTGTCTTTGAATCAGTTAAGAGGAGATTTAAAAGAGCAAATAGCAACATTAAAAAAATTATTATTAGATGTAGCAGCTCATATAAATGTAGTATTAGACTATCCTGAAGAAGGAATAGAAGATCCTTTACCTCTTAATCTTGTTGATAATCTTAATTTTGTTATGAAAACAACTGATCTTTTAATTGGTTCTTATGATAAAGGAAAATTAATAAAAGAAGGATTGAAAACAGCAATAGTAGGGAAACCAAATGTTGGAAAATCTAGTTTATTAAACTCAATATTACGTGAAGATCGAGCTATAGTAACACATATTCCTGGTACAACAAGAGATATAATAGAAGAAGTAATAAATCTAAACGGAATCCCTTTAGTACTTATTGATACAGCAGGAATAAGAAAAACAGAAGATTTAGTTGAACATATGGGAATAGAAAAATCTAAAAAAATGATGAAAGAGTGTGAACTTCTTTTATTCGTAATTGATGGTTCTAAAAAAATTGATAAAGAAGATATAGCAATTCATGAAAATATTAAAGATGAAAACGTTATAGGGATTATCAATAAGATTGATATAAAAGAAAAAATAGATCTTACACCTCTTTCTAAGGTGAAAAATTGGATTGAAATTTCTACTAAAGAAAATATTGGAATAGAAGAAATGGAAGAGAAGATTTATTCATTTATAATAAGAGAAGATATTGAAGAAACCTCTCAAAAATTAATTATTACCAACATTAGACATAAGACAGCTTTAGAAAAAACAAAAGATGCAATAAATAATATATTTGAAACTATAAATACAGGATTACCAATGGATTTAATAGCAGTGGATTTGAAAGAAGCACTAGATTCATTATCTGAAGTTACTGGTGAAATAAGTAGTGAAGACTTATTAGATCATATATTTAAAAATTTTTGTGTTGGAAAATAAATAAATTAATTATTTAAATAAAATATTTATAAAAAAAATAACTTTAATAGTATAAATCTATTAGAGTTATTTTTAATAATAGTGGGGGAGAAAAAATGAAAAATAAAATTAATCTTAATTTTTTTAAAGTATTTATAGTGGTATTAGCCATAGTTTTAGCTACAGAATTCATAGGAGAAACAACTGTAAATATAGGGAAAATAAAATTAGCCTTTTTTCCTATGTTGTATGCTGTAATTATCGGGTTACTGATAACTCCGGATTTATTAGGAAAGAAAATAAAAGAATTAAAAAAAATTGTAGGAGAAAAGGAAATAGACATAGCTGGAGAAGTTGTTGGAATAGTATTAATAATGTTAGGAATTAAATATGGAACTTCAGTAGGACCTAATTTAGAAAAAATACTAGGAGCAGGACCTGCTTTTTTGGCTCAAGAATTAGGACATATTATAGCTCCTATAATAGCATTACCAATTGCAATTATGATGGGAATGAAAAGAGAAGCTATCGGGGCAGCTACAAGTATAAGTAGAGAACCTTCCTTAGGGGTAATTAGTGAAAAATATGGAATAAATTCACCAGAGGGAAATGGAATATTAGGAACATATCTTGTTGGAACTGTACTGGGTACGATTTATTTTGGAATATTAGGATCTGTATCAATTTACAGTGGTTTACACCCATATGCTTTGGCAATGGCTTGTGGAGTAGGAAGTGGAAGTATGACAACAGCAGCAGTATCTTCATTGGCATTGGTAGTTCCTTCTGAAATGAAAGAAACAGTTGTTGCATATGCAGCTACGAGTAATATGCTTTCAGGAATAACAGGAGTTAATTTTTTAATATTTGTAACTTTGCCTTTTTCAAATTGGTTTTATAAGAAATTAATAAAAATAAAATTAAGGGGGGAAAGTAATGAAATTAAATAATGAAAAATTAGCTTATCAATTATTGGTAATGCTCTTTGCAGGTTTAATAATATTATTAGGTCAAAAAATAGGAATGGGAATCTCAATTATAAAAGCTTTACCAGGAATGTTACTACTTATTGCAGCAGCAATGAGTGCAATGGTTGTGAAAGAGATGTTTCCTAAATCAATTTTTCCAGCATTTGGATGGTCAACAATTATTGGTTTACTATTAAGTATGCCATCTAGTCCAACTTCAAAAATATTTTTATCAAATGTTAACAATATAAATTTTATGGCAATAACAACACCATTATTGGCATTTGCAGGTATTTCAGTGGGAAATAAGATTCAAGAATTAAAAAATATGTCTTGGAGAATTGTTGTAATATCCTTAATTATATTTACTGCTATTTTCTTTACTTGTGCTTGGATAGCTCAAACAGTATTGAAGTTACAGGGAAAAATATAAACTATTAAATATTTAATAAAAAAGGAGAGGAAGAATGACAAAGCAAGAACTAAAAAATCTAGTAATAAAAGCAATAGATGAAAATAAAGAAGAAATTTTAATAGCTGGAAGAGAGATATATCAAAATCCAGAGTTGGGTTTTAAAGAATTTAAAACAACAGAAACAATTGCTACATTTTTAGAAAAATTAGGAATAGAGACAGAAAAAAATATAGCTGTAACAGGTTGTAAAGGTACGATTAAAGGAAAAGAAAAAGGTCTTAATATTGCAATATTAGGGGAACTAGATTCTGTTTCATGCACTGATCATTGTGATTCTTTAGATAATGGAGCAGTCCATGCTTGTGGTCATAATATTCAGATTGCAGGAATGCTAGGAGCTGCTTTAGGTCTTACAAAAAGTGGTGTTATGAAAGAATTGGTTGGAGAAGTTACTATTTTAGGAACTCCAGCAGAAGAATTTATAGAATTAGAGTATAGAGCTTCATTGAAAACTAAAAATAAGTTGAAATACTATGGTGGAAAACAAGAGCTTATTTATAAAGGATATTTTGATGATGTAGATATGGCAATGATGTTTCATTCTTTAGATATGGGAACTTCTAAAGCTTTAGTAGGACCAGTAAGTAATGGATTTATAGGGAAACAAATAAAATTTATAGGAAAAGAATCTCATGCTGGTTCAGCTCCACATGAAGGAATAAATGCTCTGAATGCAGCAATGTTATCAATAAATAATATACATGCTCAAAGGGAGACTTTTAAGGATACTGATAGAGTACGTGTACATCCAATAATAACTAAAGGTGGAGATATAGTAAACTCTGTTCCTGCTGATGTAAGAATGGAGTCATATGTTAGAGCAAGGACAATAGAAGGAATGTTAGATTCTAATAAAAAAGTAGATAGAGCCATAAAAGCTGGAGCAATGGCAGTTGGTGCAGATGTTGAAATAGTTAGTATTCCAGGATATCTACCTATATTAAGAACTCTAAAATTAGATGAAGTTTTTGCAGAAAACTTAAGAGATTTAGGACTTAAAAATGATGAAATAGTTCAAGGTGGCGACTTTACAGGTTCTTTTGATTTTGGAGATGTATCTCACTTAATGCCAACTTTACATCCTATGATAGGAGGAATAACAGGTAATTTACATACAAGAGAATATAAAATTGTTGATGAGGAACTTGCTTATTTGATACCAGCTAAGGCAATGGCATTATCTGTAATTGATTTGTTATTTGATAATGGAAAAATAGGTAATGAAATTTTAGAAAAGTTTGAACCAAAAATGAGCAAGAAAGAGTATCTTGAATTTATGGAGCAAAGAGATAAGATGGAGTTATTTAAAGGAAACATTTAAATAAATAATTATGATAAGAATTTTATAGTTTTTTAGGGGGAAGTTAAAATTAGACAGCATTCTGGTTATATAAACTAATGGCATATTTAGCAGCTTATTCAATAAGATTTGATAAAGAATTATTTTTAACTTTTAATTATTCTTTATTATCCATAGTATTTAGCATAATTTGTATGTCACTATGGATTATAGTATTAGAAATACTTAAATCACTACAAATATTTCCATAAACTAATAAAAAATGGAGGTTATTTACATTGAAGTTAATATGTTACGGTGTTAGAAAAGTAGAAAAAGATTTTTTTTTAAAACTAAATAAATTTGAGTATGAGTTAACTTTAGTAGAGGAATTATTAAATGATGAAAATATAGATCTTATAGAAGGTCATGAAGCAGTTATGTTAAGAGCAAATTGTATTGCTAATGAAACCAACTTAAAAAAAATGAAAAACTATGGAGTAAAATATTTATTAACAAGAACAGTGGGATATAATCATATTGATTTGGGAGCAGCTAAAGAATTAGAATTAAAAGTTGCGAGAGTACCAGGGTATTCTCCAAATGCTATAGGGGAATTAGCTATAACTTTTGCAATGAACCTTGTAAGAAAAGGTAGTTATATGGTTGATAGAACAAAAAATAAAAACTTTATTGTAGATGAATATATGTTTAGTAGAGAAATTAGAAATTTAGTAGTTGGTGTAGTGGGTACTGGTAAAATTGGATTAACTACTGCTAAACTTTTTAAAGGATTAGGTTCTCAAATATTAGCTTATGATATTTATGAAAATAAAGAAGCTAAATCTGTATTAGAATATGTTTCTATGGATGAGTTGGTGAAAAAATCAGACATAATAACTTTCCATTGTCCATATATAAAAGGAGAAAATGATAATTTTATTAATGATGAATTAATTTCTAAAATGAAAAATAATGTTATTATAATAAATACAGCAAGGGGAGAATTACAAGATATAGAAGCTATATTAAGAGGATTAGAATCTAAAAAAATTGGTGGGTATGCTACTGATGTATTCTCAAATGAAAAAGAGTTCTTTTTTAAGAATATGGAAAAAAAAGAGATAGATCCCATGGTAGAAAAATTAATATCTTTTTATCCAAGAGTTTTAGTAACTCCTCACATTGGCTCATACACTGATGAAGCGTTAACAAATATGATAGAAATATCTTATGAGAATTTAAATGATTTTATCAAAGGAAACAATTGTGAAAATAAATTATAATTTATTTTATTAAAAGTATTGACTTTTTTATTATTTCTCTGTATACTAATCCACAGTATAGAAAATAAAAAAGGAGAAAATAATGAATTTAATTTCTAAAAATCATTTTTTTGAGTGCATTATCCGAATAAAAGATTTTATAAATTATTTTTATTTTATTTTTAATTATTTTTTATCATTTTATTTAAAACAATTATATAAATATTTTAAAATATAGATATTATTATCTATATTTTTTTTTGAATTTTTTTAAGGAGGTTTAATGAAAGGTAAATTAATTCTTGAAAATGGGGTAGTGTTTAAAGGAAAAATTTTTGGTAAAGTTGATGATGTTGTGGGAGAAATAATTTTTAATACTTCTATGGTAGGGTATCAGGAACTAATGACAGATTCAAGTTCTCATGACCAGATGATTGTAATGACTTATCCAATGATAGGAAATTATGGTTTAAATTTAGAGGATATGGAATCAAGAAATGGAAGAGCTAAAGCTTTTATTATTAGAGAGGAAGCAAAATTACCAAACAATTTTAGAAGTGAAATGACTTTAAATGGATTTTTAAAGCAACAAAATATAGTAGGATTTAAAGGGATTGACACAAGACATTTAACTCAAATATTAAGAGAAAGTGGACCAATGAAGGGGATTATAACAACAAAAGAATTATCCTTAAAAGAAATTCAAGAAAAATTTTTAGAATATACAAATAAAGATATAGTTTCTAGTATAAGTACTACTAAAAAATATATATTAGAAGGAGTAGTAAAATCAGATAGTAAAATAAAGACATTAGGAATTTTAGATTTAGGTTTAACAAAAACTTTAAAAGAAAATTTTTTAAAAAGAGGTTACAACTGTATAGTTTTTCCTTATAATACAAAATCAGAGGAGCTTCTTTCTAATAATTTAGATGGACTATTAATTTCTGATGGACCAGGTTCACCACTGAATCTTGTAGAAGTAACTAATGAAATTAAGAATATTTTAGAAAAAATACCTCTAGTAGGAGTAGGATTGGGTCATCAAATTATAGCATTGGCCATTGGTGGAGAAATAAAACAATTAAAATGTGGACATAGAGGTGGAAATACACCAGTAAAAAATATAAAATTGAATAAAATCTGTATAACTAATCAAAATCATAGTTATTATGTAAGTGAAATTCCTAAAGAAGTTGAAATAACTTATTCTAATATAAGTGATAAATCAATAGAAGGAATCTATTCAAAAAGATTTAAGGCAATAGGAGTACAATTTAATCCAGAATCTTGGCCAGGAACTCAAAGTTCAGTAGATTTATTTGAGAATATAGATAAAATGTTAAATGGAGGGGAAAATGTTAGATAAAAGTATAAAAAAATGTTTGATTATAGGTTCAGGCCCCATTGTAATAGGACAAGCAGCAGAATTTGATTATTCAGGTACACAAGCTTGTGAAACATTGAAAAAAGAGGGAGTAGAAGTAGTTCTTATAAATTCAAATCCAGCCTCTATAATGACAGATAAAAATATTGCTGATAAAATATATATAGAACCTCTTACCATTGAATATATAGAAGAAATTATAAAAAAAGAGCGTCCTGATTCCATGTTAGCTGGGATGGGGGGACAAACAGGTTTAAATTTAGCAGTTGAATTATATGATAGTGGAATACTTAAAGAATATAATATAAAAGTAATAGGAACTTCTATTGAGTCTATAAAAAGAGGTGAGGATAGAGAATTATTTCGTGATGCAATGGAAAAAATAGGTGAACCTTGTATTCCAAGTAGAATTGTTGAAAATTTAGATGACGGTTATAAACGAGCCCTTGAAATAGGATATCCAGTTGTGGTACGTCCTGCATATACCCTTGGTGGAAGTGGTGGAGGAATAGCTTCTACTCCTGAAGAATTAAAAGAAATTTTAATAAAAGGACTTCAACTTTCTAGAGTGGGACAAGTTCTTATTGAAAAATCTATAACAGGTTGGAAAGAAATAGAGTATGAGGTAATAAGAGATTCAGATGGAAATTGTATAACTGTTTGCAATATGGAGAATATAGATCCTGTAGGTATCCATACAGGAGATTCAATAGTTGTAGCACCAACTCAGACATTATCAGCAAAAGAATGTCAAATGCTTAGAACATCAGCTATGAAAATAATAGATGAAATAGGAATTGTAGGAGGTTGTAATGTCCAGTTTGCACTTCATCCAAAGTCATTTGAATATGCCATTATAGAAATAAATCCTAGAGTTTCACGTTCTTCTGCTTTAGCTTCAAAGGCTACGGGATATCCCATTGCTCGAGTAGCTTCTAAAATAGCATTAGGATATAAGCTAGACGAAATTCTTAATGAAGTTACAGGTAATACTTTTGCTTGTTTTGAACCAACAATAGATTATATTGTTGTAAAAATACCAAAATGGCCATTTGATAAATTTTTAAAAGCCAATAGGAGACTAGGAACTAAAATGATGGCTACTGGTGAAATAATGTCAATTGGAAATAATTTTGAAGCAGCTTTCTTAAAAGGAATTAGATCATTGGAAATTGGTAGATATAATTTGGAACATCCATATATTAAAATGCTTTCTATGGAAGAATTAAAAGATCAAGTTATGAAACCTGATGATGAGAGAATTTTTATTCTTGCTGAAATGTTAAGACGGGGTTACTTAAAGAAAAAATTACAAACTTTGACAGGAATTGATGAATTTTTTATAGAGAAATTAGAATGGATAGTAATACAGGAAGAAAAATTAAAAAAAATGAACCTTGAAGATTTAAATGAAAAAACACTGAGAAATTTAAAGAAAAAAGGTTTTTCAGACCGTGGAATAGCTGAATTTATGGGTATTAGTGAAAATGATATTGAAGCTAAAAGACTAGAATTAAATATCATTCCTGTCTATAAAATGGTAGATACCTGTGCTGGAGAATATTCTTCAAAGACTGCTTATTTTTATTCAACATATGATACACATGATGATGCTATTGTAAGTAATAAAAGAAAAGTTGTTGTCATAGGTTCAGGACCTATAAGGATAGGACAAGGAATAGAGTTTGATTATTGTACCGTTCATTGTGTTAAGGCTTTGAAAGCTAGTGGTATAGAAACAATAATAATTAATAATAATCCTGAAACAGTTTCAACAGATTTTTCTATAAGTGATAGACTTTATTTTGAACCTTTGGTAATAGAAGATGTTATGAATATACTTGCTAAAGAGAAGCCAGAAGGAGTTATTTTACAGTTTGGTGGGCAAACTAGTATAAAATTAGCAAAAGATTTGACAAAAAGAGGGATAAAAATACTTGGTACAAGTTCAGAAAAAATAGATGACGCTGAAGACCGTGAAAAATTTGAAGCAATTCTTGAAAAATTAGATATAAAAAGACCCAAAGGAAGAGCTGTTTGGAACAGTAAAGATGGTATTGAAATTGCAAATATTATAAAATACCCTGTTCTAGTAAGACCTTCATATGTTTTGGGTGGACAAGGAATGGAAATTTGTTATGATGATAATGAATTAACAGGTTATTTAGAGGCGTCCTTTATTAGAGATACAGAAAATCCTGTTTTAATAGATAAATACCTTAATGGAATTGAAGTTGAAATAGATGCAATTTGTGATGGAGAAAATATTTTGATTCCTGGAATAATTGAGCATTTAGAGAGAGCAGGAGTACATTCTGGAGATTCAATTACAATTTATCCTTCTCAAAATTTATATAAAGATACAGAAGAAAAAATATTAGAAATTGCAAAAGAGTTATCAGTAGCCTTGGAAGTAAAAGGAATGATGAATATTCAATTTATATGTTATGAAGGAGAAATATATGTTATTGAAGTAAACCCACGATCTTCAAGAACGGTTCCTTATCTTTCTAAGGTTTCTGGAGTACCAATTATAGAGCTGGCCACTAGAATAATTTTAGGAGAGAAACTTAAAAATCTTGGATATGGAACTGGAATTTCTAAAAAACCAGACTTAATTGCTGTTAAAGTTCCTGTATTTTCAAGTGAAAAATTAGGAAGAGTTGAAATTTCTTTAGGACCTGAAATGCGTTCAACAGGTGAAGTTTTAGGAGTAGGTAGAACCACTGAGGAAGCAATTTTTAAAGGGTTATTAGGAGCTAATAGAATAAATACAATTAAAGAAAAAAATATTCTTATAACTATAAGAGATAAAGATAAAGAAGAATTTTTACCTATGGCAAAAAAATTAATGAATAATTCTGGAAATCTTTATGCAACAGCAGGAACAGCAACTTTTTTAAGAGAAAATGGAGTTTTAGTTAAAGATATAAAAAAAATGGATGAAGAATCTCCAAACATACTTGATTTACTTAAAGGAAGAGAGATTGACCTTTTAATTAATACCCCTACAAAAGCCAATGATTCTCAAAGAGATGGTTTTAAAATGAGAAGAATAGCAACAGAATTTGGTGTAGATGTCATTACATCTCTTGATACTTTAAATGCTATTTTAAAGATTGAGGAAAAAAATATCGGAGAGAAAAAAATAGAAATATTTGATATGCAACAATTTTAATTATATAGAAGTGAGAATAAATGAATAATTTATTCTCACTTTTTAAGTACTTTTTTTTTCTTTTAAATAGTGATATAATAATTAAATAGAGAATATGGTACTTTAAAAGGAGAAAGATGAAATTTTATTTAGAGATTTTTTTTATATTTTTTAAGATTGGTATGTTCACAATTGGTGGTGGCTATGCAATGGTTCCACTAATAAAAAAGGTTGTTGTAGATGAAAAAAAATGGATATCTCAAGAAGAATTTTTAGATGGCTTGGCAATATCACAATCAGCTCCAGGAGTATTAGCAGTAAATATATCTGTTTATGTGGGGAATAAATTAGGTAAAACAAAAGGAATTATATTTGCTAGTTTAGGTGCTATTTTACCTTCTTTCTTAATAATTCTTTTCATTGCGATATTTTTTATGGGAATACAAGACTCTAAATATTTTATTGCAGGGTTTAAAGGGATAAAACCAGTTGTAATTTCTCTAGTTTTTTATCCTGCTTTTTCAATGGCAAAAAATGCTGGTGTAACTTATAAAAACTGTTGGATTCCTATAGGAGTAGCAGGATTAATAGCATTTGTAGGAGTTAGTCCAATCTTTTTTATTATTCTTAGTATGATTGTTGGAAATCTCTATTATGCAAAGGTTGCTGATAAAAAATGATAAAATTATATATAACTCTTTTCACAACTTTTGTAAAAATTGGTCTTTTTAGCTTTGGTGGTGGTTATGCAATGATACCACTTATTCAACAAGAGGTTGTTGATAAAAATGCTTGGATAAGTTTAGAGCAATTTACTGATATCATAGCAATCTCTCAAATTACACCAGGACCCATTGCAATAAATGTAGCTACATTTATTGGATATACAACTACTGGAAATATTTTAGGAGCAACATTAGCAACTCTTGGGGTAGTTTTACCTTCTCTTATTATTATGATTGTGCTAGTAAAATTTTTATCTAAAACCCAAGATAATATATATGTTATAAGAGCATTTAAAGGATTACGATTAATAGTTATAGGTCTAATTTTAGGAGCAGCTTTTTCTCTAATGAAACCAGAAATATTAATTGATTATAAAAGTTATATTTTATTGTTTCTTTCTATGATTGCTTTAATTAAGTTTAAAATAGGACCTATTCCCATTGTTATAACTTCTTTTATTTTAGGGATATTCTTATATTAGAATGTAGGAGGAAGATTGAGGGGATCAGAAACTAAATTAATAACTGTTTATGGTAAATCCTTTTTAGACTCATCATTAATTCTGTTAATAATGGTACTGCCATAGTTACCCCCTTTTCTAATAAAAAAAGGAACCTATAAAATTTCTTTTACAGGTTCCTTTTTTTATTATTTAATTTTTTTTACCACTTATTTTTATTTCTTTCATTCCTTTTTATACTCTCTTCACTTGTGCATTTTTATCTTTCGTTACTTTTTTCTCATTTTTTACTTCTACATTTTTTAATTAAAGCTTCATCTATTTGAGTTAATTCTTTGTTTTTAAAACATTCCATTCTAAACATTTCTTTTTTTTGAAGTTCAAGTCCCCATTTTGTAAATTCTTTACTGTTTTCAGTGGCTAAGAATCCAATATATTTTCCTTTTTCTTCTTTAGGAATAATTATAGGTATTAAATTTTCTTTTAAGCAATTATCAATTATAATTATTCTTCCTGTTCTTCCGTTTCCATCACTAAATGGGGGGATTTTTTTCAAATTTGATATGTTGTTCTAGTATAACTTCTATTTTTTCTTCTGTCGTTTTTGCATTTTTTATTCTAAAGTTATAATTATCAATTATTTATAAAAAAGAAAAAAGGTGTTAGTACTTTTAGTACTAATACCTTTTATTAAAGAAACTTTAAATATTATTTTTTATAGAAATAGTCAGCTGGTCCATCTTTTTCTCCCATTTTGTATGTTACTTTAGCTTTTAGTTTTCCGTTCTCATAGAACACTTCAGATATTCCATTCTGTTTTCCCATTAAAAAAATTATTTTTGTTTTAATTGTCCATTTTCATAGTACTCTTTACGTGAACCAACAAGTCGCCCCCTTTTATATGTTATTTTTAACCTTACTTGTCCATTCTCATGGTAATATTCAGTTGGTCCATCTTTTTCTCCCATTTTAAATGTTCTTTTTGATAGTGGTTTTCCATTATAAGAGAACTCTTCAATCAGTCCATCAGGTATCCCCGTTTTGTATGTTGCTTTAAAACTTACTTGTCCATTCTCATAATAAGATTCATATAGTCCATCAAGTTGCCCCATTTTGTATGTTTCTTTTACTTTTAGTTGTTCATTCTTATAATAAGATTCATATAGTCCATCTTTTTCCCCCATTTTGTATGTTTTTTTTGTTTTTAATTGTCCATTCTCATAATAAGATTCATATAGTCCATCAAGTTGCCCCATTTTAAAAGTTTTGTTTGTTAGTAATTGCCCAGTATTATAATAAGATTTAGTTAGCCCATCTATTTCATTCATTTTATATGTTCCTTTTACTAGTACTTGTCCATTTTCATAGTAAAATTCAGCTGGTCCATTTAGTTCACCTATTTTAAAAGTCTCTTTGGATAGTAATTGACCATTCTCAAAGAATACTTCGTATAGCCCATCATTTAATCCATTTATTGTAGTATATTTTTCTTTTAAATATTTTGTTCCCGAAGAACTAACATCATTTATTTCAAGAGTTCCAGTATGCCATTTATTATTGGCAACATCAAATGTTGCTTCAATCCCCTTTTTCATTCTTATTTCTAATATTGGTTCTTTCTTAAAACAACCTGTTAATACTAAAGTACTTAATATTAACAGATTTAAAATAATTTTTTTCATTTTATCTCCCCTCTTTATTTAGTTCCCAATTATCAAAATCTAACTTCAGATAGTTTTTTCAGTTTCCCCATTTTATATGTTTCTTTTTTTTCTAATTTCCCCTTCCTATCGTAAAATTCAGCTGGTCCATCAAGTTCCCCCATTTTATAAAATAACTTTATTCCTAATTGCCCATTCTCATGGTAAAATTCAGCTGGTCCATCAAGTTTCCCCATTTTATAAAATGTTTTTCCTCTTAATTGTCCATTATAATGATAAGATTCAGCTGGTCCATCTTTTAATCCATTTTTTATAGTATATTTTTCTTTTAAATATTTTGTTTCTGAAAAACTAATATCATTTATTTCAAGAGTTCCAGTATGCCATTTATTATTGGCAATATCGAATGTTGCTTCAATCTCCTTTTTCATTCTTATTTCTAATATTGGTGTTTCTTTCTTAAAACAACCTGTTAAAATTAAAGTGCTCAACACTAACAAGCTTAAAATAATTTTTTTCATTTTACCTCTCCTCTTTACTTAATATTGAATCTATATTCCTGTTAGTCTTTTAAGCTCATTTGCAACAAACTCAACTGTTGGTTCAACAATAATTTGAATAGATGTTTTTGTTGGTTTTAAAAGTCCAGAAGTTACAGATTTTATTTTTTTATCATCAGTGATAGTACTATCTTTGAGTTCAAGTCTTAATCTTGTAGAACAATAATCAATAAAAACAATGTTCTCAGCTCCACCAAGAGCTTCCAGAATTACTGTAGCGATGATAGTGTGTTTATTGTCCCCTGTAATATCCACATATAAATAGAGAAATACCTGTAAGTATAGCGTGAATTAGATATAAAGCAGGTACTACAAACATGAAAGCAAATTCTAAAGGTTCAGTTACTCCTGTAAAGAAAGTTGCAAATCCAGCAGCTAACATTATAGAAGTTGTTTTTACTTTGTTTTCAGGTTTTGCTGTTACAACAAATGCCGCAGCAGCTCCAACAAGTCCAAACATCATAATTGGGAAGAAACCAGCTTGATAGATTCCAGTAACTCCTCTAACTCCTGTTCCTCTCCAAAAATTACCAATATCATTAATACCTGCAACATCAAACCAAAAAACTGAATTAAGTGCATGATGTAATCCAACAGGAATGAGTAATCTGTTAAAGAAACCATAGAGTCCAGCTCCAAGAGCTCCCATCATAGCAATTGAAGTTAAAATTGGCACGAGTCTTCGCCCAGAAAAAAATGATAATGCACTAGGCAATTCTGTTTTACTGAATTTATTATATAGACTTGAAGCTATGACTCCATAAAAAATTCCAATAAATTGGTTCTCAATTTTTCCAAAAGATGGTGATACTTTGTCAAGAGGAATACCTTTTAACATTGCGACAGTTTCAGGTGCTAAAAGAGTTGTGATAACTAACCAAGCAACAAGACCTGCAAGAGCAGCTGAACTATCTTTATCTCTCGACATTCCATAAGCGACTCCAACAGCAAAAAGCATACCCATATTATCAATAATAGAACCTCCAGCTTTTATTAAAAAAGCAGCGATAGCACTATCTCCACCCCAACCACTAGGGTCAATCCAATTCCCATTAAGACTGCAGCAGGTAAGACAGCTACAGGTACCATTGAAGCTTTTCCAATTTTCTGTAAATAATTAAACATTTAAACGTCCCTAAGTTTCTCTTTTTATTTATTTAATTTATAATACCATAGTAAAAAGAATTCGACAATAAGATTATCTCAAAAAGTAAGTTCTTTACTGATAAAATAGTAAGATATAACTGATATGATATTAAAATTTAGGATAAATTAGTTAGTATGTAAAAAAAATTTTGATTTTCTACAATTATTGAAGTATAATTATAAATATTAGATTCTATATTTACAAGGAGGATTAAATTGAATAATGATATTGATATTGCCCAACGTAGTAAATTAAGTCCAATTTCTGAAATTGCCTTAAAACTTAATATTAAAGAAGAAGATTATATCCCAATTGGTAGATATAAAGCAAAATTGGAACTGTCACTTTTAAAATCATTAGAAGAGAAAAAAGATGGGAATCTTATTTTGGTAACTGCTATAACTCCTACACCTTCTGGAGAGGGGAAATCAACAGTAACAGTAGGATTGACTCAAGCATTTAATAAGTTAGGAAAATCATCTATTGCAGCTCTTAGAGAGCCCTCTCTTGGACCAGTTTTTGGAATGAAGGGTGGAGCTACAGGAGGTGGATATTCACAAGTTATACCTATGGAGGATATTAATCTTCATTTTAATGGAGATTTTCATGCCATTGGTGTTGCTCATAATCTTGTTTCTGCTTGTATTGATAATCATATAAAATTTGGAAATCTTCTTAATATTGATATAACAAAAATTATTTGGAAAAGAGTGGTTGATATGAATGATCGTTCTCTTAGAAAAATAGTTATCGGTCTTGGTGGAAGTGCAAATGGTATTCCAAGAGAAGATTCATTTCAAATAACAGTAGCTTCTGAAATTATGGCAACACTTTGTTTATCAAGTTCTATCATAGATTTAAAGGAAAAAATAGGAAAAATAGTCTTTGCATACTCTTTGGATGGAACTCCTTTAACAATTTCTAATTTGAAAATTCAAGGTGCAGTTACAGCTCTTTTAAAGGAAGCAATAAAACCTAATTTAGTTCAAACTTTGGAGAATACACCAGTCCTTATACATGGTGGTCCTTTTGCAAATATAGCACATGGTTGTAACTCACTTCTTGCCACAAAAATGGCTCTTAAATTATGTGATTATACTATTACAGAAGCAGGTTTTGCAGCTGATTTAGGTGCTGAAAAGTTTTTTAATATTAAATGCAGAAAAGGTGAATTGACACCTAATTGTGTTGTTATTGTTGCTACAGTTAGAGCATTAAAACATCATGGTGGAAGTAAAGAATTATTAATCGAAGATTTAGAGGCTCTAAAAAAAGGTATGGCAAATCTTGATAAGCACATAGAAAACATAAAAAAATTCAAAGTTCCTGTTGTAGTTGCAATAAATAAATTCTCTTCTGATACAGATAAAGAATTATCTTTAATTGATTTACATTGTAAGGAATTAGGAGTTTCTGTAGCTCTGTCAGAGGTGTGGGCAAAAGGTGGTGAAGGTGGTATTGAATTAGCTAACAAAATAACTGAAGCTATATCATTAAACAGTGAAGTCTACTCACCACTTTATTCTCTTGAACTTCCTACGGAAGAAAAAATAAGAATAATTTGTAAAGATATCTATGGAGCTGATGATGTAAGTTTTTCTTCAATAGCTAAAAAAACATTAAAAACTTTAGAAAAAAATGGATATTGTAATTTACCAATCTGTATGTCAAAAACTCAAAAATCAATATCTGATAACCCAGTATTACTTGGTCGTCCCAAGGGGTTTACAGTTAATATTGACGAGATAAAATTAGCTGCAGGAGCTGGTTTTATTATAGCTATGGCAGGTGGTATTATAGATATTCCAGGGTTACCAAAAATCCCTTCGGCTGAATTAATTGATATTGATGAAAATGGAGTTATTTCTGGACTATTTTAAAGAAAACTGATTGTTTAAAATTTAATAAAGTGAAGTTCGATAAAAATATCTAAATTTAGTATAAACTAATTTGGATATTTTTTTGATGATAATAGATTAAAAAAACTTTATTATTATTGTTATTATACTAAAACTGTGGTTATAAAAATTTGACATTAGATTAAATAAGTTGTATACATGTAGTAAATAGAAAACGTAGTAAAGGGGAAGAGAATTTATGAAAAGAAGATTAGGAAAGTTATTAAAAGTATTGTTGTTGCTATTAATATTTATTCCATCAGAAGGTGGATTATTTACTAGTAATAATAGTAAAGTATTAAAAAGATATAATGAAGCTTTAAAAGATGAATTTTATTTTATAAGGGGATTGGATAGAGAAAGGAGCTTGTCAACGAATATAAAATATAGGGGTTTGTTGTATAGTAAGAAAATGAAAGAAGCAGGAGTGAGAGGTTTTTTAGAAATAGGTATAGAGAATTTAGATGATATAGTAGTCTATGGTACAACATATAGAAGTGTCTTAGCAGGAGAAGAAGTAAATAAAATATTTGAAGATGAAGCCAAGAAATTTTTTGGTGATAAGATTTTACTACAAAATACAACAGATGGTTATTTTAGTAAAGGGTCAGCCGAAGCAATAAAAAAAAAATTTACAAAAGTACCTAAGGATAATAAGGGTAAAACTCTTGAAGAGATACTGGATAGTAAAGGTGGATTTCGTCAAACCTTCGTGACTGTATTTGTAAAAGACATAAAGAAAATAGATGAGCTAGAATATAGAAAAAAGGCATTAGATTTAGCTAACTATATGTTTGATAATTTAAATGTAACGACCTCGTTACAGATATTTATAAGAGACGAAAGCTATTTAGAAGATTATGAGAAAATAGAATCAACGATAGCTCCTGGATTTAGAGAAGATGAAGAAATAAAGGTGATATTGAAGAAAGTAAAGAAAAAGGAAGCAATAAGTGAAGCCGAGAAATTAAAGTTACTAAGTGTAATGTATAGGTATTTTAGATCCGATGATGAGATTAATATGTTAGTTTGGATGAGAGAAAAAAGTGATTTTCCATTAAAAGTGATTTATTCAGAAACTGAAAAAGGAGAAACAACATATAAAAAAGTAGAGGAGGATTAAAAATGAAAGATGTAGTATATTTAAATTTTGCTCAATTAGCCTATTTCAACTGGCATAAACTAACACCTGAAAGTGTAAAGGCAGTTGGAGTGGATATATACAAATTAATTGATAATGATAAAACTTGGGCTAAAATTTTACCAACGGGATTAATAGATAGCCATGAGGAAGAAGAAATAAATGGAATAAAAATGTATCAAGCAGCAGATAAGCGACTATTTATGAAATATTCAGAAGAGGAACCAGATGAATATGGAAAAATGTCACCCAAATATAAAGAAGAACTAAGTGGTTGGAATTTCTTATATAGTGCAAACCATGAAAAAATCTATGAAGACTATTTAAAGAGGGGAACTTTAGGAGAAGAAAGTGGATTTAATGCAAGTGCATTTAAGAAAGGGGAAGAGAATTTATGAAAAGAAGATTAGGAAAGTTATTAAAAGTATTGTTGTTGCTATTAATATTTATTCCATCAGAAGGTGGATTATTTACTAGTAATAATAGTAAAGTATTAAAAAGATATAATGAAGCTTTAAAAGATGAATTTTATTTTATAAGGGGATTGGATAGAGAAAGGAGCTTGTCAACGAATATAAAATATAGGGGTTTGTTGTATAGTAAGAAAATGAAAGAAGCAGGAGTGAGAGGTTTTTTAGAAATAGGTATAGAGAATTTAGATGATATAGTAGTCTATGGTACAACATATAGAAGTGTCTTAGCAGGAGAAGAAGTAAATAAAATATTTGAAGATGAAGCCAAGAAATTTTTTGGTGATAAGATTTTACTACAAAATACAACAGATGGTTATTTTAGTAAAGGGTCAGCCGAAGCAATAAAAAAAAAATTTACAAAAGTACCTAAGGATAATAAGGGTAAAACTCTTGAAGAGATACTGGATAGTAAAGGTGGATTTCGTCAAACCTTCGTGACTGTATTTGTAAAAGACATAAAGAAAATAGATGAGCTAGAATATAGAAAAAAGGCATTAGATTTAGCTAACTATATGTTTGATAATTTAAATGTAACGACCTCGTTACAGATATTTATAAGAGACGAAAGCTATTTAGAAGATTATGAGAAAATAGAATCAACGATAGCTCCTGGGTTTAGAGAAGATAAAGAAATAAAAGAGATATTAGAGAAAATAAAGAAAAAAGAAAGAATAAGTGAAGAAGAGAAGTTAAAGTTACTAAGTGTGATGTATAGGTATTTTAGATCTGATGATGAGGTTAATATGGTAGTTTGGATGAGAGAAAAAAGTGATTTTCCATTGGAAGTAATTTATAGAGAATATAAAAATGGAAAAAGAGTAAATTAAAGGGGGTAATTAGAAATGAAAGATGTAGTCTATTTAAATTTTGCCCAATTAGCGTATTTTGATTGGCATAAACTTACAGTTAAAGATATAAAAGAAGTTAAAGCTAGTGTAGAAAGTTTAATTGATGATGAGAAGACTTGGGGAATACTTTTACCCTCTGGCTTAAAAGATAGCCATGAGGTAGAAGAAATAAATGGAATAAAAATGTATCAAGCAGCAGAT
>CAMQWJ010000005.1 GCA_947038515.1 uncultured Fusobacteriaceae bacterium
GAGCAACTGACTTGTAATCAGTAGGTGGTTGGTTCGATTCCGACACAAGGCACCATTTTTGCGAGGGTGGCGGAATTGGCAGACGCACCAGACTTAGGATCTGGCGTTTCGACGTAAGGGTTCAAGTCCCTTCTCTCGCACCAAATTTAACCCGAATAAAATGATTTATTATAGAAAATAAATAAAAGCTCTAATAGAATAAAACTATTAGAGCTTTTTTACTTTGTTGATTTAAGGAAAAAATAATAAAGTTGGAAAACAAATATAATAACATAATGAAATCTTATTGACAAAAATAGAAAAAAACTGTAATCTAAAGCTAGATGAAATTTTAATTTTATTCATAAAAAAGTGGAGGGGAAAAATGAAAAAATTAATGAAAGTACTATCGGTGGTATTGTTAGGTGTATTTTTAACTGCTTGTGGTAGTAAAGAAAAAACTACAGCAACAGGTGAGAAAAAAGTAGAGAAAAAAGTAATTAAATTGAGTACTAAATTTGTAGAAGA
This sequence comes from uncultured Fusobacteriaceae bacterium, assembly GCA_947038515.1. Lineage (GTDB taxonomy): Bacteria > Fusobacteriota > Fusobacteriia > Fusobacteriales > Fusobacteriaceae > JAGNZR01. Next base: position 508 of record CAMQWJ010000005.1, read on the forward strand.
AGAGCAAAGTGCAAAAACGTTGCATATAGTAGCTAATAAAATTAATGAAAGATTAGAAGGGAAAGTTGAAATTCAAGTCTTTACAGGAGGACAATTACCAATAGGAAAAGATAGTATGGAACAAGTTGTAACAGGTGCCAATTGGATTTCTGTTGATGGTTTGAATTTTTTAGGAGATTATGTTCCTGATTATAATGCAATAGTAGGACCAATGTTATACAAAACATTTGACGAATATTTGGCAATGACTAAAAGTGAATTAGTAAAAAAATTAAATTCTGATGCAGAAGCAAAAGGAATAAAAGTATTATCTCTAGATTATCTTTTTGGATTTAGAAGTATGTTAACAGGAAAAGAAATAAAAGTACCTGCTGATATGAAAGGACTAAAAATAAGAGTTCCTAATAGTCAGTTATATATGCTTACATTGGAAGCTATGGGAGCAAACCCTACACCATTACCTTTTACAGAAGTATATAGTGGAATTCAGCAAAAGGTTGTTGATGGTTTAGAAGGTTCTCTTATGAGTATATATGGAACAAAAATATATGAAGTTAGAAAGCAAATTTCATTAACAAATCACCTTTTAGGGGTATCTGGAATAGTTATTTCAACAAAAGTATGGAATACTTTAACTGAGGAAGAAAAAACTATAATTCAAGAAGAGTTTGATAAAGGTGCACTATATAACACAGGAGAAACAGTTAAATTAGAAGAAGAATATAGAAAACAATTAGAAGGATATGGAGTTAAGTTTAACGAAGTTGATACTGAAGCTTTTAATACTGCAATTGTAGATGTATTTTCAAAGTTTCCTAAATGGACTCCAGGTATATATGATGAAATTACAAAAGAATTAAAAAAAATAAGAGAAGCCAAAAAATAAAAGAACCAAAAAACCATTTATAGTTAATCAGTGTATTGTTAAGGGGGAGAAATGGCGCAAAAAAATGAATTGGAAGCAGTAGTAGGAAGCTTTTTTATAAGTGTAACCGTTATATTGGTTATAGTAAATGTCTTTCTTAGATATTTTGTGAAAATACAATTTTCTTGGATAGAAGAGGCTTCTGTTGGTTGCTTTATTTGGACAGTATATTTAGGTGCTACAGCAGGCTACAGAAAAAAAAATCTTATTGGAGTGGATGCATTAACTAAGATATTACCTTTACAAGGAAAAAAAATTCTTAGATTATTGACAGATATTTTATTAATAGTGTTGACTTTTACCATGGCGTATTTAAGTTTTAGATATACAATAGATTCAGATAAAATAACTTCTGCTCTTGAAATATCGTATGTATACATAAATAGTTCGTTGGCTATTTCTTTTGGATTAATGGCTTTATATTCAGTTGGATTCTTAGTAAGCGATATTATTAATTATAAAGATTTAGAAAATGAAAAAAAAAGTGAAGTGGTGATATAGTGGAATCTCTAATACCTGTAATAATATTATTTGTTTTATTCTTTTTAAATATTCCTATTGCTTTTGCTCTAATAGGATCTTCGTTGTATTATTTTATATTTCAAAATGATGCAATACCAGTTAATAATGTAATTCAAAACTTTGTAACTTCTGTAGAATCTTTTCCTTATTTAGCCGTACCTTTCTTTATAATGGTAGGCTCTGTAATGAATTTTTCTGGGATTAGTTCAAGTTTAATGAAAATGGCTGAGGTTTTAACAGGTCATATGAAAGGGGGATTAGCCCAAGTTAATGTCCTTCTTAGTGCTATGATGGGGGGTATTTCAGGTTCCGCAAATGCAGATGCTGCAATGCAGTCTAAAATACTTGTTCCAGAAATGGTGAAAAGAAATTATTCCAAATCATTCTCTGCAGCAGTAACAGCAGCCTCTTCATCAATAAGTCCGGTTATTCCTCCAGGAACAAACTTGATTATTTATGCATTGATTGCCAATGTATCAGTAGCAAAAATGTTTATGGCAGGATATACACCAGGAATATTGATGACAGTAGCTTTAATGTTGGTAGTTCGTATTATTTCTAAGAAAAGAGGGTATTTACCCACACGAGAGAAAAGAGCTACAATGAAAGAAATTTTATTACAAGCTAAAGAATCAATATGGGCACTTTTAATTCCTTTTGGAATCATACTTGGAATGAGATTTGGAGTATTTACTCCAACTGAAGCAGGGGGAGTAGCAGTACTTTTTTGTTTTGTAGTTGGTGCATTTATTTATAAGACACTTAGATGGAGTCATATTCCAATTATATTAAAAGATACTGTATATGGAACAGGTTCTGTAATGATATTGATAATAGGTGCAAAAGTTTTTGGCTATTATCTAACTTTAGAAAGAATTCCACAAATTATTACTAATTTTTTAGTTGGTTTTACTGATAATAGAATAGTATTATTATTAATAATTAATTTACTATTATTATTTGTAGGGATGTTTTTAGAAGGGGGAGCAGCTCTTGTAATATTAGCCCCACTTCTTGTTCCAGCAGTTAAAAATATAGGAATAGATCCTATTCATTTTGGTGTTATCATAATTGTTAATATTATGATTGGAGGGATAACTCCTCCTTTTGGATCCATGATGTTTACGACCTGTACCATTGTCGGCGTGGAACTCAACGATTTCTTAAAAGAAATTATACCATTTATAATTGCATTATTAATTGTGCTAGGAATAGTTACTTATTCTGAAACTCTAACTCTATTCTTACCAAACTTATTGTATTCAACACCGTAATGAGGAGGATCAAATGTTAAAAAGAAATTTTTTATTTTGTTTGATTTTACCATTATTAGCGATAGGATGTGTTAGCATGGAAGGGAAACCTAAAAAAATTGTCATAGCTCATAGAGGTGCAAGTGGTTATTTACCAGAGCATACACTTGAGTCTAAAGCGTTAGCTTTTGCACAGGGGGCGGACTATTTGGAACAAGACCTTGCAATGACTAAAGATAACAAATTAATAGTAATTCATGACCATTTTCTAGACCAATTGACAGATGTTGCTACAAAGTATCCGTCAAGAGCTAGAAAAGATGGTAGATATTATGTTATAGATTTCACTTTAGATGAGATTAGAACACTTGAAATGACTGAAAATTTTAAAATAGTAGCTGGAAAGCAAGTTTTAGTATATCCGGAGAGATTTCCTCTTTGGAAATCAAATTTTAAAATTCATACTTTTGAAGAAGAATTAGAATTTATTCAAGGATTAGAAAAGACAACAGGTAAAAAAATAGGTATATATCCAGAAATAAAAGCTCCATGGTTACATCATCAAGAGGGAAAAGATATTGCTATGGAAGCATTAAAAGTTTTGAAAAAATATGGGTATACAACTAGAGCTGATTTAGTATATTTTCAAACATTTGATTATAATGAATTGAAAAGAGTTAAGACAGAGCTATTACCACAGTTAGGGATGGATATAAAATTAGTTCAACTTGTAGCTTATACAGATTGGAAAGAAACACAAGAGAAAAATCAAAAAAATGAATGGATAAATTATAGTTATGATTGGATGTTTACAGAGAAAGGAATCAAAGAAATATCAAAATATGCTGATGGAATGGGTCCGGCTTGGTATATGTTAATAGATGAGAAGAATTCTAAAATAAATGATATAAAAATAACATCATTAGGTTCTTATATCCTTAAAGAAAAATTAGAATTACATCCATATACAGTAAGAAAAGATGCATTATCTAATATTTTTAAAAATGTTGATGAGATGTATGATGCTGTTTTAAATAAAGCTGGTTCAACAGGTATTTTTACTGATTTTCCTGACACAGGAGTAAAATTTTTAGAAAAATAAAAAAGGGTTGTGTAAAGAATGGAAATAACTGATTTGGTAATGAGATTATTAATTTCTGCTTTAGTAGGTGGGGCTATTGGTTTGGAGAGAGAGTTGAGAAGTAAATCAGCTGGATTTATAACGATAACTTTAGTCTGCTTAGGGGCTACAATTGTAGCCTTAATACAAGAGGAAATGCTAGCTCGTGAAGTTAAATTAATTCTTGAGAATAGTGCAATGTCTCAAGTTTTAAAATTTGATACAACAAGATTGAGTGCTCAAGTTATTTCTGGAGTTGGTTTTATTGGCGGTGGAAGTATAATTTATGCTAAAGATAAAGTTCATGGAATAACAACTGCAGCTATACTTTGGATTTCTGCTTGTATTGGTCTAGCAATAGGGTATGGATTTATAGTTTTGACAATAATGTCTGTGTTATTGGTTTTAATAATCATGATTCTTATGAAAAGTTTTGAAAAAAAAGTTATCTATAAATTAAAAAAAAGAATGTTGAAATAAAAATAATATTTTAGATGACTAAAAAAGTGTTTGTATCCCAAGGGACAAATACTTTTTTTTTATTAAAAATTAAATATTAGAAAAGAAAAGAGTGGAAAATAGAATGATATAGTTGTACTTTTTTCGAGAACTTCTATTTTCCTTGAAAGAAAACCTAAAATAGGGTATAATATTAGAAGAATTTAACAAAAAAATAGGAGCTTTTATGAATATAAAAACAATTAAAGAATGGATTGATAATTTATCTTCATCAAGGAAGATGATATTAGGTTTTTTATCCTCAACAATTATAGGAAGTTTTGTTTTGATGCTACCATTTGCATTGCAAGAGGGTGAGACACTAAATTTATTAGAGTCTCTTTTTATAATAACATCTGCAATTTGTGTGACGGGACTCTCAGTTGTGGACGTAAGTAAAGTGTTTACCCCGGCTGGACAAATGGTTATTCTTATATTTATTCAATTGGGTGGATTAGGAGTTATGACATTTTCGTCCTTAATATTTGTAATTGCAGGGAAAAGAATGACTTATGAGGATAGAGTTGTTTTAAAAGATGAAAGAAATGCTGATGATAGTGAGGAAATAAGTTCTTTCTTAAAAAAAATAGTTTACACTGTTGTTTTTATAGAAAGTATAGGAGGAATATTATTAACTTATATTTTTATGAAAGAGCTAAATTTTTCTTTTCAGAAGGCATTGTTTTATGGAGTTTTTCACTCTATTTCTGCATTCTGTAATGCAGGTTTTTCTCTTTTTACCAATGGTTTAGAGGGGTTTTCTCAAAATATAATGCTTAATTTAACAATTTCATATTTAATTATATTAGGTGGAATAGGTTTTGCAGTAATAACTTCTTTTGTAACAGTAATAAGAAAAGATATTAATCGTTTCAACTTAACTTCAAAATTAGCTATCCTTATATCAATAATATTAACTTTTGGTGGAACAGTTTTATTTCTTTTAATGGAATACAACAATCCATCTTCAATTGGTGATATGGGGTTCTTAGAGAAGTTGACTGTTTCATTTTTTCAAAGTGTAACAACAAGAACAGCTGGATTTAATACAGTACCTTTAGCTAATCTTGAATCAGGAACAGTCTTTTTATTCTTGATTTTAATGTTTATAGGAGCATCTCCAGGTTCAGCAGGTGGAGGAATAAAGACTACAACAATAGGTGTAATTGCTTTCTATGTAATTGGAGTAGTAAAGGGAAGAAAGCAAACAGAACTATTCAATAGACGAATAGGATGGGAGATAATAAATAGAGCAGTATCTGTATTATTTTTAAGTATACTATATATAAGTATAATTACTATAATAATTTTAACAATAGAATCATTTGATTTTGAAAAAGTAATATTTGAAGTAATATCAGCTTTTGCAACAGTAGGATTGACATTGGGAATAACTCCAGATTTACATTGGTTTTCCAAGGTGCTAATAATCATTACAATGTTTGTAGGTCGTTTAGGTCCATTAACTTTTGCTCTTGCAATTGGTGAGAGTAAGAAAAAAGAGGAATATGAATACCCGAAAGAAAATATATTAGTAGGATAGCATAGAGGAGGAAATGTGAAGCAATATTTAGTAGTAGGTTTAGGAAGATTTGGAAGTAGTGTTGCACAAACTTTATATGAATCAAATGAAGAGGTTTTGGCATTAGATAATAGAGGTACAGTAATTCAAGAAGCTATAAATCAAAAAATAGTTGATAATGCAGTTACAGTGGATGCAACTGATAGTGGAGCTTTGGTACAATTAGGAGCTGGAGACTATGATGTAGCATTTGTATGTATAGGTGCTATTGAGGAAAGTATTATGGTTACTTTAAATTTAAAAGAATTAGGAATAAAAAAAATTATAGTAAAAGCTATGTCGAAAAGTCACGGAAAAGTTTTAGCAAAAATAGGTGCTAATAAAGTAATTTATCCAGAAGAATATATGGGGCGTCGAGTGGCACAAATGGCTATGGAACCTAATTTTATAGAGCATGTTCGTTTCTCATCTGAATTCTTATTAGTGGAAATAAAAGCAGCCTCAATTTTCTGGGATAAAACATTAGAAGAATCAGAAATTAGAAAAACATATAATGCAACTGTTGTTGGGATAAAGAAAGAGGATGAAAGTTTCCAAGCTAATCCAAGTGCTTTTACAATAATTGAAAAAGGTGATATCTTGGTAATGATAACTAATTCTAAGACAGCTGAAATATTAGAAAATTTAAAATAAAGAAGGTGAATAAATATGCAGGTTTTTGATATAATAGTAGTTGGAGCTGGTCATGCTGGATGTGAAGCAGCGTTGTCTGGAGCAAGAATGGGGATGAAAACAGCTATTTTTAGTATAACTTTGGATAATATAGGTACCATGTCTTGTAATCCTTCCATTGGTGGACCTGCAAAATCTCATCTAGTGAAAGAATTAGATGCTCTTGGTGGAGAAATGGCAAGAAATATAGATAAAACCAGTATTCAAGTTAGAGTTTTGAATACGAAAAAAGGCCCAGCAGTAAGATCTTTGAGAGCCCAAGCTGATAAGCAAATGTATAAAAATGAAATGAAAATTACGATTGAAAATACTGAAAATTTGGAACCTATTCAAGGAATAGTTACAGAGATTATATATGAGGGTAAAAAAGCCATAGGGGTTAGAACAAAAGAGGGTATGGAATATCATTCAAAAACAGTAATTTTAGCCACTGGAACTTTTATGCGAGGATTAATTCATATTGGTTCAAAAACAGTAAAAGGTGGAAGAATGGGAGAACTTTCTTCTGAAGAATTATCATTATCTCTTTTGGAAGGTGGTCTAAATCTGGGACGATTTAAGACAGGGACACCTGCTAGAATAGATGCAAAAACTATTAATTATAGTGCAGTTGAAGAACAACCTGGAGATAGTAAAATACTGAAATTTTCTAATAGAACAACATTGGAAGAGATGAGTAATAGAAAAACAATATCATGCTATATAACATATACTAATCCTCAAGTCCATGAAACTATTATTTCTAATAAGGATAGATCTCCTTTATTTAATGGGACAATAGGAGGGACAGGACCACGTTATTGTCCATCAATAGAAGATAAAATTTTTAGATATATGGATAAAGATAGACATCATATTTTTTTAGAAAAGGAAGGATATGATACAAATGAAGTATATGTAGGTGGTCTTTCAACATCTTTGCCACCAGATGTTCAGTATAAAATGTTGCATGAGATAAATGGACTAGAAAATGCTAGAATTATGCGTTATGGATATGCTATTGAATATGATTACGTTGATCCCCAAGAATTAACATATACTCTAGAGAGTAAAAAAATAGAAAATTTATTTTTAGCAGGACAAATTAATGGAACGTCAGGATATGAAGAGGCAGCAGTTCAAGGATTAATGGCTGGAATAAATGCTGCTAGAAAAATCCAAGGAAAGGAACCTATTGTCCTTGATAGAGCAGATTCATACATTGGAACACTTATTGATGATTTAGTATCCAAAGGAACAAATGAACCGTATAGAATGTTCACAGCTCGAAGTGAGTATAGATTACTCCTAAGAGAAGATAATGCAGATTTACGTCTATCAAAGATAGGATATGAAGTTGGCTTATTAGAAAAAAAAGAATATGAGAAAACTTTGGAAAAAGAAAAAAATGTTCATGAAATTATAGAAAAGTTAAAAACAACTTTCGTTGGTAGTCGAAACTCAAGGGTGAATGAAGTTCTGATAAGAGTTGGAGAAACAGAACTTAAATCAGGCTTGACACTGTTTGAAATTTTGAAAAGACCAGAAGTTAAGTATCAAGATATAAAATATATTTCTGAATTAATTGAAGGATTAACATTGGAGAATTTTTGTGAAGATACAGAATATCAAATTGAAGTTCAAGTAAAATATTCTGGTTACATAGAAAGATCTTTAAAAATGATAGAAAAGCATAAAAGTTTAGAAAATAAAAAAATTCCTAAGGATATAGACTATGATTCTATTGGTAGTATTCCAAAAGAAGGAAAAGATAAGTTGAAAAAAATACGTCCTATGAATATAGGGCAGGCAACACGAATATCAGGAGTAACACCGGCAGATATTCAAGTCCTATTAATTCATTTGAAGATGAAGGAGAGTTAGAGTGATAGAATTTTTAAAAAAAGGAATAAATAAAATTGAAGTAGAACTTTCTGAAGAAGTAATAGAGAGATTACTAAAGTATTTAAAAATTTTGATGGAATATAATCTTCATACTAATTTAACTTCAATTAGAGAAGAAAAAGAAATTTTAGAAAAACATTTTATAGATTCAATACTACTACAAAAATTCATAAAAAATAGTGATGAAAATGCAATAGATATAGGGACAGGAGCAGGATTTCCAGGAATGGTTTTAGCCATATGTAATCCAAATATCAATTTTACTCTTATGGACTCTGTTGGGAAAAAAACAAAGTTTTTAGAAATAGTAAAAGAAGAATTAAATTTAAAAAATGTGGAAGTTGTAAATGCTAGAGCAGAAGAATTTATTACTGAGGAGAATAGAGAAAGTTTTTCAATTGGTCTTTGTAGAGGGGTTTCTAAACTACCTACAATTTTAGAATATATGATACCTTTTTTGAAAGTTCAGGGAAGATTTTTAGTACAAAAAAGCCCAGACACAGGAGAAGAGCTAGAAGCAGAAAATGCTTTGAGACTTCTGGGTTCAAAAATAATAGGTGAATCTATAGATGAGTTACCATTTTGTGGTGATAAAAGAAAAATTATTTTAATAGAAAAAGATGAAATGACTAGTAAAAAGTATCCTAGAAAAGTAGGAAAACCACTAAAAAATCCACTTTAAAAAAAATAAGAACCAAGTAAAACAAAGAAATATTAACTAACAGTAGGAGGTAAGAAGTGAAAAATAAAATTATGCAAAATAAAAAAAAGACAATAATGATATTTATTATTACACTTCTTATGATTATACTGATTTCTTTTAAATTTTTCTTTGTACAAACTATGGAAACTATATTAAATATAAGTTTAAAGCCTACATTTAATATAGGAAAAATTTATATAGAACCATCTATTGGTAAGAAAGGAAAGATTTTAATAAAAGATGTAGTTATAGAATATAAAAAAGAAACACTAATTGATGCTCCAGTAGTTGAAATAGATTATAATTTGAATAATTCTTTTGCAGCATGGTTAGAATTGATTAAAGTATCTGGACCAAAAGTACTTATAGAATTATCTAAAGGAAAAGCAAATATTGTAGACGCTTTTACATCTGGAGGTTCTGATTCACTGTTTATATCTACAAAAATAGAGGTAACTAATGCCAGTGCTCTATATAGAGATAGAAGTTATGAAATTAAAATAGAGGAAACAATAGAAAAAATAAATGGTTATGTAAATTTTTCTATTGAAAAAGGAATAGATCTTAAATTTGTGGGTGAAAAAAATAAAAATTTAATTGAGTATACTTATAATGAGCATGATAAAAAATACAATATGACTATTAAAACCCAAAATTTAGAAGTAAATACCTCTCTACTTCAATATGCTTATTATCTTAAAGGACTTGAATACAAAAAAGGATTAGCCAATATAGATTTAAAAATTTCTGAAAAAGGATTATTTGGAAAAATAGATTTTAAGGATTTGGCTATAGAATATGAACCTTATAAAGCAGAATTTACAAATGGAAAAGGAATAGTAAATTTTAAAGGTCATCTTATTGATTTGAAAAGTGAAATAGAACTATTTGGAAAAAAAAGAGAATTTTTATTAATGTATGATGCTAAAAAAGGTTTAAAACTTAATATGAATATAGGAAATTTGACTTATTCAGAAATTGAAAAATATGAAAAGTTGAAAAAATTGAATTTAAAATTAAAAAATTTAAATTTTAAAGGTACAAATGTAGAAATAAGGGTGGATGAGAAAGATAATTTTTATTTGGACGCTAGTTCAAATGTTGAAGAAAAAAATAAAAAAAACAAATTATTAGGGTTAGAAAAAATTGAATTAAAAATGAAGAATGATGATATTAAAATAAATTTGAAAGATGTTTGGGTATTAGGAAATCGTATATCTAAAAATCCAACTCTTAATTTTAAAATTCAAGATACAAAGATGGACATAGGGTATGAAATTGGAAAATTAAAAGGAAATATTGAGTTAGTAGATAAAAAAGATAAGATATTATTAGAATCTAAGACAGGACTAATAAAGCTAAAAGGAGTTTACGACTTAAAAACTAAAGTTTTATTGCTTAATAATTTAGATTTAAAAGAGAATAAGCAAGATAAATTTCTTTTTGAATATGATTTTATAAATAAAAAATTATTGAAGTATGATGGGGAATTAAAATTTAATATTTCAGAAGAATATAGTGGTGTCCTAAAAGCTGATAAAGATGATGAGATATTTAAAATTTTAGAGTTTGAAATACTGGATAAAAATAAAAAGAAAATATTAAATGCTGATGGAGAATTAAATTTAAAAAATTTTTTATATGAATTAAATTTTCAAGTTAATGATTTTAAATATTTAACTAAAATTCAAGAAAAAAAAATAGAAATATTATCTTCTTTTAATGGTGTAGTAGGAAATAAAAACAAAAAACAAACTTTAGATTTAGAGGGAACAATAAAACATATTAAAGTAGAAGAAACATTGATAGAAGGTCTCAGAATGAGTATAAGAGTTCGAGATAATATTGTTGAAATTCTTGATTTATCTAACAGTTTCTTTAAAGGAAAAGGGAAATATTTTATAAATAAAAATAAATTAATGAGTGAATATAAAATCTTTGATTTATCAAATGAAAATATTAAAATAAAAGAACTTAAGTATAAAATAATAGAGGCTAATGGAGAAATAGAAGGAACTGTAAAAAATCTTAATGGAAAATTAAGAATAAAAAAAATGTTAGTTCAATCTTTTGGAGAAAAAGAAATTGATATTAAAGGACAAGTGGTAATTCAAAAAAATAAAATAAAATTAGAAAAAATAATTTTAGATGAAACTAGTGAGATTAACGGTGAATATAACTATAAAAATAAAAGTTATACAATGAAGGGAAAAATATTAAATAAAGAAATATTTAAATATTTAAAATTTGAAGAAATGGTAGGGACTTTGGAAGCTGATATATCTGTAAAAGGTAAAGGCAAAGACATTAAGATAAATGCCCAAGTTGATGCTAATAAACTGTACTATAAACGTTATGAGTTACCTGAGTTTCGAGGTGTAATTACATATGAAGCAAAAAAATTATTTGATGGGGTAGTGTTGATAAAAGAAATTGATGCACTGAAAAATAATTTTCGAATTGGTGAAGTATTTGGGAATATAAACTTAAAAGAGGATTCTCTAAACCTTCATATTAAAAGTAATGTTGATGAAGTAGGAAAATATTTTAAAGAGAATTTGATAAGTGGAACTGGAAAAATAAATGGAATAATTAAAGGGACTATAAAAAATCCACATTATGAGATTGAAACTAAAAATACAAAGATAAAATATAAAAATATAAGTTTTGAAGGTATAAATTTTCGAAGTAGTGGGACAAAGGATAAAATTAATATAGAAGAGTTGAAGTTTGAATACTTAAAAAACATATTTTTTGCTTCAGGATGGTATAATTTAAAAAAAGATGCTTATAACTTTAAAATGAAATCTAAAGAAATAAATTTGAATTTTTTAAATATATTTTTTGAAGAGTATACAGATTCTAAAATTAATGGAAAGGCAGAATTTGATATTGTATTAGATAGTAGAGGGAATAAAGGTAATTTTATTGGTAGTGAAATTTCATTTGATAATAAAAAATATTTTATTAATGGAAAAAATCTTACGTTTGATTTTTTATTAAATGGAAAGACTATTTCTATAAATAAATTTATAGGATTAATTAATGATGGTGAAACTTCAATAAAGGGAGTAATTGAAATACCGAGCTTTAAAAATATAGTAGAAAAAACAGTTAATTTCCGAGAAATCAAGAGAGATTTAATATTAAAAATAAAAAAGGCTAACTATAATATTCCAAATTATTTGAATATTGTATTTGATGCAGATTTAACTGTGAAAAATAAAGAAATGAGTGGAGATATTATTTTTCAAGGTGGAGAAATAACAAATGTTCCCAATGTAGGTTCAGATTTAAGTATTATAAAAACAATAAAAAATATCATTTTATCACCTTTTAATAAAAAAATAAAAAAAAGAGAATTTAAAGGGATAGTAGAAGAAAAAAAGATAAAAACAAGTAAATTTTCAACTAATATTGGAGTGAAAATTGAAAAAGGAATAGAGTTAGATATAGAGAGTATTGCGGCGGTGGTACAAGGAGTTACAGGTACTTTAAGAGGAAGCGGAAGAATTGAAGGGACGGATAAAGAAATAACCTATTTAGGAAACTTAGAAATAGGAAATGGAGAATTCTTCATGGGGGATAATGATTTTTATATAAGAAGTGCAAGAGTAATCTTTAGTAATCCTAATGATTATTATCCTGATTTTAATCCAAGATTATTGTTTGAGGCAAATACACGAGATTTTAATAATAATATTGAAATAGGTGTGGCTGGTGAAATGAATGATTTGAAATTTAGAATAAAAACAAAGAATGAAAATAGTAGTGGTTCAATTAGTTCCTTGTTTATAAAAGAAACCAAGGATGGAGAAACAGGTGTAAACAGTGAAGTGAGTTCAATATTTTTTAAAAGTATAATTGATTCACAAATTTCAGGAGTTCTATTAGGACCAACAGCAAGAAAATTAAAAAAAATATTTGGGCTATCTAAGTTGAGAATTTCTTCTGATTTTATCATCCCATCAACAACTGATGATGAAAGAGAAAATAATAATTTTGCTTTTGGAGCAAAATTAGAAATAGAGGATAAAATATATAAAGATAAGCTGTTTATAGTTGGAAGGGCAAGATTTTTAGGTAGTGAAACAGAAAATGGTAAAAACAAAGGAAATACTTTTGATAAATATAGTGCAGGTTTATTGTATAAAATTTCTGAAAATAAATCTATTGGAATAGGGGTAGAAACCTATGATAAAGAGAGCATTAAAAATCTAAATGATGAAAAAAAAGAAAATTCTTTAAATTATTATATTGACTTTAGGCTTGAGAAAAAGTATGATAGTCTAAGTGAAATATTTTTTAATCCATTTCAAAAAAATAAAAATTAGAAACTGTATAGAAGGAGTGTTGGAAAAGTATGAGAAAATATTTAATAGGTATTGCTACTGTTTTAATGTTTTGTAGTAGCTTTGCAGAAAAAGCTATGGGGACGAATAGTAATTATGTAGTAAAGGAAATTGAATTTGAAGGAAATAAAGAGATACCAAAAGATGTAATCAGATCTTTAATGAGTACCAAAATAGGAGATAAATTTTCTACTCAAAAGCTAATAGAAGATTACAATTCAATAAATTCAGAAAAATATGTTGATAAACTATATTTGACTTCTGAAGTTATTAATGGTGGTTTGAAAGTTAATGTTAAATTAGAGGAAAGTAAAGATATAAAAAGTATATTATCAAAGAAAGGTATTATTCCCAATAGTGAAAAAGATATGGGGAAAGTTAAAAGTTTAATTCAAAAAATATCTTTCAACGGAATAAATTATTCTCCGCAGAAAGAAATTGTTAAAAAAATGAAATTAAAGGTAGGGAGTTTAGCTTCAAAATTAAAAATTGGAGCAACAAGGGAGGAATTATTAAGAACAGGTTATTTTTCTCAAGTAAAGGTTAGAATAAAAGAGTATGATGGGAAAATAGAAGTCATGTTTGATGTAATTGAAAATCCTCTTGTGAGCGAAATAAATATAGTTGGAAATACTATTTTTACAACTGAAAAAATTCTATCATTATTAAAAAGTAAGCCTGGAAAGATACTAAATATTGGTGAAGTTAGAGCAGACGAGGAAGAAATTAGACGATTATATTATAACGATGGTTATATTCTAATGGATGTGAAAATAGAAAGTAAAACAGGGAGTGATTTAAATTTTTTCATAAGTGAAGGAAAAATTAGAGATATATATCTTAAAAAAATGATTACAAAAAATAGAGGTAGTAGAAGAACAGCTTCAGATAACCTTTTAAAAACTAAAAAATTTGTAATAGAAAGAGAAATTTCTTTAGAGAAAGATAAAATATTTAATGTAAATGATTACAAAGAAACATCTGAAAATTTAAAGAGAACAGGACAATTTAAAAATATTAAATATGATACGAATATTATTCCAGGAGATCCTGATGGACGGAATATAACTTTGTTACTTGAAGAAGAAAAAACTGCCAGTCTACAAGGGGCAATTTCTTATGGTTCTGAAATAGGATTATTAGGGATGATAGCAGTAAAAGAGAGTAACTGGGGTGGACGTGGTCAAAATTTAGGAATTAGTTTTGAGCAGTCAGATGAATCGTACTCAAGTTTCAGTGTAGATTTCTTTGATCCATGGATTAAAGATACAGATAGAGTATCATGGGGTTGGGGACTTTATAAAACTGATTCTGAAATAGATGAAAGTATTCTTTTTAATGAAATTGATACTTATGGTGCAAAACTTAATGTTGGAAAAGGATTTGGAAAATATACAAGATTGTCTTTAGGTCTAAAAATGGAACACATTACAGAAAAAAATGTTAATGGCTCTAAGACTGACGAGTATTACTTAGCAAGTCTATATCCATCATTAACTTATGATACTAGAAACAATTATTTAAATCCAACATCAGGAAATTATTTGAAACTTCAATTAGAAGTTGGATATGCAGATGGATATGATGCTGGAGAGTTTGGAAACATAACTTTTGAAGGAAGAACTTATCATAGAGGATTCTTCAAGAAAAATACTTTTTCATACAGAATAGTAACAGGTGTCATGACTGAGACAACTAAAGAATCACAAAGATTTTGGGTTGGTGGAAATAATATGAGAGGTTATGAAGCTGGATATTTTCAAGGAACTAAAAAAATTGTAGCAACAATGGAGAATAGAACTCAATTTAATGATATATTAGGACTAGTATTTTTTGCTGATGCAGGAAGAGCCTGGGACCAAAACGGAAGAGATCCTGGATATAGAGGATATAAGGATAAAGAATTTTCTGATAAATTCGCAGATGATATAGCACTTTCTGCTGGTGTTGGATTAAGAATAACAACACCGATAGGTCCACTTAGATTTGATTTCGGTTGGCCTGTAGGGAAAAAAATAGGAAAGACAGATGGTATGCAGTTCTACTTTAATATGGGACAATCGTTCTAAAATAAATTCAACAAATTAAAAAAAAAAAATATGGAGGAAAAAATGAAAAAAGCATTAGTAGTATTAACAATGGTATTATCAATGACAGCAATGGCGGCAAAAGTAGGTTATATTAATTCAGGAGAGATTTTTCAAAAATATTCTAAAACAGCAGAATTAAGAAAAAACTTAAACAAAGAGAAAGTTAGATTGGAAAACGAGATTAAAACAAAAGAAGTAAAGTTACAAAAAATGCAACTAGATCTTCAATCAAAAGGAAATAAAGTAACTGAACAAGATAAGAAAAACTTTCAGAAACAAGTAGAAACTTTACAAAAATTTGTAAAAGATTCTCAAACGAAATTAAGAAAAGAAGAGATGACTAGAGTAACAGAAATAGATAAAATTTTGAAAAAAGCAATAGATAAGATTGCAAAATCAGAAAAAGCAGATTATATTTTTGAAGGGGAAATTATGAGATTTGGTGGAATAAACTATACTTCAAAAGTTCTTTCTGAAATGGAAAAAAATAAATAAAATCAAGATAGGAGGAAAAATGGACTATAAAGTTTCAGACTTAGTAGCCCTACTTGATTGTGAAATTAAGGGAGTTTTAAGATTAGAAAGAATTTCTAATCTTGCTCCCTTTTTTCAAGCCGAGGAAGGCTCAATAACCTTTGCATCAGATGAAAAATTTATAAAAAAAATTGATGAAACTAAAGCCAGTGTGATAATTGTTCCAAGAGGGGTATGTTTACCAGAATTAAATAAGATGTTTCTTATTGTTGATGAAAACCCAAGGATATTAATGCCAAAAATTCTTAATTTTTTTAAAAGAAAAGTAAAGAAAAGCATTAAAATGATAGAAGATTCTGCTATAATAGGTGAAAATAGTTTGATTGGTCCAAATGTTTATATAGGACATTCTTGTATAATTGGATCTAATGTAAATATTATGCCAGGAGCAGTCATAGGTGAGGGAGTAAAAATAGGCGACAATTCTATTATAAATGGAAACGTTGTAATAAGAGAATTTTGTGAGTTAGGAAAAAATTGTATAATTCAACCAGGAGCCGTAATAGGTTCAGATGGATTTGGATATGTGAAAGTTAATGGTATTAATGAAAAAATAGAACAAATAGGTGCTGTAATTCTAGGAGATAATGTTGAGATTGGTGCTAATACAACAGTTGATCGTGGAGCAATTGGAAACACTATAATAAAATCAAATACGAAGATAGATAATCTTGTTCAGATAGCCCATAATGACATTATTGGTGAAAATTGTTTGATAATATCTCAAGTTGGGATAGCGGGAAGTACAGAAATAGGAGATAATACTATTATTGCTGGTCAAGCTGGAATTGGTGGACATCTTAAAATAGGTAAAAATGTTGTAATTGCTGCAAAATCAGGAGTAACAGGAAATATTCAAGATGATTTACAAGTTTCGGGATTTCCTCTTGTAGCACACAGAGAAGATATGAAAATAAAATCTGCAATAAGAAAATTACCAAATACATATAAAAAAATAAAAGAAATTGAAAAAACACTTAAGAGTATGATAAAATAAGATAGCAAATTTAAAATGAGGTATATAAATGAAAAAAAGGATTTTTTTTAATAAGTGTGAGGAAATGAGGTTTATATCTCACTTGGATCTTTTAAGATTTTTTGAAAGAGTAATGATAAAAGCAAATATTCCAGTGAAATATAGTCAAGGTTTCCATCCAAGACCAAAAATATCTTTTGGAAATCCTATTCCTTTAGGGACAGAATCATTTAATGAAGTACTAGAGTTAGAGCTTGAAAAAGAAATGTCTAACTTGGAATTATTGAATAACTTTAATTCATTAGATATAAAAGGATTTAAAGTTCTTTCAGTGGAAGAGAAAGCTGATAAAGTTGGAATAGCTGAGAGGTTTTCAGTTGCAATTTATGAAATTGAATCTAATGAAGAAAGTATTGATAAATTATTTGATTTATTTTCCCAAAATAATATAATTGAAACAAAAGAAAAGAAAGGAAAAATAGTAGTGAGGGATTTGAAAGAAAAAATAAGAGACTTTAAAAAAGAAAATGAAAAAAAAATAGTAGTGAATATTTTTAATGGATCTCCTAATACTTTTTTAGAAATTTGTAAAATAAAAGATTTTGAGGTTAATGTAAAAAAAATAGGATACGAATTATAAAATATAATTATAGGAGGAGAAATGTTAGAGTTAAAATATATAAGAGAAAATATGAGTGCACTAGAAAAAATGTTAACTAATAGAGGAAGTAAAATATCTCTAGAAGAATTAAGAATATTAGATGAAGAAAGAAGAAAAATTCTTTCAGAAGTAGAAAATTTGAAATATCAAAAAAATACTTCATCTGCTCTTGTAGCTGAAAAGAAAAAATCTGGTGAGGACGCTAGTGAAATAATCACTAAGATGGGGGGAGTTTCTTCTAAAATTAAAGAACTAGAAATAAAATTGTCAGAAGTTGATGAAAAGCTTACAGCTATTCAGATGATTTTACCAAATGTTTATGATAAAAGTGTCCCTATTGGAAAAACAGAAGACGATAATGTTGAAGTAAAAAAATGGGGAACACCTAAAGTATTTGATTTTGAGCCAAAACCACATTGGGAGTTAGGTGAAGAGTTAGAAATATTGGATTTTGAAAGAGGTGCAAAATTAGGTGGTTCAAGATTTGTGGTTTATCGTGGACAAGGGGCAAGATTAGAGCGTAGTTTAATAAACTTCATGTTGGACACTCATACAACAGAACATGGTTATATAGAGCATCTGACGCCTTTTATGGTGAAAAGAGAAATTTGTGAGGGGACTGGACAACTTCCTAAGTTTGAAGATGATATGTACAGAACTGCTGATGATATGTTTTTAATTTCAACTTCAGAGATAACAATGACAAATTTACATAGAAAAGAGATGCTAGAAGAAAAAAGTTTACCAAAACATTATACAGCATATTCACCTTGCTTTAGAAGAGAAGCAGGTTCTTATGGACGAGATGTAAAAGGTCTTATTAGATTACACCAGTTTAATAAAGTTGAAATGGTTAAATTTACCACTCCAGAAAATTCAGATTCTGAACTTGAAAAAATGGTTGTAAATGCAGAAACAATTTTACAAAAATTAGGATTACCATATAGAATAATATTATTATGTACTGGAGATATGGGCTTTGCTTCAGCTAAGACGTATGATTTAGAAGTATGGCTACCATCTGAAGGGAAATATCGAGAAATATCTTCTTGTTCAAACTGTACAGATTTTCAAGCTAGAAGAATGGGACTTAAATATAGACCAGAAGGAAATAATAAAAGTGAGTTTGTCCACACTTTAAATGGATCAGGACTAGCTGTAGGTAGAACAGTGGTTGCTATAATGGAAAACTATCAACAAAAAGATGGAAGTTTTCTAATTCCAGAAATATTAATTCCTTATATGGGTGGAGTAAAAATAGTAGGTAAGTAGGTTAAAATGAAGAAAATTGAAAAGCAATTTCTTATAAAAATATTAAAGACACTTTTACTTTTAATAGCAGTATTAATAAATATATTTTTTAATGATATAAAGATAATAGGTTCTATAACTGTTGTTTTAGTGATAGTTAATTTGCTCTATAATAAATTTTTAATTAAGAATTTAAAAATGTTAAGGGTGTTGCTAATTTTTTATATTTTTACTATAATATTTCAAATACTTTTAAATCAAAATGGTGAAGTATTATATAAGGTTCATAAATGGTATATAACTAAAGAAGGAGCGATTCAAGGATTACTTAATTTTTTAAGAGTAATTAACTTACTATTGCTTTCTTGGATAGCTACTTCATTTAATATTTTTGAAACTAGACTAAATAAATATTCTAGAATAATTGAAAATGTAATATCTCTTATACCAGAAGTAATTGATTTATTTAAGAAGAAAATGAAAATAAAATGGTTTTTTAGAGACGTTTTAAAAAAAGTTAAAAATAAAATTTAACTTGATATTAATTTTAAAAAATAAATATCAAGAAAAAATATAAAAAGGAGAATATTATGGCATATGAGTATAAAGAACTAGGACTTTCAAATACGAGAGAAATGTTTAAAAAAGCTAATTTAGAAGGGTATGCAGTTCCAGCTTTTAACTTTAATAACATGGAGCAGATGCTAGCAATAGTTGAAGCTTGTGCAGAGATGGGATCACCAGTTATTTTACAGTGTTCTATGGGAGCAGTAAAATATATGGGGAAAGAAATAACACCTTTGCTTGCAAAAGGAGCAGTAGATAGAGCTAGAGCCATGGGTTCAGATATTCCAATTGCTTTACATTTAGACCATGGACCAACTTTAGATTCAGTAAAAGAATGTATTGAAATTGGTTTTTCATCTGTTATGATAGATGCTTCACACCATAGTTTTGATGAAAATATAAAATTATCTAAAGAAGTTGTGGAATATGCTCATAAGTTTGATGTTACTGTTGAAGCTGAACTTGGAGTTCTTGCAGGAATAGAGGATGAAGTTTCTTCTGAACATCACCTTTTTACAGAACCATCAGAAGTAATTGAATTTGTAAGCAAGACAGGAGTAGATTCTTTAGCGATTGCTATTGGAACATCCCATGGTGCACATAAATTTAAACCAGGAGAAGATCCTAAATTAAGATTAGATATATTAAAAGAAATTGAAAAGAAATTACCACAATTTCCAATTGTTCTTCATGGTTCTTCTGAGGTTCCTGCATATTATGCAGATATGATTAGAGAATATGGTGGAGAATTATCAGGTGCTATAGGAATACCAGCTTCTGAGTTAAGAGGAGGGGCTAAGTCAGGTGTTGCTAAAATAAATGTAGATACTGATGGAAGACTTGCTTTTACTGCTGGAGTTAGAAAAATTCTTGCGACAAAACCTAAAGAATTTGATCCTAGAAAATATTTAGCAGCAGGTATGGAAGAAATGAAATCTTATTATAAAACTAAAATTGTTGATGTTTTTGGTTCTGAATCAGCATATAAAAAATCTAATAAATAAAAAAAGGAAATTAGAAAACTATGTAGTAAATATATTCATAAGCACTTCAGCAAGTGAAAGTGTTAATCATAATTCTCTTCTGTTTTAAAGAAAGAACTGTCCCCCGGTTCTTTCTTTTTTTATTTGCTGAAATTTTAAACATGTTTATGTATATAATTTGTTTTTTTGATAAAAGAATTTTGAAAAAGTACTAAATTATGAGAACTTATTAGATTGATTTTTTCTTCTTTGAGAACTGTAGTAAAATCTTCAACTCCATATAGTAGAGGGGTAAGAGTCTCAATAGAAGAAGAAAAATCTATTTTTAATTGTTGCTCTTTTAAATGATCAATGGTAATTTTATTAATATTAAGAGATGGATTTTCCAAATTATATATTATATGAAAGTAACCAGTGTTTTGAAATAAAAAATTATCTTTCACTTGAATAACAATTTCAAAAGAATCAGTATGATTAGTTTTTATAAAGTTATTAAAAAAATCATACAGGGAAAGTTTAACGTTGGTAATTCTCATCATTATAAAAGGGGAAATAGTTTTATTATAAATAAATGATTCTTTTAATAGAGATTCTAAATTAGAATGTAGAGGTACTGTAATATTTATTTCCTCATATTGTGGATTAAGTTTAGAAAAAGAATTAATAAAACTAAAGGTTTTAAAAAAAGAATTTTTATTTTGGAAAAAAAAGTTATTTATATCAATAATATTTTTAGAAATATTGAGAGAAAAAACTCCAACAACTTGATTTTTTGAGATAATAGTATAGAACGTTCCAGTTTCAAAGTATAGTTCATGTAAAAATTTAAAGAAAGTTTCTTTTGTCTCTAGTAGAGTACTGTTAAACTTAGAAATGCTTTCTTTATAAAAATTAAAAGACTTTTCAAAATATTGGAAATTTTCATAAAAACTATTTAAATTATTAAGTTTTGTCAGAGAAAATTCTAAAGGAATAACTTGAAAATCATGACAATCAATAGTTTCAAGAGAAATATTGTTGAGTTCTATACTTTTAAAATTATATTTTTCTAAAAAATGAGTAAATTGAAAGCCAAATTTTTTATATAGGTCTGGGACAGCAGGGATTAAAAAAATTTCATTTTCATCTCGGCTAAAAGAATTTTTTAAACTTTGGATAAGGAGCTGAGAAAAAATCCCTAGATTTCGGTACTCTTTAAAGGTCCCAGCCCCAACAATGAAACTTATAGGTTTCAGAGTACCATTAAAATTGTGTATATATGAGTTTTCATTAAGTCCGCTTAATATTTTATTGTTTTCATCAATAAAAAAAAGAAATTTTGAAATAGAAAAAATATTCTCAAAATAATAGTTTGTATACTCTAAAGAGTCAGAAAAACAATGTAGCCAAAGTTCTTTTGCAGTTTGTTTTTCCAAAGATGAAAGACCATATTTTATCATAATTAATCCTTGATATAAGAATAAAGCATTTTAACTCCTATACCTGTTCCCCCTTTTTTGTAATACTCCCCATCTTTATCAATGGAAGCAGTCCCTGCTACATCCAAATGTACCCAAGGCAGTGATTCACAAAATACTTCTAAAAATGCAGCAGCAGTAGACGCAGATGCTAATCTTCCAGTACTATTTTTAATAGAGGCTATATCAGATTTTATTAGTTTTCTATATTCTGGATAGATAGGAAGTAACCAATAGTTTTCTTCCCACTGGGATGAAGCTTTCATGATTTTTTTGAACATTTCTTCTTGGTTTGTAAAAACTCCAGTTGCAGCATTTCCCAATGCAATCATAACAGCTCCTGTTAAAGTGGCAACATCAATAATTTCAGACGCTTTTTCAACTTTTGAAATATAAGTCATTGCATCAGCAAGAGTAAGTCTTCCTTCAGCATCAGTGTTAAGAACTTCTATATATTTTCCAGACATGGAACCAATAATATCACCAGGTCTATAAGCTTTAGAACCTATGGAATTTTCACAAGCAGCAACAACAGCGATGACATTTTTTTTAAGCTTGTTA
The DNA here is from genome assembly GCA_947038515.1 of uncultured Fusobacteriaceae bacterium. Classification (GTDB taxonomy): domain Bacteria; phylum Fusobacteriota; class Fusobacteriia; order Fusobacteriales; family Fusobacteriaceae; genus JAGNZR01. The sequence goes on from CAMQWJ010000005.1 coordinate 23,099, forward strand.
GCGGCAATGGCACACATGGAACCAATGACAATGGCACCTCCACCCATATCATCTTTCATATCAACCATGGAATCAGTGGGCTTAAGTGAAAGTCCACCACTGTCATATGTAAGTCCTTTTCCAACTAAACCATGTATGTAATCTGAATTAGGGTCACCAAAATATCTCATGACGATCAGATGAGGACGATTTACAGAAGCTCTTGCAACAGCAAGATAAGCTTCCATTCCTAATTCTTTTATTTGTTCTTCTTCTAAAATTTCTACTTCAAAACCAAATTCTTTACCTTTGGCAATAGTTATTTCTGCTAATTTTTTAGGTGTCATAACTTCAGCTTGCTCATTTATAAGGTCTTTGGTAAGAAGAGTAGCATTATTTAAATGAGTGATTTCAGTTAAATCAATATTTTTATCTGTAAAAAGTGTTACTTTTAAAAGTGAATCTTCTTTTTTTTCTGAATATTTATCAAATCTATAATTAATATGAGATACGACTTCAGAAAGTAAATATGGATCAGCAAGTATTTCTTCCTTGGAAGATATAAAAATATCTCCTTTAATAGATTTAAGAGCTTTGTATAAAGTTAATCGATATTCATTTGAAGAAAAGGTATCTTTTGGACCTGCTCCAATTAAAACCATATTTATAAGTTCATTGTTTTGAAAAAGATTTAAAGATAAAACTTCACCATTTTTTCCTGTGAAATTATCTTGAGCAATTATTTGTTTCATAAATTCTTTATTGTTATCTGCTACAGACTCACAAATATCAACAGAGTCTTGGAAAAAAATTGAAACATATTTTGAAAATTTTTGATTAAAATCTTTTGTTACATTAAAGTTCATATAAAACCTCCTGTATTTATAAAATATATCTGATTTTATAATACCATTTTATATAGAAGAAAAACAATAGAAAAATAAAAAAATATGGTATAATGTACGAGAATAGAAAATTCGAAAAAAGGAGAATATAAAAAAGTAAATTTTTTATATTAAAAATATGATAAAACTAATAGCTTTAGATGTGGATGGAACCCTAACTGATGGGAAAATATGTGTTGGAAATTTAGAATATGAAACCAAAAATTTTTCTGTTAAAGATGGATTGGGAATTGTTGGAGCTATGCAAAACGGAATAAAAATAGCTATAATAACAGGAAAAAAATCGGAAATAGTAAGAAAAAGATGTAATGAGTTGGGAATAGAAGAGGTTCATCAAAAAATACATAACAAAATAGAAAAATTGAAAGAACTTTGTGTGAAATATGGTATAGAATCAAGTGAAGTTGCATATATGGGTGATGATTTAAATGATTATTCTGCAATGAAATTTTCTGGATATACTGGAGCTCCTAAAGATGCTGCTGAAGAAATTCTTGAAATTGTTAATTTTATTTCAAGTAAAAATGGTGGAGAGGGTGCAGTAAGAGAATTTATAGAGACTATCTTAAAACAGCAAGGTCTTTGGGAAAACGTAATAAATGTATATAAAAATATGAAATAAAAAGGAGTATTTATGATTATAGTAGCTCCAGCTGGGGATATAGAAAAGTTTTATACTGCTGTGGATGCAGGTGGCGATGAAGTTTATATGGGTTTACAAGGATTTGGAGCAAGAAAAAGTGCTAAAAATTTTACAGTAACAGAATATTGTGCAAGTATAGATTATGCACATGAGCGAGGAAGTAGAGTTTTATTAACACTAAATACTATTATGATGGACAATGAGATTCCAGCTTTATATTTGACTTTAAAAAAGCTTTATGAAGAAGGATTAGATGCAATAATAGTTCAGGATTTAGGTATGTTTAAATTTATAAGAGATAATTTTCCAAAAATAGAAATACATGGTAGTACTCAAATGACAGTTTCAAATCATGTTGAGGCTAATTATTTAAAAGAGCTAGGATTTAAAAGAGTTGTATTATCAAGAGAGCTATCATTTGAAGATATAAAGAAAATTAGAGAAAATACAGATATAGAACTTGAAGTTTTTGTTTCAGGTTCACTTTGTGTTTCATATTCTGGAAAATGCTATATGAGTAGTTTTATTGGGTCGAGAAGTGGAAATCGTGGAATGTGTGCTCAACCTTGTAGAAAAAATTATGTAAGTAGTGAGAATGAAAAAGGATATTTAATAAGTCCTAATGACCAACTTATGGGTGCAAAAGAAATAACATTATTAAAGGAAATTGGTGTTGATTCTATAAAAATAGAGGGAAGAATGAAAGATTCTAACTATGTGTATGAATTAACAAATTATTATAGAGAATTAATAACAGGAATAGATAGAGAGTCTAGAATTGAAGAACTATTTAATAGAGGTTACTCTAAAGGATATTTTTATAATGATGCGACTCAAATAATAAATAAAAACTATTCATCTAATTTAGGGCAAAAAGTTGGAGATTTTAGTGGTAAAGAAGTGCTTTTATGTGAAGAACTAAGATTTGGTGATGGAATAATATTTGTTTCTAAAACCTTTGAAAAATTAGGTGGCATGTATATTAATAGATTAGAGATAAAAGAAGGAAGAAGTATTGAAAAGACTCCTGTGAGACAAAAAAATGAAGTTATTTTGATGAAAGATGCACCAGTAGGGTCAAGATACTTATATAGAACTTATTCAAAGGATACTATTGATTCAATATCAAATGAGAAAAAAATAGTTGAAAAAAATATCGAGATAACATGTGAATTTAAAGGTCAAATAGGAGAATTTCCTACTTTAACTTTTAGTTATATAAATCTATATGGAGACCTTATTGAAGAGAGTATAGTTGGTGAAAAATTAGTTGAAGAGGCTTCGAAAAAAGCTTTGGAACCAGAAGAAATATTAAATAAAATAAGTGAACTTGGAGAAACTACCTTTGCTTTAAATAAAGAAAAGAGTAAGGTTACTTTAGATGGTTCTGTCTTTATTCCTATTTCTATAATAAAAAATATGAAAAGAGATTGTGCTGAAGAATTAATAGAGAAAATTTTAGATGGATACAAAAGAAAAGTAGAAACTGAAATGATATTTTTAGAAGAAGAAGAAAACAGTAGTGAGCTAGATTCTCAAAAAGAGATTTTATTATCTGCCATTGTAAAAACTAATGAGCAAGAAGTAAAAGTTAGAGAGTTGGGAATATCAAAAGTTTACTATAGTGGAGTAAGTATAGTGAAAGAGGGAAATATAGGGAAAGTAAAAAACAGTGGAAATTTAGCTTATAGTTTCTTAGATCTTGTTAAAAACCCTAATGAAAATTTAACAACTCATTGGACATTAAATATTACCAATAAATATGCAATGGATATTTTAGCAAAAAACAGTAAAATAGAAACTGTAATGCTTTCTCCAGAACTTAGTTTTGAAAGAATAAAAAACATAGGAGAAACTAAACTAAAAAAAGGACTTTTAATTTATTCAAAAGCGAAGATTATGCATATTGAAGCTGGGATTTTAGCTGATAAAACTTTGCTGAATAATGATATGGGTGATAGATTTGTTGTGGAAAGAAATGAACTAGGGAACACTGAAATATATCTGACAAAAGCTCTTGATATAACAGATCGTATGAAAGAGATAAGAGAATTAAATGTAGATGAAGCAGTGCTAGAATTTAGAGATGAAAGTTTAGTGGAAATAGAAAATATTATTAAAGGGATTCAAGAAAAAAAGGATCCTGAAAAAGAAAATGCCGGTTATAATTACTGGAAAGGAGTATTTTAGATGAATCATGAAATGGCAAAAAGATTAGGAACTTGGTTTGGTTTAGGAGAAATGAAAAAAGCACCAGGAACCTTTGGAACTTTAGGTGGAATTCCTATATTTTTAGGGTTAAATTTCTTGAAAAGATTTTTTCCTAATGAAATGCTATATAACTCTTTTTACTTTATATTTTTAATGACTTTTTTTGCATTGGCAGTGTATGTATCAGATATTTGTGAGCGTGAAATATATAAAGAGAAAGACCCACAAAAAGTTGTTATAGATGAAGTATTGGGGTTTTTGACAACTATATGTTTAATAAATCCTAACGGGTTAAAAGAGATTGTTTTAGCTATTGTTTTAGCTTTTATAATATTTAGAATATTAGATATTACTAAAATAGGACCTATTGATCGTTCACAGCAATTTGGTAGTGGAGTTGGAGTTGTTCTTGATGATTTTGTAGCAGGAATGATAGGAAATTTCATTTTGATAACTATATGGAGTATCATAATTTAAAGGGGAATAATCCAGATATAAAAAATAGACTAGAAAAAAAAGAGAAATCCCTGTATAATGATATAGATAATTTTTTATCTCGAGAGGTGTAGAAGATGGGAATTGGTGAAAAAATAAAAGAATCGAGAACTAAAAAAAAGTTTTCATTAAGAGAGCTTGCAGAGATGACAGGGTTATCAGCTAGTTTTATATCCCAAGTGGAGCAAGAAAAAGCTTCACCATCTATTGAGACATTAAAAAAAATAGCAAACTTACTAAGTGTAAAAGTAAGCTATTTGATTGAAGAAGAGAGTGAAGAATTAGATATGGTGAAAAAAGATGAAAGACGCTATATCACAAGTGTTGACTCAAATATTAAAATGGCACTATTAACATCTTCTAATGTGGAAAAACATATGGAACCAATATTATATGAAATAGGTCCTTATGGTGAGAGTGGAAGAGGTTATTATAATCATCAAGGTGAAGAATTTATATTTGTTATAGAGGGATGTCTTGATATATATCTTGAAGATGAAATACATTCACTAAAATGTGGAGATAGTTTTTATTTTAAATCTAGTAAAAAGCATCGTTTTAAAAATAATACAGATAAATTTACCAAAGCTATTTGGGTAGTTACACCACCAACTTTTTAAGGAGTGAATAAATGAAAATTGAAGTAAAAACGCTAAACGCCATGAGGCTTGTAAAATTATTAATTGCGGCTAGTAGATGGCTGTCTAAATATTCTGATGTGTTAAATGATTTAAATGTTTATCCTGTACCAGATGGAGATACAGGGACAAATATGTCTATGACATTACAAGCTGTAGAAAATGATTTAATAAAATTGAACCATGAAGTGAAAATGGATGAACTTATAGAACTAGTATCGGAATCTATCTTGCTTGGAGCGAGAGGAAATTCAGGAACAATATTATCTCAAATAATCCAGGGCTTTTTAGATGGAATGAGAGGACATGAAGAAGCAAATGTGGAAGTTGTCGCCAAGGCATTTGATTTGGCCAGAGAAAAGGCATATAATGCTGTATCAGATCCTGTTGAGGGGACAATGTTAACTGTTATTAGAAGAGTAGCAGAAGAAGCTCTTAACTACAAAGGGGATAAAAATGACTTTGTTCTTTTTCTAATACATGTAAAAAATGTAGCAAAAGAAGCAGTGGATGATACACCGAATCTATTACCAAAACTGAAAGAGGCTGGGGTAGTGGACGCTGGTGGTATGGGTATTTTTTATATACTTGAAGGATTTGAAAAATCTATAGCAGACCCTGAAATGTTGAAAGATTTAGAAAGAATAATTAAATCACAGTCTAAAAGAAGAGGAAAATTTGATAAAGTGGTGAGTAACCACTCTACAGAAGAGATATTATTTAAATATTGTACTGAATTTGTTATAGAATCAGGTGAAATAGATTTAAATGAATATAAAGCTTTATTATTGCCATTGGGTGACTCAATGGTTTGTGCAAAAACAAGTAGAAAAACAAAAACTCATATTCATACAAATAATCCTGGGGTAGTTTTGGAAATAGCTGGGAAATATGGAAATTTGAATAATATCAAAATAGAAAATATGGAAATTCAACACAAAAATATTATGTTAGATAACAAAAAAGGTAAAAACGGAAATTTACAGGTAGAAAAATATATGTATTCTCAAAAAAAAGTTGGAGATATTGGGTATTTTGCAATTGCAGATAATTCAGAAATAGGAAATTTATTTTTAAATAACGGAGCTGACGGCGTACTAATTGGTGGTCAAACACAAAATCCAAGTGTTGCTGATATAGAAGAGGGTATAAAAGGTATTAAAAGTGATAGAATAATAATATTACCAAATAACAAAAATATAATTGGAACAGCTAAATTAGTAGGAGAACGTACAACTAAAGAGATAACTGTTTTAGAAACTACTACTATGCTGGAAGGAAATTATGTAATCAAAAATAGAGAAGAAAAATTAGAGAGAATTTTAGAAGAAAAAAGTAGAAATTATTCTATTGAAATAACTAAAGCTGTAAGGGACACAAAAGTTGGGACTTTAGAAATCCAAAAAGATGATTATATTGCACTTATTAATGGAAATATAACTCTTAAAAGTACTAAACTAGAAGACTTAGTAAAAGAAGTATATAAAAATTATGTTACAATAAATAGTTTGAATATATTAACAGTTATTGGAAAAGGGTCAACTGAGGAAGCCAATATAGTTTTAAGAAAAATCAAAGATGAAAAAAAATATCAAGAAATAGTTGGAGGACAAAATAATTATCCATACTATATTTATATAGAAAACAAAGATCCAAACATGCCTGAAATTGCCATTGTAACAGATTCAACTTCAGACTTAACACAAGGATTGATAGGAGACTTGGATATTAGTATAATACCACTTAAAATAAATTTAGGTGGAGATGAATACTATCGTGAAGGAGTTGAAATTAATAAAAAAGAGTTTTGGAAATATATGCTAACAAATGAGGGAATACCAAAAACTTCACAACCTTCACCAGCAGATTTTAGAAATCTTTATCAAAAATTATTTGATAAAGGTTATAAAAAAATTATTTCAATTCATATAAGTAGCAAACTAAGTGGAACTCAGCAAGCTGCTAGAGTTGGTAGAGGAATGCTAGGAAAAGAAAATGAGATTGCTATAGTGGATTCTAAAAGTGTAACTTTTGGACTGGGATATCAAGCTCTAGAAGCTAGTAGAATGGCAAAAGAGAATGGAACTTTTGTTGATATTTTAAGATGGTTAGATGATATTCAAAGCAAAAATAAAATTTATTTTGTTGTAAATGATATGAAATTTTTAGAAAAAGGTGGAAGAATTGGAAAAGCCTCTGCAGTAATTGGTGGATTTTTAAATTTAAAACCTATATTGAAAATAGAAGATGGAGAAGTAACTTTATCAGGAAAAGCTTTTGGAGAAAAAGGAGCTATTAACTATTTAATAAAAAAAGTTAAAGAAGAAAGTAGTAAAAATAGTATTTTTGTAGAAACTGGTTGGGGTGGAAGCGCCAAGGAAAATGAAGGTGCTGAAAAGATAAGAAAAGAACTCCTAAAGTTGAGTAAAGTAGAGACTAAAAATCGTTATGTAATTGGTGGAACTATTGGTTCACATAGTGGTCCAGTAATGGGAATAAATATTATACCTAAAATACTATAAAGGGGTGTCAAGATGGCAATATTAGTTTGTGGTGGAGCAGGTTATATTGGAAGTCATATGGTGAAATTACTTCTAGAAAAAGGAAAGGAAGTAATAGTAATAGATAATTTGCAGAGTGGACACAGAATTGCTGTTGATTTAGGAGCTAAATTTTTTCTTGGAGATTTAAGAGACGAGAAATTTATGGATATTATATTTAGTGAGAACAAAATAGATGGAATAATAGATTTTGCAGCAGATTCACTTGTTGGTGAAAGTATGATAAATCCAATAAAATACTATGAAAATAATATGATGGGAACAACTTCACTTTTGAAATTTATGGTGAAATATAAGGTGAAAAATATAGTGTTTTCATCAACTGCGGCAACATATGGAGAACCTAAGAATATTCCTATACTAGAAACTGAATTAACTATCCCAACTAATCCTTATGGGGAAACAAAACTAGGGGTAGAAAAACTTTTAAAATGGTGTGAATTGGCTTATGGAATAAAATATACAGCCTTAAGATATTTTAATGTAGCAGGAGCCTACCCAACAGGAGAAATCGGAGAAGATCATAATCCAGAAACTCATTTAATTCCTATTGTGTTACAAGTTGCTTTAGGAAAAAGAGAGAATGTTGGAATATATGGAACTGATTATAATACACCAGATGGAACTTGTGTTAGAGATTATGTTCATGTTATGGACTTGGTTGATGCTCATATGAAAGCCTTGGAAAGATTAGAAAATGGCGGAAATAGTGAGATTTACAATTTAGGAAATGGTGAAGGTTTTTCTGTTAAAGATGTTATAGAAAGTTCAAGAGAAGTTACAGGACACCCAATTCCGGCTATTCTTTCAGAAAGAAGGGCTGGAGATCCTAGCATTCTTGTAGCCAGTTCAGAAAAAGCAAAAAAAGAACTTGGTTGGGAACCACAATACACAACTGTAAAATCAATAATAGAAACTGCATGGAAATGGCATAAAAGTAATCCTGAAGGGTATAAAAAATAGATAAAGGCCTTACTAAAAGCATTTTAAAAAGTAATATTTAATAGATTAAGGAGGAATTGATTTGGAACAGAATAGAATTCCGAAACATATTGCTATAATAATGGATGGAAATGGACGTTGGGCTAAAAAGAGATTTATGCCAAGAACAGTGGGGCATAAGGAAGGTAGTGAAACATTAAAAAAAATAGTTACACACTGTACAAAAATTGGGGTAAAATTTCTAACTGTATATGCTTTTTCCACTGAAAATTGGAAAAGATCTAGTACTGAAGTTGATGCTTTGATGCTTCTGTTTAAACTGTATTTAGAAAAAGAGAAAAAAACATTTATGGAAAATGATATCAGATTTATGATATCAGGATCGAGAGAGAATATTTCAGCTACTTTATTAAAAAGTATGGATTCTTTAATTGAAGAAACAAAAGAAAATAAAACTCTAACTCTAAATATTGCATTTAATTATGGTGGAAGAAAAGAGATTGTTGATGGAATAAATAAAATTATTTCTTCAGGGATTAAATATATAACAGAGGAAGAAATGGGTGGATTTTTATATAACGATATCCCAGACCCTGAATTATTAATTAGGACAGGTGGAGAATTTAGAATATCTAATTTTTTACTTTGGCAAATGGCATATTCTGAAATATGTATATCGGATAAATTGTGGCCAGATTTTGGAGTAGAAGATTTAGATCTTGCTATTGAGGAATATTTAAGTAGAGATAGAAGATATGGAGGAGTAAAAGATGTGGAATAGAGTAATAATTTCAATAATAGGGATACCAATATTAGGATATATATATTATAATGGTGGTTTACCACTTCTAATATTTGTAAATCTAATTGTAGGTGTTGGAATTTTAGAATTCTATACCATGGCAAAAACTGAAGAAAAATCTCCATATATAATATTAGGTACTATAACTGCATTACTAATACCTAATATTATATATTTTAAATCAGATTTAAAAATTTCTGAAATATTGATATTTTTAGTTTTGGCAATTATGACATTTAGAGTTTTGAAAAATAAAGTTGAAAATACAAGTTATGAACTTGGAACAACAATATTAGGGATAGTTTATGTATCAATATTCTTTTCTCATATGCTTTTAATTTCTGGAATGAAAAATGGTGGAAAATTACTATTAACTATTCAAGTATTAGTGTGGGTATGTGATAGCTTTGCATACTTTACAGGACTTGCTATGGGAAGAAAATTTTTTAATAGGGGATTTAGTGAAATTAGTCCTAAAAAATCAATTGAAGGGTGCTTAGGTGGTATATTTTTCACTGTTCTAGCATTGTATGGTATAAATGAAGTATTTAATATATTTGATGAAACTTTTCCTTTATGGAAATTGATAAGTTCTGGAATAATAATAGGTATAATTGTTCAAATAGGTGATTTGGCTGAATCAATCTTTAAAAGAGAATTTAAGGTAAAAGATTCAGGTAAAATTTTAGGTGAACATGGTGGAATTTTGGATAGATTTGACAGTTTAATATTTTTATTACCTGTTATTTACTATTTGTTAAAATTCTTATAGATTAATCTAATAGGAAAGATATACTTTAGGAGTGTAATAAAAGTTATGAAAAAAATAGTAATCCTTGGTTCAACAGGAAGTATAGGAGTCAATGCCTTAGAGGTAATCAGAAGTTCAGAAAATTATTTTCAAGTGGTAGCACTAAGTGGAAATAATAATTATGAATTGTTAATAGAGCAAATAATAGAGTTTAATCCTAAGTATATATCTATTGGAACCAAAGAAGGATATGAAATTTTAGAGAAAAAATTTCCTGAAAAAAAAAAATTTTTAGGAGAAGAGGGATTAAAAGCTTTAGCTGAATTAGAAGAATATGATATTTTATTAACAGGAATTAGTGGTGCAGTTGGAATAGAAGCCACAATAGCTGGAATCAAAAATTCTAAGAGAATAGCTTTAGCAAATAAAGAGACAATGGTTGTAGCTGGAGAATATATAAATGGGTTATTAAAAGAGTATCCTAAAGCTGAAATAATACCTGTTGATAGTGAACATTCTGCTATTTTTCAAGCATTACAAGGTGGAAAAAGGTCAGAATTAAAAAAAATAATAATAACAGCTAGTGGTGGAACATTCAGAGGTAAGAAAAAACAGGACCTAGAAAATGTCACTGTTAAAGAAGCTTTAAAACACCCTAACTGGTCAATGGGAAAAAAAATCACAATAGATTCTTCAACACTTGTAAATAAAGGGCTAGAAATTATAGAGGCACACTATTTATTTAATGTTTCATATGAAGATATTGAGGTAATAATTCATCCTGAGAGTATAATTCATTCCATGGTAGAGTTTTGTGATTCTAGTGTAATTGCACAACTTGGAGTTCCAGAAATGAAACTACCAATCTACTACTCTTTTACCTATCCTGAAAGAAAATTTAATTCTAGTTTGAAATTTTTAGATTTTAAAAAACTAAATAAATTAACTTTTGAGCAGCCTGATAATGAGACTTTTCTAGGAATAGAATTAGCTTATAAAGCAGGAAAAATGGGTGGAAGTATGCCTTGTGTATTTAACGCAAGTAATGAGATTGCTGTAGAGTTATTTTTAGAAGGAAAAATAAAGTTTTTAGAGATTTATGAAATTATAAAAGAAGCAATGAAAGAGCATAAATTAGTGAAATTTGATTGTATAGAAGTGATTAAAAAAACAGATAAAGAAGTAAGAGAATGGGTATATAATAATTATTCAAAAAAGAAAATAAATAATTAAAAATAATAGAACAGGGTATGTGGGAGAAAAGATGAATAAATTAGGAAAAATTATAGTAATTGAAGGAACAGATTCAAGTGGGAAAGAAACACAGAGTAATTTACTATTTGAAGAATTAAAAAAACAAGGTTTTAATGTGAAAAAAATCTCTTTTCCAAACTATGACAGCCCAGCTTGTGAACCTGTAAAAATGTATTTAGCTGGAGAATTTGGAAAAGATGCATTAAATATTAATCCTTATCCTGTTTCAACGATGTATGCAATAGATAGATATGCGTCTTATAAGAAAGAGTGGGAAGAATTTTATAAGACAGGTGGAATATTAATTACAGATAGATATACTACTTCTAATATGGTTCATCAAGCTTCAAAAATAAAAGATAAAGTAGAGAAAGAAAGATATCTAGAATGGTTAAAAGATTTAGAATATGAAAAAATTGGAATACCAAAACCTAATTTAGTAATATTTCTTAATATGCCAACTGAGAGTGCAATTGAATTAATGGCAGAACGAAAAAATAAAATAACAGGTGAAACATTAAAAGATATTCATGAAAAAGATGAAGAATATTTAAAAAAATCACATGAAAATGCTTGTGAAATAGCTAAACAAGAGGGATGGAAAGAAGTTTTATGTGTATCTTTAAATAATGAGATAAAAAAAATTAAAACTGTGGAAGAAATAAGAAGAGAGGTAATTTCTATTGTTGAAGTAGAAATTAAAAATAGCTAGTAATTATAATCTAGTAATTATAATGAAGAATAGGAGGGATAATGGAAATATTAATAGCAATACTAGTCTTAGGTTCAATTATTGTAGTTCATGAATTAGGACATTTTCTTTCAGCTAAAATGTTTAAAATACCAGTTAAAGAATTTGCTATAGGTATGGGACCCACAATATTTTCCTATGAAGGGGAAAAAACTTTATATACTTTAAGAAGTATTCCATTGGGTGGTTTTGTAAATATTGAAGGAATGGAAGTTGGGAGTGAAGTGGAGAATGGATTTAATACAAAATCAGCTCTTCAAAGGTTTATAGTTCTCTTTGCAGGAGTTGCTATGAATTTTTTAATGGCATTTTTGATAATTTACATAACACTACTAATGAACGGAAAAGCTATTATAAGTGAAAAACCTATTGTAGGAGCCATAATTTCAGAAAATGAAAAGAGGGCAAGTGTTCTAATTCCTGGTGATGAAATAAAAAAAATAAATGGAAATGTAATTAGTAATTGGAATGATATAGGAAAAACTTTAAAAAAAGTTCCAGAAAAAAATAAAGAAAAAATAGCAAATACTCAAATTTTAAGAGATGGAAAAATAATAGATGAAAAAATCCTTTTAAATTATAATGAAAAAAATAAAAATTATTATTTGGGAATAACTCCAGAATTTAAAATAGAAAAGTATAATATTATCTCAGGATTAAAAGTAAGTTCAAAAGACTTTGTAAATATATCTTCTCAAATTTTAAATGGATTTAAAATGCTTGTTACAGGAAAAGTTAACAAAGAGGAGATTTCTGGTCCTTTAGGAATTATAAAAGTTGTAGGAGAAGCCAGTAGAGGTGGATTCAAAACAATATTATTTTTAATGATATTATTATCGATTAATGTTGGGATTTTTAATTTACTACCTTTTCCTGCATTAGATGGTGGAAGAATAATATTTATTCTTTTAGAGCTTGTAGGTATAAAAGTAAATAAAAAACTAGAAGAAAGAGTTCATACAGCAGGAATGATAATATTGATATGTTTAATTATTTATGTTACAAGTAATGATATATTCAACTTAATGTAAGAAAACAGGATTGAAATATGGAAGTAATATAGAGGAGTATGAAAATGTTTCAAAGAACAGAACTTTTAATAGGGAAAGAAAAATTAGAAATATTAAAAAATTCTCATGTAATCATCTTTGGAATGGGTGGTGTTGGAGGATATGTAATTGAAGGGTTGGTAAGAGCTGGTGTTGGAACGTTAACAATAATTGATTTTGATGTTGTAGATATATCTAATTTAAATAGACAGATTATAGCAACACAAAGTAATGTTGGAAAACCTAAAGTGCAGTTAATAGAGGAACGAGCCAAAAGTATTAATCCAGATATAAAAATTAATTCTTTTGAAGAAATGTTTTCAGAAGAAAATTCAGAATTATTTTTTAATGATAATGTAAAGTATGATTATATTATTGATGCTATTGATTTAATTACTCATAAAATAAAAATAATTGAGATGGCAGAGAAATATAAAATAAAAATTATTTCTTCAATGGGGACAGCTAATAAGATGGAACCATTGAAGTTAAGAATAGACAAAATAGAAAAAACAATAGCTTGTCCTCTTGCTAAAATAATAAGAAAAGAATTAAGAAAAAGAAGGATAGGAAAAAATTTAAAAGTACTTTATTCTCTTGAAGAAGTAAAGAAAGTTGAAAATCAAGAGGGAAGAGGAAATTTTAGAAAATTAGGAAGTATTTCTTTTGTTCCCGCAACAGCAGGGTTGATTATTGCAAGTGAGGTAATAAAAGATTTAATAAATAAATCCAAGGATGGATAAGAGAAATTGGAGTATTTAGAAGGGCAACAAGGAGCAATATTATTTAATTATAATATTGTAATAAAAATAAAGGGGGCGAGAATGTTGAAAGAAAAATTTTATGAAGTCTTAAAAGAGGAGGTTGTGCCAGCTTTTGGATGTACAGAACCAGTAGCAGTGGCCTATGCAGCTGCAAAAGCAAGAGAAGTCTTGGGGAAAATGCCAACAAGCTTAGAATTGACATTATCAGGTAATGTTTTGAAAAATGCAATGAGTGTAGGTATTCCAGGAACTGGAATGAAAGGAATTAATATTGCAGCTACAGTGGGGATTGTTGGTGGAGACGAAACAGCAGAATTGGAAGTATTAAAGTCTATCACTAAAGAAAATGTAGAGCAAGCTAAAAAATTGTTAGAAGGTAATTACATAACTATGAAATTAAGTACATTACCTAACAAGCTTTATATAAAAGCAAAAGTTTTTTCAGGTGAAGAATGGGCAGCTGTTGAAATAAAAGATATGCATGCTAACATTACAAAAATTGAAAAAAATGGTGAAGTAATTTTAGAAAAAAAGGCCGAATGTAGTAATGAAAATTCTAAAGAAGACTCAGGAAACCGTGATTTTATGACTGTGAAATCTATTTTTGAATTTATTGAAAATGTAGATTGCTCAGAAATAAAATTTATGGAAGAAGCTATAAAGTTGAATACCATAATAGCGGAAGAGGGACTGTTGAATGATTATGGTCTAAAAGTTGGAAAAACAAGACTAGATAATAGTGAAAATGAAATGTTAGGAAACAGTATTGAGAACTATGCAATAGCAATGACAGCAGCAGCTTCAGATGCTAGAATGGCAGGATCAACTCTTCCAGTAATGACAAATTCAGGTTCAGGAAACCAAGGAATAACAGCTACAGTTCCAGTTATAGCAGTAGGAATGAGAATGAAAGTTACTCCAGAGGAACTTTTAAAAGCTGTTACTTTAAGTAGTTTAATTGCTATTCATATGAAAAATCATTTAGGAAGACTTTCAGCACTGTGTGGATGTGTTATTGCATCAACAGGTTCAAGTTGTGGAATCTCTTATTTAATGGGTGGGAAATTACCTGAGATTGAGGGAACAATAAAAAATATTTTAGGGAATATAACAGGTATGTTTTGTGATGGAGCTAAACCAGGTTGTGCACTTAAAGTAGCAACAGGAGTTAGTGCAGGAATACAAGGTGCTATTCTGGCAAACAAAGGAATAGTAATAGGTTCTGATGAAGGTATTGTTGATGAGTCTATAGAAAAGACTATAATGAATGCTTGTTTAATTGGAAGAGAAGCAATGGAAGAAACAGATAAGACAATTTTAAAAATAATGGTAACTAAGTAAAATTTTTATTTAGTTTAAAGTATAGAAATGAGTTTTTTTTACTAAAAATTAATACAAAAAATAAAGTTTTATAAAAATAGGGGGAAATATGTCAGTAATAGCAAATGTAGGGGGAAATACGTTAGTAATAATAAATATAGTAATAATGTTAGTTTTAATTTTAGTTCTTTATAGAATGCAAACAAAATTTGTATCATTTTCAAAAAGAGTATTTGGTGCCTTGGGAATGGCAATTGTTTTTGGTGTAGTTTTACAGTTAGTATATGGACCTGAAAATGAAGTAGTAAAAGATTCAATGGTCTATATGAATTTAGTAGGAGATGGATATGTTCGTCTTTTAAAAATGATAGTTATGCCTTTAATAATGGTTTCTATAACATCAGCAATAATTAATTTAAAAGATGGAGAATCAATTGGAAAAATGAGTGGAATGGTAATAGGAATCCTAATAGGAACTACTATAATAGCTTCTCTTATTGGTATAGGAGTAACATCTGTATTTGGGTTATCAGCAGCAGATTTAAAAGCTGGAGCTGAAGAAGTAGCACGAGGACAGTTTTTAGCTCATAAAGCAACTGAAGCAACAACAGCATCTTTTGTAGCTAAATTTGTAGAAATGATTCCAGATAATCCCTTTAAAGATATGACAGGAGCACGTGGTTCTTCAACTATTGCAACAGTAATCTTTTCAGCATTCGTAGGAATATCTGCATTGGGAATAGGAAAGAAAAAACCTAAATCATTAGAAATTTTTAAAGATATGGTAAATGCAATTCATGATGTAGTTATGAGAATGGTTACACTTGTATTAAGATTAACTCCATTTGGTGTGTTATCTCTTATGGTAAAAGTAGTTGCAACAAGTGATGTTAAGGCAATTTTAAACTTAGGTAAATTTGTATTGGCATCATATATCGCAATGATATTAATGTATTTAGTACATTTATTATTAATTAGTCTAGTAGGGTTAAGTCCAATAAAGTTTGCTCAAAAAAACTTTTCAGTACTTACATTTGCATTTACAGCACGTACAAGTGCAGGTTCTATTCCGTTAAATGTAGAAGCTCAAGTTAAAAAATTAGGAGTATCTGAAGGAATTGCTAACCTTTCTGCTACATTTGGATCGTCTATAGGACAAAATGGTTGTGCAGCAATATATCCAGCAATGCTAGCAACTATGATAGCACCTACAATGGGAATAGATCCATTAACTCCATCTTTCTTAATTCAATTAGTTGCAATTATAGCAGTAAGTTCTTTTGGAGTTGCTGGTGTTGGTGGTGGAGCAACTTTTGCGGCTCTAATAGTATTATCATCTTTAAATATGCCAGTTGTTTTAGTAGGACTATTAATATCAATAGAACCTCTAATTGACATGGGAAGAACTGCACTTAACGTAAGTGGTTCAATGACAGCTGGAGTTATGACAGCTAAATTATTAGGTGAAATAGATGAAAAAATATATTCTTCTACAGAAACTGCAGAAGAAGAATAAAAAAGTGAGATTTGAATAAAAGGAGAAATCATGAAAATTATTATAATAGGTGGAGTAGCTGCAGGAATGAGTGCTGCAGCAAAAGCTTCAAGAATGAATAAAGAAGCTAAAATCACAATTTATGAAAAAACTGATATTGTTTCTTGGGGAGCTTGTGGGTTACCATATTATGTTGGAGATTTTTATGAAAGTCCTAATAATATGATAGCACGTCCTGTTGAAAAATTTATTGAAGCTGGAATGGATATAAGAATTAAGCACGAAGTTTTAAGTGTGGATGCTATAAAAAAGACAGTTACAGTAAAAAATTTAGTAACAGATGAAGTAACAGAAGATAATTATGATAAATTAATGGTAGCAACAGGGGCTTCTGCCATATTACCACCAATAAAAAACATAAAATTAAAAAATGTTTTTACATTAAAAGAGTATGTTGATGGAATTGAATTAAAAAAAGAAGCAATAAAACAAGAAAATCAAAACATAATTATTATTGGAGCTGGATATATTGGTGTTGAAACTGCTGAAGCAATGTCACACTTAAAGAAAGATTCAATTAGAATTATTCAATTATCAGATAGAATTTTACCAGATAGTTTTGATGCAGAAATTACTGATCTTTTAGAAGAGGAAATGAGAAGTCATAAAAACGTTCATTTACACCTTTCAGAAACAGTTCTAGAGTTTGTAGAAAAAGATGGTAAAGTATCTAAAGTAATCACAACTAATGGTGAATATGATGCTGATATAGTTGTTATAGCAACTGGAATAAGACCTAGAACAGAACTTTTAAAAGGAACTGGTATAGAAACATTACCAAATGGAGCAATAATAATTAATGAGAATGGAGAATCTTCTATTAAAGATATCTATTCTGCTGGAGATTCAGCAACAGTTTATAATACAGTAAGAAAAATTAATATGTATATTCCTCTTGCAACAACTGCAAATAAAATTGGAAGAGTTGTAGGAGAAAATTTAGCAGGAGTACCAACTAAATTTAAAGGTACTTTAGGATCGGCAGCAGTTAAAGTTATGGACTTTGAAGCAGGAAGAACAGGAATAACTGAAGCAGAAGCTAAAAAAGATGGTTTAAATTATAAAACTGTTTTTATTAAAGATAAAGATCATACTAATTATTATCCAGGTCAGGAAGATATTTTCATTAAAATTATTTATGATGCTGAAAGCAGAGTAATTTTAGGGGGACAAATCGCTGGAAAGAGAGGAGCTGTTTTAAGAGTTGATACTATAGCAACAGCAATTCATTCTAAAATGACAGTAGATGAATTAGGAATGTTAGATTTATGTTATTCACCACCATTTTCAAGAACTTGGGATGCACTTAATGTTGTAGGAAATGTAGCAAAATAAAGATAAAAAATAAAAACCTCTAGTGGCTAAATTGCTACTAGAGGTTTTTATTTTTATTAATCTAATTCTTGTTCTCCACCACCATTAATAGGTAAAAGTTGTCCTGTTATCCATTTTGACATAGGACTAGCAAGGTAAAGAACTCCCATACCAATATCCTCAGTCTCTCCTAATTTTTTTAAAGGAGTTTTAGATAGCATCTTTGTCTCAATTTCAGGAGTTAAAACAGACATAAGAGCATTTGTTTTAATTGCACCAGGAGCTATAGCGTTAACTCTAATAATAGGACCAAGGTCAACTGCCATATATTTAGTAAGTTGATTAACTGCTGCTTTTGATGAACCGTAGACACTCATGTTATGAGTAGCCATTTGTCCTGCCATAGATGAAATATTTATAATAGAACCATAATTACTTTTTATCATATGAGGAGCACATAATTGTGATAATTTGTAAATACTAAAGACATTAAGCATAAATATTTTTTGTATATATGGAAGAGAAAGTTCAAGAAATTTTTCTCGACCACCTCCACCTCCACCAGCATTGTTGATAAGGATATTAACAGTTCCCATTTTTTCAACAGTTACATTAACAAGATTTTCAAGGTCACCCTCATTGGTAACATCACATTTAACTGCAATGGCTTTAATTCCAAAAGATAGAGATTCTTTTACAACTAATTCTGCTGCATCAAGATCAAGGTCAGAAATAACAACATTAGCCCCA
Source organism: uncultured Fusobacteriaceae bacterium (assembly GCA_947038515.1). Classification (GTDB taxonomy): domain Bacteria; phylum Fusobacteriota; class Fusobacteriia; order Fusobacteriales; family Fusobacteriaceae; genus JAGNZR01. The sequence continues at coordinate 41,783 of CAMQWJ010000005.1, forward strand.
GATTTTGCTAAAATTAATGCAGATTCTTTACCTATTCCATTACCTCCTCCTGTTATAATAGCAGTCAATCCTTTTACATCATAATAATTTTCCATTTTAAACCTCCTAAGTTATTATACATAATTTAGTATATATTTTTTTACTAATGAAGATATTATAACATAATCTCATAAAAAATAGGGAAGAATAAAAAAAAACTTGACTTTTTTTAGTTTAAAGGATATATTATTAATAAAAACAAATGTTTGTAAATCAAACTATTTAATTTGAAAAAATTTAGGGGTGAGAATATGAAATTAAGTGAATTAGGGAAAGGTGAAAGTGCAAAAGTTATAAAAATATCTACAGATATTGGAATGAAAAAAAGACTTGTTGATTTGGGAATAAATTCAGGTTCCATTATAAAATTAGAAAGGAATGCTCCACTTGGTGATCCACAAGAATTTCGTATTAATATGAATAGTTTTGCAATTAGAAAGATTGATGCAGAAAAAATCATAGTGGAAAAATTACTTGAGGAGGAAAAGAATGTTTAAAATCGCAGTTGCAGGAAACCCTAATGTAGGGAAGAGTGCACTTATAAATGCAATAGCAGGCTCAAAATTAAAAGTTGGAAACTGGCCTGGAGTTACAGTAGAAAAGAAAGAAGCTTTTTTTACATATAAAAATGAAGAAATATATTTGATGGATTTACCAGGTGTTTATAGTTTGAGTCCGTATACTTTGGAAGAAAAAGTTACACGGGACTATATTATTCATGAAAATCCTGATCTTATAATAAATATTATTGATTCTACAAATATATCAAGAAATTTATATCTTACTCAATTATTAAAAGAGCTAGGAAAACCTATGATTATTGCTCTGAATTTTTACGATGAATTTGAAAAATTAAAGTATAAACTTGATTTAGAGAAATTTAAATCTCTTGTTGAACTGGATGTTGTCTTAACTTCTGCAACTAAAGGAACAGGAATTACAGAGCTTTTAGATAAAGCCCTTTTTCTTTCAAAAACAACATGTTCTAATGTGACACATAATTTAAAATTTGATTTATTCGTTCAGAATAGATTGGAAAAAATTAAAATGATGATTATTGAGGACAGTAAATTTACTCCACTTCTAAAAGTATATTCTTTAGATTTTATAGGAATAAAGAGTTTAGAAGGGGATAAGCACTTCTTAGAACAAGTAAAAACAAAATATTCTCTTGATCTTTCAAATGAATTTGTTGAAATAAAGGGAGAAATTGAAGAGAAATATGAAAATGATATAGAAACTATTTTAGCTGAAAATCGTCATGGTGTTGCTAGAGGTATAACTCAAGCTGCAGTAGACCTAACAGGAAAATCAAGATTAGAATTTACTGATAAAGTGGATAGAATTCTTTTGAATAAATTTTTAGGATTACCTTTCTTCTTCTTAATATTATCAGGTCTTATGACTGTTGTATTTAATGGAAGTGCCCCTCTTATTGATTGGGTTGATGGTTTTATTAATGGTTTTATTGGTAAATATGCTACAATTTTCTTAGTTGGTACTCCTGATTGGTTAAATTCATTAGTTATTGATGGTATAATTGGTGGAGTTGGTGGAATTGTTGTTTTTGTCCCATTAATGCTATATTTATATTTTTTCTTAGCTATATTAGAAGAAAGTGGTTATATGTCTAGAGTTGCATTTCTTATGGATAAGATAATGAAGAGTATGGGACTGAATGGTAAGGCTTTTGTTCCAATGATTATTGGATTTGGTTGTACTGTTCCAGCTATTTATGCTACAAGAACTTTGGAAGATGAGAAATCTAGAAAATTAACAGCTATGATGGCTCCCTTTATGTCATGTGGTGCAAGATTACCAGTTTATGGATTATTTGCTGCTGCTTTTTTTGGACCTAAGGCTGGAATTGTTATAATGAGTCTTTATTTATTAGGAATTGTTGTTGCAATTCTCACAGGTACAGTTTTAAAGAGATTTGATGCTTTTAAAGCAGAAGAAAAAGCTCTTATAATGGAATTACCTCCATATCGTGTTCCTAGTTATAAAGTGATTATTAATTCAACTTTAGACAGAACAAAGGAATATTTGAAAAAAGCAAGTACAACTATATTAGCAATATTAATGTTGCTTTGGGGATTAACTTATTTTCCTAATTCAGGAGATACCTCAAATTCTTATATGTCAAAGTTTGGTCAAGTTCTTGCCCCAGTTCTAAAACCTACTGGTTTTGCTGATCGTTGGGAGACTGTAGCTGCAATTGTACCAAGTATAGCTGCAAAAGAAATTGTTGTTGGATTTTTATCTCAAGTTCTTGTTGTTGAAGATTCAAAAATAGAAACTTCAGACACAGCATTGACGAATGAAGTTGTTCCTGAAGAGGAAAAAATCTCTTTTTCACAAGATGTTTTAAGTCAAGGAACAGGACTTATAATAGCTATAAAAGATTCAGCTGTATCAGCTATAGGGTTTAATATTTTTGGACTTTTTCAGGCTCCAGCTCTTGAAGAATTGGAAGAAGAGAATCACGGAATTATTAGAGCAACGTCAAATCTTTGGCCAAATGACCCATTAGCTCCATTGAGAGCCTATTCATTCATGGCTTTTATATTACTAGTAATCCCTTGTGCAGTAACTATTAATGCCATTAAACAAGAATTTGGAACAAAATTTACAGGATTTGTCTTAATGGTTATGTTGATAGTACCATTTATTGTTTCAACAGTGATTTTCCAACTTGGTAAATTTTTCTTTTAATTTTTAAAACGGTTAGAGTTGCAGGAGGTGTAAATGAAAACTATTATTATAATTTTAATATTATGTGTTGTTGGATTCTTTGCATTCAAAGCATTATATAAACAACTTACAGGAAAGGGTGGATGTGGTTGCTCTGGTGGTGGAAAATCATGTCCCTTAAAAAACAAGTGTCCAAGTAGAAAAAAATAAGTTGGTAATAAAGTTTTTGAATAATATTATTATTTAATAGAAATAAAAAATAGAAGAGGAAAATGTTTAGAAAACATTTCTCTTCTATTTTTTTTATACTTATTAATTAAAAGGTATCATTTTTTTTAATTTATTAAAAATATCCTCTGGTTGTATTAAATTAAATTTTTGCCAAAAATCTAATTCATTAAAATTTGAAGTTTTATCTTCATACTCTTCAATAGTAATAGTTTGATGTAGTTCACCTTTTCCAGGGCACCAAATATCGTCAGGGCATCCAGGTCTCCAAATTGATAGAGTGGGGATATCTAAACATTCTGCTAAATGTCTAGGTCCTCCTTCATTTCCAACAAATATATCACAATTACTAATTAAGGCCCCTAATTCTCTGATAGTTTTAGTTTTAATATTTGAAAAAATTCTTTTATCATTATTCAAATTTTCATGCATATTTTTTGCAAATGCTTTTTCATCCTGAGAATAATAAAAAATTATTTGTGCATCATATTTTTCTAATACCATCTCTATTAATTTTTTCATTTTATCCACAGGATAAACTTTTTCTGGTCTTCGGCTATTGATGGAGAATGCAAAGACTTTTTTATTAAAATCGACACCTGCTCTTATCATTTCTGTTTTTAGAGTTTCTTTTTCTTGAGGCTCGAGAGCTATAACCATTTTAGAATCGTAAGTTATATCAAAACCTTTATTTTCTAGATGTTTGAGAGGTTCTAAAGCTTGCATAGCTTCATTTAATCGATTTCTATTATGAAAAACATGTGAATTATAAGTTGTACCTCGTAAAAATTTTCTTTTTTCTCCCACACGTCCGATTCTATATTTACTACTTAAAGAGAATAAACAAAAAAATTCACTTTTAGGTGTTGCCATTAAGTCTATAATGATATCATATTTTTTTCTTGTAACATTATACACTTTTTTTAAATAAAGAAAAGGATTTTTTTGTTCTTTTTTTGTGATAGAAATAACATTATCAATATAGGGGTGGTTTCTAAAAACTGGTGCTATATGCTCGTATATAAGATAATCAATTTCAGAATCAGGAAAGCTTTTTTTTAGACTATTACATAGAACAGAGGAAAGTAGAGCATCTCCTATTTGTTTAAACCTTATAACTAAAATTTTCATAATTCTCCTTTGTTTTTTCAATAATATTTTTATAATGAATCTATAAATGCTTCAATATTATGTCTACCTTTTTCACTTAAAAAATCGAAACTTCTCTTTTCTGATTTTTTTTCAAAAAAAGTTCGATGTTCTTTATCTATTAACATTTTTTTCATTTCAAATACTAATTTTTCAAGATTATGATCTACTAAAATTCCAAATTCACTATTTCCTAAAACTTCTATTGAACCACTATTTTTAGTACAAATTATTGCTTTTTTTAATATCATTGCCTCGATTACAGTAAGGGGCATTCCTTCTAAGTAAGAAGTATTTACATAAAATAGAGAATTTTTTATATATTTAAAAGGATTCTCTTTTCTTCCTAAAAGAATAACTTTATTTTCTAAATTTAAATTTTTAATTAATTTCTCTATATTTTCTTTTTCCCTACCATTACCAATTAAAACTAATTTTTCTTCTCTTCCTAGAAGTACTAGTTTATGGAAGGCTTCTATAAGTAATTTATGATTTTTAACTTTTGTTAAAGCACCTACGTTAACAATATATTCTCCAAGGTCCTCATCTATATTTTCGGTAGAAGCGTCTATAACTATTTTTTCATCCATAAAATTATAGATTAATTCAACTTTGAAAGTTGAATTTTTATGATTAGTTAAAAAACCTTGCTTCATTAAAGAATTAATTGCAACTACATGGGTATATTTTAAAAAGTTCTCTCTTTTCTTTTGATGACTAATAGGTCCACCATCTCCTAAGTGTCCCCAAAAAACTATAGATTTATTATTTAAATCTAATAGATTAATATTTCTAAGGAGTCCCCCATCATAATCTATAATTGTATCTGCAAATTCCATTTCTTTTTTCAAATTATTTATTGCTATTTTTTTCTTTTTTTTCAACAAATAGGAGTATATTATTTTTGAAATAAAATTTTTATGTTTTTTATATTTTTTTAAAGTATCCATAAAAGTTTCAGTGGTTAAAAATTTATAATTGATATAATTGGGAATTTCTTTTTCATAATAATTTTCACTACCATTATGTTCTTCAATTAAAAATAATACTTTATATTTTGTAGGTGATAATACTTTTAGGAGTTCAATAGTCATTTTTTCTTGCCCGCCGATAGCAAGATTTCCCGAATGTATAATTAGATTTTTCATTAAAAGTCCTCCTTGTAAACTAATAGAAGTATACAATAAACTGCAATAAATTGCAATAAATATAGTAGAAAGTAAATGTTAACACCTAATAAAAACCCATTAATGGACTTTTTGCTAGGTGTTAACATTTTGAATTTTTAATCTAGAATGTGATATACTTATTTAAAAACACTTGGAAATATGTTATAATACAAGAAAGTTTATAAAAAAACTAAAAATGGAGAAAAATTATATAAAATTTGGAGAAAAAATGAAATATAAAATTAATAACGAAGAATCTATTTATTGCGATAAAATAGAATATAGAGAACTTTTTGAAAAAATTAAAGATAATAATTTTGTAGAATTAAAAAAATTAAAAGATAATCAGAGAAGTGTCGTTTCTCTTGTAGAGATAGAGGGAAAGAAATTTGTATTAAAAAGACCAGTAGAAAAGTTAGAAAGATATTTTCAAAGAATTTTGACAATAATGTTTAGAGGGGAATCAAAAAAAGAATTTGATGGTTGTAAAAAAGTTTTAAAATTTTCGTTTAAGGGACCTGAACCAATAATGGTATGGGAAAAAAAACAAAAAAATAAAATTATAGATTCCTATTTCTTAATGTCATATATTGAAGGTGAAATTTGTAAAAGAGAAGAAATGGAAAAAGTTAGAGATGTGCTCTATAAAATACATGAAAAAGGATTTTACCATGGTGATGCTCAGAGATTTAACTTTATGTTAACAAAGACAAAAGAAGTATATGTTATTGATACTAAATTAAAAAAAGATGTTTTTGGGATAGGAAAAATATGGGATTTTATAGAGCTACAAAAGAATACAAATTTTAAAAATTTCTATTTTGAAAAAAAATGGTATTATAAAATTTTTTCTAAATTAGAGAAAAGAAAAGAAAAGATAGATTATTACATAAAAAACATTAGAAGGAGATTTCTATGATAAGGAACTTAAATAGAAAATTTCAAGATTATATGAGACCGAAAAGACTCGCTTTAGGAAAATGGATTTGGGATAGAAAGGAAAAAAAGGAAGAAATAGATTTAGCAAAATTAAAATCAATTTTATTTTTGAGATATGAGGGTAAAATTGGTGATATGGTAGTTACTACTTATATGTTTCGAGAAATAAAGAAAAAATATCCTGATTTAAAAATTGGAGTTGTTTCAAGAGGAGCAGCTGTGGATATAATAAAAAATAATCCACATATAGATACTATATATGAATATATAAAAGGAAAAGAGAGTATATTAGGAAAAAAAATATCTGATGAAAAATATGATCTTTTAATAGATTTTTCTGAAATATTAAGAGTAAAAGATATGAAATTAATAAACCTGTGCAATGCAAAAGTTAATATAGGAATTAATAAGAAAAACTGGAAACTTTTTGATATTTCTATTGAACCTGAAAAAGATTTTAACTGGAGTGATCACATAACTAGAAGATATGAATGTTATTTGAAAAAAATAGATATTATGGAGTCAAATAAATCATATGATCTCTATTTAGATACAAAAATACCAGTAGAAGAAAAAATTGGAAAAAAAGAGGAATTAACAGTAATTATAAATCCATATGGTGCCAGTAAACACAAGCATTTTAATGAAAACACATTGGATAAAATAATAAAATATCTTTTGGAAAAAAAATGTAAAATAATTTTTATATATTATCCTAAAAAATACAGTGAACTGAAACTTTTTTTGAAAAATTATGAGGATGAAACAATAAAACTTCCAGAGAATATAAAAACAATATTGGATAGTTCAAAGATCATAGAAAAAGGTGATATAATAATAACGCCAGATACTTCTATTGTCCATATAGCAACAGCTTTGAATAAAAAAATTATAAGTGTATATCCTCCTAAAGGTGGAGATAATAAAGTTGATCACCTTGTATGGGGACCTTTAGATATAAAAAATAAAATGATATTTTGTGAAGATAAGAAAAACGTTGGAGATGAAATAGATATCAATACTTTTAAATTTGAAGATTTTAAAGAGAGATTTGAAAGCTTAGAAAAATAATAAAATTTGTAGGAATAAAAAAATTTAAAAGAGGATAGGGAAGTAAGAATGAAAAAAACAATAGTATTTAGAAGTGGAAGCCTAACAATGGGTGGCTTAGAAAGAATATTGATAGAAGTTCTTCAAAATATAGACAAAGAAAAATATAATGTAGTTGCCATAATTGAAAATGATTTGGGAGATGAAAATATTTTTTTGAAAGACGTACCGAAAGAAATCATGGTTTATTTTTTAAAAACAGAGGAAATAATTCATCGTACGAAATATCATAGAGTGAGAAAAAAAAATATTATCAATAAAATAATGTATAATTTTTTCATGGCAAAAGAAAGAGTAATTGAATTAAGAAAAATGAAAGAAATTTTAAAGAAAATAGGAAAAGTCGATATTTTTATAGATTTTGACTGTGGTGGAACAAAGTATATAGATAAATTAGATGTGGGCAAAAAAATAGTTTGGTGCCATGGCTCAATTCCTAAAGTTTTAGGTGATAAAACTGGAAAATTGAAACGAAATGGAGAAAATTTAAAAAAATATGATACAATCGTTACAATATGTGATGAAATGAAAGAGGAAACCAAAAGAATATATCCATTTTTAAAAGACAAAGTTATAAGGATTTATAACCCTTTTAATTTTGACAGGATTCTAACCTTATCCACGGATGATAAGGATTTAACAGAGCAAGAAAAAGAGTTGATGAAAGAGAAATATATTGTTGCTGTATCAAGACTTGATATGGTACAAAAAGATTATGGGACACTAATAAAAGCTTTTAAACTCTTAAAAGAGAGAGGAGTAAAAGAAAAGTTGTATATTGTTGGAGATGGTCCTGGAAGAGATGAAATTCAAACTTTAATAGATAAAAATAATTTGTTGGAAGATGTAAAATTGATAGGTCAAACTAAAAATCCATATATTTGGATGAAAAATTCAGAGTTATTTGTTCATAGTTCAAATTATGAAGGCTTGCCAACAGTGTTAATTGAAGCTTTAATTTTAAATAAGGTAGTTGTTAGTTCTGATTGTCCAACAGGTCCAAAAGAGATATTGAAAAATGGAGAGTGTGGTTTTTTATATGAAATAGGAGATTATAAAAAATTGGAAGAGCAACTATATAGAGTATTAAAGGATAAACTTTTATCTGATGAATTTAAAAAAATAAGTGTAGAAAGAATTGAAGAGTTTAAAGTGAGTAATATAATGAAAGAATATGAGGCTTTAATTGAGAATTAAAATGGAAAAATTAATTTTTTAAGAGTAAAGTTCTAGATAAAAACTTAAGAAAAAGATAAAAATTTAGAAAAGAGGTGAATTTATGAAAAAAATAGTATTTTGTATATATTCCTTAAATGTGGGGGGAGCTGAAAAACTATTGTTAGATCTGGTAAAAGGACTCTTCGAGACAAATAACTATGAAATAACTGTGCTAGTGTTTCAAGAAACAGAAAGTTTTATAGAAAAAAATATTAAGAAATATTGTGATTTTAAGACTATGATTTCAAAAGATGACTTACAAAAAAAATTATATTTTAATAGTTTGAAAAATATATATCTATCTCTAGCCAAAAAAAAAAATTTTAATAAAGTTATGGAAGATAAAGATATTGTTATAGATTTTTTAAGTGGAGATTTTCATAAATATATCAAACCTTTGAAAAAGATTAAAAAAATAATATGGTTACACTCTGAATATGAATATTTAAAAACAAATAAAGTGGATATAGAGAAAAAAATAATTGATTATGATAAAATAATAACAGTATGTGATGAGATTTTGTATCAAATAGAAGAGAAACAAAGTTATCTTAAAGAAAAATTAAAAAGAGTATATGCTTTTTTTGATTTAGATAGAATTTCTAAGAAATTAGAAGAAGAAAATATTTTTGAAAATAAAAAAATATTAGAGGAAAAATATTTTGTGACTGTCTGTAGGTTGAAAGAAGCTGATAAGGATGTAGCAACTATAATTAAAGCTTTTGAAAACTATAAAGGTGAAGAAAAGTTATACATTGTAGGGGATGGAGAGGATAGAAAAAACTTAGAAGAATTATCAAAAAAAATGGTTAATAAAGATAAAATAATTTTTCTTGGAATGCAGGAGAATCCATATATTATAATGAAACATAGTAGTGCTTTTATATTATCATCAAAATCAGAAGGGTTTGGAATGGTGCTAGTGGAAGCTCTTTTTTCAGGTACAAAAGTAATCTCATCTAATCATAAAGCTGGAGTAAATGAGATTTTAGAAGATGGAACACTGGGGAAAATATTTGAAGTTGGAAATAAGGAAGAATTACTTGAGTTAATGAATGGAATATCAGAATTTAAAGTAGATAGAGATAAAGTTTTAGAATCGTTAAAAAAATATGAATTAAATGCTATAATAGCTGAAATAGAGGAGATTTTTAATGAAAAAAATAGTAGGAATATTTAATATTAAAAAAATATCATTGTTTATAACAGTGTTATTGACTCTCTATTTATTTTTTATAGCCAAAAGAGGTGGAGATACAAAACATATTCTTTCTATACTCTTGATGCTAACAATAGCATTCCAAATGGTTATTACGAAAGAAAATAAAATAAAAAGATATAAATATTTATACCTTGCAGGTATTGGATACATAATTTGTGTGAGTTTAAGTTATTTAAAAACTGAGAATCAAATTAATAAATTACCTGATTTTTTAAATGTTGTTTTATATACTACAGGTTTCTTTTTACTCTCTCTAAATGCTAAATTTGAAGAGAGAGTGTATAAATATTTTATTCCGATAGTAACAATCTTTTCATATGATGCTATATATAGAGGGATAATAGAATTACCTTTGTATTTTAAAGGAAGTGGTTATAGATTAACTGGTGGAGTGGGACCAACAGTATATGCTGCTGAAATCGGAATTTATATGTTTATAGGTGTATTTGGGCTGATACATTATAAAAATATAAAATATAAAATATTTTATATTTTATATTTTTTGATGAATTTTTTTTTGATGCTAGGGACCCAATCAAGAGCATTATTAGTTTTCTTACCTATAACCTTTATAATTTTAATAATTATAAAAAAAAGAAAAGAAGGACTTCTAATATTTTGTGGAATGTTGGTAGTTGGATTGGTTGCTTTTAAAAATATAGAAAAAATCCCATTTATTCAGAGATTATCTTCCATAAGTGGAATAGAAAAAATTAAAAGTGATGCAAGATTTATTATAATAGAAAAAGGAATAGAAATAGAAAGGGAAATTTTCCCTAAAAACTTAGGTTTTTATGCATATAAAGAAGGAAAGTTGACATTGTCACCCAAAGTTGAAGAAAACAAAAAAATATTAGAAATTGATTTTGGAAAAAAATATATCCATTTTCATAATGTGTTGTTAGAGCTACTTGTAACCCAAGGGATTTTGAGTTTGATATTCTATCTGCTTTTTAATTTATTGATATTTAAAGAATTACTAAAAAAATATTTAGAACCTCAAAAAAATGAGCAGACAAATATTATAGTTAGTGTTGCATTAGGGACATATATTTATTTTACTTTATTAGGGTTTGTAGAAGTTACATTTTATTTTGAAAAAAGTAGCATACTAATATATACAATTTTAATGATTGCTTTTTCTGAAAAAATTAAAGAATAATTAAAGAGTAAGCTGACCAAAAATAAATGATTTATAGAAAATAAAAAAATATTTAGCTACTGATAAGAAGCTCTAAAAATAGGAGAAAAAATGAAAAAATTGATAACTGTGTGTTTGCCAACATACAATGCAAGTAAATTTATAGGGTCGACCCTGGAATCATTATGTAATCAAACTTATAAAAATATAGAAATACTAATAGGAGATAATGCTTCAACAGATAATACTTATGAAATCATAAAAAAGTATCAAGAAAAAGATACAAGAATATCGTATTATAAAAACGAAATAAATTTAGGATACTCAGAAAATTGTAATAAATTAATTTCTCAATCAAAGGGTGAATATATAGCTATATATCACTCTGATGATGTTTATGATTTGACAATAGTTGAAAAAGAAGTAAAAGCTCTTGACGAAAATTTAGATTTAGCAGGAGTATTCACTTTGGCAAATCAGATTGATGAAATAGGAGAAAAATCTGAAGAAATGGAATGTCCGCTGGATTTAAAAGGGGAGTATTTATATAAAATTAATATTCATGAATTTATAGATAATGTTTTATTAAAATATGGAAGTCCTCTAATTTGTCCAACATCTATGATTAGAAAAAAAATATATGAAGAAATGGGTGGATATGATTTAGTCTTAAAATATATTGAAGATCAAGATATGTGGGCTAGGATATTAAATAAATATCCTCTTGGAATAATTTCAGAAAAACTTATAAATTATAGAAAGCATGAAAGTCAAGGTAGTTCATATTATTTAGATATAACTAGGGATGATACTTCGATTATTTTAAAGCATATGGAGAAGTTTATAGAAAAAAATAACTATCGAGAGAAATATGCAGAAAAACTTAATTATTCCAAGGCTATAGATTGGATGATCTTATCTAACTATTCTATTGAGCTGAATGATTATGAGTCATTTAAAAAAAGAACAAATCAATCAAAAGAATATTATAAACTACCCCTTAAAGACAAAATAGGTTTGATTCAGAATATGAGCGTGAAACCATTAAGTTATTTAATAGCTAAAATATCCTTTCTGCTAAGTGATAAAGATTAAAAAAATTTCAAAATATATAATTTGAAATATTTTAAAATAATATTTGATTATTAATTGAATAAAAATAAAAAAAATGGTAGAATATCAGCAAATAACCTATCTGTTTGCAACTTGATATAAAAAGAGGAGAAAGGAATATATGGAAAAAATATCTAATTTATTAAATAATAAAAGAAATATAATAAAAATAATATTAGATATTATCTGTATCTGTATAGGGAGCGGAATAGCAACGATTTTAAGATTTGAAAAAAGTTGGCATGAAAACTTTAATGTCCAAATATTAGTATCATATATTAGTATTTTTATAATTTTTTATTTTTATAATGGAATGGCAAATAAAAGTTGGAGTTACACAAATTCTTCAGATATCATGAAAGTCATTCAGATAAATGTTTATACATTTTTTATTCAAATAGTGTATTTAGGACTTTTTAGAATTGAATACTCAAGAACAATAATATTTTCATTAATGAGTTTCTCTATTATAGGGCAATTAATGATAAGACTTTTATTTCGATTAAAAAGAAAAAATAATCTTTTTAGAACTCCAATAAAAGGAAAGAACACTTTAATATATGGAGCTGGAGAGTCTGGTAGCATACTAGCAAGAGAAAAATTTTCTAATAAAAACTTTAATTATAATATTGTAGGTTTTATAGATGACAATAAAAGAAAAAAGCATAACTATATTTATAATATAGAAGTGTTAGGTGGAAAAGATATTTTATTGGAAGCCATAGAAAAGAAAAAAGTTGAAATTATAATAATTGCAATAGCACTGATAGAAAAAAAAGAGATTAAAAAAATTATTAATTTAGTTAAAGATAAAAATATAAAAGTAAAAATTTTACCTTCAGTTGAAAGCATGTTAAATGGTGAAAGTACTCTACAAGGAGTGAGAGATGTAAGTGTAGAGGACTTACTGGGAAGAGATCAGATTGTCGTTAATGATACAAATATAAAAAGAATCATAATAGATAAAATAGTTTTTATTACGGGTGCTGCTGGAAGTATAGGAAGTGAATTAGCAAAACAAATATCAAAACATAGACCTAAAAAATTAATTATGATTGATGTAAATGAAAACGATATATATTTTCTTGAGCTAGAGTTAAGAAGAAAATATCCTAATCTAGACTTGCAATGTGAAATTTGTAATATTCGAGAAAAAGATAAAGTTGAACTATTGTTTGAATTATATAGACCTGAAATAGTATTTCATGCAGCAGCTCATAAGCATGTACCACTTATGGAACATAATCCAGAAGAAGCAGTAAAAAATAATCTGTTTGGGACATATAATGTTGTAGAAATGGCAGATAAATATAAAATAGAAAGATTTGTGCTTATTAGTACAGATAAAGCTGTTAATCCAACAAATGTAATGGGGGCCACTAAGAGAGGGTGCGAACTTATAGTGGAAAAATTTAGTAAAATAAGTAAAACTAAATTTATGGCTGTTAGGTTTGGAAATGTATTGGGAAGTAATGGAAGTGTTATACCAATATTTAGAAAATTGCTTTTAGAAGGAAAAAATCTTACATTAACTCACCCAGATATCACAAGATATTTTATGACTATACCAGAAGCTGTTCAACTTGTTATGGAAGCTGGAAGTATAGGTCAGGGGGGCGAACTATTTATCCTTGATATGGGAGAGCCAGTTAAAATAATGGAGCTTGCAAAAACAATGATAGAGCTCTCAAAGGCTGATGCTGAGATTGAAATAGTAGGGTTAAGACCAGGTGAAAAACTATACGAAGAACTACTATATGACGTAAATAGTGGTGTGAAAACAAGTAATCCTAAAATATTTAAAATTATTCTTGATGATAATGAAGTGGATATTAAAAAATATTTAGATTTATTAAGTGAGAAAGTTAAAGTACCAGTTAAAGAAGAAATTAAAGATATTTTAAAAGAGTTTATAGTGAGCTACAAAGAAGTTTAAGAAATTAAGGGGTGGAGATATGAAAAGGACATTTGATTTTATTGTATCAGGAATTGCATTAATTTGTTTTTTTCCTTTAATAATTATAATAGGGATAATAGTTAAAGCAACATCTAAAGGTCCAATTCTATTTTCACAAAAAAGATTAACTATGGGAATGAAGGAATTTAATATTTATAAATTTCGTAGTATGGAAATAAATAAAACAAGAGAAAGTGAAGCACAACAAATAAAAGGCGATTCAAAAGAGATAACAAAAATAGGGAAGTTTTTAAGGAAAAGTAAACTAGATGAATTACCACAGTTTTGGAATATATTTGTTGGGGATATGAGCTTTATAGGTCCAAGACCTGAACTACCTAGAAGATTAAAGTATTATGATGATAGACAAAAGAGAATATTTGAAATGAGAAGTGGGATATCATCACCAGCTTCAATAGTATTTTCAGATGAAGAATATCTTATATCTAAAGTAAAAGATCCAGAAAAATTCTATATAGAACAAATTATGCCATATAAAATAGAACTTAATCTATATTATCTTAAAAATCAAAGTTTTTTTTATGATATTTGGCTAATTATTGCAACTTTTTTAAAAATACTGAAAAAAGTAGAGAACACACAAGTTATAAAAGATAAGAAACTTTTAGAAGGTAAAAAAGAAATAGAAAAGAAAATAGGGAAGGAATACTGATGGAAAAAAGAAAAAAAACTATTATGGTAACAGGAGCTAGTGGATTTATAGGGAAAAATTTTATAGAAAAATATGAAAAGGAATATAATATTATTTCTGTTTCCCTAAAAAATAATGAACCTAAAGACTTAGACTATACAGGAGTGGATGCTATTTTACATTTAGCAGCTTTAGTCCATCAGATGGAAGGTGCTCCAAAAGAAAAATATTATGAAGTTAATACAGAATTAACATCAAAACTAGCTACAAAAGCTAAAAAATCAGGAGTAAGACATTTTATTTTTTATAGTACTGTGGCAGTATATGGAACTCATGGTAGTTTAAAAGAGAAATTAACGCTAACTTTAAATTCTCCCACAGTTCCAAAAGATGATTATGGAAAAAGTAAATTATTAGCAGAGGAATATTTAAAAGAGATAGAAACAGAAGATTTTAAAGTAACTATTATAAGACCACCGATGGTATATGGTAAAAATTGCCCTGGAAACATGAAAAAATTAGAAAAATTAATAAAAATATTTCCAATACTTCCATTTAATTATGAAGAAAATAAAAGAAGTATTGTGCATGTTGATAAATTGCTAGAAATGACTAATGATAAAATTAAAAATGAAGAAAGAGGAATTTTTATTCCGAAAGATGAAAAAGATAAAACGATTAAAGAAATAGTGGAAAGTTTTGGAAGAAAAAGGATATTAATAAAATTCCCTCAAATTATTTTCAGAAAATTAGCTAAAATTAAACCTAGATTAATGGAAAGTTTATTTGGTGATTTAAGGTTTAAATAATATGTGAAAAGAATATAAATAAAATACTCTAATTAATACAAAAAATATTAAAAAGCAAAGAAAAATATGAAGTTCTTATAATGCTAAAGGAGAACAAATGAATTATGATATAACAGCAACAATAGTTACTTATAAAACAAAAATTTTTGATTTAGAAAAAGTCATAGAAAGTTTTTTTAAAACTACATTAAATGTAAAGCTATATATTTCAGATAATTCTCCTACTGATGAATTAAAAGAATATTTTAAAAAATTAAATAATGAGAAAATAGAATATATATTTAATAACTGTAATATGGGGTATGGATATGGACATAATATTATAATAAGAAAAATAATTGGGAAATCAAAATATCATTTGATTCTTAATCCAGATATTTATTTTCAAAAAAATGTTTTAGAAGAATTATTTATTTATATGGAGGAAAATAAAGAAGTAGGAAATATTATGCCGATGGTAAAGTATCCTAATGGAGCAATCCAATATCTTTGTAAAAGAAACCCTAAACCTTTCGATATATTATTAAGGGCATTTTGTCCAAGTAAAAAAATAGTAGAAAAAAGAAATGTAATTTATGAAATGAGAGATGAAGGTTATGATAAAATAATGAATGTAGAAATATTATCTGGATGTTTCATGTTTTTAAGAAATGAAGTTTTTGAAACAGTTGGTCTATTTGATGAAAAAATATTTATGTATTTTGAAGATTTTGATTTAAATAGAAGGATTCATGAAAAATATAAAACAATTTTTTATCCTAAAGTAGAGATAATACATGAACATGCTAAAGAATCACATAAAAACAAAAGATTGTTATTTATAGGAATGAAATCAGCAATATATTATTTTAATAAATGGGGATGGATGAAATAGAGGTAATAAATAAAAAAGAAACAATAAATTATTAAAAAATTTTAGACAAAAAAGGTTAGGAAAAAATGATATTATTTATGATGGAAATATAAAATAATGAATTAATGTAATATTTAGATTGAATGGTTATAAGGAAATTTTTCATACGAGAGTTACTTGAAAGAAATGGATGAAGTAATTTTTAAATGTATGGACCGATAAGGTAGGTGAAGCTGTTGTGAAAATATCAGTGTGTATGGCAACGTATAATGGTGAAAAATATATTGAAAACCAATTAGAAAGTATACTAACACAGGTATCATCTAATGATGAAATTATAATATCTGATGATGGATCAAATGATAGAACATTGGAAATAATAGAAAAAATACAAAAAAATACAAATAAGAAAATTATAATTATAAATGGTCCACAAAAAGGAGTTATCAAAAACTTCGAAAATGCTATACTGAAAAGCTCGAACGATATAATATTTTTATCTGATCAGGATGATATATGGAGTAAGACAAAAGTTAGTGAAGTAAAAAAAATATTTTCATTAAATGAAGATATTACACTAGTGATTCATGATGCTAAATTAATAAATGAAAATGGAGAAATAATCGGAAAAAAAAGTAAGTTTAAAAAAGGTTTAATAAAAAATATAATAAAAAACTCTTATATTGGTTGTTGCATGAGTTTTAAAAAATCAAAATATATTCTTCCTTTCCCTAAAAATATACCAATGCATGACAGTTGGATTGGTTTAATAAATGAAAAAAAAGGAAAGGTATATCATTTAGAAAAAGAACTGTTTTGCTATCGAATACATGGTGAAAATTATACATTAAAAAATAAGAGGAGTTTAAAAAATAAAATAAAAGATAGAATTAATTTGATTAGAAATGTTTTGCTTAGAGGGGAAAAATGATAATTTATTTTAGCATAATTATAAGCTTTGGAATAGGAGCTTTTTTAGAGGTTTTTTTAGTTGAAAAAAATGAGAAAAAAAAATTAAAATTAATTTTTTATATTTTTATGCTGTTTTTACTGTTATTTTTTGGATTCAGAGGATATGTAGCTACTGACTGGGTTAGTTATTCACAGTTTTATAAAGAAATCGAACCTATTTCAGAGGTCATTTCTGGTAGTGGAACTAATTTTAAAAGTTTATCGATAGAATTGGGGTTTAAATTATACATGTCATTTTTAAAAATGTTTAGTTCTAATTACAATTTTTTTGTTTTTTTTAATAGTGCAATAGATTTATACATTTTGTATATGATAACAAAAAAATGGACTAAATATAGGGTGTTGATGCTCTTTTCTTACTTTGCATTTACAGGAACATTTCTTCACTTTGATATATTAAGAAATGCAAAATCAATAATGCTATTTATTTTATCAATAAAGTATTTAAAAACAAGAAACTTTTCAAAATATTTTATTGTTAATTTAATAGGAGCATTTTTTCATATTTCAGCTCTTTTGTATTTACCATTATACTTTTTATTAAATAAAAAAATTTCAAAAAAAAAATTGATAATATCATTTATTGTATTAAATTTAATTTATTTTTTTAATTTAATTGATTTGAAAAAAATACTGCCTTTATTTGATTGTTTTTATTCAGACTATGTAAAAAATAAATTGGATATATATTTAAGTGATCAACATTATGGTGCTGTTTCAAAGATAAGTATACAAGTTATTGAAAAAAATATGTTTTTGATATATTTAATAAAATATTATGAAAAATTATCTAATAAAAATAAAGATAATATCATTTATATGAATTTACTTTTTTTATTAATTGTTATTTTTATGGTTTCAAGAAGTTTTTTTATTATTTCAGATAGAGTGATGATAAATATCATGTTTACCTATTGGTTTATTATACCAATGATAATGAAAAATATTAGAAAAATTTCAAATAAACTCTTGTTTTTATTTTTGATATGTGTTTATTGTTTTAGATTGTTTGTAGTGCCACGATATAATCCAGATGAAAAATCCAAAGAAAGACTTAGATATGACAATATATTATTTAATCATAAGAGTTATGAGGAGAGAATGAAAAATATAATATTAATACGAAGCTTGAACTAAAATAATTAATTTTACACTATCAAATTAATTAAAGGAGATTAAATATGAAAAAAATACTAATAGTATCTCAATATCCTAATATAGAAAATCTAAAGGATGGTATGATACGAAGAATTTCTGAAATAGATAAATTACTATCCAATTATGATAAAATTTATTTAGATATAAGTTTTAAGAGAAAAAAAAATCAAGGTATTTTAAAAAGAAAATCATTACATCCTTTATATAATCTAATAGATATAATAAAAATTATAAAAAACTCTGATAAAATATATTGCCACTCTTTATTTAATTTCATAAAAATTTTTCCTATAATAATATTTTTTAAAAGAGAAATAATATTAGATTATCATGGTACTGTACCTGAAGAACAGTCTTTTCTTGGAAATAAATTCCAATCAAAAATAATGAATTTAATAGAATGGATTATGATAATAAAAATTAAAAAATCAATTTTTGTTACTAATAAAATGAAGAATTTTTATTTTGAAAAATATAATTATAGAAAAAAATTAGAAAAAAGTTTGATTTTTCCGATAGTCGATACTACTATTAGAGAAAAAATAGAGATGAAAAAATCAAATTATTTGAAAGATAAAGTTGTTTTTATTTATTCAGGTGGTTTAGCTAAGTGGCAAAATATATCATTAATGTTAGATATTATTTCAAATGCACAGAATGAAAATTATTTTTATATTTTTTTGACAGGTCAAAAAAAAGAAATGTCTGAGCTTTTAATCTCAAAAAAAATTAATCCTAACATTTATTTGTTAGAAACAGTAGAGCCAGAAGAATTAGGAGATTATTATGAAGTTGCAAATTATGGTTTTATTTTACGGGATGACCATATACTTAATAGAGTTGCGAATCCTACAAAGCTAGGAGAATATTTAGATTATGGAATTATTCCTATAGTAAAGTTAGAGGAGCTAGGAGATTATAAAGAAATGGGATATGAATATCTTAAGCTAGAAGAGTTTAATAATAATCTTGTGAAAAAAAAGAGTTTAAAAAATATAAAATTAATGACAGATTATAAAAAAAGACACTTGAAAAGTGATTTTTTAAAATTTATAGAGAGTTAGGAGGAAAAATGAAAGTAGCATTAATCTTTGGAACAAGACCAGAAGCAATAAAAATGGCACCGATATATCATGAATTGAAAAATAATAAAATAGAAGTTAAAGTTATAGTAACTGGGCAACATAAAGAAATGTTATATCAAGTTTTAGATTTGTTTAAAATAGAGCCAGACTACGACTTAAAAATAATGAAACAAGGTCAAGAATTGTCAGAGTTGACAAGTAGATTAATAGAAAAATTGGATAAAATTATAAAAATAGAAAAATTTGATTATATATTAGTTCAAGGAGACACAACATCTGCTTTTACAGGTGCTTTAGCAGGGTTTTACAATAAAATCCCTGTTGGACACATTGAAGCAGGATTAAGAACAGGAAATATTTACTCCCCTTTTCCAGAAGAAGCTAACAGGAAATTAATTGGAAACATTAGTAGTGTCCATTTCGCACCAACAAATGTTAATGTAGAAAATTTATTAAAAGAAGGATATAATAAAGAGAATATTTTAAAAGTAGGAAATACAGTAATAGATGCCTTATATTGGATTAAAGAAAATAAAACATTAGATTTAGAAAAAATTCGAGAAAAATATAATTTGAAAGATAAAAAATATATTTTGATCACAATGCATAGAAGAGAAAATTGGGGTTTACCAATGCAAAATGTTTTAAAAGGTGTTAGAAAATATTTAGAAGAAAATAAAGAATTATATTTGGTGTTTCCAATGCACTTAAACCCCCTGATAAGAGAAGTTATTAATGAAGAATTAAAAGGTTTTGAAAGGAAAATTTTGATTGAGCCTTTAGAGTATTTAGAATTTATTGGAGTTATGGATGGCTCACAATATATAATGACAGACTCTGGTGGTATTCAAGAAGAAGCTCCAAGTCTAGGAAAACCAACTTTAGTTTTAAGGGACACAACAGAGCGTCCTGAAGCAATAGAGGCAGGAACTGCTAAGTTAATAGGAACAAGTACAGAAAAAACATATCAATATATGAAGCTTTTAGAGGGGAAATTGTATGAAGAAATGTCTCATGCTAATAATCCATATGGTGATGGAAAAACCTCAATAAAAATAATGAAATATTTAAAAAATATAAAATAAAAAAATAAATTGGATAAATGACCCAACTTGTTTTTTTATAAAATTAAACTGAATAAAAAATGGTATTATAGTATATAATGGAAGTAAATTAGAGTGGTTTATTTTATCTCTCAATATTAAAATTGAAATTAAGTGATAAAATAAGGAATAAAGTTTTATTAAGAATAATGAGGTGAAGAAAAATTAAACTGTTATCAATATGTATTCCAACTTATAATAGAAAAAATGATTTGAAAAAACTTTTAAATAGTCTAGAATCTGAATTTGAAAATAATAAATTAGAAATAATAATAAATGATAATGCTTCAAGTGATGGAACAGAAGAAATGGTTCGAGAGTATATAAAAAAAACAGATTGCATAAAGTATAGAAAAAACAGAAAAAATTATGGCTTTGACTATAATTTTAATCAGGCTATTTTAGAAAGTACAGGAAAATTTATTTGGTTTTTAGGATCAGACGATATAGTTAAAATAGATGCAGTAAAAAAAATTATTGATAATCTTTCAGAGAATATAAATATTTATATTTTAGAAGGTGACATGAATATTGGTAATAAAACTTTTTTGAGGAATGGTTTAAATGCAGTAAATTTACAGGAGTATATAAAAATTGAAAATGGAATTTATGAGTATATTGATGATATAAAAAGTGATATTAGTTATTTATTTGCTTTTATTTCATCAATAGTTGTAAAAAGAGAAGATTATGTTGAAATTAAAATACCAGAAGAATTAAAAAATAGTGCATATGATCACATGTATATTTTATTAAAACTAGTAAGTAAATCTGCTAATATAAAGTATTTAAAAGAATCATATTATGAAGTTGGAATTAATGAAAACTGTTGGAATAATATTAGAGGTAAACATTTTTTATTGGATATCAAAAGCTTACATAAATTTATTGAGAATATTTATCAAGACAATAAAGATGAAATTATAATTAGAAAATCTATAGGGAAATTATTCCAAAGAAATTGTAGTAAAATTTCGATGATAGATAATATTTTTTATGCAAAAGAAAATAAAGAGTTTGAGATATTTGAAAACGCTATTAATTATTTTTATATGAACAATTTAAAGTATAGATTTTATAAAAATATTTTAGTTAATAAAATGACTATATATATCTTAAACTTAGCAAGAAAAATAAAGAATAGAGATAAATAAGGAGACTAAAATGAAAAAAATTGAAAAATTAAAGCAAGAAATACTAGAAAAAACAAAAGAATTGTATGAATTAAAATTTGGAGAAACAAAAGATTTTATAGAGGGCGAAACCTATGTAAATTATGGTGGTAGATATTTTGATGAAAAAGAAATGGTAAACTTAATAGATTCATCTCTTGATTTCTGGCTGACAGCTGGTCCATGGGCTAAAAAATTTGAAAAAGGACTAGCAGATTATTTAGGAGTTAAGTACTGTTCAGCAGTAAATTCTGGGTCATCAGCTAATCTGTTAGCATTTATGACTCTGACATCTCCTCAGTTAGGGACAAGGGCGATAAAACGTGGTGATGAGGTCATAACAGTGGCGGCAGGCTTTCCAACAACTGTAACCCCTATAATACAATATGGAGCTATTCCTGTTTTTGTAGATGTAGAAATGCCTACATATAATTTGGAGGTAAAAGAACTTCAAAAAGCATTATCATCTAAGAGTAAAGCTGTGATGATAGCACATACTTTAGGAAATCCTTTTAACTTAAAAGAAATAAAAGAATTTTGTGTGAAAAATAATCTTTGGTTAATTGAAGATAATTGTGATGCACTGGGTTCAGAATATTATATGGATGGTGAATGGAAAAAAACAGGAACTATAGGAGATATTGGAACTTCAAGTTTTTATCCACCGCATCATATGACAATGGGAGAGGGTGGTGCAGTTTATACTAATAGCCCACAACTGTCTAAGATTATAAATTCTCTTAGAGATTGGGGACGAGATTGCTGGTGTGATTCAGGAGTAGACGACACTTGTAAACATAGATATATAAAACAATATGGAGAGCTACCTTTAGGCTATGACCACAAATATGTTTATTCACATTTTGGTTATAACTTAAAAGTGACAGATATGCAAGCTGCAATAGGATGTGCACAACTGGAAAAAATGCCAACTATAGTCTCACGAAGAGTAGAAAATTGGGATAGACTTAAAGCTGGACTATTAGAGCTTGAAGAGTATTTAATTTTACCAGTTCCAGAAGAAAATTCAAAACCTTCATGGTTTGGTTTTCTAATAACAGTAAAAGAAAAAGAGGGTAAATCTAGATTAGAGTTAGCTAAATTTTTGGATATGAAAAAAATTCAAACAAGAAATCTTTTTGCAGGAAATATAATAAAGCATCCAGCTTTTGATGAAATGAGAAAAACTGGTGAGGGGTATAGAGTGATAGGGGATTTAAAAAATACTAATTATATTACTGAAAATACTATATGGATAGGAGTGTATCCAGGTATGACAAATGAAATGTTAGATTATATGATAAAATCTATAAAAGAATATTTTTTAGGGTAGGAGGAGTTATTTATGAAAGTAGTTATATTAGCGGGTGGTTTTGGAACAAGGTTAAGTGAAGCAACTAATTTAATACCTAAACCGATGGTAGAAATTGGAGGAAAACCAATACTTTGGCATATAATGAAAACTTATGCTGAACATGGAATAACAGAATTTGTAGTTTGTTGTGGATATAAAGGTTATATTATAAAAGAATGGTTTGCAAATTATTTTCTCCACACAAGTGATGTAACATTTGATTTAGCAAATAATCAAATGGAAGTACATAATTCACAGTCGGAATCTTGGAAAGTAACTTTGGTTGATACAGGACTAAATACTATGACAGGAGGAAGAATAAAAAAAGTACAGAAATATATAGGAAATGAACCTTTTCTATTAACTTATGGTGATGGAGTAACCGATTTGAATATATCAGAAACAATAAAATTCCATAAAAAAGCAGGTAAATTATTGACTGTAACAGCATATAAACCACAAGGTAAGTTCGGTTCTTTAGAGATCAATGAATCTGGAATTGTAACTTCTTTTACAGAAAAACCAGCTGGTGATGGAAATTGGATAAATGCAGGGTATTTTATTTGTCAACCAGAGGTATTTGATTATATTGGAGATGAAGATTCTGTTATTTTTGAAAAAATTCCTTTAGAAAATATAGCTAAAGATGGAGAAATGGCTTCTTATAAACATCAAGGGTTTTGGAAACCAATGGATATTTTAAGGGATAATATAGAATTAAATGAAATGTGGGATAATAATAAAGCTCCTTGGAAAATTTGGAAATAGTTTTAAGTATTATATTAGGGAAGATATATTCTTCCCCTATATAATATTTAAAAGAAAAAATATGGGAGGAAAAATGAAAAAAAAATTTAATGATATTTATAAAGGGAAAACAGTTCTTGTAACAGGACATACTGGATTTAAAGGTTCATGGATTTCTATATGGTTACATGAAATGGGAGCAAAGGTTGTTGGATATTCGCTAGACCCTTATACTGAAAAAGATAATTTTGTTCTTTCTAATCTTTCAGAAAAAATAATAGATATTAGAGGGGATGTAAGAGATAAAAATAAATTGTCTGAAGTTTTTGAAAAGTATGAACCTGAAGTAGTTTTTCATTTAGCTGCTCAACCATTAGTTAGGTTATCTTATGATATTCCTGTTGAAACATATGAGATAAACGTTATGGGGACAATAAATATAATGGAAGAAATAAAAAAATGTTCAAAGACAAAAATTGGAATATTAATAACAACAGATAAATGTTATGAAAATAAAGAACAAATATGGGGATATAGAGAAAATGAACCCATGGGTGGATATGATCCATACTCGTCATCTAAAGGAGCTTGCGAGATAGCGATAAATTCATGGAGAAACTCTTTTTTTAATCCAAAAGACTATGAAAATCATGGAAAAAGTATAGCTTCAGTAAGAGCTGGAAATGTTATAGGTGGAGGAGATTGGGCAAAGGATCGAATTATTCCTGACTGCATTAGATCATTAGAAAATAATGGGATAATAGAGATAAGAATGCCAAAAGCGATAAGACCTTGGGAGCATGTTTTAGAGCCATTAAGTGGATATCTACTTTTAGGTCAAAAAATGTTAGAAAGTCCTAAGGAATATTGTGAAGGGTGGAATTTTGGGCCAAATTTAGATGCAATAGTTCCAGTTTGGGAAGTTGCAACAAAAGTTACAGAGTATTATGGTAGCGGTATTCTTAAAGATAGTTCTAATCCAAAATCACTTCATGAAGCTAATCTTTTATTACTTGACATAACAAAAGCAAGGGTAAAATTGGGCTGGGAACCAACATTAACTATTTATGATAGCATAAGTTTGACAACAGACTGGTATAAAAGATATAAAAATGAAGATGTATATAAACTTTGCTTAGAACAGATAGAAAAGTTTATAGGTTATGGGCATATATAATGAAAGAAAAAATATTAATAACAGGTAGTACGGGATTTGTAGGCTCTAATTTAACAAGAGCTCTTTTAAAAGAGGGATATGAAATTAATATAATAACAAGAGAAACTTCTAATATGTGGAGAATAAAAGATATTTATTCTCAATTGTTTGATTGGAAAGTTGACTTAAATGAAAAAGAAAAATTAAAACAAATAGTGGAAAAAATTAAACCTGATTATATTATTCACCTTGCAATTTATGGTGGTAGACCAGATGAAAAAGATGAAGAAGAAATAATGAAGTCAAATTTGCAAGGTACAATAAATTTGGTAGATTCATGTAAAAATATAGATTATAAAGTATTTATAAATACAGGAAGTTCTTCAGAATATGGCAATAAAACTTTACCAATGAAAGAGGATGACATTTGTGAACCTATTAATATTTATGGAATAGCAAAAGTTGGAGCTACACTATACTGTAATTATGTTGCAAATAAATTTAATAAAAATTTAGGAACTTTAAGACTGTTTTCACCTTTTGGAAATTATGAAGATAGAGGTAGACTATTTCCAGATTTGATAGTGAATGCTTTGAGAAATCAAGATATAAATTTAGGGAATCCAAAAGCAGTGAGAGATTTTATATGCATTGAAGATACAATAGGTATCTATGTTAAAATAATAAAAGAACAATTAAATATAAAAGGCGAGATATTTAACTGTGCATATGGTAAGCAACATTCAGTAGAGTATGTTGCAAAAAAAATAATTGAAATAACAAAATCAACAAGTAAATTAAATTATGGAGCAAAAAAAGGAAGAGAAGCAGATACTGATATATGGGTTGCAGATATCTCTAAAATAAAAGAAAAATTAGATTACAAATTTAAATATAAATTTGATGATAGTCTAGTTGAGGTATGTAATTGGTTTGAAAAAAATATAAATTTATATTAAGGAGAAAAAAATGAAAGTTTCAGATTATATAGTGAAATTTTTTGAAGAGAAAGATGTGAAAATAATATTTGGTTATATAGGTGGAATGATAACTCATTTAACAGACTCAATATACCTAAATGAAAATATGAAGTTTATTCAAGTATATCACGAGCAGACAGCTGCAATAGCAGCAGAGGGATATGCAAGAGAAACAGGAAATGTAGGAGTTGCAATCTCCACCAGTGGACCAGGAGCAACAAATATGGTTACAGGGATAGCAAATGCATATTTTGATTCGATACCAGTAATATATATAACAGGGCAAGTAAATACATATGAATATAAGTATGATAAACCAATAAGACAGCAGGGGTTTCAAGAAACTGATATAATTAGTATAGTAAAACCAATTACAAAATATGCAAAATTGGTTGATAATGAAAATGAAATAAAATATGAATTAGAGAAAGCTTATAAAATAGCATTAGAAGGAAGAAAAGGACCTGTAGTATTGGATATTCCTATGAATATTCAAAGAGCAGAAATTGAAATAGATAAAATACCTTCTTTTAATGAAAAAGAAGAAAAAATAAATCCAATTGACTGGACTCCTATATTAAAACTTATAGAAAAGTCTGAAAAACCAATTATATTGGCAGGAGCTGGTCTAATTAGTGATGGGGCACAAGAATTATTAAAAAAATTAGTGGATAAAACTAACATTCCAGTAGTTAATTCTCTCATGGGAAAAGGATGTTTTTCTGATGAAAGAGCAGAATGTATAGGAATGATAGGAAGTTATGGAAATCGTTGTGCTAATATGCTTGTTCCAGAATCTGATTTGTTAATTGCTCTAGGAACAAGATTAGATACAAGACAAACTGGAAATATTTTAGAAGGTTTTCTACCAAATGGAAAAATTATTCATGTGAATATAGATGAAATAGAGTTAGATAATCATAGATTAGAAAATAGAATAAAAGTTAAGACTTCTGTTAAAGAATTTTTAACTTTTATAGAAAATAAAATAAAATATAGGGTGACTAAAGAGTGGGAAAATAGATATACTAATTTGAAAGAAATGTATAGTCAAGAAAAAGAGATAGAAAAAAATATAGAAAACAAAATTCCTTATAGAATAATGGAAATATTGAGTGAATATTCTAAAAGAGGAGATATTTTCACTGCTGATATAGGACAAAATCAAATGTGGAGTGCTCAGCATCTTAAAATGAAAGAAAAACAAAAATATTATACAAGTGGTGGATTAGCTCCTATGGGTTATTCTCTTCCTGCTTCAGTAGGAGCAGCATTTGCTAACCCATCACAGAACATATTTTCTATTAATGGAGATGGTGGTTTTCATATGGCATTACAGTCTCTAATGTTAATTTCACAGTATAATTTACCAATAAAAGTAATAGTATTAAACAATAATGCTCTAGGGATGATTACACAATTTCAAGAGCTATATTTTGACAAAAGAACGGTTGGAACAACAGCAGAGGGTGGATATTTAGTTCCAGAAATTCAAAAAATTTCAGAAGCATATAATTTAAAATATTTTAAAATAACAAAAGAAAATATAGATGATAAAAAATATATGGATGAAGTGTTTTCCGTTAGAAATGGAATAATAGAATTTCTTATTGAAGGTGAAACTAAAGTTTTTCCAAAGTTAGAATATAATCAACCTATTAATAGAACGAGCCCTTTATTAGAAAAATATTAGGAGAGTATAAATTGAGTAATAGTATTATAAAAAAAATTAAAGAATTAAAAAAAAGTAATTTAGGGATAAATATTTTTTCAGGGTTCTTATTTAAAGGATTATCCATAATACTGAATTTTTTAAGTGTTCCACTAACATTGAAATATTTAGGGAGTGAATATTATGGATTATGGATTTTAATTATTTCTATAACAAATTGGATTTATACTTTTGATATTGGGATAGGGAGTGGATTAAAAAATAAAATTGCAGAAGGGATTGCTAAAAAAGATAGTTCAAAAATCAAAGAAAATATATCAGTAGGGTATATAGGAGTAAGTGGTATAGCAATATTATTTTATATATGTAGTTTTTTTACTTTAAAAATATTTGATGTATCTAAATTATTGAATATAAATTTTTTAAGTAATTTAGAGTTAAATAAAATCATTATGATAAATATATTATTTGTCTGTTTAAATTTTGTTTTTTCTTTGTGTAATAATATATTTTATGGAACACAAAAAGCATATTTAGTTTCAATAAATAGTAGTTTATCACAATTGTTAAACATATTTTTTATAGTGGTATTGATAAAAATAGAAAAAACTTCAATAGTAACGTTTAGTATATTTTATGGAATTTCAATTTTATTATCCCATTTAATACTAACTATGATATATTTTTATGGAAATAAGGAGATATCAATTTCTCTGAATGGAGTATCGATAAAAAAAGTTAAAAATTTATTACATTTAGGTGGAAAAATATTTATTGTTCAAATATGTGGGCTAATTATATTTTCTACAGACAATTTTATAATATCAAAGTTTTTAGGGATGGATAGTGTTGCAGAATATAATTTAGTGAATAAATTTTTTGGGATTCCTATATTATTATTAAGTTTAATATTAGCACCAATATGGCCAGCAATAACTAAAGCTTATCATGAAAAAAATAAAGTTTGGATAGAAAATTTATTAAAAAAAATGAAAAAATTATTTATTTTTATGATAGGTATTACTCTGATATTAGTTATTGTAGGTAAAAAATTTATTTTTATGTGGACACTAGAAAAAATTAACCCAAATTTTGGATTAATTTTAACTTGTGGGATAGCTATATTATTAACTGGATATAGTAGTATCTATTCGACCCCACTATTTGCAATAAAAACAGATTTTAAATTGGTGTTTTTATCAATATTTCAAGCTATATTAAATATAGTTTTATCATATGTATTTATAAAATATTTTAAATTAGGCTCAACAGGTGTAATTTTAGCCACATGTTTTTGCATGGCTACAAATATATTCTTATTACCAAAATGGTTAAATCAAAGATTGGAAAAATTAAAATAAGGAGATAAAATTATGAAAGGAATTATATTAGCAGGAGGGTCAGGGACTCGTCTTTACCCAGTTACTAAAGCAATAAGTAAGCAAATAACACCAATTTACGATAAACCAATGATTTATTACCCAATATCTGTTCTTATGTTAGCAGGAATAAAAGAAATTTTAATTATTTCTACACCAGAAGATATTTCTACTTTTGAAAAACTTTTAGGAACAGGAGAAGATTTTGGAGTAAACTTTAAATATGCAATACAAGAAAAACCTGAGGGCTTAGCTCAGGCTTTTCATATAGCAGATGATATTGGTTTTATAAAAAATGAATCTTGTGCTCTAGTACTAGGAGATAATATTTTTTATGGACATGGTTTCACTGGTATGTTGAAAGAAGCAGTTGAAAGAAGTTCAGGGGCAACAATATTTGGATATTATGTAAATGATCCAAAGTCTTTTGGAGTAGTTGAATTTGATGAAAATGGAAAAGCTATTTCATTAGAAGAAAAACCAAATGAGCCAAAATCAAATTATGCAATTCCTGGGTTATATTTTTATGATTCTACAGTTGTAGAGAAATCAAGAAAAGTAAAGCCTTCACATAGAGGAGAGTTAGAGATAACAGCTTTGAATGAAATGTACTTAAATGAAGGAACTTTAAATGTAATTTCTTTAGGAAGAGGAATGGCTTGGCTTGATACAGGAACTCATGATGGACTATTAGAAGCATCAAACTTTGTAAAAACTGTTCAAAATAGACAGGGAGTAATGATATCTTGTTTAGAAGAAATAGCATATTTAAATGGTTGGATAGATAAAACAAAAATTTTAGAACTTGCAAAACCATTATCTAAATCACATTATGGCGAATATTTAGAAAACTTGGTAAAATAAGAGGAGAAGATGATGGGGAAATTTAAAAAAATAGAAACTGGAATATCTGATCTTTTTATACTAGAACCAACTGTTTTTGGAGATGAAAGAGGATTTTTTTTAGAAACATATAGTGAAAGAGAGTTTTCTGATATAGGGATAAAAGATATCTTTGTACAAGATAATCATTCTAAGTCTAAGAAAGGTGTCTTAAGAGGACTTCACTTTCAAACGAAACACTCACAAGGTAAATTGGTTAGAGTTACCTCAGGAGCAGTTTGGGACGTTGCAGTGGACATCAGAAAAGGTAGTCCAACCTATGGGAAACATTTTGCTCTAGAGTTATCTAGTACAAATAAAAAAATATTCTTTATTCCACCTGGTTTTGCCCATGGTTTTCTAACACTGGAAGATAATACTGAATTTCAATATAAGTGTACAGATTTATATTATCCAGAATATGATTCAGGGATATTGTGGAATGATGAAGATATTGCTGTAGAATGGCCTTTTTCTAAGTATGATTTATCATTAGATAGTATTTCACTTTCAGATAAAGATAAGGTACAACAATCATTTAAGGAGTATACTGAAAAATATCAAGGGGAATATGTATTAATAACTGGAGCAAATGGACAGTTAGGACATGATTTTCAAAAACTATTTGATAACTTAAATGTAAAATATATGGCAACAGATTATAATAATTTAGATATTACAAATGAAACAAAAGTTAGAGAATTAATATCACAGGAGAATTTCACACAGCTAATTAATTGTGCCGCTTATAACAATGTGGATAAAGCAGAGGAAGAAAAAGAAAAATGTTTTCAACTAAATGCGTATACACCTGAAACATTAGCTAAAATATGTAAAGAAAAAAATATAATATTTACAACATACTCTACAGATTTTGTTTTTAATGGAGAAAAAAACTCACCATATACCGAAGAAGATAAAACTACTCCACTTTCTGTTTATTCAGAAGCGAAATCTTTAGGAGAAAAACTAGTATTGGGAGTTAATGGAAAGAATTTTGTGATAAGAACATCATGGGTTTTTGGAATAGCTAACAATAACTTTAATAAACAAGTAATTAATTGGTCTAAAGGAAAAGACACTTTAAAAATAGTAGATGATCAAACTTCAGTTCCTACATATTCTAAGGATTTAGCAGAATATTCATGGGCTCTTATTCAAAGTGATAAATTTGGACTATATAATTTATCTAATGAGGGAGAGGCAAGTAAATTTGACCAAGCTCAATATTTATTGAAAAAAATAGGTTGGAAAGGGACTCTAACAAGAGGGAAAAGTTCAGATTTTATTCTTCCAGCTAAGAGAGCAGAATATTCAAAACTTTCTTCTGAAAAAGCAGAAAAAGTTATAGGAAAAAGAATGCCTTATTGGAAAAATGCAATAGATAGATTTTTAGAAGAGATGAAAGAGGAGGGTGAAATATAATGAAAAGATATTTAGTAACAGGTGGAGCAGGATTTATTGGGGCAAATTTTTTAAAATATATGCTGAAAAAATATTCAGAAATTGAAATAATAGTTTTAGATTCTTTGACTTATGCAGGGAATTTAGGAACAATTAAAGAGGAATTAAAAGATAAGAGAGTGGAGTTTTATAAAGGTGATATAAGAAATAAAGAGTTAGTTGAAAATATTTTTATGAAATATGATATAGATTTTGTTGTAAATTTTGCTGCTGAATCTCATGTGGATAGAAGTATAGCACATCCACAGATATTTTTAGAGACTAATATACTTGGAACACAAAACTTATTAGAAGTGGCTAAAAATTTCTGGACTGTAGGAAAAGATGAAAAGGGATACCCTATATATAAAAAAGATAAAAAATTCCTTCATGTTTCAACTGATGAAGTATATGGAAGTTTAGCTAAAGATTACAGTATACCAGAGGATTTAATCTTATCAGAAAAAGTAAAAAAAGTAGTTGAAGGAAGAGACCATTTAAAGACTTATGGTGCAAATATGTTTACAGAGAATACACCATTAGACCCAAGAAGTCCATACTCAGCTTCAAAAACTTCATCTGATATGATTGTAGTAGCTTATGGAGAAACATACCATATGCCATATAATATAACAAGATGTTCTAATAATTACGGTGCATACCAATTTCCAGAAAAATTGATACCTTTAATAATAAAAAATATATTATCAGGGGTTAAATTACCAGTTTATGGAAAAGGTGACAATGTAAGAGATTGGTTATATGTTGATGACCATTGTAAGGGAATAGATATGGTAATAAATGCAGGTAGAGAAAATGAAGTATATAATATTGGTGGTTTTAATGAGGAAGAAAATATAAACATAGTGAAACTAACAATTGATAAAATTTCAAAAATAATGAAAGAGGAACCTCAATATAGAAAGATGTTAAAAACAGATATTGAGAATATAAACTATGATTTAATAACTTATGTGGCAGATAGACTAGGTCACGATGCAAGATATGCAATAGACCCAACAAAAATAACAACAGAATTGGGATGGTATCCAGAAACTTCTTTTGAAGTTGGAATAGAAAAAACTATTAGATGGTATTTAGATAATCAAACTTGGGTAGAGGAAGTAACAAGTGGAGAGTATCAAAAATATTATGAAGAAATGTATAAAAAATAAATAAAATATTTAAATAGGGAGTGTTTCAGTTTTATGTAAAATAAAACTTGAACACTCCCTTATCTTTTTATTTTTTTATTCTATCTTTTTCCCTTTTAATTAAAGCTGCCTCATAAGGACAAACCATAATATCAATAACAGAAGCAACTTTAACAACAGTTCTAATCATGGGTCCATGTTTAGGATTTTTTTCTTGAAGAGGAAAAAGTTGATTTTTAGATATTTTCTTTTGAATTAAATCAACTGATACTCCAAGATATTCTGCAATTGCTCTAGGAGTTGCATTAGTTCCTAGAGCCAAGGGAGCATTCTTTTTCCAATCTTCTTTGAAATTTAAATTAGATGCAGTATTTGAAAGAACAAAATAAAGCTCGCTACTTTTAATAATAATTCTATTCCCTATTTTTACACAAGATAAAAATTCTTCATCAATAAGAGAATAACAAGTGGTAAGACTAAAAGGTTTTCTTTTGGAAACCATATTACAAAATAATTTTGCTGAAGTATAGACCCCTAAATCCAAAATAGCTTTTTCACACCATTGTTCTAAAATCATAGTATTCCTCCTCTGTTATTGTGTAATGAATACTTGTATTATAGCTTATAAATAAAAAAAATGTGTGTGAAGTAGCGAGAGTAAAGTTTGAGAGCATAGAAAATTAAAAGTATTATGGTAAGATACATTATCAGCTGAAAGGGACATTGAATATGTCAAGTTATCTTATTTTAAATGTATTAAAAGGAGAGCAAAATGGATTTAGAAAGTAAAAAAATAATAATTACGGCAATGATTGAAAAATTAACAAAAAGTAACAAAAGAGAATTAGGTTTAAAAAAAGAGTTAGCAGATGATAATTTGACATTTTTAAAAGTAACTGAGATGTCAGATAATTCAGCAGAATTACCAGTAGACTGTGGATATGAAAATTATCCTGAGTGGTTAGAGGGAATAGAAAAAGAAATTAATACTGGAATAGGTTCTTTAGCTAAAGTTGATGAACAAAAAATAGAAGTGGAGGCTTTGCAATATTATATAGATAATATTGCGTAGTAATGAAACTTATATTTCTTATTCTGGAATTGCTAATCAGTGCTATAGAGACCTGGAGAAATAGAAAATAAAATTTTTAAATTAGTAAAGTGGACAATTAAATAAAAGAATATTTTAAGGGATCTTAATTCTGTATATTACAGGAGTAAGGTCCCTTAATTTTGTTCTAAAGGTTGTGAAAATTAGATAGAATATACTTTTTAATGCTAAAATGGTATAATAATATTAAGAGAAAACCTTGACTTTAAACCATTAGAAACTTGAACTTTTGGAAGTCAATTTTTAAGAGAGCAATGATTACTAAGCTTTCTATGGAGCCTATATAGAATATGAGAAAAATAGAGTGTTCTACTATTAGTTATAAGAGTTTTTAAAATAGAAAATTTACTTCTATTAATTTATATGGGTAAAAAAGTAAAAAAAATACCCATATTAAAATGATAAGAGGAGATATTTTGGAAGCAAAATGGATAATATATAAGAAATAAAATTTTAAACTAAATATTGTGAGATGTTTGAAAGTTGTTCAGTTGCACCTTCTAATTTTGGTAAATCATTGATTTCACGAGCTGAGAATGATAAATCAAATATTTTTTCCCACCCTAAAAATTCATTGATACAATCAAACTGATCACTAATTAAAGAATATTGTCTATTAGTTATATCACTAGCACCTATTGTTACAATCCCAATCTTTTTCGTTTTCGCTTTAAGTTTTGATTGCACTGAATAAAACTTGTCAATAACAGCTTTTAATTGAGAAGGAACTCCCCACCAATATACAGGTGCTAAAAAAACAATGGCATCTGCATCTACAATTTTATTCAAAATATCTTGTGTATCATCTTTAATTACACATATTTCACTATTTGTACGACAACTATCACAAGCGACGCAACCACTAACTTTTAAGTTAGTAACGTTTACTGATTCTACAGAATGAGTTGTATTAAGTTCTATACTTTTCTTTATTTGTTCAGTGGCATATGCTGTATTTCCATTGTGTCTAGGACTACTGTTTAATAATAAGATTTTCATATTCTTGTTCCTCCATAAATTTATTTGGTTACCATATTATTGACTTTTTTATTATTATAGTATAAACTACTGTAACATAATATATTATTATTTTAGTTTAATAAGAGAAAATTGTCAAGGGGGTACATTGTTTACCCTTACAGTAATGGAGGTAACGAATGAATATAGAGGATAAAATAAAAGTTGGATGTGAGATAGAGGTTACTTTAAAAGTAATTGGTGGCAAGTGTAAACCACTTATTCTTTATTTATTAATGGTTGAAGGGACAAAGAGATTTAAAGAACTTATGAGTTCAATTACACAAATTTCTCAAAAAACACTTACAAATCAACTTAGAGAATTAGAGGCTGATGGTATGATTAGTCGGAAAGCTTTTTCTGAAATTCCACCACGTGTAGAATATTCCATAACAGAAAAAGGGAAATCTATTTTTCAAATACTGGAAGCCATGTGTACTTGGGGTCACCTTAATATGGGAGAAAAGTTTATTTTGACTGTTCCACAGTGTAAAGATAAAAAACTATAATATTTTAATTAGTTACCTTTTTTTCCCTTGATGAAGTAAATGTGCCTTATTGACTTGTATTGTTTTTTATACTATGATGGTATGACAAAAAAGATTATTAAAGGAGAGTTTGAATATGAAAAAATTAGTAGTAATTACAGGAGCAAGTTCAGGATTTGGAAAAGCATTGGCTTTAGAGTTTAATAAAGCAGGGTATCCATTATTATTAATAGCAAGAAGAGTTGAACTTTTAAATGAATTAAACTTATCAGATACAATTTGTGCAAAAGTTGATGTTACTGATAGAGAGTCTTTGGAAAAAGCAGTAAGAAAAGCAGAAGAGGTTTATGGAAAAACTGATTTAATGATTAACAATGCAGGGATAATGCTTCTTGGAAACCTTGAGACGCAAAACCCTATGGAATGGCAAAAAATGCTTGATGTAAATGTTATGGGTGTAATGCACGGAATGCAAATAGTAATGAACGATATGAAAGAAAGACAAAGTGGTACTATTATAAATATTTCATCTATTGCAGGGGTAAAACCATTTGGAAATCATGGTGCTTATTGTGCAAGTAAGTATGGTGTAGTTGGTCTATCTGAGGTGGCACGTGGAGAGCTTTCATCACATAATGTTAGAGTAATGCGTATTTGTCCAGGTGCTGTTGATACAGAACTTGTACATCACACTACAAGTGATGAGATAAAAGAAGGATATTTTGAGTGGAAAAAATCAACTGGTGTTGGTAGCATCACTGCTATGGATGTAGCAAAAACGATTAAATTTGCTTATGAATTACCACAAGGTGTAAATTTAAGAGAGATTCAAATAGCTGATACCAAGCAAGATGCTTAAGTTTTAAGTATGACTCAAATATCTTTTATTCTGTAAAGATTAAATAAAAAAAATAAAAAAAATGGATAAATTTTTATCCATTTTTTTACTTTTTAGAACTTATAAAAAATTAAAATATTTCTCATTAAAATCTATATCCTAATCCAACTTTTCCAGATATATTACGGTTATTATTCTGAGAGAATTCAAAATCTGTTCCAACAGTATAAATCAAACCATTTGTATGTTCGTATTCTAAGTTTAAACCTACTTTTCCTGATAATGACTCTAATTTAGTTCCTTGAATTTCAAAGTCTGAACCAGATTTGTTTCTTCCATTTATTTGTCCAGTTAAACTTTCATTTTTATCTCCAAAAGTATTAATAGCAGCTAATGTTAATACTCCATTTAATTTTCCTGATTTAAAGTTTGCAGTTTTTACAAAATCTACTCCAACTTCTAAATCTAAAGTGTCTTGCTCTGCTTTATTAACTGACATTTCTAAATTATTTGGTGTATATCCTTCATCAATTCCATCTTGTGCAACATGATAATAACTTAATCTTATTTTTGGTTCCACTTTTAAATTATCACCTGCATCTAGTACATATTTTCCTTCTATAAATGTACTCAATGTATTTACATCATAATTATCTGATGTTTTTAGGAAATCTCTTTTATTAAATACTTCTCTTTCTGTATCAAGAGAACTATATTGATATCCTATTCCACCCATAAACTTTAAATTCTTAATTTCTTTTTTAGCAAAAACTCCTAAATATAATGAGTTTCCGTCTATTTCACTTGAACCTTTTAGTTTAATATCTTGGTTATTTCCACCTATGGCAAATCCTACTGAACTGTCATTAGAAAGACCATATTCAAAACTTGCAAGTCCACCTATTGTTTTTGTTGTTGTTTTATAATTTCTATGTCCTGTATCAAATCCATAATAATTTTTTCCATAATCTACATTATCACCTTTTACACCTGTATAAATGGCTCTTCCTTGAATTATCCATTCTTTTTCATTAGGCTTTATTGTCAAATATGATAGATTATCTTCAAATGTTTTCATACTATCTCTTGATGATTTCAAAGTATAGCTATATGGATTATTTGCATACATTTGATCAAGAATTACTAGTAATTCTCCTAAGGCTTCATCACGAGAAGAAGCAATTCCTCCGTTTATAGTTTCTAAATAAGAATTTCCCATACCAGTATTTATTAAAGTTGTGTTTGCTAATACTCCGATTTCTCCAGCACTTACTATAGACTTGTATACTTGATTAAGTTTTTCATATAAAGGACCATTAACCGTAGTTGGTGGATTTACTGGACCTGGTGGAGTAACTGGTGGATTTATCGGTGGAACTATTGGCGGTAAATAATCTAGAACTCCTATTAATACATTACCATCTGGTAGTAATGTAGCATCAAGAACTAGTGAATTAGTAATTAATTTATCTGTTTTTTGATAATTAGAATCTATCCCAGTAGTTATTTGAGTACCACCCATTCCAATGATTGCATTTTCTCCGATTCCATTTAAACCAATTATAAGATTACCATCTATTGAAGTTAAAGTTCCATTATTTCCATATAAAGAATGTCCTATTATATTACCTGCTCCATCTATTATGGTAGGGTTAACTCTTAATGTTAAATTTCCAGTTTCTAAATTAATATTAGTTGCATCGGTAATATTAGTTGTTTCAAATAAAGTAATATCTCCATTTGCATTGATAGTTTCAAAGCCAGATATATCGTGAAAAACATTTAAGTTTGTAGTTGCTTTAGATGTAGTATTTTGTCCTAATCCTAAAGTATCTCCAACACCTAAACCTCCATTTAAAGTCCCATTAATTTGAGTAGTGTTAGCTAGTAAAAGGGTATCATCACCATGGGCTAAATCAACACTTCCATTTATAATAGAATCACCATTTAAAGTAATTTCATTTGTTCCGGCATCTCCTTCTATTACATTTGTATATTCTAAATAATCATCTTTTATATCTCCACTTGTCCCATTGTCATTAATATTTCCGATTCCTCCACCGTTGAACACTATATTGTTCCCTTTAAATCCATTTCCAGCTTCCATTTTTAATGCTATTTCATATCCATTTATAATTGTATTTTGTAAAACTGTCTCCTTATCAACTCTTAGGGCTCCGTTTCTTCCGACACCATTTATTATTAAGTTAGAGTTTTTTGTTAAATTAGAAGCCTTTAAGTATGTGTCACTATTTCCTGTTACAGTTTCACCACTCGATATTGTTCCTAATGTATTTCCATTTAAAATACTATAATTTATGCCTTCTAACGTGGCATTTCCACCAGCTCCTATTGTAAGTTCTTTTAACATTACCTTACCATTGGAATCTCTTTTTAATTCACTAGAATATCTATTAAAAGATGTAGTTTTAGTATCAAATATAATATATGTTCCCAAATTATTTTCAGTAGTTACATTTCCTTTGATTATCTTTTGTCCTGCAAGAATTCCATAATTATTTACAGTATCAATACTTCCTTTTTCTTCGCTGTAGTTATTATTAATACCTCCTGGAGAAGCCACTATAGCATTATTAGCTGTAAAAGCGGCTATTGCTGTATTCGTTCCCATAATAATTCCACTATTTGTTACTTCTTTTATTTCTGCTTTTTCATTTAGTGAAGGATTCATACTAAATGTATCTGTTATAATTGAGGCTACTCCGTTTCCACCATTAGTTCCAACAGAGGACCCAAATCCTTCGTTGTATCCTGCAATAATTCCATTATTTTTTACTGTACCGATACGGGTATTTATAGTATTTCCAACACCGTGAATACTACTTAAGATCCCATTTCCAACCGTTCCCATATTTTCAAAACCATTACCATTAGGACTACTTACTCCTTGTTTGTTTACATTTCCCCCTTGGAGAATCCCGCTATTATCTAGTTTTTCTAAAGAGGCTTTTGCAAGTTTCATAGTTGAGTTTCCGACATGTAAATAATTATTTATTCCATTACCTGTTCCTCCTGCATCTCCCCCAGTTCTAGTTATTCCACTCATATTTCCTTTGTTTTTAACATAAGATGTTTCAACAATATATTCTCCATTAGGATTCTGTTGATTTAGTAATCTCATTGAATTATTTACTACAGAACCATTTCCAGCATAGTTTTGTCCTGTGATATTTTTAGCTTCCATTCTTCCTTCATTAATAACTGTTCCTATTGAATAGGTTGTATTTTCAAAAGAAGTATAATCAAATGTATCCTTAGAATTATTAATTACTCCAGCAGCAGCAGCTAACATAACCCCTTGATTAGTAATTTTATTGACTCTAGTATTTTTAATTCCTGAATTTAATGTAATAGTAGCTGTTCGATTAGTTAAAGTCCCCTTATTTAATATATCTGCTTTCGCTATGGAATTATTAATTATTTCATTATAAAATCCATCTGTTTCCCAGAGTGTAGTTCCATTTTCTATTGTATATGAATGTCCTAATTTACCTGTTATTAAAAATATTACTAGTAAAGCTCCAGTTATTTTTATTTTTCTTTTAAAATTTCTTTTTAACAATTTCTTTTCCATTTATGCCCCCTTATTTAAATATATATTGATTTTACATTATATAGTAAATTTAATAAAAAGGCAAGCAAGATTAATTGTTAGGTTGTGTTGATTTTTATCTATTGAAAGAAAAGGTTTTAATTATTAATTTTTTACCATCTATTGTTTTTTATATTTCTTTATTTTATTTTAAATTATTTTACTTTTTGCCATTTACAAAAGGGAATAAATAAAGTAAACTTGAGAAAGAGAAGCAAAGTAAATTAAATTAATTAAAAATATATTAAGGAGGGTATGGTTATGAAATGTAAAAATCCATTGAAAGACGAGTGTTATAACAAGCTGGAAAGTTATATTGTGAAGTTACCAAACAAGAAAATAGAGTTGATAGGTGTGCTACATAAAGCACAGGAAATTTTTGGATACCTACCCTCTGAGGTGCAAGAGTTTGTTGCATCAAAATTGGATGTACCACTTTCTAAAGTGTATGGAGTTGTAACTTTTTATAGTTTCTTTACAATGATTCCCAAGGGGAAATATCCTGTATCAGTTTGTATGGGAACAGCTTGTTATGTGAGAGGAGCAGAAAAGGTTCTTAAAGAAATAAAAAGTAACTTAGGGATTGGAGTAGGAGAAACAAGTTTAGATGGACT
The DNA here is from genome assembly GCA_947038515.1 of uncultured Fusobacteriaceae bacterium. Classification (GTDB taxonomy): domain Bacteria; phylum Fusobacteriota; class Fusobacteriia; order Fusobacteriales; family Fusobacteriaceae; genus JAGNZR01. Next base: position 82,014 of record CAMQWJ010000005.1, read on the forward strand.
TTTTTCAATTGATGCTTTGAGATGTGTTGGTGCTTGTGGACTTGCACCAGTGGTTATGATTGGAAAAGATGTATATGGAAAAGAAACTGTAAAAAATATGAAGCCTATTCTTGATAAGTATAGAGCTAAGGAGGACGTGAAATAAAATGAAAAAAATAAAAACTTTAGAGGAATTAAAAAAACAGATTGAAGAATATAAAAGATTATTATTATCACGAGCAGCTGAGACAACAACAAAGAAATAGGGAGGATTGGAATGTCGCAACAAATTGATATACTAGTATGTGGTGGAACAGGTTGCTTGTCTGGAAAAAGTAAGGAACTAATAAAAAAATTAGAGGAAACAATAATTATAAAAAAACTAGATTCAAATGTTAAAGTTGTAAAAACAGGATGTTTTGGATTTTGTGAAAAAGGACCAATTGTAAAAATTATGCCAGAAAATATATTTTATATAGAGGTACAACCAGAGGATGGAGAAAAAATAATTGAGCAACATATTATAAATAAAAAAATAGTAGAAGAACTATTATTTATAGACCCAAGAACTCGACAAAAAATTAGAGAAGAAGAGCAAATGCCGTTTTATAAAAAACAGGTTAGAAGAGCATTAAAAAATTGTGGTGTTATTGACCCTGAAAATATCAAAGAATATTTGGGAACAGAGGGATATTTAGCTTTGGGAGAATCAATTATTAATAGAACTCCTGAGGAAGTAATAAGTATTATAAAAGAATCAGGTCTTAGAGGTCGTGGGGGAGCAGGTTTTCCTACAGGATTAAAATGGGAATTTGCTAGAAAGGCTAAAGGAAAAGAAAAATATGTAGTTTGTAATGCAGATGAGGGAGATCCAGGGGCTTTCATGGATAGATCAATATTAGAAGGAGATCCTCATAGTATTATTGAAGGAATGGCTATATGTGCATATGCAATAGGTTCTTCAAAAGGGTTAGTATATATAAGGGCAGAATATCCTCTTGCAGTGGAAAGACTTAGAAAAGCTATAGCAGATGCTAAAGAGTTAGGAACTTTAGGAGACAATATACTTGGAACAGATTTTTCTTTTGATGTGGAAATAAAATATGGTGCTGGAGCATTTGTTTGTGGTGAGGAAACTGCACTTATTCACTCTATGGAAGGAGAGAGAGGGGAACCAACTTCAAAACCTCCATTTCCAGCAGAATCAGGTTACTTAGGAAAACCTACCAATGTAAATAATGTTGAGACACTTGCAAATATTACTCAAATTATTAATAAAGGTGCAGATTGGTTTAAGAGTATAGGAACTGAAAAATCTTCTGGAACTAAAGTTTTTGCACTTGCAGGAAAAATAAATAATGTAGGCTTAATTGAAGTTCCTATGGGGATAACACTTAAAGATGTAATATATGATATTGGTGGTGGAATAAAAGATGGGAAAAAATTTAAAGCTGTACAAACAGGGGGACCTTCAGGAGGTTGCTTAACAGAAAAAGATTTAGATACTCCAATTGATTTTGATACTTTACTTGAGAAAGGTTCAATGATGGGTTCAGGTGGAATGATAGTTATGGATGAAGATGATTGCATGGTTGCAGTATCAAAGTTCTATCTGGAATTTATAGTGGAAGAGTCTTGTGGAAAGTGTACACCTTGTAGAATAGGAAATGTAAGATTGTTGGAAATATTAGAAAAAATAACTCAAGGAAATGGAACAGTTGAGGATTTAGAAAACTTAAAAAGTTTATCGGAAATAATAAAAGATACGTCTCTTTGTGGATTGGGACAGACTTCACCAAATCCAATATTATCCACTTTAAATAAGTTTTATGATGAGTATTTGGCTCATGTAGAAGATAAAAAATGTCCTTCTGGGCAATGTGAAGCTTTGGTTAAATATGTTATAAATGATAGCTGCATAGGTTGTACTTTATGTGCTAGAGCATGTCCAGTAACTTGTATAGTTGGAAAACCTAGAGTAAAACATGAAATAGAGGCAAGTCAGTGTATAAAGTGTGGAGTATGTTATAGTCAATGTAAGTTTGGAGCTATAGATCGGATTTAGATATATTTATTCCATGAGGAGGCATAATGAACATAATAAAATTAACTATAGATGGACAAGAGATAGAAAGTGCTAAGGGTGTAACAATTTTAGCAGCAGCGAAATCAATAGGGATTAAAATTCCAAGTTTATGTTATATGAAAATGAGTGATATAGATTTTAAAAATGATTGTGCATCATGTAGAGTATGTGTTGTAGAGGTGGAGGGGAGAAGAAATTTAGCTCCAGCTTGTTCAACATGGGTTGCAGAAAATATGGTTGTATTTACCAATACAGCAAGAGTTATAAAAAGTAGAAAAACCATTGTTGAACTATTGTTGTCAGATCATCCAAAAGATTGTCTAATATGTGTGAAAAATGGTGAGTGTGAGCTTCAAACTTTAGCTCAAAACTTAGGAATAAGAAAAATAAAATATCAGGGTAGAGAGTCAAAATATAGAAAAGAAGTTTCACCTTCAATAGTAAGGGATTCAGATAAATGTATAATGTGTAAAAGATGTGAAAATATGTGTACAAATATTCAAACTGTTGGAGCACTTTCTGCAATTCATAGAGGATTTGAGGCAGCAGTTGCAACTTCTTTTGAACAAAATCTTGAAACAACAGTATGTACAAATTGTGGACAGTGTGTAGCAGTTTGCCCAGTGGGAGCTTTGTATGAAACTGATTATACAGAAGAACTAATAAGAGATATTGCAGATCCTAAAAAGACTGTTGTAGTACAAGTTGCCCCAGCAGTAAGGGTGGCTTTAGGAGAAGAGTTTGGATATTTACCAGGAACTGATGTTACGGGAGAAATGGTTGCTAGTTTGAAAAAAATAGGATTTGATAAAGTTTTTGACACAAATTTTGCAGCTGATTTAACAATAATGGAAGAAGCAAGTGAGTTAAAAGAACGATTAGAAAAATTTTTAGATGGAGATAAAAATGTAAAACTACCACTTATTACTTCTTGTTGCCCATCATGGGTTAAGTTTTGTGAACATAATTATCATGATATGTTAGAACATTTATCCAGTGCAAAGTCTCCTCAACAAATGTTTGGTGCAGTGGCAAAAAATATTTGGGCAAAAGAAATGAAAATAAAAAGAAAAGATTTAATTGTAGTTTCAATAATGCCATGTCTTGCAAAAAAATATGAGGCTGCAAGGGAAGAGTTTTCCTTTGAAGGGAATCCAGATGTGGATTATTCAATATCAACAAGACAACTGGCGAGTTTATTAAAGCAATCAAATATAGATCTTAAAAACATAGAAAAAGAAAAATTTGATAATCCTTTAGGTTATTCAACAGGAGCAGGAGATATTTTTGGTAGAACAGGTGGAGTTATGGAAGCAGCATTGAGAACTGTTCATGAATGGATAACGGGAGAAGAATTAGAAAATGTAGATTTTGGAGTGTTGAGAGGATTACATGGAATTCGGACTGCAACAGTGGAAATAAAAGGTATAAAATTAAGAATAGGAATTGCTCATGGATTAGGGTCAGCAAGGGCATTAATAGAAAGAATCAGAAGTGGAGAAGAACAATTTCATGCAGTTGAAATAATGGCTTGTAAGGGTGGCTGTATTGGTGGTGGTGGGCAACCATATCATCAAGGAAAATTTAGAGTTATAAAAGAAAGACAACATACAATTCAGGCTATAGATGAAGGGAAAAGTATTAGAAAATCACATTGTAATCCATATGTAACTGAACTTTATGAAAAACATTTAGTAAAGCCTTTAAGTAATGGAGCACATTATTATTTACATACAAGATATGAGGCGAAGAAAAACATCTAAAAAATAAAAAGATAAGTAGCTCTAGCTAAAATTGAAGTTAGAGCTATTGTCATAACTTTAATATTTAAAATTGGAAAAATAAAAAATGTAAAAAATATTAAGAGCTTTGACAAGTGGAAATATATGTATTATAATATAGGATAAAATAAAAAAAATTAGGAGGAAATATGGTGGACGAGGTTAGAGTAATAAATAATTTTTTAAATATGGTGAAAATATCTTCACCTTCACTAAATGAGAGAGAAATGGCAGACTATTTGAAAAAAGAACTTTCTGAAATGGGATTAGTAGTAATAGAAGATAATGCAGGAGATAAATATGGTGGGAATGCAGGGAATATAATTGCAGTACTTCCAGCACCTGGGAAAAAGAAATTACTGTTCAGTGCTCATATGGATACAGTTGTACCTTGTGAAAAAATAACTCCTATAGTAAAAGATGGTGTTATATCAAGTGATGGAACTTCAGTTCTTGGAGCTGATGATAAAGCAGGAATTGCTGCTATAATAGAAATGATAAGAGATATAAAGGAAACTAACGTTGAACATCCAGAAATAATAGCTGTATTTTCAATAGCAGAAGAGATAGGATTGTTAGGTGCACAAAGTTTAGAGTTGGATAAATACAAACCAGATTATGCTTTTATAATAGATTCAGGGGGAACTCCAGGAACAGTTGTAGTTCAAACACCTTATTCAGCCAAAGGTGAGATAAAGATAATAGGAAAAACAGCTCATGCAGGTTTAGCACCAGAATTGGGAATAAATGCTCTAACAGTGGCTTCACATGCAATAACAAAAATAAAACTTGGAAGAATTGATTCTGAAACAACAAGTAATATAGGAATAGTAAAAGGCGGAAGTGCAGTAAATATTGTTATGCCAGAAGTAAGTATAACATATGAGGCACGTAGTTTCTCAGGAGATAAATTAAAAGGATTATTAAAAGAAACAATGGAGATATTTGAGGAGACTGCAAAAAGTTTTGGAGCTAAATGTGAACACCAAGTCAGTATAGGTTATAGTGGATACAAAATAGAAGAAGATTCAGAACTATTAAAAATATTAGCTAAGGCAAGTGAAAAAGCTGAAATTGAATTAAAAACAGTTTCTTCTGGTGGAGGTTGTGATGCAAATATTTATAGTGGTAGAGGAATACCTTCTATAAATTTAGGAATAGGAATGAGTAATGTTCATACTTGTAATGAAACTATAAAAATAGTGGATATTGTAAACTGTACTAAATTAATTTCTGCAATAGTTAAAAGTGTTTAAAAATGAATAAGAAAGAGAAGAAGAAAAATAAAAATAAAACAATGGTTATAATTGTAGTAATAGTAATTATATTTTTATTTAGATGGAAAATAGAGCCTTTTAATAAAATGGTTGCTCAGTTTTTTTTACCTATTCAATCAAAAATATTTCTAATGACTGATAGTTTAAATAAAAGATATACAAATATTATAAATTATAAAGAGATTTCGAAAGAAAAAGAAGAGTTGAGATTAAAAAATCTATTTTTACAAACAGAACAATTACAAACAGAAAATTTACGAGAAGAAAATGAGCGACTAAGAGAATTATTAAAATTACAAAAAAAAGATAAAAAAATAAAGTTTGGATTGGTTACATTTAGGGATTTAATGAATTTGTATGAGTTTTTCTATATTAATAGAGGAAAAGATGATGATATTACACCTAATATGGTTGTATTGTCAGGAAATAACGTGATAGGTAGAGTTATAGAAGTCTTTGATAATGTAGCAAAAATAGAAATGGTAACTAATGAAAATTTTGTAATAAGTTCAAAAACTGAAAGTGGAATAATGGGAATAGCAACAGGAAATCGTGAGTATAATAATAGAATAATATTTACTCCTAGCTTGGATAAAGAAAAAGTAAAAGTTGGAGAAATAATAATTAGTTCTGGAATTAGTGAAGTGTACCCTGAAGGTTTGGTTGTGGGAAAAATAGTAGAGAAAGTAGAGGATGAAGTGACTTATATTGTTGAGCCTTGTATTGATCTGATAAAATTGAAAGAAGTTATTTTGTATACTGAGAAGGTGAAAAATGGTAAGAGAAGATAAAATATTAAAAAATAAATTTTTTATTCAAATATTTTTTTTAATAATATTTATATTGGGTTCTACAAACTTATTTGCTACAAATAAAAAAATATCAACATTGACCTCATTAAGGTTTAATGTTAATGATAAAAGTAGGGTAAATAATAAAGATGTGTCTACAGAATATGTTTTGAGTTTGGAGTTACCCAAAATTTTGAAAAAAGAGGTATTGTCTCCTGAAGAAAAAAAAGGTGAAATATATATATATGAAAATGGAATGAAAACTATCTTTTTACCCTTCTTCAATCAAGTTATAAAAGAAAAAAGTGATGAAAATGAAATGAAAATACTAAATTTTATTAATCAAATTGTGGAGTTAGATAAAAAAGATAAAAATTTTAAAGATAAATATTATTTGAAAGAATATAGAGAATTTCAAATTTCAAATTCATGGAAAATTGTGATAAAAGAATTTCAAAGTGTAAGTAACTATCTTATTCCCCAAATTTTAGAGGTATACTCAGGAACGACACATGTTTCTACACTAAAACTTTCTAATGTAGAGGTAAATCCTAGCTTTAAGAAAGAGGATTTTATTTTAAAAGAATGAAAGAGATAAAATGTGAAGGAATAGTACTTAGTAAAACTGAATATGGAGATGGAGACCTTTATGTAACTATTTTTACTGAAAATGAGGGAAAGATTAGTTTTAATGTGAAAGGGATAAGAAAAAGTAAGACAAGAGAGCAGAGTGCTGTGGATATTCTCACATGTTCTAATTTTATTTTTATAAAAAAAAATGAAAATTATTCAATTAGAAAATTTGAAACAGTTAATTCTTATTCAGTTATAAAAAGTGATATAGATAGGATATCAATGGGGTTATATATAATTTCAGTAGTTAATAAATTAAGTCATGATGGAAGTATTAGTTCTAAAAATTATGAATTGTTGAAAAAGACTTTAGATTATTTTGAAAAGAAAAATAAAAAAGAAGAAAATCTATTATGTGTTCTATATTTTTTGTATAAATGGTCTGAATATGAAGGAATATTTGCAGATGAAATAGATGAATGGATAAAAATAGATTCTGAGGCTAAAAATAATATTATTTTAAATGAATTATTAAATAAAAAAATAAAGAAAATACTAGAGAAAAATTATTTAGAATATGATATAATAAAAACTATTGTATTGTATGAAAAATATATAAACTATCATTGTGAAGGAACATTAAATATAAAAAACTTTTTATTGGGGTGAAAAAATGGAGTTAGTAAAAATTATTGATTATATTGACGAAAGTTTAATATGTTTGGATCTAAAAAGTAAAAATAAAGAAGAAATGTTGAAAGAACTAGGAAAATTAATAGGAAAATCAAAAAATATAATAGATGAAAAAGAAGTGTATAAAGCATTAACTGAGAGAGAAAAAATAGGAAGTACGGGAATTGGAAAAGGGGTAGGAATACCTCATGCTAAAACTGAGAGTGCAATAGGTTTGACAATTGCATTTGGAATAAGTCGTTCTAAAATAGAATTTGATTCTTTAGATGAAGAAAAAGTTAGTATTTTCTTTGTTTTTGCATCTCCTTTAAAAGATGGACAAACATATTTAAAAGTTCTTGCTAGAATTTCTAGATTGTTGAGAGAAGAAAATTTTAGAAAAAAATTATTAAGTGCTAAAACTGAAAAAGAAGTAATCGAACTTATTAGAGTTGAAGAGGGGATTTAAATGAGATGTCCATATTGTTTAAATGAGGATACTAAAGTAATAGATAGTCGTCCGTATTTTGAGGGTGAATCTATAAAAAGAAGAAGAGAGTGTCCTAATTGTGAAAAAAGATTTACTACATATGAAACAGTAGAACTTTCTCAAACTTTTGTAATTAAAAAATCTGGTGGTAGAGAAAAATTTGATAGGGATAAAATCATTAGAGGATTAGAGTTAGCAACAATAAAAAGAGATGTTCAACATGAAAAATTAGAAACGATTGTTTTTGATATAGAGAAAACTATTCAAAATAATTTAAATAGTGAGATTACAAGTACTGAATTAGGAAATTTAATATTAGAAAAATTATTTCAACTTGATGAAGTAGCTTATGTAAGGTTTATGTCTGTATATAAAGATTTTAAAGATATCAAATCTTTTGTAGAGATAGTAGAAAAAGTTAATCAGAAAAAAATATTGGAAGAAGATGGAAATAAAAATGAATATGAATAAAAAAATTCTGTTAATAAATGGACCAAATTTAAATTTATTAGGAATTAGAGAGCCAGATATTTATGGTAATGAAACCTTGAAAGAAATAGAAAGAAGAATAGAAGAAAAATCAAAAAAAATGGGTTTTAATTTAGAGTGTTGTCAGTTTAATTCAGAAGGTAAAATTATTGATAAAATTCAAGAAGCTTATATTGAAAAAAAAGATTATATAATAATTAATCCAGGAGGGTATACTCACTATAGTGTAGCTATTAGGGATGCAATAACCTCAGTAGGAATAGAAACTATAGAAGTTCATCTTTCAGATATAAGTAAGAGAGAGGATTTTAGAAAAATATCTTTAATAAGTGATGTAGCAATTAAGACAATAATGGGACATGGTAGTCTAGGATATGATTTAGCATTGGAGTTTATCCAAGAAAAAATAGAAAAAAAGCAGGAGAAAAAATGAAAATTTTATTTATGGGTACTCCAGAATTTGCGGTAGAATCGTTAAAAAAATTAAAAACAAAACATGAAATAGTGGGTATTATCACAAAAGTAGATAAACCTAATAGTAGCAGAGGAAAAAAAATAATATATAACCCTGTTAAACAATATGGATTAGATAATGATATTGCAGTGTATCAGCCTGAAAACATAAGGACTGAAGAAACTTATAACATGATTAAGGAAATGAATCCAGATTTAATTGTTGTTGTTGCATATGGGAAAATAATCCCTAATAATATTATAGAATATCCTAAATTTGGGATAATAAATGTACATTCATCAATATTACCTAAATTCAGAGGAGCAGCACCTATTAATGCGGCAATAGTAGAGGGAGAAGTGGAAACAGGAGTGACTATTATGGATATAGTCCAAGAACTTGATGCAGGTGCTATAATTAAAGTTTCAAAAACAGAGATACAAGAAGAAGATAATTTCTTGACTCTTCATGACAGATTGAAATTTTTAGGTGCTGATTGCTTATTAGAGGCTGTTGAAGAAATCTTTACTAATAAGGCTATAAAGAGAGAACAAGAACATGAGAAAGCAACTTTTGTAAAGCCTTTTAAAAAAGAAGATTTAAAAATTAAATGGGAAAAAACAAGTTTTGAAATTAATAATTTTGTACGAGGGATGACACCTTTTCCTAGTGTATTTACAAAGTTAGGAGATAAAATTATTAAAGTTTTAGAAGTTGAAAAAATAGAAAATGAAAAAATAGAAGATGAAAATTTTCAAGGAAAAATCGGAGAAGTTGTAGGAAAAGTTAAAAATAAAGGTTTTGTCATAAAAACTGGTGATGGAGCTATAATATTAAAAAAGTTGAAGCCTGAAAATAAAGGGGCTATAACAGGTGCAGATAGCATTAATGGTAAATTACTTGAAATAGGTAATGTTTTTAGTTGAAAATAGGAATTAATAGAAGTTCTAGCAAGAAAGTGAGGAAAAATATGTTGATTGATGGAAGAAAAATATCTTCTGAAATAAAAGTTGAGTTAAAAGAAGAAATAGAAAAATTAAAAAATGAAAAAGGACGAATTCCAGGTTTAGCAACAATTATTATTGGAAAAGACAAGGCTTCACAAATTTATGTAGGTTCTAAAGTTAAAACTTGTTCAGAAATAGGAATCCAAAGTTTTCTTTATGAATTAGCAGAAGATATAGAAGAAAAAGAAGTTTTAAAATTAATAGAAGAGCTTAATATTAGATCTGAAGTAGACGCTATTCTAGTTCAACTGCCTCTTCCAAAGCAAATAAGTGAGAAAAAAATAATGAATACAATCATTCCTTCTAAAGATGTAGATTGTTTTTCAAATGAAAATATAGGGAGAATGTTTTTAAATCCAAATACAGACATAAGACCTTGTACACCAGCAGGAATACTAGAATTACTTTCAAGATATTCTGTAAAATTAGAAGGTAAAAAGGTTGTTATTTTAGGAAGAAGTAATATAGTAGGAAAACCAATTGCAATAATGTTGATTTCAAGTGGAGCCACTGTTACAGTATGTAATAGTAAAACAGTTGATTTAGAAAAAATAATAAAGAAAGCTGATATCCTTATTTCGGCAATTGGAAAAAGTAAGTTTATTAAGAAAGAAATGATAAAAGAAAATGCTATAATAATTGATGTAGGAATTAATAGGGTAGATGGAAAAATAACTGGAGATGTAGATTTTGACGATGTCATTGATAAAGTATCAATGATTACACCAGTTCCAGGGGGAGTAGGCCCCATGACAATTGCTATGCTACTGAAAAATACTGTAAATATGTATAGAAGAAATTAGGAGGGGAAAATGAAACTTAGTACAGAAGATATAAAATTAATAGCTAAAAAAATGAAAAAAAGTGGTTTAACAGAAGTGGCATTAGAGGTAGACGGAGCAACACTTATACTAAAAAATGAACCAGTGATAGAGAAAGAACAAGTTACTCATGAGGTAAAAAGAGTCGTTAGCAATGAAATAATAGAAGACGTAAAAAAAGAAACTACAGAAAAAAAGAGTATAAAAGAAGAAGCGAAGATTTTATCACCTATGACAGGGACTTTTTATAGTAAATCTTCACCAGAAAACCCAGCTTTTGTTACAGAGGGAAGCGAAATTAGTGAAGGCTCTACTTTATGTATTTTAGAAGCGATGAAAATGATGAATGAGGTAAAAGCTACAAAAAATTATAAAATTTTAAAAGTATTATTCAAAGATGGAGAAATTGTAAAAAAAGGGGAACCATTATTTCTGGTTTCTTAATGAAAATAAGCTTTATTTGTAATATTGAAGAATATATGCTATTATAAATAAACAAGTACAAAATATTAAATTAAGAAAAAAGATTGGAGGGATATATGAAAAAAATTTCTGATGTTATGAATTCAAAAATAATTACTATAGAAAAAGAAACTACATTTCCTGAAATGATAAACTTAATGAAAGTGAATCATATAGGAAAATTACCAGTTGTTGAAAATGGAGAATTGGTTGGGGTGGTAACACGTGAAGACATGCTGTTAAGAAAAGGAGTAACTCCTATTCAACCAGTGTTAGCTTTTTGGGAAGTTATCATTGCATTACCTGATCATGGAGAATTTGATAAAAAAATAAAAAAAATATCAGGGTATAAAGCTAGTGATATTATGAGCACAGATTTAAATATTTGTAAAAGTAATGAAATATTAGAAGATGTAATTACAAAAATGACAGAATCTTGCATTAGTTATTTTCTTGTTACTGATGATAATAAAAGTCTAGTTGGAATTTTAACAAAATCAGATTTAATAAATAAATGTTTTTAAAAATTTCAAACTAATTAAAACGGGGAAGGTGCACTAAAAATTGGATATAGAACAGAGTATTATCAGGGACGGAATTTTACTTTTTGTATTAATTTTTTTATCAGGATATTTTTCTGCCTCTGAAACAGCGTTAACATCATTTAAAAACACAAACTTAGAGGGAATAGAAGGGAGTCATCCAAAGGAAGCAGACCTTCTAAAGAAATGGTTGAAATCTCCAAATAATATATTAACTGGAATTCTTTTAGGGAATAACTTAGTTAATATATTGGGAGCAACAATTGCAACCTCTTTAACATTTAAAATAGTGGGTGGAAATGGTGGAAAAGCAATAGCAATTTCAACAACAGTGATGACTGTTGTTATTTTAATATTTGGAGAAATAACACCTAAAATAATAGCTAAGAATCATGCAGTTATTATATCTAGAAAAGTTATAAAACCAATATATTATTTGTCTTTTATAGCTCGGCCATTAGTTAAAATTTTGATAACTTTTTCAAAAATACTTGGAAGAATATTTGGAATAAAAATTGTGGATGAAGCTACTTTAATGACAGAACAAGATATACTTTCATATGTAAATGTTGGTCAAGCAGAAGGAGTTATTGAAGAGGGTGAAAAAAATATGATTCACTCAATTTTTGAATTTGGAGAAACTACTGCAAAAGAGGTAATGACACCTCGAACTTCAATGTATGCTATTGAAGCTTCTAAGACAATAGATGAAATATGGAATGAAATGTTAGAACAAGGATTTTCAAGAATACCAGTTTATAAAGACACAATAGATAATGTAATTGGTATTTTATATATAAAAGATATATTAAATGGTGTAAAAGAAGGAAAAACAGATGTGTGTATTGATAAGTTTGTGAGAGTTCCGTATTTTGTTCCAGAAAATAAATCTATTATTGAAATTTTAAAAGAGTTTCAAACTCAAAAAGTTCATATAGCCACTGTTCTTGATGAATATGGTGGTGTTGTTGGACTAGTTACAATAGAAGATTTAATAGAGGAAATAGTTGGTGAAATAAGAGATGAATTTGACCATGAAGAGGAAGATTTTATAATTAAGAAAGATGAAAAAACTTATGAAATTGATGCAATGTTAGATATTGAAACATTAAATAAAGAGTTGGGAATATATTTGCCTAGTTCTGGAAATTATGAGAGTCTAGCAGGACTAATTCTTAATGAAATTGGGCGTGTTGCTACTATAAATGATGAACTTGAAATTAATGGTATCTTATTAAGAGTAATACAACTTGATAAATTAAGAATTTCTAAAGTAGAACTTGTAATTATTGGCTTAGAATAGGGGTTAAAAAGATGAAAAAGGGAATAAAAGGATATTTTTATACAGGTTTAATAACACTATTACCTATTACAATAACATTATATATTTTTTATTGGATAGTGTCATTTATAGCAAAAATTATATCAAAATCATTTATTGCTATATTTTTACAAAGATTAGTTAGTAGATTTCCAGAATTAGTTGGAGATAGTGTTTATCAAGAGAGTGCAGTAAGATGGGGTATAAATATAGTCTCTGTTTTAATTATAGTTTTAATAATTACTCTTGTAGGATATACATTTAAAAATATATTTTTTATTGGAATAGGAAAAAAAATAGAAGACCTTTTAATTAAAGCACCTATTATTAAACATATTTATACTACAATTAGTCAAATTGTAAAAATTGTATCAACAAATCAAAAACACACATATCAAAAAGTAGTTTTGATTGAATACCCTAAGTCAGGAATCTACTCTGTTGGTTTTTTGACATCTGAATCAAATACAATACTAGAAGAAGTGCTAAAAGTAGAAAAAATGTATAATATTTTTATTCCTACATCACCTAATCCAACATCGGGAATGTTTGTTTGTATCGCAAAAGAAAATGTAAGAATATTGGATATGAAAATTGATGATGCTGTTAAATTAATAATATCTGGTGGTGTCATTGTTCCTAAAACTACTAAGGAAGGGAGAAATGAAGAGAGTAACTTTTAATATAATTACAAAAAAAATAATAATTATATCAATAGTAATTACTAGTATAGGTTGTAGTAATGTTTTCACTTCAAAATTAAAGAAAAAAGAAAACCTTGATTATACGTTGAAAGAATCAGTATATTTAGAAAAAAAAGAGAAGAAAGAATTAACAAAAAAACAAAAAGAAGAATTTTCTTTTTTGAGAGGGGTTAATTATTCTCAAAATGGTGAATATTTTTTAGCATTGAAAGAATTAGAAAATGCACTTAAAGAAAATTCAGAAAATATTTTTGTTCTACAAGAATTGGGATATGTTTTATTACAATTGAACAGGCTAGAAGAGGGAATAAAATGTTATGAAAAAGTACTGCTTCTAGATACTAATAATATATTGGCTATGAAGAATTTGGGATATATCTATTATCAAAAAAAAGAATATAAACTTTCAAAAGAATATTTGATTAAAATTCCACCTTCATTAGAGGATGATTATGTAAAAAAACTAAATGCTTATATAGAAGTAAAAATTGAAAATTGGGATAAAGCTGAAAATTATTTTGAAGAAATCATGGACTCTGAATATGAAAATGAGTTATATGAAAAATATACTTTAACTTTAATTAAACTTGATAAGAAAGAAAAACTTTTTAAATTTATCAATAAAAAATATGAAAAATATCATTTGAATCCTCAGTATATAATTTTTTATACAAAAACTTTAGAAAATTATTTTGAAGAAGTTGAGCTTTCAGAAAAAATATTAAAGAGATATCTGGCAATTCAAGGAGTAAATGAAGAAGTTATAGAGATTTTGCTTAAAAATCTAAAAAAACAAAATAAAAATGAAGAAATTAAGACAATATTGAAATTGACACCTTCAAAGGTTAAATATAAAGCAAAAAAATAAAATTATTATGGGGGAGAAATGGAACTGAAAAAATATGTTGCTTTAGTTGAGGATTACCCTAAAAAAGGGATAAAATTTAGAGATATAACACCGTTAATGGGTGATGGAAAAGCTTTTAAATTTGCAACAGAAGAGATTATAAAGTTTTGTAAAGAAAAAAATGCAGAATTAATAGTGGGACCTGAAGCAAGAGGCTTTATTTTTGGTTGTCCAGTTTCTTATGGACTTGGTATTGGTTTTGCACCTGTAAGAAAACCAGGAAAACTTCCTAGAGAGGTAATAAGCTACGACTATGAGTTAGAATATGGAACTAACACTTTATGTATGCATAAAGATTCTATCCAACCTAATCAAAGAGTAATTATAGTGGATGATTTATTGGCAACTGGAGGTACTGTAGAAGCAACAATTCATCTTATTGAGAAGCAAGGAGGGATAGTTGTTGGTTTGGCTTTTTTAATTGAGTTAGAAGACTTAAATGGACGAGAAAAAATAGGGAATTATCCAATATTCACACTTATGAAATATTAATAAAATTGTATAAAGGCGATAAAAATCAGATATTTTTATCGTCTTTATAATATATTTTAAAAGTTTATAAAATAAAAAATATAAAATTAATTTTTAAAAACCATGATTAGGAAGGTAGAATATGAAATATTGGTTAGATATTGAAAAAGAAATAAAAGAAAAAAATTTAAATGTTGATATGAAGTTGATAAGAGAGGCCCTTTTGTTGGCCCAAGAATCTCATATAGGGCAATTTAGAAAGTCGGGTGAGGAATATATTCTTCACCCTGTTGAAGTAACCCGTATATTAATAGATATGAAAATGGATACTGATACAATAATTGCTGGGATTCTTCATGATGTTGTAGAGGATACTTTTATAACCATTGCAGATATAGAATATAATTTTGGAAAGAATGCAGCCCAGCTTGTGGATGGAGTAACAAAATTAAAGATTTTACCAAATGGAACTAAAGATCAGTATGAAAATATTAGAAAAATGATACTTGCAATGTCATTAAATTTGAGTGTTGTCATAATTAAATTAGCGGATAGACTGCATAATATGAGAACACTTAAATATATGAAACCTGAAAAACAGATATCTATATCTCAAGAAACTTTAGAAATATACGCTCCTTTAGCCCATAGACTTGGAATTGCTAAGATAAAATGGGAGTTAGAAGATTTAGCTTTAAGTTATCTTAAACCTAAAGAATATCAAGAGTTAAAAAAGATGATTGATACAAAAAAAGGTCAAAGAGAAAAATATATTGATGCTGCAATTGAAATTTTGAAAGTTAAAATTATAGATGAATCTAAATTAAAAGTGACAATAAAGGGTAGAATTAAACATTTTTATAGTATTTATAAAAAAATATATGAGAAAGGAAAAGAGTTTGAACACGTATATGATCTTATGGGAATAAGGATAGTCGCTGAAAACAAAAGAGATTGTTATCATATATTAGGAATAATTCAAGAAAATTTCCAACCAGTTCCAGGTCGTTTTAAAGATTATATTTCAGCTCCTAAATCAAATAATTATCAATCAATCCACACGACAGTTATTGGTGCTGGAGGAACTTTTGTTGAAATTCAGATTAGAACAGAAGAGATGGATAAAATAGCAGAGAATGGAATTGCTGCTCACTGGAGCTATAAAGAACAAACTTCAATCACTAAAAAAGATCAAGTATATGGTTGGTTACGTGGTGT
Source organism: uncultured Fusobacteriaceae bacterium (assembly GCA_947038515.1). Classification (GTDB taxonomy): domain Bacteria; phylum Fusobacteriota; class Fusobacteriia; order Fusobacteriales; family Fusobacteriaceae; genus JAGNZR01. Next base: position 98,059 of record CAMQWJ010000005.1, read on the forward strand.
GATAGAAACTCAACAAGAGGGTTCCAGTGAAGAGTTTGTAAAAGGATTTACTGAAGAATTAATAAGAGGAACTGTTTTTGTTTTTTCTCCTAAAGGGGATATAGTAGAATTGACATCTGGTTCTACTCCACTTGATTTTGCATTTTATATTCATAGTGATATAGGGTGTAAATGTATAGGAGCAAAAGTTAATGGAAAAATAGTTCCATTAGAATATAAGTTGAAAAATGGGGATTGTGTTGAGGTTATAACTTCTAAAAATGCAAAAGGTCCTGGAAATGATTGGCTTAATATGGTTGTTACAAGTGGTGCTAAAAATAAAATTAGAAAATGGATAAAAGAGCAAAAATTTGAAGAAAATATAAAAATAGGGCGAGACCTTCTGGAAGATGAAATAGAAAAAATTGGTATGACAATAAAAGAGTTTGAAGAGAATAAAATAGTGAAGAAACATTTAGAAAAACATAATATACCTAGTTTAGATGATTTATGTTTTCAAATTGCAGAAAAAAGAAGTAAATTAGATGTTATTATTACAAAAGTAAAGCTTGAGTTGGAGATTGAAAAAGAAAAAAATGATAGACTAATAAACCCAATTCCTTCCAAAGTTAAAGTGAAAGAAAAAATAGATAGAAAGAAAAATGATTATGGTGTTATTGTTGAGGGGATAGAAAATACACTTATAAAATTTGCAAAGTGTTGTACTCCACTTCCTGGAGATGAAATTGGTGGTTACATTACTAAAATTACAGGGATAACTATTCATAGAAAAGAATGTCAAAATTATCTTAATATGATTAAGTTAGACCCTGGAAGACAAATTGATGTGAGTTGGGATAATAAAATAGAAGAATCTAGAGTAAATAAATATAAATTTGCCTTTAATGTATTTATAAATAATAGAAACAATGTTCTGGCAGATATTATTTCCTTAATTTCAAATCATAAAATTTTATTAACATCAATTAACAGTTCCATATTATCCAATAATGAGGCTAAAATAAAAATTATTATTGAAATAAGAGATAAAAATGATTATTCTATTTTAGTAAACAATATTCTTAAAATTAAAGATGTATTAAGTATTGAGAGATAATAAAAAAGAAAAATATATAAAAGGTGGAAAAATGGAAAAAAAATTACCTGTAACTTATAAAATAGTTGCTACAGATGGAAAAGCTAGAGCAGGTGTTGTAGAAACACCTCATGGAAATATTGAGACACCTGTTTTTATGCCCGTTGGAACACAAGCAACTGTGAAAACAATGACTCCAGAAGAATTAGAAGAGATAGGAGCAGAAATAATATTAGGAAACACTTATCATTTATATCTTAGACCTAGTGATGAACTAGTACATAAATTTGGTGGCTTACATAAATTTATGAACTGGAAAAGACCTATTTTAACAGATTCAGGAGGGTTTCAAGTATTTAGTTTAGGAGCTAGAAAACAAGATGGAAGTTCCCTTGTTAAAATAACTGAAGAGGGAGTAAATTTTAGATCTCATCTAGATGGTTCTAAACATTTTATTTCACCGGAAAAATCAATTAACATACAAAATAATTTAGGGGCTGATATTGTCATGCTCTTTGATGAGTGTCCACCAGGATTATCTGATAAAAAATATTTGATTCCTTCAATTGAGAGAACAACAAGATGGGCAAAAAGATGTGTAGAGGCTCATAGAAATCCTACTACTCAAGGATTATTTGCTATTGTTCAAGGTGGAATATATGAAGATTTAAGAGAAAAAAGCTTAAATGAACTAATGGAAATGAATGAAAGTTTTTCAGGATATGCAATTGGTGGTTTAGCTGTAGGAGAGCCACGAGAAGATATGTATAGAATACTTGACTACATAGTTGAGAAATGCCCCCAAGATAAGCCAAGATACTTAATGGGAGTGGGAGAGCCTATTGATATGCTAGAAGCAGTAGAATCTGGTATTGATATGATGGATTGTGTACAACCTTCAAGAATAGGAAGACATGGAACAGTATTTACAAAATATGGAAGATTAGTTATTAAAAATGCTAGTTATTCAGAAGATGAAAGACCACTTGATGAGGGGTGTCAGTGTTATGTTTGTAGAAATTATACACGGGCTTATATAAGACATTTATTTAAAGCAGATGAGATATTGGGGCAAAGACTGGCAACTTATCACAATTTATATTTTTTATTACATATGATGAAAAATTCTAGAAAAGCAATTATAGAAAAAAAATTCAAAGAATATAAGGAAGAATTTTTAGAGAATTATACTCTTGGAAAAAAATCAGAATGGATTATTCCAAAAAAAATAGGAGTGTAAACTATGTTTGAAATAAAATATAAAGTAACCATTGGAGATATTAATTATGGAGGACATATGGGAAACGAAGTTCCACTAAGGCTATTTCATCAAGTAAGAATTGATTTTTTTAATTCTCTTGGTTCTAGTGAGTTAAATTTAGCTGAAAATATAGGAACTATCCAAATAGAATCTTTTGTAAAGTATAAAAAAGAAAGTTTTTTAGGTGATGAACTGATTATAAAAATAGTAGAGGTTTTTATTGAAAAAACTTCAATGAAAATTGAATATGAAGTAATGAATCAATCTAAAGAGATAGTAGTAATAGGAAATACTTTACTTGTAGGATATGATTATGGACGAAAAAAAATATCAAGGATACCATTAGAATTTGTAGAGAAAATTAGGTTGATTTAAACAAAGAAATGAGATGAAATATCTAAAAAGAATACAAAAAGAAATTAATATTTATAGGGGGAGAAAATTGAAAATACAAGAAGTTGAAAAGTCATTAAAAAGATTTTTAAAAAAGAAAGGAAGTTTCTCAGCAGCATTATTGGTAATGTTTCTAATAACAGGGACAATATCATTAGGTGGTGTAGAGTCTGTAACAGAAATTAATGGAATTAAAGAAAATATTTTAGTAAAGATTAAACAAGAAAGAGAAAAAATAAAAGCAAAAATAAAAGAAAATGAAAGTAAAATATCAGAAGAAACAGCGATGTTTGATACTTTGGTTAAAGAATGGGATTTTTATGGAAAGCCACTTGGGCAAAATACTCAGGTGTTTTTTACATATGATAAAATAAATAGTGGTTCAGGAAAAGATAGAACAAAAGAGGAATGGAGTCCAACAATAGATGCTGCAATATCGTCAGGAATGAGTAGAGAAGAAGCTCTTAATCAAGTTAATTCTGGTTTGGGTTCTGTTATTACTTCAACGACATTTAGAGAAACTATTGATATTGGTGTAAATATTAAACCAGTTGAACCCAATCTTCCTTCAATTAATCCAAATATAGCAGTTAATGTATCAATACCAACAGTAAATCTTGGGACATTACCAGGAACAATAACTCCAGTAATGCCAACAGTACAAGAAGTGACAATACCGGTAGTTTCGGTACCGACGTCACCAAATGGTGTAACTGTAGCTATTGCTGTACCAGGTGCTGTTGATAAAATAGATGTAACAGCTCCAAATGTGACGACACCACAGATACCTCCTGATAAGAATATAGCAATTCCTGAGATAGTTACACCCGTTGGATTTATTCCTACAATAATATCACCACCAGCAAAACCTGAAGCTCCTCAAGTAGTTATGCCAGAGAATTTTATGCCTCCTGCACTAGATTTTGTAGGAAAGGGCTTTCCTCAACATGGGAGAGTAAGAATGCTAAAACAACATATTATACTAGAAAATTATAAAACCTATGATACGACAGCTCCTATAATTATAACAACAGGAGAAAATGAGACAGCATGGATAGGTGGGAATATAGAGGCATATACAGATGTACCTCTAAGTACTACGCCTTCAGGAGCTGATAATGTTTTATTTAATGAAATAGGAGTAGGAAACCAGACACTGGTGCCAGGAACTGCTGTAGGAAACTTAAATGCTTTTATAAATGAACTTAGAGACCATAATGCAACGATAGATGGAGACTATGTTATGACAGATTTAGGTGGAGGTAATGATATTAAAATATTTTTAAGTCATAATCCTGCAGGAGTAGGAGAGACTTATAGATATGACGGTAAGGATGAAATAGGTGAGCGAAGATCAATATTCAAAGGGACCTTAGAATTACACGGTATTTCAGGAACAAATGATAAAAATATATTAGTGGGAGTGGAACATCAATTATGGAATCAGCAAACTAATGCCGGTTCATATTCTGTATTTGAAAATAAAGGGGAAATAACACTTGCTAGTGGAAATAATATGATAGGAATAATGATTGATGTAGAAGCTCAGGACCTAACTTCTATTAAATCAAGGGATAAAACAATTAATACAGGTAAAATTATTATAAATAGTAAGAATAGTATAGGAATTGATTTTGGAAGCTATAGGAACTATGTGCTTCGTGTAGACGTTACACTGGGAAATATAGAAGTTAATGGAGAAAACAATTATGGATTTAGAATGTATAATGTCCATGGTGATGAATCTCCTAACTATTTTGATCAGGGTGTTAAAGTAGAATCTGGAGCTGGAAAAATAATTGTTGGTGGAAGAAATAATGTGGGGGTTTCTATTTCTAAATCTTTATCAACTGCCAAAGATGTTAATCCGATTGCGAATATTGAAAAGTTAAATATAGAAGTAACTGGAGAAAATGTAGTAGGATTTTTAAGAAATGCTAATTACTCTACAAATAACATTGGTGATATGATTTTAAATAATAGTACAATGGGAGAGTTTACTTTTGGGACAGGAGCCACAAAAAGTGTGCTTATAAGAAGTGATAAATATGGAATTCAGATAGATAAAAATTTAACTTCTTCAAAGGGTTCAACAGGAAATGTTTTTGCTCAAGCTACATCCAAAGGAAAAATAATTAATAATGCAGTCTTAGAAAGTTCTTTAAATGGCTTTATTGGACTTCTTTCAAGTGGTACAACTACTGACCATACTGCCAATGTGAACAATGTAGGAACTATAAAATTAACAGGAACAGGAAATCAAAATATAGGAATAGCAGTATTAGATGCAACTGGACAAAATAGTGGAACTATAGAAGTTGGAGGAGTAGGAACGAATAAAGCTGGAATATATAATAAGGGAACATTTAAGGTTTCTAATGGAAGTAAAATTACTGTATCTGGTGAAAAATCTTCTGGAATATATAATGAAAATATATTAAATATATCTGGTAAAGTTGATTTAGCGATTTCAAAAGGTGCCATTGGAATATATAGTAATGGCGGTACTATAAGTTCAACATCAGCAGATCAATTGAGTATAAAACTTGATGATAGTTCAAATCAAGGTTTAAAAGGAACTGCTATATATGCTACAGGTGGTGCAAATATAAATGTACAAGGGGCTTCTATAGATGTAAAAGAAGGAGCATCGGGAATAGCTTCTATTGAAGCTAATTCAGTCGTTAATTTTACAGATGGATATTTAAAATATGATGGGGATAGTTATGCAGTTTATTCAGATGGGAAAGGAATAGTTAACTTATCAGGTGCAACATTGGAATTACATGGAACTTCCACTGCTTTTGACTTAGATTTAAACCTGCCAACACCATCAATTATATTGAATTCTACTTCAAAGATAAAAGTAGAATCTGATGGGGTAACAGTTTTTAATTTGAAAAATGTTACAGGTTTAGATGCTGAAGATTTAGAAGCAAGTATTGTAGGAATAATAGGAGGGAGTCTAGGTACAGGAGTAAATTTAGGAAATCTAATAGAAGCTGGAGCGGGAATAGATAAATATAAGATAGCCAATGCTGATGGTGGAACAATTACTATCGGAAGTCTAGATAGAACAGGAACAGGTGCCATTGGAGAAACTGAAGAACAACTTGATGGAAACTTTTATTATAATAGATTTTTAGGACAAAGACTTGTTGCAACTACTCTAGATGGTTCTACAATATCAGCTGTATTAGATACAGTACAAGCATCTAAATATAATGGTCAAGTAGTAGGGTTTGAAATGAATTCTAGTAGAACTGCAACTACAAATAGTGAAGCTGCAATTAATTTGGTAGGAAGTATAGTAAAGGCTGATAGAACCGACTCTGGAACAGGAGCAATGGGTCTGTTTATAAATTATGGAAAAGTAACAGTAGATGGAACAAGTAAAATAGAAATAGAAAAAAATGAAATATCTAATATAAATAAAGGTGGAGTGGGAGTATACTCTGTAAATGGAAGTGATGTTACAATTGCTCAAGGTGGAACAATAGATGTAGCAGGAGATGAAGCCTTTGGAATTTTAGGAATAGCATATAGAAAAGAGGCTGCTGGGAATCCAATTATTGATGAATTTGGAGCAGGAGTAGGACAAGGAAAAATTAACATTTCAAATTCAGGAATTGTGACTTTAACAGGAAAAGGAAGTATCGGAATATATGCAGAAAACAATAATAATACTGTTACTGGGATAGTAGGAAATGCAAATATAGTAAATACAGCGACTGGAATACTAACAGTAGGAAATTCAAGTGATGATGCTACAGCAATTGGTATTTATGGAGACAAAGTTACTATTTCTAATCTTGGAAAAATATCAGTAGGAGATAATGGAATAGCTATATATGCTAAAACAGGAACTATGATTAAAGATATTGGAATATTAGATCTTGGAGCTAATGCTATAGGAGTAATGCTTGATGGGACTTCGGATATAAGCGCAACTAATCTTACTCTTACATCAAATAATGTAGGTTTAAATGGTAAAACTGGGGTTTTTTATAAAGGAACAGGGGGAGAAAGCAAGTCTCTTAATCTAGGGATAGATGCTTCAACTCTTGAAAAGGTAACATCGATATATATAGAAAATATGAATGTTTCTTCTTCTGGAACTTTAAAAGTAGGAAAAGAAGGCGTAGGGATTTTTGCTAAAGGAACATCAGCAAATACAGGAACAAATATAGGAACTATAGAATTATCAACTGGAAAAACGGGTGCTGTAGGGATGTATTCTAAGACTGCTAATGTTGCTAATATTACAACAGGGGTTATTAATGTAAATGATTCTTCACAGATAGGAATGTATGTAGAGGGGCTGGGGAACAAAGCTATAAATACAGGGATAATAAACTTAAATGTAGATAGTTCTACAGGTATTTATTTAAAATCAGGAGCCATTACAGAAATTTCTAATGGAGCAAATATAGTGTTTAATGGAAATTCAAGTGTAGGAATTTTTGCTGAAGGTGCAACAGTGAACTTCAAAGATAGTATGACTTTTACAAATTCTAATGAGGAAAAAAATATCCTTGTATATGGAAAAGATGCAACAGTAGGAATAAACGCAGGTGAAATAGTAAAAGTAGATGGAGTATCTGCTGGAGTAACAGTAGGAAATAAGGCAGTAGGAATTTATCTTGAAAAAGTTGGAAGTGGAAATACATTTAACGGTATAGGAAATGTTGAAGTTTCAAATGAAGCAATAGGTCTTTATTCTAAAGGTGAAAATACATTAAATGTCAATGTAACAGCCATTGGAGAAGGAACTACAGGTATATTTATTGATGGAGGATCAACTATATCAGGAACTGTAACTGCACAAGGAATAGCAGGAGCAGGAGCAATTGGGGTATATGGTAGTGAAGGAGCTGTAACTATTGGAACAACTGGTCTTACTCTTAAAACAGATGCTGCAACTGGAACAGGAATGTATCTTACAGATGGATCTTTTGCAACTGGAGGAATAGTAACAGTCAATAATATATCAGGAACAGAAAATATAGGAGTGTATTATAATAAAGGGACAAGTACTACAGCAGTGACAAATAATTCAGAACTTTCACTTATAGGAAGTAAAAGTGTAGGAATATATGCAGATGGAGTAATACAGCTAACAAATACAAAAAATATAGTATCGTCTGCAGGAGTAACAAATAGTATTGCCTCATATATAAATGGAAATTCTCAATTAACTTCAACTGGAAATATCATATTGAATGATTCTGTTATGGGAATAGGAATATATGCAGAAGAGGGTAAAGGTATTAATTCAGGAATTATAACTCTTAATGGAGTCACATCTGACAAGGTTGGAATGGTAGCAGAAGCAAAAGCAACTGGGAAAGTAGCTACAGTAGAAAACCAAAATATACTTTCTGTTGGAAGTAATCTTGGAATGTATATAGCTGGAGTTGGAACAAGTTCAGGAAAAAATACAGGAACCATAAATGTAATTGGAGTGGATACTACTCCAGGAGCAGGAGATAAAACAGGAACTGGAGTATATGTAGATGGTTCCGGAAATAGTTTTGATGGAACAGGTGGAACTATAAATTCAAATACAATAGGAATTTATCTTAAGGATACAGATGCAAGTAAAATAAATACAGGAATATTGAATATAGCTGCAGGGGGAATTGGAGTATTTGGAGAAAATGCAAAAATTGATTTTGAAGTAAATACCTCAAGTTCAAGTGGAGAAGTAGGAGTTGCAGCTAAAACAAATTCAGTTATATCAGGAAATGTAACAGTAGGGCAGGGTTCTGTCGGAGTATATCTTCTTGATGATACTGTGTCATTTAATGGTACAAATATAGTGACTGGAACAAATGTTCCGGCAGCAGCAGGAATAGCAGAAAAAACATCAATAGGAATACTATTTCATACAGGGATAACAGGAGCATACACTTTAAATAATGTAAGTGTAAATGCAAAAAATGGAGTAGGAATATACATGGATGGAGTAGGAATGGATCTTACTCATAATGGAGTTGTTACTACTGAGGGTGGAATAGGGATATATGCCACTCAAGGAACATCTCTTACAACAGGAACATCAACTATAAATATTGATGGTGGAACTGGAATATTTGTAGATGGTGGAACAGCTAATGTTGGAACGACAGGAAATCTTACATTTAATTTTGTTAATGGTGGAACTGGAGTCTATAATAAAGATGGAATTCTTAATCTTGGTACTAATATAAATGTAATAGGTTCAGGATCACTTGTAGTAACTTCAAATGGTAGTGTTAATTCAACAGGAGTTCTAAATGTAGGGGAAGGTAGTACTGGTATTTATGGGATATATGATGTAGGAACTACTGGAGTACAAAGTATTATAAATAGCGGAACAATAACAGCTATATCAGGTGGAATGGGAGTTGTAGCAACAAAAGGTGCAACATCTCCAAGTGGTGTAATTACCTTATCCAATACAGGAATAATTAATGCAGAAGGAAAATCAAGTACCGATACTCCTTCAATAGGAATGTTTACAGATGTAGCGAATGTAGAAAATACAGGTAAAATAAATGTAGGTAACAATGGAATAGGAATATACTCAAACCATAATGGTATAATGACATCTGTAAAAAGTGATGAAATGACTATGACAGGAACTGATGGTATTGGAGTATATATTAAAGGAGCTACAGATGGTTTAATATCAAATGTAATCACTTCAACTGGATCAAAAAATACAGGAGTAGTCCTTGAAAATGTGATAGCCTCAAGTATTAATCTTGGAACGATTACACTAGGAAATGAAAGTATAGGGGTAATGTCAACAGGGGCAGGTCATCCAACAAATCCAACAATACTAGATGGAACTATTGTAGTAAAAGATTCAAGTGTATCTAAGAGTGCAATAGGAATAGTAGTAAATAATGGTTCTAAAGTTACACTGGCAGGAACAGCAAGTGTTGAAGCGGGGAATTCTGGGATAGGAATATATGCTGAAGGTGGAACTACAAAAGTTACAGTTTCAGATATATCAAAGATTAAAGTTGGAGTAGATGGAATATATTTATATTCTAAAGGTGCAGAATTAAACTTTATAGGAAATCTTACAGTTGATAATCAGATAGGAATAGTTGCAGAAGGTGGAACTATTAATGGAACATCTGCTATTACAGTTCTAAACGGTGGAATAGGGGCATATGTAAAAGGTTCAGTACTACCAACATTTGGAACAACAACAATAGCAATACAAGCAGGAACAGAATCGAAATATTCGATAGGGGTATATTATGATGGTTTAAATGGGGCAATAACTGGACCAACAATCACTCAAACAGGAAACTATACCATAGGAATGGTACTGAACAGTTCAACAGGAACAAAAAATGATGGAATTAATATTGGAGGAACTGGGATATCTAATCAAGTAGGAGTAATGGTAAAAGAAAACTCAATATTTACAATAGGTAATACAACTGCTATAAATATAATTGGTGGGGACAATAATATAGGAATATATGGAGAAAATAGTACAATTACAGTTAATGGAGACATATCAGTAGGAACTCCAACTAGTGTAGGACCAGCAACGGATCCAATGAAATATTCTTCTGTTGGAGTATTTGCAACTAAGGGGTCATATACAGGTACTGGAAATGTATCAGTAGGAAATAATAGTATAGGAATTTATGGAAAAGATTTAACAGGAGGTTCAATTGAACAGACTGGGTCAACTATGAATGTGGGAGACAACGGAGTAGGGATCTATGGTTCAGGGACTGGTAATATTAAATTAACAATAGGAACAATCAATCTAAATGATAACAATTCTATAGGAGTATATGCTAAAGGAACAAATTCAAATATAACAGGAAATATTACTGTTGGAACAAATACAAGTATAGGGATAGTTAGTGAAGGCAATGGTGATGCTACTTATTCTGGAAATATGAATATTGCAGATAAAGCTACTTCTGGATCAATAGGTATTTATAAAACTGATGGAACAGGAAATATAAATACAACTGGAAATTGGGATATAGGAGATAGTGGTTATGGAATCTACTTAAAACAATCAACAGGAAAAGTAGCGACAATAACAAATGGTGCAAATATGATTTTAGGAACATCTACAGTGGGAATATATTCAAATGGAGCAAATACGATAACTAATACTGGAGATATAACAGTAGGAGCAACTAATGTCCAGGGTGACCATGTTGATGCGAGAAAACATTTAAATTCAATAGGAATGTATATAACAGGAGGAACTGTAGCAACAAATACAGGAATAATAACAGTAAACTATGATCACTCAATAGGAGTATATGGAGATGGTGCAGGAACTAAGTTTACAAATACAGGAACAATGAATGTAGATAATGGTGGAATAGGAATTCTTGTAAGAGATGGGGCTATAGCTGTGAATGCCGTGGGTGCCAATATTAATTTAGGAAGTACTTTGGCAACATGTGGAGCAACAACAGTAGGAATGGCTGCATATAATGGCTCAAAAATAGAAAATGCAGGAACAATAACAGTAAATGAAGGGGTTGGAATGCTTTTAGGAATAGGAGCGACATTTTCAAATACAGGAACTATTGTAGTTAAGAATGGAATAGGTATTGAAGGAGGAGGTTCATTAACAAACTCTGGAAATATAGTTATAACAGGAACAGGAGTAGGAACAGGAACGTCAGGAACAGCAAGTGCACAAATAGGAGCTGTAGAAATAAAGCCAGATGGAACTGTAATAATTAATGGGAATTATACCTCTATTGGAGGAAGTCTTTCTACAGTAGGTAACATAATAGTAAATGGAGCTTATGTAGATGTGACAACAGGAACACCATTATTTAATGCAGATAGTGTTACAGGAGAAATAAATCTACTACCAAACTTTGCAACAACAGGAAATGGAATTTCATATGAAATAGAAGGTTTCGTAACAACAGCAGGTTCAATGAATGGTGGAAAATTTACACCAGTAACCTCACCTTTATTTGTTGCAAAAGTGACAGAGACAGGAAGTCTAATTATTGCTAAGAGACCATATGCAGATCTTACAGTAGGAGATCAATTTGATGCATTGGAGAAAGGTCTTGATAATATCCTTGCAAATAGTGGAGGAAATGGTAATGATGCAGATATTCTAATGGGAATGAATGAATATTTAGAAGGACTTCGTGGAGAGGAATTTACAAGAGAGACAGGAAAAGTAATAGCTGAGACAAGAGGAGATATTTATGGAACAATTCAAGGAAGAATGCAAGATGTAAATAGAGCATTTGATAATTCTTTTGATGAATTGCTAAATTCATATAACCCTTCGCGACAAAGTGATAAGTTTAGTGTTCTTTATACAGAAGGAGACTTTAAAGATCCAACAGTAGGAATATCAGATTATGACTATGATGTAAAAGGTTTATTGTATATGCATGAAAAAGAGGGACTAAAATATGGAACTAAATATGGATATACATTAGGATTTACAGGATCAGCATTTAAATTTGATGATGATACAGCAGGTTCAACAGGTTCAGAAGAAGATATTTATAGCTTGAGAATAGGAGCACATAGAGAGCAAAAATTAGGAACAAGTAGATTTACTTGGTTAACAAGAGGGGAATTAGCATATAACTATCATGATACAGAAAGAGATATGCAATTAGGACCAGACAGATATAAGAATGAAGCTGGTTATAGCTCGTATGGAGCAAGCTTTAAGAATGAACTATCATATACAGCCTACTCAACTCTATCAACAGATTTAAAAGTTTATGGAGGAGCAAATTTAGAATATGGAGCAATGGAAGGATTTACTGAGAAAACAGGTTCAAAAGGTGGACTTGAATTGGAAGTAAAAGGAAATGACTACTTCATAGGAGAATTAGAGGCAGGATTGAAAGGAAGTAAGAAAATTTATCTAGGAAAGAATATCAATCTAAAAGTAAGTGCAGATGCAGGTTATGCATATGATTTAGGAGATAACTATCCAGGAAATAAAGCAAAATTAAAGAATGGTGGAGAAGGTTACTATGATTTAATAACAACAGAAAAAGCAGAAGGTTCGCTAAGAGGAAAAGTAGGGTTAGGATTAGAAAAAGCGAATCATTATGGAGTAACATTTGAAGTTGAATGGAACAAGAGAGACAATAGAAGTGATGAAGATATTAAATACAGTGCAAGACTTAATTACAAGTTTTAAGTAATAATTAATAAAAAAATAGCTGCTATAAGTTCAAAAGAGGTTATAGCAGCAAAAAAAGTAAAATTATAAGAAATAAAATAGTTATTATGTTAAGGTTAAATAAAAAGAAAGTTAATTCTTATATAATATAGAGATTAATTTTATTTTTATAAAAAAAATAAAATAAAAAAAAGGAAACTAGAAAATTATGTAGTAAATATATTCATAAGCATTTTAGTGATTGAAAATGCACTCATAATTCTCTTCTGTTTTAAAAGAAAGAACTGTCCCCCGGTTCTTTCTTTTTTTATTTTTTTATAAAAATAAGGTGCTAGTAAACCAAAAGTATAAAAAGAACTTTTGATATCACCAACACCAAACATATAGAACTATACATATTAACACTACTATATGAGTGGATTATATGTATGTGGAAAAAGGATTTTATTATTAGTGGAAACTTAATATATTAAATTTCCACGGTGAAACTCTAGAAGATCTTTTAAATCAGCTATTTGATTACTAAGCTCAACTCCAATATCTGTATCTTTAACTTTAAGACGTTCATTTCTTATTTCAACAAAAGCAGTGCTAGTAGGCATATCTAAGCAATCTTCTATGGAGTCCACAGAGAAATTGAAAGGAAAATGTGAAACTAGACGCTTACCATAGGAATTAAAAATTAAGGTATAACCAGCAATTCCTGTAGTAGAATGATAAGCTTTTGAGAAACCTCCATCAATAAGAAGAAGTTTTCCGTTACCTTTAGTTGGTTTTTCTCCTTTTTTAACCTTAACAGGAACATGACCACTAACGATATTAGAACCTTTTATTTTTAGTCCAAATTCTAATAAAATATTATTAAGAATTGATTCATCTTCATAAAATTCATAGTAAAAATCATATTTTTCTTTATGAAGAGCCTTATCGTCTAGGAAATAACGTTCAAAGGTTCTCATTTTATCTTTTCCAAAAAGAGGTGAATCAGGTCCACACCATAAATACCAATAAATATCTTTTAATGTTCCATCTTTAGAATTATAATAACTTTCTCTAATAAGAGAATCGAGATAATCAAATAAATTTTTTCCTGAATACTCTTTGTTCAAAATCTTAATTTTTCTAAACTCTCCTTTTGAATCCAGAGGAACACAACCATGATATAGAAGATTAGAATTCTTTTTTAAATAAATACTACCTTTTTCTAATAAAAATCGAGAATGTTTTTGAAGCTTTTCACTAGTTATAAAACTAAATTTTAAGTTTTCGATAACTTCCTTCTCTCTTTTTGTTAGAGTGTGAGAAGTTAAAGTAGGTAAGTAACTATCTTTTAAAGGGTAAGTTTGCCCATCTAATAGGATAGTATTTGTTTCGAAATTAATTTTATCAAAGAAAATTCTATCATTCATATTAAATTCAGGATTATTTTTTATTAATTCTTCCTCAAGTTTAAATTGTATAATAGAAATAGCCTTATGCATTTTTTCAAGAAGAGGAATATTTTTATTTTCCAATGGAGTAAGAGAACGAATAGAAAAATTCTCTTTACAATCTTCTTGATATTCTTCCAATGCAAGAGTGGCAAGTGGAAGTAAATTAATACCATACCCCTCTTCTAAAATTTCAGTATTTCCATATCTTAAAGAGATTCTAATAGCATTAGCAATACAAGATAATTGTCCACTAGCAGCTCCAAGCCATAAAATATCATGATTTCCCCATTGAATATCAACATTATGGTAATCCATAAGTGTATCCATAATTTTATCGGGGTATGGGCCTCTGTCGTAAATATCTCCAATAATATGTAAAGAATCCACTGTTAATCTCTGGATAAGCTCAGAAAGGGCAATAATAAACTCTGAGCCCCTATCAACACTTATAATTGTACGGAAAATACCATCAATATAATCAATTTTATTTGGAGTTCCACCTCGTTCATATAAAAGTTCTTGAATGATATATGAAAAATCTTTTGAAATAGCTTTTCTAACTTTTGAACGTGTATATTTAGAAGATGTAATTTCTAATATTTTAAGCAATCTTTTCATAGTGGTTTCATACCAAATCTCCATATTAATTCCTGATTCTTTAATAAAGTCAATTTTTTCTTTAGGATAATAAATAATAGTAGCTAATTGATTTCTTTCTTTTTGACTTAAAGATTTAGAAAAAATATCTTCAATTTTTTCTTTGATAACGCCAGAAGAGTTTTTTAAAAGATGATTAAAAGAACTATATTCTCCATGTAAATCACTAATAAAATGTTCGGTTCCTTTTGGGAGAGATAATATAGCTTCTAAATTTATAATTTCTGTTGCAGTTTCTTCTATTGTTGGAAAGAGTTTAGAGAGTAATTTCAAATATTTAATTCGTTCTGTCATATGATTCCTCCTAATCTATCATGTTTATTATTAAAGCTTAATATTTTATTTATTATTATTATATCATTTTCAAATATTAAATACAAAAAAAAGTTGATTAAATCTTTAAAATATTGTAAAGTAAGTATAGGAAAAAAAGAATTAAATTAGGAATAGGGTGATAAAAGAAATATGGAAAATAAAAAAATAAAAAGAGATAAGAAAAAAGTGTGGATAGGCTCACATGTGACTACATTGGGGGGAGTATCAAATGCCCCTTTAAATGCCAGTAAGATTGAAGCCAAAGCTTTTGGAATGTTTTTAAAAAATCAGCGTAGATGGGAAGCAAAACCTTATACTATGGAAGAAATAGAAAGTTTTAAAGAGAATCTTAAAAGTAAAGGATATATTCCAGAGCAAGTTCTTCCCCATGATGGTTATATGATAAATCTTGGAAATTCAGATGAAGAAAAATTAGAAAAATCAATAATAGCATTTATTGATGAAATAAATAGAGCTGATAGTTTAGGACTGGTCTATTTAAATACACACCCTGGGAGTCATCTTAATGAGCTTAGTGAAGATGAATGTCTAAAATTAATTTCAAATTCTATAAATAGAGCAATAAGAGAAACTAAAAATGTGAAGATAGTTTTAGAAAATACTGCTGGACAAGGAACGAACCTTGGATATAAATTTGAACAGCTGGGAAAAATTATTGAAGGAATAGAAGAAAAAAATAGAATAGGGGTCTGTATAGATACATGCCATACCCTAGCTAGTGGATATGAATTAAAAGATGAAATAGGGTATGAGAATACAATGGAAGAATTTGAAAAGCATATAGGTTTTAAGTATTTATGTGGAGTTCACTTAAATGATTCTAAATTTGATACTGGCAGTAAAAAAGACCGACATGATAGTATAGGAAAAGGAGTTTTAGGATTAGATTTTTTCAAAAGATTTATGAATGATACAAGATTTGATAATATCCCTATAATTTTAGAGACAATTGATGATACTATTTGGGATGAAGAAATAAAATATTTATATTCTCTTATAGATTAAATAAAAAAAGAGAATATAAAATAAAACAATAAAAATAAAACAAATAATCAAAGCTATTTAATTTTGGTTATTAAAAATTTGGAGGAAAAAATGAAAAAAATAATTATGTTATCAATATTACTAATTAATGTATGTTACATGGAAGCTGGAATAGTAAATAAAAAAATGACAAAAATAAGAATGTCAGATGAAGGGTCAGAAATTAAATTTTTATCAAAAATACCTCATTTAGTATTAATAGTTAAAGAAAAAGATTTTAAAAAAGCAATGGAAAATGGATATTCAAGAGGAAGAATTCAGATTGAGAGAAAGAAAATACTTAATAAAATTGATAGAAAAGTGTCTGGAAGTATAAGAAGAAGAGATAATGGAGTAACTATTAAAGCGGGAACAAATGAGATGTTTGTTACTGATAGAGAACTGAAAGAGTTAAAAAACAGATATTAAAATCAAAAATAAAATACTTAAATGAATATAAAATTTATTTGTTTATAACAATTAAGGAACCTTTTATTGAGAACAGGGGTGTCAAAATTGAATCAAGAGATACTAACAGGAAATTTAAAAAAACAATTTTTAAAATATTTAATACCAGCAATAAGTGGAAATTTAACTTATGGATTATTAATATTTATCGACAGTGTATTTATAGGACGTGGAGTGGGACCATTGGGTCTTTCTGCCCTTAATATTTCACTTCCAATTTTTACATTAGTATCATTTGGAATGATGATTGGAATTGGAGGTGCAACTGCAGCAGGTATAGATTTAGGAAAAAGAAATTTTGAAAGTAGAAACAAAATATTTACCTATTCTATTATAATGGGAGTATTAATTAGTCTAAGTTTTAGTCTATTACTTGTATTAAACTTAGATAAAGTTTCTATATTACTTGGTGCAAATAAAGAAATTTTTGGTTTGGTAAAATCATATATTGGAGTAATTTCATGGAGTATACTTTTCTATATTATGCCTCATATTTTGACTAATTTTATAAGAAATGATAACAATCCCAAGCTTGCAATGTACTATTTATTTATTTGCAGTGTCTTAAATATAGTTCTTGACTATATATTTATTTTTCCTTTGAATATGGGAATGGCTGGTGCAGCAATAGCTACTTCAATTGCACAAGGAGTAGGGACATTGTTTTTATTAACACATTTTCTAACCAAAAATAATACTTTATATTTAAAAAAAGTATATTTAGATTTTAGTATAATAATGAGAATTATTAAAATTGGAGCTTCTACCTTTATAAATGAAATTTGTATAGGTATAGTAGTGATAATATCTAATTATCAATTCTTTAAATATTTAGGAAATAATGGAATTGCAGCATATGCAATTATTTTAAATTTAAAACTATTAATTTACTTAACACTAAGTGCTTTTGGTCAAGGGATGCAACCACTTATAAGTATAAATTATGGTGGTAAAAACTATCAAAGAGTAATAGCAACATTTAAGATGGCTACGTATTCTACCATAGCTCTAAGTATAATTTTTTATTTGATTTTAATTTCAAATATTGAATATTTTGTTGGAATGTTTAATAAGGATAATTTAGAAATAATAAAAATAGCTAAAATCGGTTTTCCTTTATTTTATTGTTCATTAATTTTTACAGGAATAAATATACAATTTTGTAGTTTTTTTCAATCAATAGAGCATGGAAAAATAGCCTCAATAATTAATTTTGGAAGAGGAGTAGTTTTAATATCGATACTATTATATGTATTGCCAATGATTTTTGGTGTTACTGGACTTTGGATTTCATATTTAATTAATGAAGTGCTTACAACGGGCTATATTATCTTTTATTATAAAAAAAGGTTTAGTTTAAATTAAAGCTTTATGAGAATAAATTTAAAATAAATGATAAAAAAATGGAGAAAAAATATGAAAATAAAAATATTGATTGTTTATTTTGTTTTATGTACATTAGCGATTTCTAAATTTTCAGAAGTGAAAAAATATGTATCATATCATTATAATGGGAAAATTTTTCTTGAAGGAAGTCATGTTGATGGAAAAAAAATAGGATTTTGGCATAAATATGATCAGGATGGAATTTTACGTGAAGAGTATTCTTATGTTAATGGAGAAAAGATTGTTGGCGTGACACTATATAGCAGTAACGGTATCATTTCAGGGAATGGAATATTAATAAATGGACTTCAGGAAGGTTGGTGGAATTATTATGATAAAGAGGGGAAAGAATTAATAAAAATGGAATTTAAAAATGGAATTCGAGAGGGACAAGTTATTGCTTACTCAAAATATAAGGCTCCAATCGCTATCGGTACTTTTAAAAATCAAAAATTAATAACTGTTGAAATTTTAAAATAAGAGCAGGAATAAAAAAAACTCTCTAACTAAAAAGATTAATAGAAAGAGAGTTTTTTAGAGTTAAAAATAATTTTTATTTAAGTAAACCTAACAAATATTAATAATTAATTGAATCAAAGACATTAAAATTATTCCATCAATAAAATAGACAGTTAAACCACGATATTTTGATAGCATATAAGAAATAAATTTAGAGAAGAGAAGTATTCCTAAAATGATACCAATTATAAAAGCATATAAGTTCAAAAAGGAAGAACTGAAAATTACTTGAATAAATGAAATATCACTTTTATTAAAAAAAAGAACAACACTTTCTAAAGAGGTATTAATATAAAAAAGTATTCGATGGTATTCTCCTAACATTAAAAGGAGAAGAGAACCAGAAATACCTGGGATTATCATGGCACCAGCTGCTACAAAACCGGATAAAAGAAGTTTTACACCATAAAAAAGTGAAAAAGTTATTTCTAGCTGTGGTTGAATATCTTTATTTGTTTTAAGATTGAAATAAACAAATAGAAGAGTAAGGCCAAAACCTAAAAAGAAAGAAAGACCTTTTGTAAAAGTTAACTTTTCATCTTTTATAATAAGATATATTGATGGTATAATTAAAGCTATAAAAAAGAGTCCAGTTATTGTAGGATAATAAGTATAGCAATAAAGTAAAATTTTAGAGAATAAAATAATTCCAGTAAAGGCTCCTAATAAAATAGGAAATAAAAATTTTAGATGTTTAATTTTTTGTTCTTTTTTTTCAGAGAAAAAATTACTTAATACATGAAGTAGTTGATCATAGATACCAAGAACAACAGCCATAGTTCCACCAGAAACACCAGGCATTATATTAGCAACACCGATTATGATACCTTTAAAATAGAGCTTAAACATGAGTTACCACCTTAATAATTTTATGAAATTCGATTTGATAATTGTACTATAAAAAAATAGAAAAGTCCATATTTTTCCAAAGTACTAGAGAATGAAATTATAAAAGATTATTAAGTTAAAAATGAATATGGATGTAAAGTAACTTTTCTTTAAAATATAGCGTCTAAGTAGGGATGAGAAAATATTATTAAAAAAATATAGGAGGAATAAATAAAAATGATTAAAGAATTAAAAGCAGAAATATCTAAAAAAGTAATTGGTCAAGAAGAAATGATTGATAAAATTTTAATAGCTTTATTTACAGGAAATCACATATTGTTAGAGGGATTACCTGGTCTAGCTAAATCCTTAACAGTAAATAGTATTGCAAGTACTTTAGGATTAAAGTTTTCAAGGATTCAATTTACACCAGATCTTCTTCCAAGTGATATTATTGGAACAGAGATATATAATGAAAAAACAGGAGAGTTTTATATTAAAAAAGGTCCAATATTTGCTAATATAATCCTTGCTGATGAAATAAATAGAGCACCAGCTAAAGTACAGTCTGCTCTTCTTGAGGCCATGCAAGAAAAACAAGTTACTATTGCTAACATAACTTATAAATTAGAGCAACCATTTATAGTTTTAGCAACACAAAACCCTATTGAGCAAGATGGAACATATCCACTTCCAGAAGCTCAACAAGATAGATTTATGATGAAAACAAAAGTTGAATATCCAACTTTTGAAGAGGAAAAAATCATATTAGATTTACTGACATCTGATACTGTTTATGATGAAATTGTGTTAAATGAAATTTTAGATAAAGAAAAAATTGAGAAATTAAAAGAAGAAATCCGTGGAATAAAAATAGATGAAGAATTAAAGAAATATATTCTTGATATAGTATTTGCAACACGAGTACCTTCACCATATATTGCTTATGGAGCATCACCAAGAGCAACGATATCTCTAGTGTTAGCTAGTAAGGCTAGTGCTTATTTAAATGGAAGAAAATTTGTTTTACCTGAAGATATTAAGAGAGTAATTTATGATATTTTGCGTCATAGAATAGCATTAACTTATGAGGCAGAAGCAGAAGAAATAACTGTTGAGACTATTGTTGAAAATATATTGGAATCAGTAACACTTCCTTAGGAGAAAAAAATGGAAAAAAAAGAAATTCTAAAGAAAGTAAAAGAGATAGAACTGAGGTCTAATCTTTGGGCAAAAGAAGTATTTTCAGGAAGTTATTACTCATGTTTTCATGGTAATGGAATGGAATTTACTGAAGTAAGAAGATATGCACCTGGTGATGAAATTAAAAATATTGATTGGAAAGTTACAGCTCGACAAGGGAAAGCGTATGTGAAAAAATATGTAGAAGAGAGAGAGCTTGGAGTATATCTACTTGTAGATGTATCTTCTTCAAATCAATATATACAACAAAAACAAATGATAGCTGAACTTTTGACAACGATTGCATTTAGTGCTAATAGCAATGATGATAAAGTGGGAGGACTATTTTTTTCAGATAAAATAGAAAGATTTTTACCACTAAAAAAGGGGAAAAAGCATTCCCTTTCTATTTTAGATTTTTATTTATCTATGAAAAATGAAACACAAAAAACTGATATTTCATATGCTATTGATTATGTAAGTAAAGTTGTAAAAAAGAATAGTATTATTTTTATAATTTCAGATTTTTTAGATGATAATTGTGAAGATTCTATAAAATTATTATCTAAAAAACATGATGTAATTTTGATTAGAGTATTGGAAAGAGGAATAATTTCACTACCTAAAGGTGCGATATTTAATTTTTTTGATTCAGAGACTGATGAAGAGATTATTTATGAAAATTTTAAAGAAAATATTGATCTTATAGAAGAACTTTCTTTTAAAAATTCTTTTACAATTTATAGTGATGAAGATTATAGAAAAAAATTATTGAAATTTTTTAAAGAAAGGAGGAAAAAATGAAACAAATTATAATGGTTTTTTGTACAGTTTTTTTCTCCTTAACTTTTTCTACAGAATTTAAAGTAGGAGATGAAATAAAATTAAAAATTTCAAATATAAATGAAGAAAATGCAAAACAAATTTTTAAAGAGCAATCAATAGAAAAAATTTCAAAAGAAAAAGATGGAATAATAATAATATTTAGAGATTGGACAAAAGGATTGAAAAATTTTGAAATTAAGAATCAAAATTTGCCTGTAAAAATAGAAAGTAATATTTTACCAAGAGAAAAAGCAATATTTTTGGATTATAATGAAGGGAGTATATTAGAAAAAGCAATGGAAAAAATACCTTATCAAGCTATTATAGGTGTTATATTTTTAATTGTTGGAATAGTTTTATGGATATTATCTCCTAAAAAAGAAAAAATTAGAACACCAGAAGAAATATATCAAGAAAAAATAAATAATTTAACTGAAAATTATTATTTTGAAGCAAGTTATTGTTTAAGAGAATATATTGATGTTGTTTATAAAACAAATTTTTTAAATGGTTCTTACAAAGAAATAGGAGTATTGAATACTGAGGATATAGAATTTATTAGGAAATTGGACTATCAAAAATTTTCTGATTTTGATACTCAACCTTATAACGAAAACGAGAAAATAGAGGGAAATAAAAAAGAAGAATTAAAAGATAAAGTAGAGGAAATAGTAAATAAAATCAAAAAATCAAAATTAGAGAATGAGGTGAAAAAAAATGTATAAATTTGCAAATCCTTATTTTTTCTTTTTAATATTTCCATTAATTTATCTATTTTTTTTTAGAAATAAAAAGGGTAAAGGAATAAAATTACCGAGTATAAAAATGTTGAAAAACAAAAAAACAAGTAAGAAACATCTAATAAGTAAATTTTTTATATTTGTTTCTTTAATCTTACTAGTATTGGCACTGGCAAGACCTCAAAAAATGAATGAAAATAGTGAAATAAAAAGAAGTGGAATAGATATTATAGTTGCATTGGATCTTTCAAAATCAATGTTGGCTAAAGATTTCAAGCCTAATAGGTTAGAAAAAGCTAAAGAGATTTTAAAAACATTTGTTGAAAAAAGAAACGGAGATCGATTAGGGTTAGTTGTTTTTGGCGGAGACGCATATACTAAAGTACCATTGACATTTGATCATGATGTAATCAAGAGTATGTTAAGTAAAATAACTACTGATGATATTACGAGTAATAATGAAACAGCAATTGGAATGGGGCTAGGAATTGGTATAAATAGAATGAAAAAATCAAATTCAAAATCAAAGATTATAATATTACTAACAGATGGTGAAAATAATTCTGGTATAATGAGTCCAGAGGCAAGTGTAAAACTTGCTAAGGAACTAAAAATAAAAATTTATACAGTTGGAATAGGAGCTAGAGAAATTGAGATTCCAACTTTTTTTGGAAGTAGAAAAATAGCTAATAATCAATTGGATGAACCTTTACTAGAATATATAGCTAAAGAGACTAAGGGTGAATATTTTAGAGCTAGTGATAAAGAAGAATTTGAAAAAATATTTGAAAAAATTGATACTCTTGAAAAAAGTGATATTGACTCTAAAAGTTTTTATCAAGTAATAGATTTATTTTCTTTATTTTTAAAGCTATCAATGATTTTTTTAATAATAGGGTTGATACTTCAATATTTGATTTTTATAGTAATACCTTAAAAGGAGGGAAAAATGGAATTCGGAAATATTAATGAAAAATTTTATATAATAATTCCTATTTTTTTTCTATTAGCCCTTTTTATTGGTCTAAACAAAAGAAAGAAAATTTTAAAAGCAATAAAAATAGAAGAGAAAAGGAGTATTCAATATTTAAAAGGCATTTTGTATCTACTTGCTTTAATTTTAATTTTTATTGGGTTATTATCTCCACAGAAATTAAAAGATGAAAAAATAACTCAGAGTAAAGGGTTGGATTTTTATGTACTTATAGATACTTCTAACTCCATGCGTGGAGAAGATCTTTATCCTAATAGGCTAGAAATGGGGAAAAAAGTAATTTCTGAAATACTAAGTAAGCTTAAAGGAGATAGGATAGGATTTATTCCATTTTCAGACAGTGCATATATTCAAATGCCACTTACTGAAGACTATTTAATTGTGAACAATTATTTAGAGGTTATTGATACTAAACTGATTTCTGGTGGAGGAACAGATTTAATAAGTGCTCTTAAGTTAGCAAATAATTCTTTTATTCAAAGTAAAACTAAAAAAAAGATAGTTGTTATTATTTCTGATGGTGGAGAATATAATCAAAAAATAGTTGATTTTATAGGGAAAAATAAGTTAGAAATTTATTCTTTTGCTGTAGGTACTGCAGAAGGAAGTATTATTCCACACGAAGATGAATATGGAAATATAGGGTTTTTAAAAGATGAGTCAGGAGAAACTGTTGTGACTCGATTGAATAGTGAATTATTGAAAAAAATATCAAATTTAGGATATTCAGAAGTAACTAATTCTTCCCTTGAAGTGTCAAAATTTATAAAGGAACTAGAGAAACTAGAAAGAACAAATATTAAAGAGGAAAAAACGAAGAATTATCAAAAATATTATCAATTTTTTGTATTTATAGGTCTAGTATTTATAATGATTGCATTCTCTCTACAAGGAGGACTTAGATTTGAAAAAAAAGATTAAAGCATTATTTTTAATTTTTATAGGATTAGGATTGATATATTTTGATATTCCTTCATTAAAAAACTTTTATAATTATTTGAGCGGTGAATACAGAGGAGAGAATTTAGTAAAAGAAAAGTATTCTAAAGGAGATTATGAATATGTTTTAAAAACAGATCATAATTTACTATTTCTAAAAGCCAATTCCATAGTAAAACTTAATGAAAAAGAGCCGCAAGATAAAACGAATGACTTGAACAAATCACTAGATTTATATAAAGGAGCTATCCTTCAAAAAGATGATTTGAATATAAAAAAGAATTATGAAATTGTTTTAGAAAAAATAAATCAAAATAAGAAAAAAGAACAAGAAGAAAAAGAAAAAGAACAAAAAGAACAAGAGAAAGAAAAGGATTCACAAGAGAAAGAACAAGAACAAAAAGAATCGGAGAAAGAAAAGGATTCACAAGAGAAAGGACAAGAA
>CAMQWJ010000006.1 GCA_947038515.1 uncultured Fusobacteriaceae bacterium
TCAAGTTTAGAATTTATTTGACTTATCTCTCTATTCTGTTGTTAATGTCCTGTTGCCACTTTTCTTTTATCTCCAAAATCTCTTTTTCAATATTTCCTGTGGACAAATAAAATAATACCATAATTTTAAAAAAACGTCAACCTCTTTTTTTATTTTTTTATAAAAAAATTTAAATTTCAAACCTATTTTTTTCTGTCTCATAGGGTAGCCCTCTCTACAATTCTATAAAAACACTTTATCCTTTTGTTCAAATACTATTCTTTGGTTATTAGCAAAGAATATAGTAGTAAAATAAAAAAACACATGTTATAATAAATTCATCACTATCACATTATATAGGAGTTTAAAATTGAAAATAGGAGATTTGGAAATTAAAATACCCATTATACAAGGTGGAATGGCTATAAAAGCCTCTATGAGTACCTTAGCTGCCGCTGTTTGTAATGAAGGTGGAATTGGTGTTATTGCAGCTACTGGGATTACAACACTTTTATTAAAAGAAGAAATAAAAAAAGCTCAAGATAATATAAAAAACAAAACTGGAGCTTTAGGAGTTAACATTATGTTTGCAGCCACTAATTTTACTGAACAAGTAAAGGCTTCCATTGACTCTGGAATTGATGTCATTATAACTGGCGCTGGATTTTCCAGAGATATTTTTGAACTAGTAAAGGGAACCAGTGTTAAAGTTTTTCCAATAGTTTCTTCGGTTAAATTAGCTAAATTGGCAGAAAAATTAGGTGCCAGTGCTCTTGTTGTTGAAGGGGGAAATGCTGGTGGTCACTTGGGAACAGATAAAGATTCTTGGGATATTGTAGCTGATATCGTTGCAGCTGTGAAAATTCCAATATTTGGTGCTGGAGGTATAATTACTCCTGAAGATGGTAAACGAATGTTGGATTTAGGTGCCAGCGGTATTCAGATGGGATCCCGATTCATCGCTACATTAGAATGTGAAGTAAGCAATAAATTTAAAGAAGCCTATTTAAAAATTAAGGAAGGAGATGTTGTTAAAATTATGAGTTCTGCAGGATTACCTGCTAATACCATAAAAAATAGTATAGCCAAATTAATTTTATCTGAGGACGAGTCTATAAAATCTAACCAATGTGATCAATGTTTGAAACATTGTAATCAATCTTTTTGTGTTAAGAAACGTCTAATTTTAGGGCATGAGGGTGATTTAGAAAATGGTCTTTTATTTGCAGGAAGAGATGCTTGGCGAATCAATTCCATCCTTTCTGTAAAAGAAGTCTTCGAAAACTTTAAAATAATTTTTTAAAAAAGTCCATCCTTTAGGTGTATTCACTTAAAAGATGGATTTTTTTATAAAATACTTTTTATTTAGTTGTTTTTTTTTTACTTAATGATATAATAGTAATAGTTACATTAAATATTTAAATTAAGTAGTTAATAACGAAATTATAATAGCGTTGGAGGAAAAATGAAAAAAAATAGAGTTTGTACATTATTAGGGATAAAATATCCCATTATACAGGGAGCAATGGCTTGGATTTCAGACGGAAATTTAGCTGGTCATGTTTCTAAAGCTGGCGGACTTGGTATCATTGCTGGTGGTGGAATGTCCCCCGAACTCTTAAGAGAAGAAATTGGAAAAGCCAAACTAATAACGAATAACCCTTTCGGAGTCAATTTAATGTTAATGATGGAAAATATAGAATCTCAAATAGAAGTATGTATAGAAGAAAAAATTAAAGTAGTTACCACTGGTGCAGGAAATCCCGGTCCTTACATGGAAAAAATGAAAAATGCAGGAATTAAAGTCTTGCCTGTTGTTGCTTCTGTTGCATTAGCAAAAAGAATGGAAAAAATAGGAGCTGATGCTGTAATAGTTGAAGGAATGGAAGCTGGAGGTCATATCGGTGAATTGACTACAATGGCTTTTTTACCACAAGTTGTAGAAGCTGTTTCTATTCCAGTTATTGGAGCTGGTGGATTTTGTAGTGGAAAACAATTTTTAGCAGGTCTTGCTCTAGGAGCCGAAGGAATTCAAGCTGGAACAATATTTCTTACTGCCAATGAATGTCTCATCCATGACAATTATAAAGAAGCTATTTTAAAAGCAAGAGATCGTTCTACTGTTGTTACAGGAACTTTCACTGGTCATCCTGTAAGAGTTATAGATAATAAATTAGCCAAAGAAATCGTTTCTTTAGAAAAAATAGGGGCACCAAATGAAAAAATCGAAGAACTTGGACGTGGAAAATTAAAGCTTGCTGTTGTAGATGGTGATGTTTCACTAGGAAGTATTATGGCTGGACAAGTTGCATCCATGGTAAATCATCGTTCTAATGTTTCAGATATTTTAGAATTTTTAATGTCTGACTTAGAGAAAGAGAAAAAAGCACTAAATAATATTCTTTTAAATATTTAGTAAAATATAAAATCACTTCAACATAAAAAATATTATGTCAGTATAGTAGTAAAAATATTAATTCAAGAATATTTTGAATTAATATCTAAAATACAGTTAACAAAATAAAACATAAAATATTAATGGAGGAAGTATGAAAACACTAAATTTAGAAAAAGTTACAAACGAGGTTGAAAGACTTTGTATTGAGGCTAATCAGAGAATTGGAGAAGGAGTTCTTAACAAAATTAAGGCAGCTCTACATACTGAAAAATCACCAGTAGCAAAAAATGTTTTAGAACAAATTATTATTAATGACGACATTGCTCTTAATGAAGAAGTTCCAATGTGCCAAGATACAGGCCTTGTTGTAATCTTTATCGAAGTTGGAACAGAGTTGAAGATCTCTGGAGATGTTTATTCTGCAATCCAAGAAGGAGTTAGAAGAGGATACAAAAAAGGATATCTTAGAAACTCAATTGTAAAACATCCTTTAGATCGAATCAATACTAAAGATAATACTCCAGCAGTTATTCACACTAAATTAATACCTGGTTCTGACAAAATAAAAATAATAGTTGCTCCAAAGGGTGGAGGTTCTGAGAATATGAGTTTGGTTAAAATGTTAAAACCAGCAGATGGTATTGAAGGAGTTAAAGCTCTTATAGTTGAAACAATAAAAAATGCCGGTGGAAATCCATGCCCTCCTATTACTGTTGGTGTAGGTATTGGTGGAAGTTTTGAAAAAGCTGCCCTTTTAGCTAAAGAATCACTTATGCGAGATATCAATGATGAAAGTTCTAACCCAGTAAATGCTTCACTTGAAAAAGAATTACTTCGTCTTATTAATAATACAGGAATAGGCCCTTTAGGTTTAGGTGGAACTACTACTGCTTTAGCAGTTAAAGTGGAAACATATCCTTGCCATATTGCATCCCTACCAGTAGCTATCAATTTAAACTGTCATGCAGCAAGACATAAAGAAGTCATTTTAGGAGGCGAATAATATGAAAAAAATAACTACACCTTTTACTGAAGAACAAACAAAAGGATTAAAAAGTGGGGATACTGTACTTATCACTGGATTCCTATATACTGCACGTGATGCAGCTCATGCAAGACTTGTTAAACTTATTGAAGAAGGAAAAGAATTACCCTTTGATATAAAAGAACAAATAATATATTATGTGGGACCTACACCTGCAAAACCAGGAAACGTAATTGGAAGTGCTGGACCTACCACAAGTTATAGAATGGATAGCTATGCTCCAACTCTTTTAGACCATGGTTTAAAAGGAATGATTGGTAAAGGAAAGAGAGATGCTGGAGTAAAAGAAAGCATCATTAAAAATAATGGAGTCTATTTTGCTGCTGTTGGTGGAGCTGCAGCACTTATTGCAAAAACAATTAAAAGTGCTGAAATTATTGCCTATGAAGATCTAGGTGCTGAAGCAATTAGAAAAATTTATGTTGAAGATTTTCCTGCTATTGTCATTAATGATGTTTATGGTAATGATTTATATAATGAAGGTCAAAAACTTTATGAAGTAAAAGAATAAAAATCTATTTTTAATGGAAAACAAGGAGGAAAAATGTCTACTATTTATGATGAATCTTTGAAGTTACATGAAATTCACAGTGGTAAAATAGAAATAGTTTCAAAAGTACCTGTAAATAATAAAGAAGATTTAAGCTTAGCTTATTCCCCAGGAGTTGCACAACCATGCTTAGAAATTTCTAAAAACAAAGAAGAGGTATATAAATATACCTCAAAAGGAAATATGGTTGCTGTTATCTCTGATGGAACTGCTGTTCTTGGCCTTGGTGATATTGGTCCTGAAGCAGCACTGCCAGTTATGGAAGGAAAATGTATTCTTTTTAAAACATTTGGAGGTGTCGATGCTTTTCCAATTTGTTTAGACACTAAAGACACTGAAGAGATTATAAAAACTATAAAACTTTTAGCACCTGTCTTTGGAGGAATAAACTTAGAAGATATCTCTGCTCCAAGATGTATAGAAATAGAAACAAGATTAAAAGAAGAATTGGACATACCTGTATTCCATGATGATCAACACGGAACTGCAATTGTCACTGTTGCTGGTATTTTAAACGCTTATAAATTTTTAAAAAAAGATTTATCTAAAGCTAAAGTTGTTGTGAATGGAGTTGGAGCTGCTGGAAGTTCTGTAATAAAACTAATTAAAACTTTAGGTGTTGATGATATTCTCGCTGTTGAAAAAACAGGTATTTTAAATAAAAATGAAGAGTATGATTTCTCAAAAGCAGAAATATCAAAAATTACTAATAAAAATAATTTATCTGGAACATTGGAAGATGCTATGAAAGGAGCCGATATATTTATTGGTGTTTCAGCTCCAAACCTAGTAACACAAGAAATGGTTCGAAGTATGAATGAAAATGCAATCATATTTGCAATGGCTAATCCTACTCCTGAAATTATGCCGGAATTAGCTCTAAGTGCTGGAGCTGTAATTGTTGGTACAGGACGTTCTGATTATCCAAATCAAGTTAATAATGTTTTAGCATTCCCTGGTCTATTCAAAGGGGCACTGAGAGCTAAATCTAAGAAAATAACTGAAGAAATGAAGATGGCAGCAGCAAGAGCTATTTCTAGTCTTATCAAAGAAGAAGATTTAAGAGCTGACTATATAATTCCTGATGCTTTTGATCCAAGAGTAGCAGAAGCCGTTGCTCAAGAAGTAGAAAGAATTGCTAAAGAACAAGATATTTGTAGAAAATAAAAATTTGGTCACTGAATATGCAGTGACCAAATTTTTTAACTTTATATTATTTATCACAAAATAAAAGGAGAAACAATGAAAACATTTTTTAAATTGGAAGAAAAGAAAACTAATTTTAAGCAAGAAATAACTGCAGGAATTACAACATTTCTCACAATGGCCTATATTATTTTTGTGAATCCTAATATTTTATCAGCTTCTGGTATGGATAAAGGTGCTCTAATAAGTGTTACTTGTCTAGCAGCTGCAATCGGAAGTATAATTTGTGGAATCTGGGTTAATGTCCCCTTTGCAATGGCTCCTGGAATGGGATTAAATGCTTTCTTTACCTATACACTTGTTCTAGGAGCTGGGGCCACTTGGCAAGAGGGATTAGGTGTTGTATTTATTTCTGGTATTTTATTTATCATCTTAACTCTTTTTGGATTTAGAGAAAAAATAATAGAAACAATACCTATAGAACTTAGATTGGCCATTGGAGCTGGAATTGGTCTTTTTATCGCTTTTCTTGGGATGAACGGAATGGGATTAATAGTATCTAATCCAGCTACTCTCATAGGATTAGGACCTATGAAACTTAATTTAGTCTTAGGATTATTAGGTTTTTTAATTATGGGAATTCTTGAGATTAAAAGAGTTAAAGGGGGAATCTTAATAGGAATACTCATCACCACTTTTATAGGAATGATCGCTGGGATAGTTGAAATTCCTCAACAAATTTTCTCCTTCCCACCTAGTATTGCTCCTATAGCCTTTAAACTGGATATATTAGGTGCTTTAAAAGTAGCCTTTATTGGTCCTATATTTTCATTTATGTTTGTTGATTTATTTGATTCTTTAGGAACTATTGTTGCCTGTGCTAACGAAGCTAATATGGTTGAAAAAGATGGAAAAATCAAAGATATCAACAAAATACTAGAAGCTGATGCAATTGCTACAGTAATTGGTTCGGTTCTTGGAACTTCAACTACTACAACTTTTGTAGAGTCAGCAGCAGGAATTGCAGTAGGTGGTAGAACTGGACTTACTTCTGTTGTTACTGGATTAATGTTTCTTCTTGCACTATTCTTTTCTCCACTAATAGAAATAGTCCCTGTATTTGCTACTGCTCCAGCTCTTATTTTAGTAGGTGTTTATATGTTCAAAAATCTTTTAGATATTAATTTTCATAAAATAGAAGTTGCAATTCCTTGTTTTTTAACAATAATAATGATGCCCTTGACTTATAGTATCTCAACAGGAATTGCTTTTGGTTTTATTTCTTATTTAGCAGTTAACATGGCTACAGAAATGAGAAAAAAAATACCATTAACAATGTGGTTAATTGGATTAATTTCCTTGATAGAAATAGCAAAAGAGCCCATAGCTAAATTGCTATCAACTCTTTTCTAAAGGTTTTTTAATATTAATTTAGAGATAATTTATTGAACTCCATCAGAAAAAAACTTACTCAGTTCTTCTAATATTTTATCTCTATTTTCAATATTTTTAGTAAAAAACATTTCTATGCCTAAATAATGTGAGAGTCCTACTAGCATATTTCCTAGAATTTTTTTTTCTTCCTGAGAATATGAGGTCTCTTTGAATGATTCAATACATAAATTTTCTAGTTGTTCTAAATATTCTCTAGAAATTGTTTCTGAAATAAATTCAGAATCTCTAAGTATTTGGTATTTATATGGTGTTTTTTCAAAAAATATCATTATTAAGTCTAAAATATCAATTTGCTTTTTTATTTGTGAAGAACTTTCATCTGAATTATACTCCACAAAAAACAGTATTGAGCTACTTAAATTTTTTGTCATCTCTGATAAAAAAACTTCTTTATTTGAAAAATAATTATAAAAAGTTCCAGTAGCCATTCCTATTTCTTTCGTTATTTCTTCTATCTTTGTTTCATGATATCCATTCTTTCCAAATAAATATTCACCCGAATTTATTAAATAATTTTTCTTTTCATTTTCTTCAAAAGGGACTATTTTATATAATTTTTTTTCTTTTGAAGAGATATAGTTATATTTCCAATTAGGCAACATTCCTTTTAATATTCTCTGAACTAAAAATTCGATATTTAAAGGAATTTTTTTATTTGTAAAGTTTATATTAATAAATCTAATCCCAGACATTATATATAAGTACTCAACTTCTGATATATCTCTCTTAAAAATTTTCTTCAATGAACCAATATATATCTTTCTTAATTTTTGTTCGTATTCAATAAATTTATATTGACCCTCTCTAAAAATTTTTATTATATTAAATTCTTTTCTTGCAAGATTAAAATTAAGTTCTATAAAACTATATAATCTTTCTTCTAATTTTTCACCCTCAATTTTTAAAAACTCTTTTTTAATTCTTTCACAAGCTTCATTTAACAAATATTTAAACAACTCTTCTTTTGTTTTAAAATAATTATAAATACTCCCATTTGATATTCCTGCTAAATTTGTTATTTGAGAAAGTGGGACCTCTTTATAAGGTAAACTAGAAAAAACTGTTATTGCAGAAGTAATTATTTTATTCATAGTTTTATTTTCAATATTTTTCTTCATACTACCTACTCCTTAGTTTTTTCTATATATATTAATTTATAAAAAAGTTAAACTTAATGTTATTATAATTCCTGAATAAACAAGTATTATTATTCCATATCCCATAATATCTCTTGCTCCTAGCTTTGCAATTGCAAGAGCTGGTAAAGCCCAGAAAGGTTGTATCATATTTGTCCAAGCATCTCCCCATGAAATAGCCATTGCTGTCTTTGCTGCATCTAGTCCTAAAGCATTTGAAGCTGGCATCATTATAGGCGCTTGAACAGCCCATTGTCCACCGCCTGATGGAATAAAAAAGTTAACTAAACCTGCACTTAAAAATGTCAATGCTGGAAATGAAAAACTTGTTGATATAGATACAAAAATTTGAGAAATCACTCCTGCTAGAGACTCTCCACCAACGGATTTCCCCACCATGATTCCCATAACACCTGCATAAAACGGAAATTGTAACAAAATCCCTGCTGATCCTTTAGCTGCTTCTCCAAAAGAATCTAATAAGTTTCTTGGAGTTTTATGTAATACTATCGCTGTTACTAAAAAAATAAGATTAACAATATTCAAGTTTAAATCTATTCCATTGTTTATAAAATAATTAATAATATATGTATAACCTAAAATTCCAACTAACATATTTATAACACAACTGTTTTCTATTCTATCTCCTGGTGTCATTTTTTCTTTAGGGATAGCTTTTTTAACTTCAACGTCTTTTAATATTTCTGGATTTACCGTTACTACATCTTCAATATTTTTAGGATGCATCGCTGCATTTAAAAATGGAAGTGTTAATAATAAAATAGCAACTATAATCAGATTATAGCTTGAAAATATTGTTTGGGTTGTGGGAATAGCTTTTCCCAATGCTCCAGCGGTAACTTTTTCAAGATTCCCTGAAGCCAAAGTTAGGGGAATAGAGCCTGAAATTCCTCCGTGCCATAATAAAAAACCTGAATATGCTGAAGCAATTAAAAGTCTATAATCCAAATTTTCTATTTTTTTAGCAAGTTCTCTGGCATAAATGGCACCTATCACCAGTCCAAACCCCCAATTTATAAGACAAGCAATTCCTGAAACAAAAGATACTGCAACTATGCTCTGTTTAGGAGTTTTTGGAATATCTGATAATTTACTTAAAAGTTGTTTAAATAGAGGTGCTGTGGCTAAAGTATGTCCTGCAACAAGAACCATTACCATTTGCATAGAAAAACTTAATAAAGACCATATTCCATTTCCCCAGTGATTAACAACAGCTAGTGGAGATTGCTTTGTTACCAGTATGGCAGCTATAAAAACTATAAATGTCAATACTGCAGCAAATATAAATGCATCTGGCAAATATTTTTGCATCAAATTAACTGATAAAGTTGTAATTCTTTCAAAAAGTCCTTTATTTCTCTTAATATTTCCATTCACTATTCTACATCCATAGTTTTTAAATTTTCTGAAATAATTAAAGAAGCTCCAGTTCCATTCTGAATATCTTCAATACTTGAATATGGACTAAGCTCTGTCAACATTAATCCTTTGTTTGTAACTTCTATAACACCTTTTTCAGTTATTATTAAATTTACTTCACCGGCTGCTGTTAAAGGAAGAGTACATTTTTTTAAAATTTTATGATTTCCTTTCATGGTATGTTCCATTGCAACTATTACTTTTTTAGCTCCTACCACTAAGTCCATAGCTCCACCCATTCCAGGCACTATTTTTCCAGGTACCATCCAATTAGCTAAGTTTCCACACTCATCCACCTCTAAAGCTCCTAATACAGTGGCAGCAACGTGTCCACCACGTATAATTCCAAAAGACATTAAACTATCAAAAAACATCCCACCAGGCACAACTCCAACTAGTTGTCCTCCTGCATTAGTTATATTTTCATTGGCTTTTTCTCCACTTTCTAAATTTCTCATACCAAGAATTCCATTCTCTGATTGTAAAATAGCCGTAACATCTTTAGGTATATATTTTGCAACCTCTGTTGGTAAACCGATTCCTAAGTTCACTATATCGCCATCTTTTATTTCTTTTGCTACTCTTTTTGCTATTATTTCTCTAATTTTCTCTTTACTTAACTCTTCCATTCTCCCTCCTAAGTTACTATCTTTTATTTGATAACTATATAATCAATAAAAATTCCTGGGACAACTATTTCATTAGGATCAAGATATCCCTCAATATATTGGTCAGCTTCGACTATTACTGTTTTTGCTGCCATTGGCATAAGTGAATTAAAATTTCTAGTAGCTCCTTCAAAAGAAACATTTCCAAAAGAATCTACCTTGCTACCATATATTATAGCAACATCTGCTTTTAGGCTCTCTTCTAATATATACTTTTTACCTGAAAGCTCTATAATTTGTTTCCCTTTTTCAACAACTGTTCCTATTCCGGTTGGAGTAAGAACTCCTCCTAACCCTGCTCCACCTGCTCTTATTATCTCTGCTAATGTTCCTTGAGGTACTAATTCAACCTCCATTTCTCCACTATGCATTTGCTTTCCAGTTTCTGGATTTGTTCCAATATGAGATACAATCGATTTTTTTATTTTTTTAGCTGCAATTAATTTTCCTCTATCACTATCTGGAAAACTTGTGTCATTTGCAATTAATATCAAATTTTTTGTATCTCTTTTTAATAGCTCATCTGTTACTAGAGTAGGACAACCACATTTTAAAAATCCACCTATCATTAATGACATATCATTTTTTATTATGTCCGCTGCTTTTTCAACAGATATAATTTTACTCATAAGTTTCTCCTTTTGTTAAGTTTATTTTTTTTCTTTTAATCTTCTATCCATCTCTTGAGCAATATACGAACCTACATCATCTCCATAAGTTCCTGTTCCAAAACCTGCATCATACCCTAACTCTTTTCCTAGTTCATGTGTTATTCTAGCACCACCACAAATCAAAATAATTTTATCTCTTAATCCCTCAGCTTCTAATAATTCCACAAGTTCTATTAAATTTTGAATATGAACATCTTTTTGAGTCACAGTTTGAGAAACTAATAATACATCTGCACCTATCTCTATGGCTTTGCTAATAAATTCATCATTAGGTACTTGACTTCCCATATTCAATGCTTCAAACATTTCATATCTTTCTAGTCCATAATGACCAGCATATCCTTTCATATTCATAACTGCATCTATCCCAACTGTATGTGCATCAGTTCCTGTACTAGCCCCTAATATGACTATTTTTCTTTCAATATTTTTTTTAATAAAACTATCAGTTGCCTCCATTGACCACGTTGTAGATTCAACTTTAGGAACTACAATAGTAGTATAATCAACACTTTGTGAGCAATTCCCATAACAGTTAAAGAAAGTGAATCCAACAGTTAATTCTTTATAGTAAGAGACTTGAGGATTTTCAAATCCCATTTTTCTCATAAGTTGCTTAGCCGCTTCCACTCCTTCATCTCCACCTGGAACTGGTAAAGTAAAAGAAAGTTGTGTTTTTCCATCATTCATCGTATCACCATATGGTTTTACTGATTTTAGGTCTAAAGTTGTATCAAATGTCTTTTCATCCATTGAATATAATCCTGTACTCATTAGTTTTTACCTCCTAACATTTTAAGTATGAATAAATTCATGTAATTTGTTCCTTTTTCTCTAACACCAGCTAAACCTTTTCCACCTGTTTTACTTCTTTTTATATCTGCAAAAGTCCCTTTTTCTAAAGAGTTAAACAATCCATCATCAGACATTTTCTTAAGTAGTTCATGTGAATTACCTAATACTTCTTGTGCTCTTTTTTGAATTATTCCATCAGTTTTGAATTCTATTTCACTGCCTAAATCTTTCATATTATTAAATATATATCTAGCATTTTCAATAGCAAGGTATCTATCTGACATGAACGGAGTATGAATTGCCTCTGTCATCATTCCAAGTAATTGTAATCCTTGACCTGTCATAATCGCTATTTGATTAAAAAGTGCATCTTGAATATGTCCCTTAAAAATATTACCAGTCATAAATTTTGTAGGAGGCATATATTTTAATGGTGCATTTGGAAATATTTCTTTTGTCATCTGTGCTTGTGATAATTCTAATAAAAAACCATTTTCTAAATCTGGTTCAATTTCAAAAGCATGACCCAATCCCATCTGTTCTTCTGGTATTCCTGCTATTACTGCAAGCTGTTCATTTATTAAATCTGAAGCTAGTACAGTATGAGCATTCTCTACTGCATCTGCAGTAGTTAAATAATTATCTTCACCTGTGTTAATAATTACTCCTGCAAAACCATTAATTACCCTTGAAAAAAATTGATCTATTAATGTTCTTTGCATATTAATATCTCTAAATAATATTCCATAAAGAGCATCATTTAGCATTACATCTAATCTTTCTATTGCTCCCATAGCTGCTATTTCTGGCATACATAGCCCTGAACAATAGTTACAAAGTCTTATATATTTCCCAACTTCTTCTCCAACCTCATCAAGTGCTTGTCTCATAATTCTAAAATTCTCTTGTGTTGCAAAAGTTCCTCCAAACCCTTCTGTTGTAGCTCCAAAAGGGACATAATCCAATAAACTTTGCCCTGTTGTCCTTATTACAGCTATAATATCAGCGCCTTGTCTCGCTGCTGCTTGAGCTTGAATTACATCTTCATAAATATTTCCTGTTGCAACAATAACATAAAGATAAGGTTTAGGTCCTTCTCCTAATCTTTCAATATACTCTTCTCTTGTTTTTCTATTATTTGCAATTTTTTCAACTGAAATATTAACAAGAGGTTCTATCACTTTTTGTACATCCTCTTTTGAATGGGCAGGAAGTAAAGATAGATCTATTTTTTTATTCGCTACTTGCTCAGCTATTTCTTGTAAACTTAATTTGGTTTCAATAATAGCATTTCCTAAATAATACATAACACCTTGGTTTAAAATTCCTTTTTCTACTAAATGATCAACAACAACATTTGGTAAAGGAACTCCATCTTGGTCTATACCATCGATATCAAGTAATCTACATATTGTTCTTTCCACTGTTGTTGTTGTATAGTTATCTACAAACTTTTGTACATCCCCAGCTATGTTTTTAGCTAAGCCTCTTGCATCTGCCACTTGCTTCTTGTCCAAGTTTAATTTACTATTAGTCATTCTGTTCCTCCGTTTTATATAGATAAATATATGCTTTATTTATTATATCCTCATCAATTTTAAGGAGTTTAGCAACTGTCAATCCTTCTTCTGGAACTTTTCCATTTTCATCTTCTATTAAAGAATAATCAATATAAAATTCTATATTTTTTTCTGAAATATTTTCAGGTATATCATTTTTATTCAATCCTTTAACTCTCATTCTTGCAATATCTCTTCCTATCCCATCGTAATGAGTAGTTATTATTGCTTTTAATTCTTTATCTTTAAAAAAATCGATTACACTTCTAACTATTGCTCTTCCCTCTTTAGGGTTTGTAGTTCTTCCCAACTCATCAATTAAAATCAGAGGTTTTTCACCACTTTTAACGTTCAATATTATCTCATTCAAAGTTAACATTTCAGATGCAAAAGAAGAGAGTCCTGAATCAATAGATTGAGAGTCTCCAACCATTAAAAATACCCTATCCACCAATTTGATTTCTGCCCAATCACTTGGTACAAAAAATCCAAACTGACATAGGTATTGGCAAAGTGCTATCGTTTTTAAAATTAATGTTTTCCCAGACATATTTGCACCAGTAATTACAGTAATTTTTCCCTCTATCTCTACATCAATTTTTTGATATTTTTTTCCTTTTTCTGTCATAGAAGCCATTACTTTAGGATTAAATATTTTTTTATATCTATTTTTTTCTCCTAAAATTGGTCTAACAAGTGATAATTTTTCATTAAGTTCCACTTTAGCTAAAAGTAGATCAAGATATCCAATTTTATCTAAAGAAGATAAGAGACTTTCACTATGTTTGATTAATTTATCACTTAATTCTTTTCGAATCTTATCTTCTATTTTCATTTCTTGTTCATATAATTTTTCAATCTCACCCTGATTATCATCTATTACTTTTTCTTTTTTCTTTTTTATCTCATCTCTTATTTGTCCAAGTTCGATTGAATAGAGACTATATATGTAAAAACTAGGTATTTTCATATTCTCAGGATCTAAGATTGAAACGACTTTTTCTAAATTTTTAGGTGATGTAAAAAAAAGAGATTCATTTATTTCGTCATAGATTCTTTGAGTTTCTAAAGCGAATATTTTTATATCAAAAAAATCTAAGTCATCAAGAATATAGCCTTCTTTCAAACGATATATAACATTTGAAATATCTTTTATACTCAATAACCTTCTTTTTATTTCCTCTAAACTTTTTTTATTATTTTCAACAAATATAGTAGTCAATTCTATATTATCATATTCTATTTTTAACTCCTCAGCAGATGAGTTAAATTTCAAATTTTTAATTCTGTTTTTCCCTAAAAAAGTAACTAAATTTAAGTTCTTAAAAATATAATCTAAGCCTATTTTTTCAAATTTTTCTACCATTATTCCTCCTCCCTTAAATTCAGTACTGGAACTTGAACCAATTCTTTTAAATTTTCAATAAGTATTTTTGAATCAAGGGTATGTCCAGTAGGTGAGGTTGGATTAATTGTGATAGCAATTAAATTTGTTTTAAATAAAACTTTTAATTTTCCATTTTTTCTTAAAAATTTCATCAATATTTCAGGAGTTGTGAAAATTTTAGTAAAATCCTTCACAATAATTTCTATATTTTCAACATTTTCTTGTCTCGAAACATATTCTAAAAATCGTTCTGTAAGTACTCCTGTAATAAAAATACTATTATTCTCTTGAAAAATATTTTCTTTCAAATCAGAAAAATGAAGTATTGATTTTATTGGTAATTTTATTATTTCATAATCAAACTTTTCATTACACTCTTTTGATAATTTCTCTCTTTTAATCCTTCCAGGATTCATTTCTTTTTCTATTAGATTTTTTTGGGTTAGGATATACACTCCATCTTCTAAGTTCTCTAATTTTTCTTTTTTCTTTTTTCCTACAGTAGGAAGTTCAAGTAAGTTTATTAAATGTTTTGTTTTTTTCAGAACTCCACTTAAAGTGTTAGATATTGCAGCACCTGTTGATAAAATAATTCCCTCTGTAATAATAGGAGACCCTACACTTAAACGTGAAAGGGCCCCATCAACAATTACTATATCTGCACCTTTTTTTAAAGTATTATCAATAATACTCTTTATCCAAGTGCTGTTACTTGGACCTGATAACATAATTTTTCCTGAAGATAAGCTACGTGATGTGACAACCCTACCTAAAGATGTTGTCCTAACACTTATATCTAATACCTCTGATTGAAATTTTTTGCTCCTATAATGCTTTTCACTTGTTACAAAAAGTCCACCTTTAGGAATTATTATTTCTGGTTTTGAAGTGGCTGTCACTTGATCAACCACTTCTCCATCAATGCCTATGGAAGTTATTCCTACTATTAGATTATCCTCTGTTAATTTGTTTAAAATATAGTTTAACGTTTCTGTTTTTCCTACATTTTTCCCCAATCCAATAGTTGATATACTTTTATATTTTTTTATTTCTTCAATAATTTTCATATTAATGCTTGGAACTAGAACGTTCCCTTCTCTCTAATTCTGTAGGTTCAAGAGATAATTTTTTCCCTAATAAAAGGCTTAATACCCCTGTATCGCTACTCTTTGTTTTCCCAGTACAAACATCACATTGGCATTCATTTGTGTAATTTGTTGGTTGACTGTAAGTTGTTATAACACCTTCAAAATTTCTTAATACTACTTTATCTGGAGATTGTGAAATAAGGTATGAAGGCATTACTGGTATTTTTCCTCCACCTCCTGGAGCGTCCACTACGAATGTAGGTACAGCATATCCTGAAGTATGTCCTCTTAATCCTTCTATTATCTCAATTCCTTTAGAAACTGGTGTTCTAAAATGCTCTAATCCCATAGAAAGATCACATTGATAAATGTAGTACGGTCTTACTCTCATTCTAACTAATTTATGCACTAAATTTTTCATTACATGAACACAGTCATTAACACCTTTTAATAGAACTGATTGGTTTCCTAATGGTACTCCTGCATTTGCCAACATTTCACAAGCCTTTATTGCTTCTGGAGTAACTTCATCTGAATGATTAAAGTGTGTATTCAACCATATTGGATGATATTTTTTTAACATCTCACAAAGAGATTCAGTTATTCTTTGAGGCATAACAACAGGAGTTCTTGAACCTATTCTTATTACATCAACATGATCTATAGCACGTATTTTTTTAATTATTTTTTCTAAAACATCATCAGACAACACTAAAGGATCTCCACCTGATAAAACAACATCCCTTACTTGAGGTGTATTCTTTATATATTCAATAGCTTTATCAATTCTATCCATTGGCATCATAGCGTTATCAGTTTGACCTGCAAACCTTCTTCTTGTACAATGTCTACAATACATAGAACACATATCTGTTAATAATAAAAGGACTCTATCAGGGTATCTATGAGTTAACCCTGGAACTGGAGAGTCTCCATCTTCATGCAGTGGATCTTCTAAATCAGAACTTGAATTGTGTAACTCTTGTATTGAAGGAATAGCTTGTTTTCTTACTGGACAATGAGAGTTATTAGGGTCTACTAAACTCAAATAATAAGGTGTAATCCCCATTCTTATAGTCTTTAATGATTTCGTTATTCCCTCTTTTTCTTCTTCTGTTAAATCAACTAACTTTTCTAGTTGCTCTATTGTTTCAACTCTATTTTTTACTTGCCATTTCCAATCATTCCATTCTTCATCAGTAACATTCCAAATCTTCTTAAAGTCTCGCATTTTTCAAATCCTCCATTTTTATAATTTTATGTGAATTTTAAAATTTAAACATAAAGTGTTTCAAATAATTCTCTTATTTTTTTAGATTCTTTGAATATTTTTAAAGTTAAGTCTGCATGTCCTTTTGTATATCCGTTTCCTACTATCATTGTCACATCTTTTCCTACACCTTCTGCTCCTAATGCTGCTTTAGTGAATGAAGTTGCCATTGAAAAGAAATAAACTACTCCATCATCTTTAGTAATAAGAATAGAAGACATTTCAGTTTCAGGTACATTTACATTATTTATAACAACATCACATAGTTTTCCATCTGTAAGTTTCTCTATAGTATTGTATACCTCTACTATCTTAGTTGCATCTCCTATTACTACTTCATGAGCTAATCCTAAATCTTTTATTCTTTTTCCATTACTTTCAGAATATTCAAATACTATTACTTTTCCTGTTGGTCCTACATTTTTCATAGCTTGATAACAGCAAAGAATACCTGATTTTCCTCCACCACCAATTATACATACAGTGTCCCCTTCTTTTACAAGTTTTTCAACTTGAGCTGGGGCTCCAGCTACATCAAGAGCTGCAAGTGCTAATTTTTCAGGAATATCCTTTGGTAATATAGCATATATACCACTTTCAAACAATATTGCTTCTCCTTCTATATCCACTTGATCGTTTGTTGTATTTACTTTTTTTATTTCTTTAATAACTAAAGGTGTTAATGACAAAGAAACTAGAGTTGCTAATTTATCCCCTACTTTAAGATTTTTATCTGGAAAATCAGGTCCAATTTCTTTTACTACACCTATTAACATTCCACCAGAACCTGTTACTGGATTTTGCATTTTTCCTCTTTCCTTAACTATTGAACATATCATTTCTCCAATTTTTTTCTCATCACCACCACAAGCATTTTTAACTTGTGTAAAACTAGCCGAATCAATATTTAAAGTCATTACATCTAGTAGTACCTCGTTATTAAAAATATTCATATCATTTGATATTTTAACTGCTCCTTGTGGTAATAATCCTTTAGGTTCAATAACTCTATGTGTTCCAAATTTACAACCTTTCAACATTTCAAATCCTCCTATTGTTTTATATTAGTATTTAAATTAATTATTTAATTAACCCCAAAATTTTTCTAGCTTCTGTTGGTGTAGCTATCTCTCTTCCCAATTCTTTAGCTATCCGTACAACTTTTTCTACAAGTTCTCCATTGGATTTTGCAAGGACACCTTTTTCAATATAAGTATTATCTTCAAATCCAACCCTAACATGTCCTCCAGAAATTATTGCTGCTGTAGCCAATGGAAATTCATATCTTCCTATTCCAGCAACTGAATATGTTGATTCTCCAGGTAAGCTCTCTTTCAAAAATAAAAAATCTCGAAGTTCTCCTGATATCCCACCATTAACCCCCATCACAAAACTATAGTGAATAGGTGATTTTATAAAACCTTTTTTTTCAAGTCTAAGTGCCATATCAATCATTGACTTATCAAAAACTTCAACTTCAGGTTTTACATTTTTCTCTATCATTTTTGTTCCAAACTCTTTAATCATATTTTCAGTATTTATAAATATTTCATCTCCACCAAAATTAAGAGTTCCACAATCTAATGTAGCCATTTCAGGAGCAAGTTCTACTGGCTCCAGTCTTTCCTTAGAACTCATTCCTACAGAACCTCCTGTTGATGGTTGAATTATTACATCAGGACATTTTATTTTTATTGCTTCTATACATTTTTGATATCTTTCTCTACTTTGAGTAGGTTTTCCATCATCCTCCCGTACATGAAGATGAATAATAGAAGCTCCTGCTTTATATGATAAATATGCTTCCCTTGCAATTTCTTCAACAGTATAAGGTACTGCTGGATTATTTTCTTTAGTTACTTCTGCTCCACAAATAGCAGCTGTAATAATTAATTTTTCCATTTTTACCCCTTTCTTTGATTACCTATTGGTACAACACATGTTCCAATAGCTTTACAAACTATAATAGGTTCTTCTAAAAAATCACAAGCTGAATCTGAAATATCTATCCTTGGTATAATTACTTTCCTAGCTTCAAAGCTCATTTCTCTTGAAGATTTTCCTATTTTTGTAATTTCTCCTACAACTTCTATATAGTCACCAGCATATACTGGTGCAATAAATTCAACAGAACTATAAGCCTTGAACAATCCTTCATCTCCATCTTGTTTGATTAATAATTCCGTTGCAACATCTCCAAATAATTGTAATATCTTTGCTCCATCTACAAGATTTCCACCATAATGTG
This sequence comes from uncultured Fusobacteriaceae bacterium, assembly GCA_947038515.1. GTDB lineage: Bacteria > Fusobacteriota > Fusobacteriia > Fusobacteriales > Fusobacteriaceae > JAGNZR01. Next base: position 18,836 of record CAMQWJ010000006.1, read on the forward strand.
CATCAGCTGTACTCATTCTTAATCTAATTAATGATTTAGTCATTTTTCATAGTTGAGGTATCCCTATTCTATACCCCTTCCTCCTTATTTTTTGTTTTTAAGACTACATCTGGTTCAGCAGGTATTTTAAAATTAGGAATAAATCTGTCCAATCCTGTTATTGTAAGAAGTAAAATACTTCCCACTGCAATAAAAGCCATAAAATTATATTTAATAATATCGGTAGCTACAAATTTCTGCAATGGGTACACTGCATTTGCTATACCTAGATAAAAACCAATATATACATGCCATGGTATTAACTGAGAACCAAACACACCTAAAGCATCACTAAATGTTGCATTCCTTAACTTTAATATTGCTATATTTTCTGGGGAACCTTCAACATTTTTATCCACAAGTTCTCTAATAATAGGACCAATAGTAACAATTTGGGCCATTTCATCTGCAAGAGCTGCATTTCCAGCAATAGACAATACACCATTGTAAAACATAAGTTGTTTTACACTTTTAGAAATTTTTACAACTAACTTTGAAATGGGTCTGAACGAATCCATTGTTCTCATAATCCCACTAAATGCTGCAACCCACATCATCATAACAACAACCCAAGAACCTGCATCTGCAAATCCACTTTTAATTAAATTCAGAAATGCATGAGAATCAGTTACTGTTCCTGCAACAAGTCCTAGCCCATAAGCTGATGCTATTCCTAAGAATAAACACAGTAGTGTAGTAACTCCTCTAAAAGCTGCTACCAAAACTATTACTAAAGGTATTGCCATATAGTAAGGCACTCCATTTTTAACTTGATTTAATAAAGTAACTGAACTAGGACGCTGCTCTTTAAGAGAAGCCCAGGCCTCTGCTGGAATTTGGCTAATAGCCTCTCCTGCATTTCCAATAGTAGTTGGTAATCCCATAGCTACACTTACTATATAGAAAGTAAGTGCTGCAGTTACTAATACTCCCAAAGACCAAAAGCCTTGGTGTCTAATCCTTTTCGATACTTCAACTTGCTGCATTGCAGAACTTACTATTGTTGTATCTGAAATAAGTCCAATATTATCACCAAAACATGCTCCACCAGCAATTGCAGCCAATGTTAATGTAATATTTCCACCAACAATATGGTTCAACCACAAAAATATTGGAGCACAAGCTGCAAAGGTTCCCCAACTTGTCCCTGTTGCTATGGAAAGAATAGATGTCACTATTATCCCCACTACTGCAACACTTCTTGCCGTCAACCCTACATTTAATGACATATTAATGATAGAAGCTCCTACCCCTGTTGACATAAATACTTCTGCCATGGCATAAGCTACCATTAAAATAAAAAATGCAATTTGCATCTCTCTTGCACTATTTACACAAGAATCCATTATATCATTTATTTTTTTCTTACAAAAAACAGTTGATATAAATGCAGCATACACTGTTGCAATAGGAGCTGCTATCAATGCATCAAAACCACCGATCATGAGTCCTGCCAAAACTGCCACTGGTGATAATTTTATAAGTGCCAATAAAAATTCCATAATCCCCCCTTTTATAAGCAAAATAATTTTCTATTAATTTTACTTTTAATAAAATATTGAAATTAGTACTTATTTATTTTCTATAGACCTCTTAATTTTTAACTTTTTTAATTATATAACTTTAAATATACTTTTAAATATATTCTATTTTTGTTTTTTAAATTACTAATCCACCAGTAACTGCTAATGTATGACCAGTTATGAATGATGATTCTTCACTCGCTAAAAAAAGAACTGCATTTGCAATATCTTCTGGTTCTCCCATTCTTCCTAGTGGAGTTTTTTCTCTCATTCCTTCAATAATTTTTTCTGGCAAATCCTTTGTCATTGGCGTTGTTATGAAACCAGGAGCAATACAATTTGCTCTAATTTTAGCTCCTTTTCTAGCAAGCTCTTTTGACCAAGTTTGTGTCATTGCAATTACTCCAGCTTTAGTTGCTGCATAATTTGTTTGACCTATATTTCCATATAGACCCACAACTGAAGACATTGTAATTATTGAACCTGATCTATTGGATGTCATTAAAGGTGCCACAGCTTGCGTCACATTAAATACACCTTTTAAATTTACATTAATTACTGCATCCCATTGCTCTTCAGTCATTCTTCCCATTAATGAATCTTTAGTTATTCCAGCATTATTTACTAAAACATCTATTCTTCCATATTTTTCTTTTATTTCTGCTACTATATTTTTTATACCTTCTCTATCTGTAATATTCATAATAAGATGTTTTACATTTTCCTGTTCATATGTAGCCATCTCCATATCGCACGAATAAACCATTGTTGCTCCTTCACTAGCTAATTTCTCAACAATAGCCCTTCCTATTCCACGAGCACTTCCAGTTACTAGTGCTACCTTTCCTTCAACTCTGTTCATCAATGTTCCTCCTTAAAATCTTAATTTCTAATTTGTAGTACATTTTTATATGTTCCTATAGGTTGAGTATACCTTATTTTAAGAAAATGTCAAGAGCAATATTTATTTAAAATGAATATTAAATCATTTTAAATAAATATTTTATTAATCAAAGATGAAATTTATTTATCTACTTAATTTTATACTCTTCCAAGGTTTTTTTTCAAATTTAAAGTTGACTTTTAAAAAAAAAGAAGTTATATTATATTATATTTTATCAAACAAAAACTGAATTGTTTTTCAAAAGTTTGATATCTAACTTATTTTAAGGAGGATAATTATGAAATTTGAAAATTTAAAATTAGGAATGTGTGACTCTATTTCTAAGACTATTACTGGAAAAGATGTTGATTCTTTTGCTGAAATTTCATTGGATACCAATCCAATCCATTTAAATGAAGAATACGCTTCTAAAACTATTTTTAAAAAAAGAATAGCTCATGGAATTTTGACAACGGGGTTAATTTCTGCTGTTTTAGGAACAAAACTTCCTGGTGAAGGAGCTATCTATTTGTCTCAAGATATTAAATTTTTAGCCCCTGTTTACTTAAACGATACGATCACTGCTACGGTTAAAATTATTGAACTTAATGAAGAAAAAAGAAAAGTAACAGTAAGTACAATTTGTACTAACCAAGAAGGAAAAGAAGTTCTTTCAGGAAAGGCGATTCTTCTACAAAAATTTTGATTACTAATTTCATTTACTAATCTTAATATAAACTTATTTAATTAATCTTATATAAAAAGGAGGGTATAATAAGTTAAGATTTATACTTATTATACAGAATGAAAAATGAATTTTACATTATCGAAAACACATCTATTATTTAAACAAATGATTACAGAATTTTCAGAAAATGAAGTTAAACCTCTTGCTTCTGAAGTTGATGAAGAGGAAAGATTTCCAAGTGAAACAGTTGAAAAAATGTCAAAAATTGGATTTTTTGGTTTAAATATACCTAAACAATATGGTGGAACAGATGCTGATGGTATCATGTACACCATGGCAGTTGAAGAGTTATCTAAAGTTTGTGCAACGACAGGTGTTATACTTTCAGCCCATGCCTCTTTAGGAGTTTCTCCTATCCTTGAGTTTGGAACGGAAGAGCAAAAACAAAAATATCTACCTAAAATGGCTACTGGTGAATGGTTAGGAGCTTTTGGTCTTACTGAAGCCAATGCTGGTACAGATGCTGCTGGACAACAAACAACAGCTATTTTTGATGAAGCTACACAAGAATGGATTCTTAATGGTTCTAAAATTTTTATAACTAATGCTGGCTATGCACACATTTATATAGTTTTTGCTATGACAGATAAGTCTTTAGGACTTAAAGGTATCTCTGCTTATATCGTAGAAGCTGATCGTCCAGGATTCTCTATAGGAAAAAAAGAAAAAAAACTTGGTATAAAAGGCTCTTCAACTTGTGAATTAATTTTTGAAGAATGTAGAATACCTAAAGAAAATCTTTTAGGGGCAGTTGGAAAAGGATTTAAAATTGCTATGATGACCCTTGATGGTGGACGAATAGGAATTGCTGCTCAAGCATTGGGAATTGCTGGTGGAGCCCTTGATGAAACTATTAAATATGTTAATGAAAGAAAACAATTTGGAAAGGCAATTGGTAAATTTCAAAATACTCAATTTCAAATAGCTGATATGTATTCTAAAGTAGAAGCCTCTAAATGTCTTGTTTATAAAGCAGCATGGAAAAAAATGATGAAGCAACCTTACTCTTTAGAAGCTGCAACTGCTAAATTATTTGCTTCTGAGGCTGCGATGGAAGTTACTACTAAAGCTGTTCAATTACATGGTGGATATGGATATACTAGAGAGTATCCAGTTGAAAGAATGATGAGAGATGCAAAAATAACTGAAATTTATGAAGGAACTTCTGAAGTTCAAAGAATGGTTATTGCAGCAAGTATTATGAAAAAATAACTCTAATTATTAATTTATTTATAATTAGCAAACAAAAATCAAAATCATATAGTAAGAAGAAAATAATAGTTTATTCAGGAGGAGAAAATGAAAATAGTTGTATGTATTAAACAAGTTCCTGACACAACAGAAATAAGACTTGATCCAGAAAAAGGAACTTTAATTAGAGATGGAGTACCTAGTATTATTAATCCAGATGATAAAGCAGGACTTGAAGAAGCTTTAAAATTAAAAGATGAGTTTGGAGCCCATGTAACAGTAATAACTATGGGACCACCACAAGCTGATCTAGCTCTTAGAGAAGCTATTGCCATGGGAGCTGATAGAGCTATCCTATTAACAGATAGAAAGTTTGCTGGAGCAGATACAATAGCTACTTCACATGCACTTTCTGCTGCCATTAGAGAACTTGATTATGATTTAGTCATTGCAGGAAGACAAGCAATTGATGGAGACACTGCACAAGTTGGACCTCAAATAGCTGAATTTCTAGATTTACCTCAAATTACTTATGCAAAAGAAATTAATTTTGATGGTAAAAAAACCTTTACAGTTAAGAGAGCTGTTGAAGATGGGTACTATTTAATGCAAGCTGAAACACCATTATTAATAACTGTTTTATCTGAAGCTAATAAAGCTCGTTATATGAATGTATCTGACATTGTTGATTCTTTTGAGAAAGAAGTTGAAATTTGGGATACTACTAAAATAACTGTTGCTGAAGAAAAATTAGGACTTAAAGGTTCACCTACTAAAGTTAAAAAATCATTTACAAAAGGAGCTAAACAAGCTGGTAAAATCCATGAAGTTGATGAAAAAGATGCTGCTAGATTGATAGTTGATAAGCTTAAAGAGAAGTTTATTATTTAATAATCTTATAATCGAGGAGATGAATATGAATTTTAATGAATATAAAGGAATAATGATATTTGCAGAGCAAAGAGAAGGAGTTATTGAAAACGTTGTTTTCGAACTTATCGGAAAAGGTAGAGAATTAGCTAACACTTTAAATGAAAAAGTAACTGCTGTACTTTTAGGAGATAATATTGAATCGTTAACAACTCAACTAATTGAAAATGGAGCAGATAAAGTTCTTTTTGTTGATGCACCTGAATTAAAAAATTATGATACCGAAGCTTATACACAAGCATTCAGTAAAATTATTAATGATGAAAAACCAGAAATTGTTCTAATAGGAGCTACTACAATTGGTAGAGATTTAGGTCCTAGAATTTCTGGAAGAGTTAATACTGGACTAACTGCTGATTGTACTTCTCTTGAAATTGATGAAAATAGAGATTTACTTATGACTCGACCTGCATTTGGTGGAAATTTAATGGCAACAATCATTTGTCCCGATCATAGACCACAAATGTCTACAGTAAGACCAGGTGTCATGAAAAGAGTTGAAATAGATTTAGAAAAAAAAGGTGAAATAATAAAAGTTAAAGTAGCTTTTGATACCTCTAAATGTAGAGTAAAAATTCTTGAAATAGTTAAAGAAGGGGCTCAAAAAATAGATATCTCTGAAGCTTCAATTCTTGTTGCTGGAGGAAGAGGATTAGGTTCTTCTGCTAACTTTGAAAAATTAGAAGCTGTAGCTACTGAACTTGGTGCAGTAACAGCGGCATCTAGAGCAGCCATTGATGCTGGTTGGCTAGGACACGAAAGACAAGTTGGTCAAACAGGTAAAACTGTTAGACCTAGTATATATTTTGCTTGTGGTATTTCTGGAGCCATCCAACATATTGCTGGTATGGAAGAATCTGAATATATTATTGCCATAAACAAAGATAAATATGCCCCTATTTTCTCAACTGCTGACTTAGGAATTGTTGGAGATGTAAATAAAATTATTCCTGCACTTCTTTCAGCGTTAAAAAAAGAAAAATCTTGCTAGTTCTTAATTGTTGAATAGATTAAAATGGAGGAATAATATGGAAAAGGTCTATATAATTGCAGCTAAAAGAACAGCTGTAGGTAAATTTTTAGGAGCTCTCTCTGATATTACACCTGGAGTTTTAGCTGCAACTGTTGCTAAACAATTAATAAAAGATACTGATATAAATATAAAAAAAATAGATGAAGTTATTGTTGGAAATGTTCTTTCTGCTGGACAAAAACAGTGTGTAGGTCGACAAGTTGCTATTCATTCAGGATTACCTGTTGAAGTTTCTGGTTATTCTATAAATATGGTATGTGGAAGTGGAATGAAAGCAGTCATGAATGGTTTTTCAAGTATAAAGTCAGGTGAAAATAACATTATTTTAGCTGGTGGAACTGAAAATATGTCACAAGCTCCTTTTTTACAATCTGGGCAAACTAGAAAAGGATTTAAGATGGGAGATTTAACTTTAAAAGATCATATTTTAGTAGATGCATTAACAGATGCTTATACAGGAATTCATATGGGTAATACAGCTGAAAATATAGCTGAAAAATATAATATTTCTAGAGAAATACAAGATGAATTTGCTATTTCTTCACAAAAGAAAGCTATTTATGCTATTGACTCTGGAAAATTCAAAGATGAAATTGTTCCAATTGAAATAAATGTTGGAAAAGAAACTATTATATTTGATACTGATGAACATCCAAATAGGAAAACTAATTTAGAAAAACTCTCTACTCTTAAAACAGCATTTAAAAAAGATGGAACAGTTACTCCTGGTAACTCTTCTGGTCTTAATGACGGGGCTGCAATGCTACTTCTTGTTTCTGAAAAAGCTTTAAAAGAAAACAATTTAATACCATTAGCAGAAATCGTTTCTTGTGGTCAAGGTGGAGTCGATCCAAATTTTATGGGACTTGGACCAGTTGTCGCAATGACTAAGGCATTAACAAAAGCTAATCTTTTATTAAAAGATATGGATTTAATTGAACTTAATGAAGCATTTGCTGCACAATCAATTGGAGTAATTAAAGAATTATCACAACTTCATAATTTAGAAATTGAAAATATTATGGCTAAAACAAATCTTAATGGTGGAGCAATTTCCCTTGGACATGCTGTTGGGGGAAGTGGTGCAAGAATACTTGTAACTCTTCTTCATGAAATGAAAAAGAAAGAATCTACTTATGGTATTGCAAGCCTTTGTATTGGCGGGGGAATGGGTACAGCTATTATTCTTAAAAATTGTCAATAATGAAATAAATAATAAATAATAAATAATTATTAAAAAACTCTGTTAAAACAGTTAAAAATAATTTTTAGCTGTTTTAATTTTTATTTTAAACTTTATAATAAAGTTGGAGGTATCTAAAAATGAAAGAAAATGAATTATATTTTGATGGTTGTAGTACCATTGAACTTGTAAAGCAATATGGAACTCCACTTTTTGTTTATTCTGAAAATGCAATCTTAAAAGAATGCAATGAAATACGTAATTCTTTCTTAGATAAATATGAAAATGTTAGAGCTGCATACGCTTCAAAAGCATTCTCTTCCATTGCTATGTGTAAAATTATGGAACGAGAAGGATTTTGTATTGATGTTGTCTCTGGGGGAGAATTATATACAGCAATCAAAGCAGGGTTCCCTCATGAAAAAATTGAATTTAATGGTAATAATAAATTACGTGATGAATTGGAACTTGCTATTGATTATAATATAGGACGTATTATCATTGATGGTTTAAATGAACTCTCTTTAATTGAATCCATTTGCAAAGAAAAAAATAGAGTCATGAATGTCCTTTACAGAATTACACCTGGTGTGGAAAATCATACTCATAACTATATAACTACAGGAAAAAAAGATTCTAAATTCGGTATTCCTCTTGATGATGAAGTTATTTATCCAGCAATTAAAGCTGCAATCGATAGCCCATATGTCAATTTTTTAGGTTTACATTTCCATGTAGGTTCTCAACTTTTTGATAATCGTTCTCACTTACTTGCTTTAGAAGTAATGTTAACTCTTGTTAAAAATACAAAAGAAAAATACCATTATGACATGACTGAACTCAATATAGGTGGTGGTTTTGGAGTTTCTTATACAAATGAAGTTAGAAAATCTTATGACTATTTTTTACAACCTATGATGGAGAGAATCGAAGAATTTTATACCCAACTTGATGTAGTGCGTCCAAGTATTGTCATTGAGCCAGGTAGAAGCATTATTGCTGAAGCAGGAATAAGTCTTTATACAGTAGGAAGTATTAAAGATATTAAAGGAGTTCGAAAATATATTTCTATTGATGGAGGTATGACTGACAATATTCGTCCTGCATTATATGATGCAAAGTATAGAGGGGTTATCGCTAATAGAATGAATGAAAAAACTGATGAAATTGTTTCTATCTGTGGAAAATGTTGTGAATCTGGGGATATTATAATTACCAATGCTTCATTTGCTAAAGCTCAGACTGGTGATATCCTTGCTATCTTTTCTACTGGTGCATATGGTTATTCCATGTCGAGTAATTATAATAAAAATCCTATTCCTGCTGTAGTTTTAATCAATAATGGAAAATCTTCTGAAATTATCAGACGACAATCTTACGATGATATTATAGCTCGTGAGTCTTATACCCCACTATAACTATAAAAATTTTAAAATAATAATTTAAACGGTTTAAAATTTGTTTTTTACAAATCTTAAACCGTTTATTTTTAATTCTATTTAAAGTTCAAGAAGTTTTTTTGTAGATTTTTCAGTAACTTCTGTATATATAATTTTATTTGAATTAACTCCAACATATGGTTTTACTCCTAGAAGAAGATAAGGAAATGCTGACCCAATATCTGAGTTTTCTGTTTTAAGTGATCCTTGAACCTCCCAAATCTGCTGTTTTTCTGATGTACTAGCTATTATGGTTAATTTGTTTACATAATATTGTTGAAATTCTATCCCTTCTATACAATTCATTTCAAAATTATCATCTAATCCACCATAATAACCACTTCCCCACCAAGTATTAACAGGAATAGGATAAGGATTCTCAGCACCATAAGGTCCTTTTACCTCATATAAAAAATTAATAATTGTTTTGGCTCTTTCTTTTGAAGCAATAAAAATATATCCTTTACTAGCAAGTGTTTCTTTAATTAAATTAGCAAAAACTTGATTTTGTAATTGAATATAATTCGATGGAAGTTCTATGTAATAACTTCCCCCTATTTTTTCTGCCTTAGAATAAGAATCTACTGCAACAGTTCTATAATCAATAAAACTACATCCTTGAATTAATAATGTGAAAATTAATGAAAGAAATATTTTTTTCATATAGCCTCCTAAAAAATAAAATAATATTAAGTTAAAACTTTATTATTACTTTCTTATACTCCAATTATTGTAAAAATCATTTTTATAATCAATAAAAATAATAGAAGCAAATTATTAAAAATATTTATAGTTGTTTTTTTTTTTTTATGGTATTATTTATTTATATAAAAAAATGGAGTGTGATTCATTGTGAATAATTATAAATTTTTTAATAACAATACTTGTGAATATTTTCCTTGTCATAAAACAGCAACTCCTGAGGATTTTAATTGCCAATTCTGCTATTGTCCTTTATATATGTTAGGAAAAGATTGTGGGGGAAACTTTAATTATACTGAACATGGTATAAAAGATTGCTCAAATTGTATTTTGCCACATATAAAAGAAATAGGTTATGCACATATTCAAAAAAAGATGATGGAAGTTATTGAAATTGTTCAAGAAACACATTTAAAAAATAATAAAAATGAGGAGAAATAATTATGATGAAAATAATAGAAGGAATGAGTAAAGATGAAATTTTAGAAAAAATAACAAATGGAATTACTATTGCAGGAAATGCTAAAAATATAGGAAAAGAAGCTATTATGTATGCAAATGGTGGGGAATTTGATAAGGCAAGAATAGCTTATGGTGAAGCTATTGAACTTTTCTTAAAAGTTCATGATTCTCATTTTGATTTTATACAGCTAGAAGCAAAAGGAATGCCTGTTGATCTCTCTCTTTTACTTATTCATATGGAAGATCATCTTATGGCTACTTCTTCATTCTTAGATACTATTCAAGATCAAATTTCTTTAGTTGAAAGAGTTGCTCATTTAGAAAAATTAGTTTTAAATAAATAATAAAAATGCTTAGATTTAACAATTGTTAAATCTAAGCATTTTTATTTAAAGAGATTTAATAACTCATCAGAATATCCTGTCTCAGGTAGTTCTTTATGGGTAATAAATACTGGTAAAATTTTGCATCCTTCCTTCCCAAATTTAATTCCTTCTATTAATATTATTTTTGCATTTTTTTCCTTACTAGAATGACAAAATTGTATTTTTTTAGGTTCAATAGAATATCTTTTCATAGCCATTATTATATCAATTGCTCTGTCAGCACGGTGAACTAGTGAGAAATATCCTTTATCTTTTAGGAGTCCTGAAGCAATTTCCACAATATCATTTAAAGTTATAGTCGTTTCATGCCTTGCAATAGTTAATTGTTCCAAATCATTAAAAAGCTCTTCATTCCCATTAACTTTAAAAAAAGGCGGATTACAAATAACTGCATCTTGTGAATACTGCTCAAAATGTGATTTCCAATTTTTCATATCATCCTTGATAATAGTAACTTGTTCTTCAAGGTGGTTTAAAGTAATATTTCTTTCGGCTAAGTTAGCTGATACTTCTTGAAGTTCTATTCCAACAATTTTAGCTTTAGTTTTTTTCGAAAGAAAAAGTGGAATAGCACCATTTCCAGTCCCTAAATCAACTATTTTTTTTACGCCTCTAGTAAGAGATAAAAATTCAGAAACAAGTAAGGAATCTAAGGAAAAATTAAAAAAATCTGTCCTTTGTATAATTTTAAGATTTTTTTTTAAAAGGTCAATTGTTACTTCTTTACTATGAGATGTCAAAAAAATCCTCCCTTAAAATATAATATATCACAGTTTTAATAGATTTAGAACTCAATTATAACATTTTAATAATAAAAGTCAAAAATAATAATAAGATTCAACATATATTAAAATAAAAACTTGCTAAAATTGAATTTTTGTTCTAAAATATTATAAATTGGTCAATAAAGTTTATAATATAATAAAAGCGCCAGGACTTAATATAATTAAGTTGACGAGGAATAGAATATATCGAAACATTCGGCGGATATTCTATAGGGACTGCACTCTAAAGAGATAAACAAAACTTCTTAGTAATAAGTAGGACAAAAGTATCTTAGGCAGATTATTGACCTCTAATAATAGGAGGTGTTTTTTATGTGTGGAATAGTAGGTTATATCGGTGAAGGAGATGCAAAAGAAGTCATTTTAGAAGGATTGGAAAAATTAGAGTATCGAGGATACGATTCTGCTGGAATTGCAATTTTAAAAGATGATGTCATTCAAATCGTTAAAAAAAGTGGAAAATTATCTATTTTAAATGATTATTTAGAAAAAAATCCCATATCAGGGAATTTAGGAATTGGACATACTCGTTGGGCAACACATGGTGCTCCCACTGAATCAAATTCCCATCCTCATTACAGTGAGGATAGAAAAGTTGTTGTCGTTCATAATGGAATTATTGAAAATTATCAACAATTAAAAAAAGGATTAATAGAAAAAGGATATAAATTTGAGAGTGAAACTGATACTGAAGTTATTGCTCATTTATATCATTCATTATACAAAGGTAATTCTATTGAAGCTCTAAAAAATTTAATACAATTAATCAGAGGTTCATATGCTTTAGGAATTATTCATAGTGATAATAAAGATGAACTTTTATGTTGTAGAAATGAAAGTCCTCTTATCATAGGAATAGGAGAAAATGAAAATTTTATTGCTTCTGATGTCCCAGCACTATTAAAATATACTAAGAAAGTACATTTTCTTGAAAATGGTGATTATGGAAAAATTACAAAATCAAATATTGAACTTTATGATATAAATAATAATTTAGTAGAAAGAGAAGTTAATACCATTGAATGGACACTTGAGCAAGCAACAAAAGGTGGTTATGAGCATTTTATGATTAAAGAAATTCATGAACAACCTGAAACACTAAGACAAACATTAGAAAGAGTTGTTAATTATCATGACTATTCTATTAATTTTGAAGAAATCATAAAAAAAGATGAGTTAGAAAAAATAGAAAACATACATATTATTGCTTGTGGAACTGCTTATCATGCAGGACTTCAAGGTGAGTATATGATAGAAAAAATAGCTAAATTACCTGTTGCAACAGAAATAGCATCTGAATTTAGATACAGCAATCCTTTTGTAGATAAAAAAAGTCTTTGTATTTTTGTAAGTCAATCTGGTGAAACTTTAGATACTATTTTAGCTATGAAAGAATGTAAAAAAAGAGGTGCCATGACATTAGCTATCACCAATGTTGTAGGCTCTACCATCTCAAGAGATGCAGATAAAGTTATTTATACCATGGCTGGTCCTGAAATAGGAGTTGCTTCTACTAAAGCATACACAAATCAAGTTTTAAACTTCTTTTTATTAGCTATTTATTTTGCTGAATTAAAAGAGTGTATTTCTAGTGATGAAAAAAAACTATTACTAGAAGAAGTGAAAAAAATACCTCAACAAATAGAGGTACTTTTAGAGGATTTAGAACTAATCAAAGAGACTTCAGAATATTTTAAAAATGTAACAAATGGATTTTATATTGGAAGAGGCTTAGACTATAAAGTTGCACTAGAAGGTTCTCTAAAAATGAAAGAAGTTAGTTACATACATACTGAATCATTACCCGCTGGAGAATTAAAACATGGAACAATAGCTCTCATTGAAGAAGGACTTCCCACTGTAGTTTTATGTACTCAAACAGAATTATTAGAAAAATCTGTTTCTAATATAAGAGAATTAAAATCAAGAGGTAGTTATATTATTTCTGTTACCAATGAAGAAAATACAGAAGTTATCGCAAATTCAGATGTAACACTACTTATACCTAAAACTATAGATATTTTATCTGGATTACTTTCTGTGATTCCATTACAACTTTTAGCTTACTATACTTCATTAAATAAAGGTATTGATGTTGATAAACCAAGAAATTTAGCAAAATCTGTTACAGTAGAATAATTAATTTACTATAGGGGGTAATATAATGAATTTAAAGTTAAAAACAATTCGTGATATAATGAAAACTAATAATATTGATGCTTATTTTATAACGACTTCAGACTATCATCAAAGCGAGTACATTGGAGACTTCTTTAAAGTTCGAGAATATATCTCAGGATTTAAAGGGTCTTTTGGAGATTTAATTATTACAGAAAATAAAGCTGTTATTTTCACAGATGGAAGGTATAAAATTCAAGTTCAAGAACAACTTTTAGATACTGGAATCGATTTTTTTATCAATAATGAAAAAGAGACTCCAAGTATGAAAGAATGGATCAAAGAAAATTTAAACTCTGGAGATATTCTTGGATTTAACGGAAAAATAACTTCTGCTAAACAAGGTAAAGAATTTAAAGATTATTTAGAAACTTTTAATATTGGAATAGATTCTTCTTTTGATAAAGTTGATGAGTTTTGGCAAAATAGACCTGCCTTATCTGGAGAAAAAGCATTTATTTTAAACGATATTTATACTGGTGAAACTTTAGAAAGTAAATTCTCTAGAGTTAGAGAAGAAATGGAAGCAAAAAATGTTGATAAACTTTTAATCTCAACTTTAGATGATATTGCTTGGTTCCTAAATTTAAGAGGACAAGACATTAAATATATGCCTGTAGTATTAGGATATTTAATTCTAGATAAAAAAGAGGGTCAATTCTATGTAGATTGCAACAAAATTTCTCCTGAAATTAAAGAAAAACTTTTAAAAAACAATATTGAATTAAGAGGATATAATGAGATTTATTCAGACTTAGATAAAATTTCTGAAAAAAATATTAAAGTATGGATGGACAGTAGCCGAACAAATTTTAATCTTCAAAAATTATTAAAAGAGAGTAATATCTTAAATGCTCCTCTTCCTACTGAACTTATGAAAGCTTTAAAAAATGAAATAGAGTTAGAAAATAGTCGTTGGGCACATATAAAAGATGGAGTTGCTGTCACAAAATTTCTTCATTGGGTCAAAACTCACGATAAAAATGGTCTTCTAACAGAAATAAGTGGAAAAAATAAAATAGATTCCTTAAGAGGGGAACAGGATAACTTTATTGAGCCAAGCTTTAATACAATTTCGGGTTATATGTCCAATGCTGCTATGCCCCACTATTCTGTAACCAATGAGAGTAGCCTTGAAATTGGAAACAAAGGTCTCTATTTAGTTGATTCTGGTGGTCAATACTTAGAAGGAACAACTGATATTACAAGAACTATAGTTGTTGGAGAGTTAACAAAAGAGATGAAAAGAAACTTCACATTAGTTTTAAAAGGAATGTTGAATATCTCTAATTTGAAATTTATAGAAGGGACAAGAGGATCAGATATCGATTTAATAGCACGTCAGTTTTTATTTCAATATGGTCTAAATTACAATCATGGAACAGGTCATGGAATAGGTCATGTCTTAGGAGTTCACGAAGGTCCCCATAGAATAAATAATGTTTCAAATGTTAAATTTGAAAATGGAATGGTTGTAACTAACGAACCTGGTCTATACTTAAAAGATAGTTACGGAATAAGAATAGAAAATGAACTTATCATTAGAAAATATATGGAAACAGAGTATGGGCTTTTCTATCAATTTGAGACATTAACATATGTTCCTATTGATTTGGATGCGGTAGAAGTTGAAATGTTAACTCCAGTAGAAAAAGAATTTTTAAATTCTTACCATAAAGAAGTTTACACTAAACTTTCTCCATATCTTAATGAGCAAGAGCAACAATGGTTACTACACGAAACTAGAACAATCTAAAAAATATCAATATCCATAAAACTTAATAAGAAGTTCCAATCTAGATTATACTAGACTGGAACCTCTTTTTTTTGATAATTATTCTTTACTTTTTGAGAATACATCTCCCAATTTTCCTATCATTCTTGGAATGAAACTCACTTTAACTTCACTTTCATCTTCTTCCTTTTGAGTTAGAATTCTTTCTAATTCATTTTTATATTCTTCTTCTTCTTCAGTAAATGAAGATATTGCTTTTATAGGATATTCATTCAAATTAAAATTCTTTTCATTCAAAATAGTATTCCATTTCTCTATTTTTTCTTTATTTAAAGACAAGAAAAAGTCAACTTCACCAGAAAATCTAATTTCTTTTATTTTATCTCCAACTTCTATTTTTCTAACTTTCTCTAAATCATTTTCACTAATAATTTCACCAAAAATAGTATAACCACCATTTAAATGTTCTGTAGGCACAGTTGTTACAAAAAATTGGGAACCACCAGTTCCTTTTCCTTTATTTGCCATAGCTAGCATACCAGATTGGAAGAAATCAAGCCATCCTACATTTTCATCAGCTATTACATAACCAGGATTCCCAAGTCCTGTTCCTGTAGGATCCCCTCCTTGAAACATAAAGTTTTCAATCGCTCTATGAATAGTCATATTATCATAAAATCCTCTTTTAGCCAAATTTATAAAATTAGCTACTGTTTCAGGTGCTGCTTCAGGATACAGATAAAAATCTATCTCTCCTTGTGATGTAATCATTCTAGCTTTTATATTATTATATTTTATATTTTCTCTAGTCATAAATGGTCTTTTTAATGTAGAACACCCCGCAACTAACACAATTATAAAAAGTAATAAAATTTTAGTAAGTTTTTTCATTTTTCCTCCGTTCATATATTTATTTTAATGTTTTGTTTATTTTACTACAAAATAATATATTAGTAAATATTTATTTAATAATATATTTTTGTAGTCCTTTTGTGGAAATAGTTAAAAGTATTGCAACTCCTATAAAAATAACAGAAATAGCATTGATTGTTGGAGTAACTCCTAAACGTATCATAGAGTAAACTCTAAGGGGAAGAGTTGAAGCTCCTGGACCAGCAACAAAAAAAGTGGCAACAAAATCATCAAATGATAAAGTAAATGCAATTAAAAATCCAGAAATAATAGCAGGGCTCAATATAGGGATAATAATTTTTTTTAAAGTTTCATATTCTGTAGCCCCTAAATCATAACTCGCCTCTACTATTGAATAATCAATCTCTTTCAATCTAGAAAGTACAATTAAAAGAATAAAAGGGATATTAACTGTAGTATGCACAATAAAAATACTTAAAAGCCCTAATTCAAATTTAATAGTTACAAAAAAAATTAATAATGAAACTCCAAGAATAATATCTGGAATAACAAGGGGGAGGTACGATAATAATTGTAATGTTTTTTTAGATTTAAAGCTATACCATTGCAGTCCTATCCCTCCTAAAGTTCCTATAATTGTGGAAATTATCCCTGAGAAAATAGCAATAAAAATACTATATTTAAAAGAAATCCATAAATTTCCAGAATGATCAAATAATTCTTTATACCACTTTAAAGAAAACCCTTCCCAAACTACTGACTTACTACTATTAAACGAGTAAATAATAAGAACAATTAGTGGAAGATATAAAAATATCATTGAAAAAATAAAAAATATTAAAGATGTTTTTCTCTTATTCATTAATTACTTCCTTTTCACTTTTATAAAATCTTAAAAATAACCATATTAATATTCCTGTGATTAGCATTAATGTTGAAGAAATGAAAGAGGCAAGAGGCCAATTCCTAGTCACTGTCAAGTGTTGTGCAATGACGTTTCCAAGCATTAAAGAACTGTTTCCTCCTACTAATTTAGGTATAGCATAAGAACCAAGCATTGGAATAAATGTAAATAAAAAAGCTGTAACTATACCTGTTTTTATATTGGGTAGAAAAAGTTTAAAAAAAGTCTCTCTATTTGTAGCCCCTAAATCTCTTCCAGCTTCAATTATAGAAAAGTCAAATTTTTCTATAACAGCATATAATGGTAAAATTGCAAAAGGTAGAGATGTATATATAGAAATTATAATAATAGCTCCATCATTGTATAAAAATTGAACAGGTTCAAAACCAAATTTACTTAATAAAGAATTTAAAAATCCATTATTACCTAGAATTGCAATCCATGCATAAATTCTGACCAAAAAATTAGTCCAAAAAGGGATAATTATGAGAAATAAAAGTTCTTTTTTGTATTTAGAACGAGCAATAAAATAGGCAGTTGGAATACTAATTATTATAGTTATTACTGTTATTACTGTGGAAAAATATAATGTTTTTAAAACAATACGAAAAAATGAAGGATCTCTTAAAATTTTTAATGATTCCAAGGAAAATTCTAGTTCAACCCCTCCATATACTCCACTTTTTAAAAAAGAATATATAAATACAATTCCCATTGGGATAATAAAAAATATTCCTAACCATACAGTTAAAGGTAAAGTATATAGAATTCCCAAATTCATTTTTTTTGAGACTTTAGATTCTATCAAATTTTCTTTCACTTACACACCTCTATTACAAAACCATCATCTGCTTCCCATGAAATATATGCTTCTTCATCCCATCGAATTGCTTCACTATCATTATCATCAAAGTACACAGCATGTTGCTTAAAAATTTTAAATAAAAGTTCTTTATTTCCATTAATCCAAACAAAATATTTACTCTGAAATCCTGAATAAATAAGTTCTTCCACATACACTGGTAAAACATTTAACATCTTATTTTTTTTAGGTTTTTCTCTAGAAACTCTAATTTTTTCTGGTCTAATTGATACCTTTATCAAATCATTTAACTCTACTTTTTTATCAAATTCGACGAATAATTCACCAAGTTCTTCAGAGTAAATTTTTCCATATTCAGAATCTATAATCTCTGTAACTCTTCCCTGAAAAAAATTATTTTCTCCAATAAAATCTGCTACAAATGTATCAGCTGGTGACTCATAAACTTCTACTGGTGTCCCTATTTGTAATATTTCCCCATGATTCATTACTGCAATCCTATCTGAAATAGAAAGGGCTTCTTGCTGATCATGAGTAATAAAAATAAAAGTTATGCCTATCTCTTCATGTATAGAATCAAGTTCAATCAGTAAATTTTGACGTAATTTAGCATCTAAAGCTGATAACGGTTCATCTAAAAGTAGTACACCAGGTCGATTAATTAATGCTCGGGCAATAGAAATTCTTTGTTGTTGGCCTCCAGAAAGTTGATGAGGTTTTTTATGAATATGTTCTGTAAGACCAACCATTTGAATAAATTTTTTGACATCTCTATCTATCTCAAGTTTATTTTTTTTCTTTATTTTTAGTGGAAATGCTATGTTTTCATACACTGTCATATGAGGAAAAAGAGCATATTTTTGAAAAATTGTATTCACATTTCTTAAGTTAGGAGGCAAATTAGTAAGGTCTTGATCTCCAAGATAAATTACACCTGTATCTGGAGTTATAAAACCAGCAATCATTCTTAAAAGTGTTGTTTTTCCACAACCAGAAGGACCTAAAATAGAAAAAAATTCGCCATCTTTAATCTTTAAATTTATATTTTTTAATATTTGAACACCATCAAAGTGTTTATTTACATTTTCTATTTTAATATCATTTTTAGTCATTATATCCCCCCACAATAATATATCTTAATTTACAATATATCTAATCATATAATTTTATCATAATTTATAATAAAATACCTACTTTTTTTATTTTTTTTATTTAAGTATCCTTTTTTTTTATTTTATTGTATAATAATAGAGTAAATTTAACAAAAAAATATGGAGGATATTTATGTACTGGAATGTAGCATTTGAAGTAATTGGTGGATTAGGGCTTTTCCTATATGGAATGGGACATATGTCCAGTGGAATGCAAAAAATTGCTGGTGATCGATTAAAAAAAGTTTTATCCCTATTAACAAGTAATCGAATTGCAGCTATTTTAGTTGGTATTTTCGTTACTGGATTAGTTCAATCCTCTTCTGTTAGCACTGTTATGACAATTGGATTTGTAAATGCTTCTCTTTTAACTTTAAAACAAGCCTTAGGAGTCATCTTAGGAGCTAATATTGGTACAACTATAACTGGTTGGATACTAGTTTTAAAAATTGGAAAATATGGGCTTCCCATGGCAGGACTTGCAGCAATAGCATATACTTTTTCAAATAATGAAAAAAGAAAAACAAAAGCTCTTACAATTATGGGCTTAGGACTTATATTTTTAGGATTAGAAATTATGAGTAACGGTTTAAAACCTTTACAAAATCTTCCAGAGTTCAAAAATTTATTTCAAGTTTTTAATGCAGCACCTGGAGGAATAATATCTTTTTCTGGTGTTTTGAAAGCAGCAGCTGTTGGAGCTTTCTTAACTGCAGTAGTACAATCTTCATCAGCAACGCTGGGAATAACAATAACCCTGGCAATACAAGGTTTAATCAACTATGAAACTGCAGTTGCTCTAGTATTAGGTGAAAATATCGGAACTACTCTCACAGCATTACTAGCTTCTTTAAATGCAAGTGCTAATGCCAAACGAGCAGCTTACGCTCATACTTTAATTAATATTTTCGGTGTTTGCTGGGTTGTGCCACTCTTTGGTTGGTACTTATTTTTCTTAAAAAAAATTATTGATCCAACAGTTTCAATAGCAGGTGCCATCGCCACTGCTCACACTATTTTCAATGTTTTAAATGTTTTAATTTTTATCCCTTTTATTGGATATATGGCTGATTTTCTAAGAATTCTAGTCAAAGATGATAAAGAAATCGTTACAGAAAAAATTACTCATTTAGACGACCTAATGGTAGACTTTCCCAGTGTGATAATATCCCAAACCATGGAAGAAATTTTAGATATGGGAAAAGAAATTCAAAATTCTTTTGTTAAATTAAATGAAATCTATCTAAATCGTAGCCTTGTTGATAAAAATCTCCAAATAATTATGGATTCAGAAGAAAAGTTAGATCTATATCAAAAAGAAATCACTGATATTAACTTTATTATTTTACATAAAGGTCTTGATGCAACAAATGTTACTTTAACACGGGAAAATTTAATAATTTGTGATGAATATGAAACCATTAGTGATTATTTACTAAGAATCTCTAAAATAACTAAAAAAATTATTAATAATGATATCTATTTAGATGAAATGAGAGAAAATACAATAATCAAACTTCATACTGAAATAAATGAAATTTTTGATTACGTTAACGAAGCATACCGAACAAAAAATAAAGATTTATTCGTTTTAGCGTTAAAAAAATGTAATAATATAAAAGGAACTTACAGTAAAGCTAGAAAAATACATTTAGATACTTTAACTGTTTCTGAATCTCAAACTATGCTAAGTACAGGTTATATGGACATGCTTAATAGTTACAGACGAATAAAAGAACACTTAGGTTCTATTATCGAAATATTTGTAAAATTTAATTAAATTAAATAAGGAGAGCAGTATCATGAAAAAATTCTTTTATATCAATAATCTTCACTGCTCACACTGTGCCCTTAAAATTGAGACCACATTAAAAAATCTTGACTTTATTGATGAAGTTATTGTTGATATTACAAATAAAAAATTATATGTCAACTGCAATAAAGAATATACTAATAATGAACTAATTCAAATATTAGAACCTCTTATAACCCCGATAGAAGAAGGTATTTTTCTTAGTGCCGAAAAAAATGATAAAAAAATTGAAAACAATTCAACCCTTGATAGGAATAAAACAAAAATCCTTATTGTTGGGATAGTTATACTAGTCATAACTTTTTTCTTAGAAAAAGGACTCTTAACTAATTTATTTTTGATATTCGCTTATATTTTGGTTGGGTACGACATCGTTTGGCTCTCTCTAAAAAATATTATCAAAGGTAAAGTTTTAGATGAAAATTTTCTTATGACTATCGCTACTTTTGGTGCTTTTGCTTTAGGAGATTTTTCTGAAGCTGTTGCAGTAATGGTATTTTATAAAACAGGAGAATATTTTCAAGAAATAGCTCTTAATCGTTCAAAAAAAGAGATTTCATCACTTGTTAATCTTAAAGTAATTACTGCTAATTTAAAAAGTTTCGATGGAACAATTATTGAAGTAGAGCCTGAAAGTTTAAGAGTAAATGAGATTATTGTAATAAAAAATGGTGAAAAAGTTCCAACTGATGGTATTGTTATTTCTGGGGATACTATCATAGATAGTTCCGCACTTACAGGAGAATCACTCCCACTTAACATCTCAGTTGGAGACTCAATATTAAGTGGAAGTATCAATATTGGAAAAGTTATTGAAGTAAAAGTTACTAAAAAATATGTCGATTCTACAATTAATAAAATAATAGAAATGGTTGAAAATGCAGCTTTAAAAAAACCAAAAGCAGAAAAATTCATTACAAAATTTGCAGCAGTATATACTCCTATTGTTGTTGTTATAGCCCTTTTTATAGGTTTAATTCTACCAATTTTTATAGGTGATTTTACTATCTGGTTTGGAAGAGGATTAGTTTTTCTTGTTATTTCTTGTCCCTGTGCTCTAGTTCTATCAATACCACTTACTTTTTTTAGTACAATTGGATATTCTTCAAAGAAAGGAATTTTGATCAAAGGTGGTAACTATTTAGAAAAATTAAATTCTATAGATACAGTTATCTTTGATAAAACTGGAACTTTAACATATGGGAAATTTTCCATAGATGAAATACAAAATATTAATATTGAAAAAGAAGAATTTTTGCAAATAATAAAAGCAGGAGAATTTTATTCTAACCATCCCATAGCTAAAGCTATTTTATCAGAATTAAAAGTAACAATTCTAGAATCTGATATCTCTGATTATATTGAAATACCAGGTAAAGGAATCTCTACTAAATATTTAGGAAATCAAATTTTACTTGGAAATGAACAATTAATGAAAGAAAATAATATTGTTTTTTCTCCTAATGAAAGTTCCAAAATACCATTATATATCTCAAAAAATAGTGTTTTCATAGGTACTATTCTACTTTCAGACAAGATAAAAGAGAATGCTAAACAAACCATTCTTGAATTAAAAAAACTAGGTATAACTTCTTATATGCTTACAGGAGATAAAGCAAATGTAGCAAATATAGTTGCTGAAACAATTGGAATAGAAAATAATAATGTTTTTTCTTCTCTACTTCCACAGCAAAAACTAGAAAAATTAGAACTAATAAAGATTAATTCCAAAGGGGTTATCTTTGTTGGAGATGGATTGAACGATGGTCCTGTACTGGCCACAGCTGACATCGGAGTGGCTATGGGTGGAATAGGCAGTGATTTAGCAATAGAAGCTGGTGATATTGTCATTGTTGATGATGATATTGAAAAAATAATACAAGCTATTACAATTGGAAAATTTAATAGAAAAGTTTTAATAGAAAATATAGTTTTTGCATTGGGAATAAAGATTTTAGTCATGATATTTGGAGTTCTTGGAATAGTAAACCTTTGGCTTGCAATATTTGCAGATGTGGGAGTCTCTTTACTTGCTGTTTTAAATGCTTCCAAAATTTTAAGAAAAAAATAAAAAAATTGGAATTAAAAGGAGTTTAAAATGACAAAGACATCTTTTATAGCAAAACAGCATCAACAAAACAGAAGTTCTCTTATCCCTTCTGTAGAAAATAAAAGTGGGAAAGATCTTATTAATCTTGGAATAGGAGATATCGATTTAAATACCCATCCTTTAGTCATAGCAGATGCTTTTAATGATGCCAAAAATGGCTTTACACACTATACTAATCCCATGGGTGATATTGAACTAAGAAAAGAAATTATTAAATATCATAAAGAAGAATTTAAAAATTATGAATTTGATATAGATCAAGTTTTTGTTGTCTCTGGAGGTTTCCATGGAATATACTTACTTTTTAAAACAATTTTAGAACCTAAAGATGAAGTAATGGTCATTAAACCATTCTTTTCAGCTTATTTAAATCAGATTGAATTAAATGGTGGTGTTCCTGTACTTATTGATACTTACTCAGAAAGTAATTATGATATCTCTATTGAAGAATTAGAAAAAAAAATATCTCCTAAAACAAAAGCAATCCTTATAAATTCTCCTTCAAATCCTCTTGGAAAAATATATTCAGAAGAAAATATGAGAGAAATTGCTATTTTTGCAGAAAAGTATGACTTACTAATTATTGCAGATGATATCTATGATTTTTATAGTTTTAAAATTGATTTTACACCTATCTACACTATTGAAAAAATAAAAGAAAGAACAGTTTCTATTTGTAGCTTCTCTAAAAATTTTGCAATGACAGGATGGAGAGTTGGATATTGTATTGGTCCCGCAGAGATTATAAAAACAATGAGTACTCTAAATGAGAATATCACCTATTGTACCAGTTCAATCTCTCAACGTGGAGCTCTTTCTGCTCTTAGAAATATAAAAAAAATCAAAGAATCAACAATACCTATTTTTGAGAGTCGAATTAAATTTATGTGTGAAGAATTAAGAAAAATTCCTAAATTAAAATTTTATCAACCAGATGGAGGTATCTATATTTTCATCGATGTTACAGAAACAGGTTTAAATGGAAAAGAATTTTCAGAGCAACTCTTGGAGAAATATGGAGTAGCAGGACTAAACGGTGAAGTATTTGGAGATAAAAATTCTATTCGAATTGCCTGCACTATTGAAGAAACTAGTCTGAAAGAAGCTTGTATTCGAATTAATGATTTTATAGAGAGTCTTTCTCTATAAAAATAATACACTACAAAATTATTAATTAATTTGTCATTACTATATTTTTTTGATATAATTAATTGAAATATATAAAAAAATATGGAGGTAAAATATGAATGTTGTCGTTTTAGTAGGAAGACTTACTCGTGACCCTGAATTAAAGTTTGGTCAAAGTGGAAAAGCATATTCAAGATTTTCTTTAGCAGTAGATAATCCCTTTAAAAGAGAGGAACCTGATTTTATTAATTGTGTAGCCTTTGGGAAAACAGCTGAATTAATCGGAGAATATCTTAGAAAAGGAAAAAAATGTGGAGTAAATGGAAAGCTTCAAATGAATAGATATGAAATTAATGGAGAGAAACGTACTAGTTATGATGTTCTTGTTGAAACAGTTGAGTTTTTAGAACCTCGTAATAGTGGTGATTATACAGGAAACACTTCTTCAAATGGTAGTAAAGCAGAAGGAACTCCTGCTCCTACACCTGTAGCAGCTCAAGAAGAAAGTTTTTCTGATGATGAATTTCCATTTTAATTCTATAAATAAAAAACTCTTAGCCAATTTCTATATTTGGCTAAGAGTTTTTTTTATAAATCTTTATTTTATATAAATTTTATCATAATGAGTAGAATGCTTTTAAAAGATTTTTAAGTGAAAAAATATCCTCTGTTCCACTACTCTCTTTTATTGAATGCATTCCAAGTATAGGTATTCCTATATCAACACTATTTATATCTAAATGAGTTGAATTAATAGGTCCCAAAGTTCCACCACCTCTCTCGTCAGAATGATTATAAAACTCTTGAACTTTAATTTTATTATTTAATGCTAATTCTTTTATTACTGAGGATGAAAAAGCATCTGTTGAATATGATAAATTAGAACTGTGTTTTATAACCACTCCACCATTAATATAAGGTCTATTTGTAGGATCTGATTTCCCTCCATAATTAGGATGTACAGAATGAGCTCCATCAACGGATATGAAGAATGAATTATAAAGAGATGTAAAAAATTCTTCCCTAGTATAATTTAGTCCTAAAGACAGTCTTTCTAAAATATTTAATAAAAGATTAGAATCAGCCCCTTGTTTGCTTCTAGAACCAATTTCTTCATTATCAAAACAAGCTAAAATATTAATTCCATCTTTTCCCTTACTTTCTAATAAAGCTTTTAATCCAGAAAAAGTAGAAGCTAAATTATCTATTTTACTTGCATTTATAATTTTTTCTTCCATTCCTATTGTTGTTCCAGCAACTCTATCATAAACAAATAATTCCACATCTAAAATATCAGATTTTTTTATTTTATTTTCTTTACAAAGAATATTAATCAGATAATCTTTACTATTAAAAGTATCTTCCACAAGAGAAATTAATGGTAACATATCATTTTGAACAGAAAGTTTAACTCCTGAATTAACTTCTTTATTCTGGTGTATGGCAAGATTAGGGATAATCATTAAATTTTTATCAATATCCACAAGTTTACTTATAGGGGCAAGAATATTTTCTGTTCTAATAAAAGCTCTTCCTGCAATGGAAAGAGGTCTATCTAACCATGTATTCAATATTGGACTCCCATAAACTTCTGAGTTTAATCGCAAAAATTTCTTTTCATTAATAATTTCAGGATTAGATTTTAATTTTAGACCTGGACTATCAGTGTGATTAGCACTAATTTTAAAAAATAATGTTTTTAAGTTTTTAGGAATAGAAAAAGCTATTAATGTAGAATCATTCCTCTTAATAAAATAGTTACTTCCCTCTTTTATACTCCATTTTTTTTCTAACTTTAATTCCACATAGTTTTTCAATAAAAGTTCTTTCTCAATTTGGGCTACAGTGTGGTAAACAGATTTGCTCATCTCTGTAAATTTTAAAAAATCATCAATAAATTTTTTCATTTTTTTTATGACATTTAAAAAAAATGCCACATCCTCCTTTTAATTTTTATATTTTAAATCTTTAAAATTTTAGTTGTTCTAAATATTTTTTTGATAATCCACCCAACGAAATTCCTAAAAGACGAATTTCATTAAAATTTTCAATTTCATCCAAAAGAGCTTCATAGGAATTTCTTAATATAAATATGTCATTTGTTGGACGTTGAAAAGATAGTGAACGAGTAATTGCTTTAATATCAACATATTTAATTTTTAATGTTATACTCCTACAAAAAGAAGCTTCCTCAATAAGACGATTACAAACTTTTTGAAATAGTTCGTCTAACTCCCGCCTCACGTCTTCTTCTGTTGTAATAATATATTTATAGGTATTTTCATGTCCAATAGAAATATTTTTTTTTATAGGTTGAACCTCACTTTCATCAATTCCTCTGGAGAAATGATAAAGTAAACTACCACGACTTATTCCATATTTTTTCTCTAAATAAGAATAAGAATATTTTTTTATGTCTTTTATTTTTTTTACATTAATTTTAAGCAACTCTTCTTGCAATTTTTTTCCTACACCTGGAATTTTTTTTATCTCTTTCTCATCCATATATTTTTGAAACTCTTCAGCATCTTCAAATATATATGAACCACCAGGCTTATTAATATCACTAGCAATTTTAGCAGTTAGCTTATTATATCCTATTCCTACAGAACAGGTAAGCCCTATGATTTTAAAAATTCTCTCTCTAAATTTATTTGAAAAATATTCCTTGGAAGGATATTGAGTTATAATATCACTAATATCAACATAACCTTCATCCATAGAAATAAACTCAACATTATAAGTTATTTTTTTTACCAAGTCCTGAATACTATCACTTATTTCTTGATAATACTCTTTATTTACTGGAAGAGTTATTAAATGTGGGCAAAGTTTTTTAGCTTTAAAAACAGGCATAGCTGAATGAATCCCATATTTTCTTGCTGAGTAATTTGCTGTACAAACCACTCCTAACCCTACAACTAAAGGCTTATTTTGCAAAGAAGGCTTTTTTAAAATTTCAGCTGATGCAAAAAATGAATCCATATCATAATGGAGAATAACACGCTTAATAATACCACCACCTTCTTACACCTTGTCATCAAACTTTAATTTCTATATATTTTTTTATAATTTTTCATCATTTTCTAAAATTTCACGAACTTTATATAGAATAATACCACTTGCTACTCCTACATTAAGTGACTCTGCACTTCCATAAATTGGGATATTAATTTTTTTATCTGCAATTTCTAAAAAAGATTGACTTACTCCATCACCCTCAGACCCAAAAATTATAGCATTCTTCTTGGAAAGGACTAATTTATTATAAGAGACAGAATCTGAAGATAAAGTAGTTACATTTATTTGATAATTTTCTTTTTTTATAAAGTCTATAGTTTCTTTCTCTGTCCAGCAATTAAAATTAACCTCAAATATTGAGCCCATAGTGCTTCTAACAACCTTTTCATTGTATACGTCAACTGAACCATGGACTAGTATCAAATCTTTAAATCCAACGCTATCACAAAGCCTAAGGATGGTTCCCATATTTCCAGGATCTGTAATCCTATCTAAAATAACAAGTATATTATTTGATGGAGTTATATTATTATTTTTAATTTTATAAGCTAATATTATACCTTGAGAATTTTCTTGTGATGTTAATTCATTAAAAAGTTTTTCTTCTAGAACTATAATCTTATTATTTTCAAAAAAAGAAGCTCCCATTTTTTCTTCTATCATTTGTGAAAGTTTTTTTTCAAAACTAGATTTTAGAATAATATATTCTGGAGTTATATTAAACTGTAAGAACTTAAAACCTTCTGCCAAAAAAAGGTTATATTCTTCTCTATATTTTTTTTGTTTCAATTTTTTTAGCTTTTTAAAGATAGAATTATCCTTACTTTGAATCCATTCCATAAATTCCTCCTAGAATTTTTTTTATATTTGTATTATACTACATTAAGAGAATTTTTGAAAGGAGCGACTATGACTACATTTGACTTACTTGTTTTTCTAGTAAAAATAAGAAAAAATTATATCCCTAATAATAAACAATTTCAAAATTTTGGAATATTAGGAATCCGTTTAGCACAAGAGTATTCTTTTAGAATTGATTTTTTAGATGAAAGAATATGTTCTTCACTAATGGAACTTCATTCTTCCTTAATAGAAAATCAAAATATACATTTGATGACTTTAATTCCTAGAGGAAAACCGATTCTTCTTTCCATGGAATATTTTGATAACGAACCTTTTTCTTCTACTTTTACTACACAAGTATATAAGGGATCTTTGAAAAATGGACTTGATATAGCTATAAAAGTTATTAACCCCAAAGCAAAAAATATTTTTTTGAATAAACTTTTAAAATTAAAAAATAGGATTAAACAAATTGATTTCTTTAATCCTAAATTATCAAAAAATTTATGTTTAAAAGAAATTTATAATGAAATTGAAGAAATTAATTTAAATAAATTTTTACTTCAATCTGAAATAGATACAACAAAAAAATTTGAAAAAAAAAGAAAGGAATATGAAGAAAAATATATGCTAGATAAATTGGCTTTTCCTCAACTTATTCCTAGTCTGTCTTCAGAAAATTATATTATTGGAGAATTTATCTATGGAACTCCTATGAAAGTTTTATTAGAAGATATTAAATCTAAATACCACACTGTTTTAGAAATTATAAGGTATCATTTTTTCTATATTTTTATAGTTGGAAAATTCCATTCTGATATTCATCCCGGTAATATCGTAGTTGGAGATGATTCTAAAATATATTTTATAGATTGTAATACTTATCTTGAAATAGATGATAATTTTAGAAAAAGTTTTTTTAAATTTCTATATAATATTTCAACAAGAGACTATATACAAGTTGCAAAAGGACTTCTGGACATGTGTGAAGTAGATTTTTCTAGAAGTAATTTATTGACTTTTGCTGAAAAATTGAAAGAAGAGTTAAAAGAAATCTATAATTTAAATTTAAGTCAAATAAACTTCACTCAAACCTTAATGAAAGCTTTAAAAATGGCAATGCAATATGGATTAAAACTACCCCACAGTACTTTTAATCTATTAAAAGCAATTAATCGGTTAGAGAAAATTCTTAAAAAAACAATGCATACAGAAATTTTTATAAAAGATCTAAATAAAATTTTAGAAATCTATAAAGATGACGAAAGATTAAAGTAACTATTATCTAAGAGTTTTAAAGTGGTAAATATTGACATAACTTAACTTAATTAGTATAATATAATGAGGTTCTATAAATGACTTTGGAGGTTATAATGAAAAAAATAATATGTATATTAACTCTTGCAACGATTCTTATATCTTGTAATAAAAATGAAGATGGTTCAAAAAAAGAAAAACTTTATGTTTATTCTTGGGCAGAATTTATTCCCCAAATAATATATGATAAATTTGAAGCTGAAACAGGTATCGAAATTATAGAAGACATCTACTCTTCTAATGAAGAAATGTTTGCAAAATTAAAAGCTGGGGCAACAGGCTATGACGTTATTATGCCCTCAACAGATTATTTAGAAATTCTTTCTCGTGAAGGAATGCTTCTAAAATTAGACAAGTCTAAAATTTCTACTTTTAAAAATATTGACCCAATAGTATTAGAAAAGCTTCAATACTTTGATCCCAACAATGAAATGGGAGTCCCTTATGCTATGGGAGCAACTGGTATTATCGTTAATAAAAAATATGTAAAAAATTATAATAGAGATTTTTCTATTTATTTAGATGAAAGCTTAAAAGGAAAAATGACTTTACTAGATGATATGAGAGAAGTTATGACTTCTGCTCTTCTTACTTTAGGATATAAACAGGATACTAATAATGAAAAAGAGATTGAAGAAGCTAGTGAACTTGTAATAAAATGGAAAAAAAATATAATTAAATTTGATGCTGAGTCTTTTGGAAAAGGATTTGCAATGGAAGAATTTTATGTAGTTCATGGATACTCTGATAATGTTTATAATGAACTTAGTTTAGAGGAAAGAAAAAATGTAGAGTTCATCATTCCTGAAAAAGGTGGACTATCTTATATTGATTCCCTTGCCATAACTAAAGATAGTAAAAATCTAGATTCAGCATATAAATTTTTAGAATTTATACACAAACCTGAAAATTATGCTTTAATTTGTGATACTATTGGAATACCTTCTATCAATGTCCCTGGTAGAAAATTAATGAAAACAAAACCAGTTTATGAAATAGAAGATTTAAAAAATACTGAAGTTCTACATGATATAAAAGATACTTTACCACTTCACGGTAAATATTGGCAAAAAATTATGGTTTCTAACTAAATAAAAATTTTCAAAATAAAAATGGAGGTTACAATTGGAATTTATAATAAATAAAAAAATAATTGTTGACGTCTTAAGTGAGTTTGTCGTTATTTTAAAAGAAAACCCTATAAGACCCATCCTCAATGGAATAAAAATTACTACTGAAGGGGAAAATCTAAAGTTTTTAGGAACTAACTTAGAAATTGATTTAATCAAAACTGTTCCTGCTGAGATAATTCAACATGGTGGAGTAGTTATCAAACCAAATTTAATTTTAGAATATATAAAACTAATGGATCAAGAAGAGATAAAATTTAAATTACAAGAATCTACTCTATATATTCATCAAGCTGAATTTTCTGTTTTAAATTTAGAGTCTTATCCAGTAGTTCCTGTTTTTGAATCTACAGAAATTACTTCTTTAAATGGTAAAGAATTAAAAGAAATTTTTGACAAAGTTAAATTTGTAGCTTCACAAAATAACGATAATTTAGCTATCAATGTAATTAGATTGCAATTTAAAAAAGACTTTTCTGAATTTGTTGCAACAGATTCACATCGTCTAATATATCTAAAGAAAAATATAGCTTCAAAAGAAGAAACTTCTTTTTCTCTTCCATTAGATGGTGTTAATTCATTATCTAAACTCTTAAAAGATGAAGAAGATATAACTATAAATTTCTCTAATGGACAAGCTATTTTTTTATGGAACAATACTTATTTTTCTACGAAAACTATTGAATTAAGTTTTCCAGCATTTGAAAACATAATTAATGATAACTCTTTCTCAAAACACATGGAATTTAATAATTCTGAAATTAAATCTTCTTTAAAAAAGATTTTAGCTATTTCAAAAACCAGTGTTGATTTAAAATTTGGTGCTATTTTTAAATTTGGAAGTAAAAAAGTACAAGTTCAAGTGAATTCTGGAAAAGCAAAATTAACTGAAAAGTTTAATGTTATAATGGAAGGAACAGAGCTTACAACCTCTCTAAATACTAAATATCTACTTGATTTTATTTCTCAAATAGACAATAATGTAATTTTAGAAGGAATAGATTCAAATTCTAAATTTAAAATAACTGAATTAGGAGATAATAGTTATCAATATATAATGATGCCTTTATCTATGCGTTCTTAAAAAATCATACTCTTTGGAGGAATAAATGGGATTTTTAGATAGTAAAATTGAAAACTTAGGAGATAGAATCCAAGTTTTAAGAATTGAAAACACTGTAAATTTTGGATTAGTCACAAAAGATAATTATTTAATTATAGGTGAACAAGAGAGACCAGGAGGTCCAAACAAAACTTGTCTTGGTCTCTTTGGTGGTTATATTTCAGGAGAAGAAACTCCTGAAATAACCCTTATGAGAGAGATGTTTGAAGAAACTAACATTAAAGAAGAGGAAGTTCTTAATACAATTTGGCTTCACTTTAATCTAAAAGTTTCTGAAGGATATACAACTGAAAGTAATTCTACAGGAATTGTATATTTAAAAAATTCTTTAAATTATTATTTGGAATTTCTAAAGTGTAATGACACCCATGAAAATATTCAATTTAAAATTTATACTTTATCTAACGAAAAAAATGACCATTATCCCCCTATTCTAAGTTTAGACCAGTGTGAGACAATGAGACTTTTTTACCTTATAAAAGAACTTCGACGTTCATATAAGATAGATTAATAAAAAATCTTTCATACTCTAAATAATTTATTTCTATTGATTTTTAACCTCACAAATGGTATCATTATTTATACAAAATTTAATTAAAGAAGGTGATAATATGGATATACATACATGGGAAGA
This sequence comes from uncultured Fusobacteriaceae bacterium, assembly GCA_947038515.1. Lineage (GTDB taxonomy): Bacteria > Fusobacteriota > Fusobacteriia > Fusobacteriales > Fusobacteriaceae > JAGNZR01. The sequence goes on from CAMQWJ010000006.1 coordinate 50,923, forward strand.
AGATATATATAGTTCTATTTTTGAGGCTACTTTTGATGCTTTAATAGCTCAATATAAAGAAGGTTCTCTACCTCTTACAGAGTTAGAAAAAAATATAGAAGAGCAGTTTGTAATTTTACAAAACTCTTCTACTGAGGGTTCTGTAAGATTTAATCAATGCTCGGCAACTATTGATGCACATCAATATGCTCTTGCTTTTATAAAAAAAGAACTTTAATATTAACTAAAAAATAAAAGTACCTCATTCTTGAGGTACTTTTATTTTTTACTCTATTCTATAATTCTATTCATAAAAATATTTTCTAATTTCTTTTTCAGAATAATTCACAACTAATTCATCAGGAAAACTAAGTTTCTCTAACAGTGCCTCACAACGTAAAAAATTTCCTATATCATAGTGAATATGAGCATCACTTCCCAATATAATTTTAACGTTTTTCTTCATACACTCTTTTAACATAATAGTTAAATTATCAATAGCTCCTATTCTAAACCCATCTGGGTCTAATGAACTATTATTAACTTCCAGTAAAACATCATATTTTTTTGCACCTTCTACAAGTTTTTCATAATCTAAAGGATAACAAGATTCATCAGGATGGCCAATAACCTTAACTTTAGGGTTTTTCATTGCATTTAAAATAGCCATTGTATTATTCTCTCTAGTATCATATGGAAAACAAGGGGGATGCAAGCTTGCTATCATATAGTCCAAAGCATCCATTTCAATTATAGTTAAATCAAGTTCCCCTTGGGAATTTATAATATTAGCTTCGGCTCCTCTCAAAATTTCTACACCTTTTATATTTCTAGGCACAACTCTTAAATTTGAAAAATACCATTCATGAGCACCATTTGGCATTGTAGGACCATGTTCAGAAGTTCCTAAAAACTTTAATCCTTTTTCTGAAGCTGCTTGAATATTTTCATGTAAAGTGCTAAAAGCATGTCCACTAACAATAGTATGTGTGTGTAAATCTATAAGTGATTTCATTTTAATACATCTCCGCAAGCCTAGCTACTACAGATTCATCATTCAAATACTCATCATAAGTCATCTCTTTATCAATCATTCCATTAGGAGTAATTTCAATTACTCTGTTTGCAATAGTTTGAACAAATTCATGGTCATGAGCTGTAAATAATATTGTCCCTTTAAATCCAGTTAAAGATTTATTAACTGATGTTATAGATTCTAAATCCAAATGATCTGTAGGGTTATCAAATAAAAGTACATTGGAATTACTCATCATCATTTTTGATAACATACATCTTTGTTTTTCTCCTCCAGACAGGACTTTTACTTTCTTAAAAACTTCTTCTCCAGAAAATAGCATTCGTCCTAAAAAACCTCTAATAAAAGAATCATGTTGGTCTGGTGAATATGGTCTTAGCCATTCAATAAGGTCTAAATCATTATCATTAAAATATACAGAGTTATCTCTAGGCATATAAGTTTGAGTTGTTGTTACTCCCCAAGTATAGTGTCCTGAATCTGGCTCTACTTCCCCTGCTAAAATAGATAACAATGTTGTTTTAACAATATCATTTTGAGCAAGAAAAATTATTTTATCATTTGAGTTAACAGTAAAACTAACATTATCAAGAATTTTTATTCCATCAACAACTTTAGTCAAATTTTCAACTTTTAGTAAATTATTTCCAGCTTCTCTTTCTGCTTTAAATTCGATAAATGGATATTTTCTGTTAGAAATTTGCATATCTTCTAACTGTAACTTATCCAATTGTTTCTTTCTAGAAGTAGCTTGACTAGATTTTGATGCATTTGCACTAAAACGAGCAATAAAGTCTTGTAGTTCTTGTCGTTTTTGTTCTACTTTTTTATTTTTATTTCCTAATAATTGTAGCATCAGTTGACTAGATTCATACCAAAAATCATAATTTCCAACAAAAATTTTAATTTTTCCATAATCTATATCAGCCATATGCGTACAAACTTTATTCAAAAAATGTCTATCATGTGAAACTACAAGAGTAGTCATATTTTCAAGGTTTTCTCCTAGAAAATTCTCCAACCATGTAACTGCCATTATATCAAGTCCATTTGTAGGCTCATCTAGTAAAAGAACATCTGGTTTTCCAAAAAGTGCTTGTGCTAACAATACTTTTACTTTTTGACTCTCTGGTAACTCTTTCATATATTTTGAATGTTCTTCACTTTTTATTCCTAAACCTGTCAAAAGAATTTCTGCTTCTGGCTCTGCATCCCAACCATCCAATTCAGCAAACTCTCCTTCTAGTTCTGCAGCTTTCATACCATCTTCATCTGTAAACTCTTCTTTTGCATAAATGGCATTTTTTTGAACCATAATATCCCATAATTTCTTATTTCCCATAAGAACAACATCAATAACTCTATCTTCTTCATTGGCAAAGTGATCCTGTCTCAATACAGACATTCGTCTATTTTTCTCTAAAATTACTTCTCCCTCAGTAGGTTCTAAATCTCCAGCTAATATTTTAACAAAAGTTGATTTTCCTGCTCCATTAGCTCCAATTAATCCGTAGCAATTTCCTGGTGTAAATTTAATACTAACATCTTCAAAAAGTTTTCTTCCTGAAAATCTCATACCTATACTAGCTGTTGATATCATTTGTTTCCTCCAATAAGTTAAGAATTTATAAATAATTTTTTTATTTAATATTTTATCTAATTCAAGTTATATTATAACATATTTAACCTTAGAAAGATAGCAAGAGAAGAAGAAAAATAATTTTAATTCACTCTTTTTTATCTATAAATTATCTTCATAAAAACTAAATAAGTAAAAAAATAGAAAAAACTTTTATTTTATGATATTATTATCTATAATATCTGTAAATAATTGGTAACGATTATTAATAATATACTAATAGGAGAACTATGACTATTTATGATGAATATCACCTAAAAAATATAGTAATAAAAAATAGAGTTGTCTTACCACCTCTGGTTAGATTCTCAAAAGTTGGAATCGATGGTTTTGTTACTCCAGACTTAATTCAATGGTATCAAGATGTTGCCCAAGGGGGAGCAGGTTTAATTATTGTTGAAGCCTCATGTGTGTGTGAAAATGGTAAACTTCGCCCTAATCAAATAGGAATATGGAATGATTGTTTTATAAAAGGTTTATCTCAAATAGCAGAAATATGTAAAAAATATAATACCCCCTCCATTATTCAGATACATCATGCTGGATTTGGAGAAGATATCTCCACAATATCAGAAATGGAACTTGACCTAATTTTAGAAAAATTTGTTGTTGCTTTCTTTCGAGCTAAGGAAGCAGGCTTTGATGGAATTGAAATTCATGGGGCTCACGGCTATTTAATTTCACAATTAAATTCAAAGATTTTAAATACAAGAACTGATAAGTATGGGGGAACCCTTGAAAAAAGACTATATTTTTCTAAAGAACTAATAAAAAGGACTAAAGCACTTTTTAATGAGGATTTTATTTTAGGATATAGAATGGGAGGAAATGAACCTACTCTTGAGGATGGTATTGAAATAGCTAAAAAATTAGAAGAATATGGTGTCGATTTATTACATGTTTCAAGTGGAATTCCTGATCCTGATTTTAAACAAGAAGCTAAAATTCATATGAAACATGCCTTTCCTATGGATTGGGTTGTCTATATGGGGGTAGAAATAAAAAAACATATCTCTATTCCTGTTATTGGTGTTAGAAAAATTAAAGAAGAAAAAGATGCAAGTTGGTTAATAGAAAATAAAATGCTAGATTTTGTTGCAATTGGACGAGGAATGATTCTAAAACCTGATTGGGTAAATTGGAGTAAGAATGAATATTTTAAAAGAACTGGTATCAAACAAAAATAAAAAATTGTGAATATAATAAATTAGGAGTAATATGAAAGAACTTGATATTTTTGTAGAAATAATAGATAACTACGGTGATATAGGAGTTATTTACCGATTAGCAAAAGAAATTTTTAACAAAAAAAATGGAAAAATTAAAATACGGGTCTTCATAAATCAAACTGAAGAACTTGTTAAAATTTCAGAAAAAGCTCAGAATATAGATGTTCAAAATATAAATGGAATAGAATATATAACATGGAAATATCTAAAAAACTCTTCTATTACTCCAAGCAATGTAATTATAGAAGCATTTGGTTGCAAAATTCCAGAAGAATTTTTACAACAAGCTCTAGTTACTTCTTCTCTATTAATCAATTTAGAATACTTTTCTTGTGAGGAGTGGACAGCTAGTTTTCATGGACAAGAATCATTAATAGATAGTAAACAATTAAAAAAATTTTTCTTTATTCCAAGTTTATTAAAAGGTACTGGTGGAGTAATTTGTGGTTCTAAAGAGAGCGAAAATATAAAACAGCTTAGCCTTAATGATTACATTCCTCATTTAACAGAAGAATTTCTTCTAAATAAAAATGTAGGTACAATTTTTTCTTATGAAAAAAATTTTTCTGCTCTTCTAGAAGAATTAGAAAAACAAAAAAAAGAAACAATTCTACTAATAATGGATAAATTAAGTCAAGAAAGTTTTAACTTAATATTTGATAAAAATAAATATAAAAAAACAAGTATTTATATGTTCCCTTTTGTCTCTCAAGAGGAATATGACCAAATTTTAAAATTAACTGATTTTAATTTTGTACGAGGAGAAGATTCTTTTGTAAGAGCTCTTCTTTCTGGAGTCCCCTTTCTTTGGCATTGCTATTTTCAAGAAGATGAGCTCCATTTAGAAAAAATTAAAAGTTTCTTAGAAAGCTTTAAAGAATATTTTTCTATGGAACATTCTGGAAGATATTTAGAGGATTTAAATATTCTTTCTGAAATTTTTATCCTTTATAATGATCGAAAAGAAAATTCTTTAGAATTACCCAAAGAAAATTACCAGAATTTTTTTAATTCATTGACAAAATTAAGAGTTATTAGTAAAATATATAAGGAACATCTTTTACTAAATTGTAACTTGGTAAATAACCTTTTCTTTTTTATAGAAGATAAATTATCAAAAACAAAATAAAATAAAAAACTTTGGAGGAAAAATTATGAAAATAGCTCAAGAGCTTAGAACTGGAAGTACCATTAAAATAGGAGTTGAACCTTTTGTTATTTTAAAAGCCGAATACAATAAATCAGGTCGAAGTTCTGCTGTTGTTAAATTTAAAATGAAAAATTTAATAAGTGGAAATATTTCTGATGCTATTTATAAAGCAGACGATAAAATGGATGATATCAGATTAGAAAAAGTAACTGCAACTTATTCTTATAATGATGGGGATTTCTATATTTTTACTGACCCTGAATGGAATCAAATCGAACTTAAAGAGGAAGATTTAGGAGACTCTCTTAACTATCTTCAAGAGGAAATGGAATTAGAAATAGTTTATTATGAATCTACTCCAGTGGCAGTAGAACTTCCTACTTTTGTTGAAAGAGAAATTATCTATACTGAACCTGGTCTAAGAGGAGATACTTCTGGTAAAGTCTTGAAACCAGCTAAAATAAGTACAGGTTTTGAAATTCAAGTTCCTATCTTTGTTGAACAAAATGAATGGATAAAGATTGATACTAGAACAAATGAGTATGCTGAAAGAATTAAAAAATAACATTTAAGCACATAAAAGAGGGGGCATACAGTGTATAGTTTTATATTTTCAATAATAGCTTTAATAGTAGGCTATTTTATTTATGGTAAATTTGTTGATGGCCTTTTTGGTAGTAATGAAGCTGCTATCACACCAGCTAATCGATTAGCTGATGGTGTTGATTACGTCAAATTAGATTGGAAAAAAGCATTTTTAATACAGTTTTTAAATATTGCTGGAACAGGTCCAATTTTTGGTGCAATAGCTGGAGCAATGTGGGGACCTGTGGCATTTTTATGGATTGTTTTCGGTTGTATTTTTGCTGGTGCAGTTCATGACTTTTTAATAGGAATGATGTCTCTAAGAGATGATGGTGCTACTATAGCAGAAATCGTTGGAAAATATTTAGGTCTTAGTGCAAGAAACTTCATGAGAGTCTTCTCTATAGTACTTTTATTACTTGTGGGAGTTGTTTTTATTACTAGTCCTGCTGACATACTGGCACAATTAACTGGAGTTAATAGATATATTTTAATAGTTTGTATCATTATTTATTATCTACTTGCTACTGTTTTACCAGTTGATAAAGTTATTGGTAAAATTTATCCATTATTTGGTGCATCTTTATTAATTATGGCTGTAGGTATAGCCTTAGGTCTTATTTTTGGAGACTACACTATCCCAGAAGTCTCTTTTACTAATTTTCACCCTAATAAGGTGCCAATATTTCCTTACTTATTTATCTCTATTGCTTGTGGAGCCATTAGTGGTTTCCACGCAACACAAGCTCCTATGATGGCTAGATGTCTTTCAAATGAGAAAGAAGGAAGAAAAGTATTTTATGGCTCTATGATTACAGAAGGAATAGTTGCTCTTGTATGGGCTGCTGCTGCAATGAGTTTCTTTGGTGGAACTGAAGGTCTTGCTGCTGCTGGTAATCCTGGTGTTATTGTTACTAAAATATCTACTTCTCTTTTAGGAAAAGCTGGTGGAATTTTAGCTATTCTTGGTGTTGTTGCTTGTCCTATTACAAGTGGAGATACTGCTTTTCGTAGTGCAAGAATGGCAATTGCAGATGCTACTAAATTTAAACAGGGACCATTAATGAATAGATTTATTATTGCTATTCCTCTATTTGCAATAGGTATTGCTCTATGCTTTATACCTTTTGATATAATTTGGAGATATTTTTCTTGGGCTAATCAGACAATTGCAACTATTTCATTATGGGCTGCTGCTGCATATTTAGTTACTGAAAATAAAAATCATTGGATTGCTACTATTCCTGCTACTTTCATGACTGTAGTCATTTTCACCTATATTATTGTTGCAAAAGAAGGATTAGGTTTATCTATGACTATAGGTTATTTTGTTGGAATTAGTATGGCTATTCTTTCTTTCACTTTATTTTTTATTTCTATAAATAAAAAAAGGAGAAATAATGTCAAGAATTAATGTTGGAGGGCAAGCAGTTATTGAAGGTGTCATGATGAGAGGTCCTGAACTATTATCAACTGCTGTAAGAACTCCGTCTGGAGAAATAGTATACAGAAAACAAAAAATTACTCCTGCCAAAAATAGAATATTAAAAACACCTTTTTTACGAGGAAGTGCAATGTTAATGGATGCACTTATTATCGGTATAAAGGAACTTACTTTTTCCGCTAATCAATCTGAAGAAGCTGTGGAAGAACAATTAACAGATAGACAAGCTGTATTTACAGCTATTTTCTCTATAGGATTAGGGATTTTAATGTTTATTGCTCTACCATCTTTAATAAGTAATTTTATTTTTTCAAATAATAGAGTTTATTCTAATCTTTTAGAAGCAGGTTTTAGATTAATATTTTTCATTGCCTACATATGGTTAATATCTTTTTCAAAAGATATTAAAAGAGTTTACCAATATCATGGTGCTGAACATAAATCTATCTACGCTTATGAAAATAATGAAGTACTTTCTGTAGAAAATTGTCAAAAATATACAACATTACACCCTAGATGTGGAACTAGTTTTTTATTAATTGTAATGTTTGTTTCAATCATTACATTTTCTTTAATGGATTTCATATTACCTGTTCCAAATAATATAGTAGAAAAAATTCTTACTAAAGTTCTTTTAAGAATATTTTTTATGCCTCTTATTGCAGGAATTTCTTATGAAATTCAAAGATATTCTAGCAAACATTTAGATAATCCATTTGTAAAAATATTTGTAGGTCCTGGTTTACAATTGCAAAAAATAACGACTAAAGAACCTGATGATTCTCAGGTTGAAGTTGCTATTGTAGCCTTAAAAGTAGCTCTTGGTGAAACTGTCACTAATGCTCGAGAAATAGAATATTCATAATAAGCCCTCCTTTTAAGTCGGACTTATCATAGCGTGCTTAATGATATGATAACCTCTACTTAAAAGGAGGGTTCTCTACAATTTAATAAATAAGATACTTCTTAAAATCCAAAACAAGTATACTTTATCTTATTTTCTAGGAGGCAAAAGTGAAACTGCAATCTATATCTATTGAAAATTGGCGTTCTATAAAATACACACATATTTTTTTAGACAACTTATTGATTTTAATTGGTGGTAACAATAGTGGTAAATCTTCAATTACTACTGCAATAAGTGCCCTTATTAATCCAATAATTCTCCAAGAAGAATTACAAAGCTCCATTATTTCTGCTCCTTTAAAGATAAAAGGAATTTTTTCTAATCGAGAGAATAAAAAAATAGAACTTATGATTTTTAAATTTGATAATTCTTCAGATATTATTTATAAAAAAAATGAAGTTCCAATCTCTTTAGAAGAATACATCAAAGAAATTGGTGAATTTAATATTTTTTATATTACTTCATTATTGGAAAAAAATTCTTCTAAAATCGATTCATTTATCGATTATTTTAAAAAATTTTTTCCTGATTTTTCTTTGCAATCAGAAATGATCAATTTAAATTCAAAAGTAGACAATTATTCTTTAGTTCGAAATCTTTTATTTCTTAACTTAAAAGAATTTTTAAAATATCTTAAAAAGAATAATGTAAAGAGCTTATCCAAAAACGTCTATCTTTTTATTGAATATCCAGAGTTATTTCTCACTCCACACGGTGAACGAGAACTTTTTTATATTTTTACTGAACTTAGCAAGTTAGGTCTTTTTATTGGCGTTGAAACTTGTTCCAGTAGATTTGTAGGCATAAAACAATACTCCTCTATCTGTATGGTAAAAATCATTAAAGGTAATAGCAATTTTTATCAATATCGAGGTTCCCTTTTTTCAGGTGATGAAGTCAAAAATTTCAATATGAACTATTTGGTTAATAGTGACAGAGGTGAGGCTTTTTTCAGTACAAAAGTTCTTCTTGTGGAAGGACAAACAGATAAACTTTTAATTAGTTATTTAGCTAAAAAATTGAATATTTTTAGATATGACTATTATATTCTTGAATGTGGTAGTAAATCTCTTCTTCCACAATTTATAAAACTTTTAAATAGCTTTAATTTAAAATATATAGCCATTTATGACAAAGATAATCACAAATGGCGTACTCCCATTGAAAAATTATCTTCTAATCAAAAGAATAAACAAATTCAGAAAACTATTAACTATGATTTAGGCTCTTATTTAGAGTTTTCTAACGATATAGAGGAAGAGTTATACTCTCAACCCCGTAAGAGAATGAACTACCGTAACAAGCCTTTTATAGCTCTTAGTCATGCAATGTCAGATGACTTTACTCTTTCAAAATCTCTTGAAGAAAAAATTAAAAAAATTTATAACTAATATATTAGGAGGTAATTTATGAACAACTTTACATTTTATAACCCAACAAAAATTATTTTTGGTAAAGGAGAATTAAAAAAGCTTGATTCCTTAGTACCTAAAAACGCTAGAGTTTTAGTTCTTTATGGTGGAGGTTCTGTTAAAAAATTTGGAACTTTAGATACTGTTCTAGAGGAATTAAAAAAATCTAAAAGAGATATCTTTGAATTTTCTGGAATTGAACCAAATCCCAAATTTGAAACTCTTATGAAAGCAGTTGAAATTTGTAGAAAAGAGAACATCACTTTTCTTTTAGCTGTTGGTGGTGGCTCTGTTATGGATGGAACTAAATTTGTATCTATTGCAGTCTCAGCTACTGAATTTGTAGGAAGAGAGAAAGAATTAGTTTATACTGGTCATAATGGTATTACTCTTAAATCTGCACTTCCAATTGGTACTATTGTTACTCTTCCTGCTACAGGTTCAGAAATGAATAGTGGTGGAGTTATTACTTTGGGAAAAGATAAACTTGCTATTAGTAATCCTCTAACTTTCCCTTTATTTTCCATATTAGACCCTACACTAACTTATACTTTACCATCAACCCAAGTAGCTAATGGTATTATAGATACTTTTATTCATACAATTGAACAATATGTAACTTATCCTGTTCATGCTACTTTTCAAGACAGGACTTCAGAAGGGATTCTTAAAACTATGATTGAAATAGGAAAAGAAACTATCGACAATCCTACAAATTATGATTTAAGAGCTAACCTTGTTTGGAACTCTTCAATGGCCCTTAATGGTCTCATTGGGGCTGGTGTTCCTCAAGATTGGAGTATTCACTTGCTTGGACATGAACTTACTGCTGTTTTTGGAATAGATCATGCTAAGACACTTGCAATAGTTTTACCATCATTATGGAGAGTTAGAATAAAAGAAAAAGAAGCAAAATTAGCACAATATGCTCAGAGAGTTTGGCATATTACAGAAGGAACTACACGTGAAAAAGCCCTTAAAGCTATTCAAAAAACTGAAGAATTTTTTAATAGTTTAGGAATAAGTACTAAACTTAGTGATTATGGAGTTACTGAACATCAAATAAATGAAGTTGTCCAAGGTCTAATCAGACATAACTTTACAAATATCTCTGAGACTGGTGATCTAACTCCTGAAGTTGCAAAAGAAATATATTTAAAATCTTTATAAAAAAAAAGTTATTTATCTATTAATGATAAATAACTTTTTTTACTAAATTTCTCTTTTTCTTGTACAATTAGGAAATATTTCTAGCATTCCACAATTAGAGCAAGAAATTCTACACTCTGGAGTCAACGCTGCTACCTTAGATTTTTCTAGCTCTCTAACTAGAAATTCTTTTTTTACTCCTATATCAACAATATCCCAAGGCAATGCACCTTCTAAATCCCTGCTTCCTAAATATTTTTTTGGATCAAGTCCTAACTCTTCAATTGCTTCCATCCAAATAGAATAATTATCTCTATAATCGTCAAGCTTCACTCCTTTTTTCCAAGCTAACTCAATTAATTCTCCAGTTTTACTATCACCTCTTGAAACTAATCCTTCTAAATATGATTTTTTTCCACTATGAATTTTTAGAGTACAGCCTTTCATTTTATCAAATAATGTTCTCAATAAATTATGCTTATGACTCATTTCATCAAAAGTTATTTGACTACACCATTGGAATGGTGTGTGAGGTTTTGGAATAAAATTTGAAATACTTATAGTTATATTAATCCCTTTAGAAATTTTTCTACACAGTTCACTAACTTTCTTGGATAACTCATGTATTCCTCTAATATCTTCATCTGTTTCATATGGTAAACCTACCATAAAATAGAATTTTAAACTCTTCCAACCAGCTTTTATTGCCTCTTCAGCAGTAGATATTATTTCTTCCTCTGTTACACCTTTATTGATAATATCTCTCATTCTTTGAGTTCCTGCTTCTGGTGCAAAAGTAAATCCTGTTCTCTTTCCACCACTAATTTCCTCAGCTGTCCTAACAGAATCTATATTCATTCTTAAAGAAGGTAAAGAAATAGAAAGATTTTTATGTTTACTATCTTTTTTCAATCCAGTTATAAGTTCATTTATATTAGAATAGTCACTACTACTCAAAGATGCCAATGAAACTTCTGAGTACCCTGTTTCATTTATCATCAAATTTATCAATTCCAAATTATTTTCTAAACTTCTCTCCCTTAAAGGACGATAAACTATTCCAGCTTGGCAAAATCTACAACCTCTTACACAACCTCTTTGAATCTCCACTGAAGCTCTGTCATGAACAATTTCAATATATGGAACTAATTGATTTGAATAGCTTATTGTATTATTTAAATCTTTTACAATTGCTCTTTTTATTCTTTTTTTTCCTTTATGGATAGTTGGAATATACACACCTTCTATATCCTCAATTGCTACTAATTTTTCAGCTTTGGTTTTTCCATTATTAAGTACCATTCTTCTGGAAATTTCTGCCATGTTCTCTTCTCCGTCACCAATAACTATATAATCAAAGAATTTCTCCATTGGTTCTGGATTCATCATACAAGTTCCCCCACCCATAATAAGTGGATGGGATTCATCTCTTTCATCAACCCTAACAGGTATTCCTGCTAAATCCAATATATTCAAAACATTAGGATAGCTCATTTCATATGATAATGAGAACCCTATTATATCAAACTCTTTTACTGGTGTTTTACTTTCTAATGAAAATGCTGGGATCTTTTCAGTTTTCATGATTTCTTCCATATCTTGACTTGGAGCAAACCCTCTTTCAAGATAAAAATTATCAACCTTATTTAAAATACTATATAGTATTCTAAATCCTAAGTTTGACATTCCAACTTCATATATATCTGGAAAAAAAAGACACATATGAGCTTTATATTCTTCTTTATGAATACTATTTATTTCATTTCCTAAATATCTCGCTGGTTTCTCTACTTGTAACATATATTTATCTATATTTACCTTATTCTTCTCCATTTTTCCCCTCTATTCTCAAACTCTATTTTTATATTTCTAAAAATTGATTTCAGTTTAAAATATTTTTTAACTGAAATTATCTATTCTTTGAAATTCTTTCATTTTATCAGATACACTACTGTCGTGATGAGTTTTTATTAATATTGCTAATTCATCATTTAATTCTTTCATTTTTTGGTATCCTAATTCAGGATGTTGTTCCAGTATTATATCACCAATCAATACTTTTTTCAATCGTTGTAATAGTCCTATATTGTGTTTTCCACAATCATGAATTAAAGATAATTTCAAATAAATAATTTCATCTTTTAAAATTTTTGAGTTTTTAACTCCTTGAAATTTCTTATAACCATGAATTTTATCATATTCATCCATTTGATCGAATATTAAAAATTCTTTTTCACTTAAAACATTTTTAACTTCTTTATCCCATTTCAAATCATATTTCAAAAAAATATAATCAATAATTTGTTTTATCCTTGGAACAATCATACTTCTCTCACTACAATTTCACCATATATTTTTTTTAATTTTTTTATATTCACAGCATTTTTACCTATAAACTCTGATTTTTTATCTTCCATCACATAAAAAATATTTATATTTTCTCCAAGTTTCTCAGCATAAACTAAATTTTTAATTGTTGATATATCCAATTCTTTATTATCTGTGATATACATATTTTCTAATTTAGAATTTAAATAAATTTTATCTAAAATTAAATATTTTCCTTCTAAAGGCTCTAAAGCACCAGTCAATAGATAACCAGACATTATTCTAACTTGTTTAGGCATAAAAGAATTTCCAACAAAATGAAGTTTTCCATTTTCAAAAGTTACATTTACCGTTCTATTATGCTCTTTTAACTCTTGTCCCTTATTATTTGTAAATCTGCTTACATCATAAGTACCTGAGCATTCTATACATTTATTTATTATTTCAGAATTTGAACATTTTATTTTTTTTTGTGGATAACTATATATATATGCTCTTTGTTCTACCATATCAGGAAAAACTAAATTAGGAAATGTCTTTACTATTTTTTTCACTTTAAGATTTTTAGAAAGTTTATTAAAATCTTTTTTTAATTTTTCTAATTCTCCAAAATATTTACTGCTTACATATAAAATATTTTCGTTTGCACTAACCTTTGAATCTGTTCGTCCAGCCTGTTGAATTCCTTTGGCCCAAGTAAACTCTAATTCATTCATTATCTCTTTAAAAGTTGATTTAATTGTTGTTTTTCCTGGCATTTCATCAAAAGAATGAAATTTTGTTCCATCATAGCAAATATAAAATAAAAAACCTAACTTATCTGTTTTTTCTAGTTTTCTCAAGTCAAAAATCATTTTTCTCCCCTTATTCGCACAACATGACACTTTCTACAACGAGCCTCATATGATTCTGCTGCTCCTACTTTTACAATGGAATCATCAGAATATGCAGGTTCTCCATCTACTAATCTTTGAGTTCTTGAAGCTGGACTTCCACAAACCATACAAATTGCATTAAACTTATCTACAAATTCTGCTTTTGCTAAAAGTTTATCCATAGGTTTAAAAGGATCTCCTTTAAAATCTTGATCCAGTCCTGCTACAATAACTCTTTTTCCTAAATCTGCTAATCTTTCACAAAAATCAACAATTTCATCTCCAAAAAATTGAACTTCATCTATTCCTACAACTTCTACATCAGAATATTTTTCTTTCATAAGTTTTTCCATTTCAAATATTGAGCTTACAGCTTCTGCTTCTATAAAGTTTAAACTATGAGATGCAACTTTACTTTCATCATATCTACTATCTGAAGAATGTTTAAATATAACTATTTTTCTATTAGCATATTTTAACCTTCTAAATCTTTTTATTAATTCCTCACTTTTTCCAGAAAACATACTACCTGTAATTACTTCAATCCAACCACTGTTCTCATTATAAAATAATTTCATTTTAACTCCTTAACTTTTTTAATTGTTTTATACTTTCTCTTATTCAGATTCTATTAAACTTCTTTTGGTCCATTTTTTACTTGTCCATCTTTTAAGCATTAATACCCCTCTTATCCACTCATCTATTGCATAAGCAAGCCAAATTCCAACAAGTCCCATTTGATAATGTACTCCTAAAAGCCATGCCACAGGAACACTTACTCCAAACATTATACTTATCCCAATAATCATAGGATATTTTACATCACCAACAGCTTGTAACGATCTTACAACAACAATATTAAAAGTTCTTCCTGTCTCCACAAATATATAGACCCAAAAAACTTTTTTACTTATATTAATAATTTCAGAATCAAGAGTAAATCCCTTAATTATAATATCTTTAAATAAAAAAACTAACACTGCTAGAACTCCTGCCATTGTAAAACTTATTTTTAGACTTTTTAAAAGCTGGTTATATGCCTCATCCATTTTCTTTTCTCCAACAAGGCGACCAGTTAAAATTGAAGTTCCACTTCCTAATGCTATTGAAAACATCATCATAAATGTTGCAATTACAGTTAAATATGTTCGCGCCATTATAGTGGGAGTTCCCATTGTATTAACCATTGATAATATTATAATTTGTGATATATTCCAACTTAAGTGCTCCATACCACTTGGCACTCCTATTTTTGCAAGATATCTTAATATATCTTTGGGAAAAGGTTTTAAATATTCTTTTATTTTTTTGAAGTTTGTATATTTAAATAACATTATAATTAAAATTAACATTCCAATAAATCTAGAAAAAGCAGTTGCTATTCCTACTCCTGTTATACCTTTAATCGGAGCTCCAAACCACCCAAATAAAAACATCCCATTAAAAAGTACATTTATTATATTTATTATAATACTCACATAAAAAGGCTGTTTCGTATGTCCATAACTTCTAATAACAGCTCCTATTGTAAGAGAAATAGCTTGAAAAATACAAAATCCTCCAACAATCTTAAAATAGTTTATTCCTATTCCAATAAGGGTAGGAGATAATTTTATCTTGGTTAGTATTACCGTTGCAAATAAATAATATAATACTCCCATAACTATTCCTAAACACATATTTAATGTTAAAGATACTGCTATTGTCTCATTGATTTCTTTTTCTCTTTTAGCTCCAATGTACTGTGCTGTTAATATTCCAGTACCTAAAGAAACTAAGGAGAATATAACATTTTGTGTTTGCAAAATTTGAGACATTCCCCCCAAAACTCCAACACCTAAGCCTATCCCATCCTTAGTTCCATCAATGCTATACTTAGAAACCATCAATATATCTATATTAACTACTATTGTTGTTAACAACAACTCTAAAAATATAGGAATTACTAAATGTAGCAACCCTGGTTTTTTGACCTCTAGTTCCAATTCTATCTCCTTAAATTATAATAAAATCATAAACCATTTTTATTATAATTATTCCTGTTATACCTATAAAAATTGGTTTTATAAACTTTGTTCCTTTAGATATGGCAACTCTAGAGCCTACTTGAGCTCCTAAAAACATAAATCCTGCCATTGAAAAAGCATAAAAGAAATTTACTTTTCCTGCATTTACAAATATTACAACACTTACAAGATTTGAGCATAAATTAAGTATTTTTGAAGTTCCACTTGCATGAATAAAATCAAATTTAAAAATTCTTATTAAACTAAAGATTAAGAAAGAACCCGTTCCTGGTCCAAAAAAGCCATCATAACAACCTAAAATTGTTGCCATTCCACTTCCTATTGCTCCATTCTTAACAGTTATACCTTTGAACTCATTAGTTCCACCAATTTTTTTATTCATTAATGTATATACCATTGTAAATATCAATAATCCTAACACTATAGGGTAAAGATATTTCGAATCTATTATTAATGCCAATTTAACCCCAATTATTGCACCAATACAAGAAAAAGGAGCTAAGATAGCAATTAATTTTAAATTAACTTTTTTTGCATGAATAAATTTTAAACTACTAGACATTGAAGAAAAACTTGCTGCCAATTTATTTGTACCTAATGCAATTTGTGGTGGTAAACCAGCCATTAGAAATGCTGGTAAACTTATAAGTCCACCTCCACCAGCTACTGAATCCAGAAATGCTGCGCAAAAACATGCTATTGATAAAAATATAAACGTTTTTATTTCCATTTTTTATCCCCCTATTTGTTCCTTACTCAAATAATCTATAGTTATTGCCCCTAAAGGTGCCGTAACTATAATCGAAATCACTGCCACTGCTAATATCATTTCTCCTGATGGAAGTCCCATTGCTAAAGGAACTCCTCCTATTGCAGCTTGAACTGTAGCTTTAGGAACAAATGAAGCAACCACAAACATCCTCTCTTTTATTGTTAGTTTTGTCTTTAGTAAACTAACATATACACCTAGACCACGCAATATTAATCCAATACTTATTGCCAATACTGCTATAAAAAATGAACTTTTTACTAACGTTATATTAACTACCGCTCCAACCATAACAAATAATATCAGTTCTGCAAATACCCAAAGACTATTAAATTTTCCAGAAAGTTTTTTTCCAACCTCTGGTAATTTTTCAAGAATCAAATATCCTATTGTCATAACTCCAAGTAATGTTGCAATTTTTATATTAAATTCATTTTTTAATATTTCTTCTATTTGGTTAAAAACAATAGCAATGGATAATACTATCAACATTTTTTTACTATCTCTAATCATATATTTTTCAAATAATTTGACTAGAATAAATCCTACTACTCCACCTAATATTACTCCTAAAATTATAGAAATAGGTATATTTAAAATTTGATATCCTAAATTTATCTTTTGCCCTACTGCCATTCCAAGAAAACTTGTAAAAAATGTTATTGCTGTAACATCATCTATGGAAGCTCCTGCTAAAATAATTGTCGGAACCTTATTTTCTGACATAAAACCCCTCTCTTGAAGCTTTAACATTTTTGGTACAATTATAGCTGGGGAAACAGCTGCAATTGCAAAACCAAGCATTCCTCCCTCAATAAAGCTAAATCCAAAAAGATATTTAGAAACTATTGCTATTGTCAATCCTTCAAAAAGAACTGGAATAAAACTCAACTTAATAATCGGACCTTTCATTTGCATTAGGTCTTTTCTATCAATCCCTAACCCTGCTCTCAACAATATAACAATTAAGGCAAAACTTCTTAAATCCTTAGACATTTCCATTATATTTAAATCTATAAAATCTATTCCATATGGTCCTAATACTGCCCCAGTTAGAATCATTCCAATAAGTCCTGGTAATTTTAATTTAACAAAAATTTCACTGACCAAAAGAGCAACTAATATCACTATAGCAAAATTAACTAACATAATCCTCCTTTATTTTCTTATTTGACCTATTAAAAGTGCAATGTCATTTCCTGTAACACCACTTATTCTAGAAGCTTCTCCTATTGAAAAAGGTTTTACTTCTTCTAAACCTGAACGAGCAATATTGGAGATTCCTCTTATTACACTATAATCTATGGAAAATGGAATTTTCATATCTTCCATTTTCTTAAATTTTTCTATTTGTTCTACTTCTCTTTTTATGAAAGTCTCATATTTAATAAGAGTTTCTATTTGATTAGTTACAAATTTAGGATACTCTGATATTTCCATAACCATACCTAAATCTTGATACTTTACATCTTTAAATTTTAAAATTTCAGATGCTTTTACTCCCTTAGTCAGTCGCTGTTCTTCACTTACCTTCTCTAAAATTCTATTTGCATCATTCATACCAATACTCATTTCTTTTATTTTAATAACTTCACTTTCAATATCTTTAATTGCTTCTTCCATAGTAATTATTCTTTCTTTTGAGACTATACCAATCTCTTTTGCAATCTTAGAAAGCCTCATAAAAGCATTATCAAATCGTAATGTCAATCTATACTCAGCTCTTGATGGTAGGACTCTATAAGGCTCTGGTGTCTTTTTATGAATAATATCATCTATTAACACTCCAATATATCCCTGACTTCTATCAATTATCACTGCTTCTTTCATATCAGCACGTCTTCCTGCATTGACTCCTGCAAGAAATCCTTGAGCTGCTGCTTCTTCATAACCAGAAGTCCCATTAATTTGACCTGCACAATATAAATTTTTAATCTTTTTAGACTCTAAACTTGGATATAATTGTGAAGCTGGAGCATAATCATACTCAACAGCATATCCATACCTTGTTATTTTAGCATTTTCTAATCCTGTTATAGTTTTTAGCATTTCATCTTGGACAAATGGTGGCATTGCAGTTGTTAGTCCATTAACATAGAGTTCTTTTGAGTCTTCTGATTCCAATTCTAAAAATATTTGATGTTCATATTTATCAGGAAAATTTAGAACTTTTCTATCTAATGATGGGCAGTGTCTCGGTCCATGAGTCTCGATTATTCCACTTACAATAGGAGAATATTTTAATAATTCTTTTGTAACTTCTACTGTTTTTTTGGTTGTATGGGTAAGCCAAGTTGGAACCATAGAATTATTTTCTTTTTTCGTAAAAATTGAAAAATATATTGGTTTTTCTTCTCCATATAGTTCTTTCATCTGTGAAAAGTCTACTGTTTTCATATCAATTCTTGGTGGTGTAGCAGTTTGATATCTTTCAATCAATATTCCATTTTCAATTAGAGAATCTGAGAGTTTTTCTGCTGAATTTTCTCCCTGTCGTCCTGCTAGATATTTTACATCTCCAATAACAATTCTTCCTTTTAAAAATGTTCCTGTTGCTAATACCACTGTTTTTGACCAATATTTTATCCCTAAAGAAGACTCTATGCCAATACAAATCTTATCTTCCACAATGAGAGAGTCTACTGTTTCCTGTATTATTTCCAAATTTTCAGTATTTTCCAAAAGTTCTTTCATTTTAATTTTATATTGATATTTATCTGCCTGTCCCCGTGTTATTCTCGCAGCTGGACCTTTACTTGTATTTAAGTGTTTTAATTGTAAATTATATTTATCAGTATGACAACCCATTTCTCCACCTAAAACATCTATCTCTGCAACCAGATTACTTTTTCCTGGTCCACCTATAGATGGATTACAAGACATCATTCCAATGTTATCTAGACACATTGTAAAAAGTGCTGTTCGTTTTCCAAGTCTTGCTGAAGCCAAAGCTGCTTCTACACCTGCGTGACCTCCACCTACTACTATTACATCATATTTTTCCACGAACCATTCACCTCTTTTATATATATTATGATATATTTTATCATATTTATCTTTAAAAAGTAAGAAAGATAATATTTAAAATTATAACTTTTTTATTAAGAACTTAAATAAAAAAATCCTTGGAAATTAATCCAAGGATTTTTTTATTTCTAATTACTTAGTTGTTGTTTCTACTACTGGTGTTGCAGTTGTTGTTGCTTCTACTACTGGTGTTGCAGTTGCTTCTACTACTACTGCTTCTACAGCCTCTACTGGTGCTTTTTCTTCAGTCTTTCCACAACCAACTAGAACTACTAATCCCATTAAAACTAATAACATTTTTTTCATTTTTTTCTCCTTTTTTATTTATTTATTTCTGCTCTTTATCATAACACTTTATTCTCATATTTGCAATCTTATTTTTACTATCCGTATAAAGCTAATAATGTTCCTGCAGCAACTGCTGATCCTATTACCCCAGCAACATTAGGACCCATTGCATGCATAAGTAAAAAATTACTAGGATCTTCTTGCTGTCCCACAACTTGAGATACCCGTGCTGCCATTGGAACTGCTGATACCCCTGCCGAGCCAATTAATGGATTTATAGGGATTTTTAAAAATTTATTCATAACTTTTGCTAATAATACTCCTGAAGCTGTTCCAACACCAAAAGCTACTATTCCTAATGCTATAATAGCCATAGTTTCTACTTTAAGAAAATTTTCTGCTGTAGCAGTTGCTCCAACTGAAACTCCAAGAAGTATTGTTACTATATTAATCATTGTATTTTTAGCTGTTTCCTCTAACCTTCCTGTTACTCCACATTCTCTAAAAAGATTTCCTAACATTAACATTCCTATCAATGCTGCTGCTGGTGGAACAATTAATGAAACTAAAATTGTTACCATAATAGGAAAAATTATTTTTTCTTTTTTTGTAACTACTCTTGCTTGCTCCATTTTTATTTTTCTTTCTTCAGAAGTTGTAAGAAGTTTCATAATTGGTGGCTGAATTATTGGGACAAGAGCCATATAAGAATATGCCGCTATTGCAATAGGTCCTAATAAATGTGGTGCTAATTTTGACGTTAGAAATATCGCCGTTGGTCCATCTGCTCCGCCTATTATTCCAATTGAAGCCGCTTCTTGTGCTGTAAATAACCCTGAAGTAATAGCACCATAAAATGTAAAGAAAATTCCAAATTGTGCTGCTGCTCCTAATAATAAAGATTTAGGATTTGCTATCAGAGGACCAAAGTCTGTCATAGCTCCTACTCCCATAAAAATAAGAGATGGATATATTCCTAATTTTACCCCTTGATAAAGGTAATATATTAATCCCCCTGGTTGTTCTAATCCTTTCACACCACTTTTTATAGCCGGTGTCATTAAATTTGCTAACGGTAAATTGACTAATAGCATTCCAAAAGCAATAGGAATCAATAGTAACGGTTCAAAACCTTTTCCAATAGCCAAATATAAGAAAACACATGATAAAGCTATCATTACTAGAGAGCCTACTGTCATCTCAGCAAATCCAGTACTCTTAAAAAAATCTAATAAAATTTGTAACATAATGACTCCTCCCTGTCTAAGCTAATATCACAAGTACTTCTCCCACATTAACAGATTCCCCTTGTTTTACTCTTATATCGCTAATAGTAGCTTCAAATGGGGCTCTTATTTCATTTTCCATTTTCATAGCCTCTAAAATTAAAAGAATTGTTCCTTTCTCTACTTTATCCCCAACCTTTACTTTTAATTCTAGAATAGAGCCTGGAAGTGGAGCAGTTATTGTTTTATTTCCTGATGTAGTTACTTCTTTTATTTCTTTAGTTTTTGGAATCTCTACTGCTTTTTCAACAATTTTTTTTTCTGGAGCTGATATCTTTTTAGGTTCTATTCCTGTCTCGCTCTTTTCTAATCTTTCTTCAACTTCCACTTCATACTCATTATTATTGACAACTATTTTAAATCTTCTCATTTTCTCCTCCTAAAATCATCTTTTTTAATTTTAACTTAAAATCTATTTAGTAATTGTTCGGTAAGTCCTATCTTACCCCAAGAGGAAGAATTATCTATCCTTTTTTTTACATTAGTTACAATAAATTTATTCTTTTCATTCATAACCATCATTAGTGATGCTGTTATTGCAGCTATCACTTCTTCCTCATTAATAATTTCTATTAAATTCTCATTTGTTACTTCTTCTTTTACTATAACTTGTTCTGTCACTATATTAGCTACATTTTTATCTTTTAATATTAGTGCCATTAATTTTATTAAATATAAAATAATAATAAGTGCCACTAAAGTAATTCCCATTCCTAGAACAATTGTTACTCCTACTGCTATATGTTTTTCAAAAATATTCAATGTTTTTATCTGAACAGGATTTGAAAAAACTAATATTAATTCTGTTATTGTCATTTAATTTTCACCCCATTTTTTATAAAGGAATATTTCCATGCTTTTTAGCTGGTAATTTATCTCTTTTTCCTTCTAACATATTAAATGCATCTATTATTCTTTGTCTTGAAGTAGAAGGGTCTATAACATCATCTACTAGACCATTTTTAGCTGCTTGATAAGGATTTGAAAACTCTTTTTTATAATTATCTAATAATTCTTTATTTTTATCTTTGGGATTTTCTGCATTTTTTATTTCATTTCTATACATAATACTTACAGCACCCTCTGCTCCCATTACTGCAATTTCTGCAGTTGGCCAAGCAAAAATCATATCTATTCCTACTGACTTAGATGCTGCCATAGCAAGACAAGCTCCCCCATAACATTTTCTTGTAATTAATGTTACAGTAGGTACTGTTGCTTCTGAATAAGCATAGAGCATTTTAGCACCATGTCTAATTATTCCACCATGTTCTTGGTTTACCCCTGGAAGGAATCCTGGAACATCCACTATTGTTAACAATGGTATATTGAAAGAATCACATGTTCTTATAAATTTTGAGCTTTTATCACCTGCATCAATATTTAGACAACCAGCCATTACTGTCGGCTGATTTGCTATGATTCCTACTGTTCTACCATTTATTCTTGCAAAACATGTTATTATATTTTTAGCAAAATGAGGTAAATACTCCATATAATCACCATTATCTACTAATACTTTTATTATCTCAAACATGTCATAAGATTTATTAGGATTGTCTGGAATTATCTCATTTAAACTTGGAAATACTTCATTCAAATCACCAGTATATTCCATCTCTAAAGCTTTTTCTGTGTTATTAGATGGTAAAAATGATATCAATTTTTTTATTTGGTCTAAACATTCTTTGTCACTATCAAACATAAACTGTGCACAGCCACTTACACTGTTATGAGTCATAGCACCACCAAGTTGTTCTTGATCAATTATTTCCCCTGTTACAGTTTTTATAACTTGTGGACCTGTTATAAACATTTGAGAAGTTTTTTCTACCATAAATACAAAATCTGTTAATGCTGGTGAATAAACAGCACCTCCTGCACATGGTCCCATTATTGCCGATATTTGTGGAATTACACCTGAGTATCGCACATTTTTAAAAAATATATTTCCATATGCTGTAAGTGATTCTACTCCCTCTTGAATTCTCGCACCCCCAGAATCATTCAATCCAACAACTGGAGCACCTATTTTTACTGCTAAATCCATTATTTTACATATTTTTTTTGCATGCATCTCACCCAGAGATCCTCCTGAAATTGTAAAATCTTGTGAAAAAGCACATACAGTTCTTCCACCTACCTTTCCATATCCCACAATAACTGACTCAGAATATACTTCATCTATTCCAACATTAATACTCATTTCTCTAGATTGAACAAAAGCATCAACCTCTAAAAATGTTCCTTCATCAAAAAAATATTCAAGTCTTTCTCTTGCTGTCATTTTTCCACTTGCATGTTGCTTTTCTACTCTCTTTGTCCCACCAGCTTCCTCTATTTTCTTTCTTCTTCTATTTAAGTCTTCTAATTTTTCATTAGCACTTATCATTTTTCTCTCCTTTTTTATTTTCTTTCTGTCAATTCTACAAGGACTCCACAAGTCCCTTTAGGGTGCATAAAAGCAATCTTAGCTCCTCCAGCACCATATCTTGGAGCTTCATCAATCATTCTATAGCCTTTTTCTTTCATTTCTTTAATCGCTTCAACTATATTCTCAACTCTAAATGCAACATGTTGCACTCCTTCACCATTTTTTTCAATAAATTTAGCAATTGGTCCATCCTCTGCAGTAGATTCTAACAATTCAATTTCTGTGTCACCTAGAGGAAAAAATGCTACTTTTACTTTTTGCTCTTCAACTACTTCTATCCCCTCTGATTTTAATCCTAAATCACAATAAACTTGTGATACTTTTTCTAAATCCTTAACTGCAATTCCAATATGATCTAATTTCAATACTTTCATTTTCTTTTGCCTCCTATTTTTTATATAATTCTTCTATAATTTTTTTTGTTGCTGTATATGGATCTAATTCTTTTTTTGCTACTTTTTCTGATAAAATTTCAAGCATATTACCATTATAAGTTTTTTCATATAATGTTTTTTCCATTTTTTCTTTTATTAATGAAATTAGTTTATTTTTACTATTAAAAATTTTCCTTTTTAATCCATTCTCAGTTTCAGTCATAAATTTTCTATGTTCCATAATACTTTCTATTATTTTGCTTATTCCTGTTCCTTCAGAAGCGATAGCTAGATCTACTGGTGGATTCCAGCCTTCTGGATCATAGTTAAAGTCTAAACTCATTTTTATCTCTCGTGCAGTCTTTTCACTTCCTTCACGGTCAGCTTTATTTATAACAAAAACATCCCCTATTTCCATAATTCCTGCTTTTATAGCTTGAATATCATCTCCCAAGCCAGGTCCTAGTACAAGTAAAGTAGTATCACAAGTTTTCGCAATATCAACTTCAGATTGCCCTACTCCAACAGTTTCTACTAAAATATAATCACAACCATAAATATCAAGAATATCAATTACAACTCCTGTACTAGCTCCAATACCACCTAAATGTCCTCGTGCACCCATGGATCGAATAAAAACTCCTGAATCCATATTCAAATCAGACATCCTAATTCTATCTCCTAAAATGGCACCCCCTGTAAAGGGACTCGTTGGATCTATTGCAATCACTCCTATTTTTTTTCCTAAATCTCTTAATTCTTTTACCAGTCTATAGGTTAATGTACTTTTTCCCACACCTGGTGGACCTGTTATTCCTATTATATACGCATTACCTGTCTTACTATAAAGATCTTTCACAATATTTAGAGCTTTTTCATCACCATTTTCAGCCATAGTTATAAGTTTTGCTGTACTTCTTATATCATTATTTAAAATTCCAACCTTTAAATTTTCTATTATTTTATCCATAATATTTCTCTCCTAAAAATAAAGTTTAATTTATCTTTTTAAATTCCCTTTTATAAAATCTATGGTTACACTTGAAGGAGTTCCTGGTGTAAATACTGCTGCTACACCATTTTCTTTTAAAAAAGGAATATCATCAGCAGGAATAACTCCTCCAGCTACAAATAATATATCTTCTGCTCCTTTTTCAATCAATAATTTATTAATTTTAGGTAATAATGTATTATGAGCTCCTGAAAGTATACTGCAAGCAATTACATCTACATCTTCTTGAATAGCCGTATTAACTATCTCTTCTGGAGTTTGTCTTAACCCCGTATAAATAACTTCCATTCCTGCATCTCTCAAAGCTCTCGCCACTACTTTAACACCTCTATCATGTCCGTCAAGTCCTGGTTTTGCCATTAATACTCTTATAATTTTATCCATTTCTATTTCCTCCTCAAGTTTCTATTATTATCCTAATTCTTATTTTTCTATCTAAATAATGTTTATAATTTTACTGCTTGTCTATACTCTCCAAATTCCTCTCTCATTACTCCACATATTTCCCCTAAAGTTGCATAATTTCTAACACATTCTAATATAAGAGGCATTAAATTAACCTCTGTAAGGCATGCATTTTTCAAGATTTTCAGTGCTGTTTTTACTGCCTCATTATCTCTTCTTTCTTTTAATTCTTTTATCTTTTCTTTTTGTTGTTCTCCAACTATTGGATCTACTCTTAACAATCCTTTTAAAGGCTCTTCTTCCACTATAAATCTATTCATTCCAACTATTATAGTTTCCCCTCTCTCGATATCTTTCTGTGTTTCATAAGCTGCATTCATAATTTCTTCTTGGATATATCCTTTTTCTATTGCAGCTGTTGCTCCTCCTAGCTCATCTATCTTTTTAATATATTCCATTGCTTTATCTTCTATTTCTTTTGTTTTTGCTTCTATATAATAAGAACCTGCTAAAGGATCTATAGTATTAATAATTCCACTTTCATGTGCTACAATTTGTTGTGTTCTTAAAGCTACCATTACTGCTGACTCTGTAGGTAGTGCTAATGCCTCATCTTTAGAATTTGTATGAAGTGATTGAGTTCCACCTAATACTGCTGCAAGTGTCTGTATAGCAACTCTAACAATATTATTTTCAGGCTGCTGTGCTGTTAGTGTTGAACCTGCTGTTTGAGTATGAAATTTTAATGAACAAGATTTTTCATTTTTGGCTCCAAATCTTTCCTTCATTATTTTTGCCCATAGTCGTCTAGCTGCTCTATATTTTGAAACTTCTTCCAATAAATCATTATGAGCATTAAAGAAGAATGATAATCTTGGAGCAAAAGTATCAACATCTAAACCAACTTTTATAGCTGCTTCTACATAGGCTATTCCGTCAGCCAGTGTAAATCCAACTTCTTGTGCTGCTGTAGAACCAGCTTCTCTTATATGATATCCTGAAATAGAAATAGTGTTCCATTTAGGTACTTCTTTTGAACAATATTCAAATATATCAGTTATTAGTCTCATAGAGGCTTTTGGGGGGAAAATATAAGTTCCTCTTGCAATATACTCTTTTAATATATCATTTTGGATAGTTCCACTCAATTTATCAAATGAAACACCTTGTTTTTCTGCAACTGCCAAATACATTGCTAATAAAACTGCTGCTGGGGCATTAATAGTCATGGAAGTACTCACTTTATCAAGAGGAATTCCATCAAAAAGTATCTCCATATCCAAAAGAGAATCTATTGCAACTCCAACTTTCCCTACTTCTCCTTCTGCCAGTTCATGATTTGAATCATATCCAATTTGAGTTGGTAAATCAAAAGCTACAGAAAGTCCCATAGATCCTTGTTCTATCAAATATTTATATCTTTCGTTTGATAGTTTTGCTGTTGCAAAACCAGCATACATTCTCATTGTCCAAAATTTACCTCTATACATTGTATTTTGAACACCTCTAGTGTATGGAAATTGACCTGGAGTCCCTAAATCTTTTTCATAATCAAAGTTAATAATATCTAATGGTGTATACAATCTATTTACAGTGTTGCCTGATACAGTCTTAAAAATTTCTTTTTGTTCTGGTCTTTTTTCTAAAGTTTTCTTTACACTTCCTTCATACTTAGTAACCATTTCTTTTATTTGCTCTATTTTCCCTTCTTTCAACATTTTTAACCCTCCTAATAATAAATAATTTATAATTTTTTTATTTCATACTCCCAGTTTTCAAAAATTTATCATGCCATGACAAAGCCTCACCTAAAATATGTGGTTCATGTCCCTGCACTTCTAATGAAGCTCTTTCAAAATAATCGCTAAGTTTTTCTCTATAATCTGGATGTGCACAATTTTGGATTATAGCTTCTGCTCTTTCTTTAGGAGAAAGTCCTCTTAAATCGGCTATTCCTTGTTCTGTTATTACAACTTGTACATCATGTTCAGTATGATCAACGTGAGATACCATTGGAACAATGGAAGAAATCAATCCATTTTTAGCAGTTGAAACAGTTGTAAAAATTGAAATATATGAATTTCTTGTAAAATCACCAGAACCTCCTATACCATTCATCATTTTACTTCCCATAATCATAGTGGAATTTACATGACCATAAATATCAATTTCTATAGCTGTATTTATCGAAATCACTCCTAATTGTCTTGCTAATATTGGATTGTTAGATATTTCTTGAGGTCTTAATATACAATACTTAGAATAATGTTCTATATTTTCTAACAATCTCTTCAAACCAATATCAGATGGAGTAAAAGAAGTACCTGAGGCCATCTTAACTTTTCCAGCATCAATAAGGTCTAACATAGAATCTTGAATAACTTCTGTAAAACATGTTAAATCTTTATATTTTGATTTTATTAATCCACCTAAAACTGCATTTGCAACTGAACCCACTCCTGATTGAAGAGGAAGTAAGTTTTCTGGAAGCCGTCCAGCCTCAACTTCACAATCAAAAAATTTTATAATATGTTTTGATATTTTTTCTGAATCTTCATCTGTTTCTCCCAAAGATCTCATTTTATCTGGTATAGCACATTCAACTATTGCAACTATTTTAGAAGGATCACATGGAATATAATAGGTTCCTATTCTATCTCCTGGATTTAATAATGGAATAGGCTTTCTATTTGGTGGAAGATCAGTCATATAAATATCATGACACCCTACTAATTCCAATGGTTGAGTAGTATTTATTTCTATAATTACCATATCTGCTTCAGCTATGGCTTGTGGAGTTATCCCTATAGATGTTGTTGGAACTATTCCACCCTCTTCAGTAATAAGACAAGCTTCCACTATAGCAATATTTATTTTACCAAAATATCCTGAACTCATCCACTGTGGAACATGACTCAAATGCATATCTTGATATTTAATTTTTCCACTATTTATCTGTTTTCTAATTTCATTATTCGTTTGATATGGAAACCTTCTAGCAATGGCACCTGCTCTTGCCAATGCTCCATCTAACTCATCACCTACTGATGCCCCAGTTATTAGAGTTAAATGATATTCTTCACCTGTTTTTTTTATTTTCTCTGCTAAAGCTAATGGAACAGCTTTAGGATATCCTGATGGTGTAAAACCACTTGTCGCTACCACCATATTAGGTTTTATAAATTCACACGCTGATTCTGCACTCATTACTTTACTCTTTAATGCTTTATTAAGAATTCGATTTTCTAACATTTGGATCCCTCCTCCATTTGTTCATTTATTTTTTTAAAATTTAAAAATAAAATTATTTCATTTAAATCGGAAGTTTGAATAATATTATACTAAATATTACCATTGCAAATAGAGCAAAAGGATAAGTTGCTCCATAACCTGCAGCAGGGTCATCAGTTCCTATAGCATCTATTGCAACACCTAATCCTGGTGTCGATGTCATCCCACCACAAATTGCACCTGAAAGCATTATCCAGTTAATACCTAAAGCATATCGCCCTACTATAAATCCTGACACCATTCCAGCTGTTCCCACAACAACTGCAATTAATGACAACCACAGCCCTACTCCTGAAAGAGAATTAATAGCAGTATATCCATATCTTAAACCAACAATTGCAATAAACATTGCAAGTCCTATATCTCGTATTCCTGATAATATTCGTTTATCCATTCTAAAGCATAGTCCAAAAAACTTTCCGATATGTGCAAAGACTAAACCTATTATAAGAATTCCCCCTGTTGAACTGAGGGAAAATAACCCTAGTGGACCCATTTTAATTTTTAATGTTCCTACAAAATATCCAACTACACACACCATCATAAAAGCAGTCAAATCAAAAATCACCGGTGTTATCTCTTTTCTTGTATCACTACTATTTTTTTCTTCCATTTCTTTATTAAATTTTCTACTTTCCTCTTCCATATTAATTTTAAAAATTTTAGGTAGAAGTTTAATAGCTAAAATAACTATTATTACACCCCATGGATATCCTACAGCATATCCTATTCCTATATTTGCTTCTGCATTTGATAAAAATTTATTTTTTTGATCTTCTGATAGTTTTTTAGTATTATTGACTTTTAATTCTGGATCTCCTATCATCTTAAGAATTTTTTCTTTCCCCTTTACATCTTGCTGTTCATAAAGTTCTATCACTTCTTTTGATTGGCTTTTTCCTGTTTCTATTGCTGCAGCTAGTCCTGGTGAACTAGTAAGTGCTCCTGTATATACTCCAACCAATTGATAGGCATTACTTTTATTACTTATTTTTGTCATCAAATAAGTGGTCCCAGCACTAACAAAAGTAATTAAAAAACCTAATATTATAAACTTAAAACCATATTTCTTTATAACTACTCCAACTTTCTCTCCTGCTAATAGACCTACTGCTGCTACAAACAAAATCAAAAACATAGAAAAGAACGTATCGTCTACAACAGACCTTGAAATTAAAGAATTGGCAACTTTTAAAATTTTAGGACTCGTACTTGGATCCAACACGATAGTTAATGCATATTTTTTTACAAGCCACCCAATAATCAAGCCCAAAAATATTATTCCAGAACTTCCTATTTTCAATATTTTTCCTAAAAGCAACCCTACAACTACTGTAAAAAACATTAAAACAAATTGATTCATAACAAAACTTTGCAAGTCAAATTCCATAGTATTTCCCCCTTTTTCTTTTATACTACTCTCTTTCATCTTCTTTTTTAAGAAACAAAAAGTCATCTAGCTATAACTTTTTGTTTCTTAAAAGTTTATAAAAAATACCAAAAAAGCTTCTCCACACTATTAGTATTAGTGTAAAGAAGCTTTTTTGGTATTTTTTCATGATTCTATAACCATGGATAATATCTCTATAAGGTTGATTTAAAGTCATATGATTTTACAATTTTAATAAAATCTAATAGCGTTTTGTTTATTATAGTATTCTTTAACCATACTAAACAAACCTCTATTTCAATACTTGGTTCTATATTTAAACTAACTATATTATCTTCTTTAATATAGTCTATAAATTCTTTAATAAAAAAAGTTCCTGCTTCTGAATCCAACAATAAATTTTTAATAAGAATTGGATGGTTTATACATAATTCAATGTTGGATTCCAACTCCAATTCTTTAAATATTTTTTTTATTTTAACATTTTGATAAGAATCATTTTTTAATAAAAGAAGAGGAACATCTTTAATTTGAAAAAAATTTATATTTTTAAAATTCTTTAATTTATGATTTTTATTAATACAGAATAGTAATTTTGTAGAAAAAATAGGATAGCAATTTATTTTGTCAGTACAAATAGTTTTATCCCCTTTTTCTTTTATTATAAATCCCATATTTATTTCGTTATTTTTTAGCTGTTCCAATATTCTAAAAGTTCCATTTTCAGTAATATCAATTTCTACATCAGGAAAGCTATAATGAAATTCACTAAACATTTTTGGAAATAAAAATACCCCTACCATGGGAGTAACTCCTATAGTTAAAAAAACTTTTTTACTTCCACAGTAATTCATTTCCTCTGATAGCACATCAATGTTTTTAAGAATTCTTTGAATTTTTTTCCAAAAATATAGTCCTTCATCAGTTATAACCAGTTTATTATTTTGTCTATAAAAAAAATTAAAGTTATATTCTTTTTCAAGTTCTATTAATGATTTTGAGATTCCAGGCTGCGATACAAACAATTCTTCTGCTGCTTTTGTTATACTATTATTTCTAACGATTGCATCTAAATATTTCATCTGTAAAAGTGTCATCAATATTCCCCCTTATTTTTCAATTAAACTCAAACTACTCTTAATCAATATTTTTATTAGCTTCTTATTTTAATGATACAACATTTTACTTTCATTTCGTAAGAACAAAAAGTTATACCTTCATAACTTTTTGTTCTTACGCTACCAATTTGTTCTCTATTATTTTTTATTAGCTAAGTTATATAATGAAATATTTCTACATAAAAAAATAAACCCATAATAAAATCAAAAGCTAAGATTAAGTGCAAACGCAACTATCAGCAAAAAGAGATTTTATAATGAGTCTATATAATAATACCACAAAAAAAAACTTCCAACAATTTATTTCTATAAAAAATAGCGATTTGAAAAATTCTTAAAATTTTATTCTATGAATTTTTCATTTCTACTTAAAACTTATATCCTACACCTACTGAAACATTTATATTTCTGTTATAATCTTTCGCAAATTCATAGTTTATTCCAGCTGAATAAATCATACCTTTATCTTGTTCAACTTCAATATTATATGCAATTTTACCAGTTATTTGTGGTAATTCTATTCCTTGAATTTCAAATTTACTTCCATTTTTTCCATTTCCAACAACATATCCATCTAACGATTTTTCTTTACTACCTAGAGTACTAATAACTCCAATTGATAATATATTTTTGATCTTTCCAGATGGTATATATACTGTTTTAATAAAATCTACCCCAACTTCAGCGTCAGCAGTACTACTCGTGGCTCTATCTACAGCAATTGATAATTCTCCAGGAGTATGACCTTCATTAACACTCTCTTGACTAACATAGTAATAACTTAGTCTAGTTTTAGGTTCTATAGTCAAATTATCTTCTAATCGTAAAGAGTATTTAGCTTCAACAAATGTATTAAATGAGTTAATATTGTATCTATCATCTGTTTTAAATGAATCATAATCATTAGAAACCCCTCTATTTACATCAGCAGAAGTATATTGATACCCAAGACCTGTCATAAACTTAAAGTTATTAATTTCAGTTTTAGCAAATGAACCTAAATACATCGATGTTCCATTTATCTCACTAGTACCTCTGAATTTAATGTCTTGATTATTACCTCCAAGTACAAATCCTACAGATGACTTATCAGTAAGACCATATTCAGCAGTAGCAATTCCACCAATAGTATTAGTAGTAGTTTTATAGTTTCTATGACCAGTATCAAAACCATAATAATTTTTACCAGAAGCTTCATTATCATTTATAATACCAGTATATATTGCTTTACCTTGAACAATCCATTCATTAATTTTAGGTTTGATCGTAAGGTATGACATATTGTCTTCAAAAAGCTTTAGACTGTCTCTAGAAGACTTAAGAGTATAGGCATAAGGATTATTCGCATAGATCTGATCTAAAGCTGTAAGTAGTCCACCTAATGACTCATTATATGTTTTATCATCTAAAAGAGTAGTCTTAGCAAGGGTTCCTATTTCTCCAGATGAAGCTATTGATTTATATACCTGATTTAGTTTCTCATATAGAACACCATCAATAACAGGTGGATCAACTGGAATACTTGGGTCTAACGGTATGTTCTCTTTAAGAGTTATATTTATATCTGAACCGTCTGCTGAAAGTTTACCATCTAGAACTAATGAGTTAGTTTTTATATGGTCTGAATCTTTCCACCAAGAATCATTAGTTTCTGGTGTTATAGTTGTTCCTCCCATAGAAACTATGGTATCAACTCCTAAACCATTTAGTCCAACAACTAGATTTCCACCTGTTGAACTTAAATTTCCTGTATTTCCATAAAGAGCATGACCTATTACTTTTCCATCTAATGTTTTAGTTGGATCAACTCTTAAAGTTAAGTTACCGCTCTCTAGACTAATATTAGCTGCATCTGTAACTGTAATAGTTTCAAAGAGAGTAACATCTCCATTTGTATTAATAGTTTCAAATCCAGATATATTATGAAGAACATTTAAGTTGGTAGATATTTTAGTTGTAGTATTTTTTCCTAGTCCTAATACATCACCCTTTTCTCCTTCTCCACCTGTTCCACCATTTAAAGCCCCATTAATCTGAGTAGTATTTGCTAGTAATAGAGTATCATCACCATTTCCAAGATCAACACTACCATTTATGATTGAGTTGCCTAATAGAGTGATGTCATTATTTCCTTCACTACCTCTAATAACGGCAACATCATTTTTAAGTCCTCCACCATTAAAAATAGTATTAGTAGCAGTGACTTTAGAGCCATCTTCTAAATATAGAGCAGTCTTATACCCATTAACAATACTATCTGATAAAGTCGTTTCTGAATTTTCCTTAGTAACAAGAGCCCCTTTATTAATTCCAGCTCCATTTATTATTAGGTTGGCTCCATTATTAATTAAACTTTCTGATAATAAGTAACTATCAACAGTAGTCCCTCCTGTTGGTACAGTTATTACTGTATCTGGTCTAGCGACAGTACCTATTCCTGTACCATTTAGAACTGTTTTATTAACACCACCTACATCAACTATTCCACTACGTCCATTAGTAATTTGAGTAATATTTCCTGAATTATCAGCATTTAAAGTAATCTCAATACCGTGATTTGTTAAATTTGCAACAGAATCAACAATAGTTTTACCTGCAAGAATTCCTCCATTAATTAAAGATGTAAAAGCTCCTTTAACAGCTTGGTGTGATCCTTTTATTACCCCACTATTTGTTATGGCCCCTATATTCCTTCCTTTAAGTCCATTCCCTGAATTATTCCAATCATTAGATATACTTCCTGAAAAAATTCCTGAATTATTTACTTTTTTAAGCTCACCATTAACTGCAACCCCATTTCCTGTATTACTAGCAATGCTTGAACCACTTACATCCTCTAATGTCAAAGTATTGTTTATTCCTTTTATAACACCATTATTCTCTACTACTAATATATCCCCTGTGATATCTATCCCGTTTCCTACTTTAACCCAGTGATTAAACTTAGAGGATTCTCCACTAATAATTCCATTGTTACTAATATTCTCTACTACGACTTTTTCAAATGAATTAATATAAATACCATTTGCTCCATAGTTTAATATGTCGCTGTTTTTTCCCATAATAATTCCATTGTTCTCAATTTTTTCAAGTGAAACTTCCTTTGTATCCAATTGAATGTTAATACCATTTGCTGTAAATGGATTACTTATATCAGATTCATACTCACCTTTTATCATCCCATTATTTACTACCTTTAACAATGATCCGGGTTCATCTGAGGACATTCTCTCTTCTCTTATAGTTATTCCATTTCCACCAGCGTCATTATAATCATCATATTGAGCTGCTATCACCCCATTATTTATGATACTTATCTTTTCACCTTCTATATTAAGTCCATCTTTCACAATATTTCCATTTATAAAATCTTCAGTTATTTCTATTCCATATCCTATACTTGAACTAACTATAAATAATGCAGTTATTAAACTCCCTATCTTTAAGCGTTCACTAATCTTTTTCTTTTTCATAAAAATTCCTCCCTTTATTTTTCTAACCCTTCCATGGCTATAATTTTATTCTTCTTCTATTTTTAGGTAGTCTATATCTTATACTATTTTTTCTGTAATTTCTTTTTTGTTTTCATATCCTTCTATATCGTTCTAGTCTCAATCAGTATGAAAATGTTGGCTCTATAATAACGCCATTATCCTCTACCTGTAGTATCCCAAAACATTGGTTTCATTATAGGCTTTGATGCTACCGAATTTCCATGTAGACCTTTTAATGCCCCTTCTTCAATCTCTAGAGCCATCCAAGCCTCTGGTAGCCTCATAATCTCTGAATATGGTGTTTTTATCGTTGTAAGCTTAAACCCTCTCAAAGGATAATAATTTGGATCACCTAATACAAATATTGCTTCTCCCCCTAATGATTTTAAGTAGCCAATACTTTCTTCAATTAATTTTTTACCTACACCTTTTCTCTGGTATTCAGGTAAAACACCTAAAGGAGCTAAAAGAAAAAATTTTTTCTCTGGATATTCTTCAAGTATAAATGGTGAAAATATAACATTTCCTATTATCTTACAACCTTCCTCTACAGAAATAGCAATGGAATCCTCTCTTAATAAAAAATCTTCTACTAATTTAAATATTACCGGACCTTCTTCTGTTCCGAAAGCTTCTAAGTGTAAGGCTTTTATCTCTTTAATTTTTGTTTTATCTTTGTTTATCATTTTATTCTCTCCCTTCTATTTTTTATATCTTCTAAGAATTCCAATTAATTTAAATAAAATAAGATTATATTTGGTCCTTTTTTTACTTTTTATTTTTTATCAATTGCATTCTCATAATAAATAATTTTTTCATCTAATTTACTTAAATTTTCACTAGCTTTAGCAATCTCTTCTTGTAATAAACATCTATGATTTTTAAGTATTTCCATTCGTTTTTCTAGTGTGGCGTCACCTAAGGCACGTAATTCGGCATACTTGTGAATTTCTTTGATTGACATACCTGTCTCTTTCAATCGCTTTATAAATTGTATCCAAGCAATATCTTCTTCACTGTAGGTACGTCTGCCATTGTCCATACGTTTTGGATTAATCAGATTTTCCTTTTCATAATAGCGTAACGTATAAATGCTAACATTAGTAATGTCAGAAAATTCACCAATAGAATATTGAGTAGTCATTTTGAAATCCCCCTATAATATTTTTATTAATATATGTTTGACATAGAGTTAACTCTAGATTATATAATTAAATTATAACAAAATATAGGAGGTTATGCAAATGAAAAATAATAGTTGGTATACAGTTGTCACGGGAGCAAGCTCTGGAATCGGGTATGAAACTGCTAAAGCATTGGCAAAGAAGGGGAAAAATCTAATCATTGTTGCTAGAAATCAAGAAAATCTGCAACGATTAAAAATGGAAATCTCACAGGAAAATTCAACAGTAGATGTAATTGTTAAAAGTGTTGATTTATCTATTATCTCCAATGCACATCAATTATATAATGAATTGAAAGAATATCCAATTGAAACATGGATAAACAATGCTGGCTTTGGTGACTACAGTAGTGTAGCTAACCAAGATTTAAAAAAAATAGAAACAATGCTCAACTTAAATGTAGTTGCATTAGTAATTCTATCAACACTTTTTGTCAATGATTATTACGACAAAGAAAATGCTCAGTTAATTAATATATCTTCTGCAGGTGGATATGTCATTGTACCAAATGCAATTACTTATTGTGCCAGTAAATTTTTTGTAAATACATTTACGGAAGGTTTAGCAAGAGAATTACAAGAATCCAATGGAAAATTACAAGTAAAAGTGTTAGCACCTGCTGCTACAAAAACAAATTTTGGCATGGTTGCTAACAATCAAGAACAATACGACTATGATAAAATGTTCGGTACTTTTCATTCTGCAAAGCAAATGGCTGGATTTCTAATGGAATTATATGATAGTAATTTTAATGTAGGAGCAATCGACCGAGAAACATTTAAATTTATTTTACAAAATCCACAATTTGCTTATGCAGGGAGTTCTACCCATAATCAAAAAAAGGATCTTTAAAATAAATTTTAATTCACCAACCGTCATAAGTTTATATCCATCTCAGTATAAAAATATATATTCTTAATACTTTCAGAAGATAATTATCTTTTAAAAGAAAAATAACCCTTCTTATTTCCAGACACAATTAAAAAAGGACCCTACAGATAAAATTAATTATCTGTAAAGTCCTTTTTATTTCAACCTAAATCACTTTAGATTTTTTATGAATTACTTAGTTATTTCTGCAACTACTCCAGAAGCAACTGTTCTTCCACCCTCTCTTATCGCAAATCTTAATCCTGTTTCCATTGCAATTGGGTGAATTAATTCTACTGTCATTTCTATGTTATCTCCTGGCATTACCATCTCTACACCTTCTGGTAAGTTGATAGCTCCTGTGATATCAGTAGTTCTAAAGTAGAACTGTGGTCTATATCCTGTAAAGAATGGAGTATGTCTTCCACCCTCATCTTTAGTTAAAACATAAACTTCAGATCTGAATCCTGTATGTGGTAAAATTGAACCTATTTTAGAAAGTACTTGTCCTCTTTCAACATCTTCTTTCTTTATTCCTCTTAATAGAACTCCAACGTTATCTCCAGCTACTCCTTGATCAAGAAGCTTTCTGAACATTTCTACACCTGTACAAGTTGATTTAATAGTATCTCTTATTCCAACTATTTCAATCTCTTCTCCAACGTTAACTACTCCTCTCTCTATTCTTCCTGTAACAACTGTTCCTCTTCCTGTTATAGTGAAAACGTCCTCGATTGGCATCAAGAATGGTTGGTCAATTGCTCTTGTAGGAGTAGGAATATAAGTATCTACTGCTTCCATTAATTTCATGATTTGATCTACCCATTTTTGCTCTCCGTTCATTGCACCTAATGAAGAACCTGTTATTACTGGAATTTCATCTCCTGGGAATCCGTATTCAGTTAAAAGCTCTCTAACTTCCATTTCTACTAATTCTAATAACTCTTCGTCATCTACCATATCAGATTTGTTAAGGTAAACAATGATGTATGGAACTCCAACTTGTCTAGAAAGTAAGATATGCTCTCTAGTTTGAGGCATAGGACCATCAGCAGCTGATACAACTAGTATAGCTCCATCCATTTGTGCTGCTCCTGTGATCATGTTTTTTACATAGTCAGCATGGCCAGGACAATCTACGTGTGCGTAATGTCTAAGTGCTGTTTCATACTCTATATGAGCAGTGTTTATAGTTATTCCTCTTTCTCTTTCTTCTGGAGCAGCATCAATGTTAGCGAAATCTACTTTTTTAGCTAATCCTAAATCAGATAATACTTTTGATATTGCAGCTGTTGTTGTTGTTTTTCCATGGTCAACGTGACCAATTGTTCCAACGTTTACATGTGGTTTACTTCTTTCGAATTTTTCTTTTGCCATTTTTTATTCCTCCTAAGGTTTTAATATAATTTTTAACTGTTATAGTTTTTGTAATATTCTAAAAGAAGATAATTACTTTTCTTATTAGAATTTTTTTGAAAAGGAGATAATTACTTTCCTCTTTCTTCAGATATTGCTTTTTGAATACTTGCTGGAACTGGGATATATTCCTCAAATTCCATTGAATATGTTGCTCTTCCTTGAGATTTTGATCTTAAGTCAGTTGCATATCCAAACATCTCAGATAATGGAACTTTTGCATCAATTATTTTGGCTCCATTTCTATCAGTCATTCCACCGATCATTCCTCTTCTAGAGTTTATGTCACCAATTATGTCTCCCATGTATTCTTCTGGAGTTGTTACTTCAACTTTAAATACTGGTTCTAAAATAACTGGTTTACATTTTACAGCACCTTGCTTAAGGGCCATTGATCCTGCTATTTTAAATGCCATCTCTGACGAGTCAACATCATGATAAGATCCATCATAAAGTGTAACTTTCACATCTACAAGTGGATAACCAGCGATTATTCCACCCTCAAGTGCTTCTCTACAACCTTTTTCTACTGCAGGAATATATTCTCTTGGAATTGCTCCTCCAGTTACTTTATTTATAAATTCAAAGTCTTTTCCTGGGTTTGGCTCTAATGTAATTTTAACATGTCCATATTGACCTTTTCCACCAGATTGCTTAGCATATTTAACATCTTGATCTGCTTGTATTGTAATTGTCTCTCTATAGGCAACTTGTGGTTTTCCTACAGTTGACTCAACTTTAAATTCTCTTCTCATTCTATCAACAATAATTTCTAAATGAAGTTCTCCCATTCCTGATATTATCGTTTGACCTGTTTCTTTATCAGATTTAACTCTGAATGTAGGATCTTCTTCTGCAAGTTTAGACAGAGCAATTCCCATTTTTTCTTGATCTACTTTTGTTTTTGGTTCAACTGCAACCGAGATAACTGGCTCTGGAAACTCCATTCTCTCAAGAACTATTGGTTTATCCATATCACAAAGAGTATCTCCAGTTGTTGTATCTTTAAGACCTACAGCTGCAGCGATATCTCCACAATAAACTTGCTCAATTTCTTCTCTTTTGTTAGCATGCATTTGAAGTATTCTTCCCATTCTTTCTTTTTTACCCTTAGTAGAATTAAGTACATACGAACCTTTTTCTAGCATTCCTGAGTATACTCTGAAAAATGAAAGTCTTCCAACAAATGGATCTGTCATTATTTTAAATGCAAGTGCAGCGAAAGGGGCATCATCAGAAACTTCTCTTGTCATTTCTATTGTACTGTCCTTAACATCTGTACCGTTAACCGCTCCAATATCAACTGGTGACGGCATAAAGTCTATTATTGCATCTAGTAAAGATTGGATACCTTTATTTTTAAAAGCTGTTCCACAAGCTACAGGAACTACCATTCCACTGATTGTTGCAATTCTTAATGCCTTTTTGATTTCTACTAAAGAAATTTCTTCTCCTGCAAAGAATTTTTCCATTAGTGCATCATCAGTTTCCACTATTGATTCAAGCATAAATGCTCTCATTTCAGCAGCTTTTTCTTTTAATTCTGGTCTTATTTCATTTATATCAAATTTTTGACCATTATCAGAATCTATTGGCCAAACAATTTCTCTCATCTCAACAAGATCAACTATTCCTTCAAAATTTTCTTCAGCTCCAATTGGTAACTGAATAGGTACAGGATTTGCTCCTAATTTTGTTCTTATATCTCCAACGCACATCTCAAAGTCTGCTCCAGTTCTATCCATCTTATTAAAGAAAGCGATTCTTGGAACACCATACTTATCTGCTTGTCTCCAAACAGTTTCAGATTGTGGTTGAACACCGTCAACTGCTGAGAATACAGCAACTGCACCGTCAAGTACTCTTAGAGATCTTTCAACCTCAACAGTAAAGTCCACGTGACCTGGTGTGTCTATTATATTTACTCTATGTTCTTTCCAGAAACATGTAGTCGCAGCAGAAGTTATTGTTATTCCTCTTTCCTGCTCTTGCTCCATCCAGTCCATCGTAGCACCACCGTCATGAACCTCTCCGATTTTATGCTCTACTCCAGTATAAAATAAAATTCTTTCTGTTGTAGTTGTTTTTCCAGCATCGATGTGGGCCATTATTCCTACGTTTCTAGTCATATCTAACGATACATTTCTAGCCATTAAATTTGTCCTCCTCGATATCCGATTATACTCTGTAGTGTGCGAAAGCTCTATTTGCTTCAGCCATTCTATAAGTATCTTCTTTCTTTCTTATTGTAGCTCCATCATTATTAGATGCTGCGATTAATTCAGCTGCTAATTTTTGAATTGTTCCATACTCTTTTCTAGCTCTAGTGTAGCTTACTAACCATCTAAGTGCCAAAGTTTGTTGTCTTTCGATTCTAACTTCGATAGGTACTTGATATGTAGCTCCACCAATTCTTTTTGATCTAACTTCAACTTGTGGTTTAATATTATCTAAGGCTTGCTTAAATACATCATATCCCTCTAGTCCAGTTTTTTCTTTTATTAAATCCATTGCTGAATAAAATATTCCCTCTGCTATAGACTTCTTACCATCTACCATAAATGCATTGATTGTTTTTGTTACAACCTTATCAGAGTATCTTGAATCAGGTAATACATTTCTTTTTTCTGCTGCTCTTCTTCTTGACATTAATTACACCTCCCTAGTTTTTATCCTTTTTTTGTTCCATATTTAGATCTTGACTGTTTTCTCTTAGCAACTCCTGCAGTATCTAGAGCTCCTCTTATTATCTTGTATCTAACTCCTGGTAAATCTTTAGTTCTTCCACCTCTTGCAAGAATAATTGAGTGTTCTTGTAAGTTGTGTCCTTCTCCTGGAATATAACAAGTAACTTCTATTCCATTTGTTAATTTTACCCTAGCTACTTTTCTTAAAGCTGAGTTTGGTTTCTTAGGTGTAGCAGTATAAACTCTTACACACACTCCTCTTCTTTGTGGGTTCCCTTTCAATGCAGGGGACTTAGTAGTTTCTTCTAAAACTTTTCTTCCTTTCTTAACTAACTGATTTAAAGTAGGCATTTTACCCTCCTTATTTTTTATTTTTATAATTACTTATAACTTAAATAGTATAAACATTTTATTTGAATTTGTCAATCATTTGTTTCTTTGTTTAAGATTTTTTTAATTTCAAATAATATTTTTACCCTTATTTAAAACTTTATAATTTAAATATATTATGGAATAGATTGTATTGGAACTAAAATTTCAGTTATAAATTTATTTTCATCACTAAAAGTCCAATAATCAACGACATACCTTTCATAACATTTATCCACATATTCATATCCACATTTTTTTAACCAATCCTGCATTTTTTTATAAGCTATTTTTATATTATTATATGGTCCTATATAATAATAACTTGCCACCAATATATCACCAAAATCTAGTAACTGCTCAGACTCGCATTTTTCTAAACATTTTTGCATTATTTTTACATCTGTACAT
Organism: uncultured Fusobacteriaceae bacterium; assembly: GCA_947038515.1. Lineage (GTDB taxonomy): Bacteria > Fusobacteriota > Fusobacteriia > Fusobacteriales > Fusobacteriaceae > JAGNZR01. The sequence continues at coordinate 92,508 of CAMQWJ010000006.1, forward strand.
TTTTCTAAACATTTATTTTCAAATGAAGAAAATTCTATTATTACTGGTCCAGCTATCATATTTTTCATTTTTTCAATATAGTTATTAAATTCTATATTAACTATTGAATTCATGTATTTATATTCAAACTTTTGTTCCAAAAACATCATCTTTGTCTTTTTAAACATTTTTATATTGATGTCCATTGGTTTTTCTGCTACAACTGTTTTAGCCTCTTTAATAAGGTCTAACCATTCTTTTACTGCCTTTTTCTTTGTTTTTAATTCCCCTTCCAAAATCTCTAATTCTCTTATTTTATCATTAAATTTTTCTTCTATATTTCCAGGATGAAAATCAAATTTATTAATCATTTTTTTTATATCATCCAACTTAAATCCACTTTGCTTATAGTATTTTATTATTGGTATTTTATGTAATTCTTCTTCTGTATAGCTTCTATATTTATTGGTATTTGGAATCCCTGAAGGACAAAGCAAACCTATCTCATCATAATATCTTAGGGTTCTTTTACTTATTTTACAAATTTTTTCTACCTCTCCAATGCGATATTTCTTCTCACTCATATAATTCTCCCCGCAATTTTTTTAACTAATAAAATAATATTCTATTCTTCACTTATTAGTTAGATTATTGTGTTCAGTCTTAGATATAAAAATGATATCAAATTTCTTCATTCACATTATTAAAATATTTTAAATCTTCCCTTAAATTATTTCTTTACAATTAATCTCCTCTTCAAGTCTCTGCTTTTCCTAACATAAATTTTTTCTTATCACAGCTTAATTTTTTTCTAGCCAATTAGCAGGGTATACAACATATATAAATTTACTATATTCAGGAGCACTAAACTTAATTTTAGAATTTCTAGGAATTAATATCACATCACCTTTTTCTCCTACTATTTTCCTGTCATCAATAATTATTTCAAGACGTCCTTCAATAATATAATCAATTTCATCATATACTAATTCCCAATCAAATGTACTTTTTGTTATTTCCATTATTCCAGCACCTATTCTAGGACTTTCTTCTAAAGTGAATAATTTTTTTACATAAACTTGATCATTAGAATTTCCTGTCTCCAGTCTTATTTTTTCAATTTCTTCACACTTAATAACTCCAATACCACTTTTATCTATAATTTTTGATACTTTTTTTGAGGTACTAAATTCTTTTTCAATCGCTTTTTTTATAATTTTATTTATTTCTTCATTAGTAATTTTCAATTTTAAACCTCCTAACTAAGACTTATAAATATTTTTATTTGTTTTTTATTTTTTCGATTATTTCTTTTATTTGTTCAATTCCTAGTGCATTATAATTTTCTTTCAATATTTCTTTTATTATTATTTCACAAGCTTTAATAGAATTTATATTTATATTTTCTTTTTCATACACTATATCTATTTTTTCTTTTTTTAAATAATCTTCTATTGAAGAAGTTATAATCATATTTTTCTTTTTATAAAATTTATTTTCTGTTATATAGTCATTAATTTTTTCTAATTTCACTAATTCTCTTTTCATTTTAATTCTCCTCCTTCTCATCTATAATTCCGATAGTGATTGCATCAATTGGTAATGATTTTGTTGTTAAACCATTTTGGGCTCCAGTGCCTCTGGTAATTATAACCCTATCACCTATCCCAGCCCCTATTGAATCAGACACAACTATTTTTTCACCAGCTTCAAGTTCTACTATTAAAAATGTTATTCCGTACAATGAAGGATCTTTTCTAGTCGCCCATACATTTCCAACTATTTTTCCTATTATCATTTTTCACCTTCTTATTATTTCAATATTATTATTTTTAATTTCATCCTTAACTAATTCCATTCTAATTGTTTCTTACAAATTAATTATAATATTATTTTTTCATCTAATATCATTTCAATAATTTTCTTTTTTTCTTTATTCCTCATTACTCGTAAATTTCTCCATAAGAATCTTTCGATATGTAAAATGCATTTGCCTCATCATAATCTATATGCATATTTAAAATAAATTTATTATCTACCCTTACCAAAACATTCTCAAATATTCCAGAACGTTCACTAACAATTTTTACTTTTATTAAGTCATTATCTTTTACATTCAACCTATTGGCGTCTTTTTCATTCATATGTATGTGATTCCTAGCTATAATCACACCTTTATCTATATAAACAAAGTTTTTTCCATTACTCATTAAAATTCCTGGAGTGCCATCTATTAAACCTGAATTTCTTAAAACAGCATTCACACCTAATATTCTAGAATCTGTTAATGATAATTCAACTTGTGTTTCTTTTCTCATTGGTCCTAATATTACTACATTTTCTATAATTCCTTTACTTCCTATTAATCTTACCCTTTCTTTATAGGCGTATTGTCCCAATTGAGAAAGTTCTTTTGATATGGTAAAAACATATCCTGTTCCAAATAATATATCAGCCTCTTTTTGAGAAAGATGTATATGTCTACCTGAAGCTTCTATAGGAATTTTAATTTTATTATTCTCTTCTATTTTGGACTCTTCTATCAACTTTATTGACTTTTGAGCCATATATTCCCTTGCCGATGGAGTTATTACTGTTTTTTTATCTACCTTTATCTCTTTTATATTTTCTTTATTATAAAGAAGCTTTAATTTTTCTTCTGTCAACACCATAATTTTCTCCCTATTTCTCTAGAATTCCTTCCATTATTTTTCTTACTAACTCTTCTATATTTTTCTCTTTTGTAAAATCATGATCTATCTCTTCATTTTTTCTTATACACTCTATTTCTTTTATTCCCCAAGCTGCTTTTCTTACATTAATTAAATTTAAAGGAGTTATATTGTCTGAAGTTGAACTTCCACCAACTGCACCACATCCTAGAGTCAATGCTGGTGCCAAATTTGTTGTTGCCCCTAAACCACCCAAAGCTCCCGGAGTATTTATAAGTAATCTTGACACTGGTTTTTTTAATGCAAACTCTTTTATTATATCTCTATTTTCTGAATGTATTACTGTTGTATGTCCAATCCCCTCTATATTCAATATTTCTATAGCCCTTTCACAGGCTTTTTCCCAATTTTTTTCTACATAAAATGCTAATATTGGTGCTAATTTTTCTCTTGAATATGGATTTTTTTTAGAAGCATTCTCTTCTTTTGAGATTATTACTCTTGTTCCTTTAGGAAACTGTAAATTTGCAAGTTCACCCAATTTTTCGACACTTTTTCCTACTATTTGTGGATTCATACTTCCGTTAGCTCTTAAAATAAATTCACCTAATTTTTTAGATTCTTCTCTTGTTAAAAAATAGCCACCTTGTTCTTTTAGTTCTCTCACCACTTCTTCTTCACTAATTTCTTCTACGATAATCGACTGCTCCGATGCACAAATTACTCCATTATCAAAAGTTTTACTATCCAATATTCTTTTAACTGCTAATTTTTTATTAGCACTTCTTTCTATGAAGGCTGGACCATTTCCTGGACCTACTCCTATTGCAGGATTACCAGATTTATAAGCAGCTTTGACCATTGCTTCTCCACCTGTAGCCAATATCATTGCTATCCCCTCGTGTTTCATTAATTCTTCTGTTGCCTCCATAGTTATCAAGGTTGTTACTCCTATTAATCCTTCCGGTGCCCCAGCTTCCATGGACAACTCTTTAAGAAGATTTACTGTTTCGATTATACATTTTTTCGCATTAGGATGTGGACTAATTATTATTCCATTTCCGGCTTTTAAAGAAATCAAAACTTTATAAATTGTTGTTGAAGTTGGATTTGTTGAAGGAATTAAACCTGCAATTATCCCCATTGGGACCCCTATTTCTATTGTTTCATTTTCTTCCTTTAAAACGCCAACTGTTTTCATATTTTTTATATATTCATATACATTCACTGATGCAAAATTATTTTTTATTATTTTATCTTCATATTTTCCAAATCCTGTCTCTTCTATTGCCATTTTTGCTAATTTTTCACTATGTTTTCTTATCCCCATTGACATTTTATAAATTACATCATCTATTTTTTTTTGAGAAAATAAAGAATATTTTTTTTGTGCTTCCTTGGATTTTTCTATTAAATCTCTCACCTGCTGTCTTGATTCTAAATCTCTATCCATTTTTTCCTCCATTTTTTATGTTCTCAACTTAAGTTATATAAGGGTAATTATAATTTTCAACTCTTTAATTACCTTTCCTGCAATTAAAACTACTGCTCTCTCTATTAAATCAACTCCATAACCCTAGACTAATTTCAAAACTTCAATATCAGTATTTTTAAGTACACGACCCAACCTCTTATTTTATGAGAAACCCCTTAAATTGGGGTTTCTCACTTACTTTAATTATTTTATTTCTGGTAAAATTGTTTCCACATCTGAATGTGGTCTTGGAATTACATGAACAGAAATTAATTGTCCTATTCTATCTGCTGCTGCTGCTCCTGCATCTGTTGCCGCTTTAACCGCACCTACATCTCCACGAACTAGTACAGTTACCAACCCTCCGCCTACCATTTCTTTTCCTATCAAAGTAACATTTGCTGCTTTAACCATTGCATCTGCTGCTTCTATTGCTGCTACCAATCCTTTTGTTTCTATCATTCCTAATGCATTTAATGTTGCCATTTAAATCAACTCCCTTTTTTAGTTTTTTTTATTTTTTTGGTTTTTACTGCCATTTTAGGTTGAGAACTATCCTCTTTAGACTCCAACACTTCTAAAGTCTCTACATCATTTTTTTTCATAATTAAATCTCTTATTACTATATTTTCTTCATTAGTTTTTGTTATATCATCTATTTTTTTCTTTTCTATTTTTTCATGAGCTTTATCTAACAATTCAAATATTTCTAAATCAGGCCTCGCCATTATATTACTACTCATATACACACCTAATTTTTTTGTTGCTTCAACTGCTGCTTCTATTGCCACCTCTATGGAACCTATATCTCCTATGAATTCCACCGTTACAATTCCACCTTTTATCAAATGTTTATTATATATCTTTACATTTGAAGTTTTGCAGGCCACATCACAGGCTTCTATTATCCCTAACATACCTTTTGTTTCTATCAAACCCAAAGCGTTCATAAGTTCCCCCATTGCCATTCTTCGGCTTTTTTCTAACATTTTTTTTAATTATTTTTTTTTAAAGTTTCGACTATTTCATCAATAAACTTTAGAAGTTTCACCTCTTCTATCTTACTATCATTAAATTGTTTTTCTTGTTTTAAAGTTTCTATTTCTTTAGTTTGATAACAATTATATTTTTTTCCTTCTAATACTTCAGGAATTTTTATTTTATCATCATTACTTTCTATCAAGCCACAATCAGATATTCCACATCTAATTTCTACTCTTTTTGAAAATTTGAACGGTTCTACATCTTCTAATAATATTTTTTTTCTTGCTTTTTTATACATGTGGTTATAAAACTCTTCATTTTTAGTATCATTTTTTCTTCCTATCTCTACTCTTTCTATATTTAAAAAAATATTTATTTCTAATTCCACAGAAATTTTTTCTATTACTTGTAAATCTTCAGTATAAACATTTATTCCTTGGATTTTTTCCTCATTGGCAAGCTCTCTACAAATATCACACCCTTCTTTAAGGTCTTTAACAATATAAAAGTCAATTACTACTCCATTTTCAAATGTTAATGGTCTTTCATTTTTTATACTATTTTGTTTCCTTACTAGAACTTTCGTATCAAATGGTATTTTTATTTTTGCTTTTTCAGAAATAAATTCTACTGACTCTCCAACATACTCCAACTTTATTTTATTTTCTTGATATAAAGTCTTATAAAGTTGTTCATTTTCTTCTTCGTTCATAAAATAAGCACCTTGATTTTCCAACTCTCCAATAATTTCTTTTTCATTAAAAGCTTCACAAATTATAAAATTTTCTGATACAGGTATCATACCATTATTAAATCTTTTATTTCCTATAAAATTTTTTATAGCCTTCTCTATTACTCCTGTTTTTTCTATATAAACTAAATTACTTTTGTTTACAAGACTCAATAATAAGACATTCGAGTCTTGTAAATTTTTAATTTTTTTTGATATATCAGTGCCTATAACAAGAGCAATTTCCTTTTGTTTCACCAGCTCCAAAGCTCCCACTTCAGAATAGGTTTCTATGCTACTTATAATATTATTCGGAGCTCCGGCTTCAATGGCTGCCTCATTTAACATTTTTACAACCATAGCTACAGATTTTTCTACTTTTGAATAAGGTAAAAACATTATTGCATTCTTTGATTTAATCGCATTGATAACTCTAAAAATTAATATTGAAGTCACATTTATTACTGGTAATAACCCCAAAATCAAGCCTAATGGTTTTCCAATAACAAGTTTTTTTTCTTTTACATTAGTTTCTAGTATCCCTATTGTTTTTATTAATTTTATCTCTTCATATAAAATTGATGAGGCTATATTATTCAGATATTTTTTATCATCAGCATTTCCTTTTCCTATTGCTTCAATTTCTATAGCTCCTAACCAATCTTCATTTTTTTTTATAGCTTTAACTATATTCAATAATATCATATCGATTTGGTCATTAGTATATTTTTCAATTTTTTTAGCTGCAATTTTTCCTTTTCTAGCTAAATTTCTTGAACATTGTCTTAGCTCTAAATCTTTATCAACATTTTGCAACTATTCCTCCTCACTGAACAAAAAGCTTAATGTTTAATAATTTTTACTTGAAAATCATAATTTTTAATCCAAGTTTCAATACAATCCAATTCTTCATTACTTATACTAGGATCTTCTTCCATTAAATACTCTAGCCCTAACTGTTTATACTTCTGTATTCCCATTTTATGATATGGCAATAAGTCTATACCTTTAAAATTCTTATAATTTTTATATGGTTTTAAAAATTCCATAATTTTTTCAATATCTTCTTTTTTATCATTAATTCCTTTTAAAATCGGCATTCTAATCTGAACATTATTATTGTTTTCTATCAATTTAGAAATATTTTTTAAAATGCTTTCATTTCTAACTCCTGTCCATTCAAGATGTTTTTCAGAATTAATATTTTTAATATCTATCAAAAACAAATCTGTAAATTCTGCAACTTTTAAAATTGTTTCCTCTGATGCAAATCCAGAAGTCTCGATTGCAGTATTTATTCCTGAATATTTACAAGCCATTAATAAATTTAGTGCTGCCTCTGGTTGCATTAAAACCTCTCCACCACCAAGAGTCACTCCACCACCAGAAGTCTCATAAAAAGTTCTGTCTGATTCTATTATTTCTAAAAGTTCAGATATTGTTTTACCTTCCCCCACAACACTTAATGCTGTTTTATAACACACTTCTTCACACTTTCCACAACCTATACACTCAATATTTCTATTAATTATATGTGTCCTTGTTTCTTTATCTATTTCATGAATTCCTTTTGGACAAATTTTTACACATTCTCCACAATCATTACATAGATTTTCTCTAAACATAACCTTAAATTTTTTCTCTAAACCTTCAGGATTTGCGCACCACTTACATCGAAGTGGGCAACCTTGAAAAAAAATTATAGTTCGTAACCCTGGACCATCGTACATATTATATTTTTGAATATTAAAAATCATTGCTTTTCTTTCAATAATCATATTTTTTTTACACATATATAAATTCTCCAATTTGTTTTAATTATTATTAGTATTTCTACTTTTTAATCTATAATTGCTTTAAAACTGTTCTACTTATAATTTCATCCTGAACATCCTTACATAATTCTACAAAATATGCACTATATCCTGCAACACGAACTATTAAATCTCTATAATTTTCTGGATTCTTTTGTGCTTCCAACAAAGTTTCGTTATCTAAATAGTTAAATTGTATTTCTCCTAATTGTAAAGTACAAGCACTACGCAATAATGAAATTATACCATTTTCACCTTCTGGTGTTTCTAAAAGTCCAGCAATTAATTTAAAGTTATGTACCATACCTATATTCATGCTATCACATGCCATTTTAGAAACTGATTTCATAATCGCAGTTGGACCATTTACATCTGCTCCTTGAGTTGGACTAATTCCATCAGATAATGGAGTCCATGCTTTTCTTCCATTAGGTGTTGCTCCTAATAATTGACCAAAAGGTGTATTATTAGATATTGATAGAGTTCCATGACTTAGAACAGAATAAAGAGTTTTATATTTACGATGCTCCATTTCTGTATAGTTAATTAATTCGGCTGCTATAAAGTCTACATAATCATCATCATTCCCATATTTAGGTACATCTAGACAGTCTTTTCTTATTTTTTCATAACCTACAAAGTCTTTATTTAAAACCTCTTTCATTTCTCTTAAAGTATATTTTTTTTCTTCAAAAACTAGTTTTTTTATAGCTGCCATTGAGTCAACATGTGTTGCAAGACCACTCCAAACTACACCTGGTCCAAAATTATACATTGCCCCTCCAGCTTCAACACCTCTTCCTTTTTCCATACATCCTTCAAACATTAAAGACATCAATGGTTTTGGTGCTACGTCTTTATGAACTCTTTGAGTTATTACTGTTGCAATGCTTGACCATTTCGTTATATAGTTTATCTGTTCTTTTACTGCATTTTCAAATTCCTCATAAGTTTTAAAGTTATCTATATCGCCACAATCAGGAGTTACTTTTTTCCCATACCATGATGGAACTCCATTATTTAAAACTAATTCAATACAGATTGGCCACTGAGTGTACGCTGTTGAAGTCCACTGATATAATCTTCCTGATTTCTGAGGTTCTACGCATCCCATCAAACAATAATCTCTTGCATCTTCTATTGAAACTCCTTTTGCCAACATCATTTTTATATGAACATCATCAAAATGACAAGCAGGGAATCCTACTCCAGCTTTTATAACATCTACTATTTTTTTCAAATATTTTTGAGGTGATGATTTATGAATACGACAAGAGAGTGTTGGTTGATAAATTTTTACATGTCTTACTGCATCCATTAATAAATATGTCAAATCATTTGTAGCATCTCGCCCTGCTCTTGTTATTCCTCCAACACACATATTAATAAATGGTTGGTATCCTGCAAAAAATTTTGATCCACCCTCACTTGTTATCCACATCATTTCTGACATTTTTATAAGCATGCAGCCAGCTAATTCAAAGGCTTCAAATTCTGTCATTTTTTTATTCTCAATATCATTTTTATAAAATGGGTACATATATTGATCCACACGTCCAATAGACATTCCAGTTTGATTTTCTTCTACTAATAATAAAGATTCAATAGTCCAAACCGATTGAATAGCTTCCCAAAAATTATTTGGTTTATTAGCAGGAACTCTTGAATTAACTTCTGATATTTTTAGCAATTCTGCTTTTCTTTTAGTATTTGTCTCTTTTTGAGCTAATTCATAAGCATAATCTGACATACGCTTTGCATATATCATAACTCCCTCAGCTGTATCTATTACTGATTTATAAAAATATATTTTATCAATATCTTCTGGATTTTCATATTTAAGAGTTAATAATTTTTCTTCTGCTTCCTTTTTTATATCTAACATTCCTTTTTTCATTAGAATTACATCATAACCTGGATTAGAATCTCCACCACCATTTACAGCATGGTATGAGCAATCTGATACAAATGATTCTCCCGAAAGTTCCCACACTCCCGCTTCTCTAAATTGGTCTTCACAAGCCTCATCTACAGATTTTCCTTTCCAAAATGGAAATAATTCTTCTCTCATAACTTTTTTATCTTCTTCTGAAATATAGAAAGGATCTTGCGGTCTTGTAGCAATAGTTTCTATTTCTGTTTCCATCCATCTCCATGCTATATCAGGAGCAAACGAACCAGCTCTAGGGGCCCCGTTAGGTGCTCCAACAATCAACTCATGATCTTGTATTACTAATGGAGCAGTTTCACAACAATACTTAAATGATTTTCCTCTTAATATTGATTTTGGCAATCCTGGGTTTTCTTTAGCTATTTTTGTTATAGCTTTTGCTCTATGAATTGTTATACTTGGAGTATGCTTCAAATAACTTTCTTTTAACTTTTTCAAACGACTTGTAATTCCTTCTGGAATACAATCGCTACTAGCTTCACAACCACTCATAACTTCTTTTTCAGATATTTCTTTTGAAACTTCTTCAAACACCCTAATTATAGCATTTCTTTCCTCTTCAGACATATCTTTTGTACTATTAACAAATTTATCAATAATTTCTTTAATTTCCATTTTATCCTCCTAGTATTTAAATAATATAATCATTAACATCTAATTTTTTTCAGATATTTCTTTTAATATTTTTTTTATCAACGCTTCCAAATCAATTGATTCTTCCCCAAATTTATTTTTTACATCACATTCCAAATTATTTTCTGAAGAATATTTTTTTAAGAATTCGTCTACATCTCTTACTTCGTATCCAACTTTTCTTATATATATCAAATTCATTGGAGATATATTGTCCGATGTAATTCCATTTCCAACTAAACCGCTACCTAAAGTCATGGCTGGAAAAAGATTTGTTGTCCCACCTATACTACCAAAAGCTCCTGGTGTATTTACCAAAATTCTTCCAACTGGTTTTTTCATTATAAATTGATTAATAACATCTTCATCTTTCGAATGAATAATAAGTGTATGTCCTTGCTTACCACTTAATAATAGCTCTATACACTTTTCACAAGCATTTTGCCAATCAGGTTCTACATAAAATGATATTACAGGACACAATTTTTCTTTAGAATATAGACTCTCTTTTGAAATATATTTCGGAGTAACAATTAATAATTTTATATCTTTATCAATTTTAAAATTAGCTTTTTGGGATAACCACTGTGGTGATTTTCCCATACATTCTTTTTCAATTTCTCCATGTTTATCAAATAAAATCTTCATCAAATTTTCTGTTTCTGATTCTTTCATAAAATAGGCACCATTTATTTCTAACTCACATTTAACTTCTTTTTCAATACACCCATCTACAACTATAGAATGTTCTGCTCCTGGCATAACTCCATAATCAAAACTTTTACTAATAACAACATCTCTCACTGCCTTCTGTATATTTGCTGTCTTTTCAATAAAAACAGGGGCATTTCCGATCGTTCCATAAATTACCTGTTTTCCTGATTTTTGCATTTCCTCCAATAATTCCTTAACACCTGTATTTAATATTAAACTCGTATCTCTATGATGAATTAATTCCTTAGAGCCATTAAAAGAAAGATTTTCTAAATATGATAATGCTCCCTCTGGTAATCCTGCTTCTTCTCCTGCTTTTATCAAAATATCCAAAGTTTTTTTCATTATATTTTTTGCTTTAAGATGTCTTGAAAAAACAATTGTATTTCCTGATTTTATTGCTAGTATTGCTTTAGATACAATAGTTGATACAGGGCTAATCGTTGAACAAAAAGCAACTATTACTCCTAGAGGGACTCCTACACTTAAAACTTTATTAATTTTATCATTTTCTATTAATCCAACACACTTCATATCTTTAAGTTTATTTCTTAAAGAATCATTAATATATTTATCTTTAATTAATTTGTCTTTCCAATTACCTTGTCTTGTTTCCTCATATGACTCTCTTGATAAACTCTCTAAATTTTTATCTATTTCATCTAACATCTTTTCAACTATTTCATCTATTTTTTCTTGTGATAGTACAACTGTTTTCTTCTGAGCTTCCCTTGCATTTTCAACAAGAATTCTAGCCTCTTGTATAGAAAGTAAATCATTATCTATTATATTCATATCGCTCCTCAATATCTATATGATTTCTAAAGCATATTTTTTTATAATTTTCCACAAATCATCATGAGGTCTTGCTATTACGATATCACTATATAAATTTCCACCTTCCATTGATTTTACTGCCTTGACTCCTGCTTCTACAGCAGCACTACAAGCTCCAACATCACCTGTTACTATCACACTTATATAACCCGACGCTACATTTGTATATCCTACTATTTCAACATTTGCTGCTTTACACATGGCATCTGCTGCTTCCAGTGCAAAAACTAAACCGAAAGTCTCTATTAAACCAATTGCTTTATAATTCATCACTTTATCTTCAACTCCTTATTTTAATCAATATCATGAACAGATACAATTTTCCCCACTTGCTTTATCGGTCGTGGCATTACATTTTTAGCTGTTAAAGTTCCTACTTCCCTAGCTGCTTCTGCTCCTGCTTCTACAGCTGAAGAAACTGCTCCTACATCCCCTTTTACTATTATAGTAACAAGAGTAGAACCTATATTTTCATAAGAAATTAATTCTACATCTGCTGCTTTTAACATCTTATCTGCTGCATAAAGTGCTGGAGCTAACCCCAATGTTTCTATCAATCCTAAAGCTTCTTCTTCACAATACTTCATTTTAAGTCCCCCCATATATTTTTATTTAATTATTATTTTTTAATCTTTTATAAAACTATTTATTGTCTTTTTACTCTCTTCATTCGCTCTATAAAATATTAATAATTCTCCATTTTTATCTAATTCAAAACTTTTTTCCTCAATTAACCCATTAGCTTCTGCAGTCATTAAAGCATGACTTATAGAATTTTTATTAAATGCTCTATGTGTAGAATACTCCTTCTTTAAATCATTCATCACTTCTTCTACTGTACCTTCTTCTACTCTTGTAAAATATTTTAAAATTGCATAATTAAGGGGTTTCATTTTACAGTACCTCCTGTTTTTTTTTTCTAAATAAGTCAAGTGGATTCATAGCAATTATCAATATTCCTATCATCATAATTACAGCTCCAATCCATGCTACTAACGGTAAATTCCAACCTTCTATACCATTCATAACTCCTAATATTAAATAACAGAACAAAGGACCAAAAAATGAGTACGTTCCATTACATGCTGTCCCTAACCCTGCTCCACACATACTATTTCCTGCATACCATGTCATAAATGTTAAAAATGTTGCTAATCCGCTCAAGACAAACCAAAACATTGCTGATGGACTTGTAAAAGCTAATACTGCCAAGTCAATAGGAATATTTATATCTCCAGCCATAATTCCTAACAATGGTAAAACTATAAATAAATTACCTATTCCAGATGATAGTTGACGAATACAAATACCAATCTGTGGATCAACCATTGCAGAAGCATATCCTGCAACACATCCTTCAAATCCCCATCCTATTGCCGCTATTACAGCTATTCCAAATCCTATAAAGACTACTTTAGAAAATTCCCCTTCCATACCTGTACTTCCTATTAAAAAACTTGCTAAAACGCAAATAACTATTCCTAACCCCATACGTTTACTGATTTCTTGCTTATAAAATATTTTTCCTAAAATTGCTGCTATCGCAGGACAAAGTGCCGAAATTGGCACCACTATAGAACCTGCCATTTTTAGAGCAACTACATAAGCTGTTCCAGCTATAGGTCCTCCTACAAAGGCTGCCAACATAATTGTTCTTCCCGGTTTTGTATTTAAACACCTTAGAAAATCTTTAAATTTTCCTTGAATAACTGAGTTCCCTATAGCCCAAAATGCACTACAAGTATCATTAATCGCATTTCCTAAAGAAGCTAATAGATACACTATTACAAATGCTGAAAGTCCACTTTTATTTACTCCATACCAATCTTCCCAAACTCCTCTCTTCATTCCCATCATTAAAAGTGCTGTATAAAGTCCATATGAAGCTCCTGAAAATAGACCTATCATTATTCCTTTTTTGAAAAAATTCTGTTTCATCTCTCTCATTAAACTAATGGCGTCTTTTCCTTTGGTTGTAGTTTCTGATGCGATTCTTGACATTTTTCCCCCTTTTATATTCTTATTAAACTAATTTATTATAAACCTTTCCCTATACGTTAGAGTCAAGGTTTTTATTATTTAGAATAATGAAATAATATGAATAATAAAATAACGAATAAATATATTTTATTGCTTAGTCTCTCAACCAGCAATTAAAAATATATTTATTCGTTATTTTTTCTACCTTATTTTATCTTTTTTATTAATAAGAAATAAATCAAGTTGTATTCTAAATATTATATCCAAATTTTAATTGATAAATAAACAATAAAAAAAGGTAGTTACCTACCTTTTGATTTTTTTTGTGGCGGTGAAAGAGAGATTTGAACTCTCGATACCGGATTAACGGTATACTCCCTTAGCAGGGGAGCGCATTCGGCCGCTCTGCCATTTCACCACATCTTCCTGGCGGAGAGCCAGAGACTCGAACTCTGAAGTCATACGACGTCGGTTTTCAAGACCGATTCCTTACCAATTAGGATAACCCTCCACACAAGAAATATAATAACATATAACTAAAATTCTGTCAAATATTTTATTTTATTTAGTTTCTGAAATAAGCTTATTAATTTCGGCAATTATTGCATCTGCATCTAATCCATGTGCATCAATTCCCTCTCCTAAACTTTCACCTGCAGCTACCATACATCCTACGCATCCTAGTCCGTGATTTCTAAATACATTCCCTATTATTGGATACTTCTCTACTGCCTCTAATATATTCGTTTCTCTTGTTACCATTTGTATTGCCTCCTTCTTTTATTGGATAATAAATTCAATTTTTCTTTTAAAGTAAAACTCTTACAGTAAGCTAAGTATACAATAGTTTACTCAGTTTGTCAACTTTTAATCTTATCTTTTTTCTATCTTCCTACCGCTGTTAACAAATCATGTATTCTAACTATACCACATAATTGCTCTTCATTAAATACAGGGAGTACCGATATCTGACTCTCTCTTTCTTCCATGACTTCTAACGCTTCTATAGCCATTTTATCATAAGATATACTAATAAAATCTGTCGTCATAATATTTTTTGCTTTCAAAGAAAAAAATTCTTCTTTTCTCTTCAAAGCTCTTCTCACATCCCCTTCTGTTATTATGCCTACCATTTCCCCTTTTTCCATTACACAAACAGTACCAAGGCGTTTTTTATTCATAACAATAAGAACTTCATCAATAATATCTTCTGACTTACACATTGGAAGAGCCTCTCCACTTTGCATAAGATTTTCTACTTTCATTAATAGTCTTCTTCCTAAGCTTCCACCTGGGTGATAAACTGCAAAATTTTCAGGTTTAAAATCTCTTAATTTTATAAGAATACTGGCTAAAGCGTCTCCCATTACTAATGTTGCTGTTGCTGATGACATTGGTGATAAATTAAGAGGACATCCTTCACTTGTTACACCTATATCAAGTATATAGTCAGCTGCAATTCCAAGTTTGGAATTTTTATTTCCAGTCATGGCAATTATTTTTGCCCCTATCGCCTTTATAGAAGGCAATATAGATAATACCTCATCACTATTTCCACTATTGGAAATGGCTATCACACAATCTTTAGGATCTATCATTCCTAAATCTCCATGTAATCCTTCAGCAGAATGCATAAATATTGCAAGAGTACCTGTAGAAGCTAGAGTTGCTGCTATTTTCTTTCCTATTATTCCAGATTTTCCAATTCCTGTTATAACTACCTTTCCTTCCAATTTTAAAAGAAAATTTGCAATTTCTATCATTTCAGTTGAAAGTCTGTTTTTTACTTCACTCAATCCTTTTATCTCTGTTTCAAAAATTGATTTTGCATGTTTTACAATATCCATCTTATCTCCCTTTTACTAAATCATCTATTATAATAGCTGTTTTTAATATTTCTTCAATTTCAGATAATCTAAGCATATTAGGTCCGTCTGATTTTGCAGTTTCAGGATTGGGGTGCACTTCTGCAAATATACCATCAATTCCAATTGCTAGTCCTGCTCTTATCAAAGGATATACATATTCTCTATCACCTGCAGTTGCATCTCCAAATCCACCAGGACGCTGAACTGAATGTGTCACATCAAATATGACAGGATAACCAAATTTTCTCATTTCTACTAATCCTCTCATATCAACAACCATATTATTATATCCAAAGGTTGTTCCTCTTTCACATAACAATATATTTTTATTACCAGAATCTTCCATTTTCTTTACAACATTTTTCATATCCCAAGGGGCTAAAAATTGTCCTTTCTTTACATTAACTGGAAGACCTGTTTTTGCAGCGGCAATAAGAAGATCTGTTTGTCTGCATAAAAATGCTGGTATTTGTAATATATCAACGACTTCTGCCACTTTTTCACACTGTGATATTTCATGAACATCCGTTATTATTGGTAATCCTAACTCTTCTTTTACTCTTTTCAATATTCTTAACCCTTCTTCCATTCCTGGGCCTCTAAACCCATTTATTGAAGTCCTATTAGCTTTATCAAAGGAAGCCTTAAATATCAAATTAATATTTAATCTTTTTGAAATCATCTTAAGCTCTGTCGCTATCTCCATAACCATTTCTTCTGATTCTATAACACAAGGTCCAGCTATAAGAACAAATCTTTCATTTCCACCAACTTCAAATTTATTAGCTATCTTTATTTTATTTACTTCATTTATTCTCATTAATTTCCTCCATTTTTTTATTTTACTAATTATTTTTATTCTTTTTCAATATTTCTCTACATAAAATTTCACGATCATCAAAATGATATTTTGTTTTTCCTACAATTTGATATGTTTCATGTCCTTTTCCTAAAACTAATATTATGTCACCTTTTTCTGCTAATTTAACTGCAGTTCCTATTCCATCTTCACGCTCTTTTTTCACTATATATTTTTTCGTTTCAAATCCTTTTATTGAATCTTCCAGAATTTTTTCAATATTCTCTGTTCTAGGATTGTCTGTTGTCAGAATTACTATATCACTGTATCTTTCTGCTATTTTTGCCATTTCACTTCTTTTTTTTACATCTCTATCTCCACCACATCCAAAAACAGTTATTATTTTTTTAAAATTCATTTCTACAACTGTTTTTAAAATATTTTCCATAGCATCACCTGTATGGGCAAAATCTACAACAGCAGCAAATTCTTGTTTACAGTCTACCATTTGAAAACGTCCAGGAACTCCTTCTATTAAGGTTATTTTTTCAATCAATTCTTCAAAATTTAATCCAAGCCCCATGCCTGCACTTACTCCTGCCATTATATTATACAAATTATATCTACCCATTAATTTTGTTACTATTTTCTTTGAATTGATTTCTATTTCTGACGGATTTTCACTTTTAAATACTCCAACCAAATCAGCATCTTTCATTCCATAACTTTTACCACCAAATTCTTCAAAATATCTTTTACCGTAAATATCATCAGTATTAATAATTTTCACACCATTTTTTTTTGTTTTAAGAAACAATATTTTTTTAGCTTCATAATATTCTTCCATATTTTTATGAAAATCTAAATGATCAGGAGTAAGATTAGTAAAAATAGCTACATCAAACTCTAGCATATTAACTCTTCCTAATATCAAACCGTGGGAACTAACTTCCATCACTAGATATTTCAATCCTTTTTCAACACTTTTTTTACACATTTTTACAATGTCTATAGGTTCTGGAGTTGTATTAGGAGCTTCTATTATTTCATCACCAATTTTATATTCAACAGTCCCTATTCTAGCTACATTTTTTTCTCCTAAAAGACTTTCTAAAATATAAGTTGTTGTTGTTTTTCCATTTGTCCCTGTAATCCCTATTACTTTTAATTTTTTTTGAGGATAACAATAAAATTCAGATGCTATTTCCCCAATATTTTCTCTTATATTTTCAATTAAATAATATTTTATCCCTTCTCTTTTTTCTATTTCTTTAGAGATAATAATCCCTGTAGCACCATTTTTTATAGCCTTATCTATATAATCATGCCCATCCACGGTTTCTCCAACCATGGCCACAAACACATCACCTTTTTCCACTTTTCTTGAATCATACTGCAAATTTTTATAATTTTTCATCTCTTTATAAAAATCTGTAACAAAAAATTTTTTTCGAGATTTTATATCCATAATTTCACCTCATTTTTTTATATTTTACCATATTTTATATTAAACTGTAACTTTAAAATTCAATATAATAAAATAATAATAAAAAAAACCAAATTACATAAGTAACTTGGAGTTAATTTTTTTATGGTGGTGAGAGAAGGATTTGAACCTTCGAAGGCGGAGCCGGCAGATTTACAGTCTGATCCCTTTGACCACTCGGGAACCTCACCACATATTTAGTTGGTACCCCGTAGGGGAATTGAACCCCTGTCTACAGAGTGAAAATCTATTGTCCTTACCACTGAACGAACGGGGCACTCTGGTGCCTTGTGTCGGAATCGAACCAACCACCTACTGATTACAAGTCAGTTGCTC
>CAMQWJ010000007.1 GCA_947038515.1 uncultured Fusobacteriaceae bacterium
TAATATTTTGACGCAACGACTAAGAGGAAAGTTTAAAAATAAAAAAAGACCTCACCTAAAGTGAAGTCTTCTATCTTTCTCGGGGGAGAGAAACTATAATATTTTGACGCAACGACTAAAAGGAAAGTTTAAAAATAAAAAAAGACCTCACTTAAAGTGAAGTCTTCTATCTTCCTCGGGGGAGAGAAATTATAATATTTTGACGCAACGACTAAGAGGAAAGTTTAAAAATAAAAAAAGACCTCACTTAAAGTGAAGTCTTCTATCTTTCTCGGGGGAGAGAAATTATAATATTTTGACGATGATATAGGTAAAAAAGTTTAAAAAAACTAATTATTTTTCATTTTTTCTTTCAAATTTAATTTCAATTGGGGTTCCATCAAATCCAAAAGCTTCACGAAGTCTATTTTCTATATATCTTGAATAAGAAAAATGTACCATATCTGGATAATTACAGAATAAAATAAATTTAGGCGGAGCAGTTGCTATTTGTGTTGCATAATTTATCTTTATCATATGTCCTTTTCTAGTAGGTGGAGCATTCATCATAATAGCATCTTTAATAACTGAATTTAGAAGTCCAGTAGAAATATGTCTAGTATATTCAGCAAAAACATTATCTGCATGTTCAAGAAGTCTCGAAGTTCTTTGACCAGTTAAGGCAGAAACTACTTCAACAGGAGCATAACTTAAAAACGGTAGTTCTCCTAAAAGATATTCTTGCATAGATTTAATTGTATTTTTCTTCTTATCAATTAAATCCCATTTATTGACTACTATAATGATAGGCTTTTTTTCTTCAAAAGCAAGTCCAGCTATTCTCTTATCTTGTTCAGTTAACCCCTCTGAGCCATCCAAAAGCCATAGGCAAACATCTGCTCGTTTAATACTTTTAATTGCCCTAAGAACAGAATAATATTCTAAATCTTCTTCAATTTTAGATTTTCTACGAATACCAGCGGTATCAATTAAAGTATATTTTTCACCATTATATTCAACTAAAGTATCAATAGCATCTCTTGTTGTACCTGCAACTTCACTAACAATAGTTCTTTCTTCACCAGAAAGCCTATTAACAAGAGAAGATTTTCCAGCATTAGGTCTTCCGATTATTGCAAGTTTCAAAGAGTCGTCTATTTCTTCCACAGGCTCAACTTTTTCAACAAAACCTATAACTAAGTCCAACATATCTCCAAGATTGACTTTATGTTCTCCTGAAATTGCAATTAAGTGTTCAAAACCTAAACCCCAAAAATCATATATATCATCTTGTTGTGCAATATAATTATCTATTTTATTTACACATAGAATAACAGGTTTTTTCTTTTTTCGAAGGATATAAGCAATTTCTTCATCTAAAGGGTTTACTCCAGCTTTTCCATCAACAATAAAAAGAATAACATCAGCTTCTGTCATAGCAACTTCTGCCTGCTGTTTTATTTTAGACATCATAAATTCATTATTTCGAGGTTCAAGACCTCCAGTATCAACTAACATAAATTCTGTTCCATTCCATTCGGTTTCTCTATAAAGTCTATCTCTTGTAACACCAGGGATATTATCAACAATAGCAACCCTATCTCCTACTAATTTATTAAAAAGTGTAGATTTTCCTACGTTAGGTCGCCCTACAACTGCAACAATTGGTTTCAATTTATTACCTCCATTCATCTTATTTAATTCAATTATTTTTTATTTGTTTTTTTCAATGATAATTTCCTTTTGCTTTTGCTTTTTACTATTATCTTTCTCTACAAATATAGGCTCAAAATCAAAGGGATTAAGTTCTGTATAGTACATTAATGTAGAATAAGTTGAGGAAGTAGGTGTAAAAATTTGAACTTGTTCAGGATTAAGCTTTAGCTCTTTCGAAGCAAATTTTTTCAAATCTTTCATATCCTTTTCATTACAATTAGGATGTCCTGCTATTAGATAATAGGTTAAAAATTGTTTTTTATCAAGCTTTTTATTAATTTCATAAAATTTATTTTTAAAGTCAATAAGATAATTTTTTCCTTTTTTCCCCATTAAATTTAAAATTTTATTTTCTGTATGTTCAGGAGCAATCTTCATTTGTCCTGATACATGGTGTTTTATGAGTTCTTCCAAGTATTGTTCACCATATTTTTTATCATCTAAAATTAAGTCATATCGAATCCCTGAAGCAATAAAAATTTTTTTTATTCCTTGGATTTCTCTCATTTTTTTTAAAAGTTCAATTTGTCCATGATGATTAATTTTTAATGAGGGACATGAGGTGGGGAAAAGACATCTTTTTTCAGAACAAGACCCCTTTGTTAATTTTTTATTACATTCTATACCGTACATATTGGCAGTAGGTCCTCCCACATCTCTAATATAGCCATCAAAACCTTTTTTTTGAGCAATAAAATTAGCTTCTAAAAGGATTGAAGATTCAGTCCTTGATGTAACCGTTCTTCCTTGATGAATGGCAATAGCACAAAAGTTACACTCTCCATAACATCCCCTATGAGTTGTTATAGAATTTTTAATAGTTTCCAAAGCTTTTACACTTCCATGTTGTTTATAAAATGGATGGACATCTCTTTCAAATTCCATACCGTAAATTGCATCCATCTCATCTTCTAAAAGAGGTGAACTAGGTGGATTTTGGATATAATATCTATCCCCATGTCCTTGATTAAGACCTGTTGCAGTAATTGAATCACAATTTGAATAAAAAATATTAAAAGCTTCAATTAATGTTTTTTTACTATTTTGACACTCTTCAAAAGTAGGTAAATCAATATAATTTTCATTTTTATTTTTAGAAATGTATCCAATTCCCTCTATTTCTTTCCAGTTAGCTTTTTTTATTAGACCAGCATTTTTTTTAGTATTAAAGTATGGTTGTAATTCTATGAGTTTTTTTAATTCAAAAGAGTTTGAAAAAGCAGTAGCTAGTTCAAGCATTGATTTTTCACCCATACCATAAGATAATATGTCGGCTTTACTATCAAAAAGAATAGAACGTCGTAAAGAGTTACTCCAATAATCATAATGGACCACTCTACGTAGACTTGCTTCAATTCCTGCAATAACAACAGGTACATTAGAGTTTTTAAAAGCTTTTTTTATAAGGTTAGTATATGAAATAACTGCTCTATCAGGTCTTCTATTATTGATGCCACCAGGAGTAAAATCATCCTGGTGTCGTCGTTTTTTTAATGCAGTGTAATTTGCAACCATAGAATCAACGCACCCAGCAGAAACTCCCCAATAAAGTCTAGGTTCACCAAGTCTTGTTATATCGTTAATATCTTCAATATTGGGCTGTGCAATAATTCCAACCTTATAATTATGTTTTAAAAGCCATTTTCCAACAACTGCTGTGCCATTATATGATGAATCAATGTAAGTATCACCAGAAACGAGAATAATATCTAGATATTCCCAACCTAAATTCTGCATTTCTTCTTTGGTTGTAGGCAAAAACATTATCTCAACTCCTTTTTATATTTAATTTAATCATCAATGTTTTGTGTTGCAGCCATTAAAAATGGTACTATTTGTTTTTTTCTTGAAACGACTCCTTTTAACCAAGCAGAATTATTTTCTATTTTTACTTTAAAAGCATTTTCAATCAAAGAAATATTGTCCCCAAGAGCTATGATTTGTGAACCAGAATTTACAATATCAGTTATAACAAGTAGGAAAAGATCATGTCCATTTGCATTAATTTCATCGATTATCACTTTTTCTATTTCAGCTTGTCTGTTCATGACACCATTAATATCTACAGTATTTAACTGAGATATTGCTACTTCAATTCCATTCATATTAAATTCTTTTAAATCAATTTTTAATATATCAATAATTGACATATCTTCTAATGAAGTTCCAGCGATTAACATTTCCATACCATATTCTTCTATATTTTTAATTTCAGCTATTTGAGCAAGGTCTTTTGCAACTAATTGATCCTTTAAAGTACAAGTAGGAGATTTAAACAGAAGAGTATCTGAAAGAATTGCACTTAGTAGGATACCAGCAATGTTTTTATCTGGAACAATATTAGCCTCTTTATATAGATTATAGACTAGTGTACAAGTACTGCCCACAATTTCAGCACAGATGGATAAAGGCTCATTTGTTTCAAAATTTCCAAACTTATGATGGTCAACAACCTGAATAATTTTTGCATCTTCAATTCCACTAACAGATTGAGATTTTTCGTTGTGATCTAAAAGAGCGATTTTTTTTCGGGTAAAATTAATTAGATTTTTACTTCTAATAGTTCCATAAACTTCACCTTTTAAGTCAACAATAGGAAAGTTAGACTGTTCACTTTCTTTCATTAAATCTTTTATCTCGTGTAAGAAATCATCAGTTTTAAAACTATAAAAATCACTTTTTCTCATAATGGAACCAATGGAAATAGATTGATTGATAAGTCTAGTTACTTTAAAAAGAGGAAAATTTACTCTAAGAATAGCACAGTCTTGTCCAATTCGTGGACTAATAAAATCTTTTTTTTCACAGCAAACAATGATAACAGCAGCTCCTGCTTCAATAGAACGATCAATAGCATCAACCATACTGGTTGTCACGACAATGTCACCCTTTATAACTTTATCAAGTTCTGAAACAGCTCTAAGTGTCCCATTAATTCTACCTTTTGGATAAATCCCACTAATAGTATCCCCTTCAAGTACAGATTTTAAATTTTCATAGGTTCCATAATGTTTTTTAAAAAGGTCTTCATGATCCAAATTTAGATAAGTATTTGCAATATCTGATATATAAATCATACCTTTTAGATGTTTTTTATCATCCATAACCGGTAAACTTGAAAAGTTTTCTGTAGTAAGGACGTCTAAAGCTATTTTTAAAGAATCTTTTTGGTTTATAACTTTTTTCTCTACTCTAGTTAAATCTGAGATTTGAGCACTAACTGTTTTTAGCAAGAGAGGTATAGGAAAATCAAATGTTTCCAATACAAATTTACTTTCTTTACTAAGTTCTCCTAGTCTATATGGTACAGTAGTCTCACCCAAAAGATTTTTTAGATGAGCATATGCTATAGCAGAACAAATAGAATCAGTGTCAGGATTTTTGTGACCGAATGCCAAGATGTGTTCCATTCCTTTGTCCTCCTATTTTAATAATATTAAAATTTTCTTATTTGATATTATATCATTTTTATTGAAAAGGGACAATTTTTTTATTAAAAATATTTATCACAATTAATTAGGTAAATTACTTTCTATAGATTTTGGTATATTATCATCAGTGTATTTATAGTCTTTAAATCTAATGTTATAAACTATTGAATATATCACAGGTATAAAGCCTAAACATAGAAAAATATCAAATGCTAAACCAAAAATCATTACTGCAGATAATTGTGAGAATAGTGGGCCACCAAAAAAATATAGGGGAAGTAAACCAGCTAATGTGGTAAAAACAGTAAGTAAAATTGGTCTTAATCTAGTTTGACAACCAATAATAAGAGCGTCACATAGATCTCTTTTTATCACTTCTTCCTCAATTGTTATTTTATCTATGAGTACAATAGTATGATTTAAAACAACACCAGCCAGTGAAATAATTCCAACTATAGCCATAAAACCAAAATTTAATCTTGTTATAATTAATCCTATAGAGCAACCTAATAATGCTAATGGGATTGAAGTCATTATAATAAGACCTTTTTTTATTGAATTAAACTGTAGTGTCACAATAATTGTCATTAAAAGGAGTGCTATAGGAATTCCATTTACCAATCCTTGAGAATTTTCTTGAGAAGTTTGCATTGTTCCAGAAAGTTTAAAAGAGAGTTCTTTTTCTTTCCAGTCATTATTAAATTTTTCTTTTATCCATTTTTCCACAGTGGAATTAATATCTGTTGCAGAGTACCCCTCTAAAATTGTTGCTTGAACTTGCATAGTAGTGATGGAATCTCTTTTATATACGAATGTAGGGATATATTGTAATTTTAAAGTTGCAACTTGCTCCAAAGGAACAGAATACCCTTTACTATTATTTATCTTAATTGATTTCAAAGAAGAAAGTTGATTTTTATAATCAGTAGTTCCTCTAATTTTTATAGGTATTACAGTATTAAGTGGTGGGGCTTTAAAATCATAAAAAAATGTTGAATTAAATCCTTGTAGAGAAAATTGTATTGCATCTGCAATTTCTTGAGAAGTTAAACCAGCTAAATTTGCTTTATTATAATCTATTTCAATAGATATCTCAGGTGCAGAGTTCCCCCAGTTATTATTGACAATATCAATTTCTTTTAACCCTCTAAGATAAGTTTCTAGCTCTGTAGTTGCTTTATTTAGAGTTAATTGATTGGCAGAAATTAATTGATACGACAAATCAAATTCAGCTGAGGTGCCTGTCCCAAGGGCTCGTGTAATAATTGTAACGTTAGGATATTTGTTCTTTATATAAGTATCAATAGCAGAGGAATATTTTGGTATTAGAGAATAGTCAGTAACAGAGAATAGAACATATGCAAATTCTGATTGAGGAGCCTCTGGAGAATAACTAAGCGTATAACGAGGTCCACCAGCACCAATATAAGAATTCCAATCTAATATGCCATTTTTTTCATATACTTTTGATGTCCCCCCTGTAAGTAAAAAGTCTAAAATAGTTGTAGGAAGAGGCTTTAGATTCCCAACATATAATGTTTTATTAATATACTGATTTAAATCTGAGACAATAGCATTTGTTGTATTAATAGAGGAACCTTTTGGGAGATTGATATATGATGACATAACAGGAGTATCAGAGGCGGGCATAAATTCTGATGGAATATTTTTAAATTGAAAGATACTTAGAACAAGAGAACCTATTATTAAAAATACTGATTTTTTAATATTTTTTAACATATATATTAATATTTTTCTATAACCAACATAAAGTTTATCTTTATTATAATCTGTAATTTTAGTAGATTGAGGATTTAAATAATCAAAAGAAATAAGAGGAATAAAAGTTTGATTAATAATCCAAGAACTTCCTAGTGCTATAAATACAACAATAGCCATAGGTCCAACATATTGTCCCATAGAAGCTCGATTTCCTATAATTGGTAACATTGCAACACAAGTGGCAAGGGAACCAGTGAAAAGAGGAATAGCTAAGGATTTTCCAGATTCTAGACAAGCTTCTTTTTTGTCCATTCCTTGTTGTGAGAGAACAATGATATTTTCGCTCATTACAACAGCACTGTCAACTAGCATTCCAAGAGCAATTATAAGACCAGCTAAAGTTATTTGATTTATTCCATACCCAAAGAATTTAAGTCCAATTAGAGTGGCAGCTATTGATACTGGAGTAAGAGAGGCTACGATAAGTCCTGTTTTTAATCCTAAAAAAATTAACATAATAGCTACAATTGAGATTATTGCTTGGGCAAGACTTGATAAAAAACTTCCTATCTTATTTTCAACAAAGTCACCTTCATTATACACAAAGGATATATTTGTACTTAGTGGAAGGGTTTTAGAAAAATTTTTTATTACTTTTTTAGTTTCTGATTTTAATTTCAAAATATTTTCACCATTGGAGAGGGCTATAGCTAAAACAATTGATTTAGTATTTTTATTAAAAGTCAAAAGAGAAGGAGGGTTAATATACCCTTTCTCTACAGTTGCAATTTCTCCTAAATAAATTCTTTCACCTCTTTTCTTACCAGAAACTACAATTTTTCTAATATCTTCTAAAGTTTTTAACGTTCCAGAAGGATTAATAAGGACTTTATAACTTTTTGTATTAAGATTACCACCACTTATTATTATATTTCCACCCTTGATAGAGGAAGAAATTTCTTGTAATGTGATACCCATTTCTGCTATTTTTTCATTATTTAAATTTATATAAATAATATTTTTTTGAATACCAAAAAATTCAATTTTACCGATTTCTGGTACATTGAAAAGAAGGGCTTCTTCTAATTTTTTTCCTTGTTTATAGAGTTCTTCATAAGACAAATCAGTAGAGCTCACTGAGAGAACAGTTCCATAAACATCTCCAAAATATGTATTAATTAAGGGAGGTTCAACTCCATACGGTAGTTGTGGAGTAACAAAAGTTGTTATTTTATTTCTTAATTCAGTCCATTCTTTATCTGGATTCCAATATTTTTGTTTTAAATTTACATAGATATTAGATTGACCGGGTAAGTTTTTAGATTCTACATAATCTAAAGAGTCCATATTTCTTACTTCATTTTCTATTTTTTTACTAACTAAATTACCTACTTCCTCAGCTGTGGCTCCAGGCCAATTTGTAACAATAACTGCAGTTTTGATGGTATAACCAGGGTCTTCTGCTTTTTCCAAACTTAAATATGCTATTATTCCAAAAAAACAAATTAATAAAATAATCAAATAAGTACTAACTTTATTTTTTAATGCTAAATTAGTTAGACTCATCTTATTTTCCCCCTTTTATTCCTAGTTTCACGAGGTCACCATTTAAAAGTATAGTTGCACCAGTGGTAACAACATACTCACCTTCACTTAATCCTTTTTTTATTTTTATACCATTGGAGGTAGTAGTTCCTATTTCTACTTCTTTTTTTTGCACTGTTCCTATGTTATTTTTTATATTTTTTATAACATAAACATAAGTATTAACTTTATTAGTATCGTTCTTCTCACTAAGTATAGAGTTAATAGGAACAGAAATACTCGTATTATTATCTGATAAAATTAGATGAACTGTTCCGACCATTCCAACTCTTAGATTGTTTTGCTCTGAAAGAATTTTAGCCTTAATTGGAAAAGTATTTCCATACCCATTGGAAACCGTCCCAATATTTATGATTTTCCCTTTTAAAGTTTTATTGCTTACTACGAGATTAAAATTAATTTTATCACCTAATTTTAATTGGTTAATTATATTATCTGATACACTAAAAAGAATATTTAAATCTTCACTTTCATTAAGTGTAAAGACTGGTGTTCCACTAGTTATATTCTCATTTAATTCTATATTAACTTCTGATATTGTACCATTTGCTGGAGAGATTAAAGAGGTATAATTTAATTGTTTTTTAGCATATGCTTCTTTTTGTTTTGAAACTTGTAGTTGTGCCATACTTGCATTGTAATTGGCTAATGACTGTTCATATAATGCTCTAGAAACACTATTTTCTAAGTACAAAATTTTATTTCTAGTGAAAATTGAATATGAATTTTTTGAAAGTGCAGCAAAATTTCTAACTTCTGCCACTGCTTCTCTATATTGGATAAGATAGTCAGTAGGATCAATTTTTGCTAAAATTTCTCCTTTTTTTACTTTATCACCTAAATCTACATTTTTATTTATTAAAGTTCCATTAACACGGAAACTTAATTTAGAAAGAACTTCAGGATGTATCATGCCTGAGAAAACTTCATTTTTTAAAGGATTACTTTTAGAAACTATAATATAATTAACTGGTCGAATATTTTTTTTTACTTCTTTATTATTTTCTTTTTTTCCACAGTTTGAAAAAAAGAGTACAGATATAAATAGTAATATAATTTTTTTCATAACATCTCCTTATATAATGAGGATAGAAAATCTTCATTAATTTATTTGTTTTTTTATTAAAGGGTTATATATCATTAGTTTTTCTGATAGTTTCACTGATTGATTATCTCTAATTAGATATATTGGAGTTTTTATAGTGACTTATTTTCTATATTTTGGTTATTTTTTAGTAAGAAAAATTTTCCATAAGCTTTTTCCAGTTTAAATAAAGAAATTAAAAAATTATAATTATCAATAGAATTTGAAAGGTTTGTGGAGAAGCTTGTATTTTGAGCATCTAAAATTTCAGTAATATTAATACTTCCATTGGCATATAAATTTTTTGAAATTTTAAGATATTTATTAGCTAGATTAGCAGAAATTTTAGAACCATTTATTTTTATAAAGTTATCTTTTAAATTATTATATCCAGTATTTATTTCTTGAGATAAAAGATTTTCATAATTTTTCTTTTCATAGATGAGGCTTTCTTTACTTGCTTTTAAACTTTCTTGATCAAAATAAGTTTCACCGCTGCTAAAGATAGGAATTGAAAAACTGACACCAGCTCGCCAATTATTAGGTTCATTGTAATCACTTCCTTCCCCCCAAGGTTCTATCATATTATTCTTTGAATATTGCCCAAAAGCAGAAATTTTAGGTATTATTCTGGAATATGCAACAGCGTTATATTGAGTTTTTAGTGATTGTACTGTATTAGAATAACTTTTTAAAATATTTGAATTATTAATAGCCCCTTTAGTTAAAATGTTTAAAATTTTATTGTTTTCTTCTGCACTATAAAGGACTTTATCTAATTTTATTTTTATAAAAGCAAATTCTTTATTTAGTTCTTCTAAAGATTGGTAGCTATGTCTTGTATTAATTGGAATATTTAATAATGTGTTTAATTGGAACACGTTATTATTAAATATGGTTTCAGCATTTGAAAGGGATGTAGTAGATGTTGAAAGGGAACTTTCTAAACGATAAATATCTTGGATTCCTGTGGCACCACTTTCATACTTAATTTTGCTTACTCTTAAAAGTTCTTTTGCTAGATTAAAATTATCTAGTTGAATTTTGTAATGAGACTGACTTTCTAAAACACTGACATAGGCAACTAAAATTTCATAAGTGGTGTTTTTTAATTGTTCTTGAAATTCTAATCCTGTATTTTTCGAAATCATTTTTTCAGAAAATATTTCTGCATTTAATTCATTATCAAAAATTACTTGTGTTATTTTAAGTCCACCAACTATTCTATCTTCAGGACCACTGATAGGATTAACAACTCGTTTATCTAAATAAGAATAGTCGGCTGTTAAGGAGACTTTAGGTAGTCTTTTAGAATTTTTAGAACGATAACTATAATTATTAGCAATAACTTTCTTAAATTTAGAATTTAAAAGAGGATTATTATCAATACCTATTTTCAAGGCTTGTCTTATACTTAGTTTTTTTGAGGTAGGAGCAACTTTCTGAATTAATTCTAAATTTTTAAGTGCTATGACACTGGGTAAAATCCCTAATTTATTTCCAACTTCAAGATTATAATAAATATCTCCTGTTAAGATTCCTAAATTAAAAAGTTGATTTTTTCTTTTACTATTAGAGTTATTATATAAATTGAAAACTCCTGTTCGAATTCTTTTTTTTATTTCAAAATCTAAATTATATCCCATTAAAGTATTTTTATTTGGTTCTTTTGAAAAGGCGATAAGAAAAGTAGAGACTTTTTTTTCTAATGCTAATGAAATAATATTTGAAGTAGCTTTAGAATTAGAAACTAGATAGAGAGCATCAGAAGTTTCTAAAGATTTTTTGATTGAAATTAAATCGTTGGAATTATTAAAAAAATCTAATTTTATATTTTTTTCTTTAGTATATTTTTCTAACTGTAAAATTTCTTTTGAACTGTCTTTTAATGAAATATTATCAATGATTAAAGTAATTTTTTTTAAGTTAACGATTTTATTCAGTTTATTTAAATCAGAAGTAATATTTGGTTTACTATGAATATAAATAAAATTTTTATTATGTTTTTTAGTAGAAGCCTCTATCCCAAAAGGGTAAATAATCAATTTTGAAGATTTTTTTAAAAAGTCAAAATTAGTTATTTGATAATCCAGTATAAAAATAGTATCAATTTTAGAATTTTTTTCAAAATTAGAAATTATAGTATTCAAATTTTCTTTTTCTGAATATGCAACTTCAATTATAGGTGGTATTTTAGTATCATTTTTGAAACCAATATATAACTCTTTTTTCAAATTATCTAATAAATAATTATTTTTAGAATTGGATAATATAATACCAATTCCTTTGGTTGTGGAAAAAGAATTATTGCTAGATAAAAATAATAGTACAAGTAAAAATTTAAGTAATTGGGGCATTTGTGTTCCTCCTTAAATATAGTAATTAATATTTTATTAAAACCCTAATTACATATTCTAATAAAATCACTTTTTTCATTTAATATTTCACCAAAATTTAATATGAAAAAAGAGCCTCTTTAAAATTAAAAGAAACTGCTTTTATAAAATAGAAAAACTTGAAAAAGTCTTAATAAAATGGTATTATAAATTGTAATATTATTTTATTAAATTTGGGAGGAACAAATGAAAAAATCTTGGAATTTTGGAATTAATAAGATTTTAATAAGCGAAGCTGATTTGAGCAAAAGAATAAAAGAGTTGGGAGCTCAAATAACAAACGATTACAAAAATTCTGAGAAACCTCTTATAATAGTATGTTTATTAAAAGGTTCTATTCTTTTTATGTCTGACTTATGCAGAGAAATAAAATTACCTTTAAAAATGGATTTTTTAAGTGTAAGTAGCTATGGAGATGGATTTTCTTCTTCTGGAGAGGTTAAAATATTAAAAGAGTTAGATGAAACAATAATGGGGAAAGATGTTCTAATTGTAGAAGATATTATCGATACAGGGAGAACACTAGATAAAATAATTTCAATTTTATCTATCAGAGAGCCTAATTCTTTGAAAATTGTTTCTCTTCTAGATAAACCATCACGTAGAGAAGTGGAGATGGAGGGTGACTACATCGGCTTCATAATACCCAATGAATTCGTAATAGGATATGGCTTAGATTATAAACAAGAATATCGAAATATTCCTTATATTGGCGTTATGGGGAGTGATATCTAAGGTTTTATAGGGGGGAAAGTGAGCTTTAATCATAAGAAAAAATTTGGTCAAAATTTTTTGACAAATCAAGGACAAGTTTTAAATAAAATAATGGATATTTCCAATGTTGGTGAGAATGACGTTATTGTGGAAATTGGACCTGGTGAAGGGGCTTTAACAGAACTTTTATTAGCAAAAGCAAGCAAAGTATATTGTTTTGAAATAGATGAGGATTTAGAAAAAATTCTTTTGAATAAATTTGAAAAGAATCCTAAATTTAATCTTATTATGGGTGATATCTTACAAGCAGATTTAAAAACAATATTAGAGAATGATAAAAATGTAAAAGTAGTTGCAAATATTCCATACTACATAACTTCACCGATAATAAATAAACTTCTTGAATATCGTGATAAAGTGGATGAAATATATATTATGGTTCAAAAAGAAGTAGCAGAAAGAATAGCATCTAAATCAGGAAAAGAAAGGAGTGTTCTTACACTTGCAGTAGAATATTTTGGAGTAGCAGAATATTTATTTACGATTCCAAAAGAATTATTTACTCCAATTCCAAAAGTAGATTCTGCTTTTATATCAATTAAACCATATAAAACTTCATATACTGATAAAATAAGAGAGGAAGTTTTTTTCAAGTATGTGAAAATGGCCTTTGCAAATAAAAGAAAAAATATTTTAAATAACCTTCAGAGTTTGGGGCATTCAAAAGATATCTTAAGAGAAAAAATGGAAGTTTTAGGAATTTCACCAAATGAAAGAGCTGAAAATATAACTATTGATCAGTTTATTGAATTAGCACTATTATTTGAAAATTTGAAGTGAGGTAACGATGTTAAAAAGTTATGAATTTTTAATAAAAACCACAAGAAAAGATATAGATTTTATTAATAAAATAATAGAAGCATATGAAGGTGTTGGAGTGGTGAGAACAATTAGTGCAGAAAAAGGATTATTAAATATAATTACAACTTATGATTTTAAGGAGTATCTAAGAGATATTCTTGAAGATTTAAACACTAAGTGGGTAAAAGCTGAGATTTTAGATGAAAAACCGTGGACAGGAGGATTGTAAAATGGAAAAATTAGAAAAATTACTTAGATTTATAGTTGAGGAATTAGTTGAAACAAAAGAGGAGATTCAAATAACTTATGAGGTAATTGATGAGAATATTAATTTTAAAATAAGTGTTGCTAAAGGTGAAATGGGACGTCTTATTGGAAAAAATGGAGTTATTGCAAATTCTATTAGAGTTCTAATGCAAGCTTCTGGAATAAAAGGGAAAGTTTTCGTTAATGTTGAATTTGTAGATTAGGAGGTATTGTGGAATTAATAACAGTTGGAAAAATAGGAGGAACTCATCATCTAAAAGGTGCATTGAAGTTTCATTCTAATGTTGGTGATAGTGTAAAAAATATGATAGGTACAAAAGTCATGGTTGAGTATTCTGGAGGTCTTTCAGAATTATATACAGTAAAATCTATTGCTTCTTTTGTTGGTGAAATATGGATGATTGAATTTTTAGAAATTACGAATAAAAATCAAGCAAGTGTATTATCTAATGGAATTATAAAGGCAAGACGAGATTTAATAGGAATTACTGATGATGAATACCTATTAAATGATTTATTAGAAATGAAAGTTTTGGATGAAAATAATAATTTTATTGGTAATGTTGTGAAAATTTTTGATACTTCTGCACATGAAATTTTAGAAGTTGAAAGTGACAAATATGAAGTGATGATTCCAAATATTGAAGAATTTATAAAAAATATAGATTTTCAAAATCGTGAAATAATCGTATCATTGATAGAAGGAATGCTTGAAGAAAAAAAATAAATTTTTATTAAATGGTGGAGGAAAAAATGAAAATAAATATAATAACACTTTTTCCTGAGTTTTTTGATAATTTTAAAAAAGAAAGTATTATTGGGCGTGCTATAGAGAGCCAAAAAATTGAAATTAATATTATTAATTTAAGAGATTTTTGTTATGATAAGCATAAACAAGCAGATGATATGGCTTTTGGTGGAGGACCAGGTATGGTTATGAAACTAGAGCCAATTTTTAATGCCTTGGAAACAGTTACTGGTAAAGTGATATATCCATCTCCTCAAGGTCCTGTTTTTACACAAAAATTAGCTTTAGATTTGAGTATTGAAAAAGAAATTACTATTCTTTGTGGTCACTATGAAGGAATTGATGAAAGAGTAATAGAGGAAAAAGTTGATTTAGAAATATCCATTGGGGATTATGTTCTAACTGGTGGAGAAATTCCTGCAATGGTCATGTGTGATGTAATTGCAAGAATGGTTCCAGGAGTTATAAAAAAAGAATCTTATGAAAATGATTCTTTTTTTGATGGGTTACTTGATCATCCACACTATACAAGACCAAGTGATTTTAAAGGTTTAAAAATTCCAGAAGTTTTAATCTCAGGTCATCATAAAAATATAGATAATTGGAGATTAGAACAAAGTTTAAAAAGAACTATGGAACGGAGACCTGAATTATTAGAAAATAGAGAGTTTACTAAAGAAGAAAAAAAAATAATGGAAAAATTAGAAAAAAAATTGTTAAATCAAAATTAAAAATATAATAAAAAGAATAGATTCTTTTATAAAAAGGAGCTGACATGATATATAAATTTAATGGAATAGAACCTAAAATAGGGGAAAATAATTTTATTGCTGAAAATTCCAGTGTAATAGGAAGTGTTATTACAGGGAGTAATGTATCTATATGGTTTTCTACTGTTCTTCGAGCAGATTGTTCTTATATTGAAGTGGGCAATAATAGTAATATTCAAGACAATTGTACAGTACATGGGGATATTAATACCCCAGTAATAATTGGAGAAAATGTTACAATAGGTCACAACTGTGTCATTCATGGCTGTAAAATAGGGAATAATGTAGTTATTGGGATGGGCTCTATTTTATTAAATGGCTCTATAGTTCCAGATAATTGTATTATTGGAGCAGGCAGTGTTGTAAGTAAGAAACTTATAATTGAAAAAGAAGATTTAGTTATTGGTAATCCTCCAAAGATAGTAAGAAAACTATCAGAAGCAAATGTTGAATATATAAAGTATGCTGCCAATCTTTATATAAAAGAAATTGAGTTATATAAAAAATTAGTAAAAATTTAAAACTATAAATTTAAAGTAGGTGAAAACATTGAGAAATTCAATATATTTAGCACTAGTACATTATCCAGTTTTTAATAAAAATAAGGAAGTGGTTGCCACTTCAGTAACAAATTTTGATATTCACGATATATCAAGAAGTTGTAGAACATATGATATAAATCAGTATCATATTATCGTTCCAGTTGAAGCTCAAAAGCAACTAACAGAAAGAATCATTGGTTATTGGCAAGAAGGAGTAGGAGGAACTCATAACAAAGATAGAGAAGAAGCATTTGGTAATACTAGAGTTTATGATAGTATCCAAACATCTATTTTAGAAATTGAAAAGCGAGAAGGAAAAAAACCTTTAATTATTACTACTTCAGCAAAAATTTTTGAGAATTCAATCTCTTATAAAGAATTAGGAGAAAAAATTATAGAGGATAATACCCCATATTTATTACTTTTTGGTACTGGATGGGGACTTACAGATGAGATTATGGAAATGTCTAACTATATTTTAGAACCTATCAGAGGAATGACTAAATACAATCATTTGTCTGTTAGATCTGCAGTAGCAATTATATTGGATAGACTTATTGGAGAAAAATAAAAATGGCAAAAGAAATAATAATAGAACCTAGTGCAAATATATTTGCATCATTAGGGATAAAAGAGATAGAAATACAAGAAATTCGATATAATGAGAGATATAAACGTCTCAGTATCGATTGTTTTCTTTTATCAACAGATTTCTTCCATGAAATAGACACATTAGAAAATAAATTGAAAAATCATTTTGGTGAAAAATTAATTGTAGAAATAAAATTAACTTTGAAAACAACCGAAATAAAAAAAGAAGAATTAAGAAAAATTGTAGAGAGAGCTATTAAAAAGCTTAAAGAAAAAAATGCTATTTCACGTTCTTTTTTATATTTTTATAGAATAGCTTTAGAAAGTGATTATATCAATATTGAACTAAATGATGAAATGAGTGTTAAAACTTTATATGACTCAAATATAAATATAAAACTAGAGAAAAAAATCAGTAACTATGGAATTAATGGATTTAAAATAAAATTTATAGTTGGGGATTTTAGTAAGAAGTTAGAAGAATTAGATAGTCAAAAAAATTCAGATTTGATTAGATTAAAGGAAAAAAGTGATGAACAATCTTTAATTAATCGTACTCAATCTAATAATGTATCAACTAGTAAATCAACTGCTTCTAAAGATAATCCTAATGTTCAAAAATTTCAATATAAAAATAAAGGTTTAAATGGAACTATTATATCAATAGATGAATTTAGTGAACTACTTGAAACAGAAATTTGCTTAGTTTCAGGAGAGATTTTTTCATTAGAAATACGTGATATAAGAGGAGAAAAAAACCTTGTAACACTTCGAATTACAGATAAAAAAAATTCAGTTACATTGAAAATTTTTATGAATAAAGATAAGAAACTAGAAGTGAAAGAGGGAGATTTAATCAAGGCTGTAGGAAGAAAACAAGTAGATAAATTTGCTAATAATGAAGAAATTATTATGATTACAGCAATAGAAAAATTGGAAAATACTACTGTTATAAAAAAAGATCATGCTATAAAAAAAATGGTTGAATTGCATACACATAGTAAAATGAGTGAAATGGTAGGAGTTACTGATATAAAAAACATTATAAATAGGGCTGAGCAATATGGGCATTCTTCAGTGGCAATTACAGATTATGGTGTTGTACACTCTTTTCCATTTGCTTACAAAGCAGCCAAGGGAAAAGATATTAAAGTTATATTAGGAAGTGAACTTTATATGGTTGATGATATCTCTGATATTGTGACCAATTCTGATAATAGATTAATTGCTGAAGAAGTTTATACTGTTTTTGATTTAGAAACTACAGGTCTTAATGGGCACTCCAATGAGATAATAGAAATAGGTGCTATAAAATTAAGCGGTTCTAGAATTGTAGATAAATATTCTGCTTTTGTTAAACCAGAAAGAAAAATTCCTAAAAAAATAACGGAACTAACTGGAATCAGCTCAGATATGGTAGAAAATGCCCAAAGTATTGAAGAAGTCCTACCCAAATTTTTAGAGTTTATAGGGGATTCGACTTTGGTTGCACATAATGCTCCATTTGATATGAGTTTTATTGTACGAGAGACAAAAAGAATATTAAATAAAGAAATCAATAATCCTGTTATTGATACTTTACGTATGGCAAGAGATGTTTTACCTAATATAAAGAGTTATGGACTAAAAGTCTTAACTAAGCATTTAGGAGTTGCTCTTGAATCACATCATAGAGCAGTAGATGATTCCCAAGCAACAGCAAATATGTTTTTAATCTTTCTTGAAAAATATATTGAGAAAGGGGCGATTACTCTAAAAGATATGAACTCTACTTTCCCTGTTAATATACAAAAGCAAAGTACAAGCAATATAATGGTACTGGTTAAAGATAAAATAGGTTTGAAAAATATGTATAAAATTATTTCTGAATCTCATTTAAATTATTATGGTGGAAAAAAGCCAAGGATAACTAAAAGTTTTCTTATAGAACATCGAGAAGGTCTGATTTTTGGTAGCTCATTAAGCACACACTTTAATAATTCAGGAGAACTTGCAAATAATTACTTAGAGTATGATTTTAAAAAAGTTGAAAAAAATATAGATTTTTACGATTATATAGAATTACTACCACGAGTTGCACATACAGAACTTTTTGATGAAGATGATAGTGGAAGAATGAAAAATCATAATGAAGTTGAAAATATGAATAAATATTTTTATGAATTAGCAAAAAAATATGGAAAAATAGTAACAGGAAGTTCTAATGTACACTATTTAGAACCAGAAGAAAGTAAAATTAGAAGTATTTTATTATATGGAAGTGGTTCAGTCTTTAGGGCTAATCAGTACCAATCTGATAATGGATTTTACTTTAGAACAACAGAAGAATTATTACAAGAATTTTCTTATTTAGGTCAAGATATAGCAGAAGAAATTGTAGTAACAAATACTAATTTAATTTGTGAACAAATTGAAAAAATAAAACCTGTTCCTGATGGTTTCTATCCACCTAAAATAGATAATGCAGAAAATATAGTTCGAGAAATGACTTATGAAAAATCTTATAAAATTTATGGAAATCCACTTCCAAAGATTGTAGAAGAAAGAGTAGAGAGAGAACTAAAATCTATTATAGGAAACGGCTTTGCTGTTTTATATCTTTCAGCTCAAAAACTTGTAAAAAAATCTTTGGATGCTGGATATATAGTTGGGTCTAGAGGTTCTGTAGGTTCTTCAATAGTGGCTTATATGATGGATATTACAGAAGTTAATGCTCTCTATCCTCACTATATTTGTGAAAATACAGAGTGTAAATATTCAGAATTTATTGAAAGAGAAGGGTCAGGAGTTGATTTAGAGCAAAAAGAGTGTCCTCACTGTGGTCTTATTTTAAAAAGAGATGGACATTCAATTCCATTTGAAGTTTTTATGGGATTTGATGGGGATAAAGTTCCTGATATAGATTTAAATTTCTCTGGAGATTATCAATCAGAAATTCATCGTTATTGTGAAGAGCTTTTTGGAAAAGAAAATGTATTTAAAGCAGGAACTATTTCAACTTTAGCAGAAAAAAATGCTGAAGGATATGTAAAAAAATATTTTGAAGAACATGAAATAAAAATTTCTGGAACTGAAATAATTCGATTAGCCAAGAAAGTAGAAGGAGCTAAAAAGACTACAGGACAACATCCTGGTGGAATGATTGTAGTACCACAAGGAAATTCAATTTTTGAATTTTGTCCTGTACAAAAACCTGCTAATGATATGAAAAATGATTCTATAACTACTCATTATGATTATCATGTTATGGATGAACAGCTAGTTAAATTAGATATTCTTGGACATGACGATCCTACTACAATAAAATTATTACAAGAGTATACGGGAATAAAAATTGAAGATATTCCTTTAGCTGATCCAGAAACTTTAAAATTATTTTCTTCTACGGAATCTCTAGGAGTGACTCCAGAACAGATTTTTTCAGAGGTAGGAACTTATGGAGTACCTGAATTTGGAACAGGTTTTGTACGACAAATGTTATTAGATACAAAACCTACTACATTTGCTGAACTAGTAAGGATATCTGGTCTCTCCCATGGTACAGATGTATGGCTTAATAATGCACAAGAATTTGTTCGAGGTGGAACAGCAACACTTTCTGAAATTATTACAGTAAGAGATGATATAATGAACTATCTTATCGACCAAGGGTTAGATAAAGGTACATCATTTAAAATTATGGAATTTGTAAGAAAAGGTCAACCAAGTAAAAATTTAGAAGCATGGGAGAATTACTCTACTTTAATGAAAGAACATCAAGTAAAAGATTGGTATATAGAATCCTGTGGTCGAATAAAATATATGTTCCCTAAAGGACATGCAGTTGCTTATGTAATGATGGCAATTAGAATTGCATATTTTAAGGTACATTTTCCTATAGCATTTTATGCTGCATATTTATCTAGGAAAGTAGATAGTTTTGATTATGAGCTAATGTCAGACATGAAAAAAGTTTTTGCTAAAGTAAATGAATTAAATAAAGAAAAACGACTAGATGTTAAACAAAAGTCTGAGTTAGCACTTTGTGAAGTAATTGTAGAAATGAAAGCAAGAGGACTTGATTTTTTACCAATTAATGTGTATGATTCAGATGGAGATAAATTTACTATTGAAGATGGAAAAATTAGAATTCCTCTTATAGGACTAAATGGCCTAGGTGGAGCAGTAGTAGAAAATTTACTAAGAGAAAGAGAGCTTGGAAGATTTACTTCTTTTGAAGAACTTAAACGGAGAACAAAAGTGTCACAAACAATTATTGAAAAATTAAAAGAATTTGAAGCAATAGAAGCTTTAAATGAAACTGATCAAATTACATTATTTTAATTTAAAATACTTTTTATATTATGATTTAAAAGGAGAAAATGATGAAAAAAGTTACTTTAAAATCAATTGAAGAAGCAAGAAGTGTTATAAAAGATGTAATAAGAGAAACACCTCTTATTCACTGTCCCACCCTTTTTGAGAGTTTAGGAAATGAAATTTATTTCAAAATGGAAAATTTACAAAAAACTGGTTCTTTTAAATTAAGAGGAGCATTAAATAAGATTTATAATATGACAGAAGATGAAAAGAAACATGGAATAATTGCTTCTTCTGCTGGAAATCATGCTCAAGGAGTTGCTTTAGGGGCTAAAGCAGCTAAAATAAAAGCAGTAATAGTAATGCCTAGTACTGCTCCTATGTCAAAAGTAGAAGCTACTAAGAGTTATGGAGCTGAAGTTGTTTTACATGGTGATGTCTATGATGACGCTTATAACAAAGCATGTGAAATACAAAAAGAGACAGGAGCTACCTTTGTTCACCCCTTTAATGACCCAGATGTTATTTCTGGTCAAGGAACAATAGGATTAGAAATTTTAGAACAACTTCCTGATGTTGATATCGTTGTTGTTCCCATTGGTGGAGGCGGACTTCTTTCAGGTATAGTTACTGCTATTAAAGCAAAAAAACCTACTATAACTGTAATAGGTGTACAAACTGTTAATCTTCCTTCTATGAAAGAAGCACTTAAAGCTAAGCATCCTGTTGAAGTTGAAAAAAATAGTACAATTGCAGATGGAATTGCAGTAAGAAAAGCTGGTGAATTGACTTATGGTATTATTTCAGAATTAGTGGATGAAATAGTAACTGTTACAGAAGACGAAATTGTTAATGCAATCCTTTTTCTTCTTGAAAAAAATAAAGTTCTTGCAGAGGGAGCAGGAGCAGTTTCTTTGGCTGCAATCCTTGCAGGGAAAATTGAGGCTAAAGATAAGAAAATTTGTTCTGTTATTTCTGGTGGTAATATTGATATAACCACTTTAAATAAAATAGTAAAAAAAGGATTAATTAATTTAGGGAGACAATATCAATTTACAACTAAAATACCAGATAAGCAAGGAGAATTAGCACAAATTTTAGAAATAATTAAAGAAAAAAATGCTAATATTTCTTTCTTAAATTATAGTATTTTAAAAGATGAGACTTTTGACAATATGCAAGAGATTGAAATAATTTTAGAGTGTAAAAATATAGAACATAAAAATGAAATTAAAAATTCACTTGAAAAATTTGGATATAAGTTATATTAAAGTGAGATTTAAAAGAGAGGAGAAATGAAAAAATTAATATTTCTTACTTATATAATAGTAAGTACATTTATTTATACAACAGAAAAAAATGCTTATAAATATCCTTATGAAAATAGATATGAATCAACTATATTGGGTGGGTCTACTCTTATGTTAGACTATCCTTTACCAAAAGTGAAAAATAAGGAATATTCTATTAAGATAAATCCTACAGAGAGTATTCCAAAAAATTTATGGTATCAAGAAGGATTTAAATTTTCTTTAGCGAAACAAAAAAATACTGCCCCTTTAATATTTGTTATCGCTGGAACAGGCTCTTCCCATGATAGTTTGAAAATGAAATATTTAGAAAGAATTTTTCATAATAAAGGATATCATGTTATATCGATTTCTTCTCCAATGTATATTAACTTTCTTTTAAATGCTGGAACTGAAAAAGTTCCAGGATTACTAATGCCTGATAGTCAAGATATTTATAAAGTAATGGATTTAGCATATAAAAAAGTCAAAAATAAAATCTCTGTTACTGATTTTTATTTAACGGGATATTCTCTAGGAGCATCCCAAGCAGCATTTGTTTCTTATATTGATGAAAAGGAAAAAAAGTTTAATTTTAAAAGAGTATTTATGATAAATCCCACAGTGGACCTATATTCATCAGCACTTATTTTTGATGAGATGCTAAAAGAAAGTACTAATAATGATAAAAAAAATATTGGTGTTTTAATAAAAGAAATGCTGTTACAAATTTCAAAAGTCAC
Source organism: uncultured Fusobacteriaceae bacterium (assembly GCA_947038515.1). Taxonomy (GTDB): domain Bacteria; phylum Fusobacteriota; class Fusobacteriia; order Fusobacteriales; family Fusobacteriaceae; genus JAGNZR01. The sequence goes on from CAMQWJ010000007.1 coordinate 22,758, forward strand.
TTCGGATGGGGATATTAGTATAGATGAAGAAAAAATATTTTCTGCTTTTAAAGAGAAAAAAATTTCATATAAAAAAATGAAATCATTAATTGCTCTATCTTTTAGAATGATTTCCATTGATTTATCATATTTATCAGATCTTATTTCTCATTCTGGTCTATATAGTAAAGAATTTGACAATAAAAAATATCCTGATATGTTTAGTATCTATGAAAAAATGAATTTCCCTTCATTTGAAGAATATTTTGAAAATATAGCTGTGCCATATTATCAAAAACAAGGATATTCAAGAAGTGATATTTTAGAGAAAGCAAAAATAAATACAATTGAAAAATATTTAAAAAAATCGGAAAAAATAATGGTTGTAACTAATGATGATGAATTAATTTTAACTTCAAAAGAAATAAAATACTTGGAAACAATTTTCAAAGATAGATTTAAAACTTATCCTTTGGGTGGACATTGTGGAAATATGTTTTATACTGAAAATGTAGAAATTATGCTAAAATTTTTACAAAAGGGGATGAAAAAAGAATGAATATAAAAGTCATATTTTCTATTTGTATATTCATGTTAATTTCTAAAGGTTCTTACAGTAATACTACAAATAAAGAGCAAACTACTACTAGTTTTATGGAAGTTTATGATCCTTGGTATGGACTTAATAAACGAATGTATACTTTTAATTATTATGCTGATAAATATGGAATTTTACCTGTAGCTGATTTCTATAAAAATATTGTTCCAATAGTCGGACAAAAAGGTATTACTAATTTTTACACTAATCTCTCTTATATTGAAACAGTGACTAGTGCTACACTTCAAGGAAAAATAGCAAAAGGTATGCGAGGACTTGGAAGATTAAGTATTAATTCTATTTTAGGACTGGGCGGACTTTTTGATGTAGCTGAGAAATTGGAAATGCCTCAAGAAAATGAAGACTTTGGGCTATTACTTGCAAACTATGGAGTTGGAGCAGGTCCTTATTTAATAGTTCCATTTATGGGGCCATCTAATCTAAGAGATTTACTAGGAAAAGGAATGGGACTTTCTCTTGGAATTTTTACTAGTCCTCTTTCTTCTATTTATATCGGTTCTTATCCTTCAATGGGAGCTTTTGCTATTGAGAGTATTAATTGGAGAAATGAAATCAAATTTAGGCACTATGGGACTTCTACTCCCTTTGAATATGAATATTTAAGATTTTATTATAATGAAATAAGATATTTAGAAGAAAATGCAGATAAAAAGGAAAATTAAAATGGTCTGGAAAAAAATAACGATTGAAAGTAAAAAAATAATTAATGAATATTTAAAAAATAAATTTCTAATATGTGATTATAATTTTACTAATTTACTTCTATGGAGTGAGGGAGATAATATTGAATTTTTTGAAAATGGAGAGCTACTTTTTTTAAGGGGAAACTATTTAGGAAAAAATACTTATTTTATGCCAGTTTCAAAAACTAATGATATTTCTAATGTTAAGTTTGGAATTAATAAAATATTGTCATTGGGAGAAGAGATTCATTTGATTCCTGAAGAATGGAAAAATATTTTGTCTGATTTTTATATTTTTACCGAAAAAGAAGATAATTTTGATTATATGTATAATATAGCCTCTTTGATAACATTAGAAGGAAGAAAATATAATAAAAAAAAAAATAAATTAAATTTTTTCAAAAAAAATTATGATTTTAAATATCATAAAATTACAAAAGAAAATATTTCTCGAGTTAATAATTTTCAAAATTTTTGGTGTTTAAAAAAAGAATGTGAAAAAAATAGAGATCTCTTTAATGAAAACTTAGGGATAAAATATCTTATTGATAATTATAGTGAATTAGATATAAAAGGTGGATTTATAGAGGTTGATGGTAAAGTAATAGCCTATTCTTTTGGAGAAGTTATTAATGAAGATATTGTAGTAATTCATATAGAAAAAGCTGATGAAAATTATAAAGGGAGTTATCAAGCAATTAATGCTATTTTTTTAGAAAAAGAATGGCAAGGATATACCTTTGTTAATAGAGAAGATGACGCAGGTATTTTAGGAATTAGAATAGCTAAAAGTTCATATTTACCAGAAAAAATGTTGAAAAAATATTCTCTTATTTCAGTAAAAATATAACAAAATAATTATAAAAATAATTTTACTATATTTTGCTAAGGTAGATAAAAATACTTATCTTGAAAAATAAATAAAATTTTCTAAATTTATAGATATAAATTGAGGGGTTGTATGGAAGAAAAAAAAGAAAGAGCTATAATTTTTTCTGGGGGAGGCTCAAGATTTGCAATTTATGCTGGAATATATGCAGCATTGGAAGAATTGGGTCATAAGCCTGATTTAATTATAGGAAGTTGTGGCGGTGGAATGGCCACGAATATAATTAGCTCTTTTGAAACCAATATAGAAAGAAAAGAATATCTGAAATCTTTAGAATTTTATAATTTTATAAAAAAATTTTCTCTTACAAAAGAAAGAAAATTATATAAAATAGGATTAGATTTTAAAATAAGAGGAATAAGAAATAAAAAAAATAATTATATAGAAGATATTTTTAATAAATATTTACTAGATATTCCTGAAAATGTAGAAGATTTTCTTCCAATATTGGCAAAGAGTCAAGGACCATATATTTCCAATATAATAATTGGTTCAAAAATATTATTTAATAAATTTGAAGTTGGAGAAAAAGTTAATGGAAGAAAACTTTATAAAGAAATCTATATGACTGATATAAAAACTAAAAAACTAATAGAAGAAAATTGGTTATCTCAAAAGTCAAAAATCTTTTTAAATAGTTCTCTCTCTGAAAAAATAGAGATTAGAACGGATATTCCTCTATTAAAAGCTTCAAGAATATCAGTTTCTGATATATTTTATACTAATCCTGTTTTCTATAATGGAGAAAATTTTAGTGGTGGATTTGTAGATTTAATTCCTATAGAATTAGCAAAATCATTATCAAAAGAAGTTATTTTAGAGTTAAAACAAAAATATAAAAAAATAGAAGAAATTGCACTTATATCCACAGTTGGTTATAGTGGAAATGAAAGAATGCGAGAAGTACATGATTTTAATGCTGATTATTGGATAGATACTTCAGATGCTGCAAAAAATTTAAAAGGTAGCTATATAAGTACTAAGATTAATTTATTTAAATTTCAAGTAGAATTATCTATTCCAGAAACCTATGAAAAATATAAAAATGATGTTGATATCCAATGGGATTATGGTTATCAACGTGGAAAAGAAGCTATTTTAAGTGGGAAAAATAACAAAAAAAAGATGAGAGATGCAAATTTTTTAAATACATCAGAAGAATTTAGAAATAAAAGGAATTTATCAGGGGGGAAAAATTGAAAATATTTATAGCAGGTGGGACTTCAGGGATAGGACTTGCAGTTGCTAAAAGATATCTAAATAATGGACATAATGTAGCAATTTGTGGACGTAATCAAGACAGAATAGATAAAATAGAAAAAAGTGATAATTTAAAAATTTATAAACTTGATATTTATGACAATGAAAAATTTATAGGAGCAGTGAAGGACTTTTCACATGGTGAACTAGATATCATGTTAGTAGCAGCAGGTAGTTATGGAAATAGTCGAACTAAAAAATTATCTCTAATGGAAGCTACTAACATGCTCAAAACAAATATTGTTTCTACAGTTAATGCTTTTGAAATTGCAAGGAAATTAATGATCCCCAGGGGAAAAGGACATATTGTGGCAATATCATCTGTAGCAGCATTATTAGATTATCCAGGGTGTTCTGTCTATAGTAAGACAAAAAGGATAGTAATTAACTTATGTGAAGCTTATAGAGCAGCATTATCTGATTATGGAATAAAAGTAACAGCTATTATTCCAGGATATATTGATACATTGAAATTGAGAGAAATAAGTGGTGATGTATCTAATAAACCATTTATCATGAGTGAAGAAAATGCTGCTAAAATTATAATAGACAGTATAGAAAAAAATGTAGATAGAGTAATTTTTCCTAAAAAAATGAAAGTTCTTATTTCTATTCTTTCATTATTACCTAAAAAAATACTAAGTTTAATATTATTGAGAAAAAAAAATGGATAATATAAAAAAAAAATTAAAAAAACAAAGTTTTTTCCTCATGTTAGCAAGTTATTTTGTTTTTATTTTCTTGTATCAAAGTTCTGGAATATATACTTCTAAACTAAATGATGTTCCCTCTATATATATGAGGTGGGAAAAGAATATCCCTTTTATTTCTTGGCTTATAATTCCCTATATGAGTTCAGGAATCTTTTTTATAGCAATATTTTTTATGTGTAAAACAAAAGAACGTCTCTACTGGTTAGTTAAACAAATAAATATAATAACAATAACATCCACAATAATATTTTTTCTCTTTCCTCTGCAATTTGCATTTGAAAAACCTGAAGTAAATAATAGAGTAATTGGATTTCTTTTTAAAAATCTTTCTGAATTAGATACTATTTTTAATCTATGTCCTTCACTTCATATTAGTTATGCTATTATATTTACTTTAATATTTTATAAAGAAATAAGAAGTAAAATAAAATATATATTTTATTTATGGTTTTTTTTGTTAAGTATATCTACTATTTTTATTTATCAACACCATATAATAGATGTAATTTGCTCCCTATTTTTAGTTTTAACAACCTTATTTATTTTTCCCGAAAATAGCAACGATCGGGAAAAAAGAAGTAGAAAAATAGGATTTATATATTTATTTTTTAGTCTCACATTATTTACTCTAGGACTCCTATTTCTTAATTGGAGTATATTATTATTAGTTCCTTCTCTATCTCTTTTCTTAGTGGGAAAAACCTATATAGAAAATAATCCAAGCCTTATTAAAAAAAGAGGACATATTAAATTTTGTAATAAATTATTATATTTTCCCTATTTATTTTGTTATAATATTTTATGGAAATATTTTAGAAAATATGAAGGGGAACCCTGGAAAGAGCTCGTACCAAATCTTTTTATTGGATCAAAACTAAATAATGAACAATCTAAAAAATTTGGATATGATAAAAAAATTATAATTATTGATTTATCAGTAGAAGCAGAAGAAAACAGTGTTTTAATCAAAAATAATGAGTATTATTCTTTTCCTTTTTTAGATATTTGTGAATTAGAAGAAACTGCATTTTTAACTGCACTTGAATTAGTGATAAAAAAATATAATAATTTAGAACACAATGAAAAAATATATATTCATTGCTTAATGGGTTATTCAAGAAGCGTGGCTTTAGCAATTGCTTTTTTAAAGAAAAATTATAAGATGGATAATTTAGAAGCTAGTTTAATAGTAAAAAAACTAATTAAAAATTCAGTTATTCCAGATTATATAATACAATCAATTAACAAAATAAAATTATAATAAGGAGAAGTTGATAATGAGTAATACTTTTAAAACTTTTGATAATAATGATATTTTTTATAGAACTTGGAATTTCCAGAAGGATAAAAAGACCATAGTTCTAATTCATAGGGGACATGAACATTCTCAAAGATTAGAAAATTTTGCCTTGGATAAAAAATTTGAAAATTTTAATATATTTTCATATGATTTACGAGGTCATGGATATACTAAAGCTGAAAGTTCTCCAAATTTTATGGATTATGTACGGGATTTGAATGAATTTATAACTTTTATAAAAAAAGAATATGAAATACTTGAAGAAGAAATTTTTATTGTAGCTAACAGTATTGGAGGAGTTATTGTAACAGGTTGGGTACATGATTATGCCCCTAAAATTGCTGGAATGGCACTTCTTGCTCCTGCATTTAGTATAAAACTATATGTTCCTTTTGCTAAAGAATTTATTTCTCTTTTGACAAAATTTAATAAGAATGCAAAAGTACCAAGTTATGTAAAATCTAAGGTTTTAACTCATGATATAGAAGAGCAAAAGAAATATGATTTAGATAAATTAATTACTAAAGATATTGGTGCAAGTTTATTAGTCGATTTTCTTGAACACGGTAAGAGAATAAGCAATGATTCAGGAGCTATTGAAATTCCTACTCTAGTTTTTTCTGCTGGAAAAGATTATGTTGTAAAAAATACTCCACAAAAAGAATTTTATTTAAATTTAGAATCAGAGTTAAAAGAGTTTATTGAGCTTAAAGATTGTTATCATGGAATTATGTTTGAGAAGAACAGGGAAGAGGTTTATGAAAAGATAAGTGAATTTATAGATAAGAGTTTTTCTAGAGAAAAAGAAACTATAACTATAAAACCAGAAAAATTTTCTAAAAAAGAGTATGATATTATTTTACTAAAAATGATTTCATTAAAAGAAAAAATTTCTTTTTCAATTCAAAGAACATTATTAAATAAAATAGGAAACTTAAGTGCGGGAATGGCAATTGGTTTAGAAGAAGGGTTTGATTCAGGTTCTTCTCTTGATTATGTATATAAAAACGAACCTAGTGGAAAATCTATAATTGGAAAAAGTCTAGATAAATATTATTTAAATGAAATTGGTTGGGTAGGGATAAGAGATAGAAAAAGAAATTTTCTTGAGATAATAAGAGAAAAAATACAGACATACCCTAATAAAGATATAAAGATATTAGATATTGCTGGAGGAGTTGGAAACTATATTTTTGACTTGAAAAAAGAATTTCCTGAGATTAGTTTTATAATAAACGAATTTAAAAAGAGTAATATTGAAAAGGGAGAAAAAGTAATAGCTGAAAATTCATGGGATAATATAAAATTTACTAATTTTGATTGTTTTGATATAGAAACATATAAAAAGATAAATTTTGAACCAGATATAGTAATAATTTCTGGAATATTTGAATTATTTAGTGATAATAAAATGTTAAACAGTGCACTAAAAGGTATTGATAATATTCTTAAAAAAGATGGATGTATAATCTATACTGGACAACCTTGGCACCCACAATTAAATAAAATAGCTTTTGTCTTAAATAATCATAGAGAAGGTAAATGGATTATGAGAAGAAGAAGTCAAAAAGAATTAGATAATATTTTTAGATATAATGGATTTGAAAAAAATAAAATGCTTATAGATAATTTTGGAATTTTTACAGTTTCACTAGCTGAAAAGGGGAAAAAATAATGCAATTTTCAATATATAATTTAAAAAATAAATTTCAAGATTTATTAATGCCATTATGTAAAAAAATAAATTTATATGGGATAACTCCAAATCAGATAACAGTAATGACTACTATTTTTAGTATAACTTTTTCAATAATATTTTATAAATTTTCTAATAAAGATAGTTGGTTATTTATATCGATTCCAATATTCTTTTTAATAAGAATGGCATTGAATGCTTTGGATGGAATGATAGCAAATAGATTTGATAAAAAAACTAAGTTAGGAATTTACTTTAATGAAATAGGGGATTTAATTTCAGATACTGTCTTCTTTTTCTGTTTTTTTTCTGTCTTAAATTTAAGCAATACTCTCTCTCTTGTTTTTATTTTTATCTCTATTCTTTCTGAATATGTTGGAGTAATTGGAGTACAAGTGGATAATAAAAGACATTATGAGGGACCTATGGGTAAAAGTGATAGAGCATTTTTTATTAGTATATTATCTATTTTAATTTTTTATGGTATAGAAATGAAATATATAAAAGTTTTTATAATCTTTTCTATTCTTTTATTACTATCAACTGTATATAATCGAATAAAAAATTCATTAACAAATTAGAGTACAAGGGGAAAAGATGAGAGATTCATATATATTTATATTTTTAATATTTATAGCAACTATAAGTTATAGCATGATATTCTTATTCAGAAAAAGTTTAAGTGCCAGTCGTTACTTAAATCTCTGTCAAAGGATAAAAACTTGGTATCTCATAATTGGGATGCTCTATTTAGGAAGTAGAAATAAAATTCTTATAGTTTTTTTATTTATCTTTATATCATACTTAGCAATGATAGAGTTTTTAGAACTTTTTGATCTTAAACTAGATTTAGTTAAAAAAACAAGTATTATATTAGTAATAGCTATACATTACTTTTTCCTATATAAAAATATATTATATGCTTTTTATTTTTTTATTCCTACCCTAATTGTGATAATATTTATATTTTTAAAAAAAAGAAATGAGGTATCTTTAGGTCTCATCTCAACAGTTTATTTAATTAGTTATCTTCCATATCTAATTAACACAAAAATAGGAATTACTGGAATAATAGTGTATATTATTCTTGTGGAACTAAATGATATTTATCAGTATATTTCAGGTACCATTTTTGGTAAAATAAAAATAGTGCCTAAAACAAGTCCTAATAAGACATTAGAAGGTATTTTAGGTGGTATATTTCTATTGACTATAACAATATTTGTTTTAAATAAATCTTTTGATTACAAAATAAATATTTGGTTAGGAAGTGTAATTGGAATAGTTGGATTTTTAGGTGATATTTATATTTCATATTTTAAAAGAAAAAATAATAAAAAAGATTCTGGAAGAATACTTTCAGGACATGGAGGAATATTAGATAGAATAGATAGCTTAATCTTTACTTCCCCCCTTATTATGGTAACAATAGTATTTTTTGGTAATCAATAGTATTGATACCTTTATAAAATACTTGATTTTTATAATAAAATTTGTTAAGATGTAGTTGAAAGATTTTAAATTATAAAGGAGTGAAATATGACTTCAAGATTGGTAGAAATTAAAAATGAAACTGGAATACATACAAGACCAGGAAATGAATTTGTTAGTTTAGCAAAGACTTTTGAATCTGAAATTGAGTTAGAAGATTGCAATGGAAAAAGAATAAAGGGAACTTCTCTACTAAAATTATTATCTTTGGGTATAAAAAAGGGAAGTAAAATAACTGTTTATGCTAACGGTTCTGACGAAGAAATAGCAATAGAAAAATTAGCTTATCTTTTAGAAAATTTGAAAGATTAATTTTAAGGGGGGATAGCATTGCTATCCCCCTCTTTTTAAATAAGAGAATAGAGGTGAAAAGTAAATATGAATAAAAAAATTAATGGTATTGATGCTTCTCCTGGATATTCTATTGGAATAGCATATATCTACTCTGAAATGGAACTTGATCTTAAAAAGGACCGTACTGGTAGAGCTGAATTAGAGATAGAAAAACTTTTAGAAGCTAGAAATAAGTCTAAGAATCAACTTGTATCTATTATGGAAAAAACAGTTCTTATTTTAGGAAAAGACAAAGCAGAGATTTTTCAAGGTCATATCACTTTACTTGAAGATGAAGATCTTCTAGAAGAGGTTATAGAGCTAATTAAAGGAGACTCTTTAAGTGCTGAATATGCTTTGAATGTGGGAATAGAGGGCTATTGTGAAATGCTTGATAATCTTGATGATGAATATTTACGGGAAAGAGGAGCAGATTTAAGAGATATTGCAAAAAGATGGTTAAAAAATATATTAGGAATAGAAATTGTCGATTTATCTTCTTTACCTAAAGATACTATAATTATTGCAAAAGATTTAACTCCTTCTGATACTGCACAACTTGATTTGAAAAATATAGTTGGTTTTGTTACTGAGATAGGTGGAAAAACAGCACATTCTTCAATAATGGCAAGATCTTTAGAAATACCTGCTATTGTTGGAACTGGTAATATTTGTTCTCAAGTAAAATCTGGAGAGGAAATAGCTATTGATGCAGTAGAGGGAATAGTTATTATTTCTCCTACAAAGGAAGAAAAAGATGATATCTTATCCAAAAAGGAATCTTTTTTACAAGAAAAAGAAATTTTAAAAAAATTAAAAGATGTAGAAGCTATTTCAAAAGATGGAATTACAGTTGGGACTTGGGCAAATATTGGAGATCCTAAAGATGTCCCTGGTGTCTTAAGAAACGGTGGACTAGGAATTGGATTATATAGAACAGAATTTCTATTTATGAATAGTGATAAATTTCCAACTGAAAATGAGCAATTTATTGCTTATAAAAATGTTGTAGAAGCTATGGATGGAAAGCCAGTAACAATTAGAACTATGGATATTGGAGGAGATAAATCCTTACCGTATATGGACCTACCAAAAGAAGAAAACCCTTTTCTTGGTTGGAGAGCTTTAAGAGTTTGTTTAGATAGACCCGAAATATTAAAAAGCCAGTATAGGGCTCTACTAAGAACTTCTATGTATGGAATTGTAAAAATAATGTTACCTATGGTTATTTCTATTGAAGAAGTAAGAAAAGCAAAAGCTATTTTTGAAGAATGTAAAAAAGAATTAAGGGCTGAAAATATTCCTTTTAAAGATAATGTTGAGTTAGGTATAATGGTTGAAACTCCAGCTGTAGCCTTTAGAGCGAAGCAATTTGCAAAAGAAGTTGATTTTTTCTCTATAGGTACTAATGATTTGACACAATATACTTTAGCAGTAGATAGAGGAAATGAAAATATTGCTCATTTATATGATACCTATAATCCTGGTGTTTTAGAAGCAATAAAATTATCTATTGAAGGAGCACATTTTGGTGGAATTAAAATTTCAATGTGTGGAGAATTTGCTGGTGATTCAGAAGCTACAGCTCTGCTTTTTGGAATGGGACTTGATGCTTTTTCAATGTCAGCTATATCAGTTCCTAAAATAAAGAGAAATATAAGGGAACTTAACAAAAGTGATTGTGTTGCTCTAGTTGAAAGAGTCATGGAAAAATCTACTTCTGAAGAAGTTTTGATAGAAATTAGAAAATTTAATAAAAAATATTTATAAAAGAGATATTAAGAGTAGCTTTTTAGGTGGATAAATTTTAAAAATAAAATTTATCCACCTTTTTTTATTAATTTGGTAAAAAATTATAAAAGGAAGTTCAATAAATAATTAATATACTTAAAAAGTTAAAATATATTTTTAACTTAAAAAACTTTCAATATTTATATTAATTTTATATTTTAATATTCTTATTTTAGATATTCTTTTAATCCCTTTACAGAAATAGCATAATAGAACATTAGATTAAAAATATTCTAAGTTTTACAGGTGTTTTTACCTATTATAATAGGGGGAAATTAATTTAGTAAAATTTTAAAACAAGAAACTGTGATATAATAGTATTAGACCCTAAAAGAATTACAAGAGGAGGAATATATTGATAAAGTTAGAGAATATTAGTAAGTCCTATAAAAAGATTAAAGTATTAAAAGACATCTCGCTAACAATAAAAAAAGGTGAACTTGTGGCATTAATAGGTCCATCTGGTTGTGGGAAAACAACAACTTTAAAAATGATAAATGGACTTGTAAAACCATCAAGTGGTAATATCTATATAGATGGGAAAAGTCTATTAACTCAAGATCTTATTACTCTTAGGAGAAGTATGGGATACGTTATTCAACAAACAGGGCTATTTAGTCATATGACAGTCGAAGAGAATATTCAGATTATTCCAAAGCTTATGAAAAAAAAGAAAGAGGATATTCAAAAGAGAACTATTGAGTTATTGAAACTTATTAATTTAGATCCTGAAGAATTTTTATATAGATATCCACCACAGCTCTCTGGGGGACAACTTCAAAGAATAGGGGTGGCACGTGCATTTGCAACTGATCCAGAAATTATATTGATGGATGAACCATTCTCAGCTCTCGATCCCATTACAAGAGATCAGCTTCAAATCGAGTTAATACATTTACAATCAAAACTTCATAAAACAATAGTTTTTGTAACACATGATATGGATGAAGCAGTTAAAATTGCTGATCGTATTTGTCTTATGAATGAAGGTAAAATCATTCAGTATGATACTCCTGAAAATATTTTGAAAAATCCAGTAGATGATTTTGTTGAACAATTTGTTGGAAAAAAAAGAATTTGGTCAAGTCCAGAACTAATTCGTGCTTCAGATATTATGATATCAGATCCAGTTTTTACTTATTCTGAAACAACATTACTTCGTGCTATTGAAATTATGCGTTATAAAAAGGTTGATAGCATCCTAATTGTTGATGATAACAAAATTTTATTAGGTTATATAAAAGCGAGTACTATTCAACGTATTTCTGACAAGAATATAGCAGTTTCAAATATTCTAAGCAATCCTAAATTAACTGCAACACCTGATCAAAATATTATTGAATTATTATATATTATGCGTGAGAATGCGATGTCTAACATAGCAGTTGTAACTCCTAATAATGAGCTTTTAGGTCTTATAACAACCAGTAGTCTTGTGACAACATTAAGCACACAATTTATTGGTTTTGAAGAAGAGGGTGATCTAATATGAATGGATTCATAAATTTTTTGATAGTCGAGCGTAAAGATTTAATGATTTTAATTTGGGATCATATTGAACTTACTATGATTTCTGTATTCTTTGCCATTATTATAGGAGTTCTTTTAGGAATTTTTATAGCAACAGTCGAAGGAACAAACCGACCCATTCTTGGTTTAGCAAATATTATGCAAGCCGTTCCAAGTCTTGCTGCACTTGGTCTACTTGTTCCAATTCTTGGAATTGGAAGTCATCCTGCAATTCTTATGGTAGTTCTCTATTCATTACTACCCATTTTAAAAAATACATATACAGGTATTAAAAATATAAATAAACAAACAATTGAAGCTGCACATGGAATAGGTATGACACAATTTCAAGTTCTCTATAAAATACAGTTACCTCTAGCCCTTCCAGTTATTATGGCAGGTGTAAGAATTTCTTCTGTAACTGCTGTTGGCTTAATGACAATTGCAGCTTATGTTGGAGCTGGTGGACTTGGAAACTTTGTAATTTCAGGTATTCAAACTAGCAATAATTATTTAATGCTTGCAGGTGCAATTCCAGCCTGTATTCTTGCTTTAATTATGGATATAGTTATGGGGAAACTTGAAAAAGCAGTAACTCCAATAAGTCTTAGTACAGACCCAAGATTACTTACACAAGAACATATTAAAAAATTAAAAAGTTCTCAACGTAGGGTACTAACAATTGCAATGATTTCTATTGTTACAGTAATTAGTATCTTTATATTCTCTCTTATTTCTATAAAAGATGATGAAGCTATTGTAGTATCTTCAAAACCAGAAGTTGAAGGTGTAATAATTGGTCATATGATTGCTGATGTTTTAGAAGCTCATACAGACTATACTATTAAAAGAAATCTTGGACTTGGGTCATCATCGATTATTTATAGTGCAATTTTGAATGGAGATATTGATATATATCCTGAATATTCTGGTTCTGTTTACTCAGGGGTTATGAAAAAAACAGCTCCAGCCGGTACTCCAGCAGAAGTAACATTTCAAAAAGTTAAAGAATTTTATAGTGAAAATTCTCTTGTATATTTAGATCCATATGGATTTAATAATCAATATTCAATAGGAATATTAAAAGAAACTGCTGATAAATATAAATTAAAGACTATTTCAGATCTTGAAAATATGAAAGAAAACTTAGTACTTGGATGTGATCAAGAATTTCCACATAGGGCCGATGGAATTCCTGCATTAAAATCAATATATAAAAACTTAAATTTTAAAAAATATCTCCAATTTCAAGGAACTCTTATGTATGAGGCATTATTATCAGGAGATGCTCAAGTAATAACACCTTTTACTACTGATGCCTTACGAATGAAATATGATATTTTTATTTTAGAGGATGACAAATCTGCTCTTAGTAATTATCATATGGCAACTGTTGTTTCAATGCAAGCTTTAAAAAAATTTCCAGAATTAAAAAATGCATTGAATCTATTAGTTGGAAGTATTTCTGAAAGTGAAATGGCAAGTTTGAATTATGAAGTTGTTGTAAATAAACGGACTCAAAGAGAAGTTGCACATACATTTTTAATAAAAAAAGGAATTATAAAAAATAAATTATAATAAAAAAATGGATAAAGTTTAATCTAAATTAAATTTTATCCATTTTTATATCTAATATTTAGTAATGACATAAGTTTCAAAATCTATTCCAAAATTATTTCTTCCATTTATTTGTCTTTTTAAAAATAGAATCATTATCTGAAGACTAAAATATGGAATCGACAATAGAAGAAATTATTCTAAAGAAATAAAAAAATGTTTTTAAAACTAGTCATAATTATTAATTAATTTTTTCATACTTTTCATAAGCTCTTTATCGCTATAAAGTTTTCTCATTTTATTTATGAAAGTGTTAAATTCTTCTTCGTCTAACTTTAATTTTTTCATAATTGTTTTTTCTAATAACTCTATTTCAGCAGGAAATAATTTTGTCTTTAAAGAGTCATTAATTTCTTGAATACTACCTTTTCCCTGGAAATATTGAATAACTCTTTTCCAATTCAAGAGAGGCTCAACTTTTCTGAGCAACATAACCGACTTATAATCAAACTCTGGTAGTTCTGAATATCCTTGTCTTTTCATATAGGTAAGAAGTTCTTCATCCTTATAAGTTTGAAAAAGAATTTCACCAGCTTTTTTAGTATTCATTATTTTAGGAGTCTTTGATGTTTTCTCGATAGTCTTCAAATACTTTGAAATAGGGATACTCTTAGTTAAATTATAAAATTCCATACAAAATTTATTAAAAGAAAAATTTTCTGGTAAACTACCTTTTTCAATTATTTCAATATATTCATTAATTAAATTAAAATCAATCATAATTTTTAGAATAAGTTATATTCAAACTTATCACTCCTTTTTTATACAGTCATAATAAAAATAAAGAATTATATCTTTATTAATTACTATTATAGATAACTATAATAGTATTAAGATTATAACATAAAAAACTTAATATGTGGTATAATATTTATAGAATTATATTATAAGCGAGGTTAAAATTATATGAGATTAGATAAATTTTTAGTAGAATGTGGAATAGGAAGTAGAAAAGAAGTGAAAGAATTGATACAAAATAGAGAAGTTTTTGTTAATGGAGTCCCTTCTAAAGATCCTACTCTTAACATAAAAATTGAAAACGATAAAATTGAATACAAGTCAAAAGTTCTTGTATACAAAGAGTTTAGATACTATATTTTAAATAAATTATCAGGTTATGTTACAGCACTTGTAGATAGTAAATCTCCAACAGTTATGGAATTATTACCAGAATGGGTGAATAAAAAAGATCTTTTTCCAGTTGGAAGACTTGATAAAGATACTGTAGGACTACTTCTGTTTACAAACAATGGAAAGTTAGCTCATGAATTAATTTCTCCAAAAAAACATGTTGATAAAGTTTATTATGTTGAAGTTGAAAATTCAATATCTAAAGAAGATATTACACGATTAGAAGAAGGTATTGATATTGGAGGCTATATTACAAAACCAAGTAAAGCAGAAAAGATATCCGACAAAAAATTATATTTAAACATACAAGAGGGTAAATTTCATCAAGTGAAAAAAATGATGCACGGAATATCTAATGAAGTTACATATTTAAAAAGAGTTACTTTTGGGAAACTAGAATTAGGAAATTTAGAAGCTGGTTCAGTTATAGAAATTGAATTAAAAGATATTATATAAATAGAACTCTTAGTAGCTAATCATACCCATTTTGGAGGTGAAAATGAAAAATAATGAAATAGAAATTTTGACTAATGATGCTGCAACTAAGAATAATGAAGTTACTACCTTACGAAAAAAAAAGAAAAAAAATTCAGAAAAAAATAGTATTTTTAATATCTATCTTAGTGAAAAAACTATAAAAGACTATTTTTTTTATTTGCGAAATTTTTTGAATTATGTTTATGAAGAGGAAGGCTCTATAACAGATGAGGAATTAGTTAAATTAATGATTAATATTGAGAAAGATGATATTGATGATTACATTGCACATTTAGTGAATGATCGTGCTTTAAAAAAAACTTCTATAAATAAAATAATTTCATCTTTAAAAAGCCTATATAAAGAAATAGAAAAAAATGGATATGAAAACCCTGTTAGACATATCAGACTTTTTAAAACAAGTCGTGATCTAGAAAATATTTTAAAATTATCTTATCAAGATATTAAATCTATTTTGAATAATTATGATTCAATTGGTGAAAAATCTTATAGAAATATTTTAATTTTACAAACCTTATTCTATACAGGAATGAGAAGTAGTGAAATTACAAATCTCCTATTTAAAGATATTTTACAAAGAAATGGAGAATATTATATAAGATTAACAAAAACAAAAAGTGGAAAAGAACAATATAAACCTATGCATGAATATTTAGTAAAGAAATTTGAAAATTATAAACATTATATAAAAAATCTCTTTTCTTTAACTTCGGAAGAATTAGAAGATAGATATGTTTTTCCAAGTTCTTTTGAAAAAAATACGATGCTGTCATATAGAGCACTTTATTCTCTTATACAAGAAATGGGGAAAGTTATAAATAAGGATATTAGCCCTCATAATGTGAGACATGCAATTGCAACAGAACTTTCTCTTAATGGTGCTGATCTCTTAGAGATACGAGATTTTCTAGGACACACTGATACAAGAGTCACAGAAATTTATATAAATGCTAAATCTATACTAGAAAAAAAAGTTTTGACTAAAATTCCAGTTCCTGATTTAGAGAAAGAATAAAATGACTTTTAAATAAAAAGTTTATTTTATTCTTTTTTTATAAAATAGTAATAATAAAAATTATCGAAAGAAAGGAAGTAAGATTTTTTTTGTTTCTGTAATTTTTATTATTGTTTTAAAAAAAGGAAATATATTTTCTAAGTGTTTTTCCATAATTTTTATTATTGACAAAACATAAAAATTATATCCATTTGTCTGTTTCTATAACTTTTATTATAACTCAAATTTTATATTTCTTCTTATTACAAATATTTTTTTCCATAATTTTTATTATTGGTAAAGGATAAAAATTATATCCGTTTGTCTGTTTCTATAACTTTTATTATAACTCAAATTTTATATTTCTTCTTATTACAAATGTTTTTTCTATAATTTTTATTATTAGTAAAATATATGAAAAATATTCATGGATCCATTTCTATAATTTTTATTCTGATTATAATTTGGATAAAATAGCAAATAATTCAATTATCGGTATAAATTAATAGAACTAATTATTATTATTGTTCTAAACAATCATATAATTAACATTATATGATTGTTAGTTATTCAAAGTTAGAACTAATTATTATTTTAAATAATTATGTGCGTTAAAATCTATATATTATCTTTAATGATATATAATAAGCATCTTTAATAATAATTTGAGATTTAAAACTAAGAGAGCTCACTAAAATAAAATAAGAATTCTATCTTTAAGAAGATATGAATTAAAAAACCCCCAATTTATGGTAGTTTAAAGCAATTTTGAACAAACTGATAATTAGCGATTAAAAATTAGTTTTTGTCATCTGTAATTTGTTGAATAAAAAGATAATTTTACTATCCGCATATAAATGCTCGCCTTGTTTTTAGACGGTTTTTATTTAATTTTATCATATTCGCTTATATCAAACCCTAAAATTATTTTATTTTTACTTCTTATTATTGGGGTCGATAATAAAGTAGAGTCCTCAAATAATATTTCTTTAGTATCAAATACTAAATATTTTAAATTTCTTTTAATATAATTTTTACTTGTGATATCTAATAAATCTTCAAGAGTATAAATTTTCAAAATACTCTCAAGCTCTCTTTCAGAAATATTCTTTTTAGAGAGATCTATATATTGGAAATTAATTTTTCTTTCTTTAAAATAACGAATTGCCTTTTTGGTTTCTTGACAATCATTCTTCCCAAATATTTGAATAATCATCTCTGAATTTTTTCCTTTCAATATTTTCCTCCAATGTCATTTTTATTTAATAAAATTATATCACTTAATTGTAAAAACACCTATTTTATATCAAAAAAATAAAAGTTAAAAATAGATTGACATATAAAACGAAATAAGTTAAAATAAGTTAGATATACAACTGATATATCAGTTGTATAAAAGGAGGAGAACATTTATGAAAAAATCATTAGAAATTGAAAAAGTAGAAATTTTTGTTACGGGAGATCCAACTCAAGATAGACCGCGATGGGCTAGGTATCTTGAAGATATTTATACTACTAATACTATAGTAAAAATTACTACTAAAGATGGCTATGTTGGAATAGGTGGAACTATTACTTATACTGAAAATCATTTTGATGATTCAATTGGTGAAACAATAAGATTATATTTACCTAAATTAATTGGACAATCTGCTTTGGATACAGAAAAAATTTGGAATTGGATGGCTAAAAGACCTACTGTGATTTCAAAACCAGCAATGTCATGTATTGATATTGCACTGTGGGATCTTCGAGGAAAATATGCAGGGATGCCAATTTATCAAATGTTAGGTGCTGCTAGAGATAAAATTTTATCTTATGCCTCGACTCCTCTTTTAGGATCAATCGAAGAATATTTGGAATTTATTACAAAATGTATAAATAATGGTTTTAAATCAATAAAAATTCATCCTTTTACAGATTTTGAAGAAGATTATGAACTTGTAAAAGAAATAAATAAAAAATATAAAAATTCAGGAATTACTTTTAGTTTAGATCCTGATCAACAATACTCGAGAGAGCAAGCATATAAAATGGCTAAATTATTAGAAGATTTTAATTGGGTATGGTTTGAAGCTCCACTACCTGATACTGATTTAGAAGGTTATGCTGAGTTGCGAGCTAAAACAAATGTTCCTATTTCTTGTGGTGGAAACCATTATTTATCGTTAATTGAAATTCAACACGGATTAAAAGTTGGAGCATGGTCTGATGTGAGAATAGATACTACTGTTTGTGGTGGAATAACTCCTACAAGAAAAATAGTAGCCGTTTCTGAAGCAAATAGTCGTAGAATAGAACTCCAATCATGGGGAGCTACATTGACTCAAGCAGCAAATTTACATATAATGCTATCCACAAATTCTTGTACTTATTTTGAACAAGCTTTTCCTTACGAACCTTTTGAAATTGGAGCAAAAGATGTTATTAGAACAGATAGTGAAGGATACGTACAAATTCCAGAAGGTAAAAATGGTCTTGGAATAGAGCTCGATTGGGAAGCTATTGAAAAAATAACACTAAAAAAATATCTTGTAAAATAAAAGGAGGAAAAATGAAAGAAATTATTATAGAAAAAAAATATGATATTCCAATTATTATTGCTTCATTAGCTTTAGTAGTTTTAGCATCAGGTTTTTTTATGTTTTTTCCAGAAGCTTCTGTAGAAGTCGCAAATAAAATTTTTAAGATGGTTACTGTAAGTTTCGGAACCCCAATCTTACTTTATGCTTTTGGATTAATTATAATTGCTCTATTTCTATCTTTTAGTAAGTACGGAAATATCCGGTTTGGAAATGAAAAACCTGATTATTCAACTTTTAATTATATATCGATGATGGCTTGTGCTGGAGTTGGTTCTGGTACAATATATTGGGCATTTTTAGAGTGGTCATACTATATAAAAACACCACCATTTAGACTTATAGCTCAATCACAAGAAGCTTTTGAATGGTCTGTAACTTATAGTATGTTTCATTGGGGGATTACAGCTTGGGCTATTTATTGTATAACTGCATTACCAGTACTGTATTCATATCATATAAAGAAAAATAGATCTTTAAGATTAAGTGATATAACTCTAACTATCTTGAAATCAAAAGCTGCTAAACCAATCGGTAGATTAATAGATTGTTTATATCCTTTTGCTTGTATAGCTGGTCTTATTATTGTAATTGCTTTAGGAGTTCCTGTTATATCAGCAGCAGTTTCTTTAGTCTTTGGAATTGCAGATAGTTTATTTCTTAAATTAGCAATTGTATTTATTGTTACAATTATATATACTATCAGTTCTTTTTTTGGAATTGAAAAAGGAATGCAAAAAATTAGTAGCTCAGGTACGTATTTTATAATAGCATTAATGCTCTATATTCTATTTATGGGACCAACTCAATTTATTATTGAAAATACTAGTAATTCTATCGCTTTAATGGCACAAAATTATTTAAAAATGAGTTTATATACAGATTCTATAGGAGGAAAAGGATTCCCACAGAGTTGGACAGCTTATTTTTGGGCATATTGGATGATTTTTATTCCTATGATGTGTGTATTTGTTGCTAGAGTCTCTAAAGGAAGAACAGTTCGTGAAGTAATTTTTAGTATGATTGGTGGAGGAACTGCAGGAATTGCGACTCTGTTTGGAATAATAGGGTCTTTCACAATGAAAACTGAATTAGATGGCAAAGTTTTAGTATCTAAAATGGTTTCAGATGGAAAAGCGAGTAATGCTATTTCAGAAGTCTTAAGTACATTACCTTTCCCATCAATAATAATGATAATATTTATTGTTGCAACATTTTTACTATTAGCAACAACTTTAGATAGTTCTGCATTTTCTATTGCTTGTAACACTCAACTAAAATTGGATAAAGATGGAAATCCATCTAAAGGGATTAAGATATTTTGGTGTTTAGCATTAGTAACAATTCCAATTGTATTTATTATTATTGGAGCACCTGTTTCAGCAATGCAGTCTTGTATTTTAATTTTTGCTCTTCCGATTATGTTATTAACTGGAACCTTAATAATGGGAATGTTTAAATGGATGAAAGAAGATTATGGAACATTAACTTCTCAAGAAATAATTAAAATGCATGAAATTAAAAAATAATTAAAATGGTTTTTAAGAATCGTTTTTAAGAAATACTTAGGAGAAAAAATGAATATAAATATTGAAAAAGAAAGAAAAATTTTAGTTTTAGATGAAGTAGATGTAGTCGTTATAGGAGGTGGACCTTCTGGATTAGCTGCTGCTGTCAATGCTGCTGAAGAAGGTTTAACAACAGTAATCATTGAAAAAAATGGTTTTTTTGGTGGAGCAAATGTAGGAGGATATTCTGGTTCAATAGGTGGTTTATTTAACTCTACTGAAACGGGGGAACCAGTACAAATAGTAAATGGTTTTGCAGGTAGATTTGTAGATCTTATGGAATCTAAAAATGGAATAGTGAGACATGAAAGATTTGGACATACTTGGCTTTCTCCTCATGATCCCTTTATTTGGAAAGAAACAGCAGATGAATTGATAGAAAAATCTGGAGCTAAAACTTATTTTCATACTAGTTATGTGGATTCTATTGTAGAAAATGGAGAAATTAAAGGTATAATTATTGAAAACAAAGATGGTAGATCAATGATAAAAGGTAAGTTATATATTGATTGTTCAGGTGATGGAGATGTAGCCCATAGATCAGGAGGATTATCACATTTTGGTAAAGATGGTGATATTCAATCAATGACTTTTACATTTAGAATGACAGATGTAGACTGGGAAAAATATGGAGATTTTAAACTTGAAGATATTTGGTCTAAAACTTCAGAAGCTTCTAATACAGGTGAATATTTTCTTCCAAGAAAGCACCCTTTTATTTTCAGAGCTCCGAATAAGAAACAAGCAATAATGAATGCAACTAGTATTGTTGCTAAAGATGGAAGAACTCTTTATCCTACAAAAACTTTAGACTTAACTGAAGCAGAATTTTTAGGTAGAAAACAAGTTAGAGAATACGAAAGATTCGTGCAAAATTATATCCCAGGTTTTGAAAATGCTTATTTAATGGATACTGCTTCTCAAATAGGAATAAGACAATCTCGAACTATTGTATGTGACTATACTTTAAAAAATGAAGATGTTGTAAAGGCAAAAAAGTTTGATACTGCAATCGTAAGGAGTGCTTGGCCAATCGAATTACATTTAGGAGAAAATGGAGTAAAGGTAATTAATTTAGATGAAGACTATTATGAAATTCCATTTGAGACTTTAATTCCAAAAAATATTAATAACTTGTTAGTTGCAGGAAGATGTATCTCTGCAGAACACGAAGCATTAGCTTCTTGTAGAGTTGTCGCTCAATGCTTTGAAGAAGGAGCAGCAGCAGGTTTAGCAGCACTTCAAATTATTAAAGATAATAAAACTACAAGAACACTTTTAGTAGAAAAATTAAGAAAAAAGATGATAGAAAAAGGATCTTTATTATAAAAAGAGAGGTTCCTTATAATAGAATACCTGTAAGATATATACGTATAAAAACGAATATATCTTACAGGTTATTTTTTTGATTATCCAATTAAATCATTATTCTATAAATAACAAGTAATATAAGGGGAAATGTGGTATAATAGTATATATTCTTTTTTACTTTTAAAGAATAAAATTAGAATAGAGGAGATATTGCAATGACGTTCCAAAGAAAAGATAATGTTAAAAGACAGTTTAGAGTTGAAATATATAAAGGAGTTAAAGTTTATGAAAATGAAAATTATGACTTTATCCAATCCCGAGAATTCTTTTTACTTGAAAAAGATGCTATAAAATGTATCGAAAAACTTACTCTTATTTTAGAACCTGATTGGATTATTCGTTATTTTAAAAAAGTAGACGCTGAATGGATTTTATTTCAAGAAATTGGATTAAATGAGACAAAAACTTTTTAATTTATAAAATCTTAAAGGATAGTAAGGGAGAAAGAGATGCAATATATTGACCTATTAAAAAAATATTTTGGTTATGACTCTTTTCGTGAAGGACAAGAAGAAATTATAAAAAGTATACTTTCTCAAGTTGACACTCTTGCCATTATGCCAACAGGTGGGGGAAAATCAATATGTTATCAGATACCTAGCCTAATTTTAGACGGGATCACAATAGTAATTTCACCCTTGATTTCTCTTATGAAAGATCAAGTTGATGGATTAAATCAAATAGGAATACCTTCTATTTTTATTAATAGTTCATTGACTAGAAAAGAACTTGAAAAATATTATCACGAAATTTTAAATAATAAATATAAAATAATCTACTTAGCACCAGAAAGATTAGAAAATGTTGAATTTTTAGAAAAAATTTCTCAAATAAAGGTATCTCAAGTAGCAATTGATGAAGCTCATTGTATTTCACAATGGGGACATGATTTTAGAAATAGCTACTTAAAAATACTTGATTTTTTAAACTTATTGCAAGAAAGACCAATAATAACTGCTTTTACTGCTACCGCAACTTTAAAAGTTAAAGATGATATTATTAAACAATTAAAGATGAAACCTAATATTTTTATAACTGGTTTTGATAGAAAAAATTTGAAATATAGTATTATTAAAGGTATTTCTTCCCTTGAATTTATTAAAAATTACTTAAAAGAACATAAAGATGAATCTGGAATAATATATGCTTCTACACGGAAAGAAGTAGAAAAAATCCATACTGAATTGGAGAAAAAAGGATATAATATAGGAAAATATCATGCGGGATTAAAGGATAGAGAAAGAGAACAATATCAAAATGATTTTTTGAATGATAATACTCCTCTAATAGTTGCAACCAATGCTTTTGGAATGGGAATTGATAAATCCAATGTTAGATTTGTTATACATAACAATTTAACTAAAGATTTAGAAAGTTACTATCAAGAAGCTGGAAGAGCTGGAAGAGATGGTCTTAACTCTGATTGTATTTTGATTTTTAATCCAAAAGATATAAGCACTCAAAGATTTTTCATTGAAAATTCTCCCTTTCACTCTTCTGAAGAAATTTTAAGAAGAAAATATGAAAAATTAAATCTTATGGTTAATTATTGTCATACTTCTAATTGTATTCGTTCTTATGTACTAGAATATTTTGGAGAAATCCCAATTGAAAATTGTAATAATTGTAGTAATTGTCTTGATCAAAATGAAGAAATTGATATAACTATTATTGTTCAAAAAATAGTTTCTTGTATTGGAAAAACTGGTATGAGATATGGAATAAATATGATCGTTGGAATTTTATCAGGTTCTAAAAATAAGAATTTATTAAATTGGAATCTTGATAGACAAAGTACATATGGAGTTTTATCAGAATATTCTCAAAAAGAAATTAGAAGCTATATTGATTTATTAATTGGAAATGGGTATTTAGAAATAACCAATGGTGAATATCCTATTGTACAATTAAAATCTACAGCTATTTCTTTTATAAAAAATAAAGAAAATTTCTATATGAAATCTATTAAAATTGAAAAGAAAGTTTTATCTGAAAATATTGAAGTTTTAATTGAATTGAAAAAAATTAGAAAAAATATAGCCACTCGAGAAAAAGTTCCACCGTTTCTTATTTTCTCGGATAAAACATTAGATGAATTAAGTACAAAATTACCACAAAACAAAATAGAAATGTTAGAGATTTCAGGTGTTGGAGAAATCAAATATAAAAAATATGGAGCTGAATTTTTAGAATTTATCTCTACTATTATACCACTTGAAGAAGAATAAAATAAAAAATTCAGTAAAATATTATTTTACTGAATTTTTTATTGAAATTTATTATATGAGTCCTTTTAAATAAGAATCTTTATATAATAATTCTACATTATCTATTATATTGTTTGAAATTTCAAGAGCTCCTTCTGAATCTCCTTCTGCTATCATTTTCATCAAAATATAATGACTGTCATTTATTTTGTCTATTAATTTTTTATTTTTTGAATAATTAATATAATAAAGTCTTCTTGCTAAGGCATGTAATGGTTTTAATGCTTCTTTTAAAAAAGGATTTTTACAAGCTTTCACTGACAAGAGGTTAAAAAGATTATCTATTCTTACAGACTCTTTTGAATCATTTTTTAAATTAGCAGCTTCAAATTCTTCTGCTAATCTAAGAAAATTTTCTCTTTCTTCCACTGTTGCATTTATTGCAGCATCTCTCATAACGAGTCCTTCAATTGCCCTTCTCAATTCAATTTGTTGGAATATCTCTTCTAATTTAATTTCTGCTATCATCATCCCTCTTCTAGGCATAACATGAATCAAATGTGAACCTTCTAATCTCTTTAAAGCTTCCCTTACTGGCATTCTTCCTATTCCGATTTCTTCACTTATTTGCTTTTCTGAAATAATCATTCCAGGTTCTAAGCATAGAGTTACTATTTTTTCTTCTATTATTTCATAAGCTATATCAACTAAAGACTTTTTGATTTGTACCACCTTCTCTCTTATATAGAATTTTAAATTAAATTATTAATTGCTAAAATCTTTATTTATATTTTCAATAAGTTTTATTATTACTTCAACTGCTTTATGCATGGAATTAATAGGAATATATTCAAATTTCCCATGAAAATTATGACCACCTGTAAAAATATTTGGACATGGTAATCCCATATATGAGAGTCTTGCTCCATCTGTCCCTCCTCTAATTGGTGATACTAAAGGTTCAACTCCAACTTCAAGCATTGATTTTTTTACAATATCTATAATCTCAATAACTGGCTCTATTTTTTCTTTCATATTTAAATAACTATCTTCTATTTCTACCAATATTTCTGATACTGGATATTTTATTTTTAAAAATTTTTCTATTTCTAACATAAGAGTTTTTTTAGATTCAAATTTTTCTTTTGAATGGTCCCGTATAATATAATTAAGTTCACAATTTTCTACATTTCCAGACATTTCACAAAGTAGATTAAACCCTTCATATCCAGATGTATATTCTGGTTTTTCATTAATAGGTAACATACTATTAAATTCCATTCCAATAAGAGTTGCATTTACCATTTTATTTTTTGCTGTTCCTGGATGAATGTCACAACCTTTAATTTTTACTTTTACACTTGCAGCATTAAAATTATCAAATTCTATCTCGCCAAGTTCTCCTCCATCAATTGTATAAGCAAATTTAGCTCCAAATTTCTTAACATCAAAAAGATTTGCCCCACGTCCAATTTCTTCATCAGGTGTAAAAGCTATTTTTATTTCTCCATGCTCTATTTGAGGATTAGAAAGAAAAAACTTAATTGCCTCGATTATTTCAACTATTCCCGCTTTATTATCAGCTCCTAATAGAGAAGTTCCATCTGTAACTATTAAATCTTGACCTTTATATTTTTTTAAATCTGGAAAAATCTCTGTACTCATAGTTATATTATTTTTTTGGTTTAATACTATATCTTTTCCATCATATGATTTTATTATTTGTGGTTTCACATTTTTACCATTATATGAAGGAGCAGTATCTATATGTGCAATCAATCCAACTGTTGGAACATTTTTACTTGTGGTACTAGGTAGTGTCGCCATAATATACCCATTTGTATCCAAAGAAATATCACTTAATCCTATAGTTTCTAAATCTTTAATAATTAATTCAGCTAAATTAAATTGAATTTTTGTACTGGGACATGTTTTAGATTCTTCATCTGAAGTTGTATCAATTTTAATATATTCTAAAAATCTCTGAACCATATCTTTTTGCATATTGACCTCCCTAAAGTTATTAAAAATTTATTTTATAATATCTCTTTCAATCACACCTTTATTAATATATTTCTCAAGTTCTGGTAATACAACTTCTTCATAAACTTGTGGAATATATAACTTTATAGGCTCCATCCTCTTACAAAAAGCTGATTCTTTTACTTTATATTTTCTCCAACTGTGCCCATCAGAGGTTATATTTTGTAAAAAGCCTTGAAAAGTATCACATGCTTTTGCAAATTTTGCTTCTGGAGACTCAAGAAGTTCAAATTCTAGCCATAAATTCATCATTTCTTTTTCTAATTTTTCAGGTAATAAAGAAAAAATCTTTTCAGCAGACTTTAGTTCATCATTATATTTATTAGGATTATGAGTACCAAAAGCAGGAGTATCTCCAGCATATATTTCTACAATATCATGAATAAGTGCCATTTTTAATACTTTTTTCATATCCACAGTTTCATTATGATATTTTTCTAGTACTATAGCAGACATAGCCATATGCCAAGAATGTTCAGCATCATTTTCTTGCCTTATTCCGTTCAACACCATAGTTTGTCTAAAAATATTTTTTAATTTATCAATTTCTATTAAAAATTTTATTTCATCTATCATAATTACTCCTTTAATTTTTTAGTCCTCTTTATTCATTATAGCACCTTTTTAAAATAGGATAAAGGATTTTTTCTAGTACAACGTTTTTGTATTTTATGGTATAATTATAGTGAAGTATAATAGGGGGCTTTATGAGATTAGAGAAATATTTAATTAGCTGTGGAATTGCTAGTGGAAAAGTTATAAAAAAAATAATCAAAAATTCTGAAATAATAGTTAATGGTCTCATTGAAAATGATCCTGGAAGATCTATTGATTTAGAAATAGATCTTATTCAATATAAAGAAAAAGAACTAGTGGAAAAAGAGTTGAAATATTATGTTTTAAATAAACCAGCTGGTTATATAACTGCTATGTCTAATCCTGTAAATAATCGTCCTATAATTTCTGATGTTTTATCTAAAGATATTGATTGGAGTGGTATTTCACCTGTTGGACGTCTTGATAAAGATACGGAAGGAGTATTAATTTTTACTAATGATGGTGCCCTTAACCATGAACTTACTTATCCTGAAAAAAATATTGATAAAGAATATTATGTTGAACTAAGTAAAGAAATTAGTGATGAAGATCTCGCCAAGCTGGAGACAGGAGTAGAAATAGACAATTATATTTCAAAACCTGGTAAAGTAAAAAAAATTACAGATAAAGTAATTCACTTAACTATAATAGAGGGACGTTATCATCAAGTAAAAAAAATGTTACGTGCTATAGGAAACCGTGTTGTTTTTCTTAGAAGAATTCGATTTGCTAAAATAGAGCTAGGGGACCTAAAATTAGGTGAAATCCGTGAAGTTCATCGCAACGATATAGTTTAATCTTTATCATATTTAAATTATTCAAAGGAGGTAAAAAATTAAATCTGAAAAATATTTCTATAATTTTAATTATCCCGTTTTAGAAAAAGAATTATGTCTTTTAGAATCTAGAATCTTATTTAAAAAAGATATTATAGATAAAGTTATTTTTTCAAATGTTGATTTTCCCGCTTCTAATAGCCCTTTTATAAAAAATAAGTTAGTAATTATTTCACGCTCTTCTTCTTTGGAAGAACTTCTTCAAGAACTAGAAAGTAAAGAACTTATGTTTGAGAATTATAAAGTAGAATATATTAGATTAGAAAGTGGAAATATTTTATATTCAGAAAGATTAATTTTAATAAAAAAAATTGCAGAAAAAATTACTGGTAAGTTTTCATTAACAAAACCAGAAATAGTTTTAGGAATAACTTTTTATGAAAATGAATGGATATTCGGGATTAATAATAAAAATAACTTTCTTTGGAATTCCCACCATACTAAACCGTACTCTTATTCTAATTCTTTTGGAGTTAAGCTTGCAAAAACATTAGTCAATATTGCAACATTTGGAGATTCTAATTCTAAAATTATTGATCCTTGTTGTGGAATAGGAACTACTATAGTGGAAGGATTATCTATGAATTATAATATTTCAGGACAAGAAATTAATTCTCTAATTGCAGAAAATGCAAATAAAAACTTAATTCATTATAATTTACCCCCTATCGTTCTAAATAAAGATATGCATTTAATAACCAATTTTTATGATACTTCTATCATTGATTTACCCTATGGGATTTTTAGTCATACTTCTCTAACAGAACAAAAAAAAATGATTGAAACAGGAAAAAAAATTTCTTCAAAAATGATACTTATTACTTTTGAACCTTTGGAAAAAATAATTGAAGAATGTGATTTTAAAATCATTGACTTTTGCACTCTAAAAAAAGGAAATTTTAAGCGTCATATCTATATTTGTGAATAAAATTTGTAAAAATAAATAATATACTTTAAGTATAATTAAATTTAAAAGGAGATATTAAATGACTATATTACCAAAATGCCCTAAATGTAATTCTGAATACACTTATGAGGATGGAGAGATGTTTGTTTGTCCTGAATGTTTCAATGAATGGACAATGACAATGGAAGAGGAAGATGTGAAAGTCATTAAAGATTCCAATGGTGTTATCTTAAATGATGGAAATTCTATTTCTGTTATTAAAGATTTAAAAGTAAAAGGTAGCTCTCTTGTGGTAAAAATGGGAACTAAAGTTAAAAATATTCGTTTGGTAGATGGAGATCATGACATAGATTGTAAAATAGACGGTATTGGCTCTATGAAATTAAAATCTGAATTTGTAAAAAAAATATAAAATTAATAAATAATTTTATTATATTTATTAATTTAAATAAAAATATAGGTGTTAAATAAAAGAGTTCTTTTATTTAACACCTATAAATTCTTTTGAATTTTTAAAAATAACATTACCTATTTTAGCTCCTTTAGGCTTAGAAACATTCTTTCGATATGTATAATCTACAATAACCTTATCCCCTAATTTTGCACTAGAAAATTTAATTGCAAGTTGAGCTGCTTCAGAAATAATTTCATCAGTCAAATCTTCTCTTTTAATCTTTAATACTACATGTGAGCCTGGTATATTTCTAATATGGAACCAAAGATCTTCTTTTATAGCAATTTTAAAAGTAACAAATTCATTTTCTATATTATTTCTACCATAAATTATTGAATATTTTTCATTTTCTATAAAGACAGCCTTACACTCTTTTTTTAGTTCTTTTTTCTTCTTTTTAGGTTGCGATTCTTTTTTTAAATAACCACCATTCTCAAGCTCTGAAATTATACTTTTAAGATTTTCACTTGTTGTTGTTATTTGTGCAAAAGATATAACAGATTCTAAATATTCAATCTCTTCACTTACCTCAATAACCCTTCGTTTATTAGATTCTAATCCTCTTTTTAATTTATTATATTTCTTATAATAGCTCTCAATATTTTTTTGAGGTGTCAACTTTGAATCAAGGTCTATTTCAACCTCAACATTATTGTAAAAATCAAATAAGGTTACTGAAGATATATATTTCTTTAGAGAATAGATATTGGCTGAAAGAATATCTCCATAATTTTTATAATTTATATAATTCTCTTTATCTTGATTATCCAATTCAATATTTAATAAAATTTTTTTTAATTTTTTAATTTTTTTTGAAATTGTACCTACTATTTTATAATTTAAAGATTCAATGGTAGAATTTAGAAGTGTTTTTTCCATATAATACTCTACAAATTTTCCAAAGTTTTCAAAATAAAGTATGTCATCATAATCAGAGATAGAAAGCTCCGGTAATACAGTAGCTAAAATTATTTTATCATTTTTTAAAAATATTTTAGGCTCTATTTCACCTTCTAAAATATTTTTGAGATTAGTAAAATTACTCAAGGATTGTGCCAAATATTTTCCTATCCCTTCATAATTAATATGTAATCCCTCTTCTTGTAAAGAAGAAAATTCTTCCTCTTTTATCTCAAAAAGAGATTTTTTTAAAGTGAATAGAGGTTGTTTATAATCAGCCCCTGGAAGAAGTATACGAAAAGAATTTTCTTCTAATGAAAATCTTTTTAATAAATCAAGTATCTTATTTTTTTCATCTGTTATTATCAAATTAGAGTGTTTCCCCATTAATTCAAAATAGAGTTTATAGATTTTAACTTCTCCTAACTCATTCATCTTTTTAAAATGAAATATTAGGACTCTATCCAGCCCTAGCTGCTCTATTTTTATCAAAGCACTATTACTAAAATACTTTCTAAGTGAAAGTAGAAAATTAAATTGTATATCTAATTTTTGACTTTTTTCTTCAGATAAATAACAAATTGGAAAACTGCTTGCACAAGAAAAAACGAGGGAAGTTCTTCCAAAGTTTAATGTAACAGATAAGGCAGTCTCTTGTGAGATTTTTCCTATTTTTTTTCCTAAAATTTCTTTTTCAAATTCATTTTTGATTTTTTCTAAAGATATTCCATCTAAATAGAACATATAATCCCCTCTATAATTTTGTCCCAATAATATTTTTAGCATCCTGTGGATCTAAAATCATTTTTTTCTTGTTATCTATTAAAATTTCGATAACTTTAGATTTTTTTAAAATTTCAACAATAGTAAAGTTAGTGATTCCATTCTCTTTAAAAAAGTTTTGAACAATGGGGGTTCCTTTTATTGTAACAATAGAAACTTTATTTCCTACAGAAAACTCATCTAAAGGAAGTGGAGTAAAAAATTCAGTTTTTTTTGATAAATTTTCAAGTATCAATTCAAATGTTAGAATAAAAGTTTTTAATTTATCCTCAGGAATATTTTCAGTTATTGAAGAAAAAAGAACCTTATGATAATTATTATGATATTCCAATGCATCTGTTCCTTTTTTTTCTAAATTAACATAGACTTTTCTTCTATCTAATTCTGAACGTTTTCTATTTACAAATCCTTTTTCAGAAAGTTTTGCAATAGCAACTGTTGCAGTTCCCATTGTTATCCCTACTTTCTCAGAAAGTTCGTGCATAGTAAGAAAATCACTGCCTACTGCATCAATTATATGAAGTTCAGTATGAGTAAGTCCCTTTATTCCAATTTTCAATGCCATATCTTCAGTTTTATAGTATAATTTATAAAAATTTTCAAACACATCGTTAGCTCTATCTATATTCATATCTTCTCCTAAATTAGTTCTGAGATCGAAGTTTTTCAATTCGTTCTTTATAATTACCTGCAAAAACATATGAACCTGCTACAAATATATTTGCTCCTGCTTCAATACAAGAACCAATAGTTTTATCTGTAATTCCACCATCTACTTGAATATCAATATTAGAATTTAGTTTTCTGATTTCTTTAATTTTTTCAATTGTAGACGATATAAATGATTGACCACCAAAACCTGGATTCACACTCATAAGAAGTACCATATCAAGTTCATCTATAATATACTTGATAGACTCAATAGAAGTGGCAGGATTAAGAGAAACTCCTACTTTAACTCCTAATCCCTTAATTTGTTGTATAACTCTATGAAGATGAATAGTAGACTCAGCATGAATAGTTATAATATCAGCTCCTGCTTTGACAAAATCCTCAACATATCGCTCTGGAGCTTGTATCATCAAGTGAACATCAAAAATTAAATTAGTTTTACTTCTAATTGATTTTATAATAGGAGAACCAAAACTTATATTGGGAACAAAATTACCATCCATAACATCTAAATGAATCATATCAGCCCCTGCTTCCTCTATTTGTTTAACTTCTTCACCTAACATACTAAAATCAGCAGACAATAGTGATGGAGAAATTAAAATCTTATTCTTATTAGTCATATTTATTCCACCTTTCATTTTTTAATAAATTATATACTTTTTTATAAAATTCATATCTATATTCTGAAAATTCGCCAGTAATAAGCAAATCTTTAACTCCACACTGGGGTTCATTAATATGGATACAATCTGTAAATTTACAATTTTTTTTCGCCTTATTTATTTCAGGAAATAATTGGATCAAAGAATCAAAATCTTTTATAAGAGGAATTTCTACAGAAGAGAATCCAGGAGTATCGATTATAAAGCCACCATTTTTCATAAGCATAAGATTGCTATCACGAGTTGTATGTTTTCCTCTTTTTAGCCTCACACTTGTTTCACCTGTTTTTAGAAATCTTTCATTTTGAAACATATTTATAATACTTGATTTTCCAACTCCACTTGGTCCTCCAAATGCATTAATTTTATCTTTTAAATAATCTTCTAAAGCATCAAGACCAATATTTTTTTCTTGTGAAATATAATAAATTGGTACATCAATATCTTCTAAATAAATTAGTTTTTTCTTGATATCTAATAGCTCTTCTTCAGTGACAAGATCTATTTTATTAATAACAATTATCGGATTTATTTTATTAAACATACTATGTAAAAGAAGAATATTTAATCTTTCATAATCAATAACTGGATTTTTACAAGCAAATTGTATTATAAAGTTATCTATATTAGCAACTACAGGTCGTAAAAGGAGATTTTTTCTAGGATAAATTTTAATAATAGAAAAATCTTCACAAAGTTCAACAATATCTCCAACTACACAATTTTCTTTTCTATCTGTTTTTTTTAAAATTCCTCGTAATCGAGATTCGTAAACAGTTCCATCAACATCTACATAGTAAAAACCTTGAACCTTATTAATTACCCTTCCTTTAATAAAAATTCACCTCCAATTAATAAATAATTTATTTGCTAACTTTCAAATCTACTGAACTACCTTTTATAACATCGGTTTTAGGTAAAACACTAGCTTCAATTATTATATTAGGTTCCATCTCTTCAAATGTAACATACTCTATTTTTCCAAGTAATAATGATTTTTTTTTCAAACTTTCTTTTCCTTCTTCAAAAGTTAACCCTACAAGGTCAGGAGCTTTTATTATTTCAACATCACTACTAACCAAAATATTAATTTTTTCTTTTTTTAGAATTCTATTTCCTGCGGAAGGTTCTGTTGCAATAACTTCTCCAGTAGGAAATTCTGATATAATATTAAAAATATTACCTATTTCATATCCACTATTTTCAATAATCGATTTAGCATCAATGTATTTTAGACCTGTAATATCTGGAAACTCATCTTCACTGGCTCCCTTACTAATCCAAACACTAATTCTTCGATTTTTTTTGATCACTTGATTTTCTATAGGATCTTGAAAAATAATAGTCCCAATAGGGGCTTTACTAAATTCTTTTTCTGCAATTTTAATTCCTACACCTCTTCCTTTTATCATTCGTGTTGCTTCATCCACATGATATCCCACCAAATTAGGTGTATAATAAAAAGATTTATTAAAATATTTTATAAGAAAAATATTTGTTCCAAAAAATAAAATTACAATTACACTTAAAGCTATTAATATATATATATATACTTTTTTCAATTTACTTACTCCTTCTAACTAATTCTATGAAAATGATACCATAAAAACGGTAAAACTTCAACATTAATTAATTTTATAATTTATCAAAACGCTATTTATTTTATTAATAATTATGAGTAAAACTGCTTTAATATATATGTTTTTCTTGAATTAATATACAGTATTTTCAATTTATGATATAATTAGAATAATATTTTAAAACAAGGTGGCTTATGAAAAAATTCAAAAAAATTTATATTGAAATTACGAATATATGTAACTTAAAATGTGATTTTTGTCCTACGACTAAAAGAAAAAATGAAGAAATGACTGTTGAAAATTTTCAGATTATTTTACAAAAAATAAAACCTTTTACTAATCATATTTATCTCCATGTAAAAGGAGAACCTCTTTTTCATTCTAACATAAAAAAACTTTTAAATCTCGCTCATAGTATGGAATTTAATATAAATATTACTACTAACGGAACTCTAATTTCTGAATATACCGATTTTTTTTCCAATGAAGTGCAACCAAGACAAATTAATTTTTCATTACATAGTTTTGATAATACTCATGATACAATTACTCCTAATAAATATCTAAAAGATATTTTTTTATTTTTAGACTCTATTCTTTTATCTGAAAAAACCTATGTATCACTTCGATTATGGAATTTCAATAAAGATGATAAAAATTCTCGAAACTGGGAAAAAAATAATTATATTTTAAAAGAAATAGAGAAACATTTTAAACTAGAGTATGAAATTGCTCATTTACTAACTCCAGGAATTGGTCTTAAAATAGGTGAAAAATTATATATTAATTCTGATTATGAATTTATTTGGCCTACTTTAGACACCACTTATTTTGAAGAAAAAGGATTTTGTTATGCTTTAAGAAATCAAATTGCTATCCTTGTGGACGGAACTGTTGTTCCATGCTGCCTTGATAATGACGGAATTATCAATCTAGGCAATATTTTTAAAACAGAATTTTCTGAAATACTAAAAAATAAAAAAACTTTAGATATATACAATGGATTTTCACAAAATAATGCAGTTGAAGAACTTTGTAAAAAATGTCAATTCAAAGAAAAATTTATATAGTTTTTTTAGTGATAAAATAAATAATTTAATTGTAAAAAGGAGACAGTATGAAGTTAGGGATATGGAAAAATAAAAAAAACAATGAATTATATAAAGTACTTGATGGTAATGTTATGGATTGTACTAATAGTGCAAATGAAAAACGAATGGTTTTGTATATTAATTTTACTAAAGAGCTACAGTTTGTCAGAGAATATGAGGAATTTTTAGAAAAATTTACTTTTATTTCTAATTAAAAATAAAAAGAGAGCAAATATTTAAGAGCTAATTTCTATATTCTATAGGAGTTAGTTTTTTTTCTTAAATATTATTCTTGATTGTAGCAATAAATACATAGCTAAAATAAGCTATTGGAAAAAAAGAATAAACAAATCATGAAAAAAATAAGTTTCTGTCATATACTAAAAATAATAATAGATTAATAGAGTAGTCCTATTGACATATATTTAATTATGAACTAAAGTAACTATATTAAAAGAATACTAGGGGGGTATAATAAGATGACAAAAAGAAAGAAACAACTAATCCTATTAAGTATAGTATTGTTATTAGTGTATCTAGTAACCGGGCCATTAAAAGAGCAAAGGCGAGAGAATAGAATAGCCAAAAACAAGAAGATAAAAGCAGAAAATTTAGGAGCAAGAAAGAAAGTATTTAGTAAATCCTATAAGATAGAGGTATCCGAGAAATTAAAGAAAGAGGTATTAGAAGTATTCCAAGAAGAGTATCCAGAAGATAAATTTTATTATAGAGTGGAACCAAGTAAAATAGATGATTACTTTTTAAGTGAAGATGGACCGAGATATGAAGCTGTAGTGACAAGTGAAAAATTAGATTTAGCAGATCGACCAATATATTTAAGATTAAAAACAGAGGATAGTGCTCGAGAAAAAACCTCTTCAGATGAATATAAAATAACTAAGGAATATAGAAATTTAGGAAGAATGTTAGATGTATATGCAAAAATGGGAAAGATATTAAATGAAACATTTGGAGAAGGGACAGATTTTTCATTTCAATACAATGGTGGTTTATCACCGAGACATTATTGGCGAATAGAGAACGGGATAGCTAGGGACCCAGAAGATGATACAGAAAGACCATCAAACTATGTTCCGGGTATATCGACCCAAGGAATATTTATAAGCCTAGTAGTAGATGATGCAACCAAGGTAGATCCAGAAAAAATAAAGAAACAAATGTTATTATATGGCGAGCGAATAGTAAAAGAAATGTCAACGAAAGGCGATATATTTTTATATATAATGGATAAAGGAAATTATAGTAAAGATGAAAGAATAGGTTATATGGAAATAGCTTCTTTAAAAGATAAAAGATTACAAGAGGCAATGAGTCATTGGGAAGAAGAAGAGACAAAAGATTTAGCCTATGTGAGTAAATTTATTCCAAGGGCTTGGCAAAAGAAATTTTGGTATGTAAAATATAGTGTAACTACAAATGGAAAAGAGAAAGGGGTAGACATTACATTTTTCGATTATACAGTTAAAAATGGACCTAGAAAAATGCAAGAATTTTAGTAGATATGAATAGTTTTCATATAAAAAAAAATTGGAATGTGGAGGATAGAGTAATAACCAATAGAAAAGAGTAGGCAGTAAATTTACGATGATCCAGTTGAAAAATAGGGGGAATAAAATGCTAAAAGATGTAGAATCTTTGGCTCTTACCAACTTATCATACTATGATTGGTCTCAAAATTTAAACTACAATTTTAAATTATAAAAAAGAAGAAATAATATAGTTTTATTTATAAATAAAGAGAATTTATAAAAGTTAGAAAATCAAGAACAAATTAAAAAGAGCCTATTAAGATAGACTCTTTTTTAATACATACTCATCTTATCCATTCCAGTTTATAAATTTTTTATTCTCTTTTTACTCTTAATGATTCAATACTTTTTCTAAAAATTCTTTTGTACGTAAATTTTTTGGAGTATTAAAAATTTCATTTGGAGTAGAATCTTCTAATATAATTCCATTGTCCATAAATAGAACTCTACTGGCAACACTTTTTGCAAATCCCATTTCATGTGTAACAATTACCATTGTCATTCCCTCAGTAGCTAAAGATTTGATAACATCAAGAACTTCATTAACCATTTCAGGATCCAATGCTGAAGTAGGTTCATCAAATAGCAGGATCTCAGGTTCCATAGCTAGTGCTCTAGCAATAGCTATTCTCTGTTTTTGTCCACCTGATAATTGATTTGGATAGACAAAAGCCTTATCTTCTAAACCTACTTTCTTCAATAGAGAAAATGCTTTTATTTTTATGGTTTCTAAATCTATTTTTCTAACTTTCATTGGTGCTAAAATTAAATTTTCTAATACAGTTTTATGTGGAAATAAATTAAAATGTTGAAAAACCATTCCTATCTCCCGTCGGATGTTGTCTATATTACAATCTTTGGCTAAAATATTAGTTCCTTTAATTAAAATATCCCCTTTTGTTGCTAGTTCTAAGCGATTTAAACAACGTAAAAAAGTTGATTTTCCACTTCCAGAGGGACCAATAATTGCTATTATTTCTCCCTTATTAATTTGAGTTGAAATTCCTTTTAATACTTCTAAATCTCCAAATTTTTTATATAAATTTTGTATCTTAATCACTTACTCTCAACCCCCTTTCAACTTTTCTGACAAAGCATGTAAAAATAGTAGTTAAAATTAAGTAAATTATCCCTACAGCAAGTAAAGGTTCGACACCACGATAAGTTTGACTAGTGATAATATTTGCTGAACGTAACAGGTCTATTCCACCAATGAACCCTACTATAGATGTTTCTTTAAGTAAAGTGATAAATTCACTTGCTAAAGCTGGTAATATTTTTTTTATCGCCTGTGGTACTATTATTTCAATCATGGTAGTATAATATGACATTCCTAATGCACGTCCTGCCTCCATTTGTCCTTTATCAAGTCCTTCTATACCAGAACGAATGATTTCTGCTACATATGCAGCGGAATTAATTCCAAAAGCTATACTTGCAATAACCATTATAGGAGTCTCTCTAAGAATACCTATAAAGACAATATTAGCTAAAATCATAAGTTGAACAACTGCAGGAGTACCTCTTATAAGATCTATAAATACTATTGCAATTGCATTTAAAGGATTAAAATTTTGAAGTTTTTTAAATTTTTTAAATGGGTAAAACTTTGAAATTCTCATTAAAGCTAGTCCTACACCTAAAATAACACCTAAAATTCCTGCAAACAATGTTACAGAAATAGAAAATATTAATCCTTGTATAATATATTTATATCTTGCACCTTCTATAAAAATTTCATGTAATGTTTCTAAATATTCCATATCACTCTCCAATATAAGTTAAATATCATCTATAATTTTATTTGTTTTTTAATCTGTTTTTTTTTAGTTCTTTATATATATTCCACCTGTCATGACACCACATCCACTGTTCTGGGTTTTCTACTATTATTTTTTCCATTCTATACATAAGTCTTTGTAAATTTTCCTGAAGATCTGATTTAAAATTACCTGTATCTAAAAGGTGAATTTCTTCACTAACATAACTAGTTGAAGTATTGTCTGCATTTAAAATATTATATGCTAAGAACAAAGGAATTTTATTTCTTAATGCAATTGAGACTGGACCTGTAGGGGCTATTGTCTCCTTTCCAAAAAATTCAACCTTTCCATTCCCATCTCGGTGATCACAAAAAAGTGCAATAATATCATTATTTGCAAGCAAATTTATTAAATCATGTCCAGTTCTTTTATTTCTTTTTAATAGTGTTATATTTAATTTTTCTCTATTTTTAGTTATGTAATTATCTAAATAAGGATTTTTTTGTTTTTTTGCAACAGTTATAATATGATATTTTTCAGCAATTTTAAGTGAAGCTTCCATATTTCCAGAGTGCATCACACCAAAAATTGCTCCTTTTCCTCTAGCCATAGCAGTATCTATTACCTCTGTATTGATAAGTGTGACTCTACCTGGAGTTTTTAAATATTCTTCAAATGATAAGGTGCTCATAAATGCTTTTGAAAGATTTTCTAATGATTTTATTGCAATTTTTTCTCTTTCACTTTCTTTCATTTCTGGAAAAACTAACCTGAGATTAATCAAAGAAATTTCACGTCTTTTTCTTATAAGTTTATATGTAAGTCTTCCTAAAAAAGCTGCAAAAGTAAACCTTGCTTTTTCAGGAAAAAGCCTTATTATTTTTATAAAAATCATTATAAAAATAAATTCTATTTTAAATTTCATAATTATCTCCTAAAACATATTTTATAAAAAGTGTACCATATTTTTATAAAAAATACTATCAGAATTCCTATTTATATTAAATATTTGTTAATATAAAAATTAATTTCTAACTATTGATAAAAAATAGGAAAATATGGTATAATTAATAATAAAATATTATGGGAGATAGCTATGACAATTGGTATTATTGGAGCAATGACAGAAGAAATTATTGAATTAAAAAAAGAAATGACTTTGATTCATGAAAAAAAGATTGGTAATAACACTTTTTATAGTGGTCAACTATTAGAAAAACAAATAATTCTTGTAGAGTCTGGAATAGGAAAAGTAAATGCAGCTATTTCAACAACACTTCTAATTAATGAATTTAAAGTTGATAAAATTATTTTTACAGGAGTTGCTGGTTGTACCAATAACAATTTGAATATTGGAGATATAGTTATCTCAACAGCTCTAATTGAACATGATTTTGATACTACTGCTTTTGGTGATAAATTTGGACATATTCCAAGGATGGAAAACTCTACTTTTAAAGCTGATACCTCTTTAATTAAAATAGCTACTTTAGCCTCGGAAAAAATAGTTGGAGAAAATTCTACAGTTGTTGGTATAATTGTAAGTGGAGATCAATTTATTTCAAATATAGATAAAATAAATTGGTTACATGAATACTTTAATTCTCAATGTGTAGAAATGGAAGGAGCAGCAGTTGCACATGTTTGTACTACTTTTAATATTCCTTTTGTTGTTATTCGTTCTATTTCTGATAAAGCAGATAAAAGTGCACATATAGACTTTAAGACTTTTGTTGAGTTAGCTGCAAGAAACTCTAAAAATATTGTTCTAGAAATGCTAATCTTAATCTCTTAAACAAAAAATATTACTTGAGATTTTATTAATTTTTAGGAGTGATTATTATGAAATTTGAAACTGAAATGGAAGAAATCACAAGAAAAATATCTTCTTTTTCCAATTTTGGAAAAAAAATAGGTCTAGAAAATATAAGAAAAATTTGTGCAGAACTAAACAATCCACAAGATTTTTATAAAACTATTCATATTGCAGGTACTAATGGAAAAGGTTCTGTTGCTACTACTATTGAAGCCATTCTTTTAGAAGCAGGAATTCAAGTAGGTAAATTTACTTCACCACACATTACCAATATAAATGAGAGAATAGCTCTAAATGGAGTCCCTATCTCTGATTTAGATTTTATTAAATATTTTAAGATTGTTGATAATGTTATTAAAAAAATTCATGTTGAACCAACTTTTTTTGAAATTGTTACTGCAATGATGTTTTTATATTTTAAGGACAAAAAAATTTCATATTTAATTTTAGAAACAGGCTTAGGAGGGCGATTTGATTCTACTAACATAGTAAAATCTGATTTTGCATTAATAACTAATATTTCATATGATCATTGCAATATATTGGGAGATACTCTTGAAAAAATTACATTTGAAAAACTTGGTATTGTAAAAAATAATTCTATTGTTCTCATCGGAGAAAATACTCCATTAATTGAAAGTGAACTTACTAGAATTAATTTTAAAAAATTAATTCTTTCAGAAGAATATTCTAAAAATTCTTCTTATATTCTCGACTTTGAAAACTTTATAACAAAAATAAATATTGATAACTCAGAATACTTATTTTCACTTTTTGGACACCATCAATATAAAAATTTCTTATTAGCTTTTGCTCTTGCCAAAGAATTAAAAATTGATACACTTTTAATAAAGAATGCTATTCAAAAAGTTACTTGGCAATGTAGGTTTCAAGTTATAAAAAAAAATAATATCTTTCTAATTCTTGATGGAGGTCATAATGAAGAAGGAATCAAAGTTTTAAAAAATACTTTATTAAGTAAATACACCCCAAATGAGATTACAACAGTTACATCAATTTTGGAGGATAAAAATATTCCAATAATCTTAGAAGAAATTAGTCAATTTTCAAAAAATATAATTTTCACCTCTTTATCTAATATAAAAAGAGGACTTAATGGAAATCAAATAAATGAAAGATGGGAAAATCTCACTTGTATAAAAAATGATGAGTTTAATATTGAAATAGAAAATAATATTGAAAAGACTCTTAAAAGTGCACTCAAAAAAAACA
Organism: uncultured Fusobacteriaceae bacterium; assembly: GCA_947038515.1. Classification (GTDB taxonomy): domain Bacteria; phylum Fusobacteriota; class Fusobacteriia; order Fusobacteriales; family Fusobacteriaceae; genus JAGNZR01. The sequence continues at coordinate 63,879 of CAMQWJ010000007.1, forward strand.
CTAAAATCATTGTTTATTGTGGTTCTTTTTACCTTCTTTCAAAACTAAAGGAGATTTTATAAATGTCTAAAAATAAACAAGGGATTTTTTCAAACTTGAATAATGTTTTTTTTATTTGTTTTTTATTATTAAATTTATTTGTTTTTTTTATTTCTGCTAGTTATTTTTATAAAGCATCAAAACTTTTTGAAATTAGAAGAAAAAAAATTAACAAAGAAATTTTTCTAATAAATGATTCTTTCTTAGTTAGAAAAGAGGGGTTTTATACAGATAAAATCTATCTAAAGAAAGAAAAAGATTTAAATAAAAAATGGAGTAATAGCTCAGAAGGAGTAATTTTTTATGAAAGAAATTAGAAAAAAGGCAAAAAGTATTACTTTAAAAGTTTTAATGGAAAAATTAAATTTTACTTCTATTGAAAATCAATTTTTAGATATTGAAATTACAACTTCAGAAGTATATAGAACAGGTTATGAATTTCTTGGTTTTTTTCACAATGATAGGGATAAACTTGATACTTCTATTCATTTAGTTGGTGAAAAAGAAGGGAAATATCTAATGTCTATTCCATTAGAAAAAAGAATTGATATTTTAGAAAATTATTTTTCTTTAAAATTTCCTTGTGTAGTAATTAGTAGTGATACTATTTTACCTGTAGATTTTTTTGAAATAGCTAAAAAGAAAAATAAAATTGTTTTAAAATCGAAACAAAAAATAGGTGAAACAGTTAGAATTCTTAAGTTTTTTTTACAAAATGAATTTTCTGAAGAAGTTATTTTAAAAGGATATGTTTTTATGGAAATTTATGGTATGGGAGTTCTTATTGGTGGAGATGATGATTCTAAATTTGGATCTACCATTGAACTTTTAGAAAGAGGTCATAAGTTAATTACTGATGATAATGTTATTGTAAAAAAATTAGATATGGAAGAATTAATAGGAAGTAACCGTTTTAATAAAAATTTGAAAGATTCTCACTTTTTTCTTTCAAATAAAAACAATACTAAAATAGATATCACTGATAATTTTGGTATAAAAAGTACTCGTGCCCACAAAAGAATTGACCTGATTACTGAATTGGAAAAATGGGATGAAAAAAAATTTTATGATAGATTAGGTCTTGATACAGTTTCAGAGAAAATTTTAGAAATAGAAGTTCCGATTATTACACTTCCAGTCCGTCGAGGTAGGAACCTTGCAGTCATTATTGAGACTGCTGCAATGAATATTCGTTTGAAAAAAATGGGCATTAACTCAGCAGAATATTTTTGGAATGAAACAAAAAAAATTATTGCAATAAATAAAGAGCGTCAAGGTTTATCAAAGGAGGATAATTTGAAATCAATGCCCGTTCACTCTCTAGTTAAAAAGTTTAATCTTGAAATTTTGTCTGGTAGTTCTTTTATAGAAGATAAAAAAATTACTAATATACACACTCATAGACCATCTTTACCCCTTTCTGGGTATTTTGAAATATATGAAGAAGAAGGAAATAATGGTATTCAAATTTTTTCTGAATTTGAATTTAACTTTCTTGAAACGCTTCCTATTGAAATTAGAAATGCCAATTTAGATAAGTTTTTAAGCTATAATTATCCTGTTATCGTTATAACTTCCAATGTTCAATTACCTAGCTACTTTTTAAAAAAAATTGAAGACCATAAACAAATTTTATGTCGTAGTCCCTTTGAAAAAGTTTCTCAAATAATGGCACTTTTTTCTTCACATCTTGAAGCGTTTTTTGCTCCTAGTGTCTCTATTCATGGAGTATTTTTAGAGCTTTATGGTTTTGGTGTTTTATTAACTGGAAAGAGTGGAGTTGGAAAAAGTGAAACTGCTCTTGAGTTAATTCACCGTGGGCATAGATTAGTTGCAGATGATTTAGTTAAATTTGTACGAAATCCTAATCAAGACATTGTAGGAAAAGCTGCTAAATTACCATATTTTATGGAAATTAGAGGGTTAGGAATAATTGATATTAAAACTCTTTATGGATTAGGAGCTATCCGAATTACTAAAAGACTCGATGCGATTATTGAATTAAAAGATGGAAATAATGAGACATACAGTAGTTCTGTAAGTTATGTTAATAGTAAAATTGAAGTTGTCGGAAAAGACTTTGATAAATCTACTCTTTTCATCTCTTCAGGTAGAAATGCTGCTGCAATGGTGGAAATAGCCGTTATGAATCTTATGGCAAAGAAATTAGGACATGATTCTGAAGAAAACTTCAAAGAAGGAATGAAACGTCTTACTAAAGAAGAAATGGAGTTATTAGACTACGATAAATTATAATTTTTAATTTAATAATTCTTTATATTTTTGTTAATACTTGTTTTAACTTTCACAATAAAATAGAGGTAGAAGTTATACAAGCTTATCTTGGAGGGAAACTTTTTTATGAAAAAAAAAATTAGTGACTATAGAAATGAAATTGACATAATCGATTTATCTATCTTAAAACTGATCGAAAATAGATGTGAAGCTGTTCGTTTAATAGGAAAAATGAAAAATGAAAATTCTCTCCCTGTCTACGTACCTAGTCGAGAGAATCAAATTTTTTCTGAACTTATTAAACATAAAAAAATACTTTCTGAAGAAAATATTAAAGCTATTTTTACTGAGATAATCTCTTCTTGTAGAGCTTTAGAAAAGAAAATAAAAGTATTAAGTTATAAGATACAAAATGATGCTGTTATTCCTAAGATATTTGGAAATGCAATTGATATTTTTAAAGTTTTTAATATTAAAAGCTTAGAAAATATTTTTAACAACTATGATTACATAGTTATTGAAAATTCAGACTTTAAAAACAATAATTTTTTTATTTTAAATTTTAAAGTCATTTCTATTGTAATAATATTTGAAATAGAATATTATATAATTAAATTAAACTTGGAGGAACTATGAAAAACAACAAATTTATTTTACAGATTTTATTATTAGGTTTATTAGGAGGTTGTTCAACTTTTGAAGCTATTTCGCAAAAAACCAGTGCTCTAACTTCTTCTATTCCACAAGAGGTGAAAAGCGAAGCTTTAGGAAAAGTAAATACAGAAACTCAGTTATACAGTATTGGTTATTCTCCTATTAGTGATAGTGGATTACATTACTCTGCTTCTAAGGCTTTGGAAAATAGCAAAGATAAACTTAAAACAGAAATTAAAAAAGAAGCTAATCTGATTTTAACATCTTTAACATTAGATATGGACCCTCAGAGAAAGAAAATATTTGCACCAATTATTCCAGATTTAACAGTCTTTATTGCTCAAAATCAAATTTCTAATGCTGTTGAATCAGGAAAATGGAATGATGAAAACAAATCTTATGTTTTACTTACTGTCTCAAGAGAGAGTATTAGAAAACATACAGAAGAAGTATTCTCTAATTATGTTGCTGAACTTATCAAAAAGCTTGAAACTTCTGTAACGAAAAGTAATTAATTTTTAATCAAATTTTTAAATAATAAAAATCTTATAATATAAAAAAATGGAAAAAAAATCAAATGATTTTTCTTCCATTTTTTATTTTTAAAGGAGAAAATAGATAAGAAAGATAGCTATAATAATTTGTGCTATTCCAATTATACCACCAGCCAGTAGAGCTTTAGGTCCTTCATGAATAATTTTATTTATTTTTATTTTAAGTCCAATACCGGCAAGAGCTATAATTTCAAAAAAAGAACCGATAGTATGAGATATATTTCCTACAAAAGTTGGAATATATTTAAAAGTTGCCAATACTGATAAAAACAAGAAACCTTTAATATACCAAGGAATACTAAAAATTTTAATTTTTTCCTCATTGATATTATTTTCAATATTTTCTGACTTATTTCTTTCTTTTTTTTCTAGATGAGAAAAGATTATTAAAATAATAGTCATAAACATAATTCTTAATATCTTAAATTGAACTGCAAGAGTAACAACCTCTTCACCCATCATGGCTGCTGCACCTACAACTTGTCCAACCGATTGAAGAACTCCACCAATTAGAGCTCCTGAATAAAGTACAGAGCTTTTATAAAAGATAGGAGCTATAACTAAAGGAAGTATAAACATTAAAAAAGTTCCAGTAACATTTACAGTAGTAATTACTATCCCAAATTCAGTAGGTTTAGGTTTTAATACTTTTGAAGCTGCACTTACAGCAGAAGAACCACAAACAGCATTTCCAGCTCCCATAAGTAAAGAAAATTTTCTACTAAATCCCATTTTTTTACATATGAAAAAAGAAATTATAATTGTTGCTCCTATTTGTAGAATTATAAAAGAAAATCCTTCTAATCCTAGTTTAGCTATTTTATCTAAACCTAAATTTGCTCCTAATAACACTATAGAATAACTAAGAAGTTCACTTTCACAAAAAGAGGCCCCACTTAGATATCTATGAGATTTTAAAATTGTATTTCCAAAAACAATTCCGAAAATAATTGCAAAAGGAGCAGGTCCTAATATAGGAAAATAAAATTTTCCTATCAGAATAGATAAAATTCCTAAAATACTACTAGCAAGAACTCCAGGAAAATAGTTTATTACAATTGAATAAGTTTTTTTAAAAAACATTTAGCCTCCAAGTTAAAAAATTATATTGTAGAATAGATTTCAACTATATTCATTGAGACCGATGGAATATAATTATTTTTATCGTTCATTAAGTTCAAATCTACTTTTTGAATTCACAATATATTTATATAAAATATTAAATATATTAAATATATAATAACATTAAAATTATATATTTAATAGCTTAATATGGTTAAATAATTATTTTTTGGAAAATTGTAAGTTTAATTATCTCAATTAAAAAAATTTACATATCTATAGAGTAGTTACTTTACTTCCAATAAAAATCCTATAATATCCTTTTATTTTTAATAACATCTCAAGTTATTGTCATTTTACATAAGTAAATTGTTGCTTTTTTTTGAATTCATTATACAGCTTAGCTTTCAGAGGAAAAAATTTAGAAAGACAATTGATATATTTGAAGTTTTTCTGAAGGAATATTTAATAATTTTATTTTTTCTATCTTCAATAAATACTTGTTTTTTTTTAGTTTTTATAGTAAAATGTATTGGTAAAGTTAGAAATTCTTACTTTGAAGGGAAACTTTTTTATGAAAAATCAATAATACAATTGGTATTTTTAAATTTTTAATATTGAAAGTTTAGAAAACATTTGAAATAAAGTAATACATCATTAAATTAGACTTGGAGGCACTATGAAGAACAACAAATTTATTTTACAAATTTTATTATTAGGATTATTGGGAGGTTGTACTACTTTTGAAGCTATTTCTCAAAAAGCTAGTACTTTAACATCTTCTATTCCACGAGAAGTTGAAAATGAGGCTTTAGGAAAAGTTAATACTGAAACTCAATTATATAGTATTGGTTCTGCTACTATTACTGATAGTGGACTACATTATTCGACTTCTAAAGCACTGGACAACAGTAGAGAAAAACTTAAAGTAGAAATTGAAAAAGAAGCTAACCTAATTTTTAAATCTTTCACATTAGAGATGGATTCTCATAGAAAAAAAATATTTTCTCCTATCATTCCAGATTTAATACTCTTTATTGCTCAAAATCAAATTTCCAATGCTGTTGAATCTGGAGATTGGAACGATGAGGATAAATCATATGTTTTACTTACTATTGAAAGAGAAAATATTAGAAAATACTCTGAAGAAGTCTTCTCTAATTATGTTTCTGAACTTATCAAAAAACTTGAAACTTCAGTAAAGGTAAAAAGTAACTCTTTACCTTTACCAATTAAAACATTATAAATATATTGTATTGCTGACCAAAATATGACTTTTTTATATGAAAAAGGATGGTGAAAATACCAAATGAAAAAATTTCTTTTATTTTTTCTTATAATTTTTACAGGTTGCACGGCTATAAAACAACAAATAGGTAAAAGAGATATAAAGAAAGGAATTGCTTCTTATCAAGAAAATGGTATGAAATTAGAAAATATGGATCTTATTTTAGAAGGACTCAAATGGTATCCTGATTCTATTCAAGGCAATGATATCTTAAATCAAGAATATGATAAATTAAAATTAACAACTAAAAATTTAATCTCTAAGCCTAACATGCAAAAAAATGACTATACTATAAATAATAATATAATTACAAATTTAATTACATATATTCTAATCAATGAAAAATATCAAAAAATTATAAAAGAAAATGAAAAAATTATTTTTCATAATTCAGAAAATTTCCAGTTAAATAGAGATGAGTACTTTAAAGAAAAACAATTATTTATGCCTCTTTTAGATAGTTTAATTTCTGAAGAAAATATTTTTCATTTAAATAGAAATGAAAAAATAGAAAAATTAGTTTCATATAAAAAACTTTATAAATATGCTCCTACAGATAATCTTTCAAGAAAAATTAAGGTACTTGAAAAAGAAATTAATATAAATCTTTATTTTAAAATTCAAGCTTCTAGGGGTTATTATAATCATGATATTATGCAACTTTTAAATCAAAAAATAGACCGTTACAAAAATAAAGATTTAGGAAACTATCTTTTTATAGGAGATACAGGTGGATATAATATTGTAACTCTTCCTAATTCTTATCTGGTTCAAATTAAAATTTCAGATTTTGATTATAAAACAAATAAAAAAGAAATTGTATCTAAAGATGCTATTTATTTGAAAACAAAAATCTCGATTCGTGGGGATATAAAAGTTCTAAATATTTTGACTGGGGAAACTCTTTGGACTAATACAATTTTTGAAAATAAAAATGTTCAAAATGAGGTAGGACCCAATATTTCCAAGGAATTAGAAAGATCTATTGAACGTATGCTAGAAGATACTATAGAGGATGTTATTCATGAACAAATTTCTAGATTTAGAGCTTTAAAAATATAAAAAAATAGAGAAGAGAACTGATTAATCAGTTCTCTTCTCTATTTTTTTTATATTCTTTTTTTCTCTATTTAATTTTATAAAATTATAATTCCCTTTAACTTTTCTCTTAAAACTAAATAGTCCATTAGAAGGGAAAATAGCAATCCTTCTAATTTGATAGAAATCTTCAGAAAAATTTATTGGACCTGAATCTGTTGCTACAGCAAAGAGATATCCTGATTCTTTAACTATTTTTTTTACTTCTTCATTCAACTTTCCATAAGGATAAGCAAAAGATAATAGTTTTTTTTCTAATTTTTTTTCAAGCACTTTTTTAGAATTAATTATTTCGTTTTTACTTTCATCTAAAGAAATTTCAGATAATTTTTTATGAGTCATGGTATGTCCACCAAATTCTATTCCATACTTTCCCATCTCTTTTATCATATCATCATTCATAAGTTCAAATCTATTTTCTGGATTCTCAACATTTTCAACATCCCATTTATTATAATTTAAATGAGACATTAAATATATTATAGCTTTAAAATTATATTTTTTTAATACTGGAAAAGCAAGAGTATAATTATCATCATAGCCATCATCAAAAGTTATCATTATATTTTTTTCATTTTTATTAAAACGATCTCTATAATTTTTTTTCTTTAAATCTTCAAACGTTATAGTTTTATAACCTTGATCATATAGATATTTCATATGTTTTTCAAATTTATCCAAAGTAATATAGGTCCCGTGAACACCTACATTTTCTTCTGTTTTAACCACTCTATGATACATTATCACAGGTATTTCTTTTTTCTTCTTTTTCACATAACTACTAGCATAGATTTTTTCAATTTCATCTACAATATTTTTTAACTCAAATTCTTTTCTCACTTTCAGATTGAGTTCTTCTAAATCATCATTTTTTTCAAGTAAAGATTTTTTTAAATCTTTTTCTATTAAATTCCAATTAAAACTTGCATTATTCTCTACTACAATATCTCCAAAATTTGATTTTAAACTTTCTAAAATATTTTCTTTTTTTAGAAGTCCGATATATTTTCCTTCTCCAATTGCTATAACTGGTTTTCCTGATAAAACTCCTTCAATGGCGACTCGCCCTGCTCCTATTATTATATCAGTTTCTTTTACTAAGTCTTGAATATTTTCTACATATCCTAAAAATTTTATATTTTTATTTTTAAGGTATATTTCAAATTCTTTTGGAATATTTTTTCCTCCAATAACTCGAATCTCAATTTTTTCAATTCTATTTAAAATTTTTAATAAATTATAAGCAACTATCCCTTTGGGACCTGTTAAACGCCCAATAATTGAAATTATTTTTGTATCTTTAGTTGTTTTTTCATTATGAATAAATGGATATTTTTCTATATCAATGGGATTTCTTAAACTTATAATTTTTTTTTCTTCTACTCCCAACTCTTTAACAATTTGCTCTTTAATATTTTCACAAACTACAATAGTTTGGTCTCCAAAGGCTTTAAATATTTTTCGACTTATATGAACAGGTTGCTTTCCATGGACAGTTGTAATCAGAGGAATCCTTGCTATTATACAAGCTATTTGAGTGCTCCATGATGACGCTCTTGAATTAGCATGAGCCACTTGAATATCATGTTCTTTTATAATTTTTAAAATTCCTCTTATTTGATTTATTCTTTCTACAAGTCCCCTTTTATTAAATTCCATTTTAATATATTTTGCATTTGTTATTTTAGTAAGTGTATCAGATAAAATAATTACATTATTTCCTCTATTTATTAATTCATCTGCTAAAGTCACTCCATACACTTCTGCACCAGTAACTTCTAATTGTGAAAGTACAATCAATATATTCATTTTATCTCCTCATTTTTCGAATAATAAAAACTCTTCATTTAATTTTATCTAAGTATCTATCATTATAACTTATATGATTAAAAAAAGCATTATTTTTTATCATTTATAAAATTTTATTGGTTTTTTCTGGATAATATGATAAACTATAGAGTCAGGAAATAAAATATATCTTTATTTAATAATCAGGAGGAAAGCATAATGAAAATAGGATTTGATCATACTAAATATATTAGCGAACAGTCTAAATTTATTCTTGAAAGAGTTAATAAATGTGATAAGCTTTATCTTGAATTTGGTGGAAAACTTTTATTCGACTTACATGCTAAGCGAGTTTTACCAGGATTTGATGAAAATGCTAAAATTAAATTATTACACAGCTTAAAAGAAAAAGTTGAAGTAATTATTTGTGTTTATTCTGGGGATATAGAAAGAAATAAAATACGTGGTGATTTTGGAATTACATATGATATGGATGTTATGAGACTTATTGATGATTTAAGAGAATATGATCTTCTTGTAAATAGTGTCGTTATTACAAGATATGATGATCAACCTAGTACTAATGTTTTTATTAATAAATTAGTAAATAGAAATATAAAAGTCTATAAACATAGAGCAACAACAGGCTATCCAAATGATATTGAAACTATTGTTAGTGAAAATGGTTATGGCAAAAACCCATATATAGAGACTTCTAAACCAATTGTGGTTGTTACTGGTCCTGGTCCTGGAAGCGGTAAACTAGCTACTTGTCTAAGTCAACTTTATCATGAATCTAAACTGGGAAATATACCAGAATATTCTAAATTTGAGACTTTTCCTGTATGGAACCTTCCATTAAAGCACCCTATAAATACCGCTTATGAGGCTGCTACTGTAGATTTAAGAGATGTTAATATGATTGATCCATTCCATCTAGAAGCATATGGTGAAATAGCTATCAATTATAATAGAGATATTGAGGCTTTCCCTCTTTTACGTAGAATAATTGAAAAAATAACTGGAAAGGAATCAAATTATAAATCTCCTACTGATATGGGAGTAAATCGTGTTAAATTTGGAATATTCGATGATGAAGTTGTTAAACAAGCTTCAAAGCAAGAAATTATTAGACGTTATTTTAAAACTGCTTGTGAAGTTACCAAAGGTTATCTTGATGAGGAGACATTAGAACTTTCTAATTCTATTCTAATTAATAATAATTTGAAGATTGAAGATAGAAAGGTAGTTGCAAGTGCAAAAGAATATATGGATATAATTAGAAATGAAGTCTCTAAATGTGATATCTATTCTACTCTTGCAATTGAGTTACCTGACGGTGAGATAATAAGAGGAAGACATAGTAATATCATGGATGCTCCCTCGTCGACTATTCTTAATGCAATTAAGTATTTAGCAAAATTAGATGACTCTATTCATTTAATTTCACCTACTGTCTTAGAACCAATGCTAAAGCTTAAATCAGAAATTTTTAAAAGTAAAAATTCTACTTTAGTTTTAGAAGAGATTCTATTAGCTCTTTCCATATGTGCTGCTACTGATTCAGTCGCCTCTAAAGCATTAGAACAATTATCTTTTTTAAAGGGTTCACAGGCACATTGTACAACTATTTTAAGTAAAAATGATGATCAAACTTTTAGAAAATTGGGAATTGATATTACTTCAGATCCAATATTTCCTACAGAAAATCTTTATTATAATGAGTAAAAATAGATGTTTTATAAAGACATTTTCATATAAAAATTAATGATTTTTTCAATGAGTTCACTTACGGAAGATTTTTGTTTGTTTTTATGGTATAACAGTTTATAACATTTTATAACATTTTATATAAATAAGGGGGAATTATGGGGAAAACAAAATTAAAATTAAGTGCATTTTTAGTGACACTCTTTGTCTTGAGTGGAAATGTAGGCTATTCAACTGAAAACAACGGGGCTATTATTAATAGCGAGTCGCTTACAGGAATAAAAAAAGACCCACATTGGGATCCAAGTAAGATAGAGTATCAAGAGCACAAAGACTTTGGAAATAACATAGAAACAAAAGAAGTTAACAATGGATTTATTTCAGGATCATTTAATTTTAAGGGGGTTTCTGAGTCAGTTACTGATAGAGATATATCAACAAATGATAAAATAAGAAATTCAGGAAATGGTTATCTTATAAAAAATAATAATATCAATGCAGGAACTATAATGGGAAATGCTAGTATTCTTGGTGTGACACTTAATAGTGCACAATATCGTGCAACTCTAGGGGGAAGAAATTTTACTTATTCTCTTGGAAATGGAATTAGTAATAATCTAGATGATTCACAACTAGGTCTTATTAACAATAGAGGAATGATAAAAGGAAATATTAAAACTATTCAAGGAACTTTAATAGCAACATCGAATACTCTTGGAGCTCTGCTTGGTGAGATTATTACAATTTCATCAGGAAATGGAGTAAATAGTTATACAGAAAATTCTGATCCTTCATTTTCTTACCTAAAATCATCTATTTCTCAAATTACCAATTCGGGAAATATTAATGGGGAAATTTTAACCATTGGTGGTCTTCTTCAAAGTAATGAAATTCCTAGTTTTGGAAATGGAAGTTCATCAAATTATCTGAACATCATTTCAACTGCTTCAGGAAATGGAATAAATATTTTTTCAAGTAATGGTCTAACTCCTACTAATATTAATGCAACCTTAGAAAATGAATTAACAAAATTAGATAATTCTGGTAAAATATCTGGTGAAGTTGTTTTAGAGGGAGGAATAGCAAAAACCGATGGTTCCGCTTCTACAAATGCAAATGTACAGTCAGTTTTATCAGGAAATGGAGTTTCTCTTTCCTCTAATGGAAAAGGAAAGAGAACAATAGTTTTACCTGATTTTCTGAATAAAGGGCTTTTACTAGGAAAAGCAGATATTACTGGTTCAGAAGCCACTATGAACTGGCGTAATGAACCTCATGTTAGTGTAGCTAGTGCTGGGACAACTGCTTTTGGAAGTGGGAATGGAATATTTTTAGGTTATAATGGAACTTCAGCTCTGTCTGCAGTAAATTTACTAAACTCAACTAATGATGGAACTATTTCAGGATATCTTAATAGTAAAGCTGGAATAGCAGGAAACACAAACTTTCCTGATTTAAAAATAAAAGAATCTGAGAATCTTAGTTTTTCAGGAAATGGAATTTCTGTAATGGGAGGGATTGATTCAATAACAAATAATGGAATAATTAAAGGTTCACAAAGTGCTATAGCTGCTCTTGCAATCACTACAGTTAAAAATTATGGTTTATTAGCTGGTCGTGAAATTTACAGTAATGGAGCCGAAGTAATTGCTAACGATAGATATGGAGATTATAATCAGGGATTTCAAGTACAGCAGAAAATCTTAACGGCAATACTTCCAACTGTTGAAGAAAACTATGGAGTTACTCTAAAATTAAAGTCAGAAATAGTATCTTTTGATCCAAATCCTAAACCAAAACCTGGTCATTATCCTTTACTACCTAATTTTGATATGCCGACAGGAAAAGTTACTTTAGATGCTAATGGAAATCCAATTATAGAAACTATAACTAATGGTACTGGTGGAGTAATAACTTTATCAGATGGTACTCAAAAAACTGTGTTAAATGGAGCGGCAGACGGAAGTGTTTCTGCTGCAAATACGACAATAACAACAGGAGATAGCTATTTATTGTCTAGTAATTTAACCAATAACGATAATTTGATAATTAATAGTGCTGGAATAAATGAGGGAGCTTTAGTTGTAAATGTAGATACTACTTTAAAAAATAGTATAATCAATGGATATAATGCTGCTCTTTATTTAGAAAATGATAAAAAATTTGTTGCTGAAAATGTAACTTTTAATGGTGGAGGTCTAAAGAGTGACCAAGCTGTAATAAAAGGAAGTAATGGAAATAATGAAGTCTTAATTTCAGGTTCTTCAATAATAAATGGAAAAATAGATTTAGGTGCTGGAGATGATAAACTTTCTATAAGTAATACAGTATTAATAAATGGTGATTTAGAAGGTGGAATCGGAACAGATATCTTAAATTTAGGAGCAAGTTCTACAGCAAAAACAGAAAATAATTTAAATATTTTTCACACTATTTCAGGATTTGAAACTTTAAATAGTAATGGAAATATAACATTATTTGAAACTGCAAAAGTTACAGGAGCAAGTACTATTAATTTAGAGACTGGAAATCTTAATTTACGAATTGATCCAACTATAAAAGATGTAACAGGTAATATAATAGGACATTCTTTATATGAAAATAATGGAACTTTAAGTTCGACAACTGGTAAATTAGTAATAGGTTTAAATGGAATCGGAGAAAATTCAATTGTTGGAATGGGTGGTACTCAAATAAATACCAATTTTGATACTCTTTATTCTGAAACTGATAAATTAATCACTAATTCATTAGTTTTAGATGCTACCTTATTAGCAAATGGTAATGTAATGATCGGAGTTCTTGATTATTTACCATTACCAGTAGATCCAGAACCACCTGTAGATCCAGAAACACCAGTAGATCCACCAATTACTGTTAATGGTCCTTTATATGAAAAACTTAATAAAATATATAAGTCTATAGTAAGTG
>CAMQWJ010000008.1 GCA_947038515.1 uncultured Fusobacteriaceae bacterium
TCGCGACATTCAGCTTGGAAGGCTGACGCTCTACCAACTGAGCTATTCCCGCAACAAGTATTAGAATACCACGTATTCTAATTTTTGTCAATTTTTTTATTATAACTTATAATATAAAATTAAAAAATAGGCATTAAATAAGCCGGGTTTTGTGTTAACTAATCATTTTTCTAGCCCTATAATCGCTTATAGTTTCTAGCAACTTACCCTGAAAGCTGGACGAGTAGCCCTTAACCTTTCCAATTTCGTCTTGCTCCAAAGGGGGTTTACAAAACTAACTTAGTCTCCTAAGCTATTGGTAGTCTCTTACACCACCTTTTCACCCTTACCACGATTAAAAATTATGGCGGTCTATTTTCTGTTGCACTTTCCTTAAGGTTACCCTTAGCAGCCGTTAACTGCCCTCTTACTCTACGGAGCCCGGACTTTCCTCTCCTTGTAAACAAGCAGCGATTAGACCTAATACCTATTTTTTTTCATTTTTATATTTCTTACCAATTCTAACTAAAATATTAAAAAATGTCAAGAAAAATACAAGAATCAAAACAAATTTCCAAATTTCTTCTTTTGTATATATTTTTTTTTGATCATTTTCTTTAGTTGTTTCTATAATTTTTTCTAATCCATTTATTGATCCAAGTATATACTCTTTAAACTCTTTATTTGTTAAATGTTTTTCTATACTATCCATAAGTTCATTTAACTCTTGGGAAAATTCTTCCATTTCAAGATCCTGAGTAAATTTTTGCTGGATGGAAATTGACTTCATTTTTTTAGAAGACTTCACTTCAGTTTCATTTTTTATGGAACCTCCTTTAATTATATTATTATTGTTATCCTCTAATTTCCAATTCATTTTAATAACTATTGTTCTTATAGGTGGTTCTATTACTATTTCTTCTTCATACTTAGAAGTTTCTATCAAAAATTTTATATTATTATTTTTTTCAAATTGTGCTATTCTTGCGGTAACCTCTTCCAGTTCACTCTTTGAAAATATGTTCAAATTATCTTTAACTCCAGAAAAAATTTGAACAAAGCTAAGAGTAAATATAAATAATATTATTTTTTTCATTTTTTTCCCCTTATTTTTATATTATGTTAATAAATTTCAAACTCTGACTCTTTATAAAATTTTTGAATCTCAATTTCTGATTCCAACTCTTTCAAATCATTCTCAATTAATTCCATAAATAGTTTTTCACTTGAATAATGACCTAAATCAATCAATGAAATTCCGTTTTCCATTGCCTCTTCAGCTTCATGATACTTTACATCACCAGTTATTAAAAGATCCACTCCATAATTTTTTGCTTTTTTCCAAAAATTACCTCCTGAACCATTAACCACTGCAATCTTTTTTACTTTAAAAATTTTATTTTTAGAATATAAAATTACTTTATTTATTTCAAGCTTATCTTTTATCCACCCTATATATTCTTCTAAAGAAATTTCTTCTTTTAAAGAAAAATAACGTCCTATCCCATACTCTACATTTGTTTTTTTATCATTCAAACACATTTTTTTTGAAGATTCAATACCAATTTTTTTCAAAATATAGTCATTTAATCCTCCGTTACTTCCATCAACATTTGTGTGTAAAGTATATACTGCAATATCATTTTTTATAATTTTATTTATTTTTTCACCTAAAACAGTAGAATAATCTATATTTTTTAAAGAGGTAAAAATCATTGGATGATGCGTTATTATTAAATCAATATTTTTTGCTATTCCCTCTTCAATTGCTTCCATATCACAATCTAATGAGACAAGTATTTTTTTTATATCCTTGCTCATATCTCCAATTTGTAATCCTACATTATCCCAATCTTCAACATTTTTTAAAGGATATTTCTTTTCTAAATATTTTGTTATTTTTTCCAATTTCATATTCTAAACAACTCACTTCCAAATCTTGACAACTTATTAATTCCACTTTGAAAAATTTCTTCACCTTTCTCTTTCTCTAGTTCTAATTCTTTTTCAATTTCAAAAATTGAAAAACTTTTTTTCCTATCCAAACCATAATAAGAGTTTATAACTTCTACCTCAAGAGGGAAAAGTGTATTCTCCAATTCATGATAATTTTTATTTTTTATCTCTGTTATTTTCTTTTGCAACTCTTCTAAAACTTCATCATTATTTTCAAATTCTTCTGCTTTTCCTTGAAAAAAGCACAATATTTCTGACTTTTTACTTTCTAAACTTTCATTAATATTAAGAATCATTCTTTTTAAAATTTCTACTTCTAAAAATTTTTTCAAATCAATATATGGACTATTTTTAAATTTTTCAATTCCTTCAATCAGGGCAATAGTACCTTCTTGAACTAAATCCATAAAGTCAATTCCCTCTTTAAGAAGCTTCATTCCTAAAAATGATACAAGTCTTAAATTCATACTAATCAATGTTTCTGTATCTATAGTTTCATAATCAGATAGATCTTCTTCTAAGTATGGAAGTTTTGAAATTTCTTCTAAATATTCTAGAGTGCTTCTTTCTATATGTTTAATTTCTACATTTCCAGCATAAGATAGTTCTTCTTTATCAAACTCTATAAATGGCATATTTTCATTTATAAAATTTTCAATTTCTATTTTTTTTTCAAAGTTTTCCAAAATAAATTCTTCATACTCTCTTAATCTCATTATTTCACCTCTTAATAATTATATTATTTTCTACTATGACTAAGGGGAGCCTTATTAGGTTCCCCTTAGTTAATATTACATTTTAAAATCTTCTAATCTTTTTCTTCTACTTGGATGTTTTAACTTTCTTAAAGCTTTTACTTCTATTTGTCTAATTCTTTCCCGTGTCACTTTAAATAATTTACCAACTTCTTCTAAAGTTTTTGGTGATCCATCGTCAAGTCCATAACGAAATCTTAAAACTTTCTCTTCTCTATCACTAAGAGATTTCAAAACATCGTCTAATTGTTCTCTTAATAACACTCTATTTGTTTGCTCATAAGGATTAAGGGCCTTATTATCCTCTACAAAATCACCTAACTCACTATCTTCTTCACTTCCAACTGCAGTTTGAAGTGAAATAGGATCTTGATTCATTTCTTGGATAGCTTTTACCTTTGCTACTTCCATAGATAGTCTTTCAGCAAGTATTTCAGGTGTTACATCTTTACCTGTTTCTTGTAAATATATTCTAGCTTCTTTCTTAATTTTATTAATAGTCTCAATCATATGAACAGGAATTCTAATAGTTCTTCCTTGGTCTGCAATGGCTCTTGTTATAGCTTGTCGAATCCACCAAGTTGCATATGTTGAAAATTTATAACCTTTTATATATTCAAATTTTTCAACAGCTTTCATTAGACCTATATTTCCTTCCTGAATCAAATCTAAAAGTTTTAAGCCCCTATTAGTATGTTTTTTAGCGATACTTACAACTAGTCTCAAGTTAGCTTCTATTAGTTGATCTATTGCAAATTGATCCTTTACATATGCCAGTTTTGCATATTTCAATTCATCTTCATGGTTAAGAAGTGGAATTTGACCAATCTCACGTAAATACATTTTTATTGGTTCATCTACCTTCATGTCACCAATAGTATTAAATAGATCCTCACTTACCAATTCTTCATCTGTAACTTTCTCAACTTCATCTGGATTGAATTTTTCAAACTCACTATAAAGTTCTTTTACTATTTCTTCGTTATCTTCTTCCTCTTCTTCCTCTTCTTCTTCTGGTAAAGAAGCCTCTATTTTTTTTCTTTCTCCCTTAGTCTTTTTAACTTTTACTGAGGAAGGTTTTGATTCTTGTTTTAACTCTTCACTTTTTTCTACAGTTGATTCACCAACTTCTTCTTTTTCTTTTTTAGATACTTTCTTTGTTGGTTTTTCTTTTTTTACTTCTATCTCATTTTTATCTAATTCTTCAATCTTTTTTTTCTTTTTTACACTGGCTTCAGTTTTTTTATTTATTTTTTTTTCCTCAGTAATTTCTATTCCCTGTTCAATAATTCCATCTACCAGTAATTTAATCTCATCTTTTTCTAATGTATCTTTTAATTCCCTATTTATTTCTTCGTAGGTTATTGTTTTTGTTTCCACTGCTTTTCTTAATAGTTCCAATACTTTTTCATTATTTATGAACCTTTTCACTCAACGCCTCCCTACTATTCATCAAAAAAAAATTTATTTTTTTATTAAATTCTTCATATATTCTTATCATATCATCACTGTTTTTGACTTCTCCTAAAGAAATTTCAGAAGATTTTAAAAATAGAGCTAATTGCATTTTAATAATTATAGTCAAATCCTGTTGTTTTATTAAATTTTTATAGTTAAAAATATCTTTTCTTAACCATGAAGATAACAGTTCGATAAATAACATTTCTTTAGCTTCTAATTGTGAATATGGATTATAAGAAACTAATGAAAAATCAATCATCTTTAATTTTTCTTCATCTTCAAAAGTGTCTAATTTAATTATTTCTTCTAATTTCAACACTTTTTTACCATCATAATTTTCCTTGAAATAATCAATTATTTTTCTAGCAAATTTCATTTGAAAACTATAATTTTCAAAATATTTAAAATATTTATTTTCATCTAATATTAGCCTAACAGTTAATATTTCTACTTCATTATCTGCTTCTTCTTTATTCTCTTTTTCATATTCTTGAACTCTAGGTTTACTATATCTTGGTTTATTTTTATCAACCAATGTCTCCCATAGAATTTCTTTTTCTATCCTTACATTTGTAGAAAGTTTATCAATGTATAAAGTTTTTTCTATTTTATCATCTATATTTTGAAAAAATTCCACAAATCTTTTTATGAAATTTTGTTTAGAAAACATATCATTTAAATCGTATTCTTTACCGTAATAGCTATATAAAAAATCAAAGCACTCTTCTGAATTTTGAATAGTCTCTAAAAAACTTTGCTTTCCATATTTTTTTATATATTCATCTGGATCTTTTGCCCCTGTTAAAGTCAATACTCTAATATTAAATCCTTGTTTTTTCAATGTTAATATTGTTTTTTCAGTAGCTTTTTGTCCTGCACCATCCATATCAAAAGCTAAAATAATATTTGAAGTGTATTTTTTTAAAAGCATTCCTTGTTCTTCTGTAAAAGCAGTTCCTAGTGGTGCTAAAGTCACATCAAAGCCCTCTATAACACTAGTAAGCACATCCATGTACCCTTCCATCAATATGGAATAATTCTTCTTTTTTATAATTGAACTTCTTTCCCCCAGACCATATAAAATATTACCTTTTTTAAAAATCGGTGTATCTGGAGTATTAATATATTTCGGGACATCTTTCCCCTTTTCTAATGTTCTTCCACCAAAGGCAATCACTTTCTTTCCAAGAGAATGAATAGGAAACATTATTCTATTTCTAAAAGCATCGTAAATATTGCTTTCCGATGCTTTTGCTATCCCTAAAGTTATAAGTATATCAGTTCCATACCCTTTGCTCATTAAGTAGTCTACTGCTCCATTATTTGCATAACCTATTCCATTTTTTTTTATTTGTTCTGGAGTCAACCCTCTACTAGTTAAATATTCTAATGCGATTCTTCCTGTATTTTTAAAAATTTCTGCTGTATAATACTCGTGAACTAAATTCATTACTTCATAATATTCTTTATACTCTACATTCTTCTCTTTTCCTTGATATTCTATCTTAATATCAATATTATATTTTTCAGCTAGTTCTTTTACTGCTTCGGAAAAAGTTATTTGTTTAAAATCTGAATAAAACTTTATTGGTCCACCGCCACCACCACAAACAAAACATTTACAAATATTCTTATTTGGACTTACCATAAATGAGGGGTTACTATCAATATGAAAAGGACATAACCCTTTATAATTTGACCCTGATTTTTTTAGTGAAACGACTTCTCCAACAATTTCTTCTATTTTTAATTCTCTATTTAATCGTTCTATATCCTCTTCTCTAAACTTCATATATCACCTTACTTTAAATAGATTTTCTAAATAGATTTTTTCAAAAAGTACAATATAATTCTATCAACAATAAGCAGAGACTAAAATTAAATTATTTAGTTTTTGCTATATCAATTAATTTTTCCTCTATTATTTCATTTTTATAATCATTTTCAACTCTATTTTTAATAGTATTTTCTGAAAATAAAGGTTCTACCTCCTTAGTTTCTCCATTCTTACGATAAATTAAAATTTCATCATTTCCAACTAATAAATTTACACTTTTAAGTTTAGAAGCAAATACTTTTTTTAGAAGTTCTTCTTGATTTTTTCCAATATTAGAAAGATAATCTTCTTTTTGTATTGAATTATATTTATCAACAGAAAAAATAGCTGGCTCTGTTTCTTTTAATTTATCAAATTCTACTTTGTTTTCCAGTATTTTTTTCATTATTTCTTCCGCTTTTAAAGTCAAAACAGCTTCGTTATCTTTTAATTTTATCTTTGCCACTTCAAAATCAACAGTAGCAGGAATTTTATATGTTTTTATATGTTTTTTAAAATATTCCTCTAACTCTTTCGAATCAATTTTTATTTCTTCACCAATTTTTGTTCTCAGTCCTTTTAAATATTCAGAAAAAGTAGTATTCCAAGTTAAACCTTCTTCAACAATAACACCTTTTTCAATAGCTTTTTTAGCTAGTTTCACTCGACTTTCAAACATTCTTTTAACTTCAACTTTTGCATCTTCTGTAGAATTTCCATTCGCCAAAACTGCATAAATCACCTTTTGACTATAATCTCCATTCTCCATAGCAAAACCTTCATTTTCCAATGCTGTTTTAGGAACGAATAATTTATATTGCTCACTTACATTAGAAATTATCATTTCTTTTTTTAATTTATTTATTTCTTTTTCCAATTTAATTCTATTTTCTGGACTTTCAGCTGTTGTTTTTAGAATTTTTGATATTAATAAACTTTTTGCAATTTCTTTTTTATAGCTACTTTTAGTATGACCTTTAGAACCTAACAATCTTGCTAACTGTTCTTTTCCAAGTTTCTTTTCAAGCACTTTGTATTCACTATTCACTTCAGAATCTGATACTTTTATTTTATTTTCTTCACTATATTCTTGCATCAAAACTCCATTTACAACTTCAGAGATAGCAAAAACTTCTATTAATTCCTCATCTATTTGTCCCTTAGTTTGCTGCCCTATATTCATCTGAATATTATTTTTCATTCTTTCGATTTCTATTTTAGAAATCTTTTCACCATTTATCTTAAACGCATATTCTTGTCCATTTGATACATTTTTTTTCAACTCTGAAATCGTTACTGCTCCCATAGATAGTACAAATGCTATTGTCATTACCCATATAAAAGGTTTTATTTTTTGTCTAAATTTTCTAATCGCCATTTTTCACCCCTATAATAATTTTCATCTACTTTAAATTCACTATCTCTTATAGATTGTACCACCGCTTTCATCTTATTTCAAGTTTTTTTTCTAATTCTTTTAAATTTTTATTTTATTTTATTTTTCATTTATGGTATAATTTTATTAACAATTATATAATATTAAAATTCTATAATTGTTAATCTCGTATGAATTATCAGATTTTTAAGATTTACCTTAATTAATTTTATATATATTATCATACTAAATATCAAGGAGAGTACTCATAATGTCTATTGTTAAATCCAAAGAATTAGCATTTTTCAATATATTAGGTCGACTTATTTCAACCACTTCAAATTCTACCAATAACAATGGTGTCAAAATAAATTTAGTTGATTTAGAAGATAAAATGTCCCTGGATAAAGCTATAATTTCTAAATTTCTTATTAAGCTTAAAGAAGATAAAATTTTTGATATTATTGACCAAGATGAAACTACAATGTCTCTTCATTTTGAAAAAACACATGAAAAACTTGCTGCTTTTGTTCACCCAAAAGAGTTAGACAATATTTTAATTGAAATAAATAATTTTATTTTTAAATATTCGACTTTCTTTGATTTTTCTAGAACATTTCCTATAATAATAGAAACTGCTCAAAAAGTTTCTATTCTCCTTCAATCAAATCCAAACTTTAATATTTCTTCGATTATTAGAACAGGAATATTAAAATTATATAATCATCCTCATATCACATTTTTTTACTCTAAATTTTTCTTTAACATTGCAGAAAAAATTGATGATTGTGATCAGCCTACTTTAGAAAATATTATTTATTATTTTTTCACTTTACCTTATGAAGAGAACCCTTTTATTACTTCTGTTTTTCTTTCTCAAGTTGCTATTCAAATGGAATTATTAAAAAAATCTACTACCTTAAAGGCAGAACCAATAACCACTTCCAAAGACAAAAACTTAAAAGTTGAATCCAATGATTAAATTTATCTTTGTACGTCATGGTCAAACTGAATGGAATTTAATTCATAAGTTACAAGGTTCTTTAGACTCACCCTTGACCCCAATGGGGATTAATCAAGCTCTAAAATTACATGAAAAATTAAAAAAAGATTCTACTAATTTTTCTTATATATATAGTTCTCCACTAGGTCGAGCTTATCACACTGCCCAGCTCATAACTAATAATCTTTCTAATATTAGAACTATTCCTGAATTTCAAGAACTTAATCTAGGAAAAATGGAAGGGATGGATTATCAAACTTTTGAAGCAACTCATCCAATTGAATATTTTGATTTTTTTTATCAACCTGAAAAATATAACCCTAGTGCTCTAAATGGAGAGTCTTTTACTGATTTGTTACTCCGAATAAAAAAAGGAATCGATTACCTTCTTTCAGTTCATAAAGATGGTGATACAGTTATCGTTGTTACACACGGTATAACTCTTAGAGGAATCGGTAGTTATCTTTCATCAAAAAGTCTTTCTCTTGAAAACTTTTCAAAATATCCAGTCCCTGAAAATACAAGTATTACAACTGCAACTTATCTTAATGGGCATTTTAATATTTTAGATTTTTCCAATATTGAGCATCTCAATTAAAAACAATAAAAAAAGAGTTGAGACAAATTAAATCTCAACTCTTTTTTATTTTAATAATTTTCAGGGAACATAATTCTTTCTACACCCTCAATTATAATATGTAATATCATCATATGAATTTCTTGGATTCTATCTGAAGTCTCCCCTTCTATTATAAACTCATAATCTCCTGTACCCTTTAATTTCCCACCATCTTTCCCTAATAACAAAACAATTGTCATTCCTTCTTCTTTAGATTTTTCTACTGCTTTTATTATATTTTGAGAATTTCCACTTGTTGATATTCCTATAAACATATCCTCTTTTTTTCCATATGCTTCAATACCTTTTGAAAATATATACTCAAACCCATAATCATTTCCAACACATGTTATATGAGAAGAATCTGAAATTGCTAATGCTGGCAATGCCCTTCTTTCTTTTCTAAAGCGTCCTGTAAATTCTTCAGCAAAATGCAGTGCATCACAATTGCTTCCTCCATTTCCTGCAATTAGAACTTTTCCTCCAGCTTGAAAAATAGAAGCTAATTTCTTTGCAACTTCCTCTGTTAACATCTCTTTTTCTTCTTTCTCTATAAAATTTTTTAATAATTCTTCAGTTTTTTTATATGATTCTATTAGTTTCATCTTTACACTCCTATATTTTATGATTTTGGACGTAGGAAATAAACTTTATTACCTGTAATAAATTCCTTTTATCTTTTGTTATAACTATTTGATAACCATCCTCCACTTCATCAATTTTTTCTAACATTATTAAATGACCATTTTCTATCTCTTTTTTCACACTATAATATGGGAGGATTGCATTGCCTAACCCTTCTTTTGTCATATTTTTTATTAGCTCAATATTTCCTTCAACATGAATAATTTTTTCAAACTGAACTCTATTTTTATTTTCTAAATAAATCATCGCCTTATTATTATTATTGATATTTTTTCTAGAAATCAAAGGTTCCTTTGCTATTTCTTTCATACTAGAATATTTCTTTGCACCTACAAAGACATAGGGAACTGTATCTACTATAAATACTTCTAAATTACTGTCTTTTATTTGCTCAAAATCAATAATAATAACATCTATTTCCCCTTCTTTTAATTGTCTCAATAAATAATCTTTTGATGAAATAAAAATTTCAAAGTCTATTTCTTTATGTTTAACTGAAAACCCCTTCATTAATTTAGCTAATAATGGCTCTCCTATAACTGGGCTTGCCCCTATGGATATTTTTATTTTTTCTACTTCTATCATTCTTGACATTTCATGTTCTGTTCTTTTCACTTTATCAAAGATATCTTCAGCCATTTTATATAAAGCTTCTCCATAATAGGTTAATTTTATTTGCTTTGTACTTCTATCAAATAATTTTATTCTCAATATTTCTTCAAATTTTTTGACTTGTATAGATACAGCAGATTGATTTATAAATAATTTTTGTGAAGCCTTTGTAAAGCTTTGTTCCTTTGCAACTTCATAAAATATTTTTAAATAATGCAAATCCAATCTATCACCTCATTTCTTGATATTTATATTATTAATATTTTTAGATATTTATAATAGTAGCATTTTTAGATAAAAAAATATAGTCATTTTCACTGTTTTTTGATATTTTTTTATAATAAACTTAAATTCTTTGTAATAATACTTAAATTCTTTTGTAATAATATAGAAAATATAGTAAAATATAATAAACAATATTTAGGAGGAACCGTTTTGAAAAAAAGAAAAATTATTTTTACTATTCTTATTATTACAGCGTTAAATGCTACGGCGTTAATAACACATAAAAAGAAACAAAATAATACTTTACCTCTTACCACTGATACTAGTAGTAAGATTTCCACAATTAATAATTCTGATACAAAAATTTTAAAGGAGAATCCTATGCCTAATACAAAAATTGAAAAACAAGAAAATTTGACTTCTATTACTAAAGTAGACACTAATGAAGTTTGGAATCTTTCCGATATTTATCCTAATTGGGAAGCTTGGGAAGCTGATGTTATACTAATGAAACAAATTATGAAAGAAATACCTCTATACAAAGGAAAAATCGGAGAATCACCTGAAATATTTATTCAATTTACAGAACGTAGTGAAAAATTATCTCGTCTTGTTGATAAAATTTATCTTTATCCTTATCTAATGAAAGATTTAGACTCTAAAAATCAAGTTGCTTCTGAAAAGCTACAAGAAATAGAGGGTTTATATACTAAGTTTGGAACTGAAACTGCATTTATAACTCCTGAAATCCTTAAAATTCCTAAAGATAAAATAATGGAATGGGTTTCATTACATCCTATTTTAAAATCACAAAAATTTTCTCTAAATGAACTATATCGGCTACAAGCTCATGTTTTAGATGAAAAAAGTGAAAAACTATTGTCTTATTTTTCACAATTTAATACTTCTGTTAACGATATCTATCAAGAGCTTTCTACTTCTGACATTGCTTTCAACACTATCAATATCAATGGAGTTGATACAGAGATAACTAATGGAGCCTATTCTAAAATTACAGCAACAGATAGAAATCAAGAGAACAGAAAAAAGGCTTTTGAAGCTCTTTATAATTCATATAATATTAATAAAAATACTTATGCCGCTATCTACCGTGGTATTCTTCAAAGAAGTGTTGCTTCTTCAAGGGCAAAAAACTATAATTCAACACTTGAAAAATCTCTAGAACCAAAAAATATTTCACCAGAGATTTATCTTACTCTTTTAGCTTCTGCAAAGGAAAACAATGCACCTTTACAACGATATATTAATTTACGTAAAAAATATCTTGGACTTGCAGAATATCATTATTATGACAATCAAATTAATATTGTAGAATATAACCGTGATTTTCCTTACAATACCTCTAAAGATTTAGTAATTAATTCTGTTAAACCTCTTGGTGCAGAATATCAAGAAAATTTAAAAACTGCCCTAAGTAATGGATGGTTAGACGTTTCAGAAAAAAGTAATAAGAGAAGTGGAGCATACTCTATTAATATTTTTGATGTTCACCCATATATGTTGCTAAACTATAACAATACAATGAATGCAGCATATACTCTTGCACATGAACTTGGACATACTGTTCACAGTATGTATTCAACTAAGTACCAACCTTATGCTACTAGTAACTATACTATTTTCGTAGCAGAAGTTGCTTCAACTTTTAATGAAAGACTTTTACTGGATCATATGCTTAGTGTAAGCACTGATTCAAAAGAAAAGATTGCTCTTATTGAACAAAGTTTAGGAAATATTCTTGGAACTTTCTATATGCAAACACTTTTTGCAGACTATGAGTATCAAGCACATAAATTAGTTGAAAATAATATCCCAGTTACTCCAGAAGCTTTAGATGGAATAATGTCTAAACTTTTCAAAGAATATTATGGTGATACTGTTGCTACTGATGAATTGCAAAAAATTATTTGGGCTAGAATTCCACATTTCTTTAATTCACCATATTATGTTTACCAATATGCTACAAGTTTTGCAGCTTCTGCTACCTTATATGACAAAATAACTAATACAAAATATACTCCTGAAGAAAGAGCCCTTTCATTAGAAAAATATTTAACATTATTAAAATCTGGTGGTAATGATCAACCTATGAATCAACTTTCTAAAGCTGGTGTTGACCTTACTAATAAAGATAGTTTCTCAGGAATTTCAATTGAATTCAATAGACTTTTAGATCTTTTAGAAATAGAACTTGAGAAGGAATTTTCTTCAAAATCTAGCAATTAAAATATATATTTGATTTAAAAAGGGGTACTTATGTTAAAGTTAATTGTCTGTACAGCTAAAAACAATTTAATTGGTGATAAAAATCCACAAGGAAACGGACTTTTATGGCATTCTAAATCTGAGCTACTTCATTATAAAAATTTAACACTTAATAATATCGTTTTATTTGGAAAAACAACTGCAAATGTTGTTCCAATAGAACTTATGAAAAAGACTAGAGAAGTAGTAATTTTAGACAGAGATACAGATATTAATAAAATTTTACACCATGGTATCTCAAGCAATAAAGATATTTTCATCTGTGGTGGTCTCACTATATACGAATATTTTTTAAAATATTTTCAGATTGATGAAATTATAATTTCACGACTAAAAGATCATATAACAGTTGAAAAACCTATTACACCTCTCTATTTTCCTGATGTTCTAAACTATGGTTATATTCTTAAAAATAGAGCTGAACATGACGATTTTTTTGTTGAAACATATATAAAGGAGGACATTCATGTCAAAGTTTGATATTATCTACAAAGATATCGTAGAAAAAATAGAAAAAGACGGTATTACTACCAAAGGAGAGGTACGGACTAAATATTTGGATGGTACACCTGCACATTACCGTAGTTACATTGGATATCAATTTCGTTTAGACAACAGTGGAGATGAGGCACACCTTTTAACTACTCGGTTCTGTCCAAATAAAGCCCCCATTCGTGAACTATATTGGATTTGGATTCTCCAATCTAATAATGTTGATACACTTGTTAATCTTGGGTGTAAATTTTGGAATGAATGGAAAATGGAAGATGGTACTATTGGACCAGCATATGGAGCTCAAATTAAAACAAAAACATTTGGTTACGAAAGTCAACTACATTACATTATCTCTGAAATAAAAAACAATCCTAATAGTAGACGAATCATGACAGAGATTTGGATTCCTGAAGCCCTGGATAAAATGGCTTTAACTCCTTGTGTCCATCTAACACAATGGAGTGTTATTGAAGGAAAACTTTTTCTTGAAGTTAGACAAAGAAGTTGTGATGTTGCACTTGGACTTGTTGCTAATGTTTTTCAATACTCTATTCTTCATAAACTTGTAGCTCTTGAGTGTGGATTAGAACCTGGTGAAATAATATGGAATATTCATAATATGCACCTTTATGATAGACATCTTGAATCTATAAAAGAACAAATGAAATCTCCAATTCTCTCTGCCCCAACTTTCAAAATCAATAATTTCACATCTATTTTTGACTTTAAACCAGATGATCTTGAAATTATTAATTATAAGCATGGAGAAAAATATTCATATGAAATAGCTATCTAAATTTCCAAAAAAGGTGTTAGCACTAAAAGTGCTAACACCTTTTTTATATTTTTCTATAATATTTGATATTAGTGCTCTCAAAAATATATTCTTGTTCACTAGCAGCTTTTTTTTAAAATAAAAAAGACAAATAAATATTTTCATTTTATAATTATGAAGTTAATCAAAATTATAAAGTTACAATTTATTTGTCTCAAGTTTACTATAGTAATTTTATACACTGTCTTTGATAATGTTCCTATTTTTTTATAAAATCAAATCTAGCTACACACTCAATATGGCTAGTTTGAGGAAACATATCTATAGGTTGTAAACTTTGTAGTTTATAACCTATACTTTCCAATATTTCTGTATCTCTAGCTAATGTAGATGGATTACAAGATATATAGACAATCTCTTTTACTCCTAAATTTGCAATACCTTTTAATGCAAGTTCTTCTACCCCTTTTCTAGGTGGATCTAAGACAATTCCATCAATTTTAATTTTTTTATTAATAAGCTCCATTATTTTTTTATCAACTGTCCCATTAATAAATTCAATATTTTCAATATTATTTTCTTTAGCAGTAATTTTTCCATCTTCTGTAGCTGATTTTGATATTTCAATACAATATACTTTTTTTGCTTTTTTGGAAAGTATCATTCCTATTGTTCCTGTCCCAGAATAAGCATCAACCATTACTTTGTTTTCCAAATCCTTACACAAATCAAAAGCAACACTATATAATTTTTCAGTTTGATCTAAATTTATTTGAAAAAAAGAGGTTGGTGAAATATTGAACTGAATTCCAAAAAGAGTTTCCTTAAGAGTTTTATCACCCCAAAAATGAAAATTTTCTTGTCCTAAAGCAAAATTAGTTTTTTCTTTATTAAGAGAAATATATATAGATTTTATTTCTGGAATATCATCTCTTAATTTTGTTAATACTTCTTGAATCTCTTTATTTTGTGGTGTTGAATTTACAATCAATACAACCATAGCTTCAGAGTTAGAGTTTGTCCTAACCATAATATGACGTAAAATTCCTTTATGCATAACTTCATCATAAACACTTATTTTTTTATTTTGTCCTTCTTCATTTAATATTTCTTTCAATCGTACTATTATTCTATTACCTAATTTTGAATTTAAAAAATTTTCTTCAACTTCGAAAATTTCATGTGTTTTTTTTCTAAAAAACCCTGTAATTATTTTACCCTTTAGACTTGCAAATGGCTCTATTACCTTATTTCTATAGTTATACTCATTATCACTTGATATTATTTTCAGTGAATTTAAATCTGTTATTTTTCCTATTTTACTCATAACATCCTCAACCATCATTTGTTTATATTTAAGTTGGGCTTCATATTTTAAATGTCCAAAATCACACCCGTGAAAGTCTTCAAATGTTAGTTTTTCCAACTCGACTCTCTCTTCCCCACGAGTTATTATATCAACAATCAATGCTCTTCCATATGTTTTTTTCAATGATATTACCTCAGCATTTACTCTGTCTCCTGGTACACTCATAGGAACAAATATAGCAAAACCATTGTAATAACCTAAACCCTCGCCACCATAAACTATTTTTTCAATATCTATCTTTACTATATTCCCTTTTTTCAAGTCCACAAGTAACTCCTTTTTTTTAGAAATCTCTTACTAAAAATTTAAATTTCTTTTATTTTTTCTCTTTCAGTTGAAAAGTATTCAATATATCTTGTTGGTTTCAACCCCTGTTTTTCTAGCTCTTTTTTTATTTTTTCTAAATCAATAGCTCTGTCATATTCCATCATTTTATTATTATTTTTTTTATTAATTTTTTCTAAGTTCTTTTCTTTCTTGGAAAGTTCTTTTTCTTTTTGTGAAACTTGATTTAATAAGTAATTATTATAAAACCAGATAACCAATATGCTAATTACCACTAAAATTTTCTTCATATTCTACACCTTTTCTACTACACGTAATTTTGAAGATCGTGATCTATTATTTATTTCTAACTCCTCTTTTGAAGGGGTTATAGGTTTTTTTGTTATAAGTCGTATTGTCGGTTTATGATTACAAATACAAATAGGAAGTCTTGGAGGACATATACAACCAGTAGAAAAATTTTTAAACATAGTTTTAACAATTCTATCCTCTAAAGAGTGGAAAGTTATTACGCTTAATCTTCCTCCAACTTTCAAGAGATCGATAGATTTATTAATTGCATTTTCTAAAACTTCCAGTTCTTTATTAACTTCTATTCGTAATGCCTGAAATGTTTTTTTAGCAGGATGTTTTTCACTTCTACCTGGATAAGCCCTTTTAATAATTGTAACTAAATCACCTGTTGTTTCAATAGGTTTTTCACTTCTAGTCTGACAAATAATACGAGATATTTTTCTAGCAAAACGTTCTTCACCATACTCAAAAAGTATTTTAGAAATACTACCTTCATCATAAGTATTTACTATTTCATAGGCTGAAATTCCTGAACTATTATTCATTCTCATATCTAATCTCGCTTCATATCTATAAGAAAAACCTCGTTCAGGGTCATCCAATTGATTTGAAGAAACGCCTATATCCATTAATATTCCATCAACTTTATCGTACCCTGCCATATAGATTACTTTTTCTAAATTTTCAAAATTACTTTTAAATACTTTCCAATTTTTATATCCTTCAAGACGCTTTTTAGCATATTCTATTGCTGCATCATCTTGATCTATGGAGATTAAAACTCCCTTTTCAGAAAGTTTTTTTAATATCCCTTCTGAATGTCCGCCTCCACCTAAAGTACAATCAACATAGACTCCATCTGGATTCAATACTAAAGTTTCTAAAGTTTCAGAATATAAAACTGGTATATGATAATCTTCAAATTTATTTTCCATTTTACATGTATGATATTTTTGTATCATACCCTCCTCGCCGAATAAAAGTTATTAAACTTTTATCAATTTTTTCTTATTTAAGTCTCACTTTTTAACCTAAAGATAGAGAAGCTATAGCTTCTCTATCTTTAGGTATTTTAATTACATAAAAAAATTTCTAACAACAAAATATATTGCTGATTTACTCATTCTAAGTATAAAGTAGACAACTAGTGGACTTAAATCAATATACCTACCACCAATTGGAATTACTACTCGAAACAGCCTTAAAACTGGTTCTGTCAAAGCATAGACTAAATCAGTAAATTCATTTTTACTATTTGGAGCTATCCAAGATAACAATATATTTATAAATAAAATAATCATATAAAGATCTATAATTTTATCAAAAAAAAGTAAAAAATAACCTCCTATCATCTCATGCCTCCTTATTCATTTATTAAATTTATTTAATTATGATTCAAAAAATAATGTTTTGCAGCAACACTATATTGCCATCCTGACCAAACTGTTAAGACCACTGGAATTAACATAAGATATGTATTCCAATCATTTTTTCCAAAAGTTAACATTATTATTATTACAATCATTTGAGCTGTTGTTTTGTATTTCCCTAATTTCCCTGCTGGAATTATCTCTCCATTGGCTGCTGCCAGTGTTCTAATTCCACTAATTAAGAACTCACGAGCAATTACAACTATGGACATCCAAGAAGGTAACCAACCATTTCCAACAAAAATTACCATAGCAGATATAACTAAAATTTTATCTGCTAAAGGGTCCATCAATTTCCCAAAATCTGTTATTAAATTATGCTTTCTAGCTAAATATCCATCCAACCAATCAGTCAATGCTGCAATGACAAATATTCCCAGTGAAATATATCTAAATATAGCATTATTTACACTACTTTCTAAAAAATATACAAATGGAACTGCCAATAAAATTCTAGATATCGTTATTTTATTTGGTAAATTCATTTCCCCTCCTAAATAATTTTATTTTATTATTGGACCTAAAAAATCATAATCAAAATTTTGTTCCACAAGGACTTTAACAATATCTCCAGGCTGTGCTGTACCATCATTTGTAAGTACTTTTCCATCAATTTCCAAAGCTTGTCCTTGAGTTCTTCCTTCTAGCATATAGTCACTTTCATCAGAAATAGAATCAATCATCACTTCTAATTCAGTACCAATAAGAGAACGATTTCTCATTTCAACAAGATTAGATTGTAAATTAGTAAGCTCCACCCATCTCTTCTCTTTTATCTCTTCAGAAACTTGATTGGGTAGACTATAAGCTACAGTATCTTCCTCTTGAGAATATTTAAATATTCCAACATAATTAAAGTTGAACTCTTTAATAAATTCTTTTAATTCCTGAAATTCTTCCTCAGTCTCTCCTGGAAAGCCAACTATTACAGTTGTTCTAATTGTTGAATCAGGGATTTCTTTTCTAATTTTTTTCAAAATTTCTTTTATTTGTTCGCCAGAATTTGCTCTTTTCATATTTTTTAAAATATTAGATGAAATATGTTGAATTGGAACATCAAAATAATTACAAATTTTATCTTCATTTTTAATCACTTCAATCATTTCTTCAGTCAAAGAGTTTGGAAACATATAATAGCATCTAATCCATTTTATCCCTTCCACTTTCACTAATTCTCTCAGCAAATCAGGTAAGGCTTTTTTCAAATATAAATCTAATCCATATTCAGTAATTTCCTGAGCTAATAGATTTATTTCTTTAACCCCTGCTTTTGCCAGTAAGGTAGCTTCTTCTACAATGTCTTCTATTTTTCTACTTCGCAACTCTCCACGAAGTTGAGGAATTATACAATATGTACACCGTCTATTACACCCTTCTGCTATTTTCAAATAAGCTGTATGTGGATTAGTTGTTAATATTCTTGGAGTTTTTGAGTTTCCTAAGAAGTCTAATTTTTCAACTTTTGTTACTTTTTTCTCTTGAAAAACTTCATCTACAAGTTCTAAAATTTTATCAATTTCTCCTGTTCCTATAACTCCATCTACTTCTGGCATTTCTTTTATAATTTCATCTGAATATCTTTGAGCAAGACATCCTGCAACTATTAATTTTTTCAAATTACCTGATTTTTTATATTCAGAAATTTCTAATATATTTTGAATGGACTCTTCTTTAGCATCACCAATAAATCCACAAGTATTGATTATAATCACTTCTGCTTCTTCTAATAAATTTGTGATTTCAAATTTATTACTATTTACTAGCATTCCTATAAGATACTCACTATCTACAAGATTTTTACTACATCCTAAACTTACAATTGAAAGTTTCATTTTCACCTCATTTAAAAATACCTTTTTTAAATACCTTTTTTAGTTAAACTAATTTTTCCGTTTTCAATTCCTTTAACTTTAACTTTAAATATTTCTCCAACTTTAAGAACATCTTCAACATTAGCAACTCTTTCAGTTGAAATTTCAGAAATATGAAGTAATCCCTCTTTTCCTGGTAATATCTCCATAAATGCTCCAAACTTTTGAATTCCTACTACTTTTCCATCAAAAATTTCTCCTATCTCTACATCTTTTACAAAATTATTAATAAGAGTTATTGTCATATCTAATATTTCAGTATTTATAGCAAATACACTTACTTTTCCTGTATCATCTATATCAACAGTTGCTCCTGTTGTCTCAATAATTCCCTTGATATTTTTTCCACCTGGTCCTATTAGAGCAGATATTTTATCTTTTGGTATTGTCATTTGATAAATTTTTGGTGCATTATCTTTTAATCCATTTGGTGTTGGGATTGTATTATTCATAACAACCAAAATTTCTTTTCTTGCCTTTAATGCTTGATCCAAAGCTTCTTTCAAAATCCCTTCGTTTATTCCAGATATTTTCATATCCATTTGAATAGCAGTAATTCCTTTTGAAGTTCCAGCAACTTTAAAGTCCATATCTCCAATATGATCTTCAAGACCCATTATATCTGTTAATACAACATAGTCTTCTCCCTCTTTAATAAGACCCATTGCTATTCCTGCCACATGCTCACGAATAGGCACTCCTGCATGCATAAGTGCTAATGAACCTCCACAAACAGATGCTTGAGAAGATGAACCATTTGATTCAGTTATTTCAGACACTACTCTAATTGTATATGGGAATGCTTCTTCTGAAGGTAATACATAACTTAAAGCTCTCTCTGCCAAAGCTCCATGTCCTAATTCTCTTCTTCCTGGTGCACCCATTCTTCCAGTTTCTCCAACTGAATATGGTGGGAAATTATAGTGAAGATAGAACTTCTTATAATGCTCACTTTCTAAAGAATCAATTAATTGCTCATCATGTTTAGTTCCTAATGTCGCTATTACAACAGCTTGAGTTTCTCCTCTTGTAAACATAGCTGAACCATGTGGGATAGGTAGAGTCCCAACTTCTGCAAACAATTCTCTTATTTCTTCTGTTTTTCTTCCATCTACTCTATGTTTATTGAAAACAATAGCTTCTCTTACTAGTTGTTTCATAAGATCATGATAATAGTTAGCAAACTCTTTCTTTATATCTTCTGGAATTACTTCTTCCTCTCCAGCAAATTTAGCATTTTTAAACTCTTCTAATAATATTTCTTCTAAAGAATTTACTGCATCTTCTCTAGCATGTTTTCCTGTTGTTAATACTGCTTCTTTTAATCTTGCAGTTCCATTAGTATCAATGAATTCTTTTACAATTTCCATAGGAATAGGAGAAACAAATTCCATTTTTTCTTTTCCTACTAATTTTTGAAACTCTTTTTGGAAAGCACATAGTTTTTTTATATTTTCATGTGCGAACATCATTCCTTTTAATATTATTTCTTCAGAAAGCTCTGAAGCACCTGCTTCAACCATATTAATAGCTGTTTCTGTTCCTGCAACTACTAAATCTAGTTCACTCTCTTCTAACTCTTCTGGTGTTGGGTTAAGTATATACTCACCATTTTTATACCCTACAACAACTCCTGCCACTGGTCCCATAAATGGAAGATCAGAAATCATTAATGCCAATGATGACATTGTAATTCCTATACTATTAATCGTATTCTTCCCATCATATGATAGTGCAGTGTTAACTATTTGAACATCATAATTAAATCCTTCTGGGAACATTGGACGTATTGGTCTATCTATAAGTCTTGAACTCAAAATAGCATTTGTTGAAGGTCTACTTTCTCTCTTCATAAATCCACCTGGAAATTTTCCAGCTGCATAAAACTTTTCAACATACTCTATTGTTAATGGAAAAAAATTCAATCCAAGTTTTGGTGCTTTACTACGATTAACCGTAGTTAAAAAAACTGATTCACCATATTCAGCCATTATAGAACCATTTGATTGTCTTGCGATTTTTCCGTTACTTACTGTTAGTGTTCTACCACCAAGTTCTATTGATAATTTTACTTCTTTAAACATTTTTACCTCCATATTTTCTATTTTAGTATTTCTTAGAAAATAATAAGGGAGAAATAAAATATTAAGAATTATTATTTTTCTTCCCTCTTACTACTTTTCTAAAAGTCCTATTTGGTTTATTATACCACTAAACAATAAAAAAATCAAAACAATCTCTAACTTATATATTGACTAATATAATGAATTCCTGTATCCTTAAATATACTATTTATATATTAATAAAATTAATATACTTTACCAATCTTTAACACTTTAATTTTTAGAGAAGGAGAATATATGTATTTTAAATATGGGATTGAAGAAATAGAACACCTTAAAAACAATGATAAACTACTTGGAGAGGCAATTGATAAAATTGGACCTATCCAAAGACCACTTAATAAAGACCTTTTCTCTTCCCTTATTCATCTTATTATTGGACAACAAATTTCAACAATAGCACAAAAAACAATTTGGGAAAGGCTCCTTGTCAGAGTTGGAGAAGTCAATGTCAAAAACATCTGTTCCCTGAATAGAGAAGAGCTTCAAAAGTTGGGAATGACATTTAGAAAATCAGACTATATCAAAAGCTTTGCTGATAAGGTTTTTTCTAATGAATTTGATATTAATACTCTTAATGCCATGACAGATGAAGAGGTAATTAAAAAACTTTCTACACTGAAAGGTATTGGTCCGTGGACTGCCGAAATGCTGCTAATATTTTGCATGCAACGGCCAAATGTAATAAGCTTTGGAGATCTTGCAATCCTTCGTGGAATGCGTATGCTTTATCAATATCAAGAGATTGATAAAGTAGAATTTAAAAAACTCTCAAAAGTATATTCACCCTATTCTACTGTAGCAAGCCTTTATTTATGGGCTATTGCTGGTGGTGCTATTCCTGAATTATCTGACCCTGCACCTAAAAAAACAAAAAAAATATAACATTTATATTCTATAAAAAGGAGACCCCATGTATAAATATGCTTTTTACAATTTTGAACTTGGTATTTTAAAAATCACATACACAGACACTGCTGTTACTGCTCTAAAAAGAATGGATAATATTGATGAGAAAAATGAACATTCTTCTCTTTCTGATATAGTTTTTTTACAAATCCAAGAATATTTTTCTGGAAAAAGAACAACCTTTAATTTTCCTTATGAACTTCACGGTACAGAGTTTCAAAAAAAAATATGGAGTGCCCTTTGTGAAATTCCATATGGGGAAACTTGTACATATAAGAGTATCGCCATATCTATTGGGAACCCAAAAGCAAGTAGAGCTGTTGGCATGGCAAACAGTAAAAATCCTATTGGCATTGTTGTTCCTTGCCACAGAGTAATTGGAGCCAGTGGAAAGCTTGTTGGATATGCTGGAGGACTTGATATGAAAAAGACTTTAATCGACCTTGAGAATAAGTATAAAAAATAAATTTAATATAAAAAAATAATAAATATAAAATGGAGTGAATAAAAAACATGAAAAAATTACTTGTTATTACATCAATTTTAGGATTCCTTAACTTTTCAAACCTTATGGCTTTAGAATTAAAACAAAACAATACTCAAATTGAAAAAATTTTTAAAGAAAATAATATCAATGGAACTTTTATACTTTATGATATAGAAAAAGACAAAGTTATCGGATACAATCCAGAACGTAGTAAACTTCAGTTTCCACCTGCCTCAACGTTTAAAATATTTAATAGTTTGATAGCCTTATCCAGTGGTACTGTGAAAAATGTTGATGACTATTTCTATGAATATGATGGTTCTAAAATGTATTTAAAAACTTGGGAAAATGATATGAATTTAAGAAAGGCAATAAAAGTTTCTCAGGTTCCCGCTTATCAGAAACTTGCAACTTTAATTGGATATAAGAATATGAAGCAAAATATTACTAATCTTAAATTTGGAAATAGTGATATTGGTACAGAAGAAAATTTAACCACATTTTGGTTGGAAGGTCCTTTAAAAGTATCCGCTATTGAACAAGCTAATATTTTAGGGAAATTAGCTACTAATACACTTCCTTATTCAAAAAAAGACCAAGAAGAAGTCTTAGAAATTATTAAATTAGAAAGTGGTAAAAATTGGACTCTTTATGGTAAAACTGGTTGGGGAACAAAAAATGTTAAAACTCCAATAGGATGGTTTATTGGTATACTTAGAGAAAATGAAAAATTCTATAGCTTTGCCATAAATATGGACACAAAAGATGCAAAATCTCTTCCACTACGTGAAGATATTGCAAAAAAATCTTTAAAAGCTCTAGGATTATTAAAAAATTAAATATAAATAACTATAATTAAACTTTTACTTTAAAAGGAGTTGAACATGACTATACTTCAAGAATTAGCAACCCTTTCAGAAGAAAACTATAAAGTTTTCAACTTGAGAATAATTCCAACTAACCATAACGTGTTAGGAGTTAGAATACCATTATTAAAACAAATAGCCAAACGAATCACTAAAGAATCTCCATATGAATTTCTAACTTTAGATAAAAAAAATAATTATGAAATGATTCTACTAGAAGGACTAGTTATTTCATCACTTAAAGTTCCTTTTTCTAATCTTGTACCATATATTGAAACTTATATGACTAAAATTGATAATTGGGCTCAAGTTGATTCCTTTGTTATGAATTTTAAGGGAATAAAAAAAGAAAAAGAACATGTTTACAACATCTTAACACATTGGTTAAATTCTAAAGAAGAATTCACAGTTAGAATAGCTCTTATTATACTTCTTAGTTACTACGTAGAAAAGGAATACCTTGAAAATATATTTGATATTTCTAACAAAATAAAACATAAAGGTTATTATGTCTTCATGGGAAATAGTTGGCTTATTTCAGTATGTATGGCTAAGTTTCCAGAAGAAACTATTAAATTTCTTAAAGTTAATACATTAGATGAAATTACTCACAACAAGTCTATTCAAAAATCATGTGAAAGTAACCGAGTAAGCAAGGAACATAAAGAAATTTTGAGAACTCTAAAAAGAAAGAGTAAATAAAATGAGGACGTACCTAATTGTACGTCCTCATTTTTTATTTACTCTTTCTTTTTTATTTATTTTCTCTTATATGTTTCTGCTATCCCTAAATTTTCTTTCAACATATTTGTAGGACCTTCAAACGTTAAAAGATGAATGTTTCCATTAACTTTAAAAACATATGAGACGATCGTATTTTTAGAATTATTATATTTCCCATAGATTTGAAGACATTGATATTTTTTTGTAAAGTTAATTGTAGCACCTTGTATATCTTTTATACCCATTCTCTCAAAATTTGCAGCTGTAGAATTGGCTGCTGTTTCTAATGTATGATTTTTATCTTGAAATATATTTAAAGTGAATATTGTTGCTCCATTACTATATTGAATATCCCCACTTGGAATCTTCGTAACATCTGTAAACTTCATAAATCCTTGTGGCAAATATATATATCCTACTCTTCTATCACCCATTTTTTTCTCCATTGAGTATCCTGTTGTTCCTATTAATAATAAAATAAAAAAAATCTTTACTATTGTTTTCATTTTTCCTCCTTATATATTAAAATAATCTTAATTTCATTATATCATATAATGAAAAAATTAAAATAAGTATTGACAATTTTTATTTAATGAGATATAATACTATTAAGAACTTTGTACTGTTAGCTGTTTTTATAAAATTAATAGCTGCTATTTAAAGAACTATGGTTCTAAATACTAAAAACAAGTTGAAGTACATTGACAAAAAAACTCTACTAGTATATAATCCTAATTAGGACAATATTTATAACAGGAGAATTTTATGACAATTAAAAGAAATACCATTCAACGAACACTAGTTTTAGATACTGTAAAAAAGTTAAAAAACCATGCTACTGCAGATGAAATATATGATGAAATAGTGAGAACACATTCAAGTGTTAGCCGAGGGACTGTCTATCGAAACCTAAATCAACTTGTGGAAAGTGGAGATATTGGAAAGATTGAAGTTCCAAATGCAGCTGACTGTTTTGACCATATAGCTTCTAAACATTATCACACAAAATGTTCTATTTGCGGTAAGGTTTTGGATGTTGAGATGGAATATATTAAAGATTTAGAAAAATCCATCAAAAATTCCAGTAACTTTGAGTTCAGCGGTCATGATATCATGTTTAGAGGTATTTGCTCTAAGTGTAAGATATCAAATTAAGATTTAGACGGGAGCTTAAAACCCGTAATTATATTATATTCTAAGGAGGAAACAATTATGAGAAGTATTACAAAATTAGATTTACAATATGCACACAGATTTTATGGCTTTAAAGGTGAGGCACAATATTTACATGGACATACTGGAATTTTAACTATCGAAGTTGAAGATTCTGTTAATGAGGGTGTTAATATGGTATTCCCTTGTGGCGAAATCCAAAAAACAGCTTGGGAAGTTTTAAAGAACTTTGATCATTCGTTAATTTTAAGAGAAGATGATCCATTACTTCCTGCTATACTTAAAGTTTATGAAGAAACAGGTCTTAAAAATGGTACACCTCAAAACCAAATGAAAGGTGAAGCTTTTAAAACAGAACTTGCAACAGCATATCCAGATTCTCGTTTAGTTGTTACAAAAGAAACTATGACAGTTGAAGGAATGATTAAAATTGTTTATAGCCTACTAAAAGACAAGTTAAATATAGTTAAACTTACTTTTACAAGTGGTGTAAATGTAGCCTCTGCAGAGTTTGAAACAAAAAATAATATTGATCGTTGCCCTCTTTGTGGAATAGCAATGAATGAAAATGGTATTTGCTCTAAATGTGGATATAAGCATTAATATATTTATATAAATCAACTAAAAAAGTACTCAATACGTTATGTATTGGGTACTTTTTTTATATTAAAACTTATAGACTGAAGTAAATACTTTATACTCTTTAAGCCTCGTAAAAAACAATATCAAGACTCACAACAAAAATAAATTTACTCCTTTTATGTTATGTAATAAATATAGTATAGTCTTTAAAGAGGTTAATTTTTAGAGCTTATAAGTCCGACGCCGTCTCCAAAAGGTAATAAGACGAAGTCGTGCTCTTCATAAAGATAATCAATAAATTTATCTAATTTCGTCACAATCGTCTTAAATCTCTTAGGGTATTCATTATATAGATATCCTCTAAACATTATGTTATCAATAAAAATCATTCCATCTTTTTCAAGCATTTTATATGCTACTTCAAAAAATTTCTGATATTGTCCCTTAGAAGCATCAATAAAAATAAAATCATATTTTTCTTCTTTTTTTTCTAATATAGGAAGAATATCATTTGCATCCCCTAAATATTGCTGTACTCCATCATGAGAAGTTTTCTTAAAATTTTCTTCTGCTTGATTATATCTTTCTTGATCTATTTCTATAGTTGTAAGGTTTCCATCTCTACCCATTGCATTCAAAATAAGAATCCCAGAGTATCCAATAGCTGTTCCTATTTCAAGTGCTTTTTTAACTTTTTGAGTTCTTACCAAAAACTCTAAATATTTTGCTACTTCTTTAGTTACAATCGGAACATTATTTTCTAAAGCAAACTTCTCCATTTCTAATATATGGCTATCATTTTCAGATATTTTGCTTACAATATATTCATTAGCTTTCTTTAATTCTTCTAACAAAAATTTTTCCTCCTAAGCATTTTTATGTAATTTTATTATATAAAAACTATCTAAAATTTCCTCTGTATAATCTATTTGAAATCCTCCAACTTCATCATATGTTCCACAAACATTTGTTGGAATTTCTACTTTTATAACTTCAAAATTTGGGTGTTCTTTTAAAAACTTAGAAACATTATCTATATTCTCTTCTTTTGTAATTGTACAAGTACTATAAACCATATCTCCACCTATTTTTAAAACTTCGGCAGCAGACTTTAAAATTTCATACTGTAAAGCTGAAAGCTCGTCAATATTCTCTTGATTTTTATTATATAATACTTCAGGTTTCTTTCTCAATACCCCATACCCTGAACAAGGTGCATCTATAAGAATTTTATCAAATTTTTTCCCTTGATGAACAAGTTTTCTTGCATCCATTTTAACAGCTTTAACTATTTCAACTCCAAGTTTTTTACAATTCTCTTCTATTAGTTTAATTTTGTGTGTATGAATATCAAAAGCTAAAACTTCCCCTTTATTCTCCATAAACTCTGCTAAAACTGCACTTTTTCCACCAGGAGCAGAACAAGTATCTATAA
Source organism: uncultured Fusobacteriaceae bacterium (assembly GCA_947038515.1). Classification (GTDB taxonomy): domain Bacteria; phylum Fusobacteriota; class Fusobacteriia; order Fusobacteriales; family Fusobacteriaceae; genus JAGNZR01. The sequence goes on from CAMQWJ010000008.1 coordinate 27,550, forward strand.
CAGTTTCTCCAGGTAAAACTCCTAAATTTTTTGCCGATAAATATGAAGCTGCATCTTGTACAGTTATTTTTCCTTCAATAAATTCTGGTGAACTAAGAAGAATAGCTGAATCTACATAATATATAGTATCTATTTTTTTTATTATATTAATATTTTCACGAATTAAAAGAGCTTCAAATTCATCTTCTGTATATTTAAGTTTATTAATACGAAAACTCATATATGGAACTTTTTTTATTGATTTAAGAAATTTTTCACTATTTTCCCCATAATTTTTTTTGACAACAGAATAAAACCAAGGTGGACAAGAATATAAGATGTCTAGTTTTTCTTCCTCTTTTAGCTTCTTTATTTCATTTTCTTTTTCTCTAATAAAAGTTCTTAAAACTCCATTTATAAATTTACCAACAGGAACTCCATATTTTTTTTTCCCTAATTCTGATGCTTCCCAAACTACACCTGCATCGTCACTATCCATAAAAGTCAATTGATATATAGAAATTCTAAATAGCTCTCTAATCCAATCTTTCTTTATTGAATTTACACGCTTATTTATTACATAATCTAAAAATATTTCATTTCTTATTACACCATAAAAAATTTCAGTTAAAAACTTCTTTTCTCCTAAAGGTAATTTATTTTTTTTCAAATAATCTCCTAAAATCAAATTTGAATATTTACCATTTCTATACTCTCTTAATAACTCTATCCCACGCAATTTAATATTCATATTACTCTCCTATACTACTTTATATAGTTCATCACTTTCAGGCTCAGCTATAACTATTCTTTCTTCTTTGAACCCTTTTTTTTCTCCACATTTTTTCAATATAATTTTATCTTTTTTTTCAGTCAAGGTACCGATTTCAAAACTTTCAATATTTTCTTCTAATAATTTTTTTTGTAATAACTCTATATCTTTTTCTCCAACGATTATTAACATAGTTCCGCTAGAAATTAATCGTAGTGGATCTAGTTTATAGTAATCACAAATTTTTTGAGTCACTTCAGAAATTTTAAGTTTAGAACCTTCTATCTCAGCTCCTAAATTAAATAGTTCGCAAACTTCCCAAATAGCTCCTAAAATACCACCTTCTGTAACATCATGCATTACTTTTGCAACATCTTTTGTTATCTCTGCATCTTTTACTACACTAATTTTTTTCAAATATTTTTGCCCTTCTTCTATAATTTCTTTTCCAAATATTTCTTCCAACTCTTTGCATTTTTCAGTGCAAATTATACCTGTTCCTTCGATTCCAATTCCTTTGGTTATCAAAATTTTATCTCCTAATCCAGGTTTTTTTCTGTTGTTAAAATCTTTTTTTTCACCAATACCAACCACTGTTCCAGAAACAACAATTCTATTAACAGCATCTGTTATTTCAGTATGTCCACCTAATATTTCCATATTTAAAATATCACATTCTTTCTGTGCTTCTTGTATAATCAAAGATAATTCTTTTTTTTCAGTTCCTGGTGGTGCCAAAATAGTTAGCATAATTCCTACTAGTGTACTCCCAGAAGTTGCGATATCATTTGCATTAATATTAACTATTAATGATCCTATCTTCTCTGTTGCACCTGTTATAGGATCACTTGATAAATATAGTAGTTTATCTCCTACTTCAATTATAGCACAATCTCCACCAATTTCAGGGTTAGTTAATATTTCTTTTCTATTTTTTTTTATATTGTTTAAAATTAAATTTTTAAGATTTTCTATTGTTAATTTTCCTATTTTCATATTAGCCTTCCTATTTTTTTTCTTTTTCTTTTTCTGATGTTTCTAATTTAAAATTAACATATCGACCTTTTACATCAATGGAATAGAGACCATTCAAATTTTCTTTTACTGTTTCAAAAAAAACTTTTTCTCCTTTTATTAACTTTAGAGCCTGTTCTAATGTAATAGTCATTTCTGGATATTTATTTTCTTTCCAAATAGAGAATGTACACTTGGGATCTTTCATATATCCTATACAATAAAGACTTTTATCATTTTCATAAATATCTTCACCACATTTGGGGCATACTGCTACTGGAGGTTTTTTAGGCTTAAATTGGCTTATATCTTTCGCAATATGAATTTGCTTACTCACTATTTCTTCAAGCTCTTTCCTTATTACATTTACAACTCTTCCCAGTGGAAAATCTTTATTATATACCTCTTTAAGCATCTTAGAAAACTCAACTGTTTTTTCTTTATATAAATTAATTTGTAATTTATCCAAACATTCTATTGCTGTTTTCCCTAACTCTTCTACAGAAAAAGATGAAGCTTTTTGAGAGATATATCCAATCATTTTAGCTTTTTCCACAATTCCAGTTCGAGTAGCTTCAGTTCCTATCTCTACCCCATCTAACATGGCCTTATATTCCTCTTCCTCTGTTTGTTTTTCTTTTCTAAATGGGTTTTTTAAATGATTAGACAATTCTTCTTCTGTTACTTTCTTAGGAGGTTGTGTTTCTTTTTTTATAGGTTTAAAATCTACTTTTATTCTTTCCTCAACTGTAAAAGTAGGTAAATTATTTTTGATTTCTTCTGGTTCATACTTATAAAAACCTATATTTTTTATTGTTTCTCCGTTCAATACAAATTTTTCTTCCCCTACTCTTATTTCTACTGTAACTTTTTCAGTAGTTGTTTCCTCATTTAAAAAATTAGAAATAAATCTATTTAATATAGTATTATAAACTATTTGCTCTTTTTCTGGCAAAGAGTTCTCTTTTGGAATTTTCTCTGTTGGAGTTATTGCACTATGACTTTCTATTTTGCTGTCATCAAAGATTCTTTTTCCATCTTTAAATTTTAAGTTATGGTTATTTGACAACTTAGAAATAATATTTTTAACCTTATTTTTTTCATTTTCACTTAGAAATTCAGTATTTGTTCTTGGATAAGTAATATATCCCGCTTCATATAATTTTTGTATAATTTCTTCTGAAGCTTTAAAATTTATTTTAGCTTTCTTTGATAATTGAGATTGTAATTTTGATAAAGAAAATAATTTTCCTGGCTGCTTTTTTATCTCTTTTTTTTCTGTTTTTTCAACAATTCCATCTAAACTATTTAATATTTTACAATATTCTTGCCCTTCTTCCAAAGTTTTATATTTTTTTTTGACTGTTAACGGTACAACTATTCCACTTTTTTCTGTTTTACTCTCAAGCTGATAATATTCTTCTCGAACAAATTCAGAAATTTCTTTATCCCGATCATAAATAAATTTTAATATTGGAATAAGAACTCTTCCCACTGGAAGATATTTTCCTGTTTTTACTGAAACATAAATAGTTAAATTTATACCTAATAGCCAGTCCATAAGAGTTCTTGCATATCCCTCATTGGCTAAATTTTTATATTCAATATTTTTTTTCATTTTTTCTATTTCTTCTTGAATTGTTTTATCCGTTTGGTCAGGAAGCCAAAGTCTATATACAGGTTTTTCTATATCAAATTTAGAGATTATTATATCTGCTATAATTTGCCCTTCTCTGTCAGCATCGCCACAATTTACTATTGCTTCTACGTCCTCTCTTGAGGATAATTTATTCAATATATCAAATTGTTTTTTTACTCCTGGATCTGTTACTTTTTCTTTTCCTTTTTTCACTTGTCTCAATAAAAATTGAAATTTTTTTGGAACAAATGGAAGTTGAATATTTCTCCAAGCTTTTTTTTCACCTTGATATACTTCTACATCTGCTAAGGAAAACAGATGTCCAAATGCCCAAGAAATAATGTAGTTATCTCCTTCTAAATAACCATCACTTCTTTTATCTGCCCCCAATGCTTTTGCTAAGTTTTTGGCTAAACTTGGTTTTTCAGCAATAATCAATTTTTTCATTTATTCTCCTAATAATAATAATTTTCACTATATTTTCTTTATTCTCTATCTATAAATTATTACGTTATTTTTTTCTCTATATTATATAATTTTTAAGAGATAATTGCAAGGTAACTTCATTTTTTATCTTAGTTTTTATTTCAAAATAAATTTTTAATATGAACACTAAATTTATTATAGTTCATAAAAAATTAATTTCCATTTATATTTTTATGCCTTTTTCCTTTAAAATATAGATTATTTTTATAACATTTTGTTTTGTTTTTTATTTTGATTACTCTTTATTCTTTTTTTGATTAAAAATAAGACAAAAGTAATGTACAAAAAGTAAGATAAAACTATTGACTTTTTACCAAATAAAGGTTATATCTTAGGTATAGATATATTTTTATATTTATACCTAATTTCAAAGAAAATTAAGGAGAATAATGAAAACACTATTAGTTACAAATAACCCTATGGTCAATAAAGAAATTTTAAATTTCAATATTCTTTATTTAGAAGATAAAACTTATCTAGAACTTCTTTTAAAAATTCGAGATTTTGTACATAAAGGTTACACTTTATTAACACATCCTTTAACTAGTAGTATTAAGCCCAACGAAACACCTTTTAAAAGTATCCTTATTCAAGAAGGAAATGGAGAAATAAATTTTTCTTCCTTAGAGCTAATCGAAAATGCTCTTTCTTTACTGAATTCTTTTAAAGAAAATATTTATATCAAACAATATTCACAAAAAATAATTGAGGATTTTCAACTGATTGATTATTCTGTTATTAAAAGTGGAATTGAAAATACAGGAGGAAAAAGATTATGAGTAAAATTTATGATTTATTAGTTATTGGTGGAGGACCTGCTGGTCTAGCTGCTGGTCTATATGCTTCAAGAAGTAGAATGTCTACTATGATTTTTGAAAAAGCTAGAATGGGTGGTCAAATTGTTATAACTCATGAAATAGCTAACTATCCTGGTTCTGTGAAAAATGGAGAAAAAGAGCCTAGTGGTCCACAACTAGTTGCTAGAATGGTTGAACAAGCTGAACACTTTGGTGCTGAACGTACAATGAAAGAGATAAAAAAAGTTAATCTTGAAGGAAAAATTAAAACTATTGAGACTACTGATGGAGAAATTTTCCAAGGAAAGTCAATTATTCTTGCCAATGGTGCTGTTCCTAGAAAATTAGGATGTATAGGAGAAAAAGAATTTACTGGTAAAGGTGTTTCTTATTGTGCCACTTGTGATGCTGACTTTTTCACTGATTTTGAAGTATTCGTTGTTGGTGGAGGAGACTCTGCAGTAGAAGAAGCTATCTACCTATCAAATTTTGCTAGAAAAGTTACCATTTTAGTAAGAAAACCTGCATTTAGATGTGCTAAATCAATAGAAGAAAAAGCTGTTAAGAATCCAAAGATAGAGATTCAATACAATACTGAAATTCTTGAAATAAAAGGTGATGGAATGGTTGAATCAGCTATTCTAAAAAACAATGTTACTGGTGAAACTACAGAATTTTTCGCTCATGAAGATGATGGAACATTTGGTATCTTTATGTTTGTTGGTTACGATCCTAACACAGAATTATTCAATGGTATTATCACAATGGAAAATGGTTTTATTCCAACAAATGATCTTCTAGAAACTAATATCAAAGGTGTTTTTGCTGCAGGAGATTTAAGAGTTAAGTCACTTAGACAAGTTGTTACTGCCACTGCTGATGGTGCTATCGCCGCAACTACTGCATATAAATATGTTGAAGAAGAGTTCAACGACTAAATTACATTCACAATTTAATTTAAAAATAATTCAATATCTTAAGGAGGTGAATATACAATGATAGAAATAACAAAAGATAATTACGATGAATTAGTAATTGAAAGCAAAAAATTGGTTCTTGTAGATTTTTTTAGTGATGGATGTGAGCCTTGTAAGGCACTTCTTCCTCACATGGAAGATTTAGACAAAATTTATGGTGAAAAAATTAGTTTTTACAAATTCAACACTTCAAAAGCTAGAAGACTTGCTATAAGAGAAAAAGTTTTAGGTTTACCAACTATTCTTATTTATGAAAATGGTGTAAAAAAAGATGAGTTAACTAAAGACGATGCTACTAAAGAGAACATTGAAGCAATGATAAAAAGAGCTCTGTGATTTTTTTTGTAACTTTATAAGGTAAGGAGGAAATGAATTGCGTTTAGAGTTAGGTGAAATTAGAATAAAAGATATCCAATTTAGTACTGTTTCAAAAATTGAAAAGGGTGTTCTTTTCATTAATAAAGATGATATCACTTCTTTAGTTTTAGAAGATGAAAAAATTCAATCTTTAAATCTTGAAATTGCAAAACCTGGTGACTCTACTAGAATAACTCCTGTTAAAGATGTTATTGAACCTAGAGTTAAAGTGTCTGGTAACGGTGGAATTTTCCCTGGTATCTTACAAAAAGTTGACACTGTTGGAGAAGGAAGAACTCATGCATTGAAAGATATGGGAGTTGTTACTTGTGGAAAAATAGTTGGTTTCCAAGAAGGAATAATTGACATGAGTGGAGTTGGAGCAGATTATAGTCCATTCTCAAAATTAAATAATTTATGTCTTGTTATTGAACCTATTGAAGGTTTAAAGCAATATGATTATGAATATTCTGCAAGAATGGCTGGTTTAAAAACTGCTGAATTCATTGGAAAGTTAGCTGAAACTGTAACTCCTGATGAAGTTATCACTTATGAAACTAAACCTCTTTTACAACAAGCAGCTGAATATCCAGATTTACCAAAAATAGGTTATATCTATATGTTACAAACTCAAGGATTACTACACGATACTTATGTTTATGGTGTAGATGCAAAAAAAATAATTCCTACATTCTTATATCCAACAGAAATCATGGATGGTGCTATTATCAGTGGAAACTGTGTATCAGCTTGTGATAAAAACACAACTTTCCATCATCTAAATAACCCAATCATAAAATCTTTATATGCTAAACATGGAAAAGAAATCAACTTTATGGGTGTTATTATCACCAATGAAAATGTTTTCCTTGCAGATAAAATGAGATCCTCTGATATGACTGCTAAATTAGCTGAGTATTATGGTTTTGATGGTGTTATCATTTCTCAAGAAGGCTTCGGAAATCCTGATACTGACTTGATTATGAACTGTAAAAAAATAGAAATGAAAAATATTAAGACTGTTATAGTAACAGATGAATATGCTGGAAGAGATGGTTCTTCTCAATCACTTGCAGATGCTGACAAATTAGCTACTGCTGTTGTTACTGGCGGTAATGCTAATGAAACAATTTTATTACCACCAATGGATAAAATTATTGGTACTGTTGGTTTCACTGATAAAATTGCAGGAGGATTTGATGGTTCTCTTCGGGAAGATGGAAGTATCTTTGCTGAAATTCAAGTTCTTACAGGAGCTACAAATGAGTTAGGTTTCAACAAATTAACAGCAAAAAGTTTCTAATTAATTAAACAATAAAATATAATAAAACAATAGGAGGATTTAAAAATGAGTATTCTTGAAAACAAGAAATTAATCATTATTGGAGACCGTGACGGTATTCCTGGCGAAGCTATTAAAGCGTGCGTTGATCAAATTGAAAACGTACAAGTTTTATTCGCAGCAACTGAATGTTTTGTCTGAACGGCGGCAGGAGCTATGGATTTGGAAAATCAAAAGAGAATCGATTCTTTGGCAGGAGAATACGGTGCTGAAAATATTGTAGTTTTATTAGGTGCAGCAGAAGCAGAAGCTTCTGGTCTTGCAGCTGAAACTGTAACGATAGGAGATCCTACATACGCAGGAGTTCTTGCAGGAGTAGAGTTAGGTCTTACAGTTTATCATGTTCTTGAAGAAGAGTTCAAAAGTGCAGTTAGCCCAGAACTATTTGAAGAACAAATCGGTATGATGGAAATGGTTTTAGACGTTCCAGCAATTACTGAAGAAATGGTAACTGTTAGAAAAAATTGTAAGTATCTATAAACTATAACTATAAATAAACAAAATTAATTAAACTGCTATCTACAAATCCAAAATCCAATTGAACCTAGGTTAGGTTCTATACTTTATTTTAAAATGTTTCAAGTTTGAAACTATAATATAATAGATTAAAGGAGCATTCAATGTCAAAATTAAGAATTGTTCATTATGTTAATCAGTTCTTTGCTAATCTTGGTGGAGAAGAAATGGCACATATTTCTCCTGAAAAAAAAGTTGGCAAAATTGGACCTGGTCTTGGTCTAGAAAAAGAATTTGGAGCTGAAGCTGAAATAGTTGCAACTATAATATGTGGTGACTCTTATTTCAACGAAAACCTTGAAGCTGCAAAAAAAGAGATTCTTGAATTAATTAAAGCAGAAAAACCAGACTTATTTGTTGCTGGACCTGCTTTTAATGCTGGAAGATATGGTGTTGCTTGTGGTACAATTTGTAAATTGGTTCAAGAAGAGCTTGGCATACCTGCTATTACTGGAATGTACATTGAAAATCCAGGTGCTGATATGTTTAAAAAAGATTTATACATAGTTGAAACTAAGAATTCAGCTGCTGATATGAGATCTGCACTTCCACTTATGGCAACTTTAGCTAAGAAGCTTCTTAATAAAGAAAAACTTGGTACGCCAGCAGAAGAACATTATATTCTAAGAGGAATCAGACGTAACTATTTTGCTGAAAAATGTGGTGCTGAAAGAGCTGTTGATATGCTTGTTAAAAAATTATCTAACAAACCTTTTGAAACTGAGTACCCTATGCCTACTTTTGATAGAGTTGAGCCTGGAAAAGCTATTCTTGATATGAAAAAAGCTAAAATAGCTCTTGTTACATCTGGTGGAATAGTTCCAACAGGTAATCCTGATAGAATTGAATCATCTTCAGCATCAAAATATGGTGAATACTCTATAGATAATATGGGTGAAACTGCACATGGAGGATATGATCCTACTTATGCAAATGAAAATCCAAATAGAGTTCTTCCAGTTGATGTATTAAAAGACTTAGAAGCAGAAGGTAAAATAGGTTCTATTTTCCCTTACTACTATACTACTGTTGGTAATGGTACTTCTGTTAAAAGTTCTGATGCATTTGCTACTGAATTTGCTGCTAAACTAGTCTCTGAAGGGGTTGATGGTGTTATTCTAACATCTACTTGAGGAACTTGTACTCGTTGCGGTGCAACGATGGTAAAAGCAATAGAAAGAACAGGAATTCCAGTAGTGCATATATGTACAGTTGTACCTATATCTCTTACTGTTGGAGCTAATAGAATTGTTCCAGCCTTTGCAATTCCTTATCCTCTTGGGAATCCTTTAATTGATGCTACAGAAGAAAAACTAATGAGAAGACATATGGTTGAAAAAGCTTTAGTAGCTTTAGAAACTGAAGTTGATACTCAAACTGTTTTTGAGAAGTAAAAATTTAGCTGGAGAGTAAGAAGTGTCTTACACTTCAGCTTTTTTTCTATAATTTTCTATAAATTTAGGAGGTTTTAATAATGAGTTATGCTGTTCTTAAAAGTGCTGGGTATGCATTAGTTCATACTCCAGAAATGATTTTACACAATGGAGCTACACAAAGTACAGAAAAATTGACTAATCCAGATTCTGACTATTTAAAAAATATAAGAGATTCTTATAGAAGTTATGAAGAAGTTATTAGCTATGCACCTAATCAAGTTTATATTGGTAACTTAACTCCTGAAGAATTAAAAGAAATCCCTGAGCCTTGGTACAATAATAAAATTGAAGCTAAGCGTGAAGGAAAATTTGGTGAAATTCTTCCAGAAGATGAGTTTTTAATTTTGATTAAAATATGTGATAAATTTGATTTAGTTCTTTTAGAGGAATCTTTTTTAAAGACAGCTTCTGAAAAATATAATCAAAATCCAGTTGCACTTCCAGATGAAACTGCAACATTAACTGGTACGACTCTTGAGATTATTACTAACTTTGTTAATAATGAAGGAAGTGAAGGGTTATATCACAATAATAAATTAGTTGGTTGTATCAAAAAAGCACATGATATTGATATTAATCTTTCTTCTCATACTATTTTAGAAAATCTTGTTGTAAAAGCTTCTGGTGTTTTAGCTTTTAAACATCTTTTACATAAAAATTCTATTTCACCTACTTCTATTGACTACATTATCGAATGTTCTGAAGAGGCTTGTGGAGATATTAATCAAAGAGGTGGAGGAAATTTTGCCAAAGCGATTGGAGAGATGGTTGGTACACTTAATGCAACAGGTTCTGACCTTAGAGGTTTCTGTGCTGCACCTACTCATGCTCTAATATCTGCTGCTTCTCTTGTTAAAGCTGGTACTTATGATAATGTTGTTATTGTAGCCGGTGGAGCAACTGCTAAACTTGGAATGAATGGTAAAGATCACGTAAAAAAAGGGCTTCCTATATTAGAAGATGTCTTAGGGGCTTTTGCTATTTTAGTTTCTAGAAATGATGGTGTTTCTCCAATTATTAGAACTGATTTAGTTGGTAAACATACTGTTGGTACTGGTTCTTCACCTCAAGGTGTAATCATGGCCCTTATCAGTGCTCCCCTTGACAAAGCAGGATTAAAAGTAACTGATATAGATAAATATTCTGTAGAAATGCAAAATCCTGATATTACAAAACCAGCTGGTGCTGGAGATGTTCCAGAAGGTAACTATAAAATGATAGGTGCTATTGGAGTTAAGAGAGGAGAATTAGAAAGAACTGGAATTATACCATTTATTGAAACACATGGTATGAAAGGTTGGGCACCTACACAAGGACATATTCCTTCTGGAGTTCCGTATTGTGGATTTGCTATCTCTGATTTAACTACTGGCTCTCTTAATCGAGCTATGATTGTTGGAAAAGGTTCTTTATTCCTTGGTAGAATGACTAACCTATTTGATGGAGTTTCTGTTATTTTAGAAAGAAATAATGGAACAACTGAAAAGAATTCTTCTGTTTCTCAAGAAGAAATTAATAAAATGATTGCAAATGCTATGAGAGATTTTGCAAATAATTTTTTATCTAAAGAATAAGGAGGAAGGTATGAACCAAGAATTAAATTCATTTATCGGTAATACCTTTCTGAGCCTAGCCGATGAATTAGAAAAAAAAGGTTTTGGTAAAAAAATAAATATAGGTGTTACACTTTTAGGAAGTGAACTTGGAGTTGATAACGTACTTGCTGGAGCTGAACTTGCTGCTAAAAAAACTGGTGTTACTGTTACTCTTATTGGTCCTAAAGTTGAAACAAACCTACCTTTAATTGAAGTAAATACTGAGTCTGAAGCCCATCAAAAACTTGATGAACTTCTTGATTCTAAATTTTTAGATGCAGTAGTAACTATGCATTATCCTTTTCCTATAGGTGTTGCAACAGTTGGAAAAGTAATAACACCTACAGGAAAAGAGATGTTTATTACTACTACTACTGGTACTTCTTCTACTAATAGAATTGAAGGAATGTTAAAAAATGCTGTTTATGGGAATATAGTTGCTAAAGCTTCTGGAATTTCAAAACCAACTATTGCTATACTCAATGTTGATGGTGCAAATGAAGTTGAAAAGCATCTACGAAAATTAGCTAGTAATGGTTATGATATCACTTTTGGAGAATCTCAAAGAAGTGATAAAGGTACTATTCTTAGAGGGAATGATCTGATTTTAGGTAGTTCTGATGTTGTTGTTACAGATTCTCTAACTGGAAATATTCTTATGAAATTATTCTCTTCTTTCAACAGTGGAGGAAAAGAAGAAGTTTTAGGATATGGATATGGTCCTGGAATTGGTTTTGGATATAGCAAGAAAATTTTTATTGTTTCAAGAGCTTCAGGTCCTAAAGTTATTGCTGGTGGAATTGAATATGCAGTTGATATGGTAAAAGGTAATCTTACTACAGTTCTAAATGATGAAGAAAAAATGTTAACTAATTCTGGATTTAAAGACCTTTTAAGTTTGTTTAAAAAAGAAGTTTCAAGCTCTGTCAAAACAAAAGAAGTAAAAAAAGAAGTTGTAACTTCTCAAATTTCTGGTGTTGATATTATGGAACTTGAAAATGCAGTTGCTTACCTACTTGAAAATGATTTATATGCAGAAGCTGGAATGGGATGTACTGGTCCTATTGTAATGGTTAACGAAAGAAATGAGGCAAAAGCAAAAGATCTATTAGTGAAAAAAGACTATATTTAGTTATTTTTCAATCTTTAATCTTTAATAATTCGTATATAAGAGAGGACAATATGTTTAAGATTTTAAATAAAAAATGGTTAAGTGAAAAAATTTGTTTAATGGATATTGAGGCAAAAGCTCTTGCTTCTTCTGCTAAACCTGGTCAATTTTTGATTGTAAAAATAGATGAGAGAGGGGAAAGAATTCCTTTAACTATTTGTGATTTTGATATCTCAAAGGGAACTGTTACTATTATTTTCTTAGTACTTGGAGAAAGTACTAGAAGAATGGGAACTTTGGAAATTGGTGACTATTTTCAAGATGTTATGGGTCCACTTGGTCAACCTAGTGAATTTTTACATGAAGATATGAGTACTTTAAGAAACAAAAAAATTCTTTTTGTTGCTGGTGGTATTGGAGCTGCTCCTGTTTATCCACAAGTTAAGTGGTTTAAAGAAAACGGTATTGATGTCGATGTTATTACTGGTGCTAAAACTAAAAATATTATCATTTTAGAAGAAGAAATGAAAAAAGTAGCAGCAAATTATTATCCTTGTACTGATGACGGTAGTCATGGTTTTCATGGTTTAGTAACTAATAAAATTGATAACCTAATCAATAATGAAAAAAAGCACTATGACCATATAGTTGCTATTGGACCTATGATTATGATGAAATTTGCAGTTTTAAAAGCTAAAGAATACAATATTCCAACAACAGTAAGTTTAAATCCTTTAATGATTGATGGTACTGGTATGTGTGGAGCTTGTAGAGTTACTATAGACAATACTATTAAATTTGCTTGTGTTGATGGTCCTGAGTTTGATGGCTACAAAGTTGATTTTGATGAAGCAATGAGAAGACAAGAAGTTTTTAGAACTGAAGAAGGTAAAGCTTATTTAGAGAAAGTTGAAAAAGAAACTCATCATTCTCCTAAATGTGAGTGCCATGAAGACGTTAAAGTATCAGTGGAACCTAAAAAAATTATTGTTGATCGAATGAAAAAAGTTCCTATAAAGGAGCAGCCTCCTTTGGAAAGAGCAAAAAATTTCAAAGAAGTTACTCTTAATTATTCATTAGAAGAAGCAATGGCAGAAGCTAGTCGATGTCTTGAATGTAAAAATCCACTTTGTGTTAAAGGGTGTCCTGTCTCTATTGATATTCCTGGTTTTATTTCTAAAATAAAAACTGGAAATGTAATAGAAGCTGGTAAAATTTTAAAAAAATATACTTCTTTACCAGCTATTTGTGGTAGAGTTTGTCCACAGGAAACACAATGTGAAGAGAAATGTGTTCTTGGAATAAAAGGTGAAGCTGTTGCCATTGGAAAATTAGAAAAATTCATTGGGGATTACTTACTTGAAAACCCATTACCTCTTGAACCCATTGTTAAAAATGGTCATAAAGTAGCCGTTGTAGGAAGTGGTCCTGGTGGACTTACTGCTGCTGGAGATTTAGCAAAAATGGGCTATGATGTTGTAGTATTTGAGGCTCTTCATAAACTTGGTGGAGTTTTAACTTATGGAATTCCTGAATTTAGACTTCCAAAAGATATCATTGTACAAAAAGAGATAGATAGTATTAAAAATTTAGGTGTTCAATTTATTACTAATATTGTCATTGGTAAAACAATAACTGTTGATGAATTACTTGAAAAAGAAGGATTCAAATCTGTCTTTATAGCTAGTGGAGCAGGACTACCTAAATTTATGGGAATTCCTGGTGAAAATTTAAATGGTGTATACTCTGCAAATGAATTTTTAACTAGAGTAAACCTTATGAAATCTTACTTACCTGGTTACGACACTCCATTAAAAATTGGTAAAACTATCGCTGTAATTGGTGGTGGAAATGTTGCTATGGATGCTGTAAGAACTAGTAAAAGACTTGGTTTTGATGCACATATCCTGTATAGAAGAGGAGAAAAAGATTTCCCTGCTAGACTTGAGGAAGTTCATCATGCTAAAGAGGAAGGAATTATTATTAATGATCTTACACTTCCTAAAGAAATTATTGGTGATGAAAAAGGAAATGTTATTGCTTTAAGATGTGTAAAAACTTCTATGGGCGAACCTGATGCAAGTGGAAGAAGACAATTTAATGAAGTTGAAAACTCTGAATTTATAATGTCGGTTGATACTGTTGTAATGTCTATTGGTACTTCTCCTAATCCTTTAATATCTCAAACTACAAAAAATTTAGATATTAACAAATGGAAATGTATAGTTGCAGACGAATGGGGAGCGACTAGCAAAAATGGTGTTTTTGCTGGTGGTGATGCTGTTTCTGGTGCTTCTACAGTTATTTTAGCTATGGAAGCTGGTAAAAAATCTGCTATTGCTATTGATAAATTTATAAAAGAAAAATTTTAATATAATTAATTAGAATATATCATCAATATTTTTTTGTACAGTTTCACATATAAACTTATTTGTTCCAAATAATAATTTAAATAAAAATAATATTTATTTTTATATTTATATTTTTAAGGAGGAGAAAATATTATGGAAGCTTTTACTCTATTTATTGAAAAATTAAGTGGTTTTGTTTGGAACTCAGTACTAATCTTTTTACTACTGGGAACTGGAATATTCTATACTATAAAATTAAACTTTGTACAAATTAGAAAATTTAAAGAAGGTTATTTACGAGTTGTAAAAGGTGCTACACTAAATGGTAAAGCTGCTGGAGAAGATGGAATGAGTTCTTTCCAATCTTTGGCAACAGCTATTGCTGCACAAGTTGGTACTGGTAACCTTGCTGGTGCTGCCACTGCCATAGCTGCTGGTGGACCTGGAGCTATCTTTTGGATGTGGTTAAGTGCTTTTTTTGGAATGGCAACCGTCTATTCCGAAGCTGTTCTTGGTCAACTATTTAAAAGAAAAGTTGAAGGTCAAATGACAGGAGGTCCTGCATATTATATTAGTGAAGGACTTGGAAATACTAAATTTAGTAAAGCTCTTGCTGCTTTTTTTGGAATAATGTGTATTTTAGCACTTGCCTTCATGGGAAATGCTGTACAATCTAACTCCATTGCAATTGCTTTTCATAATGTTATTCCTTCCGTTAGTACAGGAGTATTTGGGGCTATCATTGCAATACTAGCAGGATTCATTTTTCTAGGTGGAGTTAAGAGAATTGCTTCCTTCACAGAAAAAGTTGTTCCTGTTATGGCAGGAACATATGTATTGGCTACTATTATAATAATTTTATTTAATCTATCAGAAATTGTACCTGCATTAAAAATGATAGTTGTTGGAGCTTTTAATCCTTCTGCAATTTTTGGAGGTGCTTTAGGAGTTACAATAAAACAAGCAATTAGATTTGGAGTTGCCCGTGGAGTTTTCTCTAATGAGGCTGGTATGGGATCTACTCCACATGCACATGCAGTTGCTAAAGTTAAACATCCTTGTGAACAAGGAGCAGTTGCCATTCTAACAGTTTTTATAGATACATTTATCGTCCTTACTTGTACGGCTGTGGTTATCATTATGAAAGGTGACTTAGCAAATACTAAGCTTACTGGTATTGAACTTACTCAAGCAGCTTTTGTTGGGGCTATGGGGCGTCATGGAGCTATCTTTATTGCTATCTGTCTTCTATTCTTTGCCTTCTCAACTATTGTTGGTTGGTACTATTTTGGAGAAACTAATATAAAATATCTTTTTGGGATAAAAGCTTTAACACCTTATCGATTAATTGTTGTTGCTTGTATCTTTTTAGGTTCTTTAGCTAAAGTTGATTTAGTTTGGGTTTTATCCGATTTCTTTAATGGATTAATGGCTTTTCCAAACTTAGTTGCACTATTAATTTTATATAAATATGTAAAAAAATCTAGTGATGAATATGAAGTTATTTCAGCAGTTGAAAGAGAAAATTTAAAAAAAGAAGTTTAACAATTTCTAAAAAAGAAGTCCTAAAGGCTTCTTTTTTAGAGTAATCATTAATTGAACCTAACATGCCAACTTATATAAAACCTTTTATTAACATGATGAAACTTTGAAATTATATGAAATAACAAAAACTACTTTAAAATCTATATTACAAAATAAACTTTATACAGGAGGTAGTATCTATGAATAAAAATTCACGACCTAATTATTTTTTATTTACAGTTCCAATGACTGTTATCATAGCAATTTTCGCCGTTCTATTCCCTAATAACTTTTCTAAGACTTTAGAAACTTTAATGGTTTTTTTCTTTACAATGTTTGATTGGTTTATTATTTGGTTGCCTTTTGCTGCTATTTTACTTATAGGATATCTTGCTTTTCATCCTAAGATTGGTAAATATCGTCTTGGTGGAGTAGATTCCGTGCCTGAATACCGAACTTTTTCATGGCTTTCAATGCTCTTTACTGCTGGAATTGGAGTCGGAATTGTTTTTTTCGGACCTATTGAAGGTGTTCTTGAATATCTAAATTCTAATTTGGCACAAAGAGCTTATTTTTCACCATCTGAAGCACAAAATGCTGCTATGGGGATCACAGTATGGCTTTGGGGAATTCCTGCTTGGGGATTCTATTCTATAGGAGGACTTATAGTAGCTTACTTTGCTTATCGTCACAACACAGAGTTTATTACTTCAGCAGCTATCGAAAAAGCTTTTAGTAAGAAAAAATGGGCTAAGAAAGTTGCAATAGTATCTACAACTCTTATTATTATTGCAACAGCTATCTCAATAGCAGCCTCTTATACGATGTCTGCTCAACAAGTTAATGCTGGAATCAACTATCTCTTAGGAACAAATTATGATATCAAAATTTATATTTTAATTATTTCTTCAATTTTAATAGCACTTTTCTCAATTTTACCTATTAGTAAAGGAATGAAACTTTTAGGAGATTTTACAGTTTATATAACAATATTCATTTTGGCTATTATTTTTCTATTCGGACCAACACGATATTTTATGATGGTAATTATAGAAAATATTGGAAATGTTATTACTTCAACTGTTAAATATAGTTTTAATCTTTGGATTTATGAAGATAGAAAATGGATGGTATGGTATGCTATATTTTATTGGGTATATTGGATTACATGGACACCATTTGTTGGTACTTTTTTGGCAAAAATTTCCAAAGGGAGAACAATAAAAGAGTTTTTACTCGCTTCTACTCTAGTCCCATCTGGATTTTTATTAGTGTGGTTTTCTGTATTTAGTGGATACGCTCTGCTTGATACTATTAATGGTAGTGGAACTATTATGAAAGTTGCCAGTTCACCACAATATGAAGGAACAGTATATCAATTACTTGATTTAATGCCATTTTCAGGTTTTACCAAAATTGTTGTAGTTATATTATTTACAGCCTTTGTAATAACTACTGCAGTTAGTGGAGCTATTTCTTTAGGAATGATGACAAGTAAAGACGGTATAACAATCACTAAAAAAAACACTCTCATTTGGGCAATTATTATGCCTTGTATAGGCTTCGCCGCTCTTGTTAGTGGAAAAATTGAAGGAATAAAAGCTTTAGGAACATTCTCTGGATTTCCTGGTATGTTTTTCCTTTTACTTTGTGTAGCCGGACTACTAAAACAACTGCGGAAAGATTTTAAAAATAAAGGAGATGAGTAGATTATGTTAAAAACAATTATCAATTCTCAAGGAATATATTTAAATCAACCAATAATATATAATATTGTTGAAACAATTTGTATAGTATCTAGCCTTTGTTTTTTAGTTTGGATAATAAAACTAATTTTTGAGGATGATTAAAATGAATAAAAAAATATTATATTTAAATCAAGAACTCGTTCCAGACTTACCTATTCCTTCTCTTGAAGAAACACAAAATACTTTTCTTAAATGGTGTGAACCTTTTTTATCTGAAGAAGAATTTAAAAATACAAAAAAAATTAGTAACCATTTTTTTGAAAATGATGGAAAAAAAAGACAAGAAAAATTATTAAAATTTAAAGAGAGTATTGGAAAAAAAAGTTGGCTTATTGATAATTGGCATAAATATGCTTATCTATCTGTGAGAGAACCTATTGTATATTCAGGAAATTTTGGAATGAAATTTAAAAAATTAACTAATTCAGACTCTTATACTCAAGAACAATATTCAGGAATTCTCATTTTTAAAGTAGCAGAACTTTATAAAGAAATTGCGCTTGAAACTCTAACTCCAATTGTTGAAAAAGGAAATACTATATGTATGAAACAAGTTAAAGGAGTTTTTGGTTCTTCTAGAATTCCCGGAAAAGATTTTGATGATTTTAGAATTTATAAACCATTTGAAGAGGTTCATAGTGTTGGTATTTTTTATAAAAATAATTTTTATACAATTAGAATCTTTGACGAAAATCAAAATATCATAGAACTTTCTAAAATTATTGCTAACATAAGAGAGATCAAAAAAATTTCAACACCAGAATTGCAGCCCACTTTTTCCGTTATACCATTCGCTGGTGGAAACAAAGCAACAGAATTAATTGAAATATTATCTTTGGATAAAAATAATATTTCGAATCTCGAATCTCTAAATAAAACAATATTTAATCTCTCACTTTATGATGAGAAAGAAACAGAAAACTATAATGACTCAATACAAAATATTTTATATACAAATGCTAAAAATGTTTGGATTTATAAACCTTGGTCATTTTCAATTTTTAAAGAAAATACTCTTTGTATAAATTATGAACATACTTATATTGATGGTTTTACAAATATGTATCTTATTGATTATATTATAAAAGGAATTGAAAATTTTAACTCTTCATTTAAAGTAGTCGATAATTCTAATTTTATAACTTATAAATGGAATTATAGTTCTCTTCTTAAAAAAGAATTTAAACTAATCTACAATAACTATATTCTTGATAAGCAAAAGTTTGAGCATTCATATTTTGAAATTAGAGAACTTAATCTTGAAAATTTTATTAACAATAAAATTAGCTTAGATACAATCATTCAAACTAGTTTCCAATATGGATATTATAAAACTTACAATAAAATTGATTCAATCTACGAATCTGTAAATCTTTCTAATTTTTATGAAGGACGTACAGAGTGTCTTAGACCAGTTTCTAAAGAATCTATTTTATTTGTAAAAAAATTATTATTAAATAATGCAACCATGGAAGATCTAATTTTAGTGAATATTGAACATAAAAAAAGAATAAAATTAACTAAAACTGCTCATGGAGTTATGAGGCATTTAATGGGACTTAAACTAATAGAAAAAGAATCCTCTGATTTTTTTTCTGACCTAGGGTTTTTAAAATTATCAAATGATCAAATATCCACTTCAACATTAGGAAATACTTTTAATTATATTAATGCCTTTACCTTTGCACCTGTGATTCAAGATGGTATTGGAATTGGATATTCAATAGATAAAGAAAAAGTTATTTTATATCTATCTTTTTATAAAAAAAATGAAAAAGATATAACAATATTTACAGAAAATATTCGTGAATTTTTTACTAAAATTAAATTATTTTAAAAAATAGATTTAAATGTAAAAATAAAAAAATTTTTTCAAAGAATATTTATTATTTATACTTATTGGTATTCTAATGGTGTTTTTGACAATATCAATTCAGATATAGATTTTGATATATGTATCTTATGAGGGAAAAATGGTAGTCTATAGCCTAATCCACTATAACATTCCTCTACTTTTAATCATATATTTTATTTATTTAACCAACATCATTTGATAAAGAGCCAAAAAAGAAGATCCAATTTCCTTAACTAGGAAACTGAATCTTCTTTTTTATTATTAAATTTAAACTACTTTTTTTTACACTTACCTTTAGTTACACATGCGATTTTTTCAGAAAGATTTTTTCCTACTCTGAACTTTACTACTTTTTTAGCAGCAACTTTCATTTTATCTCCTGTTTGTGGATTTCTAACTTCTCTTGCTTCTCTTTTTATAACTTCCCATTTTCCCCATCCAACAAATGCTACAGGCTCTCCTGCTACTAATGACTCTTCAACAGTTTCTAAGAAAGCTCCTAAAAATCTCTCTGCATCTTTTTTAGTAATATCTCCAATTTTTGCTGCATACTTGTCTACAAATTCTTTTTTTGTCATTTAATTTCCTCCATATATTTTATTTTATTGTTGCTTAATTAATTAATATTAAGATTCATTTACTTAATACTATTAGCACCTTTCTCAATTGCTTCTTTATTCATAGGTACAAATTTTGCTTTGTTTTCACCAAAAACTTTTGGAAAAGCAAGCAAAATAGACTCTGTTTTCACAATCGGTAACACTTTTAATAAAGCACCTAACATAACCATATTTGCAATTTTTAAATTCCCTAATTCTCCAGCAATATCATTAGCTGGGATATAATATGCATCAATATCAGTTCTTGAAGTTTTTCTTTCAATTAATGAGCTATTTATAAAAATTTTAGCCCCTGGTAGTAAAGAATCTTCAAACTTTAGTAATGAAGGTAAGTTCATAGCTACTACAACTGTAGCATCATTACTTATTACTGGTGATCCTACTTGTACATCTGATATAACAACTGAACAATTTGCTGTTCCACCACGCATTTCTGCACCATAAGATGGACACCAAGAAACTTCTTTATTTTCTAACATTCCTGCATATGTAAGTAGCATCCCAAGACTCATTAAACCTTGACCACCAAAACCTGCACATATAATTTTATTTGTCATCTTACTTACCTCCCTTCATGTTTCCAAGAGGATAGTGTGGTATCATGTTTTTTTCCAACCACTCTAAAGATTCTAGAGGTGGAATACCCCAATTTGTAGGACAAGTAGATAAAACTTCTACTATTGAGAACCCTGTTCCATTTATTTGATTTTCAAAAGCTTTTTTTATAATTGTTTTTGCTTTTCTAACTGCTGCTGGATTATGAACTGAAACTCTTTCTACAAATTTTGCACCATCAAGTGTTGCAAGCATCTCAGACATACGAATTGGACTTCCTGATATTTCCAATTTTCTACCTGCTTGAGTTGTTGTAGATTTTTGTCCTAGAAGTGTTGTTGGGGCCATTTGACCACCAGTCATTCCATAGATACAATTATTTACAAATATTGTTGTTATTTTTTCTCCACGTGCTGCTGCATGAACTATTTCTGCAGTTCCAATAGAAGCTAAATCTCCATCACCTTGATAAGTAAATACTACTTTATCAGGAAGAACTCGCTTTACACCTGTAGCCACTGCTGGTGCCCGTCCATGAGAAGCTTGTTGTACATCACAATTAAAATAATTATATGCAAGAACAGCACATCCAACTGGCACTATTCCAATTGTTTTTCCTGTTATTTCTAATTCCTCTAATACTTCTCCAACTAGTCTATGAATTATTCCATGAGTACAACCTGGACAATAATGAGTCTCTTTCTCTGTTAAACCTGTAGTTTTTTTAAAAACTGTTTCCATTATTTCCCTCCTAAAATTTCTTTAGATTTCTTTAAAATTTCATCAGGTGTTGGAATTATACCACCAGTTCTTCCATAGAAAGAAACTGGATATTTACATTCAGAGTATAATTTAATATCCTCTACCATTTGTCCCATGCTCATCTCAACAACAAGTAATTTTGTTCCTTCTTTTATAGTGTTTAAAGCCACTTTTGGAAAAGGCCATAGTGTTATAGGACGGAACATTCCTACTTTACATCCTAGTTCTCTAAGACTATCTACAACATTTCTACAAATTCTTGAAGTTGTACCATAAGCCACAAGAACAAGTTCTGCATCTTCTATTTTATATGATTCTGATTTTTGCTCATTAGCTATAATTTTATCATATTTTTTAAATAAGTTAATATTATGTACTTCTAAATCTTCAGCTGCTAAATATAAAGAATTTATTATATTTGGTTCTCTTAAATTATTTGTACCGACAGTAGCCCATTTTTTTTCAGGAATTTCTATTTTATTTTTTTTATCAAAATCCACTGGCTCCATCATTTGACCAATAATACCATCTGAAAGTATCATTACAGGAGTTCTATATTTATCTGCAAGATCAAAAGAATCCATAGTTATATCCACTGCTTCTTGAACTGAGGCTGGTGCCAAAGTAAGGACTCTATAATCACCATTTCCTCCACCTTTTACGCACATATTATAATCTGATTGAGCTGGTTGAATTCCTCCAAGACCAGGTCCACCTCTCATCATATTTACTATTACTGCTGGAAGCTCTGCTCCTGCTAAGTAAGTTATTCCTTCCTGCTTTAATGCAATTCCTGGAGACGACGATGAAGTTAAACATCTAGTTCCTGTTCCTGCTGCACCATAAATCATATTTATTGCTGCAACTTCTGATTCAGCTTGTACAAAAGCTCCACCAACTTCAGGAAGAGCATGAGACATATATTCTGGTATCTCATTTTGTGGTGTTATAGGATATCCAAAAAAGCCTCTACAACCTGCTACTATTGCTGCTTTCCCTATAGCTTCGTTACCTTTCATTAAAACCTTAGCCATTTAGTAATCCTCCTAATTTCCTTTCTCTACAGTTATAACATAATCGGGACACATAATTCCACAATTTCCACAACCAATACATTTATCCATGTCCATAACCCTAGAAGGATTATACCCTTTGTTATTAATTCTACTAATATCTAAACTTATTATTTTCATCGGACAAGCAGCAACACATAAACCACAGCCTTTACATCTTTCTTCATCAAATGTAACTTTTCCCTTAGCCATTCTTCCTCCCAATTTTATAACCAATTTTTTCTTTTAATTATATCTAAAGGGAATAAATCCCCTGATACCTCTTGAAAAACTTCCTCTAATATCTCTCTTTTAGCAACAGTATATCTTATCGGTATTCCTGTTTTTATTGAAACTTCTTTTGCTAATTTATCACCACATAAAACATCTTCTTTTGTTGTTTCCCAAATAAGATGAGTGTTATTAACTATTCCTGTTATCTTAAGATCCAGAGTATTTTCTATCTCTTCAATAACGTTTATAGCTCCTTTTAAGTCTGAAGTTTCTGGTCTATTGGCATTTAATACCAATAACACCTCACATTGTTCTGGATCTATCCTATTTCTAAAACTGCTAAATGCTCTAGCACCTCCACCATTTCCACCCAAATCTATAACACACTGATAAGAGGGGTCATTAATAGGTTTCATTAAATTTCCAGAAACTGCAGGTAAATCCATTCCTTCCTCTTTAATTATAAATCCTAATAGTTCAATATTTTTTTGAGTAAGTAAATCGCTCCATTCTCTACTCCTAAAGTATGGATTAACAACGTCTAAATCAACTATTGCTACTTTTTCATATGTCTTTTTTAACTCTAAGCAATAGCTCAGTGCAAATTCAGTTTTTCCACTTCCATAATGCCCAACAATGACCTTTATTCTACGGTTTTTCATTTTAAAAGCACCTCTAGTTAAATATACTACATCAAATATATAATGTCAATATATTTTCTATAGTATTTTCTTTTTTTTAATATATTTTTCTTATCATATCAAATTTTTCAAGATTAGCATCAATATAGATTTTTACAATAGAATTTGGATTAGCAAATTCTACTTCTGATTCAATTCCTTTATTAACAAGAGTCAACTTAGGTAATACTATCTCTTTTATTCCAAAAGTAGGGTTTATAACTTCTAATTTTTCTCCAGTTAATATTCTATTTCTCACTTCTAATATATAGTGATTATCTTCTAATTTTTCTATTACTTTAGCAACCAACTGATGGGTTTGACTATATGAATTTCTATCAACATAGTTCATCCCTTCTGGACCTGGAATATTTTCTAAAAATCCTGTTGAGTATGATCTATGAGAAGTAGATTCTAATTCTTTTATCCATTGAGGATTAAATTTATAAGCCCCTGTATCATAAGAGTCAATTGCATCACGATATACTTTCACTACATTGGCTACATAATATATCCCTTTCATTCGTCCTTCAATTTTTACTGAATCAATACCTATTTTTAAAATTTTATCAATAATATTAATTGTACATAAATCTTTCGAATTAAATAAAAATGATTTTTCTTTTTCTTCATTTTTTTCAATATTTAAAGAATAGTTCCATCTACAAGATTGAGCACAATCTCCTCTATTTGCATCACGAGATATCATTTGATTACTTAAAAGACATCTTCCAGAAATTGCCATACACATGGCTCCATGTATAAAAACTTCAATTTCTATATCTGGAACTTTTTCTTTTATTTTAATTATATTTTCAAGTGAGACTTCCCTAGCCAATACAACCCGACTTGCCCCCATACTTTTCCACATTTTTACAGAACGCCAATTTGTATTACTAGATTGAGTACTTATGCTTATTTTCAAATTACTATTCTCTTTTACAATTTGAAATACCCCTAAATCTGCCACAATGACTCCATCAACTCTTATTTTGTCCAAAAACTTGACATAATCTGGTAATAATTCAAATTCATTATTATGCGGAATAATATTTAAAGCTACATATACTTTTTTTCCTAATTCATGTGCATATTTCACTGATTTTTCCAGTTGTTCATTATTAAAATTATGACTTCCAGCACGTAGGCTAAACATATCTCCACCTAAAAATACTGCATCAGCACCATAATGAAATGCCATTTCTAATTTTTCTACATTTCCTGCTGGTGCTAAAAGTTCTACTTTCTTTAGCATTTACTATCTCCTTATTACTTAAGTTATTAAGTTTAATTATAATAAAATAATAAATTTTTTAAAATATATCAATAAAAGGTTTTTCAGATATTTCTTTCAACCTTTCTAGCCAAGAGGGATCAATTTTAGGATTTTCATTATTTTGATACTCATCTAAAGCTTCTCTATATACTTTTGTTACTATTTTCAAATAATTTATATCTTTCATTCCACCTTGAATTTTTATTTTATCTATTCCTACTTCTAAAAGATTAAACAAGCTACTTATCCCACAAATATCTCTTCCTGAAAATATTGAAGTACCATATTTATCCTGAAATATAGGCATATATTCTCCTGGTCTTGTTTCTTCAGTAATAGTAAAGTCATCTCGTTTTGCATCTTCTTTTAGATTCTTAGCTGTAATATAGTTACTAATCAATGGTCTACCAGAAATTGCCATATTAATAGGTCCATGTATTGCCACTTCCAATTTTATGTTAGGCACTTTTTGTCTAATTTCATTCATATTTTCCAAAGTAACATCTCTATGTATAACTATTGTATCTGCTCCCAAATCTCTCCACATTTTTACAGAGTACCAATTTGTATTACTACTATGTGTTTCTACTGTTATTAGTAATTCAGAAAACTCTTTCACACATTGAAATACTCCTAAATCTGAAACAATAACACCATCAACCTGTGATTTTTCTAAAAAACCTATATATTCTGGTAATATTTCTATTTCATCATTATGAGGTACAGCATTTAAAGATACATATATTTTTTTACCAAGACTATGAACATAATGAACACTTTCTAATAAATCTTCATCTGAAAAATTTTCTGTTCCAAACTTCATATTTACTATTTTTCCACCGATATGTACTATATCTGCTCCAAGCTCCATTACAACTTTTAATTTTTCTATATTTCCTGCTGGTGCAACCAACTCTATTTTATTCACTGTTTTTCCTTTTTATATCCAATATTTTATGTTAAATTAGTTAACTCTATCCGTATAATCTGCAAATTTAGTCAACTCATGGAAGAATCGCAACTGTGCCATTCCAACAGGTCCATTTCTATGTTTACCTATAATTACTTCAGTTATACCCTTATCTGGACTATCTTCATTATAATAATCATCTCTATATAAAAACAGCACTATATCTGCATCCTGCTCAATAGCTCCTGATTCTCTAAGGTCTGAAAGCATTGGTCTTCTATCAGCTCTAAGTTCTGGTGCTCTTGATAGCTGTGACAATGCAATTACTGGAATATCTAACTCTCTTGCTATTCCTTTTAGTGATCGTGAAATATCAGATATTTCTTGTTGTCTATTATCAGATTTTCCACTTCCATTTATAAGTTGTAAATAGTCAATTACAATCATATCAAGCTTATTCGCAGCTTTTAGTCTTCTTGCAATTGCACGGATTTCAAGAACATTTACATTAGGTGTATCAGCAATACTAATATTTGCACCTGCTAGTCTACCTGATGCAATTCCTAACTTTCCCCATTCTTCCTCTTGTAAGAAACCGTTTCTAACTTTTTGAAGTGGTACTCCTGATTCAACAGCTAAAAGTCTTTGTAATAATTGAGAGGTTCCCATCTCTAAACTGAAAATTAGAACACCTTTTTTAGAAGTTACCGCAGCATTCAAAGCTAAATTTAGAGCAAGGGCTGTTTTTCCCATTGCTGGTCTAGCTGCTAATATAATTAAATCAGAAGGATGAAACCCATTTGTCATTGCATCATAATTTTTAAATCCTGAAGAAATTCCTGTTGTTTCACCTTTATTTTCTGAAGCTTTTTGTAGTCTTTCAAATTCCAATTCAATTATATCTTTAATATCTAAAATATCTTTTGATGTTTTAGTCTCAGCAATTTTAAAAATCAAACCTTCAGCTTTATCAAGTATTGTATCTACATCTTCATATCCTTCATATGCTAATTCAACGATTTTTGTTCCAACTTCTCCCAGCTTTCGTAAAATAGATTTTTCTTTTACAATATTTGCATAATTTAATATATTCGCAGCTGTTGGAGTATCCTCTATTATTTCAAAAAGAATTTTTTCTCCTCCAACTTCATCAAATTTTCCATTTTTTTTCAAAGATTCCATAATCAGTATTGGATCAATAACTTCACTTTTTCCATATAGTTCTAGCATTGATTCAAATATTGTTTTATATGCATTTCTATAAAAATATTCTGGTCGTAAAATCTCTACAACATCACTAAAAACTTCAGGCTTTAAAAACACTCCACCTAAAACTGCTTTTTCTGATTCCATACTGCTTGGTATTTTTCTTAGATTTTCAATATCATTCATTTTAATTATATATGATATTTTATATCATATCCTCCTATTGATTCGACACTATAATTTTTTATTTAGCCTTAATCACTACTTTTATTTCTGCTTTTACTTCTGTATGTAATTTTATAGTGGCTATATTTTCACCAACTGTTTTTATATTACATTCTATTTTTTTCTTATCGATTTCTACTCCAAAAACTTCTTTAATATCTACTGATAGCTCTTTATTTGTTATTGCTCCAAACATTTTACCATTTTCTCCAACTTTCACAGCAATTACAATTTCTTTACTTTCTAGCATTTTTTTCAATTCTAAACACTTTTCTTTCTCTTCTTCAGCATATTTTTTAGCTTTCTTCTTTTGATTTTCTATTTTTTTCAATTCCTCAGGAGTTGCTACTATCGCTTTGTTTCCTTTTAAAAGAAAATTTCTTGCATACCCCTCTGAAACATTTACTATTTCCCCTTTTCTTCCTTGACCTGCTACATCTTCCTTTAAAATCATTTGTAATTTAGACATTTTTTCCTCCCTGTTTTTTTTATTTATTTTTATTTATTTTCTTCATTTTTTAACGTTTTTATAACTCCATAAATAAAAAATGCTGTACTAAATAGTAGTCCCCCTATTATCACAACTAATCTTGATAATATCGTATTTTCTATTTTTTTGTTCACATTTTTATAAATACATATCATTCCAAAAAATATAAATATAACTTTAGATATATTCATAATATTTCCCACTATATATCCATCTAATATCCCCATTTTTTTCATGAAAAACATTATTAAGTAAGGTAATATCCATAAATAGCTTAACTTCCAACTTTTAATGCTTTTACTTTCCATTTTCAAATAAAGTATAGCATTCATTATATAAATATAAATAAAAGATAATAAATATCCATTATCTTTTAAAATATTAAAAACCATTTCTATCTCTTCAATTTTTACAGTCGTCTTAGTTAGATAAATTTCTTTCATACTTTCAAAATTTACTCCACTTTGTTTTATTACCACTAATAATATTCCAAATAAAATTGTTGATGAAACTATACTTGAAATATTTATTTTATCCACAACCCCTAAATTTAAAAACCTACTTTTTAAGAAAAAGTATAAAAGTTCCACTATCAAAAATGGTAAATAAAGTATTAAAAAACTATACTGAAAAATTAGTATTAATACTATTATCATAATATTAGCTATTACTACTTTATTTAACGGAACTTTTGACATGGTTTTTATTTTTATTATTGGAAGAAATAGTCCAATTGGAGGAACATATAGAGTAGCTATAAATAAGATAAAAATAGTAAATCCATAATCAAATTTAAATTTCATTCCTTAAACCTCCATATTTTCTTTAAAACTAATTTTTTCTATTTCCCACCAAAAAA
Source organism: uncultured Fusobacteriaceae bacterium (assembly GCA_947038515.1). Taxonomy (GTDB): domain Bacteria; phylum Fusobacteriota; class Fusobacteriia; order Fusobacteriales; family Fusobacteriaceae; genus JAGNZR01. The sequence goes on from CAMQWJ010000008.1 coordinate 55,918, forward strand.
ACTCATAATTTGTTCTGATAAATCATCATTATCATTTTTATTTTCTTTTTTCACCTTGTTTTTAAGAACAAATTTTAAGGTCACTTTTGTTTCCAACATTTTTTCTAAAGCGTTTTTCAATATTTCACTATTGTCTTTTTTAGTCATTTGCTCTTGTTGAAAACTATTTTCATTATCAAAGATTATTTCTATAACATTTTTCTCAACCTTTTTAGGGTATCCACTTATCAAGAAAGACATTAATGATATTTTTTCTTTCTTTACCAGTTTTAGTGCATTATCCCAAACTTTTTTTACTTCTTCTAATGTTATCTCTTTTCCTATATCATATTTTATTATATCTTTAGGTTCTTCACTTCTTTCTTGTATTGCTTCGCTCTTTTGGGTTATAACCTCTACCTTTTGAAAATTATTTCTATATAAATCATTAATTAGAACATACCCTACCAATCTTTTATCTTCTTCAAATTTAAATTTTGATAATGTTTCATAAATTGAACCAATTATTTTTATTCCCTCTTCTATAAAATTCTTTTCTTTTATCATAAGGTCTTTACAAGCTTTTCCTAAGTCTTTAAAGAAAAGCTCTATATCTAAACCATCTTGATATATTTTATTTAGTTCCTGAATCAAATCTTCTTTTTTAGATTCTCTAATAAGACTTAAAAATTTTTCTAATCTCTTTGTTGGTGTAATTCCAAGAACAAATCCCACTTTTTCTTCGTCTATTTCCTCGTTTAAGTAATTGATTGAAATTCTTTCTAAAATAGATATTCCATCTCTCATACTTCCACCAGAAGATTCAAAAATCATTTCTAATCCTTTGTCAGATATTTGTATTTTCTCTTCCTTTGAAATATATCGGAGTCTTGCAACCATATCATTTAAAGAAAAAGTTCTAAAGTCATATCTTTGACATCTTGATATAATAGTTGGAATTATTTTTTCAGGCTCTGTTGTTGCCAATATAAAAATAACATGTTCCGGAGGCTCTTCCAATGTTTTTAAAAGAGCATTAAAAGCTTCTTTTGTTAACATATGAACCTCATCTATTATATACACTTTCTTTCTTCCCTTAGAAGGCTTATAATTAATTTTATCTTTTAAATTTCTTATTTCATCTATTCCACGATTGGAAGCTGCATCTATCTCTATCATATCCATGAAATTTCCCTCTGTAATAGCAAGACAATTCTCACACTCATTACACGGGGTGTCTGTCACTCCATTTTTTAAACAATTTGTCCCTTTGGCTATTAATCTTGCAATAGTTGTCTTTCCTAATCCTCTTGGACCTGAAAAAAGATAGGCGTGAGACATTTTATTCATGCTTAGTGAAGCTTTTATTGTTTTTACAATATCTTGTTCTCCTGCAACTTCTTCAAAATCTTTAGGTCTATATTTCCTATACAGTGCTATATGCATTTTTCTCCCTATCTTACCTATTTCAAATTATAATTATTCATTTTTGTCCTTAAAGTATTTCTTGTAATTCCTAATATTTCAGCACTTTCACTTTTTTTACCGTTTGTTCTTTCTAATATTTGTGTAATTAATTCTTTCTCAATTTTTGCTATAATTTGCTCATAATAATCTCGGTTATTTCTTTTTTTCAAAATTTCCATTTCATTTCTAATCCATTCTTTTAAGTTAATAATTTGAGAATCAGAAGAAGTTTTTATTATTCCACTTCCTTGAACATCATTTGGTAAGTCTTCTAGTAAAATACTGGAATTTCTAGAAACTGCCACTGCTGTTTTAACTGCATTTTTAAGTTCATATACATTCCCAGGCCAATCATACCGTAAAATTCTTTTTAATGCTGGTTTACTCACACCTTTTACATTAGCATTTAAATCTTGATTACACTGTTTGATATAGTGATCTATTATTAATGGAATATCATTTTTCCTTTCTCGAAGAGGTGGAATTATAATCTCTAATACCCTTAACCGTGAATATAATTCACTTATAAATAGTTTCCCTATAATTTGTGTATCTAAATTTTCACTTGTTGAAGCTATTATTCTTACATCACTTTTAACGGCAGTAGCACTCCCCATGGGAAAATATTCTCCTGTTTGAACAAAATATAAAATTTTAGATTGCATATCAAGACCTAAGGCTTCTATACTTCCTATATGTAATGTTCCACCATCAATTTTTTTTAAATCTCCTATTTGAGATAAAATAGCTCCTTTAAAAGCACCTCTCTCATATCCAAATAATTTTCTTTCAATTAGCTCATTTCCTAACGACAAACAATCTATTGTCATAAAAGGATTATTGCTATTATTACTAAATTCATGTATAGCTGTTGCTACACTAGTTTTCCCAGTTCCTTTTTCTCCAACAACTAGAACTGGCAACATATTTTTAGCCACCTTTCCTATTTGTTTATATAGTTCAACAATCTCTCTACTTTGACCAATGAGTTTATCACCTTTATTTTTGGTTCTATTAACTCTTTCTGCCATTAAACTCTGATCCTTAACAGATTTTTCAATATTACTTATCAAATCTTTTGATGAAATAGGCTTTAAAATATAATCATATGCTCCGGCTTTCAAACTCCCAGCAACAACATTAAGGTTTGACCTTTCACCAATAATGATTATGATACATTTCTTTTGATATTCCACTGCTTTTTTTATCAAATTAATTAAAGCTTCCTCTTGAAGATTAAACTCTTCCATTAAAATGATATCGAACTTTTTACCTTTAAGTTTCTCAAGAAAATTTGGAACATTATCAGAAAAATGTAAGTCATATTCCAAATTTTTTTCAAGTTCTTTCTTTAAACTTTCTTCTAACTTAAATCCTAAAAATTTCATATTTATTCTCCCATTTTTTCTACTTAATTATATTTTTCCTTAATTACTTGCAGTTAATTTAAAATTATATTCAAGAATTACTTCTCCTCTCACAACTGTGGAATTTTTCTTCAAATAAATCTTCCATGTTCTAGCAACTTTCTCAATAGAAAGATTAATTTCTGGAACTCCACTTCCTTTTTGAAAATCTATTTTTTTAATATTTCCATACTCATCAATATTCAACCTCAAGGTTACAGTTCCATTTAACCCTCTTAATTGTGCACTTTCAGGATATTTTGGTTCTTTATTCTTTGGATCCCAAGTTGCTACTATATCTCCATCCACAGCCCCTAATTTATATCCTTGAGATGCACCTTCAGCTTTTTCTAAATTTACTTCATTACTTTTAAAAGTTTCATTAAAAACTTGTTCAGTTCTTTTAGGCGCCTTAATCTTTTTCTTATTTAAAACATCTAGTTTAGGTGCAGTAATTTCTATTGCATCTAAATTTAAAACTTTCTTTTTATTAACTTCTTTGACTCTCTCTTCTTTCTTTTCTATCTTTTCTTCTTTCTTTTCTACCAAGGGTTCAGTTTGTTTATTTTCAATTGATTTACTATTATTTTTTTTATTCTCCATTGTTACTAGACCAACTTTAATCTTTCCTACAACCTCTTGATTACTAAAATTTGAAATTATTAGTAATAATAATATGTTAATCAGTAAAGAGAGAGAGAAAGCAAAAATATCCACTCTTTTCATTTTCCCCTCCCTATTGACCTAATGTTGTATCTATATCCAAAGATGTTGCACCAGCTTCCTTTACAATCGTCATGATTTTAACTATGTTTCCATAATCTACATTTTTATCTCCACTTATCATAACGTTTTTTTCCTTACTTTTAGAAAGTTTTTCACTCAATATTTTTTTCAAATTGTTTTTTGTTACTTTTTTTTCTACCATTTGTCCATTGTCTCTATAATTTAATATAATTTCTTTATTCTTTGTTATCAAAACTTGAATCTCTTTAACTTCTTGAAGTTCCATTATTGTAGAAGTTGGAAGTTCTATTTTTATTCCAGTTTTACTATCTTCAAAAGTTGTTGCAACTAAGAAAAAAATGAGAAGTAAAAACACGATATCTACAAGAGGAGTCATTTCTAAAATTAAAGGACCTCTTTTCTTTTTTATTCTATTTAGTTTCATATTTTACTCCTATTTTCTATATAAATTAATAAGTTCTGTACTAGTTTTCTCCATTAAATTTACTGAAGAATCGCTTTTTTGATTAAAATAATTATAAAAAATTAATGCTGGTATGGCAACTATAAGTCCACCTGCTGTTGTATATAGAGCTTGTGAAATTCCATTTGCTAAAACTGCAGGATCTCCAGTACCGTGAAGCGCTACTGCCTTAAAGGCTTGTATCATTCCTGTAACAGTTCCTAAAAGTCCTAATAAAGGTGTTGCATGGGCAACAATTGCTAAAACCCACATATTTCTCTCTAAATTAGGAATTTGTCCCAATCCAGACTCCCTTGCTTTTTCTTCTAGTAAGTTTACATCTACTATATTATTTATATATGCATAAGCAAGAACATCTTTTGCTACTCTTGATGCAGCTGATTTATTTTCATTTAAAGCAATTATTGCAGCTTTTATTTCTTTAGCTTCAATTTTTTGTTTTATTTCAGCTCTAATTTTAGAATAATCACCTTTTTCATTTATTTTAAAATATAAAAATCTTTCTATAACTACACCTAATCCAACTATTGACATAATTAGAATACAATACATTAACGCTCCACCTTTAACTAACCATTCCATTTTTTATTTGTATAGTATACCTTATATACCATACCCTCCTTTTCTCTTATTTTATTAAAAAATACCTAAAAACTTCTTATTTTTCCCTTCTTTAAGTTCTTCTTTTAAAGAAAGAGAATCTGTCTGAACTATCTTTATTCTCTGTTTCTGTCTTTTCAAAGTATCACTAACTATTTCCATATTAGTTGATTCTATTTTTTGATTTTTTAAATTTTCATTAGTATTTGAAATCTTTTTATATTCCAATTGTTGTAAATTTACTCCTTGCACTTCCTGTCCAATTACGGGTGAATTTTCAGCTGAAAAAAGTAAACTTGAAAACACTAAAAATAATAAACATTTTTTTTTCATTTTATTCTCCTTTACTAATTTTTAGAAATATCCTTCATATTTTTTAGCTGTATTATTATCTGATTTTTTTAAATTCTCATAATATTTTTTAGCCGTCTCAGTTTGTTTTGATTTTAAATTTATAAATATTAATTTTTCATAAGCAAAAATTTTATACTCTTTATTTTTAGTTTTTTTAGCTATTTCATTGTATAATTTTGCCGATGTATTTAAGTCAACATTTTCATTTAAAGTTGCTGCCTTTAACTTAGCTTCCTCTGCATACGAACTATTGGGATACTTTTTAAAAATATTTGTATAATTTTTTATCGCCTCTTTATTTTTTTGTTCAACCTCATTAATAGCTCCTAATTGGAACATTGCTAAATCCTTATATGTACTTTTCATTTTTAAAATATCATTGTAATATTTTTTTGATTTTTTATAATCTTTTTTAAAATTATAGTATTTAGCTAAGTTAATCGTTCCATATTCCTTATATTTAGCATTATTCAACAACTTCAAATACTCTTTACTTGCTAAATCTAATTTATTTAATTTTTCATAATTTTGAGCAAGTAACAATGATTTTTTAGACTTGTCTAATAATTGATTTGAATATTTTATACTTGTATTATATTGCTTTTTCTCAAAACTAGCTTGTGCTAATTTTTCTATAGCATTTTGCTTAACATGCTCTTCGCTACTATTTTCATAAATTGTTTTATAAGTTGTTATAATTTCATTTTTACTCTTGATTTTTTCTCCTGCATTTGAATATATTGAAATCATATTCTCTTTATACTCACTTTCTGGATACTCTTTTAAAAACCTTTTACTAATTTTATTCAATTCTCCAATTTTATTGCTTAACCCTGCAACTTTAGCTAGAGAATATAAAGCTATTTCTTTTTGCTTTTCATTTGTTGTTTCATCATATGCTTCTTGATATATTTTCTTTGCACCATTATAATCTTTTTCAAAAATATAGGTTTCTCCTATTTGGAATTTTGTTTCTATTTTTTTAGTCTCTATCTCCAAAAGCTTAGAAAAGTATTCACGACTTTTGTCCATTTTATCCATTCTAAAATAGCTCAACCCTATTTTTTCAATTACATCTTCCTTGTTAGGGCTATTGGAAATTTTAAGATACTCTTCTCCAAATTCTATAGTTTTTTGATATTTACCTTCTAAGAAGCTATTATTTATCCTATTTAACTTCACCTTCAAGTAAAGTTCATTGGTTGGATCATTATTTATCATATTTAAAATTTTATTATATAATTCTTCTGCTACGACATATTCTCCAATACCTGTAGCTGCAACCGCTTTTAAATAAAAATTTTCCATGGTGGGCTCTTGATTTTCAAGCATTTTACTAGCTTCACCATATTTTTTTTCATTTATTAAAAGAGCGGTTAAGTAGTTCTCAATATCTTTATCTGGTTCTGAAGTCAAATATTCTTTATATGCTTTTTCAGCTAAATCACTTCGTTGATTATTATAAAAAGCTTCTCCTGCTGCTATATATATTCTCTTTTTATACTTAGTGTCTTTAGGATATTTTCTTTTATATTCTTCAAATCGTGCTTCAACATCATTTATTTCTTTTAGCTTACCACTCATGGTTATTACACGGAAAAAATTATCTTTACTTGGTGTATGTAAACTAAGCCTAGAGTAATAATCTTTAGCCAACGAATAATTTTTCATTTCATAGGCAGAATTTGCAATCAAGATATTAATATTATCATTATCTTGCTGAGTTACAACTATTTTCTTAGCTTCTCCTCTCTCTTTCAAAATTTGTGAATATTTTCTTTGGTTATAATAAATTGCAAATTTATAATAAATTGCTTGATTATAATAAACTGATTTTTCTAATTTTTTAAAATATGGGAGAGCTTCTGCATATTTCCCTTCTTGATAAAAAGAGTATCCATAGCCATAAATAGCTCTATAATTATTTTCTAATCCTGCTTTTTTATAATTTTCTTTTGCTTCTTTATATTTTTTTATTGAAACATAATAATCTCCCAATGTGGCAAAAGCTTCTTTTTCTTCCTCTGTCCCCTCTAACATCTCTGAATACTTTCTTACCATTTCAAAATCTTTTTTATTAGCATAGATTTCGATTAATGTGATTATGGCTTTCTTACCATAAGGAGTGTCGTCATATTTTTCAGCTAGTTTACTTAAATATTTAATCGCATTTTTTTCATCATCTGTTTTATAATATGAGGTTCCATAAATATATGCAATTACACTTTCGTCACGATTTTTGTCCTTTAACACTACATATCTATTCAGCACCTCAATGGCCATTGAATAATTTTCATCATTATATGCTGTTAAAACCATATTAAAAATAGCAGAATTTTTCAATTCTTTTCCTATTTTTGTCAGTATCTGAAATGATTTGAACGCCTTCTCATATTCATCTCGTCCCAAATATATAACCCCTCTATCATATACGAGTCTCTCATAATATGAATTAATTTTAGGGATTTTTTTTAAATAAATTTCAGAATTTTTTTCATCTCCAATAAGTAAATATGATTTTCCTATATAATAATAATATTCATCTCTTTCTTTAGTTGTCAGTTGATATTTCTCAACAATTTTTTGTAACATTTCTATTGTTTCTTTATAATTTTTTTTTAGATAATATGTTTTGGCTATTCTTTCTTCTATCTCTTTTCTTTTTTTTGACTCAGGATATCTCAACAATATTTTCTTTCCTTGTTCTATTGCCATATCATAATTTTGTTTTTCATATATTTCATCTAAAAGTTTAATATTTTCTTTTTCACTTGCAAAGAGTGTTCCAGTTAAAAATATAAAACTTAGAATATATTTTTTAATCATTCTCTTGCCTCCTACTTTTGAGCACTTCTTTTTTTAATTTTGCTCTTTTATTAACCGTATTATAACATGTTTTAGTAATAAAGGTAAGTAGTTTAAATTTATAAAGTTTTAAGTCCATTATATTTATAACACACCTTTTTATAAATATAATTCCAGCAAAGATAAAATATTTGTTGGAATTTTCTTTTTTATCTGTTATTATTTATAGATAATACTAAAAAAATTTTTAAATATAAGGGGGCGTGATATAATTCTCATAACTGTATCACATAAAAAATGTATAAAAAACTACTAAGCTTTCTATTTTTTATAATAACATCATTTTCATTTTCGTTAACATCGTCAGAACTATATCAAAATATGAATTTAACTAATAAAATATCATATGACACTTTTACAAAAGCTCTAATAGGATATAATCAAATTAAAGTTAAAAAAGAAGGAATTATTGTAATTATCGATTATAATAAACCTTCTGTAGAAAAACGATTTTATGTTTTAGATATTTATAAACAAAAAATTTTATACGAAACTTTAGTTTCACATGGAAAAAATAGTGGGAAAAATAGAACCTTAGTCTTTTCAAATAACAAGCACTCATATCAAAGTCAACTAGGATTTTTTAAAACTTTATCTTCATACCAAGGTCAATATGGTTTTTCATTGAGACTTCGAGGTTTACAAAAGGGGATTAATTCCAACGCTGAAAGTAGATCTATTGTAATACATGGTGCTGATTATGTAAGTGAGTCTTTTATAAAGAAACATGGGTTTCTTGGAAGAAGTCGAGGTTGTCCTGCAATACCTGTCAAATTTACAAATGAAATTATTCCTCTAATTGCTGAGGGAGTTGTTCTTTTTATTGATGGTAATAATTAAAGCTAGTCCCAATTACGGAAGGAAGGAAAATTTATGAAAAAAAAATTAATAAAATTAATTATAATATCATTACCAATTTTTATCGGTTTTTTAATATACTTAGTTTTTAGAAGTAAATCTCTATTTTATTTTAATATTTTTAGACTTTTAGGACTTGAACCTTCTATTCTTTTATTAAGAGAATATGCTAGTACTCATCGTGGACTTTTCCCTACATGGACGGTCTATTCTCTTCCAGATGGTTTATGGTTACTTTCCTTTGGATTAAGTATTTATTTTTCATCACGTCGTTATTTTTTCAATCTTTTCATATTCACTTCAATAACAATATTCATGATATATTTTGAAAGCTTTCAAAAAGAATACGGTGGACATGGCACTGTTATTGGAACATATGATATTAAAGATATTTACTGTTATTTAGCTAGTTTTTTTATTTTATTTTTACTATTTATAAAAAAACTTATATTCAAAAAAAAGAATACCGAAGAAAATTCTAGTTTTCTTTCTGATATTCTTTCTTTAATAAAAATAATTATTATTTTTTCCACTCTTGCTGTCTTACCTACATTACTAGGTAAATCATTCTTACTATAAAATATTTTTTTATCCACCAATTTCATTCATTTTTTTTTGTACACTCTGCTCTTTTTCTTCAAAAATACTTTTTTCATTTCTATTAAAAATATTTTTTTCAATAATATCTCTTATTTCATCCAAAGAGATATTTTCTCTCAATAATTCTATTATATTAACTTCCATTTTAGAGCTTAAACAATTTTTAAGTCCACCCTGGGATGTAATCCTAACTCTATTACAACTTTCACAAAAGCACTGACTAATAGGATTTATAAAGCCTATTCTTCCAGTGCTATTTTTTATTTTGTAGTATCTACTAGTCCCTTCAAAATGTTCTAAATTTTCAAGTTCATACTCTTTCGATAAGATCTCTATAACTTTTTCAGCATTTACTTTCTTAAAATTTTTAGCAACTCCTATTGGCATAAGTTCTATAAATCTAACATCTATATTTTCATTAAGACTTAATTTTACTATATCTAGTATATTTTTTTGATTTTTAGGTGACTCTATTAAAACAGTATTTATTTTTACTTTTATCCCCAATTCTATTGCTTTTTCAATCCCTTTTAATACTGTTTTAAGATTTCCACCTCTTGTTATTTTAAAGTATTCATCTTCATCAACTGTATCAAGACTTATATTTACTCTTGTAAGTCCATTTTTTTTTAGCTCTTCTATATTTTTCTCTAATAATATTCCATTAGTTGTCAAACAGATTTCTTTTATACCCTCTATTTTATTAATCCCTGCTATTATTTCATTAATTTCTTCTCTTAGAAGAGGCTCTCCTCCAGTTAAGCGAATTTTTTTTATCCCTATTTTTGAAAAAATATCAGTAATCTTAATAATTTCATCTTTAGTAAGTAATTTTTCATTAGATATATTGCTTTCTTTCTCCAATAATTCAGGCATACAATAAATACATCTTAAATTACAAGATGTAGTCAATGAAATTCTTAAATAATCTATCTCTCTTCCATATTTATCTTTCATAATGTCACAACCTTTTATTTTTTCAGTTTTGTAAGTATTTCAACTCTTTTTCTGTATCTATATCTACAAATTCTTCTCTAGTTTTAAACTTTATTTTATCTATAAAATCATCTTTTTTTATAATACTTTTCCCACCTTTATCTCCTACTATTTCTAACAATTGTTCTCGATATTTTTGTGGGAAAATCACTGGTGAAAATTCTTCTATTCCCACTTGTGGTAATGTAATTTTATTATTCATTAAAAATTGTTTCATTATCAATAAAATTGTTTCTATTTTTAAAAAAGGCTGATCACTTGGAAAAAACATATATCCTTCTACCTCTTTTAATAAAACTTTATTTTCATTTATAGTCTCAGTTATTCCAGCTTTTATAGAATTACTTTGACCTTTTTCTGGATTCTCATTTATTATGACTTCTATTGTTTTATACCTGTCATTTTTCATCATATTTTCTATTAATGTTTTTTTAGTGATTGGTATCACAATTTTTTTTCTATAAAAATATATTTTGTCTATTTTTTTCAGCATATTTTCTATTAATGTTTTTCCATTGTATTCTAAAAGTAGTTTATCCTGTCCCAGTCGTCTAGAAAAACCGCTAGCCATTATAATTGCACTTATTCTCTGGTACATATATATTTCATCTTTAAAAAGAGAGCCCATCAATATTTTTTCATTATCCTCTTCTCTCTCTTGTAAAGCTTTAGAAAGAAGTAAAGCATCATTAAACTCTTTTAAAGTTTCTATACCATTTATATAAATATATTTTTTTTTCAAAAAATTATTATTTTCTTTTTCTTTAAAAAATTTATTTGTCAAAAGATATTTTTTCATCTTTTCCACATCAAATATATCTTCTTTATCAGCAAACTCACGCTCACAATAAATTTCTTTCCTGTGTACTACATCTTTTATTTTCCCACCCAATGCTTTTATATTTGTGACACCTATTATTGTATTAGAAATTGATAAAATTACTGGTTCATTTAAGTTCCATTCTTTTATAATTTTTTCTTTTGCACCATCTGCCTCAATAAGAATATAATCATACTTTGATACATATTCCTTTAGAATTTTTTCATCTATTCCTTGTATTTTATATTTATCTTTTGTCTTAGCCAATATATCTATTTTATTTTTTTCTTCTTTTAAATTATTTTCTATCTTATTATCTAAACTATCACTATAAATAATCATATTATCATATCTGCTTTCATCTGGAATATACATTTTAGTTGTTGTTGTAATTAAAACATTTCCTATTTCTCTCAGTTCTTCAGCTAATTTAAAAATAAGAGTTGTTTTTCCACCTCCACCTGTTACTGATACAATATCATTTTTCTTTATTTGAAACATCTGATAAAATTTTTTATCCACTCTATTTATCTCCCACACTCTTGAGACCCTTTTTTTATAAGGTCTAGACCATGTCCTACTGTATCTATAATATATTCTACTATTTCAGAAACAGCCTTAGGACTCCCTGGTAAATTGATTATTAAAGTTTCCCCTCTAATTCCTGAAACTCCCCTTGATAGCATTGCTCTCTTAGTTATCGTTATTGAGTATGCTCTTATAGCTTCCGCTATTCCAGGCACCTCTCTTGTTAAAACTCTTTTTGTTGCCTCTGGTGTATTATCACGACTTGTAAATCCTGTACCACCTGTTGTAAATATTAAATCTATTTTTTTAGAATCACATAATTCAATTAATTTTTTTTCAATCATCTCTATTTCATCAGGTAACAATATTTTTTCAATAACTTCATATTTCCATTTAGTTACTATTTCTTCTATAACTTTTGTACTTTTATCCTCTCTAATCCCTTCATATCCTTTATCACTTAAACATACAATTGCAACTTTATACATCTATCTAGCTCCTTTTTGTTTCCAAATGATATTTTTTAATAAACCTTATTTTATTACTATCTCATCTCCAACTCTAATAATACCACCCTTTATTATTATTGTAAATATTCCTTCTCTTGGCATTACACAATCTCCAACTAAAGTCTTTACTGCACAACCAGAATTATGACATTCTTTTCCTATCTGAGTTACTTCCTGTATTGTTTCTCCAATTTCAAGAATTGTTCCAATTGGTAACTCATATAACTTTATTCCTTCTGTTGTTATATTCTCTGCAAAGCTTCCATTAAAAATTTCTACCCCTTTGTTCTTTATCTTATCTATACTTTCCATATCTAATAAGCTTATTTGTCTATGCCAGTCTCCACCATGGGCATCCCCTTCCATTCCAAACTTTTCTATAAACATTGCACTTTCTAATGGAGTTTTTATTTCTCCTTTATTTTTACTAATATTCAACGAAATAACTTTTCCGTTCATTTTATTACCCCTCTTTTTAGAAATATTTTTAAAACTTCCTTTAATCCAAATATATATTTTATGTTAATGCAATCCCTTGCAATTTTTCTTCAATAAATATATTATTGTGACTTGTTACTTTCAAAGAGCTATACCTTGTCCCTTTGGTACACGAAAGCTTTGCTCCGTCCAAAACTGGTTTATCACTTGCTTCTTTTTTTCCTTCATCTTCTCTTATTTGAAAAACTAAACTTTTATTTTCCCACGACTTCATAAAATCCTCCTTCTATACCTCGCATTCTTTCTAAATTATTTGAGTGACCCATTTCTATATCATATCCCTTCTCCAATCTTCTAAAAGATATTAAATTTACCACCTTCTCTCTATTGTATTCTTCTAATAAAAGTGCATCAAATTTTTTCCCACCTTGTAAATACTTATTTTTTTTCAATTTTTCTTCTTCTGTTTTCAATTTTTCTTCTTCTTTTTTATCTGATTCTTCCAGTTTGTCCAAAAATATTTTCACCTGAACTCCAATTTGGTTTTTAATATTAGTTTCATAAGTTTTATTTTCAGGTTTTGAATTAAACATTTCTTGCCATTTATCTTTATTTTCTTTTTTATATTCGAGAACAGAAGTCTTTACTAGATTTTTTAAAAAAACAGTTCCTATTTTTCCTGGTTCTATATTCCCTGCTTCATTCAGAAATAATATATAATCATTTATAGAATGAAAAGCAACTCCATCAATAACAGCATTTTCAGTAATTACTCGCCCTCCACCATCATTTATTACATCTATATTCTTACTTTGTGTCTTTTCATAAACATCAACTATTTTTCCTATTCTTGTCTGTATTAAAGATATTGCATCTTGTTTATTGTAATAATTTATTAGAACTTCTGTTGAAATTAACCCTATTATTTTATTATCTTCTGTTTTAGAAAATATTTTTTCCAGTCCAATCCTAAAATTATCTTTCGCTTTTAACATCCAATACAGTTCTTCAACTTGTTTTTCTGCATTTCCTTTTGGGCGATACTCCTCTAATAAGTTTTTTAACCTTAATCTAAAATTATCATACTGATTCTCAGATATTTCTTCTCTTTCTTTACTTTGTGAAATTATTTTAATTTCATTATCTAAATAATCTGGAACTTGTTTTAATCCTAGACATCCCATTGTTCCATGTTGTTTTAACAGCTCTTTTAATCCTAAATACACTCTGTCTAAACTATCATTCCCATTTGACCGCTCTATTTTAACATCAGGATCATAAAAATCAAGTAAATCTGCCCTTTTAAAGATACTCTGATGTATTCCTATACCTAATCCATTAAATGTTTTGGTTGTATGAATCCCACCACTAT
>CAMQWJ010000009.1 GCA_947038515.1 uncultured Fusobacteriaceae bacterium
AGCAACGCCCTTCTAAGGCGTGGGCCAGGAGTTCGAATCTCTTCAGACACGCCATATATATTCCGCGGATCTATAGCTCAGTTGGTTAGAGCACTCGGCTCATAACCGAGTGGTCGTTGGTTCGACTCCAACTAGATCCACCATCAGCCCCGTTCGTTCAGTGGTTAGGACAACAGATTTTCACTCTGTAAACAGGGGTTCAATTCCCCTACGGGGTACCAAATTATATAAGTAGTTGGAGGGTTATCCTAATTGGTAAGGAATCGGTCTTGAAAACCGACGTCGTATGACTTCAGAGTTCGAGTCTCTGGCTCTCCGCCATTATATGCCCAGATAGCTCAGTCGGTAGAGCAGGAGACTGAAAATCTCCGTGTCCGTGGTTCGATTCCGCGTCTGGGCACCACTTATAGAAAAAGGTCGCATAGCTCAGTTGGGAGAGCACCTGCCTTACAAGCAGGGGGTCACAGGTTCAAGTCCTGTTGTGACCACCATTTAAAATTTGGGGGTGTAGCTCAGTTGGTTAGAGCGCATGCCTGTCACGCATGAGGTCGCGAGTTCGAGTCTCGTCACTCCCGCCATTAGTATTAACAAAAGAATAAACGCCTGGGTGGCGGAATAGGTAGACGCACAGGACTTAAAATCCTGAGGTATCTGATACCGTGCCGGTTCGATTCCGGCCCCAGGCACCACATCGCGGGATAGAGCAGTTGGCAGCTCGTCGGGCTCATAACCCGAAGGTCGTAGGTTCGAGTCCTACTCCCGCCACCAAATAAAAAAAGGATCCATAGCTCAGTTGGTTAGAGCACTCGGCTCATAACCGAGTGGTCGTTGGTTCGATTCCAACTGGATCCACCATAAAAAATACAAATACCTTTAAGAGGTATTTTTTTTATTAAATTTAATAGTTATAAAAATTATGTTTGGAGGATATAAAAAATGATGAAAAAAATCTTGAATGCTATCTTGACATTAATACTTTTTGTAATTAAGGAAGTGGCTTCTTTTTGTATAAAAATGATATTACTTTTATTTGTTTTAACAATTGTTTTTGTGGGGATAATGAAATATCAAGCTGGAAAGGAAGAAATACGATACTCTAAAGATTATACTTATATAGAGATAGATATGGGAATGCAGTTTGTAGAGACAAGTCCAAATTTAATAAAAGAGATATTAGAACCTAGTCTTAGTTACTGGAACTTTAATGAATTGTTAAAAGAAGTTGAAAAAGATCAAGAAATAGAAGGATTAATTTTTAATGTAGATGGGATAACTTTAAATTTAGCACAAATAGAAGAAGTTGGAAAAATTATAAAAAGAATAAGTAAGAAGAAAAAAATTCATATGTATTCTACTTCCTTTGATAAAAATAGTTATATGTTTGCAAGCTATGGAACTGAGATTTTTATGCCTCCAGCAGAAAGTGCAACCTCTAATTTGACAGGATATAATATAGAAATACCATATTATAAAAGATTATTAGAAAAATTATTAATAGATATTAATGTTATAAGTATAGGAGAGTACAAATCTTTTGGAGAAAACCTTACGAGAAATAAAATGAGCCAAGCAAGTGAAGAAAATACGAGAACATTATTAAATGGGAAATATTCTTTGTTTCTTGAGAGAGTGAGTAAAGGAAGAAAAATAAAAATTGAAACATTAGGATTAGAAATAGAAAAAGGAAACTTTGCTTTAGCAACACCTTTTTACTTGAAAGAAAAAGGGATAATTGACAAATGTGAATATTACTATAATTTTATAAAAAAAATTGGTAAAAAAAATATTGTCGGAATAAAGGAATATGAAAAAAAACTCTTATCTAGAAGAGAAATGAAATTAGTGAATAGAGAAAATAATTTGAAAAAATTAGGATTAATTGTGCTGAGTGGTGAAATAAATGAGGACTCAATATTAGGAAAGGATGAAAAAAAAATAACCGTTTCAAATGCAATAGAATTATTTGATATTGCTTTTAACGATAATTCAATAGAAGGAATTATTTTAAGGATAGATTCTCCAGGGGGTTCTGCTCTTGCTTCAGAGTTGATTCAAAATATGATATTAACAAATAAGAATAAACCAGTATATGTTTCAATAGGATCTGTAGCAGCCTCTGGAGGATATTATATAGCCACAGCAGGTGATAAAATTTATTTGAACAAGGAATCTGTAACTGGCTCCATAGGTGTAGTATCAATAATACCAGATATCTCTAAGCTTTTAAATAAAATTGGAATAGATAATACAGTATTAAAAAATAGTGAATTGGGAGATGTTTATTCTTTGAAACAACCAATGACAGAAATTAGAAGAGAAAAGTTGATTCAGAGTAATTTAAAAGTTTATGAAGAGTTTAAGTCAAGAGTAGCTGTTTCTAGAAAATTAACAATTGAAAATGTAGAAAAAATATCTAAAGGAAGAGTCTATTTAGGAAAAGAAGCAGTTAAAATAGGATTGGCAGATGGTATTTTAGATTATGAGGGAGTTGTAAAAAAGTTAGCGACAGATTTATCGTTACAAGAATATAGAGTAGAAAGAATTCAAAGACAGAATATTGGTATAAATGTAAAAAATTATCTTAATGTTTATCCTTCTTTTAAATTGAATGAAAACTTGGAAAAATTTAATAAAACTCTTTTTTTGTATAATCCGAAAAAACTTTACTTTTAGTCCATAATATACTATACTGTACAGATATAATAAAAATGATATGAAGGAGAAAAATATGGTGAGAAAATTAAAAACAGGAAAAGCACAAGGAAATCAAGCAGATATTTTACAACAAGCAAAAGCAATGCAAACTGAGATGCTAGTAGTTCAAGAGCAATTAAGAACTAAAGAGCTAGAATCTTCAGTAGGTGGAGGGGCTGTTGTAGTAAAAGTGAATGGACAAAAAGAAATATTAACTGTAAAACTTTCTGATGAAATAGTAAAAGAAGCTGCGACAGATAAAGAAATGTTAGAAGACCTAATTGTATCTGCAGTAACTGAAGCACTTAGAAAAGCTGAAGAGTTATCAGAAAAAGAAATGGAAAAAATAACTGGTGGTGTAAATATTCCGGGATTATTTTAAAGTAAAATAGGAAGCAAGAAAAAATAAAATCTCTCTAGATTCACAGAGGCGATTTTATTTTTTTTATGAAAACAGAAGAAAAATATGATATAATAATAATAAGATAAAGTTGAAAATGATATGAAGGAGAAGAGCGATGAAAGAAGAAAAAAGATATAGGATATTTGGCTTACTTCTTTACTATCTCATGAGAACAATCCAAAGAACAATAAAGATAACACAAATTTTTCCAGAAAAATTTGATAAGGACGGAAATTTTGTTTTAGCTTTTTGGCATAATAAATTGGTAATGACTCTCTTAGGAACAGATTTTATAAAAAAAAAGGTGGGGTTAGCGAGTCCTACCAAGGATGGAGAGTTAATTTCAGTCCCCTTGGAAAAATATGGAACTACTATGATAAGAGGGTCTTCAGATAAAAATTCTGTGAGGAGTCTGCTACAGTTAATTAAGGAAGTAAAGAAAGGTGCTACAGTGGGAACCCCTGTAGATGGACCAAAGGGACCTATCTTTCAAGTCAAACATGGAATGATATATATATCTCAAAAGAGTGGAGTGCCAATAGTTCCCATGGGGGTAGCTTATTCTAAAAAATGGATTTTTAATAAGACTTGGGATAAATTTCAACTTCCAAAACCTTTTTCAAGAGGTGTTGTTATTTTTGGAACTCCTTATAATGTAGAATTAGATGCTGACATGGAATTGGAGTGTTTGAAATTAAAGAAAAAAATAGAAGAATTGGACGAAAGAGCAGAAAAAATACTTGAAAATAAAATATGAATAATAAAATATGAATATAAGGAGGAGATGACACTAAAAGATTGTGTCATCTAAAAAAAATGGAAAAAAACTTTTATGTAACGACACCAATATATTATGTAAACGGGGCTCCCCATGTTGGAAGTGCCTATACCACAATAGCTGCAGATGTAATAGCAAGATATAAAAAAACACAAGGGTATAATGTATACTCTTTAACAGGAACAGATGAACATGGACAGAAAGTAGAAGAAACTGCCCTATTAAAAGGATTAACACCTCAAGCTTGGACAGATTTAATGGCTCCTAAGTTTCAAGAAATGTGGAAATTATTAAATATTGAAAATGATGATTTTATAAGAACAACAGAGCCACGTCATAAAAGTGCAGTTGTGAAAATCTTATCAACTGTTTATGAAAAAGGTGATATTTATTGTGGCGAATATGAAGGTAAATATTGTGTAAGTTGTGAAAATTTTGTTCCTGAAAATCAAATTGTTGAAAATAAATTTTGTCCTGACTGTGGTAAAGAATTAAGAGTGGTAAAAGAAGAATCTTATTTTTTTAAAATGAGTAAATACCAAGATGAATTATTGAAACATATAGATGAAAATCCTAATTTTATTTTACCACAATCTAGAAGAAATGAGGTAATAAACTTTATTAAACAAGGATTACAAGATTTATCTATTTCAAGAAACACTTTTACTTGGGGTATTCCCATTGAGTTTGCACCAGGTCACATAACATATGTATGGTTTGATGCATTAACAAATTATTTAACAGCAGTAGGTTATGAAAATAATCTTGAAAAATTTGATGAATTTTGGAATAATTCAGAAGTTGTTCATTTATTGGGAAAAGATATAGTAAGATTTCATGCTATAATATGGCCTTGTATGCTACTTTCTGCAGGAATAAAATTACCAGATAAAATTGTTGCTCATGGTTGGTGGACCTCAGAAGGTGAGAAAATGTCTAAATCAAAAAATAATGTAGTTGATCCAATAGAGGAAGTAAAAAAATATGGAGTGGATGCATTTAGATTCTGTTTAATGAGAGAAGTAAATTTTGGAAATGATGGAGATTATTCAACTAAAAATATTATTAGTCGAATAAATAATGATTTGGCAAATGATTTAGGAAATCTTCTGAATAGAACTTTAGGAATGTATAGCAAATATTTTGATGGTGTCATTGTTGAAGGAAAAAATGAAGACGAGTTTACAAAAAATTTATATATTTTGTTTGAAGAAACTTTGATTGTTGTAGAGCGTTCAATGGAAAAATTGGAATTTTCAAAATCTATGGAAGCTATTTGGAAATTCATATCTCGTATGAATAAATATATAGATGAAACAATGCCTTGGTTACTTGCAAAAGAAGAAAGTGAAAAAGTTAAACTTGGTGGTGTTATGAATACTTTAGTAGAGGGACTGTACAAGGTTGCTGTATTGATATATCCATATATGCCAGTTAAATCTCAAAATATTTGGGATCAACTAGGAGTTGAAAAATCTATAAAAAATTCTTTAATAGAGGATATAAAAGAATGGAATCATTTTAAAAAAGGTGATAAACTTGGTGTAGCAACAGTATTATTCCCAAGACTAGAAGTTCTTGTTGAAGAAGCAAAAAATGAATTAGAGATAAATGAAAATTTAAAAATAGAAAATCCGACAACTATAGAAAAATTTGGAGAAACAAAGATTGAAGTTGTAGAAATAATATCAGTTGAAAAAGTTGAAGGAGCAGACAGATTACTTAAGTTTAAAGTTAAAACAGGAAAAGAGATTCGACAAATAGTTTCTGGAATAGCTAAAAATTATCCTGAATTTAAGTTGTTAGAAGGGAAAAAAGTTTTAGCAGTTTTAAATTTACCTCCTGTAACTCTTCTTGGAATATTATCTCAAGGAATGATATTATCAACAGAAGATAAAAAAAATGGAATAAAATTGGTAGAAATTTCTCAAGAAATAAAAGTTGGAGCAAAACTAAAATAGGTAGAAAATAATGGAGGAAAAATGAATAAAGTTACAAAAGCAGTGATACCTGCGGGAGGATTAGGGACAAGAGTTTTGCCAGCTACAAAATCCCAGCCTAAAGAAATGCTTGTTATTGTGGATAAACCTTCACTTCAATATATTGTGGAAGAATTAGTTGAATCAGGAATTACTGATATTGTCATAGTTACTGGAAGAAATAAAAATTCCATTGAAGATCACTTTGATTATTCTTTTGAATTAGAAACTACTTTAGAAAAAGAAGGAAAAGCTGAACTTTTAGAAAAAGTTTCAAAAATTTCAAAAATGGTAAATATATATTATGTTAGACAAAATAAACCTTTAGGTCTAGGTCATGCAATATTAAAAGCTAAATCATTTATAGGAAACGATCCTTTTATTGTTGCACTAGGAGATGATATAATGTATAGTCCTACAAAATCTGTTTCTAAACAATTGATAGAAAAATATAATGAATATGGTACGAGTGTAATTGGAGTGCAAGAAGTAGAGCAAAATGATGTTTCTAAGTATGGAATAGTATCACCAGGAAAAACACTGGATAATTCCACTGTTGAAATTGAAAACTTTATTGAAAAGCCTTCATTAGAAGAAGCACCATCAAGAATGGCTTGTTTAGGAAGATATTTATTAGATGGAAAAATCTTTAAATATTTAGAGGAAACAAAACCTGGAAGTGGTGGAGAAATCCAATTAACAGATGGTATTCTAAAGATGATCCAGGATAAAAATAAAGTTATAGCATATAATTTTCAAGGGAAAAGATATGATATTGGGAACAAAATAGGGTTATTAAAAGCTAATATAGAATTTGGACTTAGAAATAATGAAACTAAAAAAGATTTAGAAGAATATTTAAAAAAAGAATTAAAAATTTAAAATAAAAAAAATTTTAAAATAAAATATTGTTAAGAAAATTTTAGATTTTCATTACAAGGAGAAAAAATGAATAAAGAAATAGAAGTAAGATATAACCAATGGCTAAACTCTGAATGTATTGATAAAAAAGATAGAGAAGAACTGGAATTAATTAAAAATAATGAAAAAGAAATAGAAAGTAGATTTTTTCAAGAGATTTCTTTTGGAACTGCAGGAATAAGAGGAATAAGAGGAATTGGTACAAATAGAATTAATAAATATATGATAAGGAAAGCAACTCAAGGATTAGCTAATTATATAAAAAAAAATTGGACAGATAAAATGGCTGAAACGACTCAAAAGGCAGTTGTTATTGCTTATGATTGTAGGATTGGTTCTAAAGAATATGCTATGAATACCGGGTTAGTCTTGGCTGCAAATGGTATAAAAGCATATCTTTTTAAAGATATGCATTCAACCCCAGAACTATCTTTTGGAGTAAGGTATTTAAAAACTGTTTCAGGAATAGTTATAACAGCTTCTCATAACCCAAAAGAGTATAATGGATATAAAGTTTATTGGAGTGATGGAGCTCAATTGGTTGAACCTCAATCAACAGGAGTTATTAATGAAATAGAGAGAATAAAGAGTTTTGATGAAATAAAAATTATGAGTGAAGAAGAAGCAGAAGATTCAAAAATGCTAAAAATATTAGATGATAGTATAGATTTTGAGTATTTTTCAGAAATTAAAAAACAAGCTCTTAATATAGAATTAAAAGAGAAGAAAACAATAAAAATTGTATATACACCTCTACATGGAACAGGGGGAAGACCAGTACTACATATACTTAAAGAGATGGGATTTGAAAGTATCTATCCTGTATTAGAGCAACTAGAGGGAGATGGAACTTTTCCAACGTGTGTCAATGCAAATCCTGAAGATCCCAATGCTTTTCAGTATGCAATAAAACTAGCAGAGAAAGTAGGAGCTAGAATATGTATGGCTAATGATCCTGATGCAGATAGAATTGGAATTGCCGTTAAAAATAAAGAGAATGTATGGGAATATCCATCTGGTAATCAAATTGGACTTTTAATTTTAAATTATATTTTAGAAAATAAAAAAAATATTCCTGAAAATTCTTTTGTGATATCAACAATAGTATCAACTCCCATGCTTGATGTAATAGCTAAAGAAAAACAAATAAAATTATATAGAACTTTAACTGGTTTTAAATATATCGGTGAGAAAATAAGACAATTTGAGGATGGGGAACTAGAAGGGAGTTATTTATTTGGATTCGAAGAGTCTTTTGGATATCTTGTAGGAACACATGCTAGAGATAAAGATGCTATTGTAACAACAATGCTTTTATGTGAAATGATTGCATATTATCAAGAAAAAGGAACTTCTATTTTAGAAGAGTTAGAGAAATTATATAAAAAATATGGATATTATAGAGAAAAAATAGTGGCGGTAACAAAAGTTGGAGAAGAAGGAATGAAAGAAAACTCTAAACTGATGTCTATGTTAAGAAGTGGAAAATATAAAAAAGAATTGATTGGGAAAAAAATAATATATTTTCGTGATTATTTGAATCAAATAGAAAAAAATATTCAAACTAATAAAGAAAATTTGATTGATTTACCTAAGTCAGATGTTATTCAATATGTTTTAGAAGATGGAACTTATATAACTGTAAGACCATCAGGAACAGAACCTAAGATGAAATATTATTATACTATTAATAGTAATAGTGAAGAAACTGCAGAAAAAAAATTAGAGGAAGTAGTTAGAAAATTTGAAGCATTGGTTTAAATAATAAAAAATCTGCTGAAAAAATTTCAGCAGATTAGATATAAATTAATATTGACCTTCTGATAGAAGAACGTTGTCTCCAATATCAGGATCTAGGACAAGAGTGATTAGAACTTTTTGAGTACTTCCAAGTGTAGTTCTTAACTCATTTGCCATGTTGGTAGCAATTTTTTTGTATGCTTCCTTATTGAATTTATCCCAACTCCCTTTACCTATAAAAGTTTCCACTTCGATATTAATGAAAGGTATGTTATTGATTACTCCAATATCTACATCATCAATTTTTAATTGAGTAGTTCCATCAGTAAGTTGTGTGTGCTTCAATTCAAATCTATCCTCAAGAATATCAAAGCTATTGCTGCTATCAGCAAAAGTAAGGAATGAACCAAGTAAGAATGAAACTAATAATAATTTTTTCATATAAACCTCCTTAAAATAAATATGTATTTATGGGACGTATATATTATACACCTTAGGGAGGAAAATAACAATATATATTTGAAAATTATGAAGTTAATAGAGAGGTATAATAATAGAGAGGTATAAGGTACAAGAACTAAGGAGTAAAAATAATATGCTTTTAAATAAAATAGAAAAAAAATTAGGACTATATATTCATATTCCTTTTTGCCTAAAAAAATGTAATTATTGTGATTTTTTATCATTTTCAAATATAAGTAATCAAAAAATTCAAGAATATGTTAAATATCTCTGTGAAGAAATAAAAATTTATTCTGAATATAGTTATGATACTATTTATTTTGGTGGTGGAACTCCTTCGTTATTAAATCCTAAATTAATAGAGAAAATTTTATTAGAAATTAAGAATTGGAAAATAGCTAAAGAGATTACAATAGAAATAAATCCAGGTACGATTAGTATAAAAGAACTGGAAGCTTTAAAAGAAATAGGTATAAATAGACTGAGTATAGGAATTCAAAGTTTTGATCCGACTACGTTGGAGGTATTAGGGCGAATTCATACAAGAGAGAAAAGTTTAGAACTATATCATAGTGCAAGAGAGGTAGGCTTTAAAAATATAAGTTTAGATTTGATGTTTGCAACTCCTGGTCAGACGAAAGAAGAGTTAGAAAATGATTTGAAAGAGATCTTTAAGTTAAATCCAGAGCATTTTTCTATATATTCTCTTAGTTGGGAAAAAGGAACACCATTTTATAAAAAACTATTAGCAGGAGAGCTTTCAGAGACAGATGAAGAATTAGAAAGTGAAATGTTTGAAATGATTATATTGAAAGCGAAAGAAAATGGCTATACTCAATATGAAGTTTCAAATTTTTCAAAAAAAGGTTATGAATCTGAACATAATAAAAAATATTGGAAAAATAGTGAGTATGTAGGAGTGGGTGTAGGTGCCAGTGGGTATTTAAATGGTGTTAGATATAAAAATAGTGAAATAATAGAAGAGTATTATAAGAAGTTAGATCTTTTAGAGCTTCCTATGTTTGAAGAGGAAATACAAAATGAAAAAACTATAAAAGAGTATTATTATATGATGGGATTACGCCTTTTGGAAGAGGGAGTAATACCCTATGTAGAAGATGAAGAAAAATTTGAAAAGATGAGAGAGCAAGGATTTTTAAATAAAAAAAATAAAAATTATACTCTTACAAAGAAAGGACTTTTTCTTGCAAATGATGTGATTATAGAATTACTTTAAAGATATAAATAGAGAGGGAATAGAATAATGAATGAAAAACGAAAAAAATTAATAGAAAATAATATTGAAAAAATTAATAAAGATATACATATTCATTCTAAAACTCCAGAAGTAGTAAAATTAGTAGTGGTTACAAAATTCGCAGAACTTGAAGATGTAGAAATACTATATGAATTGGGCTTAAGAGACTATGGAGAAAATAAAGTTCAAAAAATAAAAGAAAAAAAAGAGTACTTTGAAAATAAAAAAAATGATATAAAATGGAATTTTATTGGTAATTTACAAAAAAATAAGGTAAAATACATTGCAGAGGATATATGTTTAATCCATTCTATAAATAAATTATCTTTAGCTTCAGAAATAGAGAAGCAAGGTAAGAAATATAATAGAGTAATAAAAGGATTGATAGAAATAAATATCTCTAACGAGGAAGGAAAAGAGGGATATATTTTAGAGGAGTTTCTAGAAGATATACCAGAATATTTGAAAATGGAAAATTTAAAAATTGTTGGTTTGATGGCTATGGCTCCATTTACAAGTGATGATGAGATTATAAGAACAGTGTTTTCTAAAATGAAGAAATTACTAGAGGAGCTTAATTGTCGTTTTTTTAAAGGAGAATTAGTTGAGCTTTCAATGGGAATGTCTAATGATTATAAAATAGCTCTTGAAGAAGGGGCTACTATTATAAGGGTAGGAACAAAAATATTTGAGGAGGAAAAATGGGAAAAGTAATGAGTAAATTAAAAGAATTCTTAGGGGTTGAGGATATCTCTAATCCAGAAGTAGAAGAAATTGTAAGTGAGGAAAAAATAGAAGAAGTTAAAATAAAAAAAAGTGAGGAAACTTTTAATTCAGTTGTGAAAGAAAAGGAAAATATAGTAAATGAAGAGATAAAAGTGAATAAAGAGTTGTTGAACAATGATACTAGTAGTGAAAATAGTGATGGAGAGGAAGAAAGTATAAACTATCAAACTATTTTTATCGATCCAAAATCTTTTAATGATTGCAAAAAAATTGCTAAATATATAAAAAATGATAAAATGGTTACTTTGAATTTAGAGTATTTGAATTCTGAAACTGCTCAAAGAATGATGGATTTCTTAATGGGAGTTATGTTAGTAAAGGGAGCTAGTTTTATAGAGATAAGCAAAAAAGTTTATACTGCTGTTCCAGGAAATATTAAGGTTCATTATGAAGGTAAAAAAAACCTTAATGATAAAATGTATTCAGAAATGAGTGAGGAATAAGCTATGGAAAGAAAAAAAATCAAAGCTTTAGCTCTCTTTTCAGGTGGTCTAGATAGTGTATTAGCTATAAAGTTGATGGAAAAACAGGGCATAGAAGTAATCGCTTTGAATTTTGTTTCATATTTTTTTGGTGGTAAAAATGAAAAAGCAGAAAAAATGGCAAATCAACTAGGAGTCCAGCTGGAATATATAGATTTTAAAACTAGACATCTAGAGGTAGTGAAAGAACCTGTTTATGGACGGGGAAAGAATATGAATCCTTGTATCGATTGTCATTCTTTAATGTTTAAAGTTGCAGGAGAGTTATTAGAAAAATATGAAGCCGATTTTATAATATCGGGAGAAGTTTTGGGTCAAAGACCTATGTCACAAAATTCCCAGGCTTTAGAGAGAGTTAAAGAATTATCTGGAATGGGTGATTATTTAGTTAGACCACTTTCAGCAAAATTGCTTCCCATTTCAAAACCAGAAGAACTAGGGTGGATAAATAGAGAGCTTTTACTTGATATAGAAGGGAGAAGTAGAAAATATCAAATGGAACTTACTGAAGAATATGGAATAGTAGACTATCCAAGTCCTGGTGGCGGTTGTCTTTTGACAGATATAGATTATTCAAAAAAACTTTCAGTTTTTGAAGAAGATGAAATGTTGGAAAATGAATTTAACTATCTATTTAACTTAACTAAAATTGCACGTATGTTTAGGTTTGGAGAAAAAAAATATGTTTTTGTTGGAAGAGATAATGAGGGGAATCATAAAGTAATGGAGTATCAAGAAAAAGCTGATCATATAATTAGAGCTTTTGATACACCAGGTCCTGTGATAGGGTTATTTGGAGATTTTCAGGAGGAAGAGATAGAACTTGCCTGTAAATTTTTCTCTAGATACTCCAAAGTAAAAGGAAAAGAAGTAGTTAGTTTATTATTAGATAATCAAAAAAAGACCATTTCGACCATTGATGTTGAAGAGATTGAAGGATTAATGAGAGAATATCAAAAAATAGATAAAAAAAGAAGAAATTTAATCTTTAATAAAAGATAAAATTACAATAACTATAATTTATTAAGGGGTCCTTCTAAGAAGAATCCCTTATTTTAAAATGAATAAAAGGAAGAAAACATGAACTTGGAATATATAAACCTAAAAAGTGAAAGTCAAAAAAAAGAAGTTAAAGAATTTTTGAAAATACTGGATTTAGAATATGAAGCAGGCATGGATTCAACAATTGTTATGAGAAATAATGATTATAAAATAGTAGCGACAGCTTCTAAAAATAAGAATGTTATTAAATGTTTTGGAATAGATTTAACCATGAGAGGGGAAGGTCTTGCAAATATAATGCTAACAGAACTAATTAATAAAAGTTTCCAAGAAGGAAATTATCATAATTTTCTTTTTACTAAACCCAGTAATTTAGAGATATTTACAGGAATAGGTTTTAAAGTTATTTCTAAAACTGATAAAGTAGCATTTTTAGAAATTGGAATACAAAATATAGAAAAAACCATTGAAAAAATAAAGAATGATATATTTATTGAGTTAGAGGATAAAAGGAAAGCGAGAGTTGAAGGAGATTTATTAGATAAACCAAGATCAATGATTGTTATGAATTGTAACCCTTTTACACTGGGACATCTTTTTTTGATAGAACAAGCAAGTAAGAATAGTAGGGAAGTTTTAGTTTTTATTGTTGAAGAAGATAAATCAGTATTTCCCTTTGAAGTAAGATATGAATTAGTAAAGGAAGGAACAAAACATCTTGAAAACGTTGTAGTGATAAGAGGAACAGAATATATAATATCTTCAGCAACTTTTCCTAGTTACTTTTTGAAAAAAGAAGATGATACTATGCTGGAATATATTAAGTTAGATGTAACTGTAACGGCAGAACATTTTTGTAAGAAACTCAATATAAAAAGGAGATATGTAGGAGAGGAACCATATTGTGAAATAACAAAAAAATATAATGAAACAATGAAGGTAATATTGGAGAAAAATCTTATAGAAGTTGTGGAAATTCCAAGGAAAGAAAAAAATAATAAGGCTATAAGTGCTTCTGAAGTAAGAGAACTTATGAAAGAGGGGAAAGAAAAACAGTTGGAAGAAATGGTTCCAAAAATTACTTATGATTTTATAATGTCTGAAAAAAGTAGGGGGATTAAGGAAAGTATTCAAAAGTTGAATTCTTTTTGCTAATTAAATATGGAAATTGAGGTTGAGTTGAAAATACCCATAAAAAAAAATTTTGATATAAGAGAATTTCTAGAAGAACGAGAAAAAAGAGTTTTATATCAAAGAGAATTAATAAAAAAATGGGGAACCAGTATTATCTCTATGAGAGCCAATTATCCAGGTGAAGAAAAAAATGAAGCTCTTCCTCTGAACATAGTAGAGATAGTTAAAAATGAAATATGTGATATATTAAAAAATAAAATTATAGGTATAGAAAAATTAAATACTCTAGAAGGTAGAAGCTATATAATTGGAATAGATATGCCGGAAATGGAGATAAAAAAAATAAGTATTGAAGTAGAAGAAAACCATTTGTTAGGACGTTGTGTAGATATTGATATTTTTTCTTCAGAAGGAACTCCAATATCAAGAGAAAATTTGGGATATTCAAAAAGAAAATGCTACATTTGTGGAGAATCTGCTTTTGTTTGTGGTCGTAGTGGAAAACATAGTTTAATAGAGATAAAAGAAAATATTCGTCAAAGATATGAAGAATATCTCGTAACACAACAAAGAAATGAAAATTATAGTGATGGGCTAGCAGATTTAGCTCTTAAATCTATGATATTGGAAGTTTCTACAAACCCATCCTTTGGGTTGGTGTCACCAATGACAAAAGGGGCACATGATGATATGGATTTTTTTATGTTTATTGATAGCTCTTTTGCTATAAAACCATACTTAAAAGAAATGGCTATGTGTGGGTTTTCTTCTCTCCCTTTAAAGATAATTTTTCAAAAAATAAAGAATATTGGTATAGAAGCTGAAAAGAAGATGTTTGAAATAACAAAAGGAGTAAATACTCATAAGGGAATGATATTTTTACTTGGAATAGGAATTTCAGCAGTGGGGAAATGTTTGTATGAAAAAAAAAATAATAAAGAAATAAAAAAAATAATTATTGAAATGTGTAGTGACATATTGAAAGATTTTGAAGACATTAATAAAAAAGAGAAAATAACCAATGGAGAAAAACTATATTTAGAATATGGAGTGACAGGAGTTAGAGGCGAAGTCTTTAATGGATTAGAGATTGTATTTGAAAAAGGTCTGAAAGAATTAGAAAAATTATTGCTCGGAGGAGTAAAAATTAATTCAGCAATGGTACAAACTCTCTTGTATTATATGACCTTTGTAGAGGATACTACAATTCTTCATAGACATAAACTTAAAGGTTTAAAAGCAGTTCAAGAAGAAACAAAAGAAGTTTATGAAATAGGTGGATATTTAATAAAAGAGGGACAAACAAAAATAGAAGAGTTGGAAAAAAAATATACAAAAAATAGAATAAGTCCCGGTGGAAGTGCTGATTTACTAGCAATTACTTTGTTTTTTTATGAAGTTAAACAAAAATATTTTAACGGTGTATAATATAGTTGATAAAAATGGTTGTTTAGGGAGAAAAAATGAAGATAGAAATAATAACTCTAGAGGAAGGGATTAAAAATAAGTGGATTGGAGGAGAAACAACTCAACTTTATATCGAACCTACTGGAATGTCTATAAAGGAAGAATTTGATTTGAGAATATCAATTGCTAGTGTTAATAAAGGAGAAAATGAATTTTCAAATTTTTCAAATTACAATAGATATTTAACAGTATTACAAGGTGAAATAGATCTATCTCAAGATGGAAAAAAAATAAAAATTAAAGAATTAGAAGAATTGAGATTTGATGGAGGAGTAAAAACAATTGGAAAATGTGCAAATGATATTATGGATTTTAATATTATTTGGAAAAAAGAAATTGGAGAAATTAAAATAAACATTCAAAAGGAAAGTGATGAAAGAAATAGCATAGGGGCAAATAGTGAAGTCTTTGTCTTTGCCATGGAACAAGTCAAGATTCAAATAGGGGAAATAGAAATTAGGTTGAAGAAAAATCAACTATTGATACTGAAAGAAAATTATTTGGCTTGTTGTTTTATAGAGGGAAAGTGTATATATGGTTCAAAATAAAAAATAAAAAAATTTTAGAAATGAAAAAGTAAAAAAAGTTGACTAAAAGTAAAAAAAATGGTATGATAATTAATGTCTTAAGAAATATATCGATTTAAAAACTCTATTATTACCATAGGATTTAAATATGGGAGGACCTTTAAGGTACCGTTAGAGCAAGTGGAGGTGTGAAAGTTGAGAGTAAATATTCAATTAGAATGTACAGAGTGTAAAAGAAGAAATTACAGTACTACAAAGAACAAAAAGAATACTACTGACAGATTAGAAGAAAATAAATACTGTAAGTGGGACAAAAAAGTTACTTTACATAAAGAAACTAAAAAGTAGGACTAGTTCTTCGTAGAGAGAAAGAGGTTACAACATGCAGGTCAATGGCTCAATTGGTAGAGTGTCGGTCTCCAAAACCGAGGGTTGTGGGTTCGAGTCCCTCTTGACCTGCCATTATAAACAAAAAATAAGGTGTAAGGTGGATACAATGAATCTATTGCAAGGAATCCGAATGGAGTACGCTAAGGTTCAATGGCCAAAAAAATCAGAAATTAAACATACAACTGTATGGGTAATTGTGATGAGTAGTGTTTTGAGTTTATATTTAGGAGTTTTTGATATAATAGCTTCAAGACTATTGAAAATGCTCGCGTCTGTGATTGGAGGTTAATACATTGAACGATGAAAACAACGTAGAGAAAAGAATTGAAAAAAGATGGTTTATGATACATACTTATTCAGGATATGAAAAAAAAGTAAAAACTGATTTAGATCAAAAGATAGATGCTTTAGGTGTTAGAGATGTTGTTACTAGAATATTAGTTCCAGAAGAAGAAACAATTGAAACTGTTAGAGGGAAAAAAAAGGTAGTTGCAAGAAAACTTTTTCCTGGCTACGTAATGTTAGAAATGATGACAACGCGTGAAGAAACAGATAACGGAATAAATTATAAAGTGGATTCTGATGCTTGGTATGTTGTTCGGAATACGAACGGGGTAACAGGTTTTGTAGGAGTGGGTTCAGATCCAATCCCTATGGAAGAAGAAGAGACAGAAACTATATTTAAAGCTATTGGTTTTAATGAACCTGTAGAAGCTCGTGAAATAGTTGAAATAGATTTTGGAATTGATGACTATGTTGAAGTTATAGAAGGTGGATTCCAAGGACAAGAAGGAAAAATTTATGAGATTGATTATGAGCAAAGTAAAGTGAAAGTTATGATTGATGTGTTTGGAAGAATGACATCTTTAGAACTGGAATTTAAAAGCATAGAAAAATATAAAAAAATATAAAAAAGAATTGCGGAGGTGTAAAACAAAATGGCAAAAGAAATAATTGGAAAAATAAAATTACAATTACCTGCAGGAAAAGCTAATCCAGCTCCACCAGTAGGACCAGCATTAGGACAACATGGAGTTAACATAATGGAGTTTTGTAAAGGGTTTAACGCACAAACACAAGATAAAATGGGTTGGATTATACCGGTAGAAATATCTGTATACAATGATAGAAGTTTTACTTTTATATTGAAAACTCCACCTGCTTCTGATTTGTTGAAAAAAGCTGCTGGAATAACTTCAGGAGCAAAAAATTCAAAAACTGATGTTTCAGGACAAATAACAAAAGCTAAATTACAAGAGTTAGCAGAAACTAAAATGACAGATTTAAATGCAGGAACAATTGAAGCAGCAATGAATATAATTGCAGGTTCTGCAAGATCAATGGGAATAAAAATAGAAGGTTAATCATATAATCATAATTAGAAACAAATGATTTTAATTTAGTGGTAGGATAAAATCCGTGGACCACATAGGGAGGAACTTAAGAATGGCAGGTAAGAGAGGTAAAAAATACCTAGAAATATCTAAGTTGGTAGAGATAGGAAAACTATATGAAGTAAAAGAGGCTTTAGATCTTGTTGGAAAGACAAGAACAGCTAACTTTGTAGAAACTGTTGAAGTTGCATTGAGACTAGGAGTAGATCCAAGACATGCAGACCAACAAGTTAGAGGTACAGTAGTACTTCCAAATGGAACAGGAAAAACTGTAAAAATATTAGCGATAACATCAGGAGCTAACATAGAGAAAGCTTTAGAAGCTGGAGCAGATTATGCTGGTGCAGAAGAATATATAGAAAAGATTCAACAAGGGTGGTTTGAGTTTGATTTAGTAATAGCTACTCCAGATATGATGCCTAAACTTGGAAGATTAGGAAAAGTATTAGGTACAAAAGGATTAATGCCAAATCCAAAATCAGGAACTGTTGCAACTGATATCGCAGGTGCAGTATCTGAATTTAAAAAAGGAAAATTAGCATTTAGAGTAGACAAATTAGGTTCTATTCATGTTCCAATTGGAAAAGCTGATTTCAGTCCTGAAAAAATTGAAGAAAACTTCAGAGCTTTTCTTACTGAGATATCAAGAATGAAACCAAGTGCTTCTAAAGGTCAATACCTTAAAACAGTAGCAGTATCATTAACAATGGGGCCAGGAGTTAAAATGGATCCATTATTAGTTGCAAAATATGTTGAAACTAAGTAATGGTATACTGAAAAAGTTGGATAAATAATAAAAAATAGATCCAAGCCCAAGACCGTAGGTAGCCTAGCTATAAAACCTACCGAGGTTGGAAGTGAAAAATTCTTAGATATATTTGAGAATATATGAAGCCTCCGATTCTCACAAGGAGTCGGAGGCTTTAAAAAAAGGGAGGTGAAATAAAATGGCAGCAAACCAATTTAAAAAAGATGCAGTAGCAGAGTTAAAAGATAAAATATCTAAAGCACAATCGATAGTTTTAGTTGATTATCAAG
Source organism: uncultured Fusobacteriaceae bacterium (assembly GCA_947038515.1). Taxonomy (GTDB): domain Bacteria; phylum Fusobacteriota; class Fusobacteriia; order Fusobacteriales; family Fusobacteriaceae; genus JAGNZR01. Next base: position 18,456 of record CAMQWJ010000009.1, read on the forward strand.
GACTTACTGTTAATGAAGAAACTGCTTTAAGAAAAAACATGAGAGAAAGTGGTGCTGAATATCTAGTTGCAAAAAATAGATTATTTAAAATAGCGCTTGCTGAAGCTGGTATAACAGAATCTTTTGATGATCTTTTAGAAGGAACTACAGCTTTTGCTTTTGGATATGATGACGCAGTAGCACCTGCAAAGGTAGTTTATGAAGTTTCTAAAACAAAAATGAAAGAAGAAATGTTTAAAATAAAAGGTGGACTTTTAACTGGTAAGAGAGTTGAAGCTTCTGGAATGGAAGATTTAGCTAAACTTCCATCAAGAGATCAACTTTTATCTATGATATTAAACTCAATGTTAGGGCCAGTTAGAAAACTAGCTTATGCAGCAGTGGCAATATCAGATAAAAAAGAATTAGAAACAGCGTAAAAAAAATAAAAAAATAATTTAAAGACTATAGGAGGAATAAAATGGCATTTGATAAAGTAAAATTCATATCAGAATTAGAAACTATGACAGTATTAGAATTAAAAGAATTAGTAACATCTCTTGAGGAGCACTTCGGAGTTACAGCAGCAGCACCAGTAGCAGTAGCAGCAGCAGGTGGAGCTGCAGCAGAAGAGAAAACTGCTTTTGATGTAGTAATAGTAAATGCAGGATCTGCAAAAATAAGTGTAATTAAAGAAGTTAGAGCTATAACTGGTTTAGGATTAAAAGAAGCGAAAGAATTAGTAGATAACGGTGGAACAGTTAAAGAGGGAGTTTCAAAAGACGAAGCTGAAACTGTTAAAGCACAATTAGAAGCAGTTGGAGCAGAAATAGAAGTTAAATAGTTTTTTATTGAAAATATGAATAAATAGGCGCTCGAATTGGGTGCCTATTTATTCTTTTCTTCTGTATTTTGACTTTGAAGAACTGTTTTAAAAGTAGAGGACAGTAATTTTAAAAAATATAGATTATGAACAACTTTTTTCTATATTTTTATGAGTGGGTCTTGCTTATATAAAAAAAAAGTGTTATAATAAACTTTGCTAAAGTTATATTATCTTAAGTTTTACTTGATAATGATTTTAATTGTTATGCTAAGTAATATTAGGATAATTTTATGCTATACTAATGCTTAATCTTTTGAAAAAAAGGTTAAAAATTTAAAATATTTTATAAAATAGTTTTATTTTAAAAAGATTAAACATTGATTTTCAAAAAATTATAAGGAGTGTGAATTAATGGGGAAACTCGTTGAAAGATTGAATTTTGGAAGAATTAAAGATAGAGGTGAGATGCCGCATTTTCTTGAATTCCAACTGGACTCCTATGAGGACTTTTTACAAATTAAAGAGAAAAGTAATCAAAGAATAAACAGAGGATTAGAGTCTGCTTTTAGAGAAACGTTTCCAATAGAGTCATCAAATGGGGACATAAAATTAGAGTACAAGGGATATGAATTGTCACCTGCTGAAGGAGTTTTAAAAGAAGAATTAGAGTGTAAGAAAAGAGGTAAAACTTACTCTGACTCTCTAAAGGTGAGATTACAATTAACTAATAAAAAGAATGGTAATGAAATCCAAGAAACATTAGTTTATTTCGGAGAAGTTCCTAAGATGACAGAGAGAGGAACCTTTGTAATTAATGGGGCAGAAAGAGTAGTTGTATCACAATTACATAGATCACCAGGGGTATCTTTTAATAAAGAAGTAAATATTCAAACAGGAAAAGATATTTTTTCAGGGAAAATAATTCCTTATAAAGGTACTTGGTTAGAATTTGAAACAGATAAAAATGATTTTTTAAGTGTTAAAATAGATAGAAAAAAGAAAGTTTTAGCTACAGTATTTTTAAAAGCTATAGATTTTTTTAATAGTAATGATGAAATTAGAGAGTTTTTTCTAGAAACTAAAGAATTTGACTTAAGTTCTTATTATACTAATCCTAAGTACAAAACAAAAGAAGATTTATTTGAAAAGTTTTGTACTGATTTTGAAGGAAGTTTCATAAAAGAAGAAATATATGATATGGAAACAGGAGAGGTAATTGCTGATAAAGGTGACTTAATATCTAAGGCAGTTATTGAAATTTTAATCCTGAATAAAATAGAAAAAATAACATGTTGGAAAGTTAATCCTGAAGATGCACTTCTTGCGAACACAATTGTAGGAGATACAACTCTTACAAATGATGAAGCTGTTACAGAGGTATTTAAAAAATTGAGACCAGGAGATCTTGTAACTATTGATTCAGCTCGTTCATTAATCAAGCAAATGTTCTTTAATCCTCAGAGATATGATTTAGAACCAGTTGGAAGATATAAAATTAATAAAAGATTAAAGTTAGATTTACCAGAAGAGCAAATTTTATTAACAAAAGAAGATATAATAGCAACAATGAAATATGTAATTGATTTAAATGCTGGAAATGGACATACTGATGATATTGATAATCTTTCAAATCGTCGTGTAAGAGGGGTAGGAGAATTACTTCTTATGCAAATAAGATCAGGACTTGGAAAAATGAGTAAGATGGTAAAAGAAAAAATGACTGTTCAAGACTCAGAAAATATTTCTTCACAATCTCTATTGAATACAAGACCATTAAATGCTTTAATTTTAGATTTCTTTGGTTCAGGGCAATTGTCACAATTTATGGACCAATCTAATCCACTTGCTGAGTTGACTCATAAAAGAAGAATATCAGCATTGGGACCTGGGGGTCTATCAAGAGATAGAGCAGGTTTTGAGGTAAGAGACGTTCATGATTCACATTATGGAAGAATTTGTCCAATAGAGACTCCAGAAGGTCCAAATATAGGTCTTATAGGATCACTGGCTACATATGCAAAAGTTAATAAATATGGATTTATAGAGACACCTTATGTGAAAGTAGAAAATGGAATAGCAAATTTTGATGATATTAAATATCTTGCTGCTGATGAGGAAGAAGGACTATTTATTGCACAAGCCGATACGGAAATAGCAAAAGATGGAACAATATTAGGACTTGCAGTATGTCGATTTGGACATGAAATAGTTAATATAACTGGTGGAAAAGTAGATTATTTAGATGTTTCACCAAAACAAGTAGTGTCAGTATCAGCCGGATTAATTCCATTCTTAGAAAACGATGATGCAAATAGAGCACTAATGGGTTCAAATATGCAACGGCAAGCAGTTCCACTTTTAAAAGCGGAAGCTCCATATATAGGAACAGGACTTGAAAGAAAAGTTGCTGTTGATTCAGGTGCTGTAATAGTAAATAGATTAAAAGGAAAAGTTACATATATAGATGCATCTAAGATTACAGTTACAGGAAAAGATGAAGAGTCAGTGACTTATAGACTACTAAATTATGAGAGATCAAACCAAGCCATGTGTCTGCACCAAACTCCACTAGTTGATTTAGGGGATAAAGTAGAAGTGGGAGATATTATTGCTGATGGACCTGCAACAAAAGGTGGAGATTTAGCATTAGGAAGAAACATCTTAATGGCATTTATGCCATGGGAAGGATATAACTTTGAGGATGCTATGCTAATATCAGATAGATTGAGAAAAGAAGATGTATTTACATCTCTTCACATTGAAGAGTACGAAATAGAGGCAAGAGCCACTAAACTTGGAGATGAAGAGATTACACGAGAGATTCCAAATGTTTCAGAAGAAGCATTGAGAAATCTTGATGCAACAGGTGTTATAAAAATAGGTTCTGAAGTTTTACCTGGAGATGTTTTAGTTGGAAAAACTGCTCCAAAAGGGGAAACAGAGCCTCCAGCAGAAGAAAAATTATTAAGAGCAATTTTTGGAGAAAAAGCTCGTGATGTTAGAGATACTTCTCTTAAAATGCCACATGGTTCAAAAGGAACAGTTGTAGATATTTTAGAACTTTCAAAGGAAGCTGGAGATGACTTGAAACCTGGTATAAACAAGGTAATAAGAGTCTTTGTAGCAGAAAAAAGAAAGATAACTGTAGGGGATAAAATGTCTGGAAGACATGGAAATAAAGGGGTAGTTTCAAGAGTACTGCCAGCTGAAGATATGCCATTTTTAGCTGATGGAACTCATTTAGATGTAGTAATAAACCCCCTTGGAGTACCGTCACGGATGAATATAGGACAAGTTCTTGAAGTACATATGGGAATGGCTATGGGAAAATTAAATAATGGAACTTGGATCAAAACACCAGTATTTGATGGTGCAAAAGAGGAAGAAGTTAAAGATTATTTAGAAAAAACAGGTTTTCCAAGAGCAGGAAAAGTAGACCTTTATGATGGAAGAACAGGAGATATATTTGATAATCCTGTTACAGTAGGAAGAATGTACATGTTAAAACTACATCACCTTGTAGAAGATAAAATGCATGCAAGAGCAATAGGACCATATTCACTAGTAACACAGCAACCACTTGGTGGAAAAGCACAATTTGGTGGACAGAGATTAGGTGAGATGGAAGTATGGGCATTAGAGGCTTATGGAGCATCTAATATACTACAAGAAATGTTAACTGTTAAATCAGATGATGTTAATGGAAGAACTAAAACTTATGAAGCAATAATAAAAGGTGAATCAATGCCAGAACCTGATTTACCAGAATCATTTAAAGTACTTTTAAAAGAGTTTCAAGCTTTAGCATTAGATGTTGAATTATTTGATAAAGAGAATGTTTTAATTGATGTGAACGATGAGTTTGGGAATGAGGAAACAGTAACGGAATTTTCATTGGCTGACTTTATTGATGAAATTCAGGAGTAATTAAAAAAAGAAAGATACCAAGATCTAATATGTAGGTCTTGGATTAGTTTTTCTCACTAAGGGAGGTTTTCGTTTAATATGGGAATAAAAAACTTTGATAAAATAAGAATAAGGTTAGCGTCTCCAAGTAAGATAGCAGCTTGGTCTTATGGCGAAATAACAAAGCCTGAAACGATAAATTATAGAACTCTTAATCCAGAGATGTCAGGACTATTTTGTGAGAGAATATTTGGTCCAACAAAAGATTGGGAATGTGCTTGTGGAAAGTATAAGAGAATGAGATATAAGGGTGTTGTTTGTGAAAAATGTGGTGTTGAAGTAACGAGAGCAAAAGTTAGAAGAGAAAGAATGGGACATATTGATTTAGCAGCGCCAGTTTCACATATTTGGTATTCAAAAGGAACACCAAATAAAATGGCCTTAATTATTGATATTTCACCAAAAGAATTAGAGTCAGTACTGTATTTTGCTAGATATGTTGTAATAAAATCAGGAGAAAGTGGTTTAGAAGTTGGAAAGATTCTTACTGAAAAAGAATATAGAAAAGCAAAACAAGATTATAGAGATACTTTTGGAGCTGCAATGGGAGCAGAAGCTATTTTGAAGCTTCTAGAAAATATCCAATTAGAGCCTCTGAAAAAAGAGTTAGAAGCAGATTTAGAAGTTGTAACTTCAGCTCAAAAACGTAAAAAATTGGTAAAAAGACTAAAAATAGTAAGAGACTTTATAAATTCAGAAAATCAACCTTCTTGGATGATTTTAAGAAATGTTCCTGTTATCCCTGCAGATTTAAGACCAATGGTTCAATTAGATGGTGGAAGATTTGCTACTTCTGATTTGAATGATCTGTATAGAAGAGTGATAAATAGAAATAATAGACTTAAGAAACTATTAGATATTGGAGCACCAGAAATAGTTGTTAAAAATGAAAAAAGAATGTTACAAGAGGCAGTAGATGCTCTTATAGATAATGGAAGAAGAGGAAAACCTGTTGTAGCTCAAAATAATAGAGAATTAAAATCTCTTTCTGATATGTTAAAAGGAAAGCAAGGTAGATTTAGACAAAACCTATTAGGAAAACGGGTTGACTATTCAGCGAGATCAGTTATAGTTGTTGGTCCTTCATTGAAAATGAGTCAGTGTGGTATTCCTAAAAAAATGGCTCTTGAGCTATACAAACCTTTTATTATGAGAGAACTTGTAAAAAGAGGTTTAGCAACAAATATTAAAACTGCAAAAAAATTAGTAGAAGAAGCAGATGACAAAGTATGGGATGTTATTGAAGATGTAATTCAAGATCATCCAGTATTATTGAACAGAGCCCCTACACTACATAGACTTTCAATACAGGCTTTTGAACCTGTATTAATTGAAGGGAAAGCTATAAGATTACATCCTCTAGTATGTTCTGCATTCAATGCAGACTTTGATGGAGACCAAATGGCAGTTCACTTAATGCTATCTCCAGAAGCAATAGCAGAGGCAAAATTATTAATGCTTGCACCAAATAATATTATTGCACCTTCAAGTGGAGAACCAGTAGCAGTTCCTTCTCAAGATATGGTTATGGGATGTTTCTATATGACTAAAGATAGAGTAGGATCCAAAGGTGAAGGGAAATTATTCTCTAATATCCCTCAAGCTTTAATGGCCTATGAAACTGGAATATTAACTACTCATGCAATTATTAAAGTAAGAATTAATGGTGAAATGATAGAAACTACTCCAGGAAGAGTACTTTTTAATGAGATGCTTCCAATTGAAAATAGAAATTATAATTGTACTTTTGGAAAGCAAGAGTTAAAAATCCTTATTGGTGACTTATATGAAATGCATGGTTTCACTATTACAGCAGAACTTATAAATGATATTAAAGATTTTGGATATCATTATGCAACATTTGCCGGAGTATCAGTAGGAATAGAAGATTTAGAAATTCCAAAAACTAAAAAAGCTATACTTGAAAAAGCAGATATTGAAGTAGCAGAAATAGAGCAGGAATATAGAGATGGAAAAATAATTAATGAAGAAAGATATAGAAAAACAATTGCAGTATGGGCAAACACAACAGAAGCTGTTACTGATGCAATGATGAGTGGTCTTGACCAATTTAACCCAGTATATATGATGGCAAATTCTGGTGCAAGGGGTTCAATTGCTCAGATGAGACAACTAGCTGCTATGAGAGGAAATATGACTGATACTCAAGGTAGAGTTATAGAAATCCCCATTAAAGCCAATTTCCGTGAAGGTCTAACTGTAATGGAATTCTTCATGTCATCACATGGTGCAAGAAAAGGTCTAGCCGATACAGCATTAAGAACTGCAGATTCTGGATATTTGACAAGAAGACTTGTTGATATTTCGCATGAGGTTATTGTTAATTCAGAAGATTGTGGAACAATGCAAGGAATTGAAGTTGCTGAACTAGTTTCAGAAGGTGTGGTAATTGAAAAGCTAAAAGAGAGACTAAACGGTAGAGTTCTTGCAGAAGACTTAATTGATGAAGAGAATGGAGAAATTATTGCAGTAAGAAATACTCTAATCAAGAAAGATTTAATTAAAATAATAACAGATAAAGAGATTAAAAAAGTAAAAATAAGATCACCTTTGACTTGTTCATTAGAAAAAGGAGTTTGTCAGAAGTGCTACGGAATGGATCTTTCAAACCATAAAGAGATTCTTATTGGTGAAGCAGTAGGAGTTATAGCGGCTCAATCAATAGGAGAACCTGGAACACAATTAACGATGAGAACATTCCATACAGGTGGAGTTGCGATGACAAAAGTAACAGCCCGTAGTATAATAGCAGAAAACAAGGGAAAAATTAAGTTTAAAGATGTAAAAATCCTTGTTAACGAAGAAACAAAAGAGAGAATTGTTGTAAGTCAATCAGCAAAATTAATAATAGGAAACTATGATTATGAAGTTCTTTCAGGTTCAATTTTAAAAGTAAAAGAAAATCAAATGATAGAAATAGGAGATACTCTTGTTACATTTGATCCATATCATATTCCAATTATAGCCGATCAAGATGGAAAAGTTGAGTATAGAGAGCTTTACATTAAAGAGAGATATGATGAGAAATATGACGTTACTGAATACATGGCTGTAAAACCAGTTGAATCAGGAGATATAACTCCAAGAATAATCATCTATGATGATGAAGGAAACAAGAAAGAGAGTTATACTATTCCATTTGGAGCTTATTTAATGGTTAAAGAGGGAGTAGAAGTAAAAATTGGTCAAACAATAGCTAAAATTATAAAAGAGGGAGAAGGAACTAAAGATATAACGGGAGGTCTTCCTAGAATTCAAGAGCTATTTGAGGCACGTAATCCAAAAGGAAAAGCTATTTTGACTGAAATAGATGGAAAAATTGAAATTACGAATAGAAAGAAAAAAGGTATGAGAATACTTATAGTTAGATCAATAACAAATACTGAAGACTTTAGAGAATATCTAATACCAGCAGGAGAACATTTAGTTGTTACAGATGGTATGCTTGTAAAAGCAGCTGACAAATTAACTGATGGTCCACGATCACCATTTGATGTACTAAATATCCAAGGATTAGTTGCGGCAGAACAATTTATTCTTGAGTCAGTACAACAAGTATATAGAGATCAAGGGGTTGGAGTTAATGATAAGCATATAGAAATTATCGTTAAACAGATGTTTAAAAAAGTTAGAGTAACTGATTCAGGTAATTCTCTATTCTTAGAAGATGAAGTTGTTGAAAAGCGATTGATTGATCAAGAAAATATTGAATTAGCTAAAAATAAAAAATCTTTAATTAAGTATGAGCATGTAATTCAAGGAATAACAAAAGCAGCAGTAAATACAGGAAGTTTCATCTCTGCAGCTTCATTCCAAGAAACAACAAAAGTACTATCAAATGCTGCAATTGAAGGGAAAATAGACTACTTAGAAGGACTAAAAGAAAATGTAATTATTGGAAAGAAAATACCGGCTGGAACTGGTTTTAGTGCTTATAAAGATATTGTAGCTAAATATCAAGGTTAATATTTAATTTGTAAAAATAGAGGCTATCCCTTAGGTGAAGCCTCCTATTTTTTAAAAAAAAAAGGACAAAATATGAAGAAAGGAAATTTATTTGTAATTTCAGGACCAAGTGGTGCAGGAAAATCAACGGTTTGTAAACTAGTTAGAAAAATTTTAAGGATTAATGTAGCTGTTTCAGCAACTACAAGAGCCCTACGAAAAGGTGAGGTAGAAGGTAACGAATATCACTTTCTAACAAAAGATGATTTTGAAAATAAAATTGCTAAGGATGAATTTTTAGAATATGCTAAAGTACATGAAAATTATTATGGGACTCTTAAATCAGAAGTTGAAAATAAGCTAGCTAATGGAGAAAATGTAATTTTAGAAATAGATGTTCAAGGTGGAATCCAAATTCGAGAGATTTATCCAAATGCAAAATTAATTTTTTTCAAAAGTCCGAGTTTGGAAGATCTTGAAAAAAGACTTCGTTTTAGAGGTACAGAATCGGAAGAAACAGTGCAATTGAGACTTAAAAATGCCAAGGAAGAACTAGAGATTGGTAAGGGATATGATGAGACTGTAATAAATTGTCGTATAGAACAGGCTTGTACTGATATAGTAAACCTTATTGAAAAATATACCAGAGAAAATTAAAATTAGGAGGATATATGGTAGCTAAAATTACTTTTGATCAATTAATAGAAAAAATACCTAATAAATATGAACTGGCAATAATTGTTGGAAATAGAGCAAGAAATCTAGGTGGACATATTGTAATAAACTCTAAAGCAGGTTTAAAGGAAACTACCCTTCAAAAATGTTTTAAGGAAATATTGGAAGGTGAATTAGTACCTAGTGATGCTCAAGAAATGGAGAGAGAAAAACTAATGCTAGAAGAACTTTCTGGAAATGATGAAAATTAAAAACTCTAAGGCAGGTATAGTATTTATTACTATACTGCTATTTTTTTTATGTGGTTGTTTTAGTGGAAAAATGAAACGATATGAAGATGAAAAGTTTCTGTTTGGAACCTATATTAAAATAATCGTATATTCAACCTCTAAGAAAGAAGCAAAAAAGAATATAGAAATAGGATTTCAAGAAATTGAAAGAGTAGAAAATAAGTTTAATAGTAAAGTTTCTGGAAGTATCATAGAAAGTCTTAATACTTCAAAGAAAAGAGAAATTCTATTGGATCCAGAAGGTCTTTATATGTTTAAAAAAATAGATGATATTTATAAATTGACAAAATATAAATATGATATAACAATTAACCCTCTTTTAGAAGTGTGGGGATTTTTTAGTAGTAAAGAGTCTGAAAATATTCCAACAACTTTGGAAATTGAAGCTGCTAAAGAGCTTGTTGGTTTTGAGAAAGTTAGTGTCAAAAATGGATTGTTAAAATTAAATGGAAATGTAAAAGAATTGGATACAGGTTCATTTTTAAAAGGATATGCCTTAGAGATGGCTAAAAAAAAGATGATAGAAGCAGGAGTAACCAAAGCTTTTCTTACTTCTGTATCAAGTATAACAACAATTGGAGTAAAACCTAGTGATGTTCCTTGGAAAGTAGGGATTCAAAATCCAAATATTTCAAAAGAAATTTTAGGATATGTAACACTTGATGGTGAAAGTATGGGGATTTCAGGAGATTATCAGACTCTTGTGGAAATAAATGGAAAAAAGTATCATCATATTATTGATAAAAATACAGGATACCCTATTTTAGATAAAAAAATGGTTGTTATTGTTGGAGATGATGGATTTATGGTAGACTTACTTTCAACAGGATTATTTTTAATGGGAAAAGAAGAGGTTGAAAGCTATATAAAGGACAATAAAAAATTTAAAATATTAGTTGTTTGGAAAAACATGAGTATTTCTAAAAGTAAGAATTTTGAATTGAATTCTTTGAAGAATTAGAAAAAAATAAAAAAAAACTTGTAAAAAACTTGTAAAAAAATTATTCTTATAATATAATTGGAATAAGTAAAAATAAAAACGGGGGGATAAAGTGGAAAATTTAGAAAATTTGCTATATTTTGGAGTCGTAGGTGGAATAGTATCATTGTTAGCTGCATTTTTATATGCAAAGAAAGTAGAACGGTATACAATTGATATACCTAAAGTTGCAGAAATAACAGAAGCAATAAGAGATGGAGCAATGGCCTTTTTAGCAGCTGAGTATAAAATTTTAGTATGGTTTGTGGCGGGAGTTTCGATTTTACTTGGAATATTTTTAAATATTTCAGTTGCAGTAACATTTGTTTTGGGAGCAGTTATTTCTGGAATTGCAGGAAATTTAGGAATGAGAATAGCCACTAAAGCCAATGGAAGAACCTCAATGGCAGCAAAAGATGGTGGACTAGCAAAAGCGTTAGATGTAGCATTTGCTGGTGGAGCTGTTATGGGATTATCAGTGGTAGGACTTGGAATCTTAGGTCTATCAATCCTATTTTTATTTTTAGGAGTAAATAAAGAAACAATAGAAATAGTAACTGGATTTGGAATGGGTGCTTCATCAATAGCTCTTTTTGCTAGAGTAGGTGGTGGAATTTATACTAAAGCTGCCGATGTTGGAGCAGATTTAGTAGGAAAAGTTGAAGCTGGAATACCAGAGGACGATCCTAGAAACCCAGCAACAATAGCAGATAATGTTGGAGATAATGTTGGAGACGTTGCAGGAATGGGTGCAGACCTTTTTGAATCATATGTAGGTTCTTTAATTGCAGCAATGGCAATAGGTGCAACAATGAGTACTATGAAAAGTGAATATATGTTAGCTCCAATTTTGATATCATCATTTGGAATAGTAGCATCAATATTGGCAACTTTAACAGTTAGAACTTCTGATCCTGAACAAGTTTATCATAAATTAGAAAATGGAACTAGAATAGCAGGTGTCTTAGCTCTAATAGGTTCATTTGGAATAGTAAAATATCTAGGTCTTCCTTTAGGTGTATTTGGAGCTATAGTAGCTGGATTGGTTGCTGGATTAGTAATAGCATTCTTTACTGGATTATATACAGATACTGGAAAGAAAGCAGTTAATAGAATAGCAGATTCAGCAGCAACAGGTGCAGCAACAACATTGATAGAAGGACTAGCAGTGGGAATGGAATCTACAGTAGCACCAATTATTGTAATTTGTATTGCAATTATGTCTGCTTTTTCAATGGCAGGATTATATGGAATAGCAATAGCTGCAGTGGGAATGCTTGCAACAACAGGGATGGTAGTAGCAGTAGATGCTTATGGTCCAGTAGCAGATAATGCAGGTGGAATAGCAGAGATGGCAGGATTACCACCAGAAGTTAGAGAGTGTACAGACAAGTTAGATGCAGTAGGAAATTCAACTGCAGCAGTAGGAAAAGGATTTGCAATAGGTTCAGCAGCTTTAACTGCACTATCTTTATTTGCAGCATATAAATCAACAATTGAATCAGCAACAGGAAAAGTACTTGCAATAGATATAGTAAATCCAAAAGTAATTGTTGGATTATTTATAGGTGGAATGTTAACATTCTTGTTCTCTGCTCTTACAATGACAGCAGTAGGAAAAGCAGCTATGGAAATGGTTGAAGAAGTTAGAAGACAGTTTAGAGAAATCCCAGGAATTCTTGAAGGAACTGGAAAACCTGATTATAAGAGATGTGTTGAAATTTCTACAAATTCTTCACTAAGAGAAATGATTTTACCAGGGATACTAGCAATAGCAGCCCCAGTAATTGTTGGTCTTTGGTCTGTAGAAGCCCTAGGAGGACTTCTTGCAGGTGCTTTAGTTACAGGAATTCTTATGGCTATAATGATGGCTAATGCTGGTGGAGCTTGGGATAATGCAAAAAAACAAATTGAAGCTGGATATAAAGGGGATGGAAAAGGTTCAGACCGTCATAAAGCAGCAGTTGTTGGAGATACTGTAGGAGATCCATTTAAGGATACATCAGGACCTTCTTTAAATATATTAATAAAATTAATGACTATAGTTTCATTAGTTTTAGTTCCACTTTTTGTTAAATTTATGTAATAAAAAGTTATAACAATTTTCAAGGGAAAACTCTAGTAGAAAAAGTCTACTAGAGTTTTTTCATTTTTTTAGCTAAGATCATTAGTCTTTTCATGGATTTCAAATGAATCTGCCTAACTGCTTCTTTGGTAAGATTAAGCTTAAGTGCTATTTTCATAAAAGAACTCTCCTCTGAACCATTAAGACCATAGCGTTCTTGAAAAATAAAATTTTCTCGTGGAGTTAAAGTATTTAAAATTTTTTTTAGACATGCTTCATTTTCTCTGTTTTCAATGATTTTTTCTGTAGAAAAAAAATTACTAGAATAGTCATAAGGATGGTTAAGAGTTTCAGAGATTAAATCTTGTTTTTGAATAGTACTAGAGTTTTCAATATTAGATAGAATAGAAAGTAATTTTTTTGGAGTAATATTTAAATGGTTAGCACTAATTTCAAGTGTAGGAAGAGATCCTTTAGTTTTTAAAAAATAAGAAGAAAATGCTATGTTTTTATTAAGAATACGAATAATATTTTGTGGCAACCGTATCATTCTTTGCTGTTGATATTTAGAAATATATTCTTTAATCCAAGGAGTAGCATAAGTTGAGAGTCTAAAATTTAGAGTATGGTCAAATTTATTAATTGCATGTATTAAACCTAGTGTCCCTTCTTGGATTAGATCTTGAATATTGTGAGGGGGTATTAAAGAGGATCTAGCAATGTTGATAACTAATTTTAAATTTGAATTTATTAAAAGTTCTCTTGCAATAATATCATTATCAAGCAATAATAAAAATAATCTTTTTTCCTCTTGGGGAGTAAGAAGTTGAAATTCTTCTACAGCCTTTAAGTATAATTGGTATGAATTTTCATTGAAATCTTTATTTTTCATAGTGACCTCCAAAGTGATCTTAAAATAAAAAAAATAGGAAAACTTCTTATTAAAGAAGTAGATATCAATTGTTGCTTAAATTAAAATTCATGATATAATAATTAAATTAGAGAAAATAAAGTAAAGAAAGGAGAAAAATCAAATGATTAGATTAAAAAAAGAAGAAAAAGAAGAAATTATTAGAGAAATCCAATATTTTTATCAAGATGAACGAGAGGAAGAAATTGGAGCATTGGCTTCAGAAATACTTTTAGATTTTATAACACTGAAGTTGGGCAAATTTTATTATAATAAAGGGGTTCAAGATTCAGAAAAATATTTAAAGGAAAAGTTATCAGAATTATCAGAAATTGAAAAATACTAAAAAGGGATAACTTATATTGGAATAAGTTATCCGTTTATGTGTAGTTGGTCTATATTGATTTTTTACTTGGTAGCATTGAAGTTAATAAAATTAATTTAAGTCATCATCCCAACATTGAACATTTTGAGGATTAGGAAGATCGATGTTGTTTTTACTAAATGTAGGATCAAGTCCTTGTTTCTTTTGATGATCATAATCAGCTAATGCTGAGAAAGCAACTTTTCCAAGAAGAAGAATTGCAATGATATTTAGAATTGTCATAAGTGCCATAAATAAATCAGCAGTATTCCAAATAAATTTCATTTCGGCAATGGAACCAAAAAATACCATTCCTATAACGAAACCTCGATATAAATTAAGCCATAATTTATTAGTGCTTAAGAATTCTATATTGGTTTCACCATAATAATAATTACCTATAATAGAGCTAAAAGCGAAGAGTAGAATACAGATTGCAATAAAAATTCCTCCCCAACTTCCGACTTGTGAAGTAAGAGCATTTTGTGTTAATTGAATTCCATTAAGATTAGGGATAGTATGAACTTTAGAGATAAGAATCATAAAAGCTGTACAAGAACAAATAATGATTGTATCAGTAAAAACACCTAAAGTTTGAACTAATCCCTGTTTAGCAGGGTGAGAAGTATGGGCACTAGCAGCAGCGTTGGGTGCAGATCCCATTCCAGCTTCATTAGAAAAAAGCCCTCTTTGTACTCCTGTTGAAATAACAGCACCAAAAGTTCCTCCAATAGCAGGTTTTATTGAAAAAGCATTGGAGAAAATATCTGAAAAAATTTGAGGAATCATTCCAATGTTTTTAATAATAACAAATAAAGAAACTAAAATATATAAAGTTGCCATAATAGGTACTACAACAGCACTAAAATTAGCAATTCTTTGAACACCACCAAAAATAATGATAGCAGTAAAAATAGCTAAAATAGAACCAACAATTAATCTATTAAATTGAAATGCTTCTTCAAATGCTAAGGTAATAGTATTGGATTGAACAGAATTAAAAATTAAACCAAAAGTTACAGTGATAAGAATAGAAAAGAAGATTCCCATATATTTCATATTAAGAGCTCTCTCCATGTAATAAGCAGGTCCACCTCTGAAAGCCTCACCATCTTTAACTTTGTAGATTTGTGCAAGAGTACTCTCAACAAAACTTGAAGCACCTCCAAGTAAAGCAACAACCCACATCCAAAAAATTGAACCAGGTCCCCCTACAGAGATAGCAATAGCAACACCGGCTAAGTTTCCTGTCCCCACCCGTGAGGCAGTACTCATACAAAAGGCTTTAAAAGAAGAAACGCCTTTTTTTTCTCCAACACTATCAGTGAGTAATTCAATCATATGCCGAATATATCTTAATTGGACAAAGTTTGTCCGAATAGAAAAATATATTCCTGTAAAAAGAAGTAAAGCCACTAAAATGTAATTGTTTAAAAATCCTTTTAAAAAAGATATAGCATTATTTAAAAAAATCATAACTCTCCTCCTTGAATATAAAAAAAAATATAATTATTTAAGTATACTTATATATTGACAGTAAGTCAAGAGGCAAAATTTTATTTTGTGAAATAAAGATTGATTTTTTAGGTATTATGAAGTAAAATTTAATAAAAAATAAGTTATTATTTTTAGAAGTTCTGAAATTATTAAGAGAATTTATAGTAAAGAAACCAAAAAATAAAAAAAAAGTTTAATGTACTCCTTTTTTTTTAAATTAGTTTCAATAAAAAGGGGTTGGAGATGGAGAAAAATAAAATAAAAAGTAGAGATAAATTTAGTTCAAAACTAGGTTTTATAATAGCATGTATTGGTTCAGCTGTTGGAATGGGTAATATATGGATGTTTCCATATAGAGTTGGACAATTTGGAGGGGCTAGTTTTTTAATTCCTTATTTTATTTTTGTCATTCTAATTGGATTTACAGGTGTTATTGGAGAAATGACATTAGGTCGTTCTATGAAAACAGGACCTTTAGGTGCATTTGAAAAAGCCTTTGAAAGAAGAGGTCTTAAAGGTGGAAAACTAATAGGGATGATCCCGGTGTTAGGTTCTCTGGCAATAGCAATAGGGTACTCTGTTGTTATAGGTTGGATTCTAAAGTATATCTTTTTGTCTTTTACAGGAGAGATAATATCACAATCTAGTGGAGAAATTTTTGGAAAATTGGCAATAAATTTTGGAAGTTTGTCATGGCATATGACTGCTTTAATAATAACTTTTTTAGTGATGTCTTTAGGCGTGGCAAAAGGAATAGAAAAAATTAATAAAATATTAATGCCATTATTTTTTTGTATGTTTGTATTTTTGGCTATCAAAATTTATTTTTTACCAAATTCAGGAGCCGGGTACAATTACTTGTTTCAGTTTGAATGGAAGTCACTTTTGAATTTAAAAACTTGGCTATATGCCCTAGGGCAAGCTTTCTTTTCACTTTCACTGGCAGGTTCAGGAACTGTAGTATATGGAAGTTACCTAGATAAAAAATCTGACATAGTAAATTCAGCAATGAATGTATCAATTTTTGATACCTGTGCAGCAATGTTGGCTGCCTTGGTAGTTATTCCAGCAGTTTTTGCTTATGGAATAGCTCCAACAGCAGGTCCTGGTCTGATGTTCGTAGTTTTACCTATGGTATTTAAAAGTATGCCTGGAGGACAATTAATTTCAATTCTTTTTTTTGTTGCAGTTCTCTTTGCTGGGATAACATCACTGATAAACTTATTTGAAACACCGATTGAGACATTGGAACATAAGTTAAAACTATCGAGACGTTCTTCTATAATAATAATTGGAGCCATAGCTTTTGGAGTAGGAATATTTTTAGAGGGAGACTATTTATCACCTTGGATGGATTTTGTTTCTATTTATATAATTCCATTAGGAGCATTATTAGCAGGAATAGTTATTTTCTGGATATGTGAAACAGGTTTTGCAAGAAAAGAAGCTCAGTTAGGAAGAGAAAAAATTATAGGGGCATGGTTTGAACCAATGACTAAATATGTATTCTGTGGAATCGCATTATTAGTATATATAGCGAGTTTAGTTTATGGTGATTTAGGATGAAAATTGTGAAAATCTATGTTTTAGACAAGGTTTTGAAAAAGAAAAAAGTTTAAATATTAAATGAAATATATGAAAAAATAAAAGGTCATATATTAAATGATACTTTATAGGAAAGAAACTATCAAAAATAAGAATTAGAGTTAGAATTATTTATTTATTTGTGGTATAATATTTTATAGTTAATGAAAAAAGATGTTAAAGCAAAGGGAGACTTATTATGTTACGAACTGAAATATTTAGAATTTATTCGTCTGAAAGTATAATCGAACTTAAAGAAAAAGAAAATAACCTAAGGGTTGAACTAATACTTGAACCAGATAACTATAAAAAACTTAATAAATTAGGAAAAATATTATATTATACAAAAGATTTAGAAGGTGCAATATCTATTTATGAAAAATTGGTAAAGTTGAAACCAGATAATCATGGATTTATTAGTTTCTTAGGATACCTTTACTATGAAAAAGATTATTTTCAACAAGCAATTGAGTGTTTGGAAAAATCTTTGGAATTAGATCCAGAAGGAGCATTTAGATATTTTATTTTAGGTAATGCTTACTCAAGAATAGGTGCAATAAAGCAAGCAGTATCAAATTATGATTTTGCTATATTTTTAGATTTTGATATATATAAAGCTCATTTAGATTTTGCTAAAAAATTTGAAAACATGAATAGATTAAAGAGAGCTATAAAAGCATATATTGCAGCTTATGAAATTGATCCAAGAGATAAAAAAATAAAAGCTAAAATAGAAACTCTTAAAATAAAAATCTCTGAAAATTATAAGTGAAAATTGGGTAGAAGCAATTCTATCCAATTTTTATAGAGGCAAGGTTAATTAAGTAGGGCGAGGATGGTGAGGAATGAGTGGTACTATTTTTATATTAATAATAATTTTAATAGTCTTTGGATTATCAAGTGGAAAAATATTAAATTATATTCCGTTTATATTTTTGTTAGGCCTGCTGTGGATGCTATCTTTTGGCTTTGGAATTTTTAGTTGGTTACTAGGTCATCCTATGATATTTTTAATTTTGATAGTAGGTTATTTGTTAATGCCTAAAAATGCAACACCAAAGAAAAAAACAACGTTTTATTATAAAAATACAGGAGATAGCAAAGGGTTTGAAGATTTTTTTAGACAGAGCGGAAACTTTTACGAGGGTAATAATAATGGCAGTTATCAAAATAACTATCAAAATTTTACAGGGTACCAAGATCTATCAGGAGATTATAGAAATATAGGTGTGAATGAACAAAGTACAAAAGAGGAAGTAAAAAAAGCATATCGAGAACTAGCTAAAAAATATCATCCGGATAAATTTATGAATGCAACGGAGAAAGAGAAGTTGGAAAGTGAAAGAAAGTTTAAAGAAATTAATGAAAGTTATGAAAAAATCTCTAAAAAATTTAATTGATTTTAATTTTAAGAGTATAAAAATGAAAAAAGTTAAATTAGAAAATAAAGGAGCTGAGCAAGTGGAACTTAAGGGGCTTATCTTAGGTGCAGGAAAAGGAACTAGAATGAATTCAGAAATACCCAAAGTTATTCACAGGGTAAATGGGGTTCCCATGATAAAGAAAATATTAAATGTTTTGGGTGAGGTTGGAGTTTTAGAAAATATTTTAATTTTAGGGCATAAAAAAGAAGAGGTTTTAAAGGAACTTGGAAATGTAGAGTTTGTTGTTCAAGAGGAACAACTGGGAACAGGGCATGCTGTTATGATGGCGAAAGAAAAATTTCAAAATTATTCTGGTGATATAATGGTTCTTTGTGGAGACACTCCTTTATTAAAACCAGAAACTTTAAAAAATCTTTATTTAACTCATAAGAAAACAGGGAGTGTAACAACAATATTAACTTCAATTTATGAAAATCCTTTTGGTTATGGAAGGATAGTAAAGGAGTTGGATAAGATAAAGGGTATTGTTGAGGAAAAAGAAGCAAATGAAGAAATTAAAAAAATAAAAGAAGTAAATGCAGGGGTTTATTGCTTTAATTCTAAAGAATTATTTAAAGCTTTAGAAAAAGTAAAATCTGATAATTTAAAAGGTGAATGCTATCTTACAGATGTTATTGGCATTCAAGTGGAAGAGGGAAAGGAAGTAGCAACATATTGTTTAGATGATAATATGGAGATTTTAGGAGTTAATTCAAAAGTGGAACTTTCTATTGCTGAAAAAGTTTTGAGAGAAAGAAAAAATTTGGAGTTAATGGAAGAAGGTGTAATTTTAATTGATTCAAATACTGTCTATATAGAGGAACAAGTTAAAATAGGAAGAGATACTATTATTTATCCAAATACAATTATACAAGGTAAAACAGAAATCGGTGAAAATTGTAAAATACTTGGAAATACAAGAATAATAGATTGTATAATAGGTGATGGGGTAGAAATAGAAAGCTCAGTACTGGAAGAGAGTATAATAGAAAAGAATTGTACAATAGGACCTTTTGCTCATCTAAGACCTTTAGCTCACTTGAAAGAAAAAGTACATATAGGAAACTTTGTAGAAGTAAAAAAATCAATACTTGAAACAGGGGTAAAAGTCGGACATTTGACTTATTTAGGAGATGCAACTATTGGAGAGCATACTAATATAGGGGCAGGGACAATAACCTGCAATTATGATGGTGTTAATAAATATAAAACAACGATAGGAAAAAAAGTTTTTATAGGTAGTGATACTATGCTTGTTGCACCAGTTTTTATAGGGGACAATGCTGTAACAGGGGCAGGCTCTGTAATAACTAAAGATGTTCCAAAAAACAGCTTAGGGGTAGAAAGAAATAAACAAATAATAAAAATTGACTGGAGGAAAAAGTAAATGATTAATTCAAAAGATGTGAAAATATTTTGTGGGAATTCAAATCATGAGTTGGCTGAAAAAATTGCTAAGTATTGTGGAGCAGAGTTAGGAGCAGTAGCAGTTATGAAGTTTGAAGATGGGGAAATAAATATAAGAATTGATGAAACAGTTCGAGGAAGAGATGTTTTTTTAATTCAGTCAACTTCTAATCCAGTAAATGAAAACTTGATGGAAGTTCTTATATTTATTGATGCACTAAGAAGAGCTTCAGCAAAAAGTATAACTGTTGTAATGCCATATTATGGATATGCAAGACAAGATAGAAAAGCAAATCCTAGAGAACCAATTACATCTAAATTAGTTGCTAATCTTCTAACTAAAGCTGGAGCAACGCGAGTAATGACAATGGATCTTCATGCAGACCAAATACAAGGATTTTTTGATATTCCTGTTGACCATTTACAGGCTTTACCACTACTTGCTAAATATTTTATAGACAAAGGACTACATGGAGAAAAAGTTGTAGTAGTATCTCCAGATATTGGTGGAGTTAAAAGAGCTAGAAAATTAGCAGAATGGTTAGATTGTAAAATTGTTATAATTGATAAAAGAAGACCTAAACCTAATATGTCAGAAGTTATGAATGTTATAGGAGAAGTTGAAGGGAAAATTGCAATATTTATAGATGATATGATAGATACTGCCGGAACAATAATAGGTGGTGCAGATTCAATTATTGCAAGAGGGGCCATTGAAGCCTATGCTTGTTGTTCGCATGGTATTTTTTCAGGACCAGCAATTGAAAGAATAAAAAATTCAGCATTAAAAGAGGTTGTAATAACAGACTCTATTCAACAGAATGAAGATAAAAGATTAGATAAAATAAAAATTTTAACTTCTTCAGAAATATTTGCAGAAGCAATTTCGAGAGTGGTTCGTAATGAAGCTCTCTCAGAACTTTTTGAAAAAAAAATAATGTAATAAATAATGTAATAAGGAACATATCATTGACAGAATTAAAAAAAAATGATAATATAATATGTTATTAAAATATACACATTAATTGTTTCTAGGCATGGTGCCTCTATTTTGGGGAGTCTAGTTTTAAGATTAATGGAAGAATAACCTAATAAAAATCTTGAGGAGGAAAAAAAATGGCAGTAATTACAATGAAACAATTATTAGAAGCTGGGGTTCACTTTGGACATCAAGCAAAGAGATGGAATCCAAAAATGAAACCTTATATTTTTACAGAGAGAAATGGGATTCATGTTATTGATCTTCATAAATCTTTAAAGAAAATTGAATTAGCTTATGATGTTATGAGAGATATCGCATCAAAAGGTGGAAAGGTTCTATTTGTTGGAACTAAGAAACAAGCACAAGATGCAGTGAAAGAACAGGCTGAGAGATCAGGAATGTATTATGTAAACAATAGATGGCTAGGTGGAATGCTTACTAACTATAAAACAATAAAAGCTAGAATAGCTAGACTTAAAGAACTTGAAACTATGGAAGCAGATGGAACTTTAGATACAGCTTATACTAAAAAAGAAGCAGCAAATTTCAGAAAGGAATTAGTAAAACTTTCTAAGAACTTAACTGGAATAAAAGATATGAAAGATGTTCCACAAGCTATATTTATTATAGATGTTAAGAAAGAAACTCTTTCTGTTGTAGAAGCGGCTAACTTAGGGATTCCTGTATTTGCTATGATAGATACAAATGTAGATCCAGATTTAATAACTTATCCAATTCCTGCAAATGATGATGCAATAAGATCAGTAAAGCTTATTACAACTGTAATGGCAAATGCTATTATTGAAGGAAACCAAGGTAAAGAAGTTGCTGCAGAAGAAACTGTTGCTGTTAATGTAGAAGAAGGTTCTGCAGAGTAATAGTGGTAAAAACTAAAAAAAATGTAGAATTGAGTGATTGTTTTAGATTACTCAATTCTTTATATAAAATTAACAATAATAAAGGAGTAAATTCTCACTTTTTATTGTTATATAAAATAAGGAGGAAGAAAATGGCAGAGGTAACGGCTGGTTTAGTAAAAGAATTAAGAGAAAGAACTGGTGCTGGAATGATGGATTGTAAAAGAGCACTTATAGATATGGGTGGAGATATGGAAAAAGCTATCGACTTACTTAGAGAGAAAGGAATAGCTAAAGCTGCTAAAAAATCTGGAAGAATTGCAGCAGAAGGTTTAATTTTTGAAGGAGTATCTTCTGATAAAAAAACTGCGGTAGTATTAGAATTTAATTCTGAAACTGATTTTGTAGCTAAGAATCCTGAGTTTATAGCTTTAGGAAACAAGTTAGTAGAAATAGTTTTAAAAAATAAAAATGTAAATACTGTTGAAGAGCTTAATGCTGTAGAAATCGAAGCAGGAAAAACAGTAACTGCTACAATATCAGAGCTTATAGCTAAAATTGGTGAAAACATGAACCTAAGAAGATTCTCAAAAGTTTCTACTGAAGGATTTGTAACTACATATAATCACTTAGGTGGAAAATTGGGAGTTATTGTAGAATTAATAGGTGAGGGAACAGATGCAAATGTTGCTAAAGCAAAAGATATTGCTATGCATGTTGCTGCTATGGATCCTAAGTATGTTACTAGTGAAGAAGTTACAAAAACAGATTTAGAGAGAGAAAAAGAAATATCTAGAAAGCAATTGGAAGCAGAAGGAAAGCCAGCACAAATAATTGAAAAAATATTAGTTGGTAAAATGAATAAATTTTATGAGGATAATTGCTTAGTTGATCAAATATTTGTAAAAGCAGTAAACAAAGAAACTGTTGCTACTTTTGCAGGAGATTGTAAAGTAATATCTTTTAGAAGATATAAAGTTGGAGACGGAATTGAAAGAGAAGAAGTAGATTTTGCAGCAGAAGTTGCAGCTCAGCTTAAAGGATAATTAAATTCTATTAGTGAGGTACAACTTTAGTTGTACCTCTTTTTACATAACTTAAAGAAAAAAATAATAAGGGAGTAAAAAATGAAACCAGCTTATAAAACAGTTCTTTTAAAATTGAGTGGAGAGGCTTTAATGGGAGAACAAGAATTTGGAATCTCTTCTGAAGTTATAACATCATATGCGAATCAGATTAAGGAAGTTACAGAATTAGGTGTTGAACTTGCTGTTGTAATTGGTGGTGGTAACATTTTTAGAGGTCTTTCTGGGTCTTCGCAGGGGATAGATAGAGTTACAGGAGACCATATGGGGATGCTTGCAACTGTTATAAATTCTTTAGCACTTCAAAATGCAATAGAAAAAATAGGTGTTGAATGTAGAGTTCAAAGTGCAATTGAAATGCCTAAAATCGCAGAACCTTTTATCAAGAGAAAAGCCCAAAGACATTTATCAAAAGGGAGAGTTGTAATATTTGGTGGAGGGACAGGAAATCCTTACTTTACAACAGATACTGCTGCAGCTCTAAGAGCAATTGAGATAAATGCTGATGTAGTTATGAAAGCTACAAAAGTTGATGGAATTTATGATAAAGATCCAATGAAATATAGTGATGCAAAAAAATATATGGAAGTGACTTATACAGAAGTATTAAACAAAGATTTGAAGGTAATGGATGCAACAGCAATATCACTTTGTAGAGAGAATAAATTACCTATAATTGTTTTTGATTCTGTTACAGCGGGAAATATTGTAAAAGTGATTTGTGGAGAAAAATTAGGAACAACAGTTGTTGAAAAATAAAAATTTAATAGATGTTGAACGATTGAGTAAGTGAAAATAGGAGAGTATAAAATGCCAGCAAATAAAGTAATTTCAGAAGCAAAAGAAAAAATGGGGAAAGCAGTAGAAGCAACAAGACAGAAGTTTACTTCGATAAGAGCAGGAAGAGCAAATGTAGCAATGCTAGATGGTATAAAAGTTGATATGTATGGAACAGATACACCTCTTAATCAAGTAGGAACAGTATCGGCTCCAGAGGCAAGATTATTAGTGATAGATCCTTGGGATAAATCGGTAATACCTAAAATAGAGAAGGCATTAATGTTTTCAAATATTGGATTAGTACCTAATAATGATGGAAAAGTAATTAGAATGATGATACCAGACCTTACAGCTGAAAGAAGAAAAGAGTATGCTAAGTTGGCTAAAACAGAAGCAGAAAATGGAAAAATAGCTGTTAGAAATATAAGAAAAGATATTAATAATGGTTTAAGAAAATTAGAAAAAGACAATGAAATTAGTGAAGATGATTTAAAAAGATTTGAGATAGATGCTCAAAAACTTACTGATGGTACAATAAAAGAGATAGATGAAATTTTAACTAAAAAGGAAAAAGAAATAACAACAGTATAATATAAAAGACGACTTAAATGATTAATGAAAAATTATAAATTAAGTAGTCTTTATTTTTAAAGTTTTTAAAGGAAAAAGGAGTTATGTATGGAAAAATTAAGAAGTGTTCAAGAATATGTTCCAGGGAAACAAGTTACTTTAGCTCACCTTATCGCTCATCCAGATTCTTCTATTTATAAGAAATTGGGTTTAGTGATGGAAAAAAAAGATGCTATTGGAATATTGACAATTACTCCTGGAGAAGCAGCAATAATAGCAGCAGATATAGCTACAAAATCTGGAGATGTTGAAATAGGCTTTTTAGATAGATTTAGTGGAACATTGGTAATTACAGGAGATGTTTCAAGTGTAGAATGCTCTTTAAGGTCTATAACAGATTTTTTAAAAGATGTTTTGAAGTTTTCTACTTTCTCTATGACTAGGTCTTAAAGATGAAAGTAATGCTGATTGGTCGAACAGGATGTGGAAAAACTACGTTGGCTCAGATATTAAATGATGAAGTTATAGAATATCGAAAGACTCAGATGATACTTTATGAAGGTGAGATTATAGATACGCCTGGTGAATATTTAGAGAATAGAAATTATTATAGAGCTCTATCTGTTGCAAGTGGAGATGTAGATATAATTTTTATGTTACAATCTGCTGAGGATAAAGAAAGTTTGTATCCTCCAAATTTCACAGAAATGTTTCACGGGAAGACTATATATGGAATAATCACTAAAACAGATTTAAATTCCAATATAGAAAGAGCGAGTAAATTTTTGAAATATTCTGGTGTAGAAAAAATATATGCAATAAATTCATCAGAAAAAGCTAATATAAAAGAGATTAGAAAACTATTGAAAATAAGTCATTCTGAATAAAAAATGATACAATATGAGGTAAAATTATGAAGTTGAAAATTTTAATTGCTGAAGATAGTTCTTTAATTAGAATGGATTTGTCAGAGATTTTGAAATTAAATGGTTATGAAGTCATTGGTGAGGCCTGTGATGGCTTAGAGTGTCTGAATTTAGTGAAAATATTAAAACCAGATATAATTTTACTAGATATAAAAATGCCTTTATTAAATGGGATTAATGTAGCTAGAATTTTGAAAGAAGAAAATTATCAAGGCTGTATTATAATGCTAACTGCCTATAGTAATAAGGATTATATAAAAGAAAGTTCAGAAAACGGAGTTGCTGGATATTTAATAAAACCTTTAAATGAAGATGTTTTATTGGGACAAATAAGTTTTTGTTATAAAAACTTTAAAGAAAAAAAAGATTTAGAAGAATCAGTAGTAAAAATAGAAAAAAAACTAAAAGAAAGAAAAGAATTGGATAAAGCGAAGGGTATTTTGATGGCAAAATATTCTTTAACAGAAGAAGAAGCGTACAAAAAAATAAGAACAATTAGCATGGAGAAACGAATGGAAGTTTCAGTTTTAGTAGAAATTATTAATAGAAGTGGGGAACTTTTGTGATAAGAAATTTTTGTAAAAGCTGTGGAACTTTGACACCTATTGAAATAAATAAAGTTGAGACCATAGTAGAAACAGTTAGAGTATTAGGAAATATTTTGAATTTAGATATTTTTATTGATTGTCCAACAAAAGATTCAGGAAAAGCCATGGTGGTTTATCATTATAGACCTGAGAATAAGAGCTTATATTCTGAAAATATAAGTGGACAGTTTGCTTTAGAGAAAAATGAACCTGCAGTTTTTAGAACATTATCAACCACCTTACCTTCAAAGAATTATAAAGCAATAACTCAAGAGGGTGAGAGTGTATTACAAAATGTACTACCTATTAAAACTGATGATGGAGCAATTGTGGGAGCAATAATTGTAGAGTTTTCAGGAGAACAAAATTTATTAGCATTAAAACAGTTGAATGTTGCAACTAAGAGGATTATTAGGACCATTGATGACTCTAAAAATAATATATCAGATTTTATGAATGATGGAATAATTGTATTTGACCATAAAGGAATAGCAACTTATGCCAATAGATCAGCTAAGGAGATATATAGTTGTCTTGGATTTAGTGAAATGATAGTAGGAGAACATTTTCAAAATATTGTAATCAGCAAAATAACATATGAAGAGATTTTAAAAATAAAAAAAGTGAATATAGCAGAAATAAATATTTCAACTCGTTCTATTTCAGTCAGTTATTTTGTTACAAAAGTAAAAAAAAATAAAGAAAATATAATTATGGTAATTAGAGATATTACGAAAGAAAGGAATAAAGAAAAAGAATTAGTATATAAATCTGTAGCAATAAAAGAAATTCATCATCGAGTAAAAAATAATTTGCAAACAATTGCGAGTCTATTAAGGATTCAAAAAAGAAGGACGATGAATGATGAAGTAAAAAAAATTTTAACAGAAACAATAAGTAGAATATTAAGTATTGCAATTACACATGAAGTTTTGTCAGAGAATGGCTTGGAGAAATTGGATATAAAAGAGATAATTGGTTTGATTTTAAAAAATTTCTCTACAACAGCACTTGACAAAAGTGAAAAAATAAGCTTTAATATAGTAGGAGATAGTTTTAATATATCTTCAGATAAAGCAACAGCAATTGCATTAGTAATAAATGAAATTTTTCAAAATATAATTGATTATGCTTTTCCAGAAAAATTTCAAGAAAAATTTTTAAGGGTTGGAAAAATAGATATATTGATTGAAAAAAAAATGTTCTATTCTACTATTATAATTACTGACAATGGAGTCGGTATAGAAGAGAAGAAGATTAAAAAATATGGTTTAGGATTAACAATTGTAGAAAAAATAATTATAGAACAATTAAGTGGAAAATTTATATTAGAAAGCCTTGTAGGAAAGGGAACAACTATTAAAATTGAAATGAAAAATGAGTAATAAATACAATGGAGTATTTATCTATAATTAGCAAAGAAGCTAAAGAAAGTAGTTAATTATGAACTATTCTCTTTAGCTTTTTTAAAAAAAGGAGTTTTTATGAAAGAGGAAATAATAAGTGTAGGAATAGATATAGGTACTTCGACAACACAAATTGTTTTTACTAAAATAATATTAGAAAATATTTCTTCTGGTGCCAGAGTGCCACAAATTCAAATTATAGATAAAAAAATAGTTTATAGAAGTGAAATATATTTTACCCCTTTAAAAAGTCAAAATGAAATAGATATTATTGAACTCAGAAAAATAATAGTGGATGAATATCAAAAATCAGGAATAGAAATAAAAAAAATTATTACTGGAGCAGTTATAATAACAGGAGAAACAGCAAGAAAAAATAATGCAAGAGAAGTGTTGGACTCTTTGAGTGACATGGCTGGAGACTTTGTGGTTGCAACAGCAGGCCCAGAATTGGAAAGCATTATATCTGGAAAAGGTTCTGGAGCAATGAAGTTTTCAAATGATAAAAATACTAGTATTTTTAATTTAGATATAGGTGGTGGAACTACAAATATTTCTAAATTTAAGAATGGAGAAGTAATTGATAATAACTGCTTAGATATAGGTGGAAGGTTAATAAAATTTGATTTGTCTGGTGAAAAAATAATTTTTATATCAGAAAAATATAAACAAATTATTTTAGAATTAAAGTTAAATACAATAAAAGTAGGACTAGTACCTAAGCTGGAAGAATTAAGATGCTTATGTGAGAAATTAGGTGAAATTTTATTGGAGTCAATAGGAATAAAAGAGAAAAGTAAGGATTATTTTAACCTAATAACAGACAAAAAGTTAAAAGATGATACTTTAGCTGAATATGTAAATTTTTCTGGTGGAGTTGCAGATTATATTTATACGGAACCAGGAATAGATTTATTCAAATATGGGGATATAGGAATAATTTTAGGAATGGCAATTCAAAAGAAATTAAAAAAAGAAAATGTTAATGTGGTACAGTTAGGAGAAACGATAGGTGCTACTGTAGTGGGAGCTGGTTCTCATACAACAGAGATTAGTGGAAGTACAATCTACTATTCAGAAAGTATTCTACCATTAAAAAATATCCCTGTTATAAAGATTGATGAACAAAAATTTTCTGGTGATTATAAAAAACTAGAAGAAAAAATTAAAGAAAAATTAGAATGGTTTAGACTAGAAGATGGACTCCAAGATGTTGCAGTAGGTCTTGTGGGACAAGATAATATAAGTTATAAAGAGATAATAGCAATTGCAGAAGTTTTATATAAAATTTTTGAAAAATCAACTAAATTAGTAGTAATAGTGGAATCAGATATGGGAAAAGCCCTAGGGCAAATGTTATCATTAAAATATGAGAAAGATTTTCCGATAATTTGTGTTGATGGAATAAAAGTTGGGGATGGTGATTTTATTGATATAGGAGAACCCCTTGGAAATGGAAGCGTTTTACCAGTTATTGTTAAGACATTGATTTTAAATTTTTAAAAAATATAAATAAAGAGGTGAAGTAATGAGATTAAACACAATTCTTTTTGGAGAAGAGTATACCTTCAAAACATTGTATGATGTAATGGCAAAAGCAAATGAACAAAAATCAGGTGACGAATTAGCAGGAGTAGCAGCAAAAACAACAAAGGAGAGAATCGCAGCAAAAGAAGTTCTTTCAGATATTAAGTTGAAAGAATTTAAAGAAACCCCTGCAGTACCCTATGATGAAGATGAAGTTACTAGAATAATTATTGATGGACTTAATTTAAGAATTTATGAAGAAATAAAAGAGTGGACAGTTGGAGAATTGAGAGACTGGCTACTTAGTACAGAAGTTAGAGATCGTGAAATTCAATGGATTAGACGTGGTTTGACTTCAGAGATGATAGCAGCAGTAACAAAATTAATGTCAAATTTAGACTTAGTACATTGTGCAAAGAAAATAATTGTAAAAAAACACTGTAATACCACAATTGGTGGAAGTGGAGTATTAGCAGCAAGATTGCAGCCTAATCATACAACTGATGATCCAGATGGGATAATGATATCACTATTTGAAGGATTAAGTTACGGGGTGGGAGATGCTTTGATAGGTCTAAATCCAGTAGATGACACTGTAGATAGTGTAATTAGAGTACTTGAGCGATTTGATGAAATAAAAAGAAAATGGAAAATTCCAACTCAAATTTGTGTGTTAGCTCATGTTTCTACTCAAATGGAAGCGATAAAACGTGGTGCTCCAACAGATTTAATATTTCAAAGTATAGCAGGTTCAGAAAAATCTAATGAAGCATTTGGAATTGATGGAAAAATGATACAAGAAGCATATGAGTTAGGTTTGACTCACGGAACTGCAGCAGGTCCAAATGTTATGTATTTTGAAACAGGACAAGGGTCAGAATTATCATCAGACGGTCATCACGGGGTAGATCAACTAACAATGGAAGCAAGATGTTATGGTTTTGCTAAGAAGTATGATCCATTTATCGTAAATACTGTTGTTGGATTTATAGGACCAGAATATTTATATGATAGTAAACAAGTAACAAGAGCAGGATTGGAAGATCATTTCATGGGGAAACTTCATGGACTATCTATGGGAGTAGACGTTTGTTATACTAATCATATGAAAGCTGATCAAAATGATATAGAAAATTTAGGAGTACTATTATCAGCAGCAGGATGTAACTATTTTATGGGTGTACCTGCTGGAGATGATATAATGCTTAATTACCAAACTACAGGATATCATGATATTCAAACTTTAAGAGAAACTATGAATTTACGTCCTATAAAAGAATTTGATGTGTGGTTAGAAGCTATGAATATTAGAACTAGTAACGGTGAATTAAGTGAAATAGCAGGAGATGCTTCACTATTTTTAAAGGAGGGAAGATGATTTCAGAAAGAGATTTAAAAAATTTAATTTCAGAAGTAATGAAAGAATTAAATGTTAAAGATACAGGGAAAAAGGAGTATAATACTCAAACTACTGGTTCAGAAAATAAAAATCTACAGGATAGTAAAGTAATAGATATAAGTAAAGTAGATTTACGTGAAGTTATTGGAATAAAAAATCCAATCAACAGAGAAGAATTATTAAAATATAAAAGAAAAACACCAGCAAGAGTAGGGATTTCACGTAGTGGAACGAGATATACAACAGATACTATGCTGAGATTTAGAGCAGACCATGCTTCAGCAATTGATGCAGTTTTTACAGATTTAGAGGAAGAATTTTTAGAAAAGAATGGGTTATTTACAATTCAATCTAAATGTGAATCAAAAGATGAATATATTACAAGACCAGATTTGGGAAGAAGAGTGTCAGAAAATGGTATAAAGTTACTACAAGAAAAATGTGAAAAAAATCCTCAAGTTCAAATTTATATATGCGATGGATTAAGTTCTACAGCTGTTAAAGCAAATTTAGAAGATATTTTACCATCACTGTTGAATGGATTAAAATCTTTTAATATTTCATCAGGAACACCGTTCTATATGAAGTATGGAAGAGTAGCGGCAGAAGACGAGGTTACAGAAGTTGTAGGCTCAACGGTAACTTGTGTTTTAATAGGAGAAAGACCAGGGTTAGCAACTGCAGAAAGTATGAGTGCATATATTACATATAAGGGTTATATTGGGATACCTGAATCAAAAAGAACAGTAATTTCTAATATTCACAGAAAAGGTACTCCAGCAGTGGAAGCTGGTGCCCATATTGCACAGGTAATTAAGAAAATGTTAGACGCTAAAGCAAGTGGTCAAGATTTAAAGTTATAATAAAAAATTAAAAGGAAGTGGATAATGGTTAACGATAAGTTAAAAGCATCGATATTGTCAATAAAATTAATTGCTAATATTGATGATAAAATGGCAGAAGAACTTCAAATTCCAAAAGGATATAAAAGTATAGGGATATTAACTGGTGATTCAGATGATGTCATGTATACAGCATTAGACAATGCAACAAAAATGGCAGAAGTTGAAGTTATATATGGAAAATCTTTCTATGGTGGAGCAGCTAATGCTAATACGAAATTAGCTGGTGAAGTTATAGGGATTATTGCTGGACCAACTCCAGCAGAAGTAAGAAGTGGATTGGATACAATAGTAGAATTTGTTGAGAATGAAGCTTGTTTCTATAGTGCGAATGAAGATGATACAATCCCTTATTATGCACACTGTATAGCAAGAACAGGAACATATTTATCAAAAACAGCAGGAATTGAAGCAGGAGAAGCACTAGCATATTTAGTAGCACCACCTCTTGAGTCTATATATGCTTTAGATGTAGCTCTAAAGTCAGCAGATGTAGAACTAAAAGCACTATTTGGACCACCAACTGAAACAAACTTTGGAGGGGGACTTCTAACAGGTTCTCAATCAGCTTGTAAAGTAGCTTGTGAAGCTTTTGCTGAGGCAGTTAAATTTGTAGCTGAAAATCCAAAAAAATATTAATAGGAGAAAATTATGAAGGCTTTGGGTTTAATAGAAACAATGGGATTGGTTGGAGCAGTTGAAGCATGTGATGCAGCTTGTAAAACTTCAGATGTTGAAATATATAATAAGCATTTAATTACTGGTGGAATAGTAACAGTAGAATTTGTTGGAGATATAGGTTCAGTAAATGCAGCAATGGAAGCTGCAGTGTCTGCAACAAAAAAAATGGGTGTATATATTGGTAGTACTATAATGGCAAGACCAGATATTGAAATATTTAAAATGCTGGATAGATCTAATAAATTAAAAGAAAAAGAAGAGCAAAAACCAATAGAACTAACAAAACCAACAGAACCAAAACTAGAAGAAATAATAATAGAAAAAAAGATAGATGAAAAAAAGGCCCCAGATCTAGAAGAGGGTATTATAAAAGATAGCACTAAAAAACAAAAAATAAAAAAAACTAAAAGGAGTTGATTCAAATGGCAACATTAAACGCATTAGGAATGATAGAAACAAAAGGATTGGTAGCAGCAATAGAGGCAGCAGATGCAATGGTTAAAGCAGCAAATGTTACTCTTATAGGAAAAGAAATGGTAGGTGGAGGACTAGTAACTGTATTAGTTCGAGGAGATGTAGGAGCAGTTAAAGCAGCTACAGATGCAGGAGCAGCAGCAGCTGATAGAATAGGTCAATTAATATCAGTACATGTAATTCCAAGACCACATTCAGATGTAGAAGCTATTTTACCAGAAATAAAACAATAAATCCAAAGAGGAGGCCCTAGTTGTCTAGGGTCTCCTATAATAAGGAGAAAAATGAATACAATAGGAATAGTAGAATTTAAAGATATCCCAACAGGAATATGGACTTTAGATAAAGTTATTAAAAATTCAGAAGTTGGAGTATATAAAGCAGGTACAACTTGTCCAGGAAAATATTTTTTTATAATTTATGGAGATAATGAATCTGTAAAAATTGCATTGAATGAAGTAGAAGTATCTTTAAAAATAAAATTAATATCTGGTGTTTCAAAAAAAATATTAGAAATTTTGAAAGGTAAAAATAATGTTGAAATAGAAAAATCAATAGCAATAGTAGAATATACTACAATATCAGAAAGTATAAGTTCTCTAGATCATGTACTTAAAAATACTGATGCAAAAGTTTTGAAATTGGTCTTAGGTTATGGAATAGCAGGAAAAAGTTATTATGTAATTACAGGAGATGTGAGCTCAATAGAAGAAGCGGTAGTTTTAATTACAGGATTATCGGAATATAAAGATTTAAAGGTTGTAAATAATCCAAGTTTTGAAATGAAAAAATATATATAAATAAAAAATATAGAGGTATATGGAGGAAAAAAATGGATAGAGATTTAGAATCAAGACAACAGGTAAGAAATTTGATAGAATTATCAAAGGTGGCTCAGAAAAAATATGCTTTATTTTCACAAAAAGAGATAGATGAAGTAATATATAAACTTTCAATGGGAATAAGAAAACATACTGAAAAATTGGCAAAAATGGCTGTAGAGGAAACAGGATTTGGAATATATGAAGACAAAATTATAAAAAATAATTTTGCTGCAATAGCTGTATATGATTATATAAAAGATATGAAAACTATTGGAATTTTAAAAGAAGAGAATAATGTTATAGAAATTGGTGTTCCAATGGGTGTAATAGCAGGGTTAATTCCTTCAACAAATCCAACTTCAACAGCAATTTATAAAGTATTAGTTTCATTAAAAGCCGGGAATGGAATTATAGTAAGTCCTCACCCTAATGCAAAAAATTGTATAATTGAAACTGTGAATATACTAAAAGAATTGGCAAAAGAAGCTGGAGTACCAGAAGGATTGATAGGTGTAACAACACTTATTAGTATGGAGGCAACAGATGAGCTAATGAAACATGAAGATATAGCTCTAATATTGGCTACTGGTGGAGAAGCAATGGTAAAAGCAGCCTATCGATCAGGAAATCCTGCTATAGGAGTAGGTCCTGGAAATGGTCCAGCATTTATAGAGAAAAGTGCAAATAAAAAATTAGCTGTAAAAAGAATATTAGATAGTAAAACTTTTGATAATGGAGTTATTTGTGCTTCAGAGCAATCAATTATAGTAGAGACAGAAAGTGAAGAAGAGGTAGTAAGAGAATTAAAAGAGCAAGGAGCACATTTTTTAGCAAGAGAAGAATCTAAAAAATTAGGACAATTTATTTTAAGAATGAATGGAACTATGAATCCGGCAATAGTTGGAAAAAGTGTAGAAAAAATAGGTGAACTTGCAGGAATAAAGTTCCCACAAGGGACAAGAGTTATAATTTCAAAAGAAGAAACTGTTTCTAAAAAGAATCCATATTCAAGAGAAAAATTAGCACCAATTCTAGCTTTTTATGTTGAAAAAAATTGGGAAAAAGCTTGTGATAGAGCTATTGAAATATTAAATGTTGAAGGGATCGGTCACACAACAATGATACATTCTGAAAACAAAGAAATAATAAGAGAATTTGCATTAAAGAAGCCAGTATCAAGACTATTAATAAATACCCCTGGTGCATTGGGTGGAATAGGAGGAACAACTAATTTAGCTCCAGCTCTAACACTGGGATGTGGTGCTGTTGGTGGTAGTTCAACTTCGGATAATGTAACACCTCTAAATTTAATTAATGTAAGAAAAGCAGTTTGGGGTGTGAAAGAATTAGAAGATATAAAGAAAGTAGAGAAAAATTGTTCTGTAGAAACTGAAAAAATGGAAGAAATAATAAGAAAAATAATGAAGGAAATTCTGGAAAAATAGGGAGAAATCAATGGTATTGACAGAAGAAAAACTAAGAACTCTTTATAAAAAAGAGAATATAAAAGAATTGAGAGTAGAGGAAGACACAATAGTCACTCCATCGGCTCAAGAATATATGTCTCAAATGTCAATAAAATTAGTAATTGGAGAAAAAATTCAAAGTGGAATTTTAAAAGAAAAGAAATCAGAGATAGAAAAAGAAATCAAACCAATAGCTAAGTATAAAGGTGTTGATGGAGGTTTTTATTTTGAAAAACCAGAATATATGACTCAAATAAAAGATAATATTCTAGTGAAAAAAAATAATAAAAGAATAATTTTGAGAGGGAAACTAGATATATTGAAAAGTAAGTTTATATTATTGTCCAATATATTGAAAACAAATAAAAAATTGAAATTAAATGAAGATTTAGATTCAATAGAAAAATTTATTAATAAAATTGTTATATCAGAAATTTTAGAGAGTGACTTGGAAGAAATTACTCTATGTGGTGAGAATTTAGAAGATATAAAAAAAATCTCTCATAACCCTAAGAAATATTTTAAAATAGAGCACTTATTTGATGTATCTTCAGAAGGTAGTCTGGTTATGTTAAGATTAAATGAAGTTAGAAGTTTAGTTAGAGAGGTAGAAATATCTGCAATAGAAGCCTATTTAGATAAAAATGATGAATTAGAAAGGGAAGATATTGTTAAAGCTTTAAATAGACTAAGTAGTGGAATATACGTTATGATGCTAAAGGAAGTGAAGGGGATTTATGGAAATTGATGAGTTGGTAAAGATAATAAAAGAGAAAATTACAGAACAAGTGAAAATAAAAAAAATACCTATCGAATCTTCAGGAAGACATGTTCATCTATCAAAAAAAGAAGCTGAAATATTATTTGGAGTGGGATATGAATTTACAATATTAAAAGAACTGTCACAATTGGGACAGTATGCCTACAAGGAAAGAGTTAGATTAATAGGACCAAAAGGAATTTTAGAAAATGTGATAATACTGGGACCTTTCAGAGAGGAAACACAAATAGAATTATCATTAACTGATTCAAGAATATTGGGTACAGTTCCTGTATTAAGAAATTCAGGTTCAATAGAAAATACACCAGGAGTAATAATTAATAATGGTGAAAAAATTGTAAGAATAGATAGAGGTGTAATTGTAGCCAAAAATCATATTCATATGAATGAAGAAGATGCTAATAGATTAAATGTTAAAGACAAAGATATAGTAAAAATAAAGATTAATAGTGAACGCCCAGGAATTTTTGAGAATGTTTTAATAAGAGTAAATAAAGATTTTATTTTGAACATGCACATAGATTATGATGAAGCCAATGCTTTTTTTATAACAAAAGATTCTTATGGTGAGATTTATGAATGAAGAATTAAAAAATGAGATTATAGAAATAATAAAAAAAGAATTAAATGCTCTAAAAAATAAAAAAGATCAGATAACTATTTTAGGAGAAGATAATCTTTTAAAACAGGAATTAGAAAATAGTTTTGAAATTGTAAAGAACGCTGAAAAAATAATAGTAAGTACATTGTCGATTCCATCATTGGTTAATATTTCAATGGGGACTTACAGCACAGAACAATGTGAACAATTGTTAAAATTAATTTTAGAAAACAAACAAATTTTTATTTTAGAAGAGGGAATAGAGTGGAGAAATTATAGTTTGATTCCACTAGTATTGAGAAAAAAATATTTATCTTATGAAGAAAAACTTAAAGAATATGGTGTTATAATAGTTAAGAAAGCTGAAATAAAAAACTTGTTAGAAAATAAAGGAATGGAGTTAGAGATATTTGAAAAAGTTTTAGATGAAAAAAAAATAAAAGAGAGTTTGGTTAATAGAGTAGAAACTCTTTATATCTCTGAAGAAACGATTATAACAGAATTAGCAAAAGATATAATTAGAAAAAATAATATAAAACTAGTAAGAAGGTGAAATTATGGAAATCGGAAAAATTGTTGGAAATGTTTGGGCAACTAGAAAAGATCCTGCACTAAATGGAGTAACATTTTTAGTGGCTGAACTAGAAGATGGGAAAAAAATAGTAGTTTCAGATTCCATAGGTGCTGGAATAGGTGATAGAGTCATAATAACAAAAGGTAGTAGTGCTAGAAATGGTGCAACAACAAAATCTTTACCGATTGATGCTATAACAGTCGGGATAATCGATGAAAAGGAGGGAGAAAAATAAAATGAAAAAAATATTAATAAAGTTAGATACTATTAGTAACTATATAAAAGAAAATAAATTCTATAAAACCCAAGAGATGATTATAACTCCTATGATAAAAGATTACTTAGCTAAAGAAAATATTGAAATAATCTATGAAACTACAGGGTTAGAAAAAAATATTAATAAAATTGATTCTTGTGATGAATTAATAAAAAAAATTCTTAAAGAAAATTATAATATAGTTAGTTGTGAAGAAGTAAGAAAAATAACTAAAAAAATTAAGGAGATGATATAGAGTGGGGATAAATGAAATTATAATATATTTGATGGTTATTTTTATGGTTATAGGTGCGATAGATAAGTGCTTAGGAAATCGTTTTGGATATGGAGAAAAATTTGAAGAAGGGATACTTGCAATGGGTTCACTAGCCCTTGCAATGGTTGGAGTAATATCTCTTGCTCCTGTATTAGCAAAAATTTTAAGACCAGTAATATCTCCGATATACTCACTAGTAGGGGCAGATCCTGCCATGTTTGCAACAACACTACTAGCTAACGATATGGGAGGATACCCTCTTGCCGTAGAATTGGCTTTGACGCCAGATGCAGGAAAATTTGCAGGATTAATATTAGGTGCAATGATGGGACCAACTCTTGTATTTACTATTCCAGTAGCTCTTGGAATAATTGAAAAAGGTGATAGAGAATTTTTAGCTAAAGGTATTTTAGCAGGAATAATTACAATTCCTTTAGGTTGTATAGTAGGTGGAATTGTAGCAGGTTTCCCTATGGAGATGATATTAGTAAATATATTACCAATAATTATAGTGGCTTTATTAATTGCTTTAGGTCTTTGGAAAGCACCTGAAAAAATGACAAAAGGCTTTACTGTTTTTGGAAAAGGAGTTGTTATTGTAATAACAATAGGATTAGCAGCAGGTATTATAGAAAAATTAACAGGTTTTGTTGTTATCCCTGGAATGGCACCTTTATCAGAAGGATTTAAAATTGTAGGAGATATAGCAATAACACTAGCTGGTGCCTTTCCATTGGTATATTTTTTAACAAAAGTCTTGAAGAAACCATTAAGTAAAATGGGAGAAATGTTAGGAATGAATGAGGAATCAGCAGCAGGAATGGTTGCCACATTAGCTAACAGTATACCTATGTTTGGATTAATGAAAAACATGAATAATAAAGGAAAAATACTCAATGTAGCATTTGCTGTAAGTGGAGCATTTGTTTTTGGTGATCACTTAGGATTCACTGCTGGAGTAGATAAAAGTATGATTTTTCCAATGGTAGTTGGAAAGTTAGTTGGTGGAATTTCTGCAGTCATATTAGCTAAAATTATGTTTAAAAATGTTAAATAAATTAGGAGGCCAAATGAATATTACTAGTATAGAATTAGAAAAAATCATAAGAAAAGTTATAGAAAAAGAGATGGGAAATAAAAAAGAACAGATAAAATTTATGGATAAAAGTGGAATTGGTGTCATAAAAAGTGAAAAAATAGAAAAAGTTAAATTTGATACTGGAAATCCTAACGATCAAGTATATGTAACAGATTTATTTTCATTAGAAGAAAGCCCAAGAATAGGTGCTGGAATGATGGAAATGACTGAAAGTACTTTTGATTGGACACTATCATATGATGAAATTGATTATATTATTGAAGGTAGATTAGAAATAATAGTGGATGGAAGAAAAATTGTAGGAGAAAAAGGGGATGTAATGCTAATTCCTAAGAATTCTAAAATAAAGTTTAGTGCACCAGAACATGCTAAATTTATATATGTTGTTTATCCTGCTAATTGGCTTGAGGAAAAATAAAAGGAGTGAAAATAAATGAGTAGTTTTTACATTAAACCTAAAATAGAATTTGGTGAAAATTCATTGAATGTTATAAGAGAACATAATATAAAAAAATGTTTTATTGTAACTGACAAATCCATAGTTGATTTAAAACTTATTAATAAAGTTCTTAATGTGCTAGCCTCAGAAGTGAAGGTAGAAATATTTTCAAAAGTAACTCCTAATCCAACAATTGAAATTATAGAAGAAGGAATGAAAGAAATGATATCTTTTGATCCTGACTATGTTATAGCGATAGGAGGAGGTTCCCCTATTGATGCTTGTAAAGGCATGCTATATTTTGAAAAAAAAATAGCAGAAGAAATTGGAGAACCACATCCAAAAAGATATTTTATAGCAATTCCAACAACAAGTGGTACTGGTTCAGAAGTTACATCATATTCTGTAATAAGTGCAGGGAAACGAAAAATAGCATTAGCAAATGATGAAATGCTTCCTAATTTAGCAATATTAAATCCTAGCTTTATGGAAACGCTCCCGCCCCATATTATAGCAGATACAGGAATGGATGTTCTTACACATGCTATGGAGTCGTTTGTATCAAAAGAAAGAAGTGTATTTACTAACCCTATTGCATTAGAGTCTATGAAGTTGATAAATGAGAATTTGCTTGAACATTATAAAAATCCTAAAGAGATAAAATATAGAGAGAATGTACAAAATGCTTCTTGCATGGCTGGAATAGCTTTTAATAACTCCTCTTTGGGGATTAATCATAGTATAGCTCATATTGTGGGTGCAATATTTAAATTGAGTCATGGAAGAGCAAACGCAATAGTAATGCCATATATAATAGATGAAAATACAAATGCTGATAAATATTATTCATTAATAGCTCAAGAGTTGAAGATAAAAAGTTCTTTGCAGTTAAGTGGAAAAGAAGCATTGATTGAACATATAAAAAATATGAAAAAAACAATGCAAATTCCTACTTCACTTAAAGATGTAGGAATAAAATTAGAAGTTTTTAAAAATGAAATTCCAACAATGATTTCAGAGATAAAAAAAGATATTTGTACAAGTGGAAATCCAAATAAATTTGATGATGAAAAATTGATTAGAATATTATTAAGAATATATTTTGGAGACTAAAAATAAAAACTAAATAAAAGCATTAATAGAGTAAAAAAAAGAAAAAAAGATTCTCACATAATCCTAATTATGAGAATCTTTTTTTTCTTTTTATAAAAGTTGAAAAAACAAAGGAAAACCTGATGAAAAAGATATGTTTTGAAATGAATTTCAAATCTTTTTTAAAAATATATTTAAAATTTTTATAATAAAGAAAAAAAGAGGTTGACGTTTTTTAAAAATTATGGTATTATTTTACTTGTCCACAGGAAATATTGAA
>CAMQWJ010000010.1 GCA_947038515.1 uncultured Fusobacteriaceae bacterium
ATTTCGAACCCAGAAGTTAAGCCCATAAACGCTGAAGGTACTTGGTGGGAAGCTACCCGGGAGAATAAGAATTTGCCAAGTTAAATGGAGAAGGAGAGAATCTTAGGATTTTCTCCTTCTTTTTTTATTTGAACTTTTAAATAAAAAAGGATTTTATAATTAAATATTTAATAATATAGATATTATGGAAAAATAAAATAAATATGTGAACACTGTTATAATCTATATTTTAATTAAGTGTTATAAAAGGAGGAATAATGTTTTGTTATCAATGTCAGGAAACGATGGGAAACAAAGGTTGTAATTTATCAGTTGGTGTATGTGGAAAAAAATCAGTAACTTCTGATTTGCAAGATCTTTTGTTATATACAGTAAAAGGAGTAGCATATTATAGCTCACAAGTAAAAAATATTAATGGTAAAGATTCTTTTTGTGAAAAAATTAATAGATATATAGTAGATTCACTATTTATGACTATTACTAATGCAAATTTTAATGATGAAATGATAATAGAAGAGATAAAAAAAGGTCTAGAATTTAGAAGAACATTAAAAGAAAAATTATTATGTTCTGGGATAGAATTAGATTCAAAATATGAAGAGGAAAAATTGACAACTTGGTCAGCAAATACTAAAGATGAATTTTTAGAAGTAGCAAAAGAAATTGGAGTTTTAAGAACTGAAAATGAAGATATTCGTTCTTTGAGAGAGCTACTAACATATGGATTGAAAGGAATGGCAGCTTATATAGTACATGCTCTTAATTTGAATCAGAGTAATCCTGAATTGTTTTTATTTGTGGAAGAAGGATTATTAGCTACTGAAGATGATACATTATCTATTGAACATTTAACAGCTTTAGTATTAAGGTGTGGTGAATATGGAGTAAAAGCAATGGCTTTATTAGATACTGCCAATACAACAAGATATGGTAATCCGGAGATTACTCAAGTAAGACTCGGAGTAGGAAAAAGACCGGGGATATTAATTTCAGGACATGATTTATCAGATTTAGAAGAACTTTTAATTCAAAGTGAAGAGGCTGGTGTAGATATCTATTCACATTCTGAAATGTTACCAGGACATTATTATCCAGAACTAAAAAAATATAAGCATTTTATTGGAAATTATGGAAATGCTTGGTGGAAACAAAAAGAGGAATTTGAAAGTTTTAATGGTCCAATATTATTTACAACCAATTGTATAGTACCACCAGTAGAAGGCTCAAGTTATAGTGATAAAGTTTTTACAACTAATATTGCTAGTTATCCGGGATGGAAAAAAATTGTGATAAAAAATGGAAAAAAAGATTTTTCTGAAATAATAGAGAAAGCAAAAACATGTGAAAGTCCTATTGAGTTAGAAGGTGGAGAAATAGTAGGAGGTTTTGCTCACAATCAAGTTTTTGAATTAATAGATAAAGTAATAGATTCTATAAACAGTGGTGCAATAAAGAAATTTATAGTGATGGCAGGATGTGATGGAAGAAGTAAGTCTAGGAATTATTATGAAGACTTTGCTCAAAACTTACCTATGGACACTATAATTTTAACAGCAGGATGTGCAAAATATAGATATAATAAATTGGGACTTGGAGAAATTAATGGGATACCAAGAGTTTTAGATGCAGGGCAATGTAATGATTCCTATTCATTAGCAGTAATAGCACTAAAATTAAAAGAAATTTTTAAACTTAAAGATATAAATGAACTTCCAATTATTTATAATATTGCATGGTATGAACAAAAAGCTATAATTGTACTATTAGCACTTCTGTCTTTAGGAGTTAAAAATATCCACATAGGTCCAACTTTACCAGCTTTTCTTTCGCCTAATGTAACAAAATTATTAGTAGAAATATTTGGAATAGCTGCAATAAGTGATGTGGAAACTGATTTAAAAAAATGGGGATTAGATAAGTAAAAAAAAGTAAACTTGACTCAAGAAAAATTGAGTTAAGTTTACTTTTTTTTAAAAGATTTTATTGATTATAAAAAATATCCTGCTATTAAATAGAGAATTGTAGCAAAAAATCCATTTAAGAGAGCATAAGGTAATTGTGTTTTTACATGATCTATATGATCCGATGCAGTCCCCATAGAGGCAAGAATTGTAGTGTCAGAGATAGGAGAGCAGTGGTCCCCCATTAATGCACCAGAAATATTTGCATCAATTGCAACAGCCATTTGTAAACCAATAGGGAGCATAAGTGCAAAAGTCCCCCATGAAGTACCAGTTGAAAATGCTATAAACCCAGATAAAATAAATATAATTGCAGGACCGTATGCTCCGTGTAGGTTACCTTCTATTAAACTTGCTAAATATTTACCTGTACCAAGTTCAGAACCAATAGAACCAATCATAAATCCTAATAATAGAAGAACTATCATTGGTACCATTGAACCTATTCCTTTATATAAATATTGAATATAAACTTTTCCAGAGATGATTCTTTTTATTAAAATGTAGTAAATTGCAGTGACAACTAAGGAAGCAACAACAGCCCAATAAACTGAAGTAGAGCCAGAGCCAGCTAGCATGTTGCCATGTCCAGTTATATATAGACCAACAGGCATCATTCCAACAACAACTAAAAGCGGTATAAGCATATTCCATAAACAAGGTTTGACACCATGAAGAATAGCACTATGGTGCCCCTCTTCATCAATCAGTGGTACCGCCCCATCAGCAAGTAATTTACCAGTTGTTTTAGCTCTTATAACTGCTTTTTTCATAGGGCCCCAATGTTTATTTGTTATAATATAGAAACAAACAGAAATAAAGGATAAAATCGAGTAAAAATTAAAGGGTATACTTTTAATTAATAAACTAGCAGGATTTCCACTAATGACACCGGCTGTTACTTGAACACCAATAAGGGCCATAAGAGTAGCACCCCAACCATTAAATGGAACAATTCCACATACAGGAGCAGCCACAGAATCACAGACATAAGCCAGCTCTTCTCTAGAGACTTTATACTTATCTGTAAGGGGTTTAGTTACAGTTCCAGAAACTAAAATATTAATAGAAGATTCAAAAAACATTGCAATACCAAGAAAAACAGTTAGAAAAAGAGCATGTCTTCTATTTTTAACAAGTTTACTTTTTTCAGTTAAAAAAATTACAAACCCTCTAACTCCACCAGAAACTTGGATTAATATAATAATCGCACCAACTAAAAATGAGAAAACTACTACACTTGTATTACCGTTGATTTGTACAAGTAAGTCATCTAATGTTTTTTTTAGAGCTGGTATAAAACTACCATGTTTCAAAATAAAATTACCTAAAATTACACCACTTAATAAAGAAATCAATGTTTCTTTTGTAATAATTGCTAAAATAACAGCTAATAATGGTGGTAAAATGCTTAAAAATCCGTATTCCATAGGCTAGAACTCCTTTATACTTGATAAGTTTCTAGTAGTTTTTACTGCTTTTTCAATTCTTTTCATCCCCTCTTCAACCATATATCGAGGAGTAGCAATATTCATTCTCTCATATCCAGAGCCATTTTCACCAAACCAGAAGCCATCATCAAGAGCAATTTTACCTTCTATTTGCATAAGTTTTGATAATTCCTCTTTTGAAAAATTAAGGGAAGAAAAGTCTAACCATAAAAGATAAGTAGCTTCGGGCTTAACTAGTTTTACTTCTGGAAGTTTTTCTTTTAAAAAATTGGAGACATACTCAATATTTCCATCAAGATGTATTAATAATTCTTCAAGCCAGTCTGTACACTTTGTATATGCAGCTTCAAAAGCAACTAGGCTAAAAGGGTTATTTCTTTTAATATCTAAGAGACTTAATTCTTTATCAAAGTTTTCCCATTCTTTTTTTACTGGAAAAGTTACAAATGATGACTGAAGTCCAGCGATATTGAAAGTTTTTGTTGGAGAAAAACAGGTGATTGTGTTTTTTTCAGAGTTTTTACTAAGAGATGCCAAGGGAATATGTACGTTTCCAGGGAGGACAAGATCTCTCCATATTTCGTCAGAGATGATTTTAACATTATATTTTAAGCATAATTCACATGTTTTTTCTAATTCTTCTCTAGTCCAGACCCTTCCAACTGGGTTATGTGGGCTACAAAAAATAAAAAGTTTAATATTATTAGCTGCCAATTTCGATTCCATATCAATAAAGTCGATATGATAATATCCGTTGATATCTTTTTTTAGAGGACTATCAATAAGAATACGTTCATTTTCTGTAACAACACTAGAAAATGGATAATAAACTGGAGATTGTATTAAAATTTTATCTCCAATATCTGTCATCAATCGGACTAATATGGATAAAGTAGGAACAACTCCTGGACTACAAATAAGAGTTTGAGGATTAATTTTATAATTAAATCTTTCTTCGCTCCAATTTGCTGCACTTTGATAATAAGAGTCAGGTCTATAAACATAACCAAATATTCCTTGCTCAACCTTAAGTTTCATTTCTTCAATTATTGAAGGTGCTGTTTTCAAATCCATATCAGCTATCCACATGGGCCATAAATCGTTATCGATAAACTTATATTTCATTTCTTCCCATTTAGCTGAATGATTATCCTTTCTATCAACTTTTTCATTAAAATTATATTTCATAATTGTCCTCCCTAAGTACATTTAATTATTGTAATATTTCTAATAATATTTAGAGTATAGTTTTTTTAAAAGT
The DNA here is from genome assembly GCA_947038515.1 of uncultured Fusobacteriaceae bacterium. Lineage (GTDB taxonomy): Bacteria > Fusobacteriota > Fusobacteriia > Fusobacteriales > Fusobacteriaceae > JAGNZR01. Next base: position 4,674 of record CAMQWJ010000010.1, read on the forward strand.
GTTTGTCAATATCTAAAACACCTTCTAAAAGACAAGAGTCTATTGTGATAGAACTACTAACATATGGATTGAAAGGAATGGCACCTTTATGCTCTTAATTTGAAACAGAGTAAGAAACCAAAATAAAAAGGAAAAATTAACCTTATTAGAGAAAAAACTCTTTTAATTTAGAGAAATTTATTATATAATGTAGTATAAAAGAAATAAATGGAGGAAAACAATGGTAACTTTAGTAACAATAATACTTTTTATATCTGCTTTATTTTTAATAGTTTTAGTCTTAATCCAACCTGATCGTAGTAGTGGAATGACGGGAAGCATGGGAGCAGGAGCTTCGAATACTGTTTTTGGAATATCAAAAGATGGTGGACCATTAGTCAAAGCTACAACAATTATAGCAATGATATACATGGTAGCATCTGTTGTATTATATATAATAAAATAAATCAAAGAGGCGTGTTGAAAACTTCAATACGCCTCTTTGAAATGAAAAGAGTGGGGTTATGAAAACAATATTTGATAGTAATTTTTCTCAAGGAGAGCCAATGGCTCTAAAACTTAGACCTAAAAAATTAGAAGAGTTTGTTGGTCAAGAAAAACTTCTTGGAACAAATGGTATATTAAGAAAAGTAATTATTTCAAAAACTATTACTAACTGTATTTTTTATGGACCATCTGGTGTTGGAAAAACAACTTTAGGGAAAATTATCTCTAATGAACTTGATTGGAACTTTGAAACACTAAATGCTACAACAGCAGGAGTTAGTGACTTGAAAGAAGTTTTGGAAAAGGCTAAGAGTAATTTACAATTTTATGGAAAAAAAACAATTTTATTTTTAGATGAAATTCATCGTTTTAATAAATTGCAACAAGATAGTCTTTTATCTGCAACTGAAAATGGAATTATAGTACTTATAGGGGCGACAACTGAAAATCCATACTATAACCTGAATAATGCATTACTTTCAAGAGTGTTGATATTTGAATTTAAAGCTTTAAGTGATAAAAATATTTCTGAAATTTTAGATAGAGCAGTAAAATTATCAGAATTGCAAAATATTCCAAAAGAAATAGTTGAAATGATAATTGAAATAGCAAATGGTGATTGTAGAATTGCATTGAATTATTTAGAATTATATAAAAATTGCAAGGGAATAGAAACAGAAGAAGTTATTCAAATGTTTTCTGAGAGAAGAACTTCTTTTCATAAAAAGGAAGATAAATATGAGATAATATCAGCCATGATAAAAAGCATCAGAGGAAGCGATCCAAGCAGTGCAGTATATTGGTTAGGTAGGCTTTTAGTTGGTGGAGAAGACCCTAGATATGTAGCGAGACGACTAATGATAAGTGCAGCTGAGGATATAGGACTTGCTAACCCTGAAGCATTAACCATTGCAACTTCAGGATTAACATCAAGTGCAGTTATAGGAATGCCAGAAATAAGAATTATTTTAGCAGAAATAGCAATATATTTGGCAATTTCAACTAAAAGTGCCTCAAGCTATAATGCTATAAATTCTGTATGTAATGACATAGAAAATAAGGAACTGCAAGAAGTTCCAGAAAATATAAAACCAAATTCAAAAAAATATCTATATCCACATGCTTACCCTAATAATTTTGTAATTCAAAAATATATGAATAAAAAAATAGAGTATTATGTACCTGGGGATAATAGAAATGAAAAATTAATAAAAGAGAAGCTTGAAAAACTTTGGGAAATTAAGAAATAAATCTCTAATAATAGAGTATAAGGAGGGATAAAATGAAATTGATTCAGGCTGTAAGAGGGACGAAAGATATTTTTGGAGATAATGCTGTAAAATATTTAAAAATTTCTGAAATTATAACATCATTTTATACTAATTATGGATATAAAATGATAAAAACTCCAATATTTGAGGAAACTGACCTTTTTAAGAGAGGAATAGGAGAGGGAACAGACGTTGTTGAAAAGGAAATGTATACATTTATAGATAGAGGTGAAAGAAGTCTAACATTGAGACCTGAGGGGACTGCACCAGTGGTAAGGTGTTATTTGGAAAATAAAATGTATATAACTGAAGAACTTAGTAAGTTCTATTATATAGGTTCTATGTTCCGTTATGAAAGACCACAAGCTGGGAGACAAAGAGAATTTAATCAAATAGGAGTAGAAGTCCTAGGAGAAAGCTCTCCAATAATGGATGCTGAAGTCATTTCAATGGGATATAAATTTTTAGAAAAATTAGGAATAAAAGATTTGGAGTTAAAAATAAATTCAATTGGTGGGACAGAAAGTAGAAAAGTCTATCGTGAAAGTTTATTAGAATTTTTAAGACCTTTAAAAGATGAATTGTGTGAAGATTGTCGAAATAGAATAGAAAATAATCCTCTTAGAGCTTTGGATTGTAAAGTGGAAAAATGTAGAGATTTGACTATTAAGGCACCAATTTTATATGAAAGCTTAAATCTTGAAGAGAAAAACCATTATGAAGAAGTTAAAAAGTATCTAAATATTTTTGAGATTAAGTACACAGAAGACCCTAGGTTAGTAAGAGGATTAGATTATTATTCAAGTACAGTTTTTGAAATTGTAACTAATAAGCTAGGTTCTCAAGGAACAGTTCTTGCTGGTGGAAGATATGATAATTTATTAAAACAACTTGGAGATAAGGAGATACCAGCATTTGGATATGCTGCAGGGATTGAAAGAATAATGTTGCTTATGGACCTTGAGATTAAAGTGAATCCTAAAGTTTACATAGCTTGGTTAGGTGAAAAAAGTTGTGATATAGCTGTCAAATTAGGAAATGAATTAAGAAATTTAGGGGTAAAAGTTGCCATTGATTATAAAGATAAAGGTATGAAAGGACACATGAAAAAAGCAGATAAATTAAATGTAGATTATTGTATCATTATTGGTGAGAATGAAATTGAAAAAAATCAATATATACTAAAGAATTTCCAAAATAGGGAGCAAGAAAATTTTACTCTAGAAGAATTAAAGGAGAGATTGATATGAGTTATAGAACACATAATTTAGGTGAACTAAGAAAAGAAAATATTGGAGAAACAGTTACATTATCAGGTTGGATTGACACTAAAAGAGATTTAGGTGGTTTGACTTTTATTGATTTACGAGATAGAGAGGGAGTAACTCAAATTGTTTTTGATATTGATGTTGCTGAAAAAAATATTGTTGAAACTGCTCAAAAATTAAAAAATGAATCTGTAATCAAAATTAAAGGATTAATTCGTGAAAGATATAGTAAAAATATGAATATTCCAACAGGAGAAATAGAAATATTTGCAACTGAACTTGAGATACTTAATCATGCAGAAGTCTTACCATTCCAGGTTTCAGGAAGTGAAAATGTTAGTGAAAGCATGAGATTAAAATATAGATATTTAGATATGAGAAGATCACAATTATTGAATAATTTGAAAATGAGACACAAAATGATTATGTCTATTAGAAATTATATGGATAAAGAAGGATTTTTAGATGTAGATACTCCAATTTTAACTAAATCAACTCCTGAAGGAGCTAGAGATTTTTTAGTTCCAAGTAGAATTAGTCAGGGTGAATTTTATGCTTTACCTCAATCACCACAATTGTTTAAGCAACTACTTATGATTGGTGGAATTGAAAAATATTATCAAATTGCTAAATGTTTTCGTGATGAAGATTTAAGAGCTGATAGACAGCCAGAATTTACACAATTAGATCTAGAAATGTCATTTGTAGAGCAAGAAGATATTTTAAATCTTGTGGAAGGATTAGCTAAAAAAGTTTTTGAAGATGTAACAGGTGAAAATCCTAATTATAGCTTCCCTAGAATGTCTTATGATGAAGCTATGACTAGATATGGTTCTGATAAACCTGATACTAGATTTGAGGTTGAATTAAAAGATTTGACTGAAATAATGAAAACTACAAAATTTGAAGCATTTAAAAAATGGGCTGTAGGTAAAGGAGCAGTGAAATGTGTTGTTGCTCCAAATGGAAGTGAAAAATTTTCGCGTAAAATTATTTCAGAATATGAAGAATATGTAAAAGTATATTTTGGTGCTAAAGGTTTAGCGTATATCAAAGTAACTGAAGATGGTATTAACTCACCACTATCTAAATTCTTTAGTGAAGAAGAAATGAAAACAATAGTAGAAACTTCAGGAGCTAAAGTTGGAGATATAATATTAATTATAGCAGACAATAAAAAAATAGTTCATAATAGTCTAGGAGCTATTAGACTTAAAATTGCAGAAGACTTTAATCTTATAGATAAAAATGAGTTTAAATTTTTATGGATAATAGATTTTCCTATGTTTGAATATTCAGAAGAAGAAAATAGATATCAAGCTCAACATCACCCGTTTACAGCTATAAAAGCAGAACATATGGAAGCTTTCATGGGTGGAGAAATGGAAAAAATATTGACAATATCTCATGATTTAATTTTAAATGGTTCTGAAATTGGTGGAGGTTCTCTTAGAATTTTTGATCCAAAAATTCAGGAAAGAGTATTTGAAAAATTGGGACTTTCATTTGAAGAAGCAAGAGAAAAATTTGGATTTTTTATAGATGCATTTAAATATGGTGCACCACCTCATGGAGGATTGGCATTTGGTATTGATAGATGGCTTATGGTTATGTTGAAAGAGAGTTCAATAAGAGATGTAATTCCGTTCCCTAAAACAAATAAAGGACAATGTTTAATGACAGAAGCACCAGGAAATGTTGCTGTTGAACAATTGGAAGAGCTTTCTTTAAAAGTAGCCTTGGAAGTAAAAGAGGAAAATAAATAAATTTAATAAAAATATATAAAAGTTATAATATCATTGTTATATAATTTATTATTCTGTCTTATAATAAAACATGAGATTGAAAAATATTCTTAATAGTGATATAATCCAATTATTAAAGAACAGTCTGACTTATTCGCTACTTTTATGAGGTTTTGAGCCTATTGTCGTTTAGGGTGCTGGCGCTGTCAATATAAAATCAGAAAAGTCACGAAATCATCTGGTTTACGGACTCTGTATTATAATGATATCTGGTTACCACCGTATTTCTTGGCGACTAAAACCAAAGTGAAGGCGGTAAGTTGGATTATTTCTTGAAAATTGGGGCGAAAGCCTCTTTTTTATGTTAAAGACTTTATAAAAATTTGAATAGAAATAATTGGAGTTGATGTGGTTCGTGGAAAAATTGATAGATTTAAGACTTATAGAGATATTTGAATCTAAAATGAAGGAATTATATTTAGATAAGAATTTAAAACCTGTAGAAATAACTGTTGCAACTGATGAAAAATTTGGAGATTACCAAAGTAACTTTGCTATGATAAATTCAAAAATAATTGGAAAAAATCCAAAAGTAATAGCTGAAGAGGTTATAAATTCATTAGAAAAAAATGATATAATAGAAAAATTAGAAATTGCAGGACCGGGTTTTATAAATATTTACTTAAAGGATGAATTTTTAGGAGAATATTTAAAAGGAATAATTCAAAATGGAGCCGACTTCTCTTTTTTAAATCGAGAAGGAAAAGTTATTATAGACTATTCGGCACCGAATATTGCTAAACGAATGCATATTGGTCACTTAAGATCTACTATTATTGGAGAATCAATTAAAAGAGTATATGATTACCTAGGATACGATACAGTTGCTGATAATCACATTGGTGATTGGGGAACACAGTTTGGAAAACTTATTATAGGGTATAGAAATTGGTTAAATGTAGAAGCATATGAAGAGAGTCCTATTGAAGAATTAGAGAGAGTTTATGTTGAGTACTCTAAAAGAAGTGAAGAAAATCCAGATATGGATATTGAGGCAAGATTTGAACTAAAAAAACTTCAAGATGGAGATATAGAAAATACTAAATTATGGAAAGACTTTATAAAAGTTTCTTTAAATGAATATAATAGACTTTATAAGAGAATGGATGTTAGTTTTGACACTTATTACGGAGAATCATTTTATAATCATATGATGCCAGGTGTAGTGGAAGAATTAATGGAAAAGGGTATTGCAGTAGAAGATGAAGGTGCTAAAGTTGTATTTTTTAAAGACGAGGAAAATTTACATCCTTGTATTGTTCAAAAAAGAGATGGAGCATATTTATACTCAACTTCGGATATAGCTACTATTAAGTTTAAAAAAGAGAATTATGATATAAATAAACTTATTTATCTTACAGATGAAAGACAACAAGATCATTTTAAACAATTTTTTAATATTGTTGAGAAACTAGAGTGGAACATGGAAAAAATTCATATTTGGTTTGGAATAATGAGATTCTCAGATGGAGTTTTCTCCACTAGAAAAGGAAATGTAATAAGATTAGAACAATTACTTGATGAAGCTAGAGATCGAGCTTTTAAAATTGTTGATGAAAAAAATCCTGATTTATCATTGGAAGAAAAAAATGAGATAGCTGAAATTGTAGGATTAGGGGCAATAAAATATGCTGATCTCTCACAAAATAGACAAACAGCTGTAATTTTTGAATGGGATAAAGTACTAAGTTTTGAAGGAAATACAGCTCCATATTTACAATATACTTATGCAAGAATTCAATCGATAATAAAAAAAGCAGAAGAAAATAACAAAAAAGTAGATTTTTCAAAAGAAATTCTATTTAATAATTCAACTGAACGAAATTTAGCCCATCATTTAACACAATTTAATAAAATTGTATTAAAGGCTTCACAAACATATAAACCGAATATAATTGCAGACTACTTATATGAACTATCGAAAAAATTTAATAGTTTTTATGGTAATTGTCCAATCTTGAATCAAGAAGAAGCTATATTAAACTCAAGGTTATTACTAGGATATTCTACTGCACAAACTATAAAAAAGGGATTATCACTTTTAGGGATAAAAACTTTAGAAAGAATGTAAAAGGTATTTATTTTAAGGGAGGAACTATGCTATCGTTAGAAAGTCTTGTCATAGTTACTGGACTAAGTGGTGCTGGAAAGACGTCAGCCTTGAAAATTTTAGAAGATATGGGATATTTAACAATGGATAATTTTCCTTGCCAACTGGGGAAAGACATACTAAAAGGGTATCTTACTAATGAAGCTAATATGAGAAAAAAAATTGCATTAGGAATAGATATTAGATCATTTGATACTATAGATGAGTATTTAAGTCTACTAAATATGATAGATACTCTTACTTCAAAAAAAAATATAATATATTTAGAAGCATCAGATACTATTATTTTAAATAGATATAATCTTACAAGGAGAAAACATCCCTTAGAAATGCCTACGCTACTTAAGAGTATTCAAAAAGAAAAAGAAATAATGAGTGTAATTAGGGATAGGGCCAATATAATAAGTGATACTAGCTATTTTTCTTATAAAAAATTAAGTGAAAAAATAAAAGAAAATTATTATGCCAATCTTATTGAATTAAAAGAAATTAATATTCATATTCAATCCTTTGGATTCAAATATGGAGTTCCTATTGATGTAGATTTGGTATTTGATGTTAGATTTTTACCCAATCCTTACTACATAGCAGAATTAACAGAGAAAAATGGTAATGATGAGGAAGTTATATCTTATGTCCAAAACACAGAAATATTTAACGAATTTTACTTGAAACTTTTAAATTTATTAGAGTTTTTAATTCCAAACTACATTAAAGAAGGGAAAAAACATCTTTCTATTGGAATTGGTTGTAGTGGTGGAAGACACAGATCAGTATCCATTGTAAATTTATTATTTACTAAACTATCTATTGCAAATCATGTTAAAACTTATAAGTCACATCGTGAATTTGAAAAAGGAAATTGGAAAGAATGATATTTAGTTTAAAAAATATTCCGGAGAATCCTGGAGTATATCTTATGAAAAAAAAAAATGAAGTTATCTATGTTGGGAAAGCCAAAAACTTAAAAAAAAGAATCTCATCATATTTTAATAGAAAGCATGACGAGATAAAGACTCAGGAACTTGTAAAGAATATTGAAGATATAGAAACAATTATATGTAATAGTGAATTAGATGCTTTAGTATTAGAAAATAATCTGATAAAGCAATATTCACCTAAGTATAATATCCTTTTAAAAGATCAGAAAACATATCCTTATTTGAAAATTACTAAAGAAACATTTCCTGCTATAAAAATAGTAAGAAATACCAGAGAACTTAGAAAAAAAGATGGAAGATTTTATGGACCATATATTCAAGGTGCTTTTAATTTGAAAAAAACATTAAATAGAGTGTTTAAAATACGAGATTGTAATAGAAATATGGAAAAAGTTTATTTAAAACCTTGTTTAAAATATTATATGCATTTTTGTATAGCTCCTTGCTGTTTTAAAGAAGTATATGAAGAATATAATATGATGATTAATGGTACAGAGGAATTATTAAAAGGGAAAGGAAAAGATTATATAAATCTTCTTAAAAATAAGATGAAAACAAGCTCAGAAGAAATGGAATTTGAAAAATCAATATTATATAGAGAGCAAATAAAGGAATTAGAAAATAGTGTTGTTAGACAAGTAACAGAATCACAAAAAAATATAGAGGAAGATTATTTTTCTTTTGAGATTTCAAAAAATAGACTTTTTATAACTGTATTGTCTTTAAGAGAAGGTAAAATAATCGGCAAAAACAGTACTAATTTATCTCTAAAAAATAAAATTTATGAAGATGTAAATAAGACTATTATAATGAGATATTATTCTAAAAATTACCCACCTAAAAAAATTATTTTTAGTGATGAGTTAGAAGGGGAAAAAGAACTTTTAAAAGAATGGTTTGAAAAAAGTTTTGACAGAAATATTGAGATTTTTTTTCCAAAAATATTGAGTAGAAAAAGAGAACTACTTGATATGGCAAAATTAAATCTCCAAGATGAAATTGAAACTTATTATCGAAAGAAAACTGTACTGGAAAATGGACTTACAACAATATATAAAACATTATTGTTGAAACAATATCCAAGAAGAATTGAATGTTTTGATATATCAAATATTTCAGGAAAAGATGCAGTAGCCTCTATGAGTGTGGCAATTGAAGGAAGAACTACTCCTAAAGAATATAGAAAGTTTAAAATAACTTGTAAAGATACTCCAGATGATTTTGCAATGATGCGAGAAGTAGTTACAAGACGCTACTCTAAGCTTAAAATTGAAGAGTTTCCTAATATGATTCTCATTGATGGAGGGTTAGGGCAAATTAATGCTGTAGGTGCCATATTAGAGAGTATAGGGAAAGGTGGTATAGCAGATTTAATTAGTTTAGCCAAAAGAGAGGAAGAAGTCTATAAGTATGGAGAGTCAACACCTTATATCTTTGATAAAACAGACGAAAGTATAAAAATATTTCAAAGAGTAAGGGATGAAGCACATAGATTTGGAATAACTTATCATAGACAGCTAAGAAGTAAGAGAGTATTAACTTCTGATTTAGATGAAATTCATGGAATAGGAGATAAGAGAAAACACAATTTAATAGAGAAGTTTGAGACATTAGATGGGATTTATAATGCCCCTTTAGAAGAGTTGAAAAAAATAGTGCCAGAGAAGATTGCTTTAGAAATAAAAAAAAATGAACGTAAGAAAACTAGATAGAAGCTATATTAATAATTATAAAAGTATTATAGGAGAAAATATGAATAGTACTAATTGGAAAGTTATTTTTATACTAATTGTAGTAATAAATATAATTACTATTATTTTATATCTAAAAAGTAAGAAGGAATATTATAAAAATTTAAATGATATTTTAATTAGTTTCAAAAATAATATAGAAAATAAAAATATTCCAAAAATTTACTTTGAACAGTATGAAGAAGTTTTTCAAAAAATTCAAGAGAAAAAAGATAAGTTCTTAAAGATTACTGATAAATTAGAAGAGTATAAGAATGAACAAAAAGCTATGTATACTTCCTTAATAAGTAAGACATTACAGTTAGAGAGTACTAATAAAATATTAGAAAAAAGGGTGGCAAATATATCTGATCTAAACTCTTTAACAAGAGGAGCACTTTCTATAATAGAAATAGAAAGAAGTTTGGATATAATTCTAGATGCTTACTTTATTCTTACAGGAATAGATAAAATAATACTTTTTTTATGGGAAGATGGAGTATTAAATAAAAAAAAAGTAAAAGGAGAATTTGAATTAAATTTAAAAGAAGATGAAATTTTTTTTATTGAAAAATCAACTGATTTTACTAGAGAAAAATATGATGAAATCTATTCAAAAATTTCACAGAAATTTATTTTGTCCAAAGGAGAGGTAGTAATAGAGACACCTCTTGTTGTAAAAGAAAAAGAATTAGGTGTGATTTATATTATTGAAACTAAAAAGAATCGGGGAGAGATAGGGGAATTGGATGAAGAAATAATGTTGGCATTATCACTTCAAATTTCAATCTCAATTAATAATGCTCAAAATTATAGAGAGTTGCTTATAAAAGAGAGATTATCACAAGAATTAGAAATGGCTTCACACATTCAAAGAGAAATTATTCCTAAAGAATTTAATTCTATTCCAGAATTAAGTGTATCTAGTTATTTTGCTCCAGCAAAAGAAATGGGTGGAGACTATTATGACTATTATATCTATGAAGATGGTAAGATTGCAATTACAATAGGAGATGCAAGTGGGAAAGGGATACCAGCAGCTTTTCTAATGGCAGTTACTCGTTCAACTTTAAGAACATTGACTACTTTGGATTACAAAGTTTCAGAAGAATTATCACTATTGAATAAAATAATTTATAATGATATTTCTGATTCCATGTTTATAACTGTTATGCACACAAAATTCTCTCCAAAGACATCTATGTTTAAATATTCAAATGCAGGACACAACCCGATTCTATATTATAATTCAAAAAAAGATACGGTATCACTTTTGAGCTTGAAGGGAGTTGCCGTTGGCTTTGTTGAGGGATATCCATATATTGAAGATAAAATAAAATTAGGAAAAGATGATATTTTATTTTTATATACTGATGGAGTTACAGAGCTAGCAAATGAGAAAAAAGAACTATATGGAGTCGAAAAATTAAAAGAAAAAATTTATGAAAATAGACATTTTGAAGTAGAAAAAATAAAAGAAAATATATTGATCAGTTTAAAAGAATTTAGGAATAAAGAAGAACAGTCAGATGATATTACTTTTGTAATTTTGAAAAAAAATACGTAAAATAGGGGGGAGAAGTGGACCAATATATTTTAGAAATGGAGAATATTAGGAAAACTTTTGCAAATGGAAAAATTATTGCAAATGATTCTATTAATTTGAAAATAAAAAAAGGTGAAAAACATGCTATTGTTGGGGAAAACGGTGCTGGTAAATCAACCTTAATGAAAATTTTGAACGGACTATACCAACCTACTTCAGGGAAAATTTTTCTAAATGGAAAAGAAATTGTTATTGAAAATCCAAATATTGCATCAAAACTAGGAATTGGAATGGTGTATCAACACTTCATGCTTGTTCCAACACTTACAGTTGCTGAAAATATGATATTAGGTGTAGAACCTAAAAAAGGGATATTTTTAGATTTAGAAAAAGCAAAAGAAGAAGTACGAAAAGTTTCAGAAAAGTATGGATTAAAAGTAGAGCCAGATACCTATATAAAAGATCTTTCTGTAGGAATGCAACAGAGAATTGAAATATTAAAAATCTTGTTTAAAGGTGCTAATTTATTAGTTTTTGATGAACCTACAGCAGTACTAACACCTCAAGAAACAAAAGAACTTTATAAGATAATTGAAAACCTTATTGAAGAAGGAAAAACTGTAATATTTATATCGCACAAATTAGATGAAGTATTGGAAATTTCAGATAATATTACAGTTATTAGACGAGGAAAAAATATTACAACTCTAAAGACTGCAGAAGCTACTAAAGAAAAAATAGCAACTGCAATGGTTGGTCGAGCAGTACTTTTTACAACAGAAAAACCTATTGTAAAGAAAGGAAAAAATGTTGTTTCAATAAAAAATTTAAAGGTAAAAGATAATTTAGGAGTAATAAAAGTTGATGATGTAAGTTTTGATATATTTGAAGGTGAAATTTTAGGAGTTGCTGGTGTTGAAGGTAGTGGACAACTGGAACTTATGGAGACTATTGTTGGTTTAATGAAAAGTGAAAGTGGAAAAATTATATTGTGTGATAAAAATATCACCAATACTCCTATGGCAGAAAGAAAACTTATTTCTCATATTCCAGAAGATCGACATAAAAGAGCTGGTATAAGTGAATTTGATATGTCACAAAATATAGCTTTAGGACAACATGATACTTTATATGCACTTTATAGAAAATTGATTAACTTTAAAAGAATATTAAAAGATAGTTCTGAGTACATTAATAAGTATGATATTAGACCTTCAAATCCAGAATTAGGATTTGGAAAATTTTCTGGTGGAAATCAACAAAAAATTATAGTGGCACGAGAACTTGAAAAAGAAAATAAATTTATAATTGCAGCTCAAGTAACTAGAGGAGTTGATGTAGGTGCAATTGAATTTATACATAAGATGATATTAGAAGAAAAGAAAAAAAATAAAGCAATTTTATTAGTATCTTCTGAACTATCTGAAATATTAAATCTTTCAGATAGGATAGCAGTAATGTGTGCAGGGAAACTTATGGGAATAATTGATATAAAAGATGCTACAGAAGAAAAAATAGGGATATTAATGGCAGGTGGAATTAATGAATAGAAGATTAAAAGAAGGATTGATACCAGTTATTGCAGTATGTATTGCCTTATTAATAGGTGCAATAATAATTTTAGCAATGGGTGAAAATCCTATTGAAGCATATTATTATATGTTTAATGGAGCTTTTTCTTCAGAGAAAGCCATTGCTAGAACCCTGTTGGAAGCGACACCGATGATTTTTACAGGACTTGCTGTATTATTTGCATTTAAAGGTGGAATGTTTAATATAGGGGCTCAAGGGCAAATTACAATTGCAGCATTGGTTGTTGCAGGGGTAGGGGCCTTTGTTACAAATAAATACATAAATAATGTTATTGTTATTGTTGTTTTTGGAGTTATTGCAGGTGCTTTATGGGCTGGAATAGCAGGGATATTAAAAGCTCGTTTGGGAATTCATGAAGTAATTTCAACAATAATGTTAAACTATATTGCATTAAATGTAGAACAATATTTAATAAATTATCCTCTAAAACAGGGAGGAATAAATGGACAAAATCCTCAAACACCACCAGTTTTAGATAGTGCAAGATTTGCTCATTTAATGCCGTGGACCAAAGAAGCTTTAAACTATGGTTTTATAATAGCAATTATCATGGTTATCATTGTATGGTATATTTTTGAAAAAACTGTATTAGGTTATAAAATAAAAGCAGTTGGAAATAATCCTACAGCTTCAGAAAATGCAGGAATAAAAGTAAAAGTTGTTATGGGGTTAACATTTGCAATATCAGGAGCAATCGCATCATTTGCAGGGATAGAGAGGGTTCTTGGTGGTGTGGGACAATATACTTATAAACAAGGACTTTTAAGTACATTAGGATTTGACGGTATCGCTGTAGCCTTATTGGGTAAAAATAATCCTTTTGGAGCATTGGCAGCAGCAATACTTTTTGCAGCTCTAAGAGTTGGAGGACGGTCAATGCAATTTAATACCAATGTTCCTAGTCAAATTGTAATTATGATACAGTCTCTTATTATTTTATTAATAGCTGGAGAAAATATTTTCAGAATGATGTTAGAAAAGAAAAAGGAGAAATAAGATGGTTGGAATAATTTTAAGTTTAATTATGGCTACCTTGAGGCAAGCAGCTCCTATTCTAATTACAGCAATTGGTGGAATGATTTGTGAGGTTTCAGGGGTAGTAAATATAGGATTAGAAGGTATGATGTTAATGGGAGCATTTTTCACTGCAATAACTTCATACTATACAGGAAGTTGGTTTTTAGGACTTATAGGTGGAATTGTTGGGGGAGGACTAGTTGCAGGGCTACATGCCCTTATAAGTATTAAATATAAAGGTAATCAAGTGGTTTCAGGAGTAGCAATTAATCTTTTTGCAACTGGATTTACAGTTTTTATGCTTAGGGTCCTATTTAAACAATCAAGTAATACTCCAACTGTAGAAGGGGCTCCTACCATATTTGGAGTTTCAATTATAATATATATTATATATGCTATTGCACTTTTAGCTACTGTTTATATGAATAGAACTGTTGGTGGACTTAGATTAAGAGCCGTTGGAGAATATCCTTTAGCAGCAGATACAGTAGGTATTAATGTAGAAAAAGTTAGATATAAAGCTGTTATACTTTCTGGGGCTTTAGCAGGCATAGGAGGAGCATATCTTTCTATTGGAGCATTGAGTCAGTTCACAAAGGAAATGTCATCAGGACGTGGTTTTATTGCCTTAGCAGCAATTGTATTTGGAAAATGGAAAATTAAAGGTGTTATAATGGCCAGTCTACTTTTTGGTTTTGCTGATGCTTCACAAAATTTAGTCCAACAATATTTTCCATTTATACCATCACAATTAATTCAAATGGCCCCATATGTTTTAACATTATTAGCACTATCTGGCGTAGTAGGAAAGGCTGTGGCCCCCAAAGCTTCAGGAAAACCATATGATAAAGATAATTTATAATTTATAAAAAAATTGATAATATAGGAGAAAAATGGAGTCACATTATAGAGTTGTTTTGGTACATGGATTTTTGAAAAGTAAAAAAGATATGATGGTTCTTGAAAAAAAAATATTAGAAAAAGGTTATAGCGTTGATAATATAGAGTTGCCATTAACATTTTCAGAAATTTCTATATGTGAAGAAATTCTGGCAAATAAAATAAAAAATATTAAATTAAGCAAAATGAAAAATTCAAAAAGAATTATTTTAATTGGACACGGCTTGGGCGGACTCTTGTTAAGGCGAGTTCTACCTATGTTTTATGAGGACTTTATTGATATTAAACTGATATTAATAGGTGCACCAAATAGAGTTCCAGAAATAGTCTTAAAAAATATTAAAATAATAAAATTATTAAGTAAAATCTTCAAACCTTTAAAGATATTTTTTAACAATGAGATAGAAAAAACTATTACAAAAAAAGAAATACAAATTGGTGTAGTGGCAGGTACGGAAAGAGGAAAAAGATCTATTTTGAAAGATGAAATAAGATTAAATGATGGAGTCTTTTATTTGGAAGAAGTCTGCTTTAAATTTGAACATGAACTTTTAAAAATTCCTTTTTCACATAATGAACTACATAAAAGAAATGGTACTATTGAATATATTTTTGATTTTATCGAAGCAGGAAAATTTGATATTAAATAGTATAATTTTATAGAACTCTTTTGGAAATAAAATACTATTTAGGAGATAATATGGGGTCTTATTTTGAAAAAATAAAAAATAAAATTTTGAAAATTAATTTAAGTAGATTTTTAAAATTGAAAATTGGACAATTGGAAGAACAAAAATTGATAAAATATGTCTTAAAGATTTTATTGATAACATTAATCTTTTCATTATTACTTCCTTTAATATCTGAAATTATTGAGAGTGTAATAAATGAAGAAAAGGAAAAGATTAATTTACAAATGTTTTATTATACACCAGGAATTTTTGTAAATATATTACCAGTAATACTAGTAACAAAGAAAAATTTGTTAGTTCGAGATAGTCCTAAAAAGGCTATTATGCTGATATTTTATTATATTGTATTTTTACCAATTTTTGAACATGGGATAAAAAATATAGCAAAAGTACCAGAGAATCTATTTGTTTTAAAAATTATAACAATAATTAATATTGTATTTTTGATAATGTGTCACTATGTCCTATTTAAATATTCTTTCACAGATATATTGACAAAAAAAAGAAAAATATTAGTTAAGGATATTTTTATCACTTTTTCTATCTATTTGACAATAGCTCTATCTTTTGGGTATATGTATTCAATGATAGGAATTCTTTCAAAGACACCAGCTCTTTTAGGAATAGATTATAGCAATAGTGGATTAGTTTATTATTTTAAAAATATTTATTTTAGTTTTATGACTTTGACAACTGTAGGATATGGAGATATAGTCCCTAACATTGTTTTGACAGAATTAATAGTGATTATAGAAGTAATTTTAGGGATAGCCCTTTTAAATTTTACTTTAGGAATTACTTTAGGCTCGGGAATTTTAAATTTTAATGCTGAAACTGAAGAAGAAAAAAAGAAAAAACTCTAAATATTTAGAGTTTTTTTTCTTTTCTTAAATTATTTTTTATACTAAATTTTAAATAGTCAAAAAATTGATTATATCGAAGTCTTGAAATATCTCCACTAGAAACAGTTAAAATTTCTTTTTCCCCTTTCATATTAAGATTGCCTAAAAGAGCATTTTTACCGTAATGGTAATTAGCAGGAGAGATAGGCAAAGAAATATGAGCTAAAGAGACCGAGAATGGTTCCCACATTAAAGGAGGGGTAAATTTTTTCTTTTGAAGTATCCCATTTTTACTTTGAAAAACTTCAGGATTCTCTGAGTTTATATTTGATAAAAAAGTTAAAGTAGATTTTGTAGGAAATTCAGTAGTAATTTTTTCTATTGTTGAGTTTTGAACAGAAAAAGTAAAAAAATCATTAAATTTTCTATTTACATCAAAAATAACTAGTTCTCCACTAGGATTTCCTAATGTTTGATTAACTTTAAAAATGCTTTTATGATCCACAGTATCATCAACCAAAGATTGATATATATATATAGGAGGAAATTTTTCCTTCTCTTTAGAAGTTAATTTTTTTAATAATTTATTATTCTCAGTAATTAACTTTGACACTTCTATTCCTGCATTTTTAGTAAAAGAAGTATATTTTCCACCGTCAAACTCAGGCTCAATTTCTAACCATTTGAACTTATCAAAATAAGGAAATTTACTTAATGCAATATCTAAAAATCCAATTTTAGCAAAAGGAGTTACCCCCATAGCAGGAGAAAACCAGAAAACTTTATTAGGAAGTTCAGCTTTGTTTTTAATTTGTTTAAGTATATAATTTAATGAAATAGGTCCACCTGTTGAATATCCAGATAAAATTATTTCAGGATTTTTAATCTCTTTAAGTTCATCTTTTAATAATTTTATTCCATATACTATTAACTTTTCCCAATCTTCATGTTTAATTTTTAACATTTCACCAGGTTGAGTCCCGTGATATGGGTATCGTAGAGATAAAACGACATATCCTTCTTCTAAAAATATATTTGCTAAATCTCTTTGTGAATAAGGAGAATCTGTTAAACCATGTAATAGTAGTACTCCACCCTTTATTTTAGTCTTTGGAATAATTTTAAAACTTTCATTTATATTTATTCCTCTCAATTCAGTAGGTATTGGTTCCCCGGTACTATTAAATTGTGTGTTTTTTATATAAGGACTACTTTGACTTTCTAAAGAATACCGATTAAAAAGTTTCTTTTCTTTTAATTTTACTAAATTATATGAAGTATCTAAAAAGATTTTTTCAGCTTTTTTGTATTCTTCAAAAGAATTATAATTTTGATAAATAGGTTCTTCAATTGTACTTTCCAAGTGCCAAGGCTCTATTTGTAATCCATTATTAACAAATGAGTATCCTCTAAATAGAATTATAAGGAATAGAATTACAAAGAGAAATAGTAAAAGTTTTATACTGTTTTTTATTAAAAATTTCAAAAAATTTTTTATCATTTTTTCACACTCCATTTTTATGTTAGTTATTTTACCATATGTATTTATAGGAGTCAAATTAATTGAATTAATCCTTTTATTTAATTTAAGATTTAAAAAAAATATGATATAATATAATAAAAATGTTAAAGAAAAGGAGCTTTTATAATGGAGAAATTAAATGTCAAATTTCTTGAAAGAGAATCTGAATATTTTATTTATATTGGAGAAAATATACTATCATTAGTTGAGAATTATTTGAAAAAACATGAGAAAGTACTTTTACTAACTAATACTACAATTGGAGAGATATATAATTTCAAAAAAATGTTTGAAAATGAAAAGAAAATAGATATTTTTGAAATTTCTGATGGAGAAGAGTTTAAAAATCAAGATACAGTAGAGAGCATATATAAATTTTTGTTAGAGAAAGGTTACCAAAGAAATACTCTAATATTAACAGTGGGTGGAGGAGTAGTTTGTGATATTGGAGGATATGTTGCAAGTACGTATATGAGAGGAGTAGACTTTCTACAAGTACCAACCTCTTTACTTGCCATGGTAGATGCTAGTATTGGTGGAAAAGTAGGAATTAATTTTGGACAGAGAAAAAATATAATTGGAAGTTTTTACCAGCCAATAGCTGTGATAATAGATATTTCATTTTTAAAAACATTACCAGAAAAAGAATTTCGATCAGGAATGGGTGAAGTTATAAAACATTCGTTGATTTCTAAAAATAAAGATTATTTTGAATATTTATATAATTATTCAAAAAAAATTAAGGAGCATAGCTCAGAAACTTTACTTGAAATAATAAAGAAATCTTGTGAAATAAAGCGAGATATTATTATTAATGATGAAAAAGAAAAGGGAGAAAGGATAGTTTTAAATTTGGGGCATACCTATGGACATGCTCTAGAATCAATTTTAGAGTTTAAAACATTTTCTCATGGTGAAAGTATAAGTAAAGGTATCTTATTTGAACTATATATGTTTAATCCTGAAAGAATAGAATTGATTGATGAAATAAAAAAACTTTTTAATTTATACGATATAGATTCTGAACCTATAAAAATTAATAGTGATAGATTAATAGAAATAATGCAAGACGATAAAAAAAATAGTAATGGAAATATAAAATTTTTAAATTTACAAAATTTAGGAAGAATAAATTGTGAAACAGGAACTAAAGAAATGATTGAAAAAACATATATTCATTTGAAAAATGAGTTACAAGCTATGATTGATATAGGAAGTAATTCAATAAGAATGCTAATAGGTGAGGTTCAGATAGAAAAAAATGGTATAAAAAAAGTAATTAACTCCTGTTTCAGTGAAACAATTATTACTTCCTTGGGAAAAGGAGTCAACCAGAATAAAAAATTATCAGATGAAAGTATTAAAAATTCAATTTTAGCAATAAAAAAATTTGATAAAATAGCAAAGTCATATGGTGTAACAAAAATTATGGCAAATGCAACATCAGCTGTAAGGGATTCAGAGAATAGAGAGGTATTTTTAACAGAAGTTAAAAAATTAGGTATAAAAACAAAAGTAATAACAGGGGACGAAGAGGCTAGGTTAAGCTACATAGGGGTAAGTTCTGTTTATCCCAAGGAAAAAATTATGATTATTGATATAGGAGGAGGAAGTACTGAGATAAGTTTTGGGATAGGAACAAATATAGAATATGTTAAAAGCTTTAATATTGGCGCTGTTAGAATAACAGAAATGTTTTTTCAAGATAAAAATCATAATGAAAATATTACAGAAGAGAGTATTCAGAAAGCCCAAAATTATATAGAAGACGTTCTTAAAGAAATATCAAAGTATAAAGATGAAGAGTATAAATTAATTGGAGTGGCTGGAACAGTTACAACTCATATTTCTGTAGAAAAAGAGATGGAAAGTTATAATTCAAAGGAGATAGACAAGTCTATTTTAAAAAGAGAAACTATTTTAAATAATTTAATAAAATTTCAAAATAGCTCTTTAAATGAAAGGGGTAATATAAAAGGTTTGGAGTTAAAAAGAGCTCCTTACGTAATTGCAGGTAGTTGCATAATAATTAAAATTTTAGAATTGCTTGAAAAAGATAGTTTAATAGTGTCAGAAGTGGATAATTTAACAGGAGGGCTACTAAATTCATAGGCTTTTCTTTAAATAGTCTTAAAAGTAAGAAATCTGAATTGATATAAAAAAATATAGTAAAGTATTGTTTTTTTACAAATATAGTGTTATTATTTTAATATTACATAAGAATTAAATTAAACTTGGGAGGGAACTATGGATAATATTTTAAATAGATATTCAATTGGTGGTTGAGCGAATAAAATAGGACCGGAGGTCCTTTCAAAAATCATATCTAATCTTCCAAGAGTAGAAGATAAAAATTTAATTGTAGGATATGAAAAATCAGATGATGCAAGTGTATATAAAATTACAGAAGAGATAGCTTTAATTCAAACTTTAGATTTTTTTACTCCCATGGTAGACGATCCCTATATATTTGGGCAAATAGCTGCTGCTAACTCTTTAAGTGATGTTTATGCAATGGGTGGAGTTCCTAGGACTGCTATGAATATTGTCTGTTTTCCTGAAAAGGAAAATATAGATAAATTAGAAGAGATATTAAGGGGAGGAGCAGACAAAATAATTGAATCTGGAGCTGTTTTAAGTGGTGGTCATTCTGTTCATGATCCAGAAATAAAATATGGACTTTCTGTAACGGGGACAGCCCATCCTGATAAAATATTCAAGAATTATGGTTCTGAAATTGGAGATATATTAATTTTAACTAAACCTTTAGGGACTGGAATAATTTCAACAGCTTCAAAAATGAAAGCTGCTTCTGAAGAAGCTATTCAAAAAGCTATAAATTATATGATTCTGCTTAATAAGTATTCAGCAGAAATTATAATGAACTACTCTATAACAGCTTGTACAGATGTGACAGGATTTGGATTTTTAGGTCATTTATATGAAATGGCCAAAGCAACAGATAAAACCTTTGTTATTGAAAAAGAGTTGATTCCATATATAGAAGAAGCAAAAGAATATGCAAATGAATTTTTTATAACTTCTGGAGGACAGAAAAATAGAAAATTTGTAGAGAAAAATATTGAGATGATAAATGTACCTTTTTGGCTAGAAGAAATAATGTTAGATCCTCAAACTTCAGGAGGTCTACTTTTTAGTATAAAAAGTAGTGAATTAGAAAATCTACAAAAAGAATTTTCAGAAAAAAATGTTGAAAATTGGGTTATTGGTAGTGTAGAAAGTAAAAAAGATAAAATTATAATAGTGAGGTAGAAATGAAAGGGAAATTATTTCAAAAATTACCTAAGGTAGATAAACTTTTAAATTGCAAAGAACTAGAGGTATTAGGGAAAGAAATGGATTATTTTACTTTTTCTGAAAGTATAAAATCTGGTATTAATTTTTTTAGAGAACAAATATCTAGAGATGAAATAAAAAATTTTACTGATACAGAGATAATAGAAAAAATAATTGAGATTGCAAATAAAGATAAAAAAAATTCTTTAAAAGCACTTATAAATGGTACTGGAACCATTATTCATACTAATTTAGGACGTTCTCTTTTTACTGAAAAAATGATTAAAAACATAGAAGAAATTTCATTGAATTATAGTAATTTAGAATATAATTTAGAAACAGGAAGCAGGGGAAGTAGATATGTTCATTTGGAAGAATTAATATGTAAGGTTACAGGTGGGGAAAGTGCAATTGTAGTAAATAATAATGCAAGTGCTGTAATTCTTTGTTTAAACGAGTTTGGAAAGGGAAAAGAAACTATTGTATCTCGAGGTGAATTAGTGGAGATAGGTGGGTCTTTTAGAATACCAGAAATTATGGAATTGTCAGGAACAAAATTACGGGAAATAGGGACTACAAATAGAACGAATCTACAGGATTATAATAATGCCATAACAGAAGAGACAGCTTTATTATTAAAAGTCCATTCTTCTAATTATAAAATGTCCGGATTTGTTAAAACTGTTGAAATTGAAGATTTAAGTAAACTTGGAAACGAAAAGAAGATAACTACTATGGAGGACATTGGAAGTGGAGTTTTAGTTGATTTTTCAAAATATGGATTAACAAAAGAAAAAACGGTTCAAGAAAGCTTAAAGGCCGGAGTGGATATTATTACTTTTAGTGGTGATAAATTACTAGGTGGTCCACAGGCTGGAATAATCGTAGGAAAAAAAGAACTTATTGAAAGAATTTCTAAAAATCAATACTTAAGAGCATTTAGAATGGATAAGAATTCAATCGCTGCTTTAGAAGTTGTTTTTAGATATTATCTAGATGAAAGAGAGGCAATAAAGGAAATTCCAACGTTAAAGATGATACTAGAAAATCCTAAAAAAGTAGAAAATCGTGCTCAAGAACTTTCTAATATATTAAATGAAAAAAAAATAATAAATCATATAATTTCAACGAGAGCAAAAATTGGTGGTGGTTCTATGCCTGAAGAAACTGTTTCTAGCTATGGGATAAAATTGGAAGGGAATGCCAATTTATTAGAACAAAAATTTAGAAAAAATGATATTCCTGTTATTGGAAGAATTTATGAAGATTCATATATTATTGATATGAAAACAGTTAGAGAAAAAGAGATTCCTGAACTAGCTTCTATAATTGCAAAATTATGTCAAAAGTTGGAGAATTAAAATGAAAAGTTTAATAATTGGAACAGGTGGGCATATAGATCATGGAAAAACTACATTAATAAAAAAAATTACTGGAATTGATACAGATACACTACCAGAAGAAGCCAAAAGAGGAATGACTATTAATTTAGGATTTGCTTATTATACAAGGGAAAATGGTGAAAGAATTGGCATAATTGATGTGCCAGGGCATGAGAAATTTATAAAAAACATGGTTGCTGGTGCTTCAGGAATAGATTTTCTCCTAATAGTAATAGCTTGTGATGACGGTATAATGCCTCAAACTATTGAACATGTTAATATTTGTGAGATGTTAGGAGTTAAAAGTGGAATAATTGTTTTGACTAAGCGTGATTTATGTGACGAGCATCGTGTTACTGAAATTAAGTCAGATATATTAGTTGAATTTAAAGACTCATTTTTAAGTAAATTACCAATTGTTGAGGTTAGTGAAAAAAATTCTGAAACTATCGAGAATTTAAAAAAAGTTATGGAAAAAGAATTAGATAAATTACAAAATAATCAAAAAGAAGAAAATTCTTTCAGATTAGCAGTGGATAGAGTATTTACTGTTAAAGGATTTGGAACGGTAGTAACAGGAACAACTATTTCAGGTCGAGTAAGTGTTGGTGACACAATAAAACTATATCCCAAAGGAACACTTCATAAAGTAAAAGGAATTCAAAATCATGGAATTAATGTACAGTTTTTAGAATCTGGAAATAGATGTGCACTTAATTTATCTGGATTGGAATGTAATGATGTAAAAAGAGGGAATATTGTTTCTAATGATTTAGAGCTAAAAGTATCTAAACGAATAGATTGTACATTTGTACCATTAAATGACAAAATAGAAATAAAAAATAATTTACGTGTCAGAGTTTTGATGGGAACCAGTGAAATAATTGGACGTATGAAGTTACTTTCTTTTGAAGAGGTAAAATATAAAAAAAATAATTTTGTTCAAATAGAACTTGAAGAAGATATCGTTGTTTTGTCAGGAGATATAGGAGTAATTAGAAACTACTCCCCCATGTCAACTATTGGAAAAATTGAAGTTTTAAATGTTAGTGGTGAAAAAGTAAAAAGAGGTACTGAAGAATATATAAATGAATTAGAAATAATTTCAGGTGGAGATAATATAGAGAAATTAATTTTAACTTTAAAAAATGATAAGAAACTTTTATTCTCTTTTAATGACTTAGAAAAGCTTTATGAAAAGAAAGTAGAAGTAAAAGAGTTAGAAATGTTATTGGATAAAGAAAAATTAAAAAAAATTATATTGTCCACTTCAGAAAATAGTAAAATAGTAGAAACTGAATTATTATATATACTAAATTCAGAATTTGAACATCAGAAAAACTTGGTTAACGAATTTGTTGGAAAATTTCATCAGATGAACAGATTAAAAAGTGGGATAAAAAAATCAGAATTAAAAGAAAAATTATATAAAAAATTAGAATTAAAAGAATTTAATAAATTATTAGAGATACTATTAAAAGAGGAAATAGTTAGATTAGATAATAATTATGTTACTCTTTCAGAGTTTAAAATTATTCTGACTAAAGATGAGAAAAAAATAAAAGATGAAATTTTGAATCAATATAAAGAGAAACAATTTATTCCAGAAAAAATAGAGCGGATTCAAGAAAAAGTAGAAGAAAATAACTTTAAAGAAATTCATAAATATCTTGTTGAGAGAGGTTTATTAATTGCATTGGGGAATGATTACCATATAATGCGAGGATTCTTTGTAACTTGTACTGATAAATTAAAAGAATACTTGTTAGAAAAAGAAAAAATAACTCTATCTGAATATAAAGAAATTTTAAATATTGGTAGAAAAGATGCACTAATATTATTAGAAAAATTTGATAGTTTGAATATAACAAAAAGAGTTGATAATTATAGAGTTTTGAATTAATATAAAAACTAAATTAACCAATTGTAAAAATATTTTAAGTTGAAAATAAATTAAAAAAAGAGAATTTTAAATTGAGGAGATTATATGAATTTTTATGAAAATATAGTAAAAGGTGCAGTAGTAGTAGTTCATTTTGGAACTACTCATAATGATACAAAAGAAAAGACAATTGATATAATAAATGAACACTTAAAAAATCATTTTGGGAAATTAGATTTTTATCAAGTCTTTACATCTAGAATAATAAATAGAATTTTATCTGGAAAGGGGGTAGTTCATTTAAATACATCTCAAATGTTGGAAAAACTTAAAGAAGAGGGATATAAAAATATAATAATTCAGCCAACCTATGTAATAAATGGTATAGAGATGGAGGCTTTAAGAAGAGAAGTGGAAAAGTACTCTTCAAGCTTTGAGGACATAAGAGTAGGAACACCACTTTTAAGTACATATTCCAACTATGTAGAAATAATCGAAATTTTAGATCAAGAAGTAGGAGTATTAGAACCTGATATGGCAGTGGTTCTGGCAGGGCATGGAACAGATCATTCATCTTTATCAGCATATCCTATGTTAGATTATGTAGCTAAAGACTTGAATAAATCCTTTTATGTTGGAACGGTAGAAGGTTACCCTACAATAGAAACTGTTATAAAATTATTAAAAAAAGATAATAAGAAAAAAATTATTTTAAGACCCCTTATGTTTGTAGCTGGAGAACATGCCAAAAATGATATTGCAATAGATTGGAAGAATGAATTAGAGGCAAATGGATTTGAAGTTACTTTAAATCTTAAAGGATTGGGAGAACTAGCAGGGATTCACAGAATGTTTTTAAATAGTGCGATTAAACTTGAAAACCATATTCCAGAAGATATATTAAAGAAAAAAGAAGCTTATGCAAAAGGAATATTATAAGGTAAAAAAGAGTAGTAGATAAAGTTGAAAAAGGAGGATACAATAAATAAAATAAAAATTTATTGTGAAAATATATGATAAGTAAAATAGATGCAATAGGAAAACCATGTCCTTTTCCAGTAATATTGGCTAAAAATGCTTTGAAAAATATATTAGAAGGAATAGTTGAGATAACTGTTGATAATGAAATCTCGTGTCAAAATGTAGAAAAACTATGTAAAGAATCAAAATTTAAATATGAAATATTAAAAAAAGAAAATGATATATTTATTATTATTATTACAAAAACTGGAAAAGAATTAATGGAAATAGAAGAGAGAAGAGAAGAGAATATTGTTGTTGTAATTCCCAGCGATGAGATGGGAGGTGGGGATACTATTCTAGGAAAAACTCTACTTAAAGGATTTATCTATACTTTAACAGAACTAGAAATTATGCCAAAAACTATAATTTTTTATAACAAAGGTATTTTATTAACAGTTAAAAATTCAGATTCATTTGAAGATATAAAAAAATTAGAAGAAGCTGGAGTAGAAATATTAATTTGTGGAGCTTGTGTCAATTTTTATGGTGTACTAGAGGAAATTAAAGTAGGAAAAATAACCAATATGTATGAAATCCTTAAAAAACAAATGAATAGCACAAAGGTAATATCTTCATGATGAAAGAAGAAATTTTTTTATTATTAGTTGCTGAATCGACACATCTTATAATTAAAACTGAGACTTTATTAAAAGAAAATGAAATATCAGTACGTATAATTCCATTACCAACTGAAATTAGTGGAAGCTGTGGACTTTCAATAAAATTTGAGATTAAAGACTTGGAGATAGTAAAAGAACTTTTAACTAGTAATAAAATATTACTAGAAATATATAAAATAAAAAAAAGTGGTATTAAAAAAGTGATTGATAAAATATAGTTTTTATGTTAAAATATAGAAAAGTGGAAGCGGATGGGTAACTGGTGTTCCCTCCAGTCTTCAAAACTGTGTAAGCGACTTTGGTCGTTGGTAAGTTCGATTCTTACACGCTTCCGCCAATTATTAAAAAGATAAAATATGAATATAAAAGGAGTAAATTCAGTCTTTAAAAGAGTTT
Source organism: uncultured Fusobacteriaceae bacterium (assembly GCA_947038515.1). Taxonomy (GTDB): domain Bacteria; phylum Fusobacteriota; class Fusobacteriia; order Fusobacteriales; family Fusobacteriaceae; genus JAGNZR01. Next base: position 30,997 of record CAMQWJ010000010.1, read on the forward strand.
ACTCCTTTTCTTTAAAAAAATAAAAACAAAAGGAAAGAAACTATGGGTTTTCAAAAATTTAACTTTAAAGAAGAGATTATGAATGAAATAAAAAAAGTAGGTTATACTATTCCTACACCGATTCAAGAAAATGCAATACCACATATTATGGAGGGAAAAGATGTTCTTGGCTTGGCTAAAACTGGTACAGGAAAAACAGCAACTTTTGTTTTACCATTACTTGAAAAGCTAAAAAGAGGAGATAAAAATGTTAAAGCTCTCATTATTGCCCCTACTCGAGAGTTAGCCGAACAAATAAATAGCACAATAACACAACTTGGAAATGGTACTTCCTTAAAAAACTGTGTGATTTATGGTGGAGTTTCATCAAAAATACAAATCGATAATTTGAAAAAAGGAATGGACATAGTTGTAGGATGTCCAGGTCGTCTTTTAGATTTATTAAATCAAGGTTTTTTAAAATTAAATAAATTAGAAGTTTTAGTATTAGATGAAGCAGATCATATGTTTGATATGGGGTTTTTAAATGATATTAGAAAAATAATTAAGCAGACTCCAGTAAAAAAGCAAAATTTATTATTTTCTGCTACGATGCCAGTTGAGATAAAGAAACTTGTATCAGAAATTTTAAAAGAACCTGTTATTATTGAAGTTGAGCATAATGAAGCAATAAAAAAAATAGAACAATTTTTAATAAAAGTAGAAAATATTAGTAAGAAAAGTCAACTGTTAGACACTTTAGAAAAATTATCTTTTGATTCGTTAATTATTTTTACAAAGAATAAGCATAAAGCTAAAAATTTAAGTAGAATACTTGAGAGTAAAAATTATAATTCAGTAAGTTTTCAAGGTGATTTACCTCAATCACGTCGTGAGAAAGCCTTAGATGGTTTTAGAAAAGGAGAATATAAGGTTTTAGTCGCCACAGATATAGCGGCTAGAGGGTTAGATATTCCTCAAGTAACTCATATTATAAATTATGATATGCCAGATACTGTTGCTGCTTTCACACACAGAAGTGGAAGAACAGGAAGAGCAGGGAAATCTGGAGTAGTTATATCATTTGCTACTAAAGAAGAATCAAAAATAATTCAGGAAATTGAAAAGTTGAATAAAACAGTTTTCACCAAAACTACTTCAAGGTATAGATTGGAAGAAAAAGAAGGATATCAAGCTGTAAAAACTATTGAAAAAAAAGAGAATAATTTTAAAAATAAAGAGGGAAATAGAGAAAGAAATAAAGAAGGAAATAAAGAAGGAAATAAAAATTCACAAAAAAAATATAAAAAATAAAAAAATTATATCTTAGGGGGGAAAATGTGCTTAAATAAACAAGTAACATTGAAAGGAAGCTTGCTTGTGATAACTGCAGGAATCTTTTGGGGTTTTGATGGCATTGTTTTAACCCCTAATCTTCATACTTTAAATGTAGCGTATGTAGTTTTTATGCTTCACTTATTACCAACATTAGTATTGACTCTAGTTTGGGGAAAAAAAGAAATAAAAAATATTTTAAAGATGAATAATAAAACTATAGTATTATTTTTATTAATAGCACTTTTTGGTGGAGCATTGGGAACTTTATCCATTGTAAAAGCACTTTTTTTAGTTAATTTTCAACATTTAACTATTGTAACTTTATTACAAAAATTACAGCCTATATTTGCAATAATATTAGCAAGTATTTTACTTAAAGAAAAAATCGGAAAAAAATTTATTGCCTATGGTTTTTTGGCTTTAATAGGGGGATACTTTCTTACTTTTCAAAATACGTTACCCTCTATGTCAAGTCCTAATATAATAAAAGGTAGTTTTTATGCTATTCTAGCAGCATTTTCTTTTGGTATTTCTACAGTGTTAGGAAAAAAAGCATTAATAAATTGTGAATTTAAAACGGCAGTGTATGTAAGATACTTGTTTACAACACTTATATTAGGAATAATAGTTGCTATAAATGGAGGTTTTCTAGATTTTTTATCAAAGACTACTTTTAAACATTGGGTAATTTTTGTTATAATAGGCATGACTAGCGGGACTACAGCAATATATTTATATTATAAGGGGCTTAGATTTATTAAGGCTTCAATTGCTACAATGTGTGAACTATCTTTTCCTATATCAGCAATAATATTTGACTTTATATTTAATAAAAAAATGCTTTCATTAATACAATTTATAAGTGCAGGAATTATGATATTTGCAATTTATATGATTAATAGAGATCAAAATGAAAAAGTAGAAAATTAAAAATAGGAGGGAATATAAGGGCGAATAAGACCTTATACAAAAAAATGGATAATAATAATGAAATAAAAAACATGATAAAAAATAAAACGTTAACATTTGAACAAAAAGTACTTTCATTGGCAAAACTAGCAGAAAATAGTATTGAAGTTTTAAATACTACTTTGAAACTTAAAGAATATAAAGAACAAGGAATAATCTGTGATTTGTTTGAAGGAAATGCACCTTATAGACCTCGTTATATTCTTCCTGATTATGAAGTTTTTATGAAAAAAGGGTGTGAATTTTTAAATATAGTCCCTGCTCAAAATATATGGGAGGCTACAAATAATCTATTGATTTTTTATAAACATGTTCCTTCTATCACAACCATGCCAGTTTATTTAGGGAATATTGATTACTTACTAGAAGAATTTGTTATTAAGGAATCAGAAGAAACATCTTATTTAGCCATAAAACTTTTTTTAAAGCATATTGATTCAACAATAACAGATTCATTTTGTCATGCTAATATAGGTCCAAGAGAGACAAAAGCAGGACACTTGATTTTGAAAGCAATGAGGGAGTTGGAATTACCAACTCCAAATTTAACATTGAAATATAATGATGAAACTTCAGATGAATTAGCTATTGATTGCCTAAATACAGCATTGATAACAGCAAAACCAAGCTTTGCCAATGACAAGATGTTTAGAGAAGATTTTAAAGGTGAATATGGTATTGCAAGTTGTTATAATGGACTGAAAATTGGTGGTGGAGCAAACACTCTTGTTCGGATTAGACTTGGTTTAGTATCTAAACTTGCTAAATCAAAAAATGATTTTTTAGAGAGAGTTCTTCCAGAAATTGCAGTTGAAACCCTTATGTATATAGATGAACGTTCAAGATTTATTATTGAAGAAAGTAATTTTTTTGAAAGTAACTTTCTAATAAAAGAAGGTTTTTTAGAAAAAGAGAAATTTACTGGTTTGTTTGGTCTAGTGGGGCTGGCAGAATGCGTTAATAATTTACTTGTTTTGGAAGGAACAAAAGAAAGGTTTGGAAATAGTGTCATTGCTAATGAATTAGGAATGGAAATTATTAAAAAACTTGATGAACTAGTAAAAAATCACATTTCTAAATATGCTGGTCTATTTTTTGAAAATAGGCACTTACTACATTCTCAAGTGGGACTTGATATTGATACAAATGAGTCGCCAGGGTGTCGTATCCCTGTTGGCGAAGAACCAGAAATTCATGAACATATTCTTCAATCTGCACCATTTCATAAATATTCCCCAAGTGGAATAGGAGATATTTTTGTTTTTGATAAAACTTTTAAACATAATCCAGAAGCTATATTAGATATAATTAAAGGAGCTTTTAAACATAATATGAGATTTTTTTCAGAATATAGTATAGAATGTGATGTTGTTAGAGTCACTGGGTATTTAGTAAAACGTTCTGAAATAAGGAAATTGGATAGAGGGGAGACTGTTTTAAGAGATACTACAGTACTTGGTAAGGGTGCAAGAGACAATGGACAAGCTTTAGAGAGAAAATTAAGAAAAAAAAATGATGTTTAATATGAAAAGTGCAAAAATAAATAAAATAATAAAATTTTCTAATGTAGATGGACCAGGAAATAGAATGGCTATATTTTTTCAAGGATGTAACCTAGATTGTATATATTGTCACAATCCAGAAACAATAGGGATATGTAAAGAGTGTGGGGAATGTGTGAAAGAATGTCCGACAAAAGCTTTAAAAATGATGGATAATAATATTCATTGGAATAATATTCAATGTATAGAGTGTGATAATTGTATTGGAATCTGTAAAAATAACTCATCCCCTAAAACAAAAAATTATTCAGTTGAAGAATTGATAAATGAAGTAGCAAAAATTAAAGATTTTATCCAAGGAGTCACAGTAAGTGGTGGAGAAGCGACGTTAAATTCTGATTTTTTAACTCTTTTTTTTAATCAAATAAAAATTTTATTTCCAACTTTAACATGTTTTGTAGATACAAATGGCTATATTGATTTAGCTGATTTATCCTTAAAAACTTTTGTTAAAGCAACTGATAGTTTTATGCTTGATATAAAATCTTTTTCTAAAGAAGAACATTTAGAACTAACTGGAAAAAATAATGAAATTATTCTTAAGAATGCTGAATATTTACTTGATTCGAATAAGCTTTTTGAGGTTAGAACAGTTATAGCACCTGAAATACTAGGAAGCCTTATTACAATAAAAAAAGTCGGTAATATTATAAAAAAAACAAACAAAAAAGTGAGATATAAATTAATAAAGTATAGGGAATTTGGTGTAAGAAAAGATAAAATTAAGTGTTTTACTACACCTACTGATAAAGAAATGGAAAAATTAAAAACTGAATTAATACAACTAGAAAATGCTGATAATATTGAGATTATAATTATATAGTCTAGATTACTTGGTTCTGAATAAGAAATAATGACTAGAGTTGTAGTGGTTCACTAAGATTTAATTTGATTAAAATTTAAATATTTAAATATGAGGGAAAAATGGAAAACAGTTCAAAAAAAAATAAAAATAATAAATTTTTAAAAAAAATTCAGCTCAGATATTTATTTATATTTTATTGTTTTATATCTTTTAATCTATATCCAGAAAATACTGAAATAAGTTCAGCAGAATTTTTTGGAACAGATATTTTAGGTTATTGGATTACAAATGAAAAAGTAGGGAGTGAAGCTATTATAGAACTTAAAAGAAATCTGGATACATTTGAATATTATGGTGTAATTGCATATATTGGGTTTCCTGAAGAAGGAAAGAAAAAAGTACCGATTTTAACTGAGGATCCCTTAATAAAAACTAAAATTATATATGGTTTTAAGTATAATTATAAAAATAAAAAATATTTAGGTGGACGTGTTTTAGATCCAACTAATGGAAATATTTATTATGCAAGGTTACGAGTGGATAACAGTGGTAAACTTGTATTAAGAGGTTCTTTAGATCCATGGTCTATATTAGGAGCCAATAGAAAATGGGAAAGAGTTAATCCAGCTGATTTGATAAAAAAATAATCTTGAAAGAATAAGAGGTAGAAAAATGAAAAGACAAATATCACCAAATGAAAAAATGTATTTGGGATTTGAGAAAGAATACTCTTCCTTTTCAATAACTAGAATTATTGAAGGGATAGGACAAATTTCATTGTTAGAACTTAAAGAAGTGGTAGAAACTGTTTCAAGGGAAATGCCAGAGACACAGCTGGTATTAAATAAAAATATGTGGGAAAGCTCTGGTCGACTGACTTCTGTTACTACTATTGGAGAAAAATTTCTTAAGAATGGTTTTGAAAGATTGATTAATGAAAAATTTGTTTTAAAAGAGGGGCCTTTAACAAGGGTAATTTTAATAAAAAAAGAGAAAACAGAAGGATATTATATTATTTTTAGTGTACATCATGGTATTATGGATGGCGTCGGAGCAACGTTATGGATTCAAAATATTTTTCTTAAATTAAATGGTCAAAATATTGTAAAAACTAATTCTTTGCCTCGAGATATTGATCTATTAGAAACTTTAAAAGAAAAGAAAAAAAGTGATATTATCACTGTAGGAAAATATTTGCCATTAAAAAATTATATTTATGGTGAGAATAAGAGTGTAAAAGCTATAAAATTTTCCATAGAGGGAGCCCATCCAAATATTTCTTCTAAATTAATGGAGATTATACACGACTACAGTCAAGAAAAAACAAGTAGATTTATATTAACAAAAAATATTCGTGAAACATTTTTATCAGAAGAAAAAAATACAGGGAATTTGTCTTTACCAGTATATATAGAAGTAAATGGTGAGAGATGGAACATTATATATAAAAAAATATTAGAAAAAATATTAAAAAAAGAAGATATTATCTATTCAGGATTGGAATATGGAATTTTTTCATTTTTTAGTATTAATAATATTGGAAAAGGGCTGAGATATCTTATAAAAAAATATTCGAAAAAAGGAAAAACTGCTGCCACAAGTGTTATATCAAATTTAGGAAAAATAGAGTTAAAAAAATATTCTACTTCAAGTTTTATAGCAAAAGATGTTTATAGTTTACCTGTAATAACTCCAATGGTTCCTATGTCCTTTGTAATTACAGAATTGGAGAACTCTTGTTCTATTACTCTAGGATATTATGAAAATTCATACGAAGAACGGGAAGTTTTACTATATATTGAAAAAATTAAAGAAAGTTTTGCTAATGAAAATAGTCAAAAAATTTCTCATCAATTAGTCGAAGGGAACAAAATAGAAAATAATTTTGATTTACTAACAGAAATAAATGAACACTTATCTTTAGAGGAAATATGTGTTATAGATACAGATGAAAGAATAAAATATAGTGATATTAATAAAAAAGCAAACGAGTTAGCTGGAATACTGATTTCTATGGGAATAAAAAAAGGTGATAGAATAGTACTTCTTTTAAAACGTGATAAGTATTATATTATTTCTTTAATAGCTATTATGAAAATAGGGGCTGTTTTTATCCCTATTGATCCTGAATACCCAGAAGAACGAATAAAATATATTTTATCTAATTCAAATAGTAAACTGATTTTGACTATAAATGAAATTTTTAAACTTTTTGAAAATACTCTATGTTTAAGTATTTTAATTGATGAAATAAAATTACCAGAAGAAAAAATAGTTGAGATAGAATCTAATTCTTATTTACAGGAAGACCCTCTATATATTATATACACCTCTGGGAGTACAGGGAATCCTAAAGGAGTAACAATAGCATATAAAACTTTTTGTAACTATATAAATTTTTCTATTAGAAATTATGATATTGACGAGAAAACAATTTTTGGTTTTTTTACTTCAATATCCTTTGATTTATCATTGACAGCTATTTTTACCACATTATGCTGTGGAGGTAAATTAGAAATGTTTAAAGAAAGAGTTGATGCAGGTTATTTAAAGAAAATTTTTGAAAATAGTGAAATGAATTCAATGAAAATTACACCAACTCATTTGGATATGATAAATGCTCTTAGTAATGGTGAGAAAAAAATGAAACTAATTATAGTTGGTGGGGAACAGCTAAGACGAGAAACGGCTAAAAAGGCACAAGAAAATTTTGGTATTAACTGTAAAATTATTAATGAATACGGTCCTACCGAAACAACTGTTGGAAGTGTATTTCATATTTTTGATATTCTTGAAGATACAAAGGAGACAGTTCCAATAGGACTTCCTATTGATAATTGTGAAGTTCTGTTGGAAAAAAAAGAAGATGAAAAAGTAGGGGAACTCCTTATAGGTGGAGATTGTTTAGGAAAAGGCTATTGGGATAATGCGACTGAAACTTCTAAAAAATTTATTGATATTGAAGGAAAAAAATATTATAGAAGTGGTGATATCTGTGTTCTTAACTCTCAAAAAAAACTTGATTTTATTGAAAGAAAAGATTCACAAGTGAAAATCAGAGGGTATAGAATTGAGATAGAAGAAATAGAAGTAGCAATGGAAAAACTTGTTTTTGTTGAAAGAGCAAAAGTATTCCCAAATGCAAATAATTCATTATTAATTTGTACATATATTAATAATGAAATGAGAGAAAATGGTACTTTAATCGAAAATAGAAAAATAGAAGAAAAAATAAGAGAAGAATTAGAAAAAACATTACCTAAATATATGATTCCAAACTCTTTTATTCCAGTAGGAAACTTTCCTTTGACAGATAATGGAAAGTTAGATATGAAAAAAATAAAAAAAGTAGTTTTAGAGAATCAAGAAATAGAAAATTTAGATTTGAGTGATGAAGAAATTATAATAGTGGGGATTGTAGAAGATATATTAGAAAGAAAAGTTTTAGAAGAAGAACTTTTTTATTCAATATATCAATTGGGAGGAGATTCTCTTTTCATGGTCAGGCTTATTAATGAATTAGAAAGTAAATGTTTTAAGACTGTCAAGGAAAGAGAAGTATTAAACAATAATTTGGATAAACTTATTGTTGAGCCAACCCTTGTTGTAATAAAAAATATATTACTTGAAGCAAAAAAAACAAATATTTAACATAAAAAAATAGGAGGAAAAAATGAAAAAAATATTTAAAATTACTAAAATATTGGTTATGATTTTTTTATTAAATACTATAACACAGAGTAAAACTATAATTGTAGGAACTAATGCTGAGTTTGCTCCATTCGAGTATCTAGATGAAAATAAAATTGTTGGTTTTGATATTGAGTTAGTCCAAGAGATTGGAAAAAGATTAAATAGACCAATTAAAATAAAAAATTTGTCATTTGATGGACTTATTCCTGCACTACAAGTTGGGAAAGTAGACCTTCTAATAGCTGGAATGACAAAAACTCCTGAAAGAGCAAAGTTTGTAGGATTTACAAATGATTATTTTGTGGCTAAACAAGTTTTAATTGTGAGAAAAGATGCAGTAGAGCCCAAAAAAGTAGAAGAATTAAAGGGACAAAAAGTTGGAGTAATCCTAGGCTTTACAGGTGATTTAATTATAACTAAAATTCCAGAGATAAAATCTGAAAAATATAATACTATTTTCTCTGCAATAATGGCTCTTAATACTGGAAAAGTTGATAGTATAATAGTGGATTCTGCTCCTGCAAAAAGTTATGTTGCGGAAAATAAAAAATTGAAAATAGTTGAAATAGAGAGTGCTGAAGAGAAGTATGCAATTGCAGGAAAGAAAAATTCACCACTACTTGAAGAAATTAATGTTATTTTAGCAGAAATGCTTAAAGATGGAACATATGATAAAATAGTTAAAAAATATTTTAAATAATAGAAGATAAGTAAGAGATAGATTTTAGGAGGAGTAAAAAAAGGAGAAAAATGCAATTAATTCCATTAATTGAAGATTCAAAAGTTAAAAAGTTTAAAGAAGAAAAAGGATTAAGTCTCTTCATACAAACGAAGGGAGTAAAAATAATTTTTGATACTGGATCTTCTAAAAAATTTATTGAAAATGCTGAAAAATTAGAAATAAAAATGGATGAAATTGATTATTTTATAATATCACATGGTCATAGAGATCATTGTGGTGGACTACAATATTTAGACTCCAGAATCAAAACTTCTAAATCAATAATTTTAGAAAAAAGATGTCTCAATAGAGAATTTTTCTTTAATTTTATGGGTATTAGAAAAAAAATAGGAAAAAATGATTATGAAATTAATGGGATTGAATTTAAGGATTTATTTAAAATAACAGATGAATTATATTTAATAAAAACTTTAAAAAAAGAAAAAAATTCAAAGTTTGAAGTGGGTGGGAAAATAGATGATTTCAATCATGAAATTCATTTAGTGGTATTAGAAAGTAATCATATAAATGTGATTACAGGATGCTGTCATTCAGGAATTTTTAACTTAATAGATAGTTTGAAGGAATATTTTCCTAGTAAAAAAATTAATGCGATTATAGGAGGACTTCATACAAGAAGTTATATATTACATCCAATAAAATTGATTAAATTAATTTTAAAACTAAATAAGTATAAAGAAACAAAATTAATTTTAGGTCACTGTACTGGAAAATTTACTATGTTTTTATTTTCAATATTTAAAAAAAATAGCCTTAAAATTAAAATAGGAAAAGAATATATTGTCTAAAAATAAAATAATAGTGTTGATAGTCTTAAGAATCAAAATATAAATTATAGAGACTAAAATAAAACTTTAATTTTCAAAAATTTAGGGAGTATTAAAATTAAATAAGTGCATCATTATATTATAAATAAATTTAGAATATAATGAAAAGAAATTATAAAGATAGGAGAAAAAATGAAATTTAAAAAATATGCAATGGTAGGAATAATTTTAATATTATGTGGTTGTTCCGCTCAGATTATAAAAGAGCCAACTTATGAAAAAAACAAGATAACTTATACAGTAACAGAAAATAAGCCTGTGAATGGGATAGTAGAAATAGAAAGAAATAGAGGGAACGAGTACTTCACTTATAAAAAAGGAAAGCTGATTAATTTTAAAAAAATAGATTCAAGTGGTCAATTAATAGAAGAAATTAATTATGATTCTATGAGCCTGTTCCACGGAAAAAATTTGAAAGGAACTAGTATTAAAAAATATAATCATGGAGTGCTTGAAGAGGAGACACAAAATGGAGAAATAATAAAATATTATGATGGTACAGTAGATGGTCAAGTAAAGAGAAGAGGAGTAATAAAGTTCTATGATAAGGGAATAGAAGTAGAAGAGGCTCCAAAAAAGAAAAAGATTTTAAAATCAAAAATGGTTTGGGGCGAGATACCAGAAAAAAATTATACTGGAGAATTATACTTTACTCCTATATCCTTAAAAAAATATTATTGGAATAATGATAAGTTAGAAATAAGAGGATATGAAAATGGAGAGTTAAAATATGTTAAATTATACAATGAAGATGGAAAGAAGATGGTTGAATCTTATGTTGAAAATGGTGATATAAAAAGTATATCTAGTTACTTAAGGTATGAAAATGGAGTTGTTCAGGATAAAGCATCCTTTGATGAAAACGGTAATATAAATGGAATAAGATTAAATTTAACTTATACTAGCATGAAAACAGAAACATATAAAAATGGAATTTTGCATGGTGAAGCTAAATCAGTTAGTTTACACAATAAAAAGGACCTTCTTGTAGGAACTTATAGATTAGGGATTTTTACTGGTGTCAGAGGTGATCTCAATTATATTGATGGTTTTGAGAGTAAAAAAGTTCCTATAGCTCCTTCTTTATCTTTAGATTTAAAAGAAAAAGTTGAGGGAGAAAACTTTACTGGATTAGTTAAAAGAAAAAATAAAAAGAAAAATATAATAATTGATGAGTATGATAATGGTGGAATAATTAAGAGTTATAATTATAATGAAGAGAAATTAAAAGTAATTACTTTTTTAGATAAAAGAGTAAGTGAAGTATCTTCTGATACTGATGTTAAATATCCAAAAAGGCGTTATATGGAAGAAATTTACTGTGATGGCTTTTTATTAAACAGATCTTATTATGACTCAAATGGAAGACTAAATGGAGAGTATCTCTCTGTACCGCATAAAGGGTCTGTAAGTAAAGGAAAAGCACTAAATGGCTTAATAGATGGAATAATGACACATTACCATGGAGATAAAATTATAAGTATTGATAAATATAGAAAAGGAAAAACTTATACCAGAACGGGCTATCACAACTATTCAAAAGGAATAATATCTGAAAAAAGTAAAGGAGCATATGATAAGAAAAATAATACGTGGATATTTGTAGGAACACACTATCAATATTCAGAGGATGGTAAGTTAAAAACTAAAATAGAATATGGAAATGAGGTCTCTTTTGAAAAAAAAGCCTATTATACTGATTATTATGATGGGAAAAAAATAAAAGCAAAATATACAAAGGATTATCGAGGATATAGATTTATAGGAGAAAAAAAAACCTATGATAAAAAAGGAAGAAGAATTAAAACATCGGAAATAAATTTTTTATAAATAAATTTTATTATTTATAATAATTTCTATGGTTTCTATAAATAATAGAAAAATAATAAATGGTAAAAAACTATAAAATAAAATTACCTTTGAGAAAGAAGTCTATAAAAATAAATTTATAGACTTCTTTTCATATTAAAAATTGTTTTTTGATTGTCACTAATTTGACATTCAATTATGTTAATATAAAGTATAAATATAAAAACTTGAGGAGAAATTATGAAAAAATATATACTTTTATTATGTTTAGTAACACAAATGTTATTTTCAAAAGAAGTAGATTTAGATGGTCTTATCGAGGAATTAAATATCACCTCTTATGAAAATGAAATATATAAAATCCGACAAGAAAGAGATGAAAAAAGAAAAGAAATTTATACGTTAGACTCCTTTAATGGGATTACAACAACTGTTGAAGGGGAATATAATAAACAAGACAGTATATATAAGTACAAAGGAAGAGCTGAATATGGTGGTTTCTATATAGAGGCTGAAAGATGGAGGGATTCAGAAATTAGTTATAGTTATGGAGTGGAGAAAAATATTAAAGATCTAATATTTTCTAAAAATGATAGTAATTTAGAAAAATTAGAATTAAATAAAAGAATTACATCAATTGATTTTCAAAATAATTTGCAATTACAAAAAATAGAATTAATAGATTTATATAAAGATTATAAAGAAGTAGAACTTGAAATCGAAATAAGAAAAAATGCTTTGAAAACTTTAAAAAAAGAAAAAAAGATTTTAAGTAAATCTTATGAGATGGGAGCAATTGCAACAATAGAATTAGACTCATTATTATATAGCTATAAAAATATTGAATTAGAAATTGAAAATTTAAAAAAAGAAAGTGTAAATTTAAAAAAACAATTTACTTATTTATTTAAAATAGATTTAAATAATAAAAAGTTAAAAAAAATAAGGCACTTAAAATTAAATTTGGCTAATTATATAGAAAATATAGGGGAAATAAATTTTGAAAAAATGAAGCTTGAGACAGAAATAATAGAAAAAAATGTTAAATATTTAAAATATAATAAGAAAATACCAGAATTTTTTTTAGGTGTAGAAAGAAATGAAGAGATTAATGATAATAATGAAGAAATTAAAGATAATAGAGTATTTATTAAATTAAGTAAAGATATTTTTTATAAAAGTGTAGAGTTGGAAGATGAAAAAAGTTATTTAGTGGAAGCAAAAATTAATTTAAGTGAGAAAAATTTGGAGATAAAAAATGAAAGATTAAAATTAGAAAAAGAATTTTTTGAACTTTCAAAGAATGTAGAAGTTCTTTCTAATGATAGAGCTTTGGAAGAGTCAAAGTATAAATTGAAAAAATTAGAAAATATATTAGGCAAAATTGGTTATATAGATGTTATGGAATCATTTAATGATTATTTAGAGTTGAAAATTCAAGAGGAAAAATCTAAAAATACTTTAAAAGCATTTATTTATATTATAAAAATAAGAGGAGAAGAAAAGAAGATATGAAGAAAATAACAGTAATCTTTATAACTATATTGTTTTTAGTAGGGTGTGGGAAAGAAAGTAAAAAAGAAGATAATAATGTTACATATAGTGTTGAAACTGTGGAAGATGCTCCTACAGTTGGATATATTAATGTGGATGGAAAGATAGAAGCTAAAGATACACTAGGGGTCTTTGTTGATAAAAAATTAAAAGTTAAAGAAGTTTTTGTCCAAGAGGGAGATTATGTAAAAAAAGGTCAGTTATTAATGACTTTTGATGAAAGTGAAAGAAATAATATAAAGAGAGAGTTAGAAAAAGAAAACTTGGCTATTTCTAAGCTAAAAAGAGATTATAATGTAGAAATTGAATTAAATAAATTAGGTGGAAGCTCAAATAACTATATAAAAGATCTGTATGAGCAGATACGAACTAAAAGTCTAACAATAGAAACTTTAAGTGAAGATTTAGAAAAAACTACTGAAAAAATCTTAAGTCCAGTTAGTGGAACAATAACAACTTTATTAGCCCAAGAGAATTATTCAGTAAATACTGATGAAGCACTGTTAATGTTAGCTGATTTATCAGATATGAAAATAATTTTAGAAGTTCCTGAGTATGAAGTTAAAAATATATATTTAAATCAGACTTTAGTAATAAAACCCGAAGTCTTTGAAAAGAAAAAATCTTATAAGGGTAAAATTGTTAAAATTTCAAAAATCTCTATAGTATCAGCAAAAACTTCTGATAATGTGTTAGAAGTTGAGGTAAAAACTGATGAGGTTATTCCATTTATTGTTCCAGGTTTCAAAGTATCAGCAACTATTTATTTGACTGGAGATAGTAAAGGGATATTAGTTAAGAAAACAGCATTATTGTATAAAGATAATAAATATTTTATGTTTATTATCAATTCTGAAAATATCATTGAAGAGAGAGAAGTCGCCTATCGGGAATTAAAAGGTGATAAAATAGAAATTATAAAGGGAATAAAAAAAGAAGAAAAGTATATAGCAAATCCAACATTAAATCTAGTTACAGGAACTAAAATTAAAGTATAAAAAAATATAATAAGAGGTAATAAATGATTAAAATTACAAATTTGAATAAATACTATAAAAATGGTGATTCAGAACTACATGCACTAAAAAATATAAATCTAAAAGTTGAAAAAGGGGAATTTATTGCTATAATGGGTAGTAGTGGAAGTGGAAAATCTACATTTATGAATATTTTAGGGTGTCTGGATAAGGATTTTCAAGGTATATATGTTTTAGATACTATTAATGTAGAAAAAATTGTAGAAGAAAAAATTTCTAGGATTAGGAATCAAAAAATAGGCTTTGTCTTTCAAGCGTTTAATTTATTACAGAACCTAACAGCATTAGAAAATGTTGAACTACCTCTAATTTATTCTGGAATTAAAAGTAAAGAAAGAATTGAAATAGCTACAAATATTTTAGAGAAGGTTGGTTTAGAAAAAAGGCTACACCATAGACCAAATGAGTTGTCAGGAGGACAAAAACAACGAGTAGCAATAGCAAGGGCAGTTGTGAATGAACCTGCTATAATTCTTGCTGATGAACCTACGGGAAATTTAGATAGTTCCTCAGAAGAGGAAATTATGAAATTATTTATAGAGCTCAATGAAAAAGGTGCAACTGTAATAATAGTTAGTCATGAACCTGAAATTGCCAAATATTGTAAACGAATAATAGTTTTTAAAGATGGAGAAATTATAAGTGATGGTGAACCAAATTGAATTATGTTGAAATATTAAATAGTGCAATAAAGAGTTTAAAAGGTAATAAAATTCGTTCTTTTCTTACAATGTTAGGAATTATTATAGGAATAGCTTCTGTTATTACCATGTCTTCTATTGGAAAAGGTGGGCAAGAAAGCATTACTGGGAATCTAAAAGATGGAGGATATGGTAAATTTGTAGTTTCTATTGATAAGTCTGATACAGAATTTAGATGGAAAAATATGATAGATGAATTTATAATAGAAGAACTTGTTAAAAAAGATGCTTTTAAGGAAATAAGTCCAGAAATAACTGAACGAATGTCAATGAGGAATGGAAAAAGTCAAAGAAAATTATATGTATCATTGTCTGTTACCACACCATCTTTTGAAAAAATGCAACCTGTGGAAATAATATCCGGAAGAAATTTTTTACCATTTGATTACAAATCAGGAGAAAAAAACATTCTTATTGATAATGTAACAGCAGAACAATTCTTTAAGACTTCAGAGCTATCTATTGGAAAAAAAATAGAAATCATTAAAGGATGGAGAGGTAAACCTGAAACTTATACAATTGTGGGAGTCATGAAAAACCAAATGGAAGACATGGTAAAACTTATGGGGAATAAAAGATTAGTAAGATTAATGCGAATCCCGTTGACTACATATGAAAAAATCTATGATCCTCAAGGAAGTGGATATACAAAAATAATTGTTGAATCAAAAGATGCTAGTAAAATAGCTGAAGATATGGTGAAAATAAAGATATATTTAGATGAGATAACAAATACAAAAGATTTATATGAAGTAAATATAAAAAATACTGGTGCAGAATCTTTTGATAAAATATTAACAACATTGAATATTTTTATAATATTTGTTGCTGCAATTTCTCTTTTTGTAGGTGGGATTGGGGTTATGAATATAATGCTTGTGAGTGTTATTGAACGTACCAAAGAAATAGGAATAAGAAAAGCTATTGGTGCAACTAATAAAGAAATTTTATTACAATTTTTAGTAGAATCTATAATTTTAACTGGTATAGGCGGTATTTGTGGAGTCATATTAGGATTAGTATTTGCCTCTTTAATTGGTTATTTTGTAGGTATAATGCCAATTTTTTCTTTGTTTTCTATACTACTGTCTATTGGAATATCATCAATAATTGGAATAGTTTTTGGAGTTGTTCCAGCTAAGAAGGCTGCTGAGTTGGATCCAATAGAAGCATTACGTTCAGAATAAATTATAAATTTACTTCAATAATATCTATTTTTCACCTATTTATTGCACTGTAATAGATTGACAAAGAGAAAAATATAAGATATACTTTAATTAAATATTTAACATTAAATTTTTAATATTTAAGAGGAGGATTAAAATGGTAAAAGCAATAAAATTATTTGTGTTAGTAATAATTACAGGAGCATTATTTACAGCTTGTGGAGAAAAGAAAAATTTAGATAAGGCAAGTTCTGTAAAAAATAAAATAGTTATAGCACAAGCAGCAGATGCAAAATCTTTGGATCCTCATGCTTCAAACGATGCACCGTCTTCAAAAGTTTCTGCTCAAATATATGATAGACTGTTTGAACAAGATTTAAAGATGATACCACAACCTAGTTTAGCAGAATCTTGGACTCAAATTAATCCTAAAACGATTGAAATAAAATTGAAAAAGAATGTGAAATTTCATAATGGTGAAGTTTTAAAGGCATCAGATGTGAAATTTACCTTGGAGCGAATGAAAAAATCTCCTGCAGTTTCTCATATAATTGGTGCAGTAGAAAAAATTGATGTAATAGATGACAATACTGTAAGAATAAGTACAAAAACACCTTTTGGACCATTACTTAGTCATTTGTCTCACACAGCTTCTTCAATATTAAATGAAAAAGCTGTAACAGATAGTGGAGATAATTATGGACAATTTCCAATTGGAACAGGACCTTATAAATTCGAATCATGGACACCTGGAGATAGAATTATATTGAAAGCAAATAAAGATTACTTTAAAGGAGTAACTCCAATTGAAACAGTAGTATTTCGTAGTATTGTAGAAGGTACTAATCGTACTATTGGTCTTGAGACAGGAGAAATTGATATTGCTTATGACATTGAACCTATGGATGTTGGAAGAATTCAAGAAGATAAGAATTTAAATTTAATATCAGAGCCTTCTTTACAAATGGCATATATTGGTTTTAATATGAAAAAGGATATTTATAAAGATAAGAGAGTGAGACAAGCAATTGCATATGCAATAAATGTTGATCCTATTATCCAAACTGTTTATCAAGGACAAGGAGAAGCAGCTAATTCTCCAATAGGTCCTCTTGTTGTAGGCTACTCTGAAAAAGCTAAAGGTTATGAACATAATCTTGAAAAAGCAAAAAAACTTATGATAGAAGCAGGATACCCAAATGGATTTACTACTAAAATTTGGACTAATGATTCACCTCAAAGACGGGATATGGCTATTATTGTTCAAGATCAATTAAAAGCGATTGGAATTAACGTTATAATTGAAACACTTGAGTGGGGAGCTTACTTAGAAGGTACATCGAGAGGAGATCATGATATGTATTTACTAAGTTGGGTTAGTGTAACAGGAGATGCTGATTATGGTTTATATCCACTGTTTTCATCAACAACTCATGGGGGAGCTGGAAATAGATCATTCTACTCTTCTGCTAAAGTTGATGAATTATTAGAAAAAGCTCGTGCTTCTTCTAATTTAGAGGAAAGAATTGCTCTTTATGATGAAGCCCAAATAATAATACAAGAGGAACTACCAATAATGACAGTAGCCTATTTAAAACATAATGCTGGTGTGAATAAATCTGTTAAAAATTTCGTATTACACCCTGCAGGACATCATAAATTATATGGTGTGAGTTTCTAATAAATAAAAAAAATAATGAAAACTATATTATATACTTAGAAATTGGAAGTATGTAGTATAGTTATTTCATTATAAAAATATAAAATGGATTTAATGAGGAGAAACTATGCATAAATATATATTAAAAAGACTACTTTTATTGATACCTGTCCTGTTGGGGGTTTCTTTTTTAGTATTTACAATAATGTCACTTACACCTGGGGATCCTGCTCAATTAATATTGGGGGAGAATGCTCCGAAAGAAGCAGTTTTAGCTCTAAGAGAAGAAATGGGACTTAACAAACATTTTTTGATTCAATATTTTAATTTCATAAAAGGAGCAGTCGTAGGTGACTTTGGTCGATCTTATACAAGTGGAAGAGAAGTATTTGAAGAGATTTTTAAAAGATTTCCTAATACATTAATTCTTGCTTTTCTTGGAGTGCTAATTTCTGTATGTATAGGGATACCAATAGGGATTATTTCAGCTACAAGACAATATTCATTTTTAGATAGTTTTAGCATGATAGGAGCATTATTAGGGGTTTCTATGCCAAATTTTTGGTTAGGTTTAATGTTAATTTTAACATTTTCAGTAAAGTTTAGGTTACTTCCTTCTGGTGGATTTGAAGGGATGAAAAGTTTGATTCTTCCAGCTTTAACTCTTGGAGTTGGAGCAGCAGCCATTGTGACAAGAATGACACGGTCATCAATGCTAGAAGTTATAAGACAAGATTATATTCGTACAGCTAGAGCAAAAGGGGTAGCAGAAAAGAAGGTAATTTACAGACATGCATTGAAAAATGCTCTTATTCCTGTTATAACTGTCATAGGATTGCAATTTGGAGGCCTTTTAGGTGGAGCTGTTCTAACTGAGTCTGTTTATTCTTGGCCTGGAGTAGGAAGAATGATGGTTGATGCCATTAGACAAAAAGATACTCCTACAGTTTTAGCAGCAGTAGTCTTTCTAGCAGTAACATTTAGTATAGTAAATCTTTTGGTAGATATATTATATGCTTATGTTGATCCAAGAATAAAATCACAATATAAATAGGGGAGGAATTATCTTTGGAAAAAAAATTATCTTCTTTACCGAAAATAAAAAACAATAAAAAAAGAGGACAGGCTGCTGAAGTATGGCGGAGATTAAAAAGAAATAAAATGGCAATACTAGGGCTAATTTTAATTTCCACTATGATTATTATTGCTATTTTTGCAAATGTGATTGCTGATTATGAAACAGTAGTAATTAAACAAAACTTAAGTAATAGATTACAAGCCCCATCAATGTCTCATATTTTAGGGACAGATGAATTTGGAAGAGATATATTTGCTAGACTTATTCATGGAGCAAGAGTTTCATTAAAAGTAGGAGTACTAGCAGTAGGGATTTCTATAGTAATAGGTGGAGCATTAGGAGCTATTGCTGGATACTATGGTGGTCATCTTGATAATATAATTATGAGAATAATGGATATATTTTTAGCAGTTCCCAGTATATTATTAGCAATTGCAATTGTTTCGGCATTAGGACCTAATTTAATTAACTTAATGGTAGCAATTAGTATATCTTCTATACCAGGTTATGCAAGAATTGTTAGAGCATCTGTTCTTTCTATTCGAGACCAAGAATATGTAGAAGCTGCAAAGGCAATAGGTGCCAGTGATACAAGAATAATATTAAAACATATTATTCCTAATTCTTTAGCTCCAGTTATTGTACAGGGAACTTTAGGGGTTGCTGGTGCCATTCTTTCAGTTGCTGGTCTTAGTTTTATAGGACTTGGAATTCAACCTCCTGCTCCTGAATGGGGATCTATGCTCTCTGGAGGTAGACAATATTTAAGATATGCATGGTGGGTAACAACATTCCCTGGACTTGCTATTATGATAACTATTCTTTCTTTGAATCTTTTAGGTGATGGACTTAGAGATGCTTTAGATCCTAGATTGAAGCATTAATTTCAAAGACAATATCATTATCTAATTTAGAAAGGAGGAATTATGGAAAATAAAAAGTTACTAGAAATAGAAAATTTAACTATAAAATATATAACAGAAGATGAAGTGGTTGATGCTGTTAATGATATAAGTATTACAATATATGAAGGGGAAACACTAGGATTAGTTGGAGAAACTGGTGCTGGAAAGACAACAACTGCACTAGGTATAATGAGATTAGTTCCTAATCCACCGGGTAAAATTATAAATGGTAAAATATTATATGATGGAAAAGATATATTAAAAGTCTCAGATACAGAGATTAGAGGAATTAGAGGTAGCCAAATATCTATGATATTTCAAGATCCTATGACTTCTCTTAATCCTGTAATGACTGTTGGTGAGCAGATAGCAGAAGTAATTCAAATTCATGAAAAGCTTAAGAAAGATGCAGCTATGAAGAAAGCAAAAGAAATGCTTGAATTAGTTGGAATTCCTGGAGCTCGTTCCAATGACTATCCACATCAATTTTCTGGTGGAATGAAACAAAGAGTAGTGATAGCTATTTCATTAGCTTGTAATCCTAAATTATTAATTGCAGATGAACCAACAACAGCATTAGATGTTACAATTCAAGCACAAGTTCTAGATTTAATGAATGAACTTAAGAAAAAATTTAAAACTTCAATGATGTTGATTACACATGATCTTGGTGTTGTAGCACAAGTGTGTGATAAAGTAGCGATAATGTATGCTGGAGAAATAATTGAAAGTGGAACTTTGGAAGATTTATTTAATAATCCAAAACATCCATATACACATGGTCTTTTTGGTTCAATTCCCAATTTAGAAAGTAAATGTGATAGACTAAAGCCTATACTTGGCTTAATGCCAGATCCAACAAATTTACCTTCAGGCTGTAAATTTCATCCAAGATGTCCTAATGCAGTTGAAATATGTTCAGGAACTGTTCCTAAAGAAACAATTTTAGCTGGGGAACATAAAATTAGATGTTTGGCTTATGAAGAATTAAAAGGTGGACCAACAGTATAAATTAGAGGGGGAAATCATGCCAGAATATATAGTAGAAGTAAAAAATTTAAAAAAATATTTTAAAACCCCAAAAGGTCTTTTACATGCTGTGGATAATGTAAATTTTGGGATAGAAAAAGGTAAAACATTGGGAATAGTTGGAGAATCTGGTTGTGGAAAATCAACAACTGGAAGAGTAATTTTAAGACTTTTAGAAGCTACTGATGGTGAAGTATTGTTTGAAGGAAAAAATATATTAAATTTTTCTAAAGAAGAAATGGTTAAGTTACGTGAAGAAATGCAAATAATATTTCAAGATCCATTTGCTTCATTAAATCCTAGAATGACTGTTAGTGAGATTATAGCAGAGCCACTTATTATTCATAAAAAATGTAAAAATAAAAAAGAATTGGAAGAAAGAGTTAAGGAATTAATGACAACAGTTGGTTTGACTGTAAGACTTATGAATACTTATCCACATGAATTAGATGGTGGAAGACGTCAAAGAATAGGTATAGCTAGAGCTCTTGCCTTAAACCCTAAGTTTATAGTGTGTGATGAACCTGTTTCTGCATTAGATGTTTCCATTCAAGCACAGGTGTTAAATTTAATGCAAGATTTACAAAAAAAGTTTGGGTTAACTTTCATGTTTATAACACATGATTTATCTGTAGTTAAGCATTTTTCTGATGATATTGCTGTTATGTATCTTGGTCAACTGGTAGAAAAAGCACCTTCAGATAAATTATTTGAAAATCCTATTCATCCATATACTAAGGCTTTACTTTCAGCTATACCAGTTCCTAATTTAAATAAAAAATTGGAAAGAGTTATGCTAGTAGGTGAGATTACATCTCCTATAAATCCTGAAGAGGGGTGTAGATTTTCAAAGAGATGTCCTTATTCTGAAGAAAAATGTAATATTCAGCAGAATTTAGAAGTAGTAGATGAAAACCATTTTTATTCTTGTTGGAAAGCTTTAACAATAAAATAATATATAGTTTTTAAGTCTTTACTGAACAAATATTGGAAAGTTCTATTTTTAAAAGTATTATGATATATTGACAGAAGGATTTCTTCTTAATTTTCTAATTAATATTAATTAGAAAATTATGGAGGGTCTTTTTTATTTGTTGAAAAAATAAGTTGTTATTGAATCCAGAGTAAAAAAAAATACTTTTGATATTAGCAATATTAGAGATATTAGCAATATTAAACAATTAAGCTTATACCCTTTTGACTATTTAATGGAAATATGATATAATGAAAGACAACAAGATAAAATAAGATAAAAAGTAAATTTTTATAAATTCAAAGGAGGAATAAAATGTTAAAAAATAATATATTAAAAAAATATTTTAAAGTAAAAATTGTGAATACAGTAATAATTTTATTAATAAGTGTTTTAAATTCAAAAGAAATTTTTTCAGAAGTATCTACAGGTCCTTACATTAACTCAGATACTTTAGTTAATAAAATTGGTAATGGAATTGATAATTCTATTATTAATAATAGAGAAGTTTTAAATGATGGAATTATTTTAACGGATATTATATTATTAGAAGATGTAAATTTAGGAAATGGAATATATAATGATGGAAATATAGTAAACCTTATTAATAATGGTAGAATAGAAGCAAAGGTAACTATTATATCAGAAGGTTCACTTCCTTATACAAGCTATAACCTTAAAAAATTAGGAAATGGAATATATAATAGTTCTTTAAATACAATAGGAAATCTTACGAATAAAGGTGTTATTATAGGCAGTATTGTAGATGGAATTAAGTCTAATGATAAAATTTACAATCGGACTATGTATTCTGGAAATGGGATATTTTCAGATATAAATTCAGTAATGGGGAATATTGTTAATCGTGGAGTTATTATGGGAATAGGAAATAAGAGTGAAAATAATTATACTAATATTGGGACTGATATTAGTAATAATTCTAATGGAATTTATAATTTGTCTAGTATAGGTGATCTTACAAATGGTGGACTCATTTCTGGGGATGCTCGATCAGTAAATTCTGGAAATGGAATTTATAACAGTAAGAATATTGGTGATATATATAATAATGGAATTATTCAAGGATATACAGTTGGGTCCTTAATTAGTCGTTCTGGAAATGGGATATTTTCAGAGGAAAACTCAATAATAGGACGTCTTGAGAATAAAGGTGTTATTTCAGGCTATGGATTGCAGCATAATGGTGGAAATACTAGTTTTAATTATTACGGCGATGGATTTTATGGAACTTCAACGAATATCATTAACGAAGGAATTGTTAAAGGAAATAAGTCGGCTATTTACATAAAAGGGAGTTTAACAGATCAAATCTCTAATTTTGGGATTTTAGCAGGAGAAAATATTATAAATCAATCAACCTCTTATTCTAATTTTGGAGTTGAAATAACACTGGATGTGAATGAAGATATCAACCAAATTAAAAATGCAACAATCATATCTACTCATCCGAAGAAAACTGTTATAAATGGAACAGATATTGGAACAGTTTCTATTCCAGACTCAGTTACGAATATTCCAATAGCAACAGGAGATAGCTACTTATCATCAAGTAATTTGTCTGGTAATAACGATAATTTGATAATTAATGGTGCTGGAATGAATAGGGGAGCTTTAGTTATAGAGACAGATACTACTTTAAAAAATAGTATAATCAATGGATATAATACAGCTTTGTACTTAGTAGAGGATAATAAATTTGTTGGAGAAAATGTTATTTTTAATGGTGGTGGTCTAAAAAATAACAAAGTAGTAATTAAAGGAAATAATGGAGATAATGAAATATTGATTTCAGGTTCTTCTACAGTCAATGGAAAAATAGAATTGGGAATGGGAAATGATAAACTTTCTATAAGTAATGAAACATTATTAAATGGGACTTTAGAGGGTGGAAGTGGAACAGATATATTAAATTTAGGTGAAAGTATAGTATCAAAAGCCAATACAAATTTAAATGTTTTTCACAAT
This sequence comes from uncultured Fusobacteriaceae bacterium, assembly GCA_947038515.1. GTDB lineage: Bacteria > Fusobacteriota > Fusobacteriia > Fusobacteriales > Fusobacteriaceae > JAGNZR01. The sequence continues at coordinate 54,810 of CAMQWJ010000010.1, forward strand.
ATTAAAGGTTTTGAAACTTTAAATAGTAACGGAAATATAACATTGTTTGAAACAGTAAAAATTACAGGAGCAAGTAATATAATGTTAGAAAGTGGTAACCTTAATTTACGGGTAGATCCAACTATAAAAGATGGAGCAGGTAATATAATAGGTCATTCTTTATATGGAAATAGTGGAACTTTAACTTCTGTAGAGGGCAATCTAATAATTGGTTTAAATGGAATTGGAGAAGATGCCATTGTTGGAATGGGTGGGACTCAAATAACTCCTGGAATAGATTCCAATTATCAAGAAACAGATAATTTAATTACTAATTCCCTAGTTCTTGATGCTACATTGCTACCAGATGGTAATGTATTAATAGGAGTTCTTGATTATTTACCATTACCAATAGATCCAGAACCACCAATAGATCCAGAGATACCAGTAGATCCAGAGATACCGGTAGATCCAGTGATACCACCAAACCCACCAACTACGGTTAATGGTCCTTTATATGAAAAACTTAATAAAATATATAAGTCTATAGTAAGTG
>CAMQWJ010000011.1 GCA_947038515.1 uncultured Fusobacteriaceae bacterium
GTAATGATAAAAGCTAATAATATTGTAAATGGTATCTTATGAAATTTAAAGAGTTGGAAGAGTTAATAGTTGAAGAAGCTTTTTATAAAAAAGAAAAAAGTACAGAATTGAACTATACATTTATAAGTGGACAAACTGGTTCTGGAAAGAGTACTTATATAAAAAACAATATAGAAAAAAATACAATAACAATAACTCCAGACGAATATTTACAAAAGATACCAATAAAATTAGGTAGTATGGAAGAAAAACTTGAATTTATAACTAATATATCAAATAAAATAGAGAAAATAGCATTAGAAAATAAACATAATATCATAGTTGAAAGTACTATTTTCCACCCAGAATATTATTTTAAAGAAATAGAAAATATAAAGAAAAATGGATATGAAGTAAATTTTTTAATGATAGGAACAAATAAAGAGGTATCTAGCTCTCAAATGTTAAATAGAAATGAAGAGCATTATCATGAGGCTTTAGAAAATAATGTTCAACCTAGAATTGGAAGTTTAGAAATGCACGACCAGTTGTCTTATTTTCTAAAAAATTTAATAAGAGAATTAGAAGAATCTAGTAAATTTGATAGTATAAAAATTATTAGATCAGCAAATGAAAAAGAATTATACAATAGTAATAACAATACTCAAAATACTACTGGAGAGGAAGTCTTTGAAAAAGAATTAAACAGACCTTTAAAAATACAGGAAATAGAAAAAATTAAACTTTTAGAAAAAAATATACTGTCCTCAATGGAACAAAGAAACGATCCCAAACTAGAAATGATTAAGAATTTTTTTGAAATAAATAAAAAAACAAGAAAAATTTCAAGTACAACAAAATTGATTAGAAATATAACTAAAAATAAAAACTTAAAAGGCAATGAAAGATAGATAAAAAAATCAATTGTCAAAACTTATAAAAATATATATAATAGGTTATACAAATTAAATAAGTAGATCGTGCTTGGTAATCCTACGGGGTCCAAGCCCTTTTTTTATTATAACTAGTTTTATATCATTAAAAGCTTTCAGAGAGCTCTTACAGACCATCTATTTTAATTCACATTTCTTTTTTTTATGTTCAAAAAAGGTCGATAAGAACTTTTAAGCTATATTGTAATATAAATATAAATCTTTTTTACTGTAAGTTGCTAGGATAGATACCTTTGAAGCAACTTAAAAACATTTCTTTGATACTATTTTCGGCATTTCTGAATAAAAGTATTGTAAAAAAGTTGTTTTTGATATAAACTATATCTATTAATTAAGATTAAATAAAGAATAATATATATTAAGTGAGCAAAAGTTGTTTTTTCATGAGTAAAAGTTGTAAAGGAGTGAAGTAAAGTTGCTTTTCAATGAGCAAAAGTTGTTTCTTTATGAGTAAAAGTTGTTTTTAACCTCATTTTGGCTTTAGTTTGCAAAGGATAAATGAAAGGAAAACTATAAAACTATTAAAACTAAGAATACAAACAGGTAAGGTTATTTTTTAGTTTATGTTTAAAAGTTGCTTTTATATTTGCTTTATAAAAAGGAGAATAATTATGGAAGAAAAAAAAATCCTTAATCAACATTCAGCATTAATCACCCATAATATAAAAAAAGGTAAATATTATAAATTAAATGTAGAAAAAAGTATTTTCACACTATTATTAAGAACTCAACAAGATCTTAAACACAAATTTAAAGAGCTCTATAATCAAGAAACTAAAGATATTATTAAAAAAAATATTTCACAAAATTTTTTAGATAATATTTTTACAGGAAAAGAATTAGAGATAGAAAATAATGAAGTGAACAATGAACAATTAATAAAAAAAATAGAAGAAATCAACATAAAAAAAATAGAAAGAATTGATAAAATAACTCCAGATTTATTAGAAAGAGAAAAATTAAAAAAAGAAATAGCAAAAACTAAAGATTTAACATTAACAAATATTAACAAGATGTTTTTTGAAATAAAAGATTTCTGTAAAGAAGAAGCAATAAAAGAACAATTAGACACTAAAATAATAAATTTCACCACTCTAGCTAACGCAATAAATTGTCATAGTACTTCATTAAAAAAAGATATGATAGCTGGAATGGATACGGTACTAGAATATAACTATATTAATAAAAAAAAATTAAATGTAGATGTAGTAACTAGTTTACTTGCTTCAGTTAAATTTACTCAATCAAAGCAAACAACATGGTTAGAGTATCAAATACCTAAAGAGATATTAGAACTATTACTAATGCCAGATGTTTACGTACCTTTAGAGGGAGTAGTAGTAGGAAAGCTTAGTGGTACTTATACTATAAGAATGTATTCATTATTAAAAGATCATTTAAAAAGGGGTGAAATAGAATTAACTAAAGAAGAAATATTTAATTTTTTCTCTTTACCTACTTCATATTCAAATAAAACAAATTTTCTTTTAAAATTCCTAAAGCCAACTTTAGAAGAAGTAGAAAATGCTTCTGGAATAAGAACAGAATATGAATTTATACCTGCACATAATTATCAATCAATAAAGTTTTTTCCTAAAAAAATTAAAAATTTTATAAATAATACAATTCCAGTAATAGAAAAAAATGATAATATAATATTAATAGAAAGTGATGAAATCCAAAAATATACATTAAGAGCAAAACAAAACTTTTATGTCAATAAGACTTGGAATAAAAATGTAGAAAACAAATTAAAAAAAATTCATTTAGAAAATGGAGAAGAAGTTTTAATATATATATTAAAGGCTTTATATACTGATTTAAAAACTGATATAAAAGTATCTTTAACCAAATATATAGAAGGGATTTTAAAAAAATATTATTCAAATAATATAGAAATAGAAAAGAAAAAAAGTATAATCGAATATGGGAAAGAACAAAAAAAAGATATAGATTCTCTTATTAATTCTATTACACAAGATAATTTGAAAATAGAACAAGGAAAAACTATTGTTAATTTTAAAGTCTATAATGAAAAAATTAAAGAATTAATTTCTAATGGATTAACTAAAAAAGCAGCAGAAAAATTTTTAAGTATAAGATATATTGTAGAGGAGGACGAAGTTGAAAAAGATAGTAATTGCAAATAATAAAGGTGGAGTAGCAAAAACTACTTCAGTTATGAATTTAATAGGATATTTTTCTAAAAAAAAGTATAAAGTATTAGCTATTGATCTAGATCCACAGGGAAACTTAACAGATTCTTTTGGGATAGATTTACAAAAATTATCAGATACAGTTTATGATGCCTTAAAAGAAAAAAATGTAAAGCCATACTTAATTGAAGTAAATTCTCAAATAGATTTACTACCAAGTAACTTAGATTTAGAAAGAGCAAATTTAGATTTTGTCTCTACTTTAGGTAGAGAATCTTTGTTAAAAAAAGCATTAGCAAAAGTAGAAAATGAATATGATATCTGTATAATTGATACTTCTCCTAGTTTATCGACATTAACATTAAATGCTTTAACTTGTGCAGATTTAGTTTATATTCCTCTTAGAAGTGGTTATTTTGAAATGAGAGGTGCTTCTGTTTTACTAGAGGTGATAGAGGCTATAAAAGAAGATCTTAATCCTAAATTGAAGATAGGAGGGGTATTCTTAACACAATATAACGGAAGAGTAAATATGACTTCTGAAATAATGGAACAGTTGGAAAGTTATTTTGGAGAAACATTAATGAAAACTAAAATAAGAAATAATATATCTCTTGTAGAAGCTCCAGCATTAATGAAAAATATTTTTGAATATAAACCTAATTCCAATGGTGCAAAAGATTATGAAGAATTAGCAAAAGAAATAATAAAAAGAGAAGAAATAATAAAAAGTTGAAAGTGACAACTTGTCACTTTTGAAAATAGGAGGGTAGAATGCCAAAATTTTTAGACAAACGAGAACCTTTTGAGAAAAAAATAGTAAAAGAGGAATATAAACCATTAATGGACTATTCAATTTTAAAAGTGGAACTAGAAGAAGAAAAAAAATTAATTGAGTGTGAAAAAATATTGTCTTTCCACACAGAGAAAACAACAGAGCATCTAGTTTCTATTTCAGAAACACTAGTAAATGCTCAAAAAGTACTTTCTAATCATTCTGGTGGAACATTTAAAAAGTGGTTTGAAGGATTAGGATTGAAAAAAGATTTTGTTTATACTTGTATAAAAAAGCATGAATTATATCTTCGATATAAGAAAGAAAATATAATGAATTTACCAGAAAGAGTAATAAGAGAAATAACAAAAAAAGAACAAGAGTATAACGAACTGAATATTCTTGAGATAATAGATTCAGAGAAGCCTACTCAAAAATTAAAAGAAATAAAAAAAGAGTTGTCGGACTGTACGACAACTGAAGACATTAAAAAAACTAAAGAAGAAAAAACAGAAAAAATAGATTTAGAAATTAGTAAGCTAGAAGAAAAAATAAAAAAATTATTGGAAGAAAAAGAAAAATTGAAAAAATAGCAGATATAAAATTTGTAGTTATTAATAAAAATTTTATTTAATTAAAAGATACAGCATAATTAAACCTAAGTATAGAAAGAACTAGGAGTGTTAATTAATGGAAAAATTGGACTCGAAAAAAATAATAAGTAAAATTAAGATAACAATGAGTATAGAAGGTTTCTCAATGGAAAAAAAACAGCTTGAAATTTTGAGGAATATAATTGAACAAAAGAGTGATTCTCAATTTATAATTGAAGAACGAAAAAAATGTTGTTAAATAGAAGCCAAATGAATAGCTGAAAAATTGGTAGAAGAAAAATATTAGCCAGAATATACTTTGTTAGAGCATTAGAAAGAAGAGAAAAGATCTTTAATCTGAAAGGAGTGGTTTAAGATGAAATATAATTATAGGAGATTAGTGGATTTTTTAGAATCTCAAAAAAATGGAGAAATAAAAATAGAGTATAAAAAATTAGAAGAATTACTTGAAAAAGAACTTCCAAACTCGGCATTTAAGCATAGAGCATATTTTTCAAATGATAAAAGTCATCCAATTTCAAAAGTATGGTTAGAATCAAATTGGGAACAAATAGAACTAGTATTAGGAGAGTATTTAATTCTAAAAAGAATTAAATAATGTTTAAAGGAGTTATATGATGAAGAAAAAGGTGTTCACTTTATTTTTTATGATTGTTATTATTTGTTTTAAAAGTTTTGGAGATATTGAAAAAATAGAAAAAACTGATATTAATAATGGAACAAATATCACAAGAGAAAAGCCTATAAAAGAAGAGGTATTATTAGAAAAAAAAATTGTAAATAACTATAATTATAATGAAGAAATATATATAAAAGCATTAGAAATAAATGAACAGAGTATAAATAATGTAGAAAGAATAATAAATATATTTATAGGATTTTGTTCACTTATAGGAATAGGTTTTACTATTAAATGGTTTGTAGATTTTAAAAAAATAGATAAAATATCAGAAAGAATGAATGAAGAATTAAAAAAAATAAAAGAAAAAACAGATGAAGAATTAAGAATTCTAAAAGAAAAAATAAAGAAAGATAGAGAAGAGTTAGAAAAACTTATAGAAATAGAAAAGTATAATAAAGAATTACAGAGACTTAAACAAGAAACAGAAGTAGATGGACAACTTATTATGGCATTGGAAGAAAGAGAAAAAAAAATAGATATAGAAATAGAAAAAGAAATAGAAAAAGAAATAGAAGGGAAAAATATAAATAGTACAAACAAGGCTAAAAAGAAAGATTTACTTTATTTAAAAATAGATACTTTGAAAAAAGAAGGGAAAACAGGCCATAAAAAAATAATTGAAGAATATGAAAAAATATTAGAAGTATGTATTAGTCAACAAGATAAAAGTGAGATATATATGAAAATTGGTAATCAATGTTGCTATAAGAAGAAGTATGTTGAGGCAATTTCAAAATATGAGATTGCAAGAGAATTAAATCCAGAAAATAAAACAGCAGTTTATAATATAGGTTTGTGTTATCTTAAGAAAGGTCAAATTGAAAAGAATATAGAATATTTAGATGTAGCTATTGAAAAATTAGAAGAATCAATAAAAAAAGGATTTGAAAATGCTAATGTATACAAATTAAAAACACTTATAACAAAATATGAAATAACTAAAAATAGTGAATTATTATTGGAAATAAGAAGATTAAGTGACTATAATAAAATGGAAAATATCAGAATAAAAATGGAATACAAAAAAAGACTGGAGGATTTTAATAAAAAATGTGAGATAAGAAAAAGAGATTCAAAATAGGTTCATCTTCACAATGCTAGGAAAAAAAGAATTAGGAAAAATATGAAAAACTTGAAAAAAGGTTGTTAGCTTAGCTAAAGCCTTTTTTTTATTTTAAAAAATATAAATCATTTAAATGATTAGGCTTGACAAAATAAAAATAATGAAGTATTATAATGATAGAAATAAATAAAAGAGGACAATATGATATTGCCCCCTAATCTGGTAAATTAGATTATATCATAATGTCCTTCTAAAAACAATATAAACGGAGGAATAAAAATGAAAATGACTAAAAAAGAAAATGGATATGAAGTAACATTATCAATTAAAGGTGTAAAAGTTAATTTTTTTGCAAATAGTGAAAAAGAAGCTTTTGAGCTAGTAAATAAAATTATGAATTAATATTAAAAGGATGTGAATATATGGAAAAAAAATTATCTTTTGCTTATCAAAAAGATGGAAGATTGAGTAGTTGTAAGCTTATTGTTCAAAAAGATTACGTTGAATTTTTAGAAGTTACAAAAGAAGAACCAGAAATCAAATTTACTTATTCAGAAAAGAAAATAACTATAGAAAAAGGGACAACAGAAAAAGAGAACACAGAAAAAGAAAATGGTAAAATTATAAAACTTATTAAAAATCATAAAATTCTTTATGAGAAAGTAGGAAAATATTTTTCAACGAAGTTGTCTTTTCCACTTCCTATATTATCAGAAATGGGGATAACAGAGGAAGAGAAAACAGTTACAATAAAAAAAGGAAAGAAGCAAATAATTATAGAAAAATCTAAAAGTGACAAGTTGTCGTTTGTAAAAAAGGAGGAAACTCACATGGAAGGTAAAATAATTACTATAAAAGTAAATAAGGGTGGTGTAGGTAAAACATTTGTTTCACTACAACTAGGAGCTTATTTAAGCTTATTAGGAAAAAAAGTATTGTTACTTACAAGTGACTCCCAAAATAATATATTAGATTATAGCTTTGGAAGAAAAAAAATTACATTTGATACAGGTTTAAAAGAATTTGTAGCTGGAAGAGAAGGTGAAATAATAAAATTAAGAGAAAATCTTAATTTTATTCCATTAGAGAGTTCTACTTTTGGAAGTCAATTTTTAATGAAATTACCTAATTTTCTAGAAAAAATGAGGTTAGAGTATGATTTTATTTTAATAGATAGTATACCAACAATGAAAATTGATTCTACATTTGTAAAATGTTCAGATAAAATTATAATTCCTGTTTTTTGTGATGAAGTGACAGTAAATGGAGCTATAAACGTTATAAAAGAAGCAGGAGTCAGTAAAGTTTTGGCAGTTGTAATAAATAAGTATAGTAATAAGAAAATACAAAATTTATTATTGAAACAAATAAAAGATTCTATTGAAGGAACAGATATTATATTTCCAGAACCGATAAAATCAATATCAGATATTGAAGAATTACTATATAAAGGCAAAACTATATGGGAAAGTAATAGTAAAAATATAGAGGGAGTAAAAAACTCTATTAAAGTTATAGGAGATAAACTACTAGAAAAAGAAGAAACTAAAAATGAGTTTAATTTTGATTTCTAAAAGTGACAACTTGTCACTTTTAGAAAAACAGAATTAAAAAGGAGAAAAATGAATGAATGAACTAAAAGAAATACTAAAAGAAAGAAAGCAACATGGATTAATATCAGATCATCAATTAGATTTTTCAGATGAAATATTTAATAGTGAAGATTTAATTGTGAATAATTTTTTAAAAGAAAAAACTTTAGAAACACAAAATATAAGTGCTAAAGGTAGCTTAGCACTTGGAAAGGTTTTTTCAGAAGTGTTTGAAAAGTTACAAGGGAGTAAAACATATGAAAAATTTATACAACTAAATGGTTTTAATAGAAGAACAGCTTTAAGACATAGAAAAAGATTTGAAATATTTAAAATTGTTCCAGAAGAAAGGAAACCAATGATTGCTATGCTCCCTATGGAGCTTATTGAGAAGATAAGTAATAATGAGGAAGAATTGTTACCTTATATAGAAAACGGGATTTCTAGAGAGGAATTAGAAACTTTAATACAAGGCTTGGAGATAGATAATACTGATAATATGAAAATAAAATTTTCTGAAACTGAAAAAAGTGTAGAAGAAAAAATTGTAGCATTAGGAAATTTAAGTATTGAAAGAATAAATTCTTTGGAAGAGGGAAAAAAATATAAAATTAATAATCTTTTAAAGAAAATAGAGAAAATATTGGGAGAGTATTAAGAAAGATAGCATCTTTTACTATTAGTTTTAAGATAGAGCATATAAAGAATAAAAATTCTAGCTCTAGAAGAACTTAAAAAATATTGATAGGAGAAAAAATGTCTAAAAAAGTGTTAGGAATTGAGGAACAAATAGGAAGGTTAAAGTCTAAAAAAATTACTTTTAAAAATTTATTGCAAGAAGAACAATGTGAAGATTTTTTACTAAAATATAATTATCTAAATGTTGCTTCTTTAAAATATCTTTTTGCAACAGGTAAAGGAAAAATAAATCATGTTTATATGTTTGAAACTCCCTATAGTACTTTAAAAAAGAATTATAAAAAAATTCTTAAATTAGAAAACAAATTAACAGAAGCTATTTTACTTTATGAAACTGAATTCAAAGTTCATTTAACATTATTTTTTTTAAGCTTTTTAGAAAATGAAAAAATAGATTTTGAAACACTTCTCTCAAAATTAGAAGGTCATAATCGAAAAACGAACAAATTAACCTCTGGAACTGATAGCTTTTATATCTCATTTGAAAAAATATGGAAAGAGGGAATAAAAAATTTTTCAGGTCATACAGAATTTTTAAATGACTATCATTTGCTAATAAAAATTCTGTCTCTTGGCACAATATCATTATTGTTAGATTATAATTATATGGATAGTGATGGAAAAAAAGAAATACTATTTTCTAAATTTACTAATTATAATAAAAAATTTAAATTTGTAAAAACAATAGAAGAATTAAAAACTATTGTAATATTAAGAAATTCATTATGTCACAAAGAAAGTATAGTAACTTTTTTAGATAAAGCATGGAGATTAAATTATAAACAAGGTCAAAAAAGAAAGAGGGATTATGTAAAAGAAAGGCAAGAGACTATAAAATTTATTTATGAATATGGTTGTAAAAAAAAAATTAATTTAAATTCAGTTATCTTAAATTTTAACCAATACAGATTAAAAAACAAGGGGATAAAAAACTTTAAAGAAATAGTGATAGAATAAAAAAATAGTAGGACTGTGTAATTTCCTAGAAAATTACCGAGTCCTACTGGCTTTCATTAATATAATTCTAACATAATATAAGAGTGAGTGTCAAGAAAAATATTTTTAACTGAATTAAAAAAGATAGAAAAATAGCTTCAAGAATACTGAGTGAATTAGTTGAAATAAATATTTTAAAAGAAGTTAAAGTAGGACGAGAAAAATATTTTATAAATACTAAATTGTATAATCTTTTGAAAAATTGAGTAAGGGATTTCTATAAATAGTAATCTAGTGAGAATTAATATAAAAAAATTACTTGTAATAAGGAGAATTTCTCCAGATGATAAAAAGAGAAATAAGATATATAGATTTTATGATTTGTTGGATATTTAAAAAAATAATAAATTAAAGAGAATGAAGTGAAGTAGTAAAAATTTTTTAGTTTTGAGTTTTTAATATTGTTTTGAAGCTCTCACACTGCTTGTGAGAGCTTTTTTAGAAGGATATATAAATTTAATCTGGTTTAAAATTACTTAGATGATTTGAAAACTACTTTATTTATTTTAAAATTAAAAGATCAAAATTTGTATTAAGAGAATTTTCAAATATTACTTACTTTGGAATTTGAAAATTTTCCTCCTTTTTTATATGTGAAAAGGTATTAAAAAAATAATTAGAAGAAGTTAAAAAATATCATTATTTGAATTTAAAATGTAAAAAAGTGTTTTTAAATTGATTATTAATAGAATTTATGATATAATTTTGCTAAGGAGATGATAAGAATGATTTTATTTGCGAGGGTTGAAAATTATCGTTCTATAGGAAAAAAGCAAACACTTAGTTTTCTAGCAAACACCGATAAATCTCATAAAGATATATTGATTGAGGAGCAAGATTATAAAATACTACCAGTAATACCTATTTATGGTGGTAATGCAACGGGAAAAACTAATGTTTTAAAATTTTTAAAAGTATTAGTTGAAATTGTAACAGGGAAAATTGAGATAGAAGAGGCATATGATCCTTGTAAATTTAGTAAAGAGAAAAAAGAAACAATCTTTGAAATAGTTTTTATAGAAAATGAAATAAAGTATTACTATAAAATAAGTTATACAGATGAGCTTATAGTAGAAGAAGGATTATATTATTATCCAAAAGGAAAACTAAAAAAAATTTTTCATAGAAAAAAAAATGAATTTAGTTTTGGTGAATCGTTTGAAACAGCTTTATTAAAATATTCAGAAAATTTATCTGAGAAAGCATGTTTTCTAAATACAATATCTAATTTTTTAGGAGAATCAACAAGAAACTTAAATGATGTTAATAAATTTTTTAAAGAAAACTTTGTTTTTATAAATTTTGATACAACAACCTACAATACAGAGAAAGCAAAAGAAATATTTTCAAAATCTAATGAAAATAATGAAAAAATTAAAGAATTTATAACTTATTTTTATACTCATATGAATATAGGAGTGTCAAAGATAGTGTCGACTTATACACTAAGTAAAGAAGAAGGAAAGCTTATATCACAATTTATAGAGTCTGAGAAAACTAAAAAGAATTTAAAGAAAGACCAACTAGAGGAATTAAGAATAAAATTTGGAGAAGAAAACTTAATTAATATATTAGCATCTGGTGAAAGAAAAATGTCTTTAGTTTATAAAACAGAAAATGGAGAGGTTGAGATTCCTATAGATGAAGAGTCAGAAGGAATTAAAAAACTTTTTACTTTAGGAATTCCTCTAGCAGATGCACTTTGTCATAATAAAATTGTGATTTTTGATGAATTAGAAATAGGATTTCACCCATTTTTGTCAAAAAAGGTGATAGAGTTATTTTTAACAGCTAAAAATAAAGCTCAACTCCTATTCACGACACATAATACAAATTTACTGGATTTAGAAATATTTCGAAGAGAACAAATATATTTTGCAAGTAGAACTAAAGAAACAGGGTTTCAAACGGAAATAAAATCTCTAGGTGAAATTGTAGGAGTGAGGAAATCTGCTGATATAGAAAAAGCATATTTAGAAGGAAAATATTGTTCTACACCAAATTATAAAGAGTTTAATAGTGATAAAATAGGTGAGATTTTATGCCTGTAAAAAGAGATGAAATAGAAGATGTAAGTGAATGTGATTTAGGAATAGATAATTTTATTGCTGTAGAGGATAGGAGAACGAGCACTGAAGAATTAGAAAGAATAAAAAACTACTCAGATGAAAATTTAAGAATAATCTTTCTCCAAATAGAAACAACTAATGATGAAGAAAAACGGAATATAATTGTGAATCTTGTCTCAACTGTTGACTATTATATTCATGAAATTGTTATATGGGGTTTAGTACAAATAACAATGAATAACTTTCCAAAAGGGAAATGTTATTCGAAAGTAAAAATTCCAATAAACTATTTAAAGGAAGCAATTGAACAAAAGGATATTTTTAAGAATCCTGTTCTAAAAACTGAAATAATTGAAGATATTAGGAAGAATACGTATCAAAACTGGGTTAAAATTAAAGAGGGATTAGAAATAGTACTTCCAAAGAACACTTATGAAAAAATTGGAATGTTAACTTCTGGAAAAGATAAAAAAGCTAAATTTCAAACAAGTGATTTTGATGAGATTGCTGTGAAAAGACATAGAATAGTTCATCACTTTGATAGAGAATATGTTAATGAATCACAGAGAAATGAAATTGAGATAAACTGTATAAAAAGTTATGAGCTAATAAATACTATAATTGAATCTATACATAATGTGATTAAAGAATATGATGAAGGGCAACCAGAAGAAAATTAAAGAGTTGATTTCCAGAAAAATCAAATAGTTATGAATACTAAAGTGAAAAAAGAAGGGGCTATTTTATGGATAAGATGGATATAATACTTATTGTATTAGGTGTAATTCTGTTAGGTTTTATTATTAAAGTTATTGATTTAAAGAATGTACTCAAACGGGATGAATTTACTCGTAACTATCGAGATAAATTTATAATATTAGTAGATAGTATTTTGAAAGATAAAAATTTTAATAAACTATTATACTATGAACTTACATTAGATGTTAAAGCCATGCAATCAGAACTTGGAAATGACGGTGTATATTTTCATATGACAGATAACTTAAAAGGCTATTCTGGAAATAACTATCAACTACTTATAAATTTTTTGCCAGAGTTAAAAAATTCAGTTTATGAAATGGAAAACGAAATATTTCGTAATAGATTGATTCAGTCTATTGGGGATAGTGATGACATGTTTATTAGACATTTTGGCACATTAAATGAGTTAAAAAAAAGTATTTTTAAGGAGTTAAAGAATCCATTTTCATGCTTTTCAGAAGGAATGAAAACTATAAATGCACTTCCCATATTTATATTGAATTGGTTTGGTTTCCTATCAGATAATAATACTATGAAATTAAGAAATAGTTGGATTATAAAAGGAATAAACTTGATATTAATAATAATCAGTTTAATTAGTGCCATAATAACTATTGTTTTAGGATGGGATGAGTTTCAGCAAATAATAACTAATATTTTTGATCTATTACAAAGAAAATAAATTATTTAGCTTATGAAATTGTTGAGTTTATTTAATATGTTGTACTTATCTCTATAGCCTCTATTAATTCTCACCTAATGGTAAGAGTACATCAATTTCTAATTCTTATTGTTATGTAATACTATAACTGAAAGAAATAAAAATGTCAAAAACTTCATAAAAAAAATCCAACATATAAGATTTGGTTAAGGAACTGCAATATAGAAGGTATCAAAAACTATAGTTTTTGATACCTTCTATTATTTACTCTTTTTAGCTAAGAAATACACTCAAAAACAGTACCAAAATAAGAAGATTAAAATTAGACTTTTTGGAACTAAAATGGTATAATAATATTAGGAATAAAAAAATAATTAAGGAGGATTTTATGGCTACTTATGAAGTAACTTTGAAAATGGAAGTTTTGGGAGAGTTTTGTGCAGGGATAATATCTGATATAGATAATTACATGGAAAAAAAGAATATTAGAGAGGACAGTAAAAATCCTGTTGTATTATTATTAGATGATGTTTTAGAAATAAAAAGAAATATATTATATCAAAATACAATGGAAGATATGTTAAAAATGCAAGGTAGTTTAATTTTTGCAAATAAATATATTAAAAAACTAGAGAAAATAAATGGATAGATATAATGAGAAAGAATTTATAGAAAAATATAATAAAACTATAAAAAGACTAGTAGATTTTAAAGAGAGTTCAAAAAATCCTAAAGTATTTATTTTAGGTGGACAACCAGGTTCTGGAAAAACAAAATTAACAAATTTATTAATAGAGAAATCTGATGAAGATATTATAGTTTTAAATGGGGATGAATTTAAAAAAACACACCCAAGACATAAAGAATTACAAAAAGAATTTGGCGATGAGGCAGTTACAAAAACACAAGAATTTTCTGGTAAAATGACAGAAAGGTTAATAGAGGAGCTTAGCAACAAAAAATATAATTTGATAATTGAAGGAACATTAAGAACGGATACAATCCCTTTAAATACAGAAAAAAAACTAAAAGATAAAGATTATATAACAGAATTATCTGTTATTGCAGTTAAACCAGAGCTTTCTTATGTTGGAACATTAAAAAGATATGAAGAAATGCTAGATATAGGAACTATACCAAGAACAACTTTAAAAGAACATCATGATATGGTAGTTAAAGGAATTTTAACAAATTTAGAAAAAATTTATGAGCAGAATAAATTTAATAATATTACTATTTATAATAGAGAGGGAGAAAATTTATATGACATGAAAAAAGTATCAATTAATCCTAAAGAAGTTCTTGAGAAAGAATTTGCAAGAAAAATGACAAAAACAGAAGAAAATAAATACTTAAACGACTTAAAAACAGTTTTTGAAAAAATGGAAAAAAGAAACGATCCAAAGCAAATTGAAGTTTTTGAACTTATAGAAAAAGTAAAAAAAACAATAACCAAAATAAATTCTAATCCACTTTTAAAAACATTAAAGAAACAAAAAGAATTAGAGTCTAAAGGACAGGGAAGGTAGATATATGAAATATGGTTATATTCGTATATCAACAAAGGAACAAGATACTACAAGACAAATGACAGCCTTAAAAAGAGAAAGAATATTAGAAGAAAATATCTTTATAGATAAAATATCTGGAAGAGAATTTTCTAAAAGAGAAGGGTGGCAATTATTACTATCAAAATTAATAATAGGGGATATAATTGTTATTAAAGAACTTGACCGTTTAGGTCGTAATATGAAAGAAGTATCAGAACAATGGGACTTAATCAGCAAAAAAGGTGTTGATATAGAAATATTAGAGCAGCCTATGTTAAATACCACAAATAAAAGTAAAATAGAAAAAGAATTAATTAATCCAATCATATTTCATATTCTTACTTATATTGGAGAAAAAACAAGAGAGAATATTTTAAAACTTCAAAAAGAAGGGTACGAAAATTTAAAAATAGATGCTAAAGGTAGAAAAATTAGTACTAAAAAAAATAAAGTTGTGGGTAGACCAAACTTGCAAGAAAATTTAACAGTTGAGCAGAAAAGATTTATAAAAGCCTGGATTGAGAAAAGTATTAAATTAGTAGATTGTATAAAGGCTACTAATTTAAGTAAAACTACATTATATAGAATAAAAAAGGGGCTATTATAGCCCCTTTTTTGTAGAATTTTATTGTTAATTATATATATTGAGGTTCAATTTTACTTTAAACATATAATAAGTTCTTTTAAACTTTTTTTTAATTTATCAATATCTTCATCATCTAATGAAAATATTAATTTTTTTTTAATAATTCTATTTTTATCTATTTCACGAAGTTTTCGTACTTTTGCAAAAGAAGAAAGACAGCTAGGTTCTTTTTGATATTTAGTATTATCTATTGTAAATCCACCTCGATATTTTATACCTTTTTTTTTACTTGTTAAGGGAACAACTAACATAGTCTCATCTTTTTTTGATTTTTCAGATATAATAATTCCATAATGTTGACCATTGAATTCTTTACCTACATTTGTTCCAAAATTTATTAAATAAACTCCATGAATTTCCATTATATCCTCCGTAAAAAAAATAGGTATACTTTTAAAAGTATACCTATACTGTCCTTTAATCAAAGAATAAAGGCTTTTTATATTACACAACATTTCCCCCTTGACGAACAAGGTTCTTGAAACTTAATATATTATATAACTAATTTTATAAAAAGACAAGTATTTTTAAATATGATTTTTATATACTCTTTATATTAAGAGATAAAAGTTGAAGTATAAAATCATTATATTCATCATCTTTATAACTATTACCATTAATGACATTAGTACATAAATCATAAGTAATCTGAAAAACTTCTTTTTCTATATTATGTTCATATAATTTTAATCTGTTAAACAGCTTATCTTTATAGTTTATAAGTAATTGTTCTTTATATTTCAAGTCGTTTTTTGCAGTAAGAGTTTCTCTACACTTGGAGTATGCCCATAATAGCTCAGCAATTAGTTGAAAACCTTCATAATTATTAAATTCTGGTTTCTTTATTTCAAAAGCTGTAGTAAAACAATCCAAAAACTTTTTTGAGATTATCTCTGGAAAAAATAGAAAAGATTTTTCAAAGGATTCCATATTCATGTTTTCAAAGGCGTTTTTTAGTTTCAACAAGTCATTTTTAGAAATTTTAAATCCAGTTTCTAAAATCATTTCATTTTCATTTTTTAAAGCAACTATGAGATAATCAAAATTATTTTCAGAAAAAGGGATACATTTTAAATAAAGATTAGAAACCATCGTAGCATCATTGTAATCTAAATCACTAATAATAATGGGATATTTTGATAAACTATTATTATAAAAAAATTTTTGTGGATAAATAATATTATGATGAGTTTTTAAGTCATTAAGACTTTTTTCAGTTTTTTTCATATTATTTAAATAATTTTGATTATACCAAATTTTGACATTATCTTTTTTAAAAAATTCAGTGGATAAATGATTTAAATAATAGAGACAAGTCATCTCTATAGTAGATAATACTTTTTCTTCTTCAAAAGATAATCGCTTATGTTCATCGTGTAAAATTAGGTCTTTTTCAGTTAAATCAAAAAAATATTCTTGCATTTTTTCTAAAATTTCTAATCCTTTATTAAGATTCATAATTGCTAAATGAGCTTCTTTTTCTTTTTTTTCAATAACAACAAGGATTTGATCTGAAAAATTTTTAATACTTGTAAAATATTCTGAGATATCGTCAAAATTATTTGGAGGTAATATTTTTTCTTCTGAAAAAGGTTTATTTTGTTGAGGATATCCATTGTGTCTGCCTAAATTTTTAGATATGGTGAATCGTAAAGTATTAAATTCACTGGTTAGGTGAGATATATTTTTACCTTCTAACAACTTGAGTATAACATTAATACTCTTTTGGGAGAATAAAATAATATCTTTTCTTACTGTAAACCAAAACTCTAACCACTCTTTATTACTATCAAATACATAATTACTTATGATGGTATCACTCCACAATGAAGCAAATTCTTGATGAAACATTATGAAAATATTTCTTAGGGATATTTTTTTATGTCCATCATTAGGAAGATTGTATTCTGATAATAGATTTATTTTAGGTGTTATGGAATCGGCACAATAGAAATCAAATATTGGAAGTGTTTTGCAAATATTCTTTATTCTATTAACACTTTCTTCGTTAGAATTTTTGATATTACTAGGGAGTAAAATATATTTAACATGAATTTCCAACATGTTTTCTGAAATATATAACTCTAATGAGTTTGTATTTTTTTTTAAATAAGTTAATATCATAGGTAAATTTTGATTTGTATATTTTAAAAAGACTTCTTTATTTCCACAAAAATAGAGATACATAATTTTTGAAATAGTTTCTAAATGATAGCTTTCAGCATTATCCCATATTTCATTAAGTGTGAATTTTTTAGTTAGGTTAAAATTCACATCTATATTTAGTAACCACTCTGCAACAATAGTATATAAATTTAGTTCTGTAATAAATTTGCTTGTATCATATTTATTCATTAGTTCAAATATTGTTTTACTAAAAATGTAAATATCTGTTTCAAATAAAATTAATTTAGACATTGAGTCTCTTATACTACATAAATAATTTATATTTGGGGTAGGAAATCTTTTTTTCAATTTAGATAATGTTTCTAATTTATAATCAAATTCTTTAAAATAAGTAAAAGGGCAAGAGTCAGCGACAACAAGATAAAGACCAGAATGGTTATCAGCATCATCAAAATAGGATTTGTTTTCATGATAATACTTCATTACAGTCCCTGAAAATACACCTTGAAGAGATAAAATTAAAGAATCTAATCCACTTTTAAATAGTAGTTTAACTGCTTCTGAATAAAAATTTTTTTTGTTTTTTATCAAGTGAGGAAAATTAGAAAAGAGCTTAGCTAAGTAGTTTTTATCTGAAATTTTTATTACACTAATGACAGTATCATTAATTTCCATAAATTCGTGTAATCGATTAGAAATATGCTGTGAACGTACGGGATGTAAACCTTCAATATATATTTCTGAGTCATCTTTTTTTATTAGGAATTCTGACTCCATACTTTTTAGAATTTCACCAAAATCATACTGTGATACTTCTACAAGTTGTGTAAGAAGATTTTTGATAGATAATTTTACACCACAAATGTCAGCAATCGAAAGTATACGTAAAATTTCACATTTAATTTTTCCAACTTCAGTTTTATTGATTTGAATAATTTGTTCAGAAATTCTATCAGAGAGCATTACACCATGAGTTAATAAATAAACATATTCAATAAGTAGTTCTTTCTCTTTAACTTTAGACCAGGATTTCTCCCAAGTTGAAATACTTTTATGCAATTTTTTGTTATGCTTTAATTTTAAAAAAATTTCTTTTGCATCTTCTTTAGATAAAAATATTTTGATCACATTTAACATTTTCAAATTACTAATATCACCTGCATAGTTATACCAATCTAACTCTCTTACAGTTATTAAAATTTTATAATGATATGAAATTTGTTCTTGCATTTTTTGACTTAGGCGATTCCAACCAGAAAGTTGAAAATCTAAATTATCAATTAATATAAGTAGTTTTTCTCCTAATTTAATTCTTGATTCAAAATACATTATAATATTATTAAGCTCTTTTTCATCATTACACCAAGAAAGCTGATAAGTACTATATTCTTCTTTTAAATTAAAAGCAGTTTGTAATGCTAATGTTGTTTTACCTTGTCCACTTGAAGATTTAATTACGGTTACTTTATTATCAAATATTGATTTTTTGACTTGTTCTTCTAATTTTTTTCGTCTGATGGGCAATTCATTTGAAATATCCTGTGATGTAGGTTTTTTACCTTCATAATAGCTAGTATCATTACTCATATCATGTTTAAAATTAATGCGTTGAATCCAATTATGAGCAGGATTTTGAATTCCTTTAGAAATATCATCTTTAATATCATGAATTAAATAATCTAGTTGTAATTGATTGATTTCTTCACGATTTGACATCTTCTTCCAACAATATATTTTAAGACCATTAAGATATAAGGGAATGTTATTTGTTGTAATCTTGTATTTTTTTATTAAATTCTTCTCTATTTCAAGTTCTAGGGAATTTGTTCCAATTTTCTCAAATGAAATGACTTTTATAAAATTTTCAAAATTAAAATTAAGCCAAGTCCAATGATTATTTTCATTTTTTATATCTAAAATAAGTGCTCTCCAGTATTCAAGAGCTTTTTCATCTAAAGAAGTTGAAAATAATTTACTCATGTTACCTTTTGCAACAGAAAAATCATATATTAATCTAAATTTAGAACTATTATCACATAAATAAACTTCTAAAAAATTTTTCAAGATAGGCTTCATAAAACTTGCATCTTGCTTTGTTTTTGAGTATTTTATTTGAGTATATGTTTTTATTTGAGTATTATCTTGGGAATATATTTTATCTATATCTTCAATACCTTCTAATATAAATTGTGTTTCTGAATTAAGCTCAGTTAAAATCAAATAGCAAGAAGATAACATTTGATATGAAAATCCACTCAGTGCTACTTGTCCACCTATTCTTGAATTATAGATATCTTTATTCGTTTTTTCTGAAAAAAATTCTTTAGTTTTTTTATTATTTTCTGACATATCTGATAACTTCCTTTTTTATATGTTGTACTAAACTTTATTTTGATCATTCATCAAATTTATTATTATTTTTTATATCTTTTCAAATTAATAGGAGTTATAATGTATAATTAATTATAACATAATAAATAAGAAAGACACTAAAATTATAAAAGATAAAGGAGAAAAAAGTGATTGATTTACTTAAAAATAATAAAGAAGTAATATCATTGTTACTGACTATAATAGCAATAATAACATCTTTGTGGAGTCTTTATCGTAGTATTAAAATACAAAAAGAGATAGCAAAAAGAGACATGACACTTACTTTGTTAGATAAACGAATGGAAATTTATAATGTATATTGTGAAAGTGTAGAAACTTTAAATTTTAAAAAATATGAAACCTTAGGTTTATTAGGTTTAAATCATGAAATAGTTGAAGAAATTAAAAATATATTTAAAGTTAGAATCCTTTTGTGTTCAAAATATAATCAAGCACAATTCCATTTTAGAGGTGATGAACCTCTTATTGGAGTTTTATCGGATATAAGAAAAGAGTACTTATGTATTAGTGATTTATACATGATTGCTTTATCTAAAAATTTAGCTAATTTAAATTTAGCATGGGAAGAAATAAATAAAAAATTTCCGCTGATAAAAATAGGAGATATGCAAGCACTTCTAAATATACCTAAAGCAAAAGATTCTTTTAATTCATTTTTAAAAACTCCTGAGACTGAAATTTTAGATGCTAAAATTTCAGAATATATAGAAAGTTTTGATTATGATAAATTTGATAAATATTTCGAAAATTATTTTTGTCTACAGAAAAAATCAGAATTCTTTAAATAGAATTATATAGGATAAAAAAGGGACTATAATACCCCCTTTTTTCTTATCTCCAGTTATTAATATTAAATTCATTTCTCCAAAGACCAACTCTATCTATCCTAGCTTGATTTTTTCTTAAGAAATAGCCAAATTTATAAGGTGCATATTTCTCATAATATTTAGTATGACCAGTTGTTATCATTTCGAAGTTAATATCTTTAGATTAAAAAAAGTAATATTAATTTCATTTTATTTTATCCTTATATCTTTAAATTTTAGTGATAAATTTTAATTTTTTTTCTAAAGAATCTTTTTGTAATTTGAAATATCTTTCTAAGTCTTTAAGAATTATTTTATATATTTCAACATATATTTCGTTATATTTATTATCTCCTTGTATTTCTTTTTTTAATTCGATATGACAATTTTTTAGTAAATTATTATATAAGTAGTATATATCAATTTTTAAAACTTCTTTATATTTCATATTTCTAAAATTTGATAAATTATACTCTTTATATTGAGTTATTAAATTATGAATTTTCCCTATTTGTTTAATTTCATTATACTGATACTCCTTTAAATCTGAGGTGAAATTAAAATGTTCAATTAAAATAGTAGAGAAATCTTTACAAGATATAGATGATGAATTATCTAAGAATTCTTCCATTAATAGGATTTTTCCTATTGTTTTTACTATTTCTTCAATAGATAAATTTTCTGTTTCTAAAATAAAGTATATCCTATTGATATTTTTTTTGTGTGTTAAAGCTATTTTCATTATTCTCTCCTTATTCTAAATTTTTATAGAATTATTAACCCAAATATTATATACTTAAATGATCATATGATTTAGGAGGTGCTTTTTGTCTAGTCATGCTTATTCCGATAAAAAAAGGACACAAATTATAACTGCTACTAAAGAAAAAAATGTTAAGAGTGTTAATGAATTATTTTATTGTTTGAATCCAGAATGTAATGCAAAACTTCAATTAAAAGCCAGTTCTTCTAATATAATAAGAAAACCTTACTTTTCTGCATTACCTTCGAAACCACATATTCAAAATTGTTGGGTAACAAACCTTAATGAAGGATTTAATGAAACAAACTATAATCCTGATCTTTTTGTATTAGATGAAGTAGTCAATGAATATATGACTGGCAATTTTATTAAGAATACAAAAAGATTATCAACAATTTCTGGTATTTATCATATGTGTAAAACAAAATCAATAAATACAATATATGGCGACTCTAAAGTTTTTAAAATTTTATGTGATAATCGTTCCAATCAGATTTACTCTAAAAATATTCAAGGATCACACTTGATTGAGTGTAAATATTTTTCCTATGATTCTAAAAGTAAACATATCACTTTTAAATATCCTTTAGATACTACTTTGAAAAATATATATACACTAAAAGTATTTATTCCAGATGAAAAACTTTTTAATGAAATCAGGAATTCAGTATATAATAAGAGTGACTACTCTATAATTGTTGTAGGGTATTGGAAAAAAGAAGCCTCAATTTTTAAAACTACAATAACTAATAAATTTCAAATTTACTTCCCTTAAATTACTATCTTTTTATTCGTGAAAAATTAGAAAAATACTCGTACTAATTCCGAGTAATCTATACAATGGGGATTGCCCCCTTGACCCCCTATAATCAAGGAAAAAAATTAATACTATTAGTATTTCTTTTTTTCCTTGATTTAATTTTTCTAACTACTTTTTTACAGTTTTTTCAAAACTATCAAATTTAAGAGAATTACTTTCTACATCATAAACAAAAAAGGCATTATATTTTTTCCCTTCCTTATTTGTAAAGTTTTTAAATAAAGTTGGTTTTTTTCCAACTAAAGATAAAAAATCTTTTGTGTTAATTTTTTTTTCAACTCCAAAAAGTTTTTTTACCTTCCAAATTGCAAAATTGCATTTTGGATCATCTTTATATCCTTCGCAATAAAAACTTTTTTCATTCTCATAGATATTCTTTCCACATTTCGGACAAATAGAAATTATGACCCTCTCAGTTCGATTTTGAGCCACTACATCATACTTTCTCGATATAATAGTTGACACACTTTCAACAACCTCTCTAATCAGTTTTATAGGTTCTGCCTCTCCTTTTTTGATTTCTTCTTGGATTAAGAACCATTTAGCTGTTAAATCGGCTGTTTGAAGTTCTACTGGTAAACTATTAAAAAATTCTTTCCCTAAATCAGTACAAATAATATTTTTTCCTTTTTTTTCTATGTACTTAGAATTAAATAATCCTTCAATAATATTTGCTCTTGTGGCTGGAGTTCCAATTCCTCCATTTTCTCCTTTTTTGTCTTTATCTTTTTCTTTTAATATTTTTTTTATTTCGGGATCAGTTGCATATTTTGAAATACTACTCATATCTTGAAGGAGTGTTCCTTCTGTATATGGTTTTTTAGGTTTTGTTTCAAAAGTATCTATTTTTGATTCTGAATATTCTATTTGATAATTTCCTGGATAGTAATTAGAGAGAATATTTTCTTTTATTTCGTGATCCTCTTCTAATTTTTCATTTAAAAAATTCTTATAACCAAAATCTAATATTTTAGTTGAATTGTTTTTAAAATAGCAATCATCAGCTATTTCAATTAATCCTTCTGTTTTTTCTTTTATAATTGGTGGTAAAAATTGAATTACATAAAAATTGGTAATAGCTAAGTAAACATTTTTTTCTTTCTCAGATAACTTATTTATATCAAGGGTAATATTAGTTGGTATTATTCCGTGATGTGCTGTTACTTTACTACTGTCAAAACATTTGGGTGGTAGTATATTTTCTATGTTTAGTCCTGGTATAAATACACCAAGATTTTTTTCAATACTCTTTAGGAGTTCTGGAGCTTCTTTTAAATGCTCCTCGGTCAAATACTGACAATCTGATCTATTATAAGTAATTGCTTTAAAGTTTTCTCTTAATTTCTGGGTAATATTAAGAGTTTCTTGTGCTGAATATCCCCACTTAGTATCAGCATATACTTGAAGTTTTAATAAATTGAATGGTAATGGTGCTAATTCCTTTTCAATTTTTTTATTGACCTTCAGTACTTGTTTTTTATTTTCTGTAATAAAATTTATTGTGTTGTCTAAAGATTCTTTATCCTCAAATTGTCCTTTAGGCACTTCTTTATAGAAGTATTTAAAATCTAAAGATTCTATTTTAGCTATTTCTTCAAATTGTTGTGATATATTCAATAGAAGTTTTTCTCTTTTTTCTTCATTTACAAATTCATTATTATATAATATTTTTAATTTTTCTAATTCAGTATCACTTTTATTAGTTAATTTATCAACTGTAAAAGCTGATTTTAACTCATAATAATTTTCTTTTTTATGTTCTTTTATCGCAAGATCACGATTAAAAACTAATCCAAGAGTTGGAGTCTGTACTCTTCCAACTCTAAGAAAACTATTATTTATAATACTGAAAAATCTTGTACAATTAATACCTAAAGTTATATCTGCCATTGCTCGTGCATTTGCTGATATTCCATCTTTTATATATTTATCATTATCTTCGATGTTAAGGAGTGCTTTTTTGACAGCCTCTAAAGAGTTGTCATTTATTATGAGTCTTTTTACTTTTGTTTTAACACCTGCAAAGTCTATTAATTCATCAACTAAAAGTTGCCCTTCGTCGTCGGGATCTCCAGCATTAATAATTTCATCTGCTTCTTTTATAAATTTTAAGATTAGATCTAATTGATAATCTAATCCTTTTTGCATAAGTTCCCTCTTTTCTTTTTGATCCTTACTTTCATTTTTTAGAACTTTAATTGTTTTTCTTTTCTTTTCCCAATTAGGAAAACTTATAGGTAAATGGTCTAAATTCCAATTTTTATACTTTTCGTCGTAATCTTCTGGGTCTTTTAATTGGAGCATATGTCCAAAACACCACACGACGGTTGTATCTCCAACTATGATATGTCCTTTTTTCTTTTCTTTAACTCCATCTATTCCATCTGCTATTGCTTCTCCAAGAGATGGTTTTTCTGCTATTATTAATATCATTATTAATTGCCTCCTTCTATTAAATTTATTATAAAAAAAAAGACCTATTAAAATTTTCAACAGGTCTTTTTTTTATGTTAATATAGTTTTTATGGGTTTATCTTTCTTTTCCATTATTCTTTAATTCTTTTTGTTTCTTTAGTGTTTTTAAAAGTGGATTTACTTTTTTTCCTGGAGTATGATCTAATATTTTATTTTTAAAACATTCCATTCTATATAGTTCGTTTTTTTGAAGTTCTATTCCCCATTTTGCAAATTCCTTACTGTTTTCAGTAGCTAAAAGAGTAATATATTTGTTTTTTTCTTCTTTAGGGATAACTATAGGAATTAAGTTTTCTTTTAGGCAATTATCTATTATAATCATTCTACCTGTCCTACCATTCCCATCACTAAAGGGATGAATTTTTTCAAATTTAATATGTTGCTCCAGTATAATTTCTATTTTTTCTTCATTAGTTTTTGCATTTTTTATTCTAAAATTATAATTATCAGACCATTCTTGCAATAGAATAGGAACTTGATAAGGCTTAGCAGTTTCAAAATTTGAACCAACTATTAAATTTCCAATTTTTTTAAATTCTCCATTATTATCATCTAAATTCTCCATAATTAGTTTATGATAATTTTTCATGAGTTTCGGCGATAGTTCTTCACTATTACTTAAAAGAAAAGCTACTGTTTTTTTATAGTTTTTAACTTCAAAATATTCTCTTTCACTCATAAGTTTTGGTATGAAATTATGCAGTAGAATAGATACTGTATCTGGTTGTGTTAAAGTGTTGCCTTCAATAGCAGTCGAATTGTGTGCCATTCTTACTAAAAGATCATCTAAATATTCTTCTGTAAATTTATTTTTCATATTATATACTCCTTAAGATATAGTTTATTTATAGTATATCAAATTATATATATAATTACTTTATTTTTTTATACCTATTTTTTATTTAATTTTCAATGTCCTATATTTCTTTTTCTTCTATTCTATTTTTTTAACTCACTTATTTTCTCACTGCTATAGATATTATAAAAAATATTTTTTTAATTCTTTTGTTTGTATTTTTTCTTCTAATTCTGTACTTATTTTTTTATAATTATCTTCTATTTCTTTTTTTGACAATTCTAAATCTTGATTATTTTCAAGTTTATTTTTATAATTTTTGTAATTATTTCTTTTTATATAATTTAAAACAAAATTATATATTTCTTTTAATTTGTATATCTGAACATTCTAAAAGAAGAAATTCAGCGATATCAATAGAATATAGTAGCTCTTTTTCTTTTTTTTGAGGTACTACCTTTGGATCATTAGTTACAGGATAGTTAAAATATTCAACATCTTTAATAGTATATTTTTTTCGAGTTCTTTTTCTGATAATCCTTTTTTATTAATTTTATATTCAAAAAAATTCCCTAAAATATTTAATATTTTTTGTAGATCATTATTAATATTAAAACTATTATAAATAGACTTAATATTAATAATAAGATTCTGAATATCTTCTATTTCTTGAAGTTCAGTTTTTTCTTTTCCTACAGTTTTTTTTAATACATAGTTATTCTTTTTGTCAAAAAAAATGTATTTTAATACTATATTCATTCTTTATCTCCTTCTATCTAGTTTTATTTTCTAATTTTGAAATTTTTTCTTTTACACGATCTGATAATTTTTCATCATCATAAAGAGAGTAAATTTCTTCTGTTTCTTTAGAATTAAATTTTAAAGCAACGATTATTTTTTTTAAAATTTCTTCTGTAGGAAGCCTACCTTTTTCTATAAGTAAGATATATGTTCCAGAAACTTCAATTAGTTCTCCCAAACCGATAGAACTAATTAAAAGAGCTTTTCTTTTTTTCTTGATAATTTTTCCTAACACAATAAATTCTCCTTTATTTTAATATAAAATACTAAAACCGACCGAAACTCTATTTCCAGTATCTTTTCCATTTTTAAACACTTCATATGAAGTATTTATTGTTATATTTGTGCTAACAATATATTCAACTCCAACCATTGCAGTTAAATGATGGTTTTCTTCTACTTCAAAAGCATTTTCATAATATTTTTTATCACTGTAGATATAATTATATCCAACTCCTGTGATAAAATTAAAATTTCTTAATTTTAATTTATAATCTATTCCAACACCTATAATAGCCCCTAGAACATCTTTTTCTTTAATTTTAGTGTTATTACCCTCATAATCTTCTACCATTGTGTATGAGCCTATCATCCTTATATAAGGCAGAAAGAAAGAATTATCTGAAAATTCTTTGATTAATCCGTATTCTCCACCTATGAATACTCCGTACTCTTGGTTTTTATATTCTAAAATTTTGTTATTTTTCAATTTTATTCCACCAAAACTATATAAGTAATTATCTTCATTTTCGTATTTATAAAAATTTAATTTCATAAATACTTCTTTAGATTTTTTTTCTCCAGCTAAATTTTTTTTAGAAATTTCACTAGCCTGTATCCCTATTCCTAATCCATTTTCTTCAATTTCCATCGAAGCCTTTATGGATTTAATTTTAGTTTCTATTATGTTATTATCTGATGACAGAGAGCTGCCTTTTACTGTTGCTGCTCTCTCGTTTTCCATAAGATAATTTTTTGTATCTGTAGATTTCAAATAATCTACAGTTTTAAATTTATAATCTTCTTTAGCAAATTCTATTAAATTAGAATTTGCTAAAGCCAGTGTGGATAATATTATATTTAAAAATAGTATTTTTTTCATATCTCCCCCTTATCTTCCTTGTTCTTTTTCAGATACTTTTTGCTTGTTTAGTATTTTTAAAAGTGGATTAGTTTTTATTTTTTCAATTATTTCTTTAGTTTTTGTTACTTTTTCTATTAAATTTTCAACTCCATTTTTTTCATTTTGAGCTGAATTTTCTTGAATTGTTTTTTCATTAATTAATGAAAAAATTTCTTTATCATCAATTTTTATATCTCCATTTTTTTCTGATTTTCCGAGAAGGGAAAGTCCATTTTCAAATTCTATTATGACTTTATTATCTTTATAAAAATCTTTATCTATTTTTGATTTTTTCAAAAGCTCTTCTTGGTTCTCTTTTCGAATTTCTCCCCATTTTTTATTTTCTAAATTTTTATATGAATTATATTCTTTTTCTATTGCTTCCATTTCTTTCATACTTTCTAAATTTTTTTCTTCCAATGTCATTTTTTTCTCCTTTAGCTAATTTTTTTAATTTCTAATTTTTAGATCACATTTAAAATTTAATTTTTAAAATTGCTTTAGATTTAAACAAACTTTTATTAACAGCACCAAAATATGTGCTATCAAATGATTTTTCATCATCTCCTAAAAGAAAATATTCATTTTCTTTTATTGTATAATTATTTATAATAGGTAATGGTCTACCTAATCTGTCTAATTTACTAATTTTTTTTATAAATTTATCATTTATATATAAACCATCTTCTTTTTTTTCTATTTTATCAACATTAGTTCCAGCAACTCTTTTTAAAAAGGTGTTTACACGAGGAATAACATATCCTCTCGTGTAAACTAATTTTTTAATATTTTCTGGGATTTTTGTAATTATAATATCTCCTTTTTTAATTTCTCCCTTAATTGGGATCATTTTATAAATTCCAACTTGCATTGAAGAAGAATTATTAATAATATAGTTATTATTAAAAGTTGAAATTGATATATATAATAACATTACTAACAATATTATTATTTTTATCTCTAACGATTCGTTTATCGTTTTTATAGTAAAGTTATAAATTTTACTATTTTTCAACTTTTCTTTTAGATCACTAAATATTTTTGTGAATTTTCCATTCTTTATTGAAAAGTTTTGTTTTTTCTTTTTCACTAATATTTTCTCCTTTTAGACTTTCTAAAATTTCAATACATTTCTGTTGATCTTCAGAACCAGCCGAACCAACATATGCTAATTCTAATTTACTTAAGCCTAGCTGAAAAACTCTACTACCTAAACTACTTTTATAGAGATAATCCAGTTTTGGTCTACCCATTCTTAAAGATTCAATCTCACGATCGTTTAATCCAAAATCAAGATATGCTTCTTCATTTTGAGAAGACATTTCTTTATTTGGTAAATATATTTTTGTTAAACAACTTTCCATAATGGGATTTTTTATAATTGAATTTGCTACATCAGAAAGTTGTTGTGTCGCAAGAACTAAAGCTACATTCTTTTTTCTTAAGATTTTCATCCATTCTTTTATTTTTTCTGCAAACCTCTTATTGTCAAGCATTAACCAGCACTCGTCAAGAAGAAGTAATGTTGGTTTTTCATGAGCAAACATTTCTTTTTCTAATTTATGGAATAAATATTCCAGCATTAGAACTAAAACTGTTTTATTATTAAATAATTCTTCCATTTCAAACACTTGGAATGAATTTTCTATTGAAAAGTCATCATGGTCGTTATCGAAATACTTTCCATAGACACCTTTTACTGGGTCTTTTGTGTATCTGTAAAGAGTTTCTTGGATATCTTTATTTTGTTCAAGTAAACAATAAGTACTTATTGTTCTTTGTTCCAATGGCATAGTAGCCATTATTTTTAATGTTTCTATTAAAGATTTTTTTGTGTCAGAAGTAATCTCTAATTTTTCCTCTTCCAAGATAGAAATTAGCCAACTGTAAGCAAATTCTAGTTCACTATTTTCATGGATATTTCTAAGAGGTTGAAAAGCTATATTATCAACTCCAAGATTGAAGAATTTTCCACCAATTCCAGCAGTGAGAACTCTACTAGAGCCACCTTTATCAAATATTAAGATTTGATTATCTTTATATTTTCTAAAATTTAAAGCTAATATTCCTAACAGAACTGATTTTCCACCACCAGTCCTTCCCATAATTAGAGTATGTGCTACATCATCTACATGTAAATTTAATTTAAATGGTGTAGAAGTATTACTTTCACAAATTATTAATGCCTCTCCGTTGAGGTGTTTATTTTTACTGTATCCACTAAAATTAGTTGAAATAGGTAACATATCTATATAATTCATAGAGTGAATTAAGGGTTGTCTTATACCATGATGAACATCTCCTGGAATAGTACCTAAGAAAGTATCCACTGTTAAGATATTTTCAACTTTTGCTATGTAGCCAAGTTTATTTATTTTTCCTAAAATTTCTGTGCAATTGTTTTCTAGTTTCTCTTCATCTTTTCCTTCTAAAACAATTGTAAAATTATAATATCCACCTTTTATATTTTGTTCTGAAATGGCTTCCCTCATTTGATCTGTTTCTTCTGCTCGATTAAGAGCTTCTTCATTTACAATAATATTCCCAGATGGAAAAAGTTTTGCCATAAGTCCTTTTCTTTTTGAAAAATATTTATATTTTTTTGCTTCTGATATTTTTTTAACTTCTTCATCAGGAATATAAATAAATCTATTGACCCATCTGTATTCTATATCTAATTCATTTAATGCTGAAAACATATTTGGGGTGGTTTCTGTCGGATAAGAGAGAATCACAATTGTTTTTATGATATTATCTCCTTTTTTTATTGTTATTCCTGTACTTATTGAGGTGTCAGCCAGGTAATCCAGATGTGTCCCATCTGGTAATGGGTTTATTTCATGATCTGGGTGGTCTGATATACAATTATGAAAATATTCTAGCGTTTCTTTTGTATTTAATGTTTTTATTGAAATAAACTGATCCTTGACTTCTTCTAAAAACAGTTTTATTAAATTTTTGAAATTTTTTATTTCATCATGAGCTTTTTTATACTCATCATAATTTTTTTCTTTTTTTACTAGCGTATCTTTTACTTTTGAAGTATTATCAGTTTCTGGATAATAAGAAATTGTTAAAAAATAATCAGTTTCATAGTAGTTTCCACTATTATATTTTTCTTTTCTAATATTATCTATTTCTTCTAATATCTCTTCATCAAAAAAATTTGATGGATAGACTGCACTTTTTCTTCTTCTTGCCTCAAAGTTTATAACTGTATCTTCTGGAAGTTTCTTTAAAGTTCTATTTAAAGAAGCCCTTATATTTAACAGCCTTTCTTCGGTCATACTATCTAAATCTTGTCCAACTAAGATGAAAGTCTGTGAAAAACTACCGTTTTTCATCGCAATTATTCCTTCTTCCAGCACATATGCAAATGGTAGTAAATCACTTACTGTATCCATTTTTTTTATATCAAATTCTCTTTCTGTTTTAAAAAGAATTATTATTATAGTAAAAATTAAAACTAAAACTAACATATCAAAACTCATATTCCCCCCTAAAGATAAAATCTTTTGATTGGAGTTTTCCCAATCGCTTCCAATAACTGTGGATCGTCTTTTGTTATAAACTTAAACAGAAAATGAAAAAATATTCCTATAAATAAAAATGAATATATTCCAAATTCAACAACCGTTAAGACGGTTATTCCTATATTTAGATAAAATAAATTCGTGGGAACACCTTGTGTTCTTTCTTGTAAAGTAAAAACTTTTAGTAATGGTACTTCCATCTTAATCCCCCTTGTAAAATTCTTTTAAAATGTATTTATTATCTTCATAACCAAGACATTCAGCTATTTCAGATAAATATCTTATTTTTTTGCCATCAATTTTCTTTATTTTTATTGTTATTATAATATCAATAGTTTTTGCTATAAAAAAACTAAATTTATCATTTTGTGCCATCTGTAGGTAAAGCTCAAATTTGCTTAGCCCACTATAACAATCATCGGCATGTATCGTTGTTATTCCACCAGGATGACCACTATTAAGCCCCATTAGAAGATCAAATGCTTCTACTCCTCTAACTTCCCCAAATATGATTCTATCTGGTTCTAGCCTCATACAGCTTTTCAAAGCTTGGGTTGGGGTAAATATCCCTGGTATGGGTTTTAAATTTATTTTATTTTTATTTTTGCACTGCAATTCCTCTATTTCCTCAATAAGAATGACTCTTTCTTTAGAGTCAAACAAACCTAATAACGCATTAGTAAAGGTGGTTTTACCAGTATTGGTACCACCAACAATTAAAATGTTTTTTTTATTGGTTACACTTTTTTCTAAATAATTATAAATTTTTTCATCAATAAAGTTATCATTTAGATAATCTTTCATCTCTTTCACGACAGGAATTTTCTTTCTTATTGAAAATGATGGATTTTCTACAATTGGGGGAATTAATCCCTCAAATCGGCTTTTCATAAAAGGTACTGTACCTGTGAGATAAGGCGATTTATCTGTTACACTATCATCTGATAATGTAGCCAGGATTTTCATTATTACCATCGTAACATTTGGATCGGCAATAAGTCCTGTATCAGTTTCTTCCTCTGATAAGTTCCCAGCAATATAAATAGTCTTATTTGAATTGACCATAATACCTGTAACTTTATCATTTTCCATGAATTGCCATATCCCCATTTTGATAAAACAATCTTTTAAAACTAAGTGTTCTTTTTCATTATTCATATTTCTTCTGCTTGTTTATTCATTATTTTTATGAAATTATTTTTAGAAGTAAATTCAAATTCTTCTTTTCCTAATTTAATATATTTTTCTTTATTTGTTCCTTTATTATTTTTAAGTTCTTCTTTAAATATTCCTATCGCAAAAAAAATTATTTCATTTTCAGAAAATTCTATTTGAAAACCTTTAGAGGTTTCTATTATTCCTTTTCCTATATGATTTTTAATTTTATTATCATTTTTTTTATCTAAGTTTCTTATTTCAAGTTCTATAGCTCTAAGAATTTCTTTTTCTTTTTCCTTTCTTATTTCTAATTTTTCTTTGATCGTGAGTCTTTTTTCTTCCATTTAAATTACTCCTTTTTTATTTCTTCGGATATTAATTTTTCTATTTCTTCTAAAGAAAAACCATCATCATCTTCTTTTGGATCAACAAGAGTTTCTTCAACTTTTGGAATAACAAAAGTTTCTTCTTCCTCTATTTCTTCTTCTACAATTTGATTTGAACTAATTTCTTCGTTTTTACCTTTAAAATAATCAGTAATTTTCCGTTTTAATTCAAAAAATTCTTCTT
The DNA here is from genome assembly GCA_947038515.1 of uncultured Fusobacteriaceae bacterium. Taxonomy (GTDB): domain Bacteria; phylum Fusobacteriota; class Fusobacteriia; order Fusobacteriales; family Fusobacteriaceae; genus JAGNZR01. The sequence goes on from CAMQWJ010000011.1 coordinate 32,564, forward strand.
CGTTTAAAGGTTTTTTAATGCTATTATTTTCAAAATAAATTTTTAATTCTTTTATTGTAAAATTATTGCTTAATTTTGTTACTTGTAATTCTGTTATTATTTCTTCTTCTACAATTTGATTTGATCCATCATCAAAGTAAAAATTAATATCTTTCATGATTTCTTTTATTTCATTTCTTTTTGTATTTATTTCTTTTTTACTAATTTCTTCAGTAGGTTGCTCTTCTGTTATTCCTGTATGTATTTCATCTGAAACAGTTGGTACAGCAAAATATGGTTTATACATAAATTCTTTTTCTTTAAAATAAAAGATTTTATTTCCATATATTGGCGACATTCCAGCGACAAAAATTATTAGTTTTTCATAAGGAAGGACTCTTACTTCTCCTGGAGTCATGAGTGCCCTTCCTGTAAACGATGTTGATACTGTTTTTTCAGAAAACAGCCCATTTTTTCTGGATACACTCTTTTGCTCGATAGTCTTTTGACCAAGCATTTTCGAGATCATATCTGGCGTTTGTACATCGTTTGGAGTTAAATAAATTTGAACATGGCAATTATCTAATACAGAATTTTCTTTGCCATATATTTTTTTTAACTGATTATCCGATTGGGTTATAAGTAAACACTTAAGCCCATAACCAGCACAATACGCCATTGCTTGTTCAAATATTTCTAATTTTCCAAGCGACGGAAATTCATCTATTAAAAAAAGAATTTTATTTTTTTCTTTTTTAGGTGGTGCTTTATAAAAAAGTTTTATTACTGGAGTTATAATTTTTTGAAGTTTAATTTGCCAAATTTCTAAGGTTTTGTTTCCAGAACGCATAGATTCTTTAGATAGCCTAGCCATTACTTGGGTAAAGATTAATCTTAGTAATGGTCTAGTTTGCGGTATTGAACTTGGTGGAGATACTAAATAGAGTGAAATTTTTTCATTCATTAAATCTTCTATTTTAAAACTTGATCTAGCAGAATTTTTAGATATTATAGGGTCTTTAAATATCTGCAATTTAGCTAAACAAGAACTAAGGATTGAACCTCGCTCTTTGTCTGGGGTAGTTATAAATGTAGAAAATATTGATCCCACCTCTGGGTGTTGTGTTGTATGACTAGAGTCCAAATATATTTTTTTGAATAAATCAGGAGTTTCTTGAGCATGATCATATTTTTCTCCTTCAAACTGTTCTCCATCGTCATTTGTGAATATTCCTAAAACTTCACAAGCTGAATCAAAAAAAGGCTTGTTTGGGTCTGTCATAAACTTCACAACATCCGTCATATTTGCACCCTCTTTAGCGTACTTCACATGTAATACAACACCTATAAGAAGATTAATAGCACTACTTGTCCAGTGGTCATCCTCGCCTTTACCTGTAGTGTCTAATAATGTTGTACAAATTTCTCGAACTTCACTTAATTCTTTTGAAGTTTTAAGTAATATATAATCCAGTGGATTATACATACAGGTAATTCCTGTATCATCAAGGGGTGCAAACATCAAAACTTTTTGTCCTAATACGCGTTTTCGGTAACCTGCTGTTAAATCCCAGCACTCACCTTTTATATCATTTACTATAATACTGTTTTTCCAGGTGTAAAGAGTTGTTAAAACAGTATTTACTCCCTTCCCCATTCTAGTTGGAGCCATCATTATTAAATGTTCTGGTCCATTGTGTGTAAGCAGATTTCCTTTTTCATCTCTTCCAAGAACTACACCATTCTCTTTAGAGTATAATTCTCTTTTTGTGATCTCCTCTAAATCAGCCCATTTTGCTGTTCCGTGAGAATCAAGAACTTTCTTTTTATAAACGAGTATAAAAGCAGAAGATATTAAAAAAGTAATTTGTAAAAAATCTTTATTTCTATTTATTGGATTTTTTTTATTTTTAGATTTGAATTTTTTATTCCAAAAATAAAAATTATGGGGAGAATATAACCTATACTCACTAATAGTTATGTAATATTTTCCAAGTAATCTTTTGTTTCTTATTTTACTAGCAAAATTATTAGTAAAGTAAGTTGTTAAAATTAAAAAACTTAGAAATATTAATATTAATTTATTCTTTGATATCTTCATTTTTATCCAAAAGATTTAGAAGAAAACAACTTAAAGCTCCTGATAAAAAAATACCCACAAGACCTTGTGTTAGAAGTGGGAGTATTTCAATATATTTATTAATAACTGGGTAGAATCCTGGTTCTGGTATATTTATTAGCACCAGTATTGATACCAATACAAAAATATTGCAGTACCAAGCTATTAAAGTTCTTAGTTTGTGTGAAGTTGACATTATAATTCCAGTAAATACTAATATTGCCAATATTATTAAAAATATAATTACTATTCCTTTTATCATTTTAGTTCTCCTTTTTACCTTTCTTGTCCTTTAGATTTTAATTCTTTTTGGTTTTTTAAATTTTTTAAAAGTGGGTTTACTTTGGTTTCTATAATATACTCCCCATTTTTATAGTTATTTGTTTCCCATAATTGTCCTTCTCTGTCATATTTTTTTTCAGTACCATGTCTTTTACCATTTTTAAACTCTGTTTTATTTGCTATAGTTCCATTCTCATAATATGAGATTGCTTCTCCTTCTTTCTTTTCCTTTTCAAAACTTGTAATAGACTCTATAGCTCCATTTTCATAGTATATTGATTGTTCTTTTTTTAATCCATTTACTATTTTAATTCTTGAATACATTTTATTTGACATATAATTTTCTTCTTCTATTAAATCCTTGTTTTCATTATATTTTTTTAATGTACCCTCAATTTCTCCTTTAAAAAAAGGTGTTTCTATATATCCCTTTTCATGATATACCGTTTCTATACCATGTTTTTCCCCATTTCTATACTCTGTTTCTATTTCTTTTTTATTTTTTTCATATTTTGTAACTTTTTGTATTTCTCCAAGTTTATTATATTCAATATATTCTTTATCTCTTTTTCCATTTGTTAAAGTTTCTTGACTTCTAATATTTCCATTTTCATAAAAAGTTTTTCTTTTTCCATCAACAGGATTATTTCCAAATATTTCTTTTAAAACTGCTGTTTTTAAAGCTCCATTTTCATGATATATTTTTTTATATCCATCTAAACTTTTATCAACTGATTTTTCTAATATAGATTCGTAATTTTTCATCATTCTATCTGAAATTTTTTCTGCCTCTGCAACAACTCTATAAATAGTATCTGGATCATCTTTTAATAAACTGATCCAACCATTAATGTAACTTTGATGACTCTCAAAGTGTTTCGCATTTGTTTCTACGCCAAGTTCTTTTCCTGTGTAGATAGAGGCTAATTCTACTCTTAATTCTTCCTCTGCATACTCTGTTTTATTTTCTAAATTTGAAAATCTATTTAATCTTGTTTCATGTCCTGTGGAATGTCCCATTTCATGAGTTAAAGTACTTATTAACCACTCTTCACTTATAAAAGCTTCCTTTTCTGGAAGAACTATTATATCTTTCATAGGGGAATAGTAAGCACGATCTTGAGGTTCATATAAAATTTTTACTTCTGATGATTTTTCTAAATTTTCTATAATATCTGAATATTTTCTTATCTCTAAAGGTTTCGGTGGTATATATGGTTCTAGCCCCTCGATTTGTTCCCCATTGAAGAGGGTAAAAGTATTTATATATGGAGATTTTAGTTGAATTTCTTTTTCAACTTCCTTACCGTTTACAATTTCTTTTATTTTTTTACTAAATATCCATTTTTCACACATTACACCTTTAGAACCTTTTTTTACAGTCAGTCCTTTAGCTTGTGCCTGTTTAAAGGTTAGCCATCTAGGGTCTTTGTAATCACTGTATAAGGCTGTTATTTCTAGGTTTAATTTATTTCCACCCTTATATTTTGTATTTTCATTTAATCCATTTCTTGGCGTTTGATTATCATTCCACCGTTTAATGAATTTTAAACCTTCTTTGTTTAAACCATCTATAATTTGATTAGTGATTTTTTCTCTATTCTCTTTTATTTTTTCACTAATCATTTTTGTACTCTTCAAACTCTTTATTATCTAAATCCTCTTCTTTAATTCCATCTTCATAAGTAACTATTCCTTTAGCTTTTTTAAAATCTTCTATTTCTTTAAGTGTCATCTAAAATCTCCTTATCTTCCTTAGTTCTTTGTTAGAAATACGAATGTAACCATATTTCATATATCTACCTTCCCTTCCCTTTAGAGTCTAATTCTTTTTGTTTCTTTAATGATTTTAAAAGTGGGTTTTCCACTTTTGAATTAGTTGTTTGTTCATTTTTTAATTCTTTCCAAACTTTTTCCACTTCTTCTTTTATTTTTTCAGATTTCATTTGTTCTTTCAATTCTTTCTCCTTTTAGTTATTTACAATTTCATATAATTCTTTTTCTTTTAATTTGTTATAAATTTCATCTAATTCGATTATATTTTTATCCTTTAATTTTTTTTCTATTTCTGGTTTTAAAAATAAAATTTCTGATTTTTTTTCTTCTATCTTTAATCGAATTAGAATTATTTCAATTTTTGAAATTTTAAACTTTTTTAAAGTATTTTTATCTTTTGAAGAATCTAAAACTAAAATTTCTCTTATTTTTTCATTTTTAAAATTAATTTTTTCAATTAACATATTTAATAAAGAAAATAAAGTATAAATTAATAATATTAGTAGAATTACTAATAATAATAAGGCAATAATATATGTAGAACCATATATTATTTTGTCCATTATTTCTTGATACATTTTCTTCCCCACCTTTTAAACATAAACTTACTAATCAAAAGTTTTTTTGATTAGTAAGTTATTATTTTATTTTATTTTATTTTATTTTATTTTTTTCCTTTTGAGGCATTTTTCATTTTTTCCCCTCCATCGCCTCCACTTTTCATCTCTCCAATAACTTTTCCGACATCTTGTTTTACTTGTTGAGCCATACTAGAAGCTTTACTACCTGCTGCACCTAAAACAGCCAGTCCTACTACATCATTATCACTAGCAGAACCACTAGTGAAAGAATTAGCCATACTAGAAGCTTTTGTTAAAAGGAACATCATACCAGCTAAAACAGCTACATAACTAATAGCATTTGTTGGTGTAACTTCTTTTGCTCCATTTATCAAGATACCTGTCCCCACCAATGGTTTAGTCATTGTTTGTAATACAAATTTTCCTATCAATGTTACTATCATTATTTTTATATTTTGAGAAATAATTAAGTTAAAAACTTTATCCCCCATAAAACTAGTAAATTTAAGCATTTTAAATGGAATTAAAATAATTGCTAAATTTACTAGCAAATAATATTCTAAATAGGCTAAAAATATCATTAAAGCCATAAATACCAAAACAATTGCCCCAAATGCCCATATTATTATATTGAGATATGTTTTTGGAGAGAACCCCTTTACTAAATCCCATATTTTTTGTAATTGTGATAATCCATCCTCTATTATCGCACTCGGACCAACAGCCTGTACTGTCCCACCTAAAGCAATATCTACAAATTGTAAAAATGTATCGTTTATTTGTTTTGTTATTTCTTGATAATTTTGGATTGCAAAAAACAACCAAAAGTAAGTAACTAATTTCCAAAAAACAATATTCATTGGTTCATCTTCTGGTTTTCTTTTAACTAATGACCATAATATTTCTATTGTTAACAAAGATACCAATAATATTAATGCAGTTGGTCTTAAGTTTTTGCTTATTGCTATAAAATTCAATTCTAGTTCACTCATTACTGTTGTTAAATCCATATTTCTCCTTTTTTAGTAAATAAAAAAACCTTAGAAATTAATCTAAGGTTTTTTTATTTCAAGTATTTTTTCCAAATATTATTTGGATTGTTAATAATACAAAGACTTAATAATTTCTTCTTGGAATTGTTCTTGGAGTATTGGTTTTTTTAACCCTCATTCTTAACGAACTATAAATCTCATCCCATTCATAATGTTCTTTTTTTGCCTCAACATTTCCTTTTTTCATAGCTAACTCTAATTTAGCTTGTGTTTCTTCATACTCTTTTCTTGCTTTTTCATCATTTTTATCAACCATTTTAAGAAGAACTTCTCTTTTATAGTCATAAGTTGTTAGCTCTACTTTTGGTGTTCCACAACCTACTAAAAATCCAAACGACAATAATAGCAACACATTTTTTTTCATAAAATACCCCCTCTGTCTTTTTTTATATTGTACTACAAAAATGATAATAATACAAAGACTTAATAATTTCTTCTTGGAATTGTTCTTGGAGTATCTGTTTTTTCTGTTTTTATCCAATTTTTAAAGTCTTCATTATCTATTTCTTCCTGTGTTATTTTAGCTTGTTGTGTTAAAGCTAAAACTCTTAGATTTTCAGCAGTCAAGTTTTCTATTCTTGCCAACTTGTTATTTTGCATTTCTGCAATTTTTTTATTAGCAATGGCTATTTGTAAATTTCCTTTCGCCCCATCTGTTTTCCCCATGAAAGCTAATGATTTTGTTTCACTAGCAATATTTCCAGCAGTTTTTGAAGCCAATTTTAAAGAATCTTTGATGGTTGTATTTACCTGCCCAGACATATTTTCTACTTCTCTCAAAAGTTGCATATTATCCATGTTTTTGTAATTTTCAAAGTTTTGGAAAGTACGGTCAAAATTCTGTTCAAATTTTGCCGAATCACGAATTATGGATTTCGAGCCATCATGGATAGCTTGTAAATCCTTTAGAGTTTTTGCTAATTGTGCATTTTCTTCCCCAAGTAACATTCCACCCCAATTTTCGAGATTGGTTAAATCATTTTGTAATTGCAAGGCTTGTGTAATTCTCATTTGAGTGGTTTCAACGGCATTTTTTGCTGTGTTAATCAAATTGGCATGAGAATTATACAACGCTTTTCCACTTTCATAAACTGCCATTGCTGGAAAAGTCGTAGCTCCCAAAAATAAAAATAATAAAACTATATTTTTTTTCATATCACTACTCCTTAATAATTTTTTTTTACCTTAGATTATTCTATTTTCAATGTCCTAATTCCTATTTATTTTTGATATGGCTCTAAAATTAAATCTTTGTCTATCATTACACCAACCCCAAATCCAGGTCTAACAGTTAATGTCGGTTGTACATTTAAAATTTTATCCGTATATCTTATACCTACTGCCATCGCTTGTTCTCCTGCTCCTGCTCCTGCTTCTGATTGCCAACTATTGTCGTCGTCATCATTGCCGGTAAGAGCACTTCCAGCCCCTAGAACTGCTGATATTAGTACACTACCAATCACTTTATCCATGTGGTTATCTACTTTATCGTAGATACCACTTTGTCCAATGTCATCAACTGCTAACATTGTTCCTAAATTAATAGATTTTTGGTTTGGAAATGTTATTCTATTAAATACAGCTTGTATTCTTTCTTGTCCGAAACTAATATTTGAATTATATTTTCCAAGTATTTTACTACCGCCTGGAATTAATAAAATTCTTCCAGTCTTAGAGTCGTAAACATCTTCTTTTATGAAGCCTGTTATCATACCAGGATTGTCAGAATTTACCCCTGTTTGCAAAGTAATTGGAATTACTGTTCCAGCTTTTACTTCATAAATACTTAAAGCATTTATTAGTGGATTTAAAAGTATAAAGTTATCTGTAGAAGCACTTTTTAAAAATTCTGCTTTCTTTTTTTGTAAGTTCGGATCATCTTCCATGCCTGGAGGAATTAAATTTGAATATAGTTCGCTATTTTGATTTGCTACCTGTATTTGTTGTTTTTGTTCAAAATTAAATAAATTACTGGTATTGGGTTGAAGAAGAGCATTAGCTCTAATGATTTGTCTTCTTTCTTCATCGCTTAATTCAGCTTGTTTTGGTTCAAAACTTTCATAGTTTTGTTGATATTGTATTTCTGCTAAAACAGATTCTTCCTCTTGTTTTAATCTTTCTATTTCTTGTTTTACAATATTTTCTTCTGAAATTGCTATTAATTCTTTATGTTTTTGAGAAGTCGACATTACACTATCTATTTTCTCTTTAGATTTTTCTTTTTCTTTTTTTTCCCCACTAGAGAAAATAAAAGGTATTGAAATTATAAGAAAGATAACCCCTAAGATAATTCCAATGTTTTTGTAATTAAAACTTCCATTGTTTGGCAGAATATCTTTTATTTTTTGGTTTACACTCATATTATCGTTTCCAATTTTTGTTAAATATCATTATTTGTTTTTTTCCCATAGCGAGTACTCCTTCTTTGAATACTCGATCAACTACTATGACTTTTCTACCATTTTTTTTCATTTTAGTTCTTGTCATAACGAGAACTAATTTACCTTCTTTTTTTAAATAAAAAGAAGGTATATCTTTATCTTTTTCAGATAATTCTATTATCGTTTTGTCCCCATCGTCAAAAATGTTAGAAGGCGACCAAGAATAACTTTTTCGCCATTTGTATTTGAAGTTAAGTTCTTCTATGTTAGAGCTGTTTAATGATACTTCTTCATCTAATATTCTTTTTTGCTCTAACTGTAATGTTACTTCATCTTCTGGATAGATAAATTCTAAAACAGAGTTGTAATATTTTTCATTTGATTTGGGAGCTACTAAAGTAAAAAAGTAATCTCTTATATTCGTAGTAATGAATAAAGAAGTTTTCAAATCATCTTCTTTAGGTTTAATTATAAGTTGATTTCCAATCATTTTCGTTTCCCAAAACGGTTGATCTGCCACTGTAACTGACATTAATGATTCAGCTTTTCCAAAAATTATCGCTGTCCCATTTAAGGGTTTTGAATATATTTGATATATCTTATCAGGAAGATATACCTGTTTTTTATATTCTTTCGTTTTTGCTTCTTTTATTAAATCTATTTTTGTATTTTTTCCAAAAGATAGACTTGAAATAATTAGCATAAATATTATTCCTGTTTTTTTTAAGTTCATTCTAATTTTTCTCCTTTTATTTATAGCTTTTCTTTTATTTGAGTAAAATCTACTATTAACATTCCAAGAGGATTGAATAATAAGTGATTTTTTTCTTTGATTTCTACAAATTTAATTGTAAAAATCCCCATATAATTTTCTTCTAATATAATTTTTCCATTTTTATCAGATGTTCTCTCAATCCATCTTATTTGATAAGAGTTATTTTCTAGTTTGATTCCTGTATTTTGGATTACTTCTACTGTTTCTTTCAACTTTATTTTTTCTTTATATCCAGATTCAATTAAGTATCTGTCTATTTTAGCTGACGAACTTTGTGTTAAGAAACTCAAAATTTCTTCAGTATTTTTTGAATATAGTTCAAGATTTGGGGTTAAGAACCTAGTTTTATTTATAAAGTTAAAAAGAAAATATACAATTTCTTCATCAGTAACATTTTTTCTTATATCTGTTCCAAGATTATTAGCTGTCCCTAAAACATTATAATTGTTTCCTTCTTTCTCTATAATATAAGTTTGAACTTTGTTGTTTGAGCTTATATTAATAATTCCAAAAACTAAAAAACAACTTATCAAGCATGAAGAAAAAGCTACTTTTCTCCAATTGTTTGAATTTATTTGCATATCAAGGAATTTATCTCTAGGTAATTTTTCTTTATTTGTTTGTAAAGCAATTTTATTTTTAATTTTCCAATTAAAAATCATTAGAACATTACTCCACTAGTTAACCCTAACCAGTCTGTAATTATTTCAGCTTTAAATATAACAAAAGACCCTATTACTGAATATAATCCTATCTTTAAAGAACCTTCTGGTCCTCTTCCAGTTATACCAACTAAAATCATAGATACTAAACTTAAAATGAAACCGTATCTACCGATTTCTTTTGCAACATCAACAACTTTATCAAAAGTTGTTGCTATTCCCAGTCCCCCATCTGATCCAAATGCACCTAAACTTAAAACCAAAAATGATAGTACCATCATTTTTTTCCTTCCATTTTTTCTTTCCATTTAATTCTCCTCCCATAAATTTTTTTTAATGGTACTACTTTTAAAAATGTAGTTACCATTTAATTTCAATTTTATATAGATATATGTTAATATTTTTTAACAGAATACTAATACTGGAGGTTTGATTGTGAAAAAAAAAAAGAAGTTTATTTTTTACAAAAAAAAGATATTAAAAAAATAAGAGAATATCTCTTAAAAAAAGATTTAATTGTTATGTTATGTTTTATTAACATTGGCTTAAATACAGGTTTACGAGTTAGTGATTTATTAGAATTAAAATTTGAAGATTTGAATGATAATAGAATTTTGAGAATAATTGAAATAAAAACGCAAAAAATTAAGCTGATAAAATTTAATACGATTTGTGTTAATAGTTTTGAAATACTAAAAAAATATTACATGAAAAAAGGGATTCCAGCAGAAGAATTTTTGTTCAAATCTTTAAATAGAGAATTTATAAAAAAAAGAATTTTCAAAAAAATAAGCTATTCTGGTATAAAAAAATATTTTACACTTTTAAAAAATGAACTTAAATTAGAGTATCCAATTGGGACACACTCTTTGAGAAAAACATTTGGAAAAAGAATTTATGAAAATGAAAGTGATCTAGGATTAGTTATGAAATTATTAAATCATAGTTCAGAAGGAGTTACTCTACGATATATTGGGATTGATGACGAGTTAATTATTAAATGCTATGATAATCTTATAATATAAACAAAAAAAGAAAGATACTTTCAGAATGAAGGTATCTTTCTTTTTGCGTTAGATTGACAGAAATGTCAATTTCTTTAATTTTTAGAAATATTTTTTAACACCAAGTATTCCTCAAAAGTTAGATTTTCTAAAGAATTTTTATTAAATTCTTTTTTTATTATAACCATTAGGTCTAAATTTTTTTGGTTATAAATTTTTAATAGTTCCATTATCTGTTCTTTAGAGATTTCTATAATTTTTTTTCTTTTTTCAAAGAAAATTTTACCCTTATTTTTTAAAATTTCTTTTTGATCTAATGTTAATTTTTTAAAATTTATTAAGAAACCTATTAAAGTATCTTTTTCTTCATCTTCTAAATTTAACATTTCAAAAAGAACCCCTAACTGTATCAATTTATGAACTCTCTTTTTTCTTTCTTGATTTTTTGTATAATTTTCTTCTTTTTTATTAATTTTATTGATTTTATTATTTAAAATTTTAAACTTATTTTTTTTTTCTTCCAATTCTTTTAAAAGATTTTCTTTATCTTTCATTATCTTCTTCTTCTCCTTTATATCCCATTGATTTTATCTGTTTTCCTGTGTGAAGTTTTTTCAAATTCACACTATTATTTGAATTTTTAAATTTAGACTGTAAAAAATCTACTTTTAAAACTTTTAATTTTTTTATTATGTTCATTTTATCTGAAAGTTGTAGAATTTTATTTTCTACAACTTTCAAGGAGTCATTAGTTTCAGTTAGCAGCTCCTTTAATTTCACTATTTCTTCTAATTTTATTTCTTTCTTTTCTTTAATTTCATCTTTAGGTTTTAGTTCTCTATTTTTTATATTTTCTTCTTTTACTATTTTCATTTTTTGTAAATTTTCAATAATATTTAATTCTAACAATTTGTAAGAATTATTATTATTTAGTAATAGTTTTTTAAAGTATTCTATTTCTTTAGGTTCTGTAGCCTCTTTTAGTTTTTCTTTCAATTCTTTTTCTATTATTTGAATTTGAACTTTATCTTCTTTTCCTTTTTCTATTGTTGCAAAAAGATTTTTTAATATTTCTTTATTTTTTTCTAATTTATTAGAAAGATCAAAAGATAGTATTTTATTTTGTAGCTCTTTTCTTATAATATCTACAATTGGTTTTAGCTCATCTTTTTTCTCTTTTTGATTCTTTATCTCATTAAATAAACTATCTAAATAATCTTTCTTTTCATCTTTTGAGAGTTCTAATTTAAAAATATTATTTTCAATAGTTCCAATGTCAATTAGTTCTATCTTCCCCCATCGCTCATTCAGAATATTAAGAGATTTATCATAAGATTTTCTTAAAACATCCTCTTTAGCTACTATTTTTCCTAAAAATTTATCTGAATTAAATTCTTCAAGTTCCCTATTTAATTCAGATATCTTTATTTTTTCAATATCTGTCATAAAACTCTTTTTAGTAATATTTTCTAATTCTTTTTCTATCTTAGAAATTCTACCATTTGATACAGTGTCAGAAGCAATTTTTCTAATGTTTTCTTCTAACATATTGTTTTTTATATATTTAATTTTAGTTATTGTTTTATCAACAATAACTAAATTATTTACAAGTAAATCTAAGAGTTCAATTTTCTTAGGTTGAACACTTTGATTTTCTTCTTTTATTATTTTTATTTTTTGTATATTTTCAATAATGTTCAGTTCTGAAATTCTGTAAGAATTATTATTATTTTGTAATAGTTTTTTAAAGTATTCTATTTCTTTAGGCTCTGTAGCCTCTTTTAGTTTTTCTTTCAGCTCTTTTTCTATTATTTGAATTTGAACTTTATCTTCTTTTCCTTTTTCTATTGTTGCAAAAAGATTTTTTAATATTTCTTTATTTTTTTCTAATTTATTAGAAAAATCAAAAGGTAATATTCTCTCTATTTCCTCTGTATGTTCTCTTCTTATTTCTCTAATAATATTATACTTTTCTTCATTTCCTATTAGTGAATTAAACAGTTCTTTTTTTGCGATTAGATTTTCTTCTGTAAAGTTTTTCATTTTAAAAGAATAAACTTCATCTTTTAATTTTTTTATTTCTTTTGATATTTTAAAAAGCTCTAGCTTTTCAAGTTCAACTAAAGTTTTTGTATTATCATTACTATATAGTAAATAGCCTTCAATATTAATTGGTACTCTATCTAGTTTTTCAGCTAATATAAAATCCCCTTTTTTTATTGCTTCTTTTCTTTGATCCTTCAAGCTATCAGAATTAACTCTTTCACTTATATTGTTTTTTTCTAATGATTTATTTATTATATTTTCAAACTGTTTTCTAATTATGATTAATTTTTCTTTTTTATTCCAGGTATCATCTTTCTGTGTTCCACCAAGTTCCTTTTTATTTGCATTATATCTCTTAAAAAAATCTTGATAGTTTCTATTTATTCCATCTTGTTTTCTTGTTGAAAACAGTATATGGGCATGAATATTTCCTACTCCATCTTCATTAAAACTTTTATGAAGAGAGTAAGAGCATGGGAAGTCATTACCTATTATTTCATTTATAAATTCTTGTGTTATTTTTATATTTTCTTCATCATTTAATTCGTTCGGAAGTGTTAAAGTCATTTGTCTTGCTTTTCTTCTATTAGCACCTTCAAATTCATCAGCACATTTCCAAAAAAATCTTGGGTTATTCTCTGCAAATTTAGGAATATTTAAAGCTTCTTTGTGAATTAATTCTTCACTTTTTTTACCATTTTTATATTTTCCTTCTCGAAAATCATACAAAAATTTACCTTCAACATTTCTGTCTGCTTTTACATTATCCATTTCTAATCTGAAAAAAGCCATCTTTAACACCTCCTTATTTTCTGTCTTTACACAAATTCCCAAGTGTGGGAAGTCCAAGTTTTAATATAATTAAAATTTGGTTGTGAAGGGTTGTTGTTTTCGTCCTTAGGACACACCTTAGTGTCCCCCTTTTTACGAGTAAAAAGCACGGAGTATCTAAAGTTTAATGAAATTAAAATTTAGATACTTGTAACCGTGCCTTCCTTAACACAGTAATTTTTGCTATTCGCAAAAATATTGGTTGAGGCTGGTTTTTAATTCTTTTTTATTTACTTCATACTATAATAATCTATTCTACTTGTCAATATTAATTATTCTTAAATTCAATTTATATTAAAATTGAATTTAAGATATCTTTCTACCCATTATTACTGGTAGAAACAAATGGGTTTGATTTTTTTTAATAGATCTTTTTTTATTTGATTACTTATTTTATAGCTCATATAAATATAATTTTTATTTTTTCATCAAAAGTAATAATAGTGTTTTAAGGCTCTTAAACTCATTGTAAAAATTTTTGTTTTTTATTTAATTATTTTATTGTTGAACTATGTAAGAGTGCCTTATAATTGATATAAGAAATTTTTAGGTGTGTTTTTTAGTTGTAATAGATGTATTTTTTTAGTTGTTTGAATCTTTTTAAAATTAACTATAAATATGATATTAAATAAAAAAATTAAATTTTAGTTTTTAGTTTCCCATTTTTATAATTTCCTTCAAATTCTAATTGACCATTGTCTCTAATTCTAATTGACCATTGTCAGAATACTGTTTATATATTCCCCATATTTTACCATTTTTATAATTTAATTCTATCTTTAACTTACCATTTTTATTATAAAATTTAACTACTCCTTCTCGTATACCATTTTTATAATTTATTTCCATCTTTGGCTTACCACTCTCATCATAGGCTTTAGCTACCCCTTCTAGTTTACCGTATTTATAATTTTCTTCGGTTTTTAATTGACCATTCTCATAATAACTTTTATATATTCCATTATAAGGTGTTGTACTGTCTATTTCAAACTTTACTCCATTTCGTTCCACTAAATTATCTACTTTTTTTCCACAACCTATTAACAATAGCAAGCATAATAATGCTATTAACTTTTTCATTTATAACTCCTTTATCTTTTTATATAATTTTTTAGATTTGTTTTTATTTTTCAATCTTTTTTATTTTTTGTTAATTTATAATAAAAACAAAAAATATTATATACTGTTATTTAATATCCCAAAACTATTATTAGTATAATAAATAATACAGGTATTTGTCAATGAATATTACTTAAATAGTTAAATTTTAATTTTATTCAAATAATTATTTAATATTTAATAAAAAAAGAATAAAAACAATTTTGTTTGTTTTTTCTTTGTTTTTATGATATTATTCTTGGTATAAATGGTAACTACATTTTTAAAAGTAGTACCATTAAAAAATAACTCTAAATTAATTATAATATAAATTGTGTCTAATTCCTTTTTTAAGGCAACTCTTGTAACAACTTAAACATATAGTCCAGTTAAGTATGGAAAATGATTTCTAGGACTATGTAGGAGCTTTAAAACGTTGTTTCAAGTGTTGATTTATATTGTGGTTTTAATATTATAGCTGAAAGAACTTAATTTAGGTTCTTTTTTTTATTTAGGCAAATAAAGCTCTTATTTCGGTTTTAAGGCAGATGTTCCTGTTCGCTCGAACTTGTTTAGGCTAGTGTGCGGAAAATGATTTTTAGGGCTATATAAGGAGTTAAAAACATTGTTTCAAGTGTGTTGTTATGTTGCGGTTTTAATATGGTCTTTAAAATCACCTTTATTTGCGAAATTTTTTATAAGGGGATTAGAGAGAATTTTTTAATAATTAAAAAAATTAGTTCTACTGTAAACAAACTTAATTCTTTAGTAGATGATTTAATGGACACAAAAAAATATGAAATTGTGAAAATTGAAAAATTAGCTCAACAAATTTATACTGAAAAATTAAATGATTGGGTTTAAGGAAAATATGTTATATAATGATTTATAAACTAAAATGTGTTACATTTCTATCGGACAGATTCGCTATCTGTCCCTTTTTTTACTCAAAATTAATAAAAAGCTCTAGTTTTGATTTTAAAGAGCTTTTTATTTATAGGTCGTCTATTACGTTAAGAAAATCGTTAAAATGATTTTTAGAACTATATAAGAGCTTTTAAATGATATTTTAAATGTGATCTTATAATCTATTTTATAGAATCAGAAAAAACAAACCATTTAGTTCTTTTTTCTTTAATTTTAAAATTTTAAAAAATATAATCTTTCTTTTCTCTTTAATTCTTTTCTCTTTAAAGATTGGGAATTCAAAATTACATTGGTAACATTGGGAAAATTTGACACTACAGGGTACTAGTTGGGACTTATTAGGGTACTAGTTGGGACTCGTTAGGGTACTACATAGATTTGACAAGTACCCCTTAGTGCGGGATTATCATTTTATTAATATATATAAGGGGGTATTGATGGATATTGTTAAATATAATAATAAAAAGAATGAAGTAAATTTTAATGGATATACTGAAAAAGAAATATTAGGATATATAGTTTTAGAAAAAGGTTTTTCACTTAGATATAGAAATACATGTGCAGGATTAAAACCATATTTTGTGTTGGATATTAAGGAGTGATGAAAAAATGAAAAAAGATATTAGAATAATTGAAAGAATTGCGATTGATAGTGAATATTTAAGTATGGAAAATGATTTCTAGGACTATGTAGAAGCTTTAAAACGTTGTTTCAATTATTGATTTATATTGTGGTTTTAATATGGTCTTTAAAATTACCTTTATTTGCTAATTTTTTTATAAGGGGATTAGAGAGAATTTTTTTAATAATTAAAAAAATAGTTCTTCTCTTTAATTCTTTAATTCTTTAATTCTTTAAAGATTGCAATGTTTTTTTTCCATTGCAAACATTAGAGAAAGAGGACTTACGAGGCTACCAAATGAAGAAGATAAGGCTACCAAATGAAGAAGATAAGGCTACCAAATGAAGAAGATAAGGCTACCATTTTTATTGTTGTAACCTTATAAAAAAAAGCAACCTTAAACCTAATAATTACAATGATTATTTGAGTTTAAAAAAATGATAAGGCTACCAAAAAAATTGAAGTTACTTAATAAAAAAATAAAAAGTTAATTTTTTTTATACTATATTCATTTTTACCTTGTAAATATTAATGAAAAAAAATGATAAGGCTACTAGTTTTACAAGAGGTTACTTATAGTAAAATAGAACAAAAAGGTTCTAATTGTTGAGTTTAAATTTAAAATGTATTTTTTGTTGAAAACATTGGAGTTTTTATTTTTTGTTTTTTATAAGGCTACCATTTGTAATTTTATAGAGCTACTTCATTGTTGACAAGTAGCCTATAGTATCGTATTATATATATAGTAAATATAATTTTAGTTTGGAGGAAAAAATGTCAACAGAAATTGTAAAGTATCATAATGATATGAATAAAGTGAATTTAGGGAATTTTTTAGTAAAAGAACTAGATTTATTTTTTTCACTTTGTTTTAAATTGAAGGAAAGTGGAGAAAATGAAATAAAAATTTCTTTTGCTGATATTCAAAACTTGATAGGAGAGGGGAAAAACTTTCCTAGAATAAAATTATATGTCGATAATTTGAATAAAAAATTGGCACAATTAAATTATCAGATAGAAATAAGCCCAAAAATTTTTGAAAGATTTGTGCTTTTTACTAACTTTACTAGTAACTATAATGATAATACATTAACAATTAAGGTTAATGATAAGTTTAATTATATTTTAAACAATGTAATTGGAAATTTTACAAAATTTGATTTGATAGAATTTGTGAGTTTAAAAAGCACTTATTCTAAAAATATGTTTAAAATATTAAAACAATGGGAGTTCCTACCTGCTAAACAAAAGATTTTCACAATAGAAGAATTTAGGGAAATGCTATTAGTTCCACAAACATACAGAATGTCGATTATAGATATAAAGGTTTTAAGTCCTATTAAAGAAGAAGTTTCAAAATATTTCAAAGATTTAAAAATAGAAAAAATTAAAACTGGAAAAAGGATTACTTCAATAAAATTTAGTTGGGGAAGAAAAAAAGAAGATATAATTGAAGGAAAAACAATTGAGATAGTCTTATCTGAAAAATTAAATAAAGTAATTGTAAAAGCTAAAAAAAATCTTTATATTAATAAATTTTTAAAAGATGAGCATATTAAAGAATTATTAGAAATATTTGAAGAAAAACAATTGATTCTTGGTTTAGAATATGCTTATAATAATATTAATGAAGATTTTAAAAAAATAATATATTTGGAAAATTCAATTAAAAAAGGAATAGATAATCAAAAAATAAAAATAACATCAACTAAAAGTGTAGAAATAGAAAAAAAAGAAATTATTCAAACCTGTATAATTACTAAAGTAAGCCCAGAAGAGTATAATCAAATGTATTTTGAGTATTTACAAAAAAATGAGTTAAAAGATAATAAAGTATCAAAAATAACTTTCCAAAAAATGAACGAAAATAAATTTGAAATAATCAATGAGGTTAGCCAAGAAGAACAAGAAAAAAAGAAAAGAAAAAAAGAAATTGAGATACAAATGGAAATGATGAAAAAAGAATTAGAAGGGTTATAAGGGTAGATATTGTCTGTTATTAAAAATTATAGAAAATAAGGAGTGATGAAAAAATGAAAAAAGATACTAGAATAATTGAAAGAATTGCGATTGATAGTGAACTGGAAGAAGAAACTAAGAAAAGATTAAGAACAACAAAACTTAGATTAAGAGAAATATATAATTTACTTCCTGAAATGACAGTATGGGAAGAATACCAAAAATTAATAAAAGAATGTAATGATGTAATGATAAAAGCTAATAATATTGTAAATGGTATCTTATGAAATTTAAAGAGTTAGAAGAATTAATAGTTGAAGAAGCTTTGGAAAAAATTTATAAGATAAAAAGAACTGGAATTAAAGGAGAAGGTATTTCTTTTAAAATTAATGATATTTTATGTTATGGAAACGATGGATTTTTTGGATATTTATTTTTAAAAAATGGTAAAACTTTTAAAATTATATACGACTGGCATTTTAAAGATATTGGAGATTATGATGGACTTATGAAGTTATCAGCAGATGCTCGAAAAGAAGAACTTGGAGTTTATTATAAAACTTTAGATAATAGAGAAAATATAATGGAAGAAGTTATAAAAAAAATGGTAGCAAATAAAAATTTTACAGAAATATTTTTTAATGATGGTGGTATGGAAACATTAGGATATGTAGTTTTAGAAAAAGGTTTTTCACTTAAATATAGAAATACATGTGCAGGATTAAAACCATATTTTGTGTTGGATATTAAGGAGTGATGAAAAAATGAAAAAAGATATTAGAATAATTGAAAGAATTGCTATTGATAGTGAATATATTTGTGTTAAAGAAGGAAAAATAATATTTATGATTGTTGATGGTAATTTAGGAGAAGAAACTAAGAAAAGATTAAGAACAACAAAACTTAGATTAAGAGAAATATATAATTTACTTCCTGAAATGACAGTATGGGAAGAATACCAAAAATTAATAAAAGAATGTAATGATGTAATGATAAAAGCTAATAATATTGTAAATGGTATCTTATGAAATTTAAAGAGTT
>CAMQWJ010000012.1 GCA_947038515.1 uncultured Fusobacteriaceae bacterium
GAGTTAAAGTGGGAATTAAATTATAAAAATGGAAAAGTAGAAGGAATAGCTAAATATTATTATACCACTGGTAAATTAGAGCAGGAAGCAAATTATAAAAATGGAAAAGTAGAAGGAGTAGCTAAATATTATTATGCTACTGGTGAGTTAAAGTGGGAATTAAATTATAAAAATGGAAAACGAGAAGGAATAACTAAATCTTATTATGAAACTGGTAAGCTAAGGACTGAAGAAAATTATAAAAATGGTAAATTAGAAGGAGTAGCTAACTCTTATCATTACAATGGTCAATTAAAGGTTGAAGAAAGTTATAAAAAAGGGGAAAAAGAAGGAGTATTTAAATGGTATTATGACAATGGTCAGTTAGGGGAATATTTAAACTATAAAAATGGAAAAGAAGAAGGAGTAACTAGATATTATTATACCACTGGCAAGTTAAGGATGGAAGAAAATTATAAAAAAGGAAAACAAGAAGGAGTGTCTAAGTATTATTCTGAAACTGGTAAATTAGAGAGTGAAGAAAATTATAAGAATGGCGAACAAGAAGGAGTATCTAAGTTTTATTATGACAATGGAAAGTTAGAGGAGGAAGGAAATTATAAAAATGGTAAATTATTAAAAAAAGTTAATTAGAAATATTAATTAAAAGGAGTGGGTTCCTAGAATAAATCCCTCAGGGTTTTTGTCAAGAAGAACTTTTTAAAAATGGGGAAATATTTACTGTTTTTTTACTCTGTAAGTCGCTTAAAATCAGCCTTTCCACCTTGGCTGTCAAGGTTTCTTTGCTTGTTTCGCTAAAGTGAATATTGCCCACATAATTTGTGTTGCCGATTTTTTGTGTGAATGTTGGGGTAGTTGCTAGTTTTTTGTTTTCCAATATTTAACTCCTTTCAAGGACACACAACGTAAGCACTTACCGATTTTAGTCGATAAGTGCTTACGTTGTGCGTATTTAGTTTTATTTTACTTGGTTGCTAGGGAATATGGGGACTTGCGTGCAATGGTTGTTTTGCATATTTTATTGACTTATTGCTAATAAGGCAACCTGTCTTGCATGAATTTCTGTAGTATCAAATACAGGCAAATCTGTATCATCTTGAGAAATCAATAAACCGATTTCCGTACAACCTAAAATAATGCCCTGCGCACCTTCAGATTTTAAATATTCGATAATTTCTATTAATTTATCTTTTGATTTACTATTGATTTTACCCAAGCATAATTCATAATAAATAATATCATTTACAATTTCAATATCTTCATCTTTTGGTATAAATACCTCTATTCCACTATCAATCAATTTTTGCTTGTAAAAATCTTGTGTCATAGTGTATTTTGTTCCAAGCAATACTATCTTTTTAAGACCAAGTTCATTGATTGCATTAGCAGTAACCTGTGCAATATGAATAATGGGAATATTAATTTCCTTTTCAATTTGTGGTGCGACTTTATGCATAGTGTTAGTGCATATAACAATATTGTCTGCACCTGCTACTTCTAAACACTTTGCAATATCTGATAATATTTTGGCGCTTTTATCCCAGTTTCCATTTGCTTGACATTCTTCTATTTCTGCAAAATCTACACTGTATAGTAAAATTTTAGCAGAATGAAGTCCACCTAATTGTTCTTTTATTGTTTCGTTGATTATTCTATAGTAAGAAGTTGTACTTTCCCAGCTCATACCACCTATTAATCCTATTGTTTTCATATACTCCTCCATATATTATATAATCTTTATGGCATTGCACCATATTCTTTGTTTTTCGTAATTACTAAAATAATCCTACCTATTACTATACAACAATCAATTCCATAATTCAAGCTAAAATATGTGAATTTTATATTTCGGCTTGCTTATTTTTTGTTTTAGCATTCTGCTCTGCTGTCATCAACTCAACTCGCTTGCGGATATTCTCGGCACTGGAAATTTCCCCACGCAAAGTTGATAGCTTTAGATTTTCTTTAGCGATGTAATTTTCAATCGTTGATTTGTTCTCTTGCCATAACTTAGGAGTGAATTTCAAGCCATTTTCTTTCCAACCTCTGAGAGTTTTCTCGGCTTTTAGTATATCAGTAATAGCGAATACATTATTATCATAGAATTGGTCTTGTTTCTTGCCTGTAAGTGAGCGATATTTTTTTAATATGCCCTTGTTTTTTGTGTAATCGGCATACACTACAATGTGATTGTTTAAAAGGCTTAATTGATTATTGGCATTTTTGATATTGATTTGTATATCGTAAAATTCTTTGTTCATACTAGACAATTTGTCATATAGAACCTCGATACTATCAATGTTATTAGCCAGCAGGAAATTGACAACCTTAGCTTGTGTTTTTAGATTTTTAATCTTGCCACTTTGGGTAGTTGGGATAGGAGCATATTGCATTGCTAACTTTTGTAAAACACTTTCTTTTTCATCAGATTTAAGAAGTGAACCAGTGTTATTTTTTCGTCTTTTATCCACTTCATAAGCCTTGAAATTCTCGCCCTTGTTGCGTTGAGCAGTTTGTTATCTTCGGCTATTTGTCGGTTAATATTCCCACGCTCGGTAGGTATTCCTTTTTGCTCCATTTGAGAACAGGCAACACCTAGATGGATAGATGGGATTTTTTCAATTCCTTGTCTTTCATAACTTCGGTGGTCGATACGTTCAGTGATACCATTTTCATCTAAAAGACGATTATATATATTTGTCCAATCATTTCTCCAAACCTCGGTATTTTCTTTGTTGTTCCAATCTGTGCTATCAACTTTGAATGATTTAAAAGCACCACTTGCAAGTTTGATTTTTTCGCCTTTATCGTCAAGCACATATTCTTTTTTGCACTTCGCCCCAAACTCACCTTTTTCGTTAAGTGGTCGCATAATCTTCTAAAAACGCCTTTTGGTTTTCGATTGATATGCTTTCATTTTCTCGCTCGTCCTCTCTACTCAATCTTTCATAGAGGATAGTCAGCTTAGTATTCATAATACCTCCTTCCGACAATCATAATTGTTGTGTTGCATAATAAATAGGTGGAGTTTAAGCTGTTTTGTGCCTGTTTATAAGGATTTTCTTCCTAAACTCGCCTAAATTTGATACAATGAATATGACCATTTTCGATTGGTTATTTCCTATCGTTCTTTTATCATACAGCCCTTTAGTTATTAAATAAAAAATGAGGAAAGGTAATCTAAACTTTATTTTGTTCTTTTTTATTTTTAAGATAGATTTATTAAAGTGTAAATTCTATGATTAAGGATAGCGAACTAATCATAGAATTCAATTGACTTTTAACATAAAATAAGATATTATTTAAATAGAATATGGGTTTTTATAAAGAAATTTATAGAATTAAAAGGGAAGTTAGGTGAGAATCCTACACAGTCCCGCTACTGTAAATATGGAGTAAATTTTTAATGACCACTGATAGAGGAACTATTGGGAAGGGAAAAATTTATGTAGAGATATAAGTCAGGAGACCTGCCTATAAGAAAAAACAAAACTGCGTGGAGACAGATGTTTGTTGTATTTATGATGCTTAAGTATAATAAAGCAATTGTCATGGATCTCCTATTATAGTTTAGACTATAATTTAGGGGATTTTTATATTTTTGACTATATTGGGAGGAAATTAATGATTAGTAAACTGTTTATTATGGCATTTTTAATTTTAGGAATATCTAAGCAAAGTTTTGCTATGCATATTATGGAAGGATTTTTAGCACCAAGTTGGGCATTGTTCTGGTTTGTAGTAGCAGCACCATTTTTAATCTTAGGGTTTCTACAAATCAAAAAGAAAATAGAGATAGAACCTAAAGCATTGGTTTTACTAGCATTGTGTGGAGCTTTTGCATTTGTACTTTCATCTTTAAAAATACCATCAGTTACAGGAAGTTGTTCACATCCAACTGGTGTAGGATTGGGAGCAATAATATTTGGACCTTTAATAATGTCAATAGTTAGTGCAATTATATTGTTATTTCAAGCAGTCTTACTAGCACATGGTGGAATAACAACATTGGGTGCAAATGTATTTTCCATGGGAATTGTTGGTCCTATAGTATCATACACAATATATATGATATGGAAAAAAAATGATTGGAATATATCAGTAGGAGTATTTTTAGCAGCTTCAATAGGGAATATGGCCACATATATTGTAACATCTGGACAGTTAGCCATGGCTTATCCAACAGATGGGAGTATAACCGTTTCACTTTTAAAATTTTTATCGATTTTTGCATTGACACAAATACCACTGGCAATATCAGAAGGATTGCTAACAGTGGTAGTATTTAATGTTTTAAGAAAATATAGTGGGATTGAACTTAAAAAATTATCAGTAATTTAAATTGAAACGATAAAATAAAAGAGGAGGAAATGGTATAAAACAATTATGTTTATATCATAAAAAAAATGAAAATACTAAAAACTAATATAATTTTGATAATCTTGGTTATAATAATAGGAGTATTGCCTTTGATTTTTTTAAGTGGAGCAGAGTTTTCTGGAGCAGATGGAATTGCTATGGATGCAATAGGAGAAATTGCACCAAATTATAAGCCGTGGTTTAATTCAGTAATTGAGTTACCAAGTGGAGAAGTAGAATCTTTATTGTTTGCTCTACAAGCAGCAATAGGAGCAGGAATAGTTGGTTTTATTTTAGGACAAATGATAGAGCGACATAAAAAAACAGAAAATAAAAATGTTTAAGATGAATCAATTTTCTTATTCATCAAAATTATTTAATACAGAACCTAAAGAAAAGATAATATTTGGAATGTCAGTGTTATGTATATGCTTAATCCTTAATTCAATGTGGGTAAGCAGTATAGTTATAGTTATAATGGGAATTATAACTATAACTAATTCTAAAATTTCTATCTGTGATTATATAAAAAAACTATCTATTCCAATAGTTTTTTTGCTTTTAGGAACAATAATGATTGTGATAGTAAGAGAAGAATTGAATGGATCTAAAATGTTTTTTGGGATAGATATATTTGGGAGTAAATATGGAATAACAAAAAAATCCTTAATTCAGGGTGGAGGTATAATTTTAAAATCTCTAGGAAGCATAAGTTGTATGTATTTTATAATACTAAATACAACAATGTGTGATTTATTAAAGGGATTACGAGATTTAAAAATACCAAAACTAATAATATCTTTGATGGAACTAATGTATAGATATATTTTTGTTATTATAGAAGAGGCCAATAGAATGAATATTGCTAGAAGAGCTAGGTTAGGAGATACAAGCTTTTATAGAAATATTAAATCTTTAGGTGAATTATGTGGAACATTATTTTTAAAAACTTTTCTTAAAGGAAATAGAATTTATTCAGCTTTAGAGTCTAGGGGATATGATGGAGAATTGAAAAGCTTAGATAAAAAGTATGAAACTAAAAAACTATATGTTGCTAGTTTTTTTCTAAGTTGTGGACTCTTAATAGTAAAAATATTAGAGGGAAAAATAAAGTGAAGAACATGAAAAGGAGTAGATTATGAATATATTAGAAACAAAAGACTTGTGCTACTCCTATGAAGATAATACAAGTGCTTTGAAAAATATAAATATGAAAATAAAAAAAGGTTTAGTTACTGCGATATTAGGTGGTAATGGAGCTGGAAAATCTACTCTTTTTCTAAATTTAAATGGAGTTTTAACTCCAAAAACTGGAGAAGTGTATTATGATGGTAAAATTGTAAAATATGATAAAAATGGAATGAAAGAACTTAGAAAAAAAGTGGGGATAATATTTCAAGACCCTAACGATCAGCTTTTTTCTGAAAATGTAAGAAATGATATAGCATTTGGTGCTTTAAATATGAACTATTCAAATGATGAAGTTTCTGAAATGGTGAAGAGAATAGCAAATGAAACAGGGGTATTAGAGTTGTTAGATAGACCAACTCACTCTTTAAGTTTTGGACAGAAAAAAAGGGTTGCTATAGCTGGAGTTTTAATAATGAATCCAGAAGTAATCATATTAGATGAACCAACTGCTGGACTAGATCCACAAGGTGTGACTGAAATACTGAAATTATTATTAAAAATAAAAGAAGAGAGAGGAACAAGTATAGTGATTTCAACTCACGATATAGATATTGTACCATTATATTGTGATTATGCTTATATTTTCAATAAAGGGGAAAAGGTTGAGGAAGGAACTCCAAGAGAACTATTTTTAAAACCTGAAAAATTAAGAAGAAATGGATTAAGAATTTCAAGAATAGCTCATTTAATGGAAATGTTAAATTGTAAAGATGGAATTCCAGTTGATAAGGGAGCAGGAACAGTTAGAACTGCAAGACAAACACTTAAAGAGGTTATGAAGTGGAAATAAATAAAGATAAAAATAAATTAGAAAGTAAAAATAAAGAAACAGTTGTAAAAAATGGAAAGGTTCTAAGGTTTGGTTATACAACTGGAAGTTGTGCAACAGCTGTGCTTTCTGCAGCAACTCAAATGCTTCTCACCCAAGAAGAGATTAAAAATGTTACAATTAATCTACCAAATGGAGAAGAAGTTGTATTTTTTATTGATGATATAAAAATAGAAAAGAATACTGTAACTTGTTCAACCATAAAAGATGCAGGAGATGACCCTGATGTAACAGATGGAATAAAAATAATCGGGGAAAGTAAGTTTTATGAAACCGGAATAAAGTTAACAACAGGTATTGGAATAGGAATAGTAACCACAAAAGGATTGAAGAGTGAAATAGGTGAACCAGCGATTAATCCAGTTCCTAAAAAAATGATAATAACAAATCTTGAAAGAATATGTAGAGAGAATAACTATACTGAAGGGATAGAGGTAAAACTATCAGTACCTGAAGGAGAAAAAATATCAGAAAAAACATTTAATCCAAGATTGGGTATAATTGGTGGAATTTCAATTTTAGGAACTACAGGAATAGTGGAGCCAATGAGTGAAAAAGCTTTGGTGGATACAGTGAAAATTTTGATAGATAAGTATAAAGAAAATGAAAACAATGAAAATATATTAATAACACCTGGAAATTATGGAAGAGACTATTGTCTTAATAGACTAGGGATTGATATTGAAAAAGGGATAAAATGTTCAAATTATATGGGTGAAACATTGGACTATATTGTCTATAAAAAATATAAAAAAATATTAATTGTTGGGCATCTTGGTAAATTAGTTAAACTTGCAGGTGGAATAATGAATACGCATTCTCTTGTAGCAGATTGTAGAATGGAATTATTAGCACTTCACACAGGTCTTTGCGGAGGTTCTGTAGAGTCTATGAAAGAAATAATGGAGTGTGTAACAACAGAGGCAGCAGTGGAAATAATAGAAAAAACGGGATTAAAAGAACAAATATTTAAAAATATTGTTGAAAAGATAAAATATCATTTAAATTACAGGGTAAAAGGAGAAGTAGAGATAGAAGTAATCCTATTTTTACTGAATGATAAGACCGAAGAAAAAAGTAAAAATGCTCTACAATTTGTGGAGTTATTTAAATAAAATTAAAAGGGAGGGGAGGTAAGTTTTAAGAAAATGAAATTTACCAAAAAAAATGATGAAAAAAGAGGGAATAGAGAATTTGAATTCTAAATATGGAACTTTTTATAGTGTTGGAGTAGGACCTGGAGATCCATCACTTATGACTATTAAATCTGTTGAAACTATAAAAAAAAGTGATATAATAGTGCTACCAAAGAGTGGAGCAACAGAAAATATTGCTTTTAAAATAGCAAAAGAGTATTTGGGAGATAAAAAAATAATTGAGTGTGATATGCCCATGACAAGAGATAAAGAATTACTATATCAAAGTCATGAAAATGCAACAGAAACAATTGAAGAACTCTTAAAAAGTGGAAAAACAGTATCTTTTTTAACACTTGGAGATCCATCAATTTATAGCAGTACAATGTATGTTCATAAAAGACTGACTGAAAGAGGATACAAAACAGTTCTTATACCGGGAATTCCTTCGTTTTGTGCTGTTGCAGCAAGTTTAAATACTTCTCTTTGTGAAGGTGGAGAAGTTTTACATATTATCCCTGCATCTTATGATGATATTGATGAATCACTTGCACTAAAAGGAAATAAAATATTAATGAAATCAGGAAAAAGTATTTATAGTGTAAAAGATAAAATATTGAGTTCAGGAAACAAAGAAGCAATGATGGTTGAATGTGCTTCTATGGAAAATGAAAAAGTATATAAAAAAATAGAATTGATAGAGGAAAATGCTAGTTATTTTTCAATTTTATTAGTGAAAGATGGGGAAAAAAAATAAATATATAAGATTATAAAAAATAAAAATTAGAAAGGAAGTGTAAAATGATTAACTTTGTTGGAGCAGGACCAGGAGCAGTAGATTTAATAACAGTAAGAGGACAAAAACAATTGAGTGAGGCAGATATAATAATTTATGCAGGTTCACTGGTTAATCCAGGACTTTTAGAGTATAGAAAAGAGAGTTGCGAAATATATAATAGTGCTAGTATGACTCTTGAAGAAGTGATAGAAGTCATGGTTAAAGGAGAAAAAGAAGGTAAAAAAATAGTTAGACTTCATACAGGAGATCCATCTATATATGGTGCAATAAGAGAACAAATGGATATATTAGACACACATGAAATGTCTTATAAAGTTACACCAGGAGTAAGTTCTTTTATAGGAGCTGCTTCATCTCTTAAAGCAGAGTTTACTCTTCCAGGAGTAACACAAACAGTTATTTTAACTAGAATGGAAGGAAGAACACCAGTTCCAGAGAAAGAATCAATTTCAAAATTAGCAAGTCATGGTGCAACAATGGCAATATTTTTGACTTCTACTATGATAGAGGAGCTTTCAAAAAGACTTATAGAGGGTGGGTATTCAGCAGATTCAAAAGCTGCTATAGTCTACAAAGCAACTTGGGATGATGAAAAAATAATTAGAACAACAGTTAAAAATTTAGGAGAAGCAGCAAGAGAAAATGGAATAAATAAAATGGCATTAATTTTTGTAGGTGGCTTCTTAGGGGATAAATATGATCGTTCAAAATTATATGACCCAGAGTTTACCCACGAATTTAGAGAAGGTATTCAGAGATGAAAGTAGCAATACTCTCCTTTACCCCAAAAGGGGCATTGCTACAAAATAGGATTATTACAAAGTTTAATTATGAGTTTATAGTTTTTGACTTAGAGAAGAATCAAATAAAAAAATGGTTGGAAAAAGTATTTTATCAGTGTGATGCAATAATTTTCATAGGTGCTGCAGGAATAGCAACAAGATTAATAAGTACTCTTTTGAAAGGAAAAGATGTTGATCCGGGAGTTTTGGTAATGGATGAATTAGGGAAATATGTAATTCCAATTTTATCAGGACATATAGGTGGAAGCAATGAACTTTCAATAGAAATATCTGAAAAAATTAATGCTACTCCAATAATCACAACTGCTACAGACCTTAATGAAAAATTTGCAGTAGATCTTTGGAGTAAAAAGAATAATTGTAAAATAGAGGATATATCAAAAATAAAATATATTTCAAGTGCTGTTTTAAGAGATGAATTAATAGGTTTTTATAGTGATTTTGAAATTATAGGAAAGCTACCAAATGAAATAATAAAAATAGATAGTCCAGAAAGTAGAATTGAAAATGGAATATGTGTATCTTTAAATCCAAATTTATTTCCTTTTAAAAATACGATTAATATAATTCCACAAGTTATAACTTTAGGAATTGGTTGTAAACGGGGAACAAAGGCAGTAGAGTTAGAAAAATTTATTTTAGAAGAATTGGATAAAAAGAAGATATCATTAAAATCTATAGTAGGAATTGCAACTATTGATTTGAAAAAAGATGAAGAAGGATTGCTTGAGTTTGCTAAAAAATATAATCTTGAAATAGTTTTTTATACAAAAGATGAACTTAATGAAGTAGAGGGAGATTTTACAGGTTCAGAATTTGTAAAATCCATAACAGGTGTTGATAATGTTTGTGAAAGAAGTTGTATATTAAAAAGTAGTGGAGAGTTAATAGCTAAAAAAAATTCTAAAAATGGAATGACACTTGCTATTGCCAGAAATTACTGGGGGTGTAAATTTTGAAGATTTTAATGGCAGGATTAGATTATACTCTAGCCAATATTGAAGAGAGAGAAAAATTTTCCTTTACTAAATCAATGATAGAATTGGCATATAGTGAAATTATAGAGAATGAAAATATATTGGGGACTGTAATTATATCCACTTGTAATAGAACCGAAATATATTTATCTTGTAAAGCTACGTACAAATGTAATCCTTTTGAGATATTATGTGGGTTATTAAAAATAAAAGTAGAGGGAAAGCAAATTCCTTATTATACAAAAGAAAATGAAGAAGTTTTACGACATCTATCACATTTGGCTTGTGGGGTTAAATCACAAATTTGGGGTGAAGATCAAATAATTACCCAAGTAAAAAATGCTATAGTAATGGCACGTGAATTTGGGACTACAGATAGTTATCTAGAAGTTTTATTTAGAAATGCAGTAACAGCAGGAAAAAAAATAAAATCAACTTTAAGATTAAGCACAAGAGAAGCCTCAGTTGTATATAAGGCATTAAATATTTTAGAGGAAAAGGACTCTATCCAAAAAGTATTAGTTATAGGAAATGGAGAAATTGGAAAACTTATGGCAGAAGTGCTTCAAAAAAATGGCTATGAAACTCTAAATACATTAAGACAGTATACTTCAGGTTCTTTAACTGCAAGTTATGGAATAATTGCTGTTGATTATGCAAAAAGATATGAGGCAATAGAAAAGGTTGATGCTGTTATAAGTGCAACTTTGAGTCCTCATTATACTTGTGAAAAAGATGAAATATTGAATTTAAAAAATTATCCAAAATTATGGATAGACTTAGCATTGCCAAGAGACATTGAAACAAGTATAAAAGAGTTGGACGGGGTAGAACTTTATGACATTGATAATATTTCAGCGGAGGAAATAAAAGAAAGTCATAGAGAACAACTTAAGGAGATAGATATAATAATAGATAAGTATATTTTAGAATATAGAAAATGGTGTGATTATAAAAAAAATAATGATGAATAAAAAAATGGAGGAAATATGAAATTATATGTAGTTGGATTGGGACCAGGAAACGATAGATATATGACACCACAAGGGAAAGAGGCAATACAAGAGAGTAATGTTATTGTTGGTTATGATGTTTATGTGGAGTTAATAAGACACTTAATAACTGATGAAAAAGAGGTTATCTCAACAGGAATGACTAAAGAAGCAGATAGATGTAAGCAAGCTATTGATTGTGCATTATCTGGAAAAACAGTTTCTATGGTCTGTAGTGGAGATGCGGGAGTTTATGGAATGGCTGGAATAATTTATGAAATGGCAAAAGATTATCCAAAATTAGAAATAGTAGTTGTTTCTGGAATAACAGCAGCTTGTAGTGGAGCAGCAGTATTGGGTGCTCCATTAATACATGATTTTTCTGTTATTTCTTTGAGTGATTTATTAACTCCTTGGGAAAAAATAGAAAAAAGACTACTTTTATCAGCAGAAGCAGATTTTGTAGTGTGTTTGTATAATCCAAAAAGTAAAAAAAGACATGATTACTTAGAAAAAGCATGTAATATAATGATGAAGCATAAATCTGAAGATACTCCTTGTGGATACGTACGGAATATAGGTAGAGATGGAGAAATTAGTAAAATATGTAAATTGAAGGAATTAAAAGATCAAGAAATTGATATGTTTACAACTGTTTTTGTTGGAAATAGTGAAACTAAAGTTATAAATGGAAAACTAGTAACACCTAGAGGATATAAAGGAATATAAATGAAAAATAAGAAAGTTTTACTTTTTTCAGGTACTTTTGAAGGTAGAAAAATAGCTGAATTTATGGATAAAAATAATATCTCAGGATCGGTCTGTGTTGCAACTGAGTATGGACGTGAAGTGATGCCAGTATTGAATTCAGTGAAAATAAAAAGTGGTAGATTATCTGAAAAAGAAATAATAAAATTAATAATTGAGGAAAAAATTACTCTTGTCATAGATGGAACACACCCCTATGCTGAAGAAGTGACTAAAAATATAAAATTAGCCTCAGAAGAAACAAAGACTCAATATTATAGAGTATTAAGAGATGAGAACTTAGATGAATTAAATAATTTAACAGATAAAAACAATAATAAAATAATAAAAAGAGTAAAAAATACCGAGGAAGCAGTGGTATGGTTATCAGGTACAAAAGGAAAAATATTAAATACAACTGGAAGTAAAGAATTACCTTTATATTGTAAAATTCCTGATTATAAAGATAGGTTAGTTGTAAGAGTCTTACCAGACAGTAAAATAATGGAGCAATGTAAAGAATTAGGAATAAAAAGTAGTAATATAATTGGAATGCAGGGACCATTTTCTAAAGAATTAAATATTGGATTTTTAAACCAATATAAATGTGAATACCTAGTAAGTAAAAATACAGGATTAGCAGGTGGTTTTAAAGAAAAAATTGAAGCTAGTGTCCAGTGTGGAGTGAAAGTAGTGGTTATAGATCGACCTGAAGATGGAATAGGGTATTCATGTGATGAAATTATAGAAACTATATTAATTAGTTAATTTTTAGATAGAAAATGCTTTTTTGTAGGAGGTAAAAAATGAAAATAGCTATTATTGGTGCAGGATTAGGTTCTGAAAAATATTTAACAGATATAAGTAAAGAAAAAATAGATAAAGCTGATTTAATTCTTACAACAAAGAGAATATTTGAAAAATTAGGTCATTTAAACAAAAATATGATTTGTCAGGAAATAGGAGAGATTTCAAAATTTATTATTGAGAATAAAGATAAATATAAAAATAGTAATGTTGTAATCCTAGCAACTGGTGATATAGGTTTTTTTAGTATATCAAAACTTTTAAAGAGAGATTTAGAAGAGTTTGAGTTGGAATTTATTAATGGTATAAGTAGCCTACAATATCTGACTTCTGCTTTAAAAACAACTTATTCTGATATTAAAGTGATAAGCATTCATGGGCGAGAAAATAAAGTGATTCCATTTGTATCATATAATCCTAGAGTTTTTGTTTTAACAGGTGGAGAATATAAAGCTGGGGATGTTATAAAAGACCTTTATAGAGTTGGATTAAAAAATATTACTATTACTGTTGGAGAAAATCTTTCTGATGAAAATGAAAGAATAGTAACGGACACAATAGAAAATATGCTTGAAATGGAATTTGGAAATTTATCTGTAATGTTAATAGAAAACAGGGATTATATAGATTGTCATAAAAAAATATTTGATGCAGATTTTATTAGAGGTAAAGTTCCTATGACAAAATCTTCAATTAGGACTCTGGCAATTTCCATGATGGAAGTAAAACCAACAGATAAAATTCTTGATGTTGGAGCAGGTACCGGAGCTGTTACCATTGAATTAGCTAGAAGAGCATATGAGGGAATGGTTTATGGAATAGAACAAAATGATGTTGCTTTAGAATTAATAAAAGAAAATCGTGAAAAACTAAAAGCTTATAATATAGAGATAATAAAGGGGCTGGCTCCAGATGGATTTGAAAAATTACCTAAAATAGATAAAGCTTTTATTGGGGGTAGTAAAGGAAATCTAAATAAAATAATAGAGAAGTTAGTAGAAAATAATAAAAAGATTAAAATAGTGATAACATCAATTGCACTTGAAACGTTAAATGAAGCTATGATATGTTTGGAAAAGTTAGGATTTATGACAAGTATATCTTGTATAAATGTATCTAATGTTGAAAAAATAGCAGGGTATAGTATGATGAAAAGTGAAAATCCTATCTATATTATTACAGGAGAATTAAACTCTGGAGAAACCAATGAAAACAATTAAAAATATACCAAGAGTAATGATTGTAGGGACAGGAAGTAATTCTGGAAAAACAACAATAACATGTGGGATATTAAAAGCACTTAAAAATAAAGGCTTAACCTTATCAAGTTTTAAGTGTGGTCCAGATTATATAGATCCAATGTTTCATAGTAAGGTAATCGGAACCCACTCTAGAAATTTGGATTTATTTATGTGTGGAGAAAATTCAGTAAAGTATCTTTTAAATAAAAATAGTGAAAAGTCAGATTTCTCAATAATTGAAGGAGTTATGGGAATGTATGATGGTCTTGGAATGAGTGATGAATATTCTTCGAATCATTTAGCATTGGTAACAGAGACTCCAGAAATATTAATCGTTAATGGACGAGGGAAAAGTATTTCTATATTAGCAGAGATATCAGGATATTTAAATTTTAAAAAAAATAATATTAAAGGTGTAATTTTAAATAATATAAGTGAGGGAATGTATTCTATATTTAAAAAAGCTATAGAAGAAGAACTTAAAATTGAAGTTTTTGGATTTTTACCTCCCCTTAAAGATGTAGAGTTTAAAAGTAGACATTTAGGATTAATAACAGCAAATGAAATTGAAGATATTCAGGTTAAAATGGATATATTAGCAGAAGCTTGTGAAAAAAATATTGATTTGAAAAAAATTATAGAGTTGGGACATAAAACTGTTCCAGTAGATTTTCAAGAGATAAAAATTGAAGAGATTATAGAAAAAAATAGTGTAAGAATAGGAATTGCATCAGACAATGCTTTTTCTTTCTACTATGAAGATAATATTGAACTCTTGAAAGAGTTAGGGGCTGAACTTGTATATTTTTCACCTTTAAAAGATGAAAAAATACCAGAAAATTTAAGTGGAATAATATTTGGTGGTGGCTATCCTGAAGAGTATGGGGAATTGTTGAAAAAAAATGTAACAATGATAGAAAGTATAAGAGAATCTAGTAAGAAAGGAACAATTATATATGGTGAATGTGGAGGATATATGTACCTTTGTAACTCACTAGAAGTAAAAAATAATGAAGAACAATTGAAAAAAGAGCTTCCCATGGTAGGACTTATAAATTCAAAAGTATCAATGGGAGAAAAGTTAGTTAGATTTGGATATATTGAACTAATAGCTCAAAAAGATAATATATTTTGTAAAAAAGATGAAACTATAAAAGCACATGAATTTCATTATAGTGATAGTACAGATAATGGAAATATCTTTTTAGCCCAAAAGACAAGTGGTAAAAAATGGGAATGTATACATATGAAAGATAATATTATAGGTGGATATCCACATATTCATTTTTGGGGAAATATACAGTTTGCAAAGAATTTTATCTATAAATGCAAGGAGATAAAAAAATGAAATTAGAAGAAGCGATTGTGGGAATACTGCCTTTATGTGAAAAATCTATGTTAGAATCAAAAGAACAGTGGGATGCAATAGTAAAACCTTTGAATAGTTTGGGTGAGTTTGAAAAAATAATTACTAGAATAGCTGGGATGCAAAAGAATAGAAATGTATCCTTAAAAAAAAGATGTTTGGTTGTTATGTGTGGAGATAACGGTGTTGTTGAGGAGGGTGTTAGTCAAGTTGACAGCAGTGTAACCAGTATAGTGGCTAAAAATTTAACTAATGGAACGACGACAGTTTGTACAATGGCAAAATATATTAATGTTGATGTGATACCTGTAGATATAGGGATTAAAGAAGAATTAAATATTACAGGATTGTTAAATAAAAAAATAATGAATGGAACAAAAAATATGAGTAAAGAGCCTAGTATGACTAGAAAAGAAACGATACTAGCAATAGAAGTTGGAATAAACTTAGCATTAGATTTAAAAAAACAAGGATATGAAATTATTGCAACGGGAGAAATGGGAATAGGAAATACAACCTCAAGTTCTGCCCTAGCATCAGTGTTACTAAATAAAAAAGTAGAGGAAGTAACAGGGATAGGAGCCGGATTAAATGGAGCCGGATTAAATAGAAAAATAAATGCAATAAAAAAAGCAATAGAGATAAATAAACCTGATTCAAAAGATGTAATAGATGTTTTGAGTAAAGTTGGAGGACTGGATATAGCAGGACTTGTAGGAATATTTTTGGGTGGGGCAAAAGCAGGACTCCCTATATTATTAGATGGTTTTATATCTGGGGTAGCCGCTCTTATTGCATATAGAATTTCACCAATGACAAAAGAATATATGATTGCTTCTCATAAATCAAATGAACCTGCAGGGAAATATGTACTAGATGAGTTGGGACTGAAGCCAACGGTTGTGGCAGGAATGTGTTTAGGAGAGGGAACAGGAGCTATGGTAGCTCTTGGTGGTATAGATATGAATCTGGAGGTATATAAAAAATCTATTGGATTTTTAGAGTCTGGAATAGAAGAGTATGCTAAACTTAGTTAAATAGTGATAAAACAATAAAAATAATGGAGAAAGACAATGTTAATATTAATTTTAGGAGGTTCTGGAAGCGGAAAATCTGAATTTGGAGAAAATTTAGCTTTAAAGTTGGGAAAAGAAAAATTATATATTGCAACTATGAAACCTTTTGGACAAGAAAGTCTTGATAGAATAAAAAAACATAGAGAAATGCGAAAGAAAAAAGAATTTGAAACATATGAAATTTATAAAGATTTTACCAATATAAATATAGAAAAAAGTAGAGAATGTGATGTAATACTTGTAGAATGTATTTCTAATATTTTGGCTAATGAAATGTTTTCAGAGAATACAGTTTCAGAAAATGTGGTTGATGATATTTTAAATGGAATAAAAAAAATATTGTTAAAGTCAAAAAATACTATAATTATTTCAAATGATATTAATTTTGATGGAAATACATATTCAAAAGAGGTTATTGAATATCAGAAAAAAATAGGTGAAATAAATAGAAAAATTGCTGTAGAAGCTGAACTTGTAATAGAGGTGGTAGCAGGAATTCCTATTTACCACAAAGGAGAAGATCTGTGTTAAGTTCAATAAAAAAAATGTTAGAATGTTTGATAAAGAGCTGTATAATGGCATTTTCAATGTATTCTATTATTCCAATGGTTGAAGTAGAATGGGATAAAAATAGTATGAAATATGCACTGATATTTTTCCCAATGGTGGGAGCTATTATAGGGGCTGGAGTCTATTTATGGATATTAATAGCAATCCAATATAATATTAGTGAGTTTCTTTTTGCCGCTGTTATGGTTGTGATTCCTATTTTAATAAGTGGTGGGATTCATATGGATGGATTTATAGATACAATAGATGGTTTAAGTTCAAGACAGCCCATGGAGAGAAAGTTAGAAATATTAAAAGACCCTAATGTAGGTGCTTTTGGAGTATTACTCTGTGTAATCTATTTATTGTTAGCATTTGGTATAGCAGGACAATTTTATAGAACTCCTAATAGTATACCAGTAATTATTATAGGGTATATGATTTCAAGGGCATTGTCAGCATATTCAATAACAACTTTTAAAACTGCAAAAAACTCAGGTTTAGCCTATATATTTCAAGATAATGCAGATAAAAGCAGTGTAAAAAAGCTACTTTTTATTATAATAAGTTTTCTTTTTTTATCAATTTTGTATTATAACTTGGGAATAGGTATAGTTGTATTGGTTATGAGTTTATTATGGTTTTATTGGTATAAAAGAATATGTTATAAAGAATTTGGTGGAATAACAGGAGATTTAGCAGGATATTTTCTTCAAATTTATGAAATAATGATTATGCTTATAGTTGTAATTTGTGGAGTTGTGGAAAGAAATATGGGTGTTATTCTATGAGTAAACTAATAAAAAAATTAATAATAGGCGGAAAAAATTCAGGGAAATATGAATATTTGTTATCACTCGGGTATAAAAGTGAGGAGATAAGCGATACTTTTGATACTAAAATCATATATAAATTAAATAATTGGATAAAAAAAATTTTGTTAGATAAAAAAAATCCAATGGAAGAAATAAAAAAAATTTTAGAAACTAAAACTGAATATATAATAGTATGTGATGAAGTTAATTGTGGTATTGTCCCTATGGAATTACAAGAAAGAAGATATGTTGAAGCTGTGGGAAGAGTTTGTTGCGAAATAGCTAAAGAATCATATACAGTTGAGAGAGTTTATTGTGGTATAGTAACAATAATAAAATAAATTAATTAAGGATCTGATAATGATTGAAGTTGTAATAATTAGACATGGGAAAACTGAAGGGAATACAAGGAAAGCATATATAGGTTCAACTGATGAAAGTTTGAAGCCAGAATTTATAGAAAAAATTGATATAAAAAAATATCCACTTGTAGAGAAAGTTTTTTCAAGTCCATTAAAAAGATGTTTAGAAACAGCTAAAATAATATATCCCTTAGAAACCAAGTTAAAAATAAAAGAAGATTTAAAGGAATGTGATTTTGGAGATTTTGAAGGAAAAAACTATGAGGAATTAAAAAATGACTCTAATTATATAAAATGGTTAGAAAACAATGGAGAAGAAAAGATCCCCAATGGAGAATCAAGAGTAGAATTTGAAAAAAGATGTCAACTTTGCTTTAAAGATATAATAAGAGAGTGCCTGGAAAATAACATAAAAAAAATAGCAATAATATGTCATGGTGGCACTATTATGAGTATTTTACATAAATTTGTTGATAAAAGTGAAAGCTTTTATAGATGGCAAGTTGAAAATTTAGAAGGGTATGACTTTAAATACTATAGTAAAGAAAGAAAAATAATGGATATTAAAGAGATAAAAAATTGAAAATTAAATAAAAAAATGAGTTGAAAAATAATAAAGAATGAAAAGAATATGATGGAGATGAGAATATTGGATTATGCAATAAGTGTTGGGTTAGGATATATATTAGATTTAATATTTGGAGATCCAAGAAGGTGGCCACATCCTATAACATTGATAGGGATTACAATATCTAAGTTTGAAAAAATAATAAGAAAAATATTCCCAAGGACAAGAGTAGGAGAGTTAATGGGAGGATT
Organism: uncultured Fusobacteriaceae bacterium; assembly: GCA_947038515.1. GTDB lineage: Bacteria > Fusobacteriota > Fusobacteriia > Fusobacteriales > Fusobacteriaceae > JAGNZR01. The sequence goes on from CAMQWJ010000012.1 coordinate 18,869, forward strand.
TGTTCTTTGTATAAGTGTAGTGTCACTATCTTTTATTATTCCTTTTTTTATTTTATATCAATTAGGGGAGATAAATTATTATTTAAAAATGGTTGTCCAAACTTTTTTCTGTTATCAAATTTTAGCAAGTCGTTCCCTTTGTGACGAGAGTATGAAGGTATATTACCCCCTTATAAAAAAGGATATAAAGGAAGCACGAAAATATCTTTCTTGGATTGTTGGGAGAGATACAACTGAATTAACAGAGGTTCAAATTACAAAAGCCACAGTGGAGACAGTGGCAGAAAATACTTGTGATGGTGTAGTGGCTCCCTTGATCTTTATGATAATTGGAGGAGCACCTTTAGGCTTCTTATACAAGGCAGTGAATACTTTGGATTCAATGGTTGGTTATAAAAATGAGAAATATTTTAATTTTGGAAAAGTTTCAGCAAGAGTAGATGATATTTTAAATTATATTCCAGCAATATTTTCAGCATATAGTATGTTAATTTCAGCTTTTTTTCTAAAACTTGATTATAAAAATGGTTACAAAATATATTGTCGAGATAAAAATAACCACTCTAGCCCAAATAGTGGAAAAACAGAATCAGTATGTGCTGGAATTTTAGGTGTCCAATTAGGGGGAGACAGTACATATTTTGGACAAGTTGTTAAGAAAAAGACAATAGGGGATAAAAAAAGGGAGATATTACCTGACGATATCATCATTATAAATAAAATAATGTATATGGCAGGAAAAATAACGCTTATAATTTTATTAGGAGCGAGAATAGGTATGGTGATATTAAAATGAAAGAATATGGACATGGTGGAGATATTTATAAATATGATAATAAAGAAATGATAGATTTTTCTTCAAATGTAAATCCAAAAGGGTTACCTTTGTCAGTTAAAAATGCTATTATTGACAATATAGACGAGTATTCAAAATACCCAGATCCAAATTGTAGAGAATTAAAAATTGCTTTAGAAGAGTACCATAATATACCAAAAAGTTACGTTGTTTGTGGAAATGGTGCAGCCGATATAATTTTTAGAGTAGTCTTGGCTAAAAAACCTAAAAAGGCATTAATAGTCGTTCCAACATTTTCAGAATATGAAATCGCTTTAAATGTAGTAGAGTGTGAAATAAAATATCATGTTTTATTGGAAAAAGATAATTACATGTTGACTTCAACAATTTTAGAGAAATTAGAAGAAGATATCCATATGATTTTTATATGTAATCCAAACAATCCAACAGGACATGTTATTGAAAAAAATTTAATGATTAAAATAGCAGAAGAGGCTAAAAAGAAAAACATATTATTAGTTGTAGATGAATGCTTTAATGATTTTCTAGTAGAGGGAGAAAAATATACCTTGATTCCCTATTTAAAAGAAAATTTACAGGTTGTAATACTTAAGGCATTTACTAAAAATTATGCAATGGCAGGTTTAAGAGTGGGATATTGCTTATCAAGTAATTTAGAATTTAATAAAATTATCGAAAATACTCTGCAACCTTGGAGTGTTTCAACTGTTGGAATGAAAGCAGGAGTTGCTGCATTAAAAGAAAAAGAGTATTTAGAGGAGAGTAAAAAACAAAATGATGAAAGTCGAAAATACCTAGTTTCTAATTTGAAAGATATGGGATTTAAACTTTTTGACTCAAAGGCTAATTATATATTTTTTTATAGCAACATTGAAAATTTAGATGAAAAGACAAAAGAATATTCAATATTAATTAGAGATTGTTCTAACTATATAGGGCTAGAAAAAGGATACTATCGTATAGCTGTTAAAAGTCAAGAAGATAATGTGACGTTGATAAAAGTGTTGAGAGAAATAACTCAAAGAATAAGATGAAGTTGGGAGGAGGATCAAATGGCTAAAGCAATTATGATACAAGGTACAACATCTAATGCAGGAAAAAGTTTATTAACAGCAGGATTATGTAGAATATTTAAAGAAGATGGATATAAGGTAGCTCCTTTTAAATCACAGAATATGGCACTAAATTCATTTATAACAGATGATGGATTGGAAATGGGTAGAGCTCAAGCAGTTCAAGCAGAAGCTTGTGGAATTCGACCAGATGTAAGAATGAATCCTATTTTATTGAAGCCAACAAGTGATAAGGGTTCTCAAGTAATTTTACATGGAGAAGTAAAGGGAACTATGTTAGCAAAGGATTATTTTGCAACAAAGCATGAATTAATTCCAGAGATAAAAAAAGCTTATGAGAGTTTAGCAGAAGAGTTTGATATAATAGTTATAGAAGGGGCAGGAAGTCCTTGTGAAATAAACTTAAAAGAAAATGATATAGTTAATATGGGAATGGCTAAAATAGCGAAAGCTCCAGTATTAATAGCTGGTGACATAGAGAGAGGTGGAGTTTTTGCAGCTCTAGCTGGAACAATGTTACTTCTTGATGAAGATGAAAAATTAATGGTGAAAGGGACACTGATAAATAAGTTTAGAGGAGATGTTTCTCTTTTAGAACCAGGTTTAAGAATGTTAGAAAATATTATAAATGTTCCAACAATTGGAGTTATTCCACATTTAGATGTAGAAATAGATGACGAGGATAGCTTATCTGGAAGCTTAACAGATGAAAAGAGAGATAAAATAATAGATATAGGTGTTATTGGATTGCCACGAATATCTAATTTTACAGATTTTAATCCATTTAGTTATATTGAAGGTGTAGGAGTAAGATATATAAAATCAGTAGGAGAATTTGGAAATCCTGATATGATTATAATACCAGGAACTAAAAATACCATGGCAGACCTATTATGGATAAGAGAAAAAGGGTTAGAAGCTAAAATTCTAAAATATGCAAATAGTGGAAATCCTATTTTTGGTATTTGTGGAGGTTATCAAATGTTAGGAAAAACATTGTCAGATCCAGATAATGTAGAACATGGTGGAGAAATGTCAGGATTGGGTCTTATTGATTACTCTACTATATTTGAAGCTAAAAAAATTAGAACTCAAGTAGAAGGAAACTTATCAAATGTTGATGGGATATTTAAAAGACTTTCTAATGAAAAATATTCAGCTTATGAAATACATATGGGTATAACAGATACGAATGAAAATATAGTAAATAAAGGAAATATTTATGGTACATATTTTCATGGGATTTTTGATAAAGAAAATATAAGTAAAATTATAATAGAAGAATTATTAAAGAAGAAAGGTCTAGATATTTCAGATTTAAAAACATTTAATAATGATGAATTTAAAGAGAGTCAGTATGTTATTTTAGCAAGGGAGCTTAGAAAATCACTTGATATGAAAGCAATTTATGAGATTCTAGAAAAAGGTATTTAAAAATAAACTATAATAATTAAAGAAAATAAGCTATAATAATTGAAGAAAATAAAATTGTTAGAGTTTTGGAAAAGAATAAAAAAAATTATTTTATTTGACGATAAGGAGAATATTTTGAAACTAAATATTATTAAACCACAGGAAATTGAAAAGAAGAGTTTTGAGATGATAACAGAAATTTTAGGAGATAAAAAAATATTACAAGAACATGAAAATGTAATAAAAAGATGTATTCATACTTCAGCAGACTTTGAATATGCTGATAATCTGTATTTTAGTGAGAATGCTGTTGAGATAATGAAAAGTGCCATGAAAAACGGAATAGATATTGTTACAGATACTCAGATGGGAAAGGCTGGAATAAATAAAATGGCATTAAAGCAATTAGGAATAGAAGTACACTGCTTTATTGGAGATGAAGATGTTGCGAAAGAGGCGAAAGAACGTGGTGTTACAAGGTCAATAGTGGCAGTAGAAAAAGCTATAAAAATGAACAAACCATTAATATTTGTAGTGGGAAATGCACCAACAGCTCTTTTAAGACTGAATGAAGCAATAAAAGAGAAGTCATATATTCCAGCACTTATTGTTGCTGTTCCAGTAGGATTTGTTAATGTTGTTGAATCAAAAGAAATTATAATTGAATCAGGAGTATCATGTATTGTAGCAAAAGGACGAAAAGGTGGAAGTAATATAGGAGCAGCTATTTGTAATGCAGTTATGTATGAAATAACTTCAAGAGCATAATATTGTATAATCAAAAGTACAAGAGTAGAGGAGTGATTAAGAAAGAATGATTGATATGTTAGAAAGGAATTTGGTGACACTATTATTAATAGGGCTGGTTTTAGGTGGAACTATATTTTTAATAGTATTTTTGAAAGATTATATTCTTTCTATCAAAAATGAAAAAATTGAAAAAGAGGGATCAATACTTAGTTTTTCCTTAATAGGATCTTTTGTATGTTTTATCGATACACTGGGGATTGGTGGATTTGCACCAATGACAGCACTATTTAAAGAATTTAAATTAGTAAAAGATAGAATTATACCTGGAACTTTGAATACTGCCATGTGTATTCCTATAATAGTCGAAGCTCTAATCTTTATAAAAGAAGTAAAAGTAGATTCTTTAACACTGGTGTCAATGCTTGTTGCAGCAACTTTAGGAGCAGTAATTGGAGCAGGTGTCGTATCCAAATGGAATGAAAAGAAAATTCAGGCTGGGATGGCTTTAGCTCTGACAGGAGTGGTAGTTATTATGTTAGCTGGAAAAATAGGTGTTTTATCTGAGGGTGGAAAAGAGATAGGACTCACAGGAATAAAATTAGGTATTGCAATAGTAGGAAACTTTATTTTAGGAGCTTTAATGACATTGGGAATAGGGCTATACGCACCCTGTATGGCCCTAGTATATGCTTTAGGATTAAGTCCATTAGCAGCATTTCCCATTATGATGGGGTCTTGTGCATTTCTAATGCCCTTTGCCAGCATTAAATTTATGAAAGAAAATGCCTATAATAAAAAAGCAACTTTAATTATTACTATAACAGGAGTTATTGGGGTAGTTATTGCAGCTTATGTAGTAAAAGCACTACCTTTAAATATATTATCTTGGTTAATAATAATAGTAATTGCTTATACTGCAATAAAATTATTTATGGATAGTAAAAAATAAAAATGGAGAATAAAAATAAAATTTAATCGTTAAAAATAGGAGTCCTTATGAGAGATAAGATATCTATCAGAGAAGTAACAAAAAGTATGGGATTGACAACTAGGACGTTAAGATACTATGAAGAAATAGGAATTATAGAGTCGATTCAAACAGGGCGTGGAAATAGAAGTTATGATAAAAAAGCTATAGAAAAATTAGTTTATTTAGATGAATTAAAGAATAAAGGGTGTAGTTTAAAAGAAATAGAAGACTTTATGGGCGATAGATGTTGTAATCAAAAAAAAGAGTTGTTTGAAATAAGAATAAAAGAAAATCAAAGAGAAATAGAGTATTTAATATGGCAAAATAAAAAAATATTGGAAGAAATGGAAATAATAAAAAAACTGAATATTAATAATATTTCAATGGAGATTCAAGAGTTAGAAGCAGAGTATTTTTTTAAAACTAATGAAAAGTTAGAAATTAAAAGAGATAATAAGGTTGAAAAAATTTGGAATAATGAAGATTATGATATAAAGGAAGAAAAAATTTATTGTTTAAATGAAAAAAATTTATTTGATAAAAATTATAGTCAATATGATTTTTATTTATCAAATAAAAATAAAGATTATAATTATGAAATTCCAAAAGGTGAATATCTTGTAGTTTATTCAAGAGAAGGAATTGAAAAACAGGATGAACTCTTTAAAAAAATACTTGAATATATAGATGAAAATAAATTAGTAACAGAAGGAAATCTATATATTTGGAATAAATTTAGAATATTTTGTAAGAAAGAAAAAAAAATTGTATTGATAACTAAGAATATCATTAAATTAAAAAAAAATTAATGGAAAGATTAATAAAAAGTCAAAAAAGAGCATTTTTTATGCTTTTTTTTATATGTTTCGCATTAATATTGACTTTACGTAAATATTAATGTTATATTAAAAGAAATAAAAAAAAGGAGTTTATATGGAATCAAAGTTAAAAAAAGGATTATTATTTGGAGGACTTGTAGGTTTTGCATGGGGATTAGATACTGTTTTAATGGGACTTGTAGGGCAAACTGAAATATTAAGAAACTCACCATCTGGAGTTCTAGTTTCAGCATTTTTACATGATAGTTTTTGTTTTTTTTGGCTAGTGTTGGCTATGTTTTTTAAGAAAGAACTAATAGGAGCTTTTCAGTTATTAAAAACAAAAAAAGGAAAAGCTATTTGTCTTGCTGCACTAGTTGGGGCTCCAATAGGAATGAGTGGATATGTTATGGGGATAAAATATGCAGCTCCTGCATATGCCTCTAGTATTTCTGTTATTTATCCTGGGGTAGGGGCAATTTTATCTTACTTTATTTTAAAAGAAAAAATATCAAAGCGAGCGATGTTTGGAATAGGTATAAGTTTATTAGGATCTGTAGCTTTAGGATACTCAAAAGTTAATATTGCTGAATATCCTCATTTCTATAAAGGGATAGCTTTTACTTGCTTGGCTGTTCTAGGTTGGGCATTGGAAGGAGTTATAGTTGGATATGCTATGAAAAAAATAAAAAATGAAGACAATATCAAGTCGACTCCTCAACAATTTTTGACACTCCGATACTTAACATCTTTTGTGTGTTATGCACTAATTGTAATACCTTTTGTTAGTGGTTATGGAACAGTTGGAAAACTAATTAAGTCATATGAAATTTTTTATTTTGCAGGGATAGCTATTTTAGGAGCGATTACTTATTTGTCTTGGTATAAGGCAGTAGATCATATTGGTGCTGCAATGGGAACAGCTCTTAATAGTACGGCAGCATTCTGGGCAATAATTTTCAGTTTTTTAATTTTAGGAACACCAATTACAACATATTTAATGGTTTGTGGACTGGTAATTATTTTAGGAGTATTTATTTTTGCTGTGGATATTGGAGAAATTATTGATAAAATTAAAATGAAAAAAATAAAAAAGGCAAGTGAGAAATAAAATGTTAAATAATAAAACAATTGATAATATGAAAGAGATAGTAGAAAAATGTATGGGAGAAGCAACCGAGGCTTGCCAAACAAGTTGTCCTATGAATACAGATGTAAAAAAATATATAAGACTAATTAGAGAAGGAAAAGAAGAAGAGTCTTTAGAAGTTATCCGTGAAAAATTATTTATACCAAGAATTCTTGGTAGAGTATGTGCTCACCCTTGTGAAAATGCTTGTAGACGAGGAGATGAGGATAAATCTCTTTCTATTGCTAATTTAAAAAGGTATGTTGCAGATAATTTTGATTCCCCTGAGAAATGGGATCTATCAAAATTAGAATTAAATGGAAAAAAAGTTGGAATTGTTGGAGCAGGACCAGCAGGAGTTCAAGCAGCAATTGACTTAACTAGGAAAGGCTATTTGGTTACTATTTTCGAAAAAGAAAAAGAAATTGGTGGAATGTTAAGAGTTGGAATTCCAGAATATAGACTTCCAAATGAAATAGTTGATTCAGAGTTTTCTATAATAGAAAAATTAGGTGTAATAATTAAATTAGGAGTCCAAATAGGAAAAGATATTTCTATTGAAGAATTACAATCAAGCTTTGATGCTGTTATTATAGCTATTGGGAAGCAAATAGGATATATAGATAATGCATTGGAAAATGTAGGCTCAAAGGGAATATTCTCAGCTGTAGATTTTCTGAAAGAGGTTTCACAAACTAGAGATTTTAAAGAGATGGGAGAAAATGCTATAACTATAGGTGGCGGAGATGTAGCAATGGATTGTGCCAGAACAGCTATAAGGTTAAAAAAAGTTAAAAAATCTTATTTGTTAGCCTTGGAAAAAGATATTGCTTCCTTAACTGCAAGTAACTCTGAAATTGAAAATGCCTTAGAGGAAGGGGTTGAATTTATTTTATCCTCAGGAATAAAAAGAATAGAAAAAGATTTAATAGGAAGAATAAAATCTATCACAATTAAAAAATGTATAAAACTATTTGATGAGAATGGTTGTTTTAATCCGCAATTTGATGAAACGATAGAAAAAAAAGTGGATATTGACACTTTAATATTTGCTATTGGTCAAAAGATAGATTTTTCAATAGATAAAAATAACTTATTGAGGAAAGGCGAGGAAAAAGGATTTAATTTTGATGAATTAACTCTTCAGTCCAACTATGAAAAAAATGTTTTCTTTGCAGGAGATTGTTCAAATTCATGTATAGTGATTCAGGCTATGGCAACAGGTCAACGGGCAGCAAAAACAGTAGATAGATTTTTAAAAAAAATAGATTTGAAAAAAGGAAGAAAATTAGAAGAGGAGGGAGGCATAGCAAGTACAAACCTCTATATTCCTAAAAAATATCTTCCTTTTGAGTGGGATTTACCTGAAAAAATTAATAGGAATAAAAGTTTTACAATTCTAATAGAAGAAAGAAAAAATAATTTTAAAGAAGTTGAACTTACATTTTCAAAAGAACAAGCTTTGAAAGAATCAAATAGATGTTTAGAGTGTGAATGTAAGCTCTGTATGAAAGAATGTTTAATGTTACCAGAATTTACAACTTCACCTAAAAAATTATTTGAGAAATATTTGGGGGAAGGATATGAAAATATAGAAAAAAATATAGCATATTCTTGCAATGAATGTACACAATGTACAATAAAATGCCCTCATGATTTAAGGCTGGAAGATAATTTTAAAGAGATGAGAAAAGAATATGTTAAGTCTAATGATGGTTTATCTCCTTTTGAAGAACATATGGGGTTAGATGATGGACAAGAGTTAGAGTGCAGTAAAAAATATTCTATAACAGTTCCAGAAAAGATTAAAAAAACTAAGTATGTGCTAATACCAGGCTGTACTGTTTCAGCTTCTATGCCAAAAGCAATAGGTGATACATTACAACATATGAAAAAAGTTTTAGGAGATGAAAATGTAGCAGCTATTTTACAATGCTGTGCAAGACCTACTGAAATAATAGGAGAAACAGCTTTGTTTGAAGAAAGATATTCTCGAGTACAAGAAGAAATCGAAAAATTGGATGCTGATATTATAGTTACTTTATGTCCCTCTTGTTTTAATACATATGAAAAATATTTAGGAAAAAAAGTAATTTCATATTGGGACCTAATGAAAGAAAAGATAGGAGTCCCGGAAAATCAAAAGGAGATTGGAAAAAATTCTGATGTTATTTTTAATATTCATGACTCATGTCCAACTAGAAATGTATCTTCTCATCACGATAGTGTGAGATGGATATTAAAAGAGCTTGGTTATGAAGTAGAAGAAATGAAAAATATAAGAGAAAATACAAGGTGTTGTGGTGTTGGGGGAATGTTAAGTTGTATTAATCCAGATTTATATAAAAAAATTGTGGATAGAAGAATAACTGATGCTACTCAAGAACACATAATTTCATATTGTGGGTCATGTAGAGGAAGTATGGAGTTAGGTGGACTTGATTCACTTCATATTTTACAATTGATACATGAAAAATGTTATATGAAAAAAGATCAAATAAAAAGAAGTGAAAATTATGGCTTTAAAAATAGGTTAGAAACAAAGAAAATATTGAAAAAATTTTTATAAGTTTAAGTGATTTTTAGAAAATATTTTAAATTTAATAGTATAAAGTATAGTAAGATATGTTATTTTAATCTTTTTTAGATTTAAAGTAACATATTTTTTTTTTGAAAAAATAAAAGCAATTTATATGATAAAAAAAGGAAGAATATTTGAAAAAAGAGCTATTTAGTATTTCACTATAAATAAATATTGTTTTATGTTATAATAATTTAAATGTTTTTAGAGGAGGGTGTGGATGAAATTTCAAAAATATCATGGTTTAGGAAATGACTTTATTATTCTTAATGCAAAAGAGGTGGAAACGACTAATTATAGCGAGTTAGCAATAAAAGTTTGTGATAGAAAAACTGGAATTGGTGCAGATGGACTTATTGTGATTTCCTTTGATGGTGAAATTCCTAGAATGAATTTTTTTAATTGTGATGGAACTACTGATACCATGTGTGGAAATGGAATTAGATGTATGGCTTATTATTTAAAAAGAAATAAATTGATTTTAGAAGATAATTTTGAAATCAATACTTCAGCTGGAACTTTAATAATGGAAACTACAATGATAGATGGAAAGTTTTGGGTAAAAGTAAATATGGGGAAACCTAATTTTTCACCTGATTCTATCCCTGCAATATCAGAAAATGAAATAGTTAATAGAACTCTTGAAATAGAAGGAAAATCTTATCTTTTCACTTCATTATTTATGGGGACAGCTCATACTGTTGTTTTTGTGGATAAAGTTTCTGATGAGTTAGCAGAAAAACTTGGACCTATATTCAATGATACTGCTCTTTTTCCAGAAGAAACAAATGTTAATTTTGTAGAAATAATTTCTAAAAACCATATAAAAATTAAAACTTTTGAAAGAGGAGTAGGTTTAACTTTGGCTTGTGGAACAGGATCTTGTGCCTCTGTCATAGTGGGGAATCGCTTTGAATTACTAGAAAAAGAAGTTACTGTTTCACACTTTTTAGGAGATTTAAAGATAGGAATAAAAGATGATATTTTTATGACAGGACCAAGTGTTTTTATAGCTCTAGGAGAATATGATGTTTAGATTTATAAAAAATATTTTTTTGATTTTACTACCTTTCTATTTAAATTGTGTTTTTTTTAATTATTTTTTTAAGATTCCACAAATTTTTCTTGTGGATCCACTATTAATAATTTCACATTTATCATCATTGATATACTCTAATTTTAATATTGAAAATCATTTGTATATATATATATTAACTATGGCAATATTGCTATTTCCATCTTATTTTTCTCTTTTCTTATCTTTAAGAATGAGAAAAAATAAGCAGAAATAGGATTTGTGGGTATTAGAATAAGAAATTTTATATTATAATTTAAGTTAGATTGACATATTGTATTTTATATGTTATCATAAAGAATAATTAATATGTTTTAGGAGGAATTTATAATGGCACATACAGCATCATCAAAGAAAAGAATAATAGTTGCAGAAAGAAACAGAGAAAGAAATGTAGCAGTTAAATCAAGAATTAAAACTATGGTAAAAAAGGTTTTAGTTGCTATTGAAGATACAAATGTTGAATTATCAACTTCTGCATTGTCAGTAGTTTATAAAGAGTTAGACAAGGCTGTTTCTAAAGGTGTACTAAAAGCTAATACAGCTTCAAGAAAGAAAGCAAGACTAGCTGCAAGAGTTAACGCACTATAATTTTTGGATAATTTAAGGTAGACATAAGTCTGCCTTTTTATTATTTTAAGGAGAACTATGAAAAAAATATTTATTGTTTTAATTTTTATGTTGAGTATATCTATATTTCCTCAAGGATTAGATAGTGGATTAGACAGCAAAGAACAGGATAATATTCTTAATGGGAGAAAATTACATTTTTATAAAAATGGAAATTTGAAGTCAATAGAAAATTGGAAAAATGGAAGATTATCAGGGAAATTTACTATATATTTAGAGGATGGCACTAAAATAATTGAAAATAATTATTTGGATGGAAAAGATCATGGAACTTATCTTATTTTTCATGAAAATGGTAACCCCTATATAAAAGGCTATTTTTCATATGGTACTCCTAAAAAAGTCTGGTCTTACTATGATAAAACAGGAAAGTTGAAAAGTCGACATACTCCCAATAGTTAGTCAAAGAATATAAAAATAAAAGTGTTAGTACGAAAAGTACTAGCACTTTTATTTTTATAAAATTGCACTATCTTTTTGACTTTTAAGTACTTTTGAAGTATAATTTATTAATAAAAAATAATAAAAAAGGAGGGTATGGAAAATAAGAATTATTAACCATACAAAACAAAAATGAATATAATGTTGTTTGGAGCACCAGGATCAGGAAAAGGAACACAAGCAAAACCAATAATGGAAAAGTATAATATACCTCAAATTTCAACTGGAGATATATTGAGAAGTGCAATAGCAGAAAAAAGCCCTTTAGGATTAGAAGCTAAGAAAGTTATGGATTTAGGACAATTAGTTTCTGATGATATAATTATTGGGATAATAAAAGAGAGATTAAAGCAAGATGATTGTAAAAAAGGTTTTATTTTAGATGGATTTCCAAGAACGATACCACAAGCTGAAGCTTTAGAAGTTATAATGAAAGAATTAGGAATTAAACTAGATAAAGTTATTTCTTTGAATGTTCCAGATAGTGCAATACTAGAAAGAATTACAGGAAGAAGAGTTTGTCCAAATGATGGAACTTCTTATCATATAACTTTTAATCAACCTAAAGTAGAAGGGAAGTGTGATATATGTGGAACTGAATTAATATTAAGAAAAGATGATAATGCAGAAACAGTAGTAAGTAGACTAGAAGCATATCATAAGCAAACAGCACCATTATTTGATTTCTATAAAGAAAAAAATATACTTGTAGAAATAGATGGAATGGCAGGATTAGAAGAAGTTAAAAATCAAATCGTTAGAGTATTAGAGTAGTTGATATAATGATAATTCTAAAAAGTAAAGAGGAAATTGTAAAAATAAAAGAGGCTAATCAAATAATTGCAAGATTATATACAGAGATATTACCTCAATATATAAAACCGGGTATTTCAACGTTGGACCTAAATGATATAATTGAAAAATATGTAATAAGTCAGGGAGCAATCCCAGCTACTATTGGAGTAGGGGGGCCAAATAATCCTTATCCAGCAGGTTCTTGTATATCAATAAATGAGATGGTTGTTCATGGGATTCCTACAGAAAAAATCATATTAAATGAAGGTGATATAGTAAGTGTTGACGTAGTTACAAATCTTAATGGATATTTTGGAGATGCTGCTAAGACTTTTCCAGTTGGAAAAATAGATGAGGAAAGTGAAAGAATAATTAAAGTTGTGGAAGAAGCATTGAAAGTAGGAATCGCTACTGCAACACTGGGAACGAGAATAGGGGATATAGGTCATGCTATTCAGACTTATGTTGAAAGTCAAGGCTTTTCTGTAGTTCGAGACTATTCAGGACATGGGGTTGGAAAAGCAATGCATGAAGATCCTTGTGTACCAAATTTTGGTAGAAAAGGACGAGGAATAAAGCTAGAAGAAGGAATGGTAATAGCAATAGAACCCATGATAAATGTAGGGACTCATAATGTAGTTTTAGATAGAAACGACGGTTGGACAGTAAGAACAAAAGATGGGAAACGTTCAGCTCATTGTGAACATTCTATAGCAATTGTTGATGGTAAAACTATAGTTTTGAGTCAAATAGATTAAGAGATTAAGAGTCTATAAATAAGACAATTAAATTATTTAATTTGTGAATGAAAAAAGACTATATGAGCTTTATAAAAAATAATAGACAAACTTTATTTTTTATGGTAAAATAACCTGTAATTCTTGTTGATAGGAGGTAATAATGTCAAAGAAGGATGTAGTTGAACTAGAGGGTATAATAGTTGAATCTTTACCAAACGCTATGTTTATGGTAGAGTTAGAAAACGGCCATACCATTTTAGGGCACATTTCAGGTAAAATGAGAATGAATTATATCAAAATTTTACCAGGAGATGGAGTAACTGTACAAATTTCTCCTTATGATTTAAGTAGAGGGAGAATAGTCTACAGGAAGAAGAATTAACTTTGTTACACGGAGGAGGCAGTAAATGAAAGTAAGAACGTCTATCAAACCGATCTGTGACAAGTGCAAGGTTATCAAAAGACATGGGAAAATCAGAGTAATCTGTGACAACCCTAAGCACAAGCAAGTACAAGGATAATTTTGTAGCACAGAGCACCAAGCAAAGATAGTGAAAACTATCGAGTGTTTTTTCTTGGAAATAAACACTGTAAAGATATGTTAGTGCCGTAGGGCCTATTCTGTTTGTCAGGCATATCGAGGAAAGTATTTTGTTGATAAATTAATCAACATTATAAATCAAAAATTTTTGGAAAAGAGGAGGAAGTAATTTTGGCTAGAATAGCAGGAGTAGATGTCCCAAGAAATAAGAGAGTAGAGATATCTTTAACTTATATTTATGGGATTGGAAGACCAACTTCTATTAAAATTTTAACAGAAGCTGGTGTTAACTTTGATACAAGAGTAAAGGATTTGACTGAGGAAGAACTTAATAAAATCAGAACTCTTATTGAAGGTGTTAAGGTAGAGGGAGATCTTAGAAAAGATGTAAGACTAAGTATCAAGAGATTATTAGATATTAAGTGTTATAGAGGACTAAGACATAAAATGAATTTACCAGTAAGAGGACAAAAGTCTAAGACTAATGCAAGAACAAGAAAAGGACCTAAAAAAGCTATCAAAAGATAGTTGAAAAGGTAAGTAATAAGAAATAATAGGTAAGGAGGTAATTTAAGTTGGCTAAGAAAAAAGTAGCTAAAGTCAAGAAAAAATTAAAAAATATTCCAGCAGGAATAGCTCATATACACTCAACTTTTAATAATACAATAGTTGCAATAACTGACATGGAAGGTAAGTTAGTTATATGGAAATCAGGAGGAACTTCTGGTTTTAAAGGAACTAAAAAAGGTACTCCGTTTGCAGCTCAAATAGCCGCTGAACAAGCAGCTAATATAGCTATGGAAAATGGAATGAAAAAAGTTGAAGTTAAGGTGAAAGGACCAGGTTCAGGAAGAGAAGCTTGTATAAGATCATTACAAGCAGCAGGATTAGAAGTTACAAAAATTTCTGATATAACTCCAGTTCCACATAATGGTTGTAGACCACCTAAGAGAAGAAGAGTATAATCGTACTCTTGGAGAATTTTTATTTTGGTAGTTGAAATCAAAAGCAAGGAGGAATAATCGAAAGATGGCAAGAAATAGACAGCCTGTATTAAAGAAATGTAGAGCACTTGGACTTGACCCACTAGTTTTAGGAGTTAATAAAACTTCAAAAAGAGGGCCTAGACCTAATGCAAACAAGAAACCTACAGAGTACGCAATACAATTAAGAGAAAAACAAAAAGCAAAATTTATATATAATGTAATGGAAAAGCAATTTAGAAAACTTTATGAAGAAGCAAGTAGAAAGGATGGGGTAACAGGTCTTAACCTGATACAATATCTTGAGAGAAGACTAGAAAATGTAGTTTATAGACTAGGGTTTGCAAAAACTAGAAGACAAGCTAGACAAGTAGTTTCTCACGGACATGTTTCAGTAAATGGAAGAAAAGTAAATATCGCTTCTTACAGAGTAAAAGCTGGAGATGTAATATCAGTTTTAGAGAATTCTAAAAATATAGATATTATTAAAACTGCAGTTGAAGAATCAAATGTACCAACTTGGGTAGAGCTTGATAAAGCTGCATTCAGTGGTAAAGTTGTTCAGAATCCAACAAAAGACGATTTAGATTTCGATTTAAATGAAGCTCTAATAGTTGAATTCTATTCTAGATAGTAAGCCCTGTTAGTAGGAGTTGGTTAGATGTTAAAAATAGAAAAACATGCAAGAAATTTTAATATATCAGCAGTGGAATCCACTGAGTTCTCTACTAAGTATGTTATAGAACCTCTTTATAGAGGTTATGGACATACTGTAGGAAATGCACTTAGAAGAGTACTATTATCATCTATACCTGGTGCAGCAATAAAAGGTATTAGTATTGATGGAGTATTGAGTGAATTTTCAGTAATGGAAGGTGTAAAAGAAGCTGTAACAGAGATAATTTTAAATGCAAAAGAAGTTATTGTAAAAACTGAAGAGCATGGAGTAAGAAAAATGTCTCTTTCTGTAAAAGGACCTAAAGTAATCACTGCAGCTGATATTATTCCAGATGCAGGATTAGAAATTATAAATCCAGAACAGTTGATTTGTACAGTAACTACAGATAGGGAAGTAAATATTGAGTTTTTAGTTGATACAGGGGAAGGATTTGTTGTTTCAGAAGAGATAGATAAGAAAGGTTGGTCTGTGGAATATATCGCAATTGATGCTATATATTCTCCAATAAAAAAAGTAGCTTATTCAGTTCAAGATACTATGGTTGGAAGAATGACTGATTTTGATAAATTGACTTTGGACATAGAAACGAACGGAAGTGTCGCTACAAATGATGCCTTATCATATGCTGTTGAGCTACTAACACTTCATATAGAACCATTATTGGAAATAGGAAATAGGTTAGTAGAATTGAGACCAGAAGATGATGAAACAGACTTAAGTCTGGAATTAGGAGCTGGAGCTCAGGTAAATGATGATGATGTTAAAATAGAAGAATTAGATTTAACAGTAAGATCATATAACTGCTTGAAAAAAGTAGGATTAGAGACTTTAGGTCATTTGTCTAAAATGTCTGCTAATGATCTGATGAAAATCAAAAATCTTGGAAAAAAATCATACAATGAAATTCTTGAAAAAATGTTAGAGTGTGGTCATGACCTTACTTTAAATCCTAATGCTTAAGAAAATCATTAATCCATAGAAAAAGGAGGATAACTAAACTAATGAATCACAATAAATCATATAGAAAATTAGGTAGAAGAACTGAGCATAGATTAGCAATGCTAATGAATATGACAATTTCTCTTCTTAATGCTGAAAGAATAGAAACTACATTACCTAGAGCAAAAGAGTTAAGAAAGTTTGCTGAGAGAATGGTTACTTTAGGTAAAAAAAATACTTTAGCTTCTAGAAGACAAGCTTTTGCATTCTTAAGAAGTGAAGAGACTCTAGCTAAATTATTTGGAGATATAGCTCCAAGATATACTGAGAGAAACGGTGGATATACTAGAATAATTAAAACTAGTGTAAGAAAAGGTGACTCTGCAGAGATGGCAATAATTGAATTAGTGTAAACTATTTTAAAAATGGAGATCCTATTTAGAGATCTCCATTTTTATTATTTAAAATAAAATAATAAATACTTAGGAGGAAAAATGGAAAAAATATCATTAAATAAAGATGAAGCATTAGCGCTAATTGTTGATGATGCAACTACTGTTATAGATGTTAGGACGGCAGCAGAAGTTTTAGAGGTTCCAGCCATAACTGAAGAGGCTATTTTACTACCTTTTGATGAAAGTTTTTTATCAATAATTAAAGAGGAAGAAGTGGAAAAAGAGCAAACACTTTTAATATATTCAACTACTGGAACAACTTCATTGAAAGCTACAGAACTATTGAGAACTAATGGATATAAAGCTTTTAACTTAGAAGGTGGACTAGAAGCAATATTTGGAGACGATTGCTGAGGGATTTAATATACTCAAAGGTTTTGGGTTAAAAATATAAAGTTTGTAGAAAGAAAAAATTGGAACTGGAAATATAAAGTATTGTATTTCTTTTCAAGTAGATATTAAAAATGAAAATTTAAAAAGGTCTTAGTCCTGTATTTCACAGGACTAAGATTTTTTAATTTTTTAATTATTCTATTATTGTAGTAATTTATAGAATAATTTATTATAGATTGTTCTCTTGTTTAAATATATTGACTAAAATTTAAAATGATAAAAATGTAAAGAAGAGGTACATTCTACAATTATTTACCTCTTCTTTATATAGAAACTTAAATTTTATTTTTTAAATACTTTTATTTAGAAGATTATCAGCTATTTATATTGGATTCTATTAAATTTTTTTTATTGTCAAAAAAGAACAAAAGTTATGATATATGGCAACTTCATATCTAATATGACAACCTTGATAGCGAGAAAAACCTTTGTTTTATTGGGCTATCTTGACAAAGGTGTTTTTTTAAGGTATACTCTAGATATAAGAAAGAAATAACTTTTTTAAATAAATTTTTATATAATGGAGGAAAAAATGAGAAAAGAAGATTTTATTCAAAGTAAATATGACTTATATATTAATGGGGAATGGAGAGAAGCCTCAGATAAAAAAACTCTTGTAACAACTTCACCAGCAGATGGAAGTATTTTAGCTACAATAGCAGAAGCTACTGATGAAGATGTTAATTTAGCTATTAATTCAGCTTGGGCAGCATTTAAAACATGGAAAAATGTTGATGTGAAAGAACGGGCAAGAATATTACTTAAAATAGCAGATATTATAGAAGAAAATACAGAACATTTAGCAATGGTTGAATCTCTTGATAATGGAAAACCAATTAGAGAAACAATGGCAGTTGATATTCCATTTGCAGTGGAACACTTTAGATATTTTGCAGGAGTTATCCTTTCAGAAGAAGGTAGTTCTAAAATGTTAGACAATGATACTTTAAGCTTAATATTACGTGAGCCAATAGGGGTAGTTGGTCAAATTGTACCATGGAATTTTCCATTTTTAATGGCAGCATGGAAAATAGCTCCAGTGATTGCAGCAGGAGATTGTAGTGTGTTTAAACCCTCTAGTACTACTTCACTAAGTATTTTAGAATTAATGAGATTAATTGATGGAGTGCTACCAGCAGGAGTACTAAATATAATAACAGGAAAAGGTTCAAAATCAGGAGCAGCTCTACAAAATCATGAAAATTTAAGTAAATTAGCTTTTACAGGATCGACAGATGTGGGATATTCTATTGCTCATTCAGCAGCTAAGAAGTTAATTCCAGCAACTCTTGAACTAGGAGGAAAATCAGCTAATATATTTTTCCCAGATTGTAATTGGGAATTAGCTATGGAAGGACTACAATTGGGAATATTATTTAATCAAGGACAAGTTTGTTGTGCTGGTTCTAGAGTATTTGTTCATGAAGATATTTATGACAAATTTGTAAAGGAAGCTGTAGAAAGATTTGAAAGAGTAAAAGTAGGAATGTCTTGGAATGAAGATACTCAAATGGGACCTCAAGTTTCAGAAAGTCAATTGAAACAAATTCTTGAAAAAGTAGAAAAAGGCGTAGCTGAAGGTGGAGTAATTGCAACTGGTGGTTATAGACTTACTGAAAATGGTTTAGATAAAGGTGCATTTATGGCACCAACATTAATCACAAATGTTACAAATGATATGAATATTGCTCAAGATGAAATATTTGGACCAGTAGCTGTTATTATTAAATTTAAAACAGAAGAAGAAGTAATAGAAATGGCAAATGATAATGAGTATGGACTGGGCGGAGGAGTTTGGACTCAAGATATAAATAGGGCTTTAAGAGTTGCAAGAGCTATTGAAACTGGAAGAATGTGGGTAAATACATATGATCATATTCCGGCAGGAGCACCTTTTGGAGGATATAAAAAATCAGGAATTGGAAGAGAAACTCATAAAATGATACTTGATCACTATACTCAAGTTAAAAATATAATGATTAATCTTTCTGAAAAACCAAAAGGATTTTATAAATAAGATAAAAAAATAAAAAGACTAGTGTTTCTCTTGACACTAGTCTTTTTGTTAAGTTATTATTTTTTAAATTTTTCAGGTAATAATCGCATTTCTAAGAAATTCTCTAAATTAATATACTTTTTAGGAGTAGAAACTAAATTAGAGGTTGTTAATAGTTCTTTATAATATTCTGGTGTGATAATTTTAAAATCATTAATTGGGAAAAAAGAACTATGAAGATAAGAGTACCAAAAATTATTTTTTTTAATAGAATTTTCATATGATAATTTATAATTATTTAGAATATTGTTTATTTTATCTTTAGAATATTCTCCATTAAAAGCTATTTCGAGAGTCTCTTTTACTTTTTGTGAAATTTTTTCAACATTTTCTGGATTTGTTGAAAATCTAATAGTTAAATAATTTTCACCATGATTGTTGTAACTAAAGTTATTTGAAGAACTAATAGAATAGACACCACCTAATTTTTCTCGTATAACTTCTAAAAGAAGAATGTCTAGAATGTTTGAAAAACCATCAAGAATTTTCTTGTCATTAAAGTTATAGGGAGAGAAGTAAGGATAAATAATAGTAACAGTAGCTTTTTCATCATCACCTTTAGAGATAGTTTTTATAGTTTTTCCTTTTGGTGCCACAACATTTAAAGACTTGATGATATTAGTTTTTTTATCCTTAGTGACAGGTAAAGCAGAAATTTTATTAACGAGAAGAGCTTCAACTTCTTTTTCATTTATTGAACCAGTTATGATAAGATTAAAATTATCATAATTTGAAAATTTCTTTTTATATAAGGCTTTAATAGATGATTCATTGACTTTCTTTAGACTGTCTAGAGAGAATGGCATTCTTCTAGGATGAGAATTAGTCAAGAGTGTTAAAAGCTCCTTTTTGTAGATAAAATTGGGAGTATCTTTACGATTAATTATTTGTTGTTGATTAATATCTAAGGTATTTTTAAATTGTTCTCCATCAAAATTAGGGTGTAATAAAACTGTAAAAAAAGAATCAATCCCTATATTAAGAGACTCTTTATCAGAACTAAGAGATGCTCCATACTGGTAGTCACTTATATAAGGTGAAAAAGCAAAGTTTTTTCCTTTCATAAAAGAAATAGTTTCAGAAGATGAAAGATTTCCAATTCCAGAGTTAGTCATTAGTGAAGACATAAAAAGAGTATTTAAATATTCTGTATAGCTATCATTTGAACTTCCCTCTTCTTTAAAAAGGTTGATATATATCTTATCTTTTTCAAAGGCCGTCTCTTTATATTTTACTTTAATGCCATTGGAAAGAAGATAAGATATATGATCTTTTTTAATCTCTTTTGATAATATTTTTCCAGGTTTTAAAATAATGGGATTAAGTTTAAATGTAGAATTTTCTTTTAAGTTAGAAAAATCAGATTTTTTTATTTTATTTTCTATAATTTTTATATCCATATCTGAAAAGACTGGTAAAGAAGCCTTTTCAGGATAAGATAAAAATTTAGAACTATTACTATTATAGAAATCTGTTGCAAGTTTCTTTATGTTATCTTTATTAATATCAGTTACAAGTTTTTTTATTAAAATTTCTTTTTCTGTAGCATTTAAAAAAACATCGCCATGGAGATAAAGGTCTTTTAATTCATCCATAAAAGACTCATGAGTAATAGAAGACTGATTGTTTGATTGAATTTTTAAAGAAGATAAAATTTCTTTAATCTCCTGATTTATTTCAAAATCAGAGGGTCCATATTTAGCAAAGATTTTAATTGATTTAAAAATTTCTGAAATACCATCTAAGATATGGGTTTCTTTAAGACTGCTTGAAAGTCCAATGATTTTTTCAGAGTCTGTTATCTGATAAGAGTACATTTGAGCAGAAAAAAGAGGATAATTACTAGCTAATGAAGCAGATTCAAAACGTGAATTCATAATATTTTCAAAAAGAATAGTTTCTAACTCTTTTTGTGATTTTTTTGTAGTATTAATAGGAGTTTGTTGTCCTAATGTTGTAATTTCAAAAGTAGAGTTTGTAAGTTCTTTGTCTCTAAAAATTGTATAGGAATCTTGTATCTCTCCAATTTTATATTTTTGTGGTGGAGTAAAATTTTTAGAGTTTTTTAAAGAGGAAAAATATTTTTTTATATATTTTTCTATTTCTAAGTTATCAAAATCACCAACAGCCACAATCCCTGTTATTTTTGGTTGGTACCAAGTGTTGTAGAAATCATTTATAATTTTTGCATTTGTATTTTCTATAATTTTAACTTTTCCAATAGGTAATCTTTCAAAATATCTGGAAGAACCAAAAATAGCTTTTCTTTTTTTTAAGCCTATTCTTTCACTTAAACCTTGAGAAGTACGCCATTCCTCTAAAATTATATTTTTTTCATCTTCAACATCTTGAAAATTATTTGTTATTTTATGAGACCATTCATTAAAAATTTTAAACCCTTGTTCAATATCTTCTTTTGAATTAGTGGGGATTTTTAATTTATAAACAGTTTCATTAAAAGAAGTATGGGCATTTAAATCACCGCCAAAAGAGAGACCAATAGATTGTAAATATTTAATAAGATCATTTTTGGGATAATTTTTAGTACCGTTAAATGCCATATGCTCTAAAAAATGTGCTATTCCTTGTTGATTATCATTTTCAGATGTTGAACCAACACCGTAAACAAGATGTAGAGAAGCTCTTTTTTCAGGTTTTTTATTTTCTAAAATATAGTATTTCAAACCATTTTCAAGTTCTCCAGTTAATAATTCTGGTGAATTTTTTATTGGTTGGCTAAATAATAAGAGAGTTGTGACAAAAAAAGTTAGAATTAAAGTTTTGAATTTCATAGTTATTCCTCCGTAATAAAATAGTATATAAAATTAATAATGAATTATATAAAATAGTATAACATACAAAAAAAGAAAAGGGAAATAGTGTACTAATAGAATTATTGGAAGTGGAGTTAGGATTTTAGGTGTTGACAAAAACTAATAAAATCTGTAGTATATATTTTAAATAAGGATATATTGGAGGAAAAATGAGAAGTTTAGGAAATATTTTATGGCATTTTCCATTTTTGGGATTTGTTACAGCTTTTTTTGTATTTATAACAGGAATTTTACTAACTCTTACTGTTGTTGCTAGTCCCATTGGTTTGGGATTAATTGAATTTTCAAAATTTTTATTAGCTCCATATTCAAATGAAATGATTTCATCTTCAGAGCTAAGTAATAAAAAAAATCCCCTTTGGGAAACTTATGGTTTAATAGTTGGGTTAATATACTTACCTATAGGAATTATAATGGTATTATGTACTGTTTTTCAAATTGTATTATTAGCAAGTTCTTTAATTGGAATACCTATGGCAATAGTGTTAGCAAAATCTCTGCCAACGTATTTAAATCCAGTAGGAAAAAAATGTGTTAATAGTTATGTAGCTGAAGAAATTAGAATAAGAAATGGAAAGGAAAAAGCTAAAAATCTTTAAAAAAATACTTAGAAAAATCAGAGGAAAAAGTTAAAACAGCGTAATATGTGTTTTAACTTTTTTTTATTTAGAAAATGATTAAAAACATAAGAAATTAAATGATTAAAATAAAATTTTTTTTCGATATGAAATAGCTTCTAAAAGATGTATTTTTTCAATGGTCTTTGAACCCTCTAAGTCAGCTATAGTTCGAGATAATTTTAGTATTTTGTCAAAACTACGTCCAGATAAAGAAAACGACTTTATAGATAATTTCATAAAATCTTTATTTTCTAGAGATAAAGGACAGTATTTTTTTAATTCTTTACCACTCATATCACTATTTAAATGTTTATTAGAAAAACGAATATTTTGAAACTTTCTTGCCTTTTCTACTCGTAATTTTATTTCGGCAGAAGGCTCAGAAACTTTTTCTTCTAAAAGCTCATAGTCTTTTAATTTTTTGATTTCAATATATAAATCTATTCTATCTAGTATAGGTCCAGAAATTTTTTTTTGATATCTATTAAGATCACTTTGAGAGCAAGTACATTCACCAGATGGTTCAAATAAATTACCACAAAAGCAAGGGTTACTAGCGGCAACTAACATGAAATTACAAGGAAATGTAACTCTAAAACCTGTTCGAGCAATAGAAACACAATTATCTTCCATAGGTTGTCTTAAACTTTCAAGAATTTCATGTGAAAACTCACTCATTTCATCAAGAAAAAGCACTCCATTGTGTGCCATAGTAATCTCACCTGGTTTAACAGTTCGTCCCCCTCCTATGATGGAAGTGATGGTCCCTGTATGGTGTGGAGAGCGAAAAGGTCTGGCTGTTATTAATGGAGTATCAGGCGATAGGGTTCCCATAACACTATAAATTTTGGTAGACTCGATAGTTTCTTCTATTGTCATGAAAGGTAAAATAGTAGGAACTCTTTTAGCAAGCATGGATTTACCAGAACCAGGACTGCCAATAAGTAGAATGTTATGTCCACCAGCTGCAGCTATTTCAAGTGCCCTTTTTGCAAACTCTTGTCCTTTAACATCTGCAAAATCAGTTTCAAACTTTTGCATGATAAATTTAGGAGGTGGATTAATTGCAATATCTTCATCACTATAGTCACTTAATAGTGAAATGACATCTTTAAAATTTTTAAGAGGAATAACTTTTATATTGGGAATTGCACTGGCTTCTAAAAGATTATCATGTGGAACGATAATTCCTTTTAAATTTAGTTCTTTAGCCAAGATACCAGCACCGATAATTCCTTTTACAGATTTAATATCTCCGTTTAAAGATAGTTCCCCCATAATGAGAAAGTTTTTTAAAATATTAAAGGGATCAGAAAGAAAACCCATTCCAACAAGTAGACCTATTCCAATTGCTAAATCTAAGTGTGAACCCTCTTTTTTTATTGAAGCAGGGGATAAATTAATAACTATTTTTTTAGGTTTTAATGGAAACCCAATATTTTTTAGAGCTGTTTTAACTCTTTCTCTGCTCTCATAAATTGAAGTATCACCAAGTCCTATTATTGTAAAGTGTGGCATACCGTTGCTGATATCAATTTCAACTTCAACTAAATAAGTTTCTATTCCAGTATAACTAGTACTTAAAATTTTTAAATTCATATGAAAGTCATCAACTCCTATTAGATAAACTAGAACTATTAAAAAATTATAGACAAAAAAAATTAAAATGACTAAAAAACAAAAATTAAAAAAAACTATTGACAAATTTCAAAAAAAAATGTATAATTTTTTCATAAGTGTAACGATTACAAATTATGAAATCGTTTTATATTTAATAGAAGAACTAGGAGGAAAATAATGACTAAATGTGTATGCGGAGTATGTGGAGAAGTAATATTAGAAGGTGTTACAGTTTGTCCAGTATGTAAAGCAGGTGTAGATAAATTTAAGAGTGTAGAAGATAATGGTTCAAAAGTTTGGGCAACAGAACATAAAGTTGGAGAAGGAAAAGCTTGTGGAGATGAAGAGATAATTTGTGGATTAAAAGCTAACTTTGAAGGAGAATGTACAGAAGTTGGAATGTATCTTGCAATGTCAAGAGTAGCTGATAGAGAAGGATATCCTGAAATAGGAGAAGCTTATAAAAGAATAGCTTTTGAAGAAGCAGAGCATGCAGCTAAATTTGCTGAATTATTAGGAGAATGTGTTTCTGATTCTACAGAGCAAAATCTTTCTATGAGAGTTGAAGCTGAATATGGAGCAACTGCAGGGAAATTTGAACTTGCAAAAAGAGCAAAAATGTTAGGATTCGATGCTATACACGATACAGTTCATGAAATGGCTAAAGATGAAGCTAGACATGGAAGAGCTTTCTTAGGATTACTTGAAAGATACTTCATGAAAAAATAATAGAAATCAAGTTTAAATTTAATTGATAACTCTAAATAAAACAAGGTTGTTAGAATATTCTAACAACCTTGTTTTGTATAAAAATTATTTAATATTTAACTGGTTACTATTGATTAGAATAGAAAAAATTAATTTCTATAAAGGACAGTTAAACCTTTTAAAAAAGTACGGATATATTTATCCCCACATTCACGATAATTTTTATGAGTTGGTTTTCTGAAAAGAGCAGAAAGCTCAGAATCTGAAATTTCAACTTCTCCTAATTTAAAAACTTTTATCATATCTTCACTACGAAAATTTAGAGCTATTCTAAGTTTTTTTAAAATAATGTTATTATTATTACTATTTTTTTTAGGATGGAAAACTTCTTCTTCAGAACTTTTTTTATCTAATGGTCCTCTCTTAAAAATTATGAAACCATCAAGGAATTTTTTTAGAGATTCATTAGAAACAGAAAAATATTCCTCTTCATGCTCTTTCTTTAAAATATCTTTAATTTTTTCAACAGCAATAACCTCATTTCCAAGTTCAAAAATTTGACACATTTTTATGTCGCTAATGTCAAGAGCGTACCGTAATCTTCTTAAAATATCATTGTTATTCATAATTTTGTTAGCAACAGTATTATAGTTATATGGATACTGTTACTTAAATTCCTCCTATAAAATTTATTCTGGTTTAGAGAATTTAATATAATTTTATTATATCATAAAATCATATTGTTGAGTAAAAAAAAATAAAAAACAAATTGGGAACAAAAAAGTTTGAAAAAAGTTTAAAAAAAATTGACAAATTATAAAAAAAATAGTATAACATACTTAGATATAAATTTATTAAGATTTATAATCAACTAATTTTAGATTAGATTAAACTTAAATTAAATTATGGGGAGGAACAAATGAAAAAATTAGCAATAGTTTTAGGATCATTAGTAGCACTTTCAACGATAGTTGCTGCAAAAGAAGTTATAGTTGAGCCAGTAGAAGTAATTGAGCCAGTAATAGTAGAAAGAATAGTTTATAGAGATGCAATACCTGCTTGGAGACCAACAGGAACTCTAGATTTATCTTACAAGTATTACGGTAGTGATGAGCATGATTCAAATGAGTATGGAAGATTACAATTTCAAGGTGACATCCAAATGACACCAAATCAAAAATTAGAGTACAGAGTTAGAAATTACAATTCATTAACTAATGCAGAAACAACAGGGAATGGAGTAGGAGATTTTGGAAATTCAGCAGATTTAAGATTTAGATATTTCTACAACCACGGAAGTCTTGGAGGGTCAAAAGTTAACTTAACAAGTAGACTTGAGTATAGAAACCAAGATAGTGCAAATGAGATATTGTCAAATGGAAATAGACCTAACGGAATTATGGGAAGATCACAAGGTCTTGAGTATCAAGCAAGATTTAACTTTGTTGAATATATGTCTTGGACTCCAGAATGGTTTAAGAACACTAATATGACTTTAGCACCTAAATATAAGTATGCTTGGGGAAATAACAATTCTGATTATGTAAATACTTTCGGAATAAATCTTTATACTAATTTTAATTTAGGATATGGTTTTACAACAGAGTTTAATTTATACTCAGGTTGGCAAGATAAAGGTACAGTTGCTGGAGACTATGACCAATTTGTTTTGGATATAGAAGCATACCTATACTATACAAAGAACTTATGGAAATCTGGAGCTTTAGCTCTTAACTTTAATTTTGAAGGTGGATTAGATCCTTATACTACAGGAGAGAGATCAGCTAAGAGAATAGGAATAACTACAGTAGTAGAATCAGCAGATTGGTTCGCTTCTCATTCAGATGAGTATACATTATATGCAATGCCTTCATTTGAGTTAACTTATCAAGCGACTGAACACGTAAAAACTTATGTGTCAGTAGGTGCAGAATATAAAAACTGGAGAGAAACAGAAGCTTCTTCAGCTCAAGACTGGACTTGGATGCCTCAAGCAACAGTTGGATTTAACGTAATATTTTAATTAAAAAGATAAAGTGACTATAATTATAGTCACTTTTTTTATTATTTAAAATTGTTTGATTTTATTTATAACTATAAGCTAATAATAAAAAAATGTTCAAATAAAATAAAAAACACCCCTCTTCTCAAGAAAAGGAGTGCTTTTTTCATATCTATTTATACTGGGGGAGGAAATGATATGAAAGAAAAATCATAATAAAATTATTGCTTTGTAAGTTATTATGTTATTTTGACGAAAGAAGGTCTTAAAAAGTTTAAAAAAAATAAAAAAAAGAATAAAACTTGAGAAGTTTCCAAAATTTGTGTATTATATAGGTAATTAAAAAAATTAGATTACTGAAAAAAGAGAGAAAGAATGGAGGGGAAATGATATTAGCTATTGATGTAGGAAATACCCATGTTGTGACTGGACTTTTAAATGAAGCAGGAGAACTACTTTTAAATTTTAGAGTAGCCTCTAATGAGAAGATGACAGAAGATGAGTATTTTTCCTATTTAAGAAATATAAGTAAATTTAATAATCTTGAAATAAAAGAAGTTACAGGTATAATAATTTCTTCAGTAGTACCGGGGATGATAGGGACATTTCTATTTTTAGGAAGAAAATATTTTAATATGGAACCTATGGTAGTTGGTCTAGAGTTAAAGCTAGGGTTTGAATTTTTGCCCGGAATAAATTATTCTGAATTTGGTGCTGATAGAATAATTGATATAGTCCAATCAGTAAAAGAATATCCCGGAAAAAATTTAATAATATTTGATTTTGGGACTGCTACTACTTATGAGGTTGTAGTAGAAAATAAATATCTTGGTGGTGGAATTTTACCAGGGATAGATATGTCTATAAATGCACTTTTTGGTAGCACTGCAAAATTACCTAAAGTTAAGTTTAGTACACCGAATTCAGTTCTAGGGAAAAGTACCAATGAAGGGATTCAAGCTGGAATATTTTATGGATATGCTGGACAAATTAAGCATATTATAAAAAAAATAAAAGAATGTGTAAAAGATCCCTACATTATTGCAACAGGTGGGTTAGGAAAAATTTTAAGTGCTGAGATAGAAGAGATTGATATATATGACTCTGAATTAAGTATAAAGGGTTTATATACTATGTACATAAATAATAAAATGAACTAAAGGAAAAAAAATGAAAATAGTAGGAGTAATAATAGAGTACAATCCATTTCATAATGGTCATAAATACCACCTAGAGAAATTAAAAGAAGATACAAAGGCAGATGTTGTTGTTGGTGTCATGAGTGGAGACTATGTCCAAAGAGGAGAACCTAGTATCGTTAATAGATTTTTAAAGAGTGAATTTTCACTAAGGGGAGGCATAGACTTAATAGTTGAATTGCCAAGTTTTTACTCCACTCAAAGTGGAGAGGTTTTTGCTTTAGGTGGGGTTGGTATTTTAAAAGAACTAGGAGTGGATACTGTTATTTTTGGATCAGAAAGCAATAATATAGTGGAATTAGAGAGGATAGCCCTCTTGGGTGAAACAGAGGAATTTAAACTATTGTTGAAAGAAGAGTTGAAAAAAGGTTACTCTTATCCCACAAGTTATAGTAATGCACTTAATTTGCTGAAAATAGATAAAAAAATAGCTTCCAATGATATTTTAGGTCTGGAATATATAAAGGCTAGAAATATTTTGGCTCCTGAAATAGAAATTAAAACAATCCAACGAATAAATGCAGGTTATTATGATAGTACTGTTAATGAAAATATTTCCTCAGCTACAGGAGTAAGAAAAAAAATCTTTAAAGATGAACAGGTGGGAGATGCTGTTCCAAACTTTGTGAATGATTCGCTTTTAAAGGAACAGAAAGTAAGATTAGCTGACTATTACCCCTACATAAGATATGAAATTTTAAATCAAAAAAATAAATTGATAGAAATTCAAGATGTTGAAATAGGTTTTGATAATAAATTATTTGTTAGTGCAGAAAAGAATAGTGAGTTTGAATTTTTTTTTGAAAGCTTAGTATCTAAAAGATATACCATAGGAAGAATTCAAAGAACTTTAATTCATATATTGTTAAACATAACAAAAGAAATGACTCAAAATATAAAATATAAAATTCCTTATATAAGAGTATTGGGATTTAATAGTAAGGGGCAAAAACATTTAAAATTTCTTAAAGAGGGAAGAAAAGAAAGAGATGAAGCAATACCTATTATTGTAGGTACTAAAAATATAAAGAAAAATTTAACTAAGGAAGAAAAAGAATATTTTGATTTTAATGAAAAAAATAGTGAAATCTATAAATTGATTAGTAAATATGAGGATAGGAAAAATCCTATTATAATAAAGGAGGAGGAATAAAAATGAAATTATCAAATAAAGTAAAATTTTTTTATGGTATTGGAGTAAGTTATGCAATTGTAGATCAAATATTTGCTCAATGGATAATTTATTTTTATTTGCCCCCAGAAAGTTCAGGATTATCTCCAGTACTAACACCAACTTTATTGGCTATTGCACTATCTATTTCTAGAATGGTTGATGTGGTGACAGATCCTTTGGTAGGGTATTTTTCTGATAGGGCAAAAACAAGATTTGGACGGCGTATTCCTTTTATAGCTGTAGGGATAATTCCTCTTGTATTGGCTACAGTAGCATTTTTTTATCCGCCACAAAGCAACGAAATGATAACTTTCTTATATTTAACAGTTGTAGGGGGTACATTTTTTACTTTTTATACAGTTGTAGGGGGACCTTATAATTCTTTGATACCTGAAATTGGGAATACTTCTGAAGAACGATTGTCACTTTCCACATGGCAATCAGTTTTTAGGCTTATATATAGTGCTATTGCCATGATTTTACCTGGAATATTGATAAAGTATTATGGGGATGGAGATACGGTTAAAGGAATCCGAATGATGGTTGTGGTATTGTGTTTGATAACAGTCTTAGGAGCGATTTTTACAATATTTGGAGTTGATGAAAAAAAATATTCACAAGGAAAAAATTCAAAGCTGAATTTTAAATCAACTATAAAAATTGTGATGAAAGATAAATCATTTATTTATTATTTACTAGGAGAACTTTTCTTTTTTATAGGTTTTAATACATTGAGAACAGTTACTAATTATTATGTTGAAGACATTATGGGCTATGGGAAGGGTGGAATAACTATAGCGACTGGACTCTTGTTTGGAATGTCAGCTCTATTTTTCTATCCTACTGTAAAAGTATCCAAAAAATATGGGTATAGAAAAATAATGCTTTTGAATATAAGTTTTTTAATATTCATGACAGTAGCTTTATTTTTTGTAGGGAAAATAATACCGGCTAAAGGTGGATTTGTAATATTTGGACTGATTGGTGCAGCAATTGCTGGTGGAGCTTTTATATTTCCCCCAGCGATGTTAAGTGATATTGGTACTAGAATAAGTAAAGATAGTAAAGAAGATATACAGGGGATATGTTTTGGAATACAAGGTTTTTTTCTGAAAACAGCATTTTTAATATCCGTATCAGTGGTTCCCTTTTTACTGACGTATTCAAATAATGATTTAGTTGGAAAAAAAGGAATATATTTGACTACAATTTTTTCAGCAGTTTCATTTGTAATATCATTTTTATTTTATTATAATTATAAGGAGGTAAAACTAAATGAAAAATAAAAACTATATATCTTGGGATGAGTATTTCATGGGGATAGCTATGATTTCAGGAATGAGGAGTAAAGATCCTAGTACTCAAGTTGGAGCTTGCATTGTGGATGGAGATAAAAAAATTATTGGAGTAGGTTATAATGGTTTTCCAATAGGGTGCCCAGATGATATGTTTCCGTGGGGGAAAGAAGGGGCTTTTTTGGAAACAAAATATCCTTATGTTTGTCATGCAGAATTAAATGCTATTTTAAATTCTGTAACATCTACAAAAAATTGTATTATTTATGTTGGACTGTTTCCTTGTCATGAATGTAGTAAAAGTATAATTCAAGCTGGAATAAAAGAAATAGTATATCTTTCTGATAAATATAGTGGGACAGAAAGTGATGTCGCAGCAAAAAAAATGCTAGATGTAAGTGGGGTAAAATATAGAAAGATAGAAAAAATTAATAAAAAAATAGTCTTAGAATTTTAAATTTTTTAAATTTTTTATAAAATAAAGAAAAAAAGAGGTTGACGTTTTTTAAAAATTATGGTATTATTTTATTTGTCCACAAGAAATATTGAAAAAGAAATTTTGGAGATAAAAAAGTGGAAACAGGACATTAACAA
>CAMQWJ010000013.1 GCA_947038515.1 uncultured Fusobacteriaceae bacterium
AAGGAAGCAATAAGTGAAGCCGAGAAATTAAAGTTACTAAGTGTAATGTATAGGTTTTTTAGCTCTGATGATGAGATTAATATGGTAGTGTTGATGAAAAGAAAAAAACATTTTCCTTTAAAAGTACTTTATAGAAAATATGAGAAAGGAAAAAGAATAAATTAAAAAAGGGGGGAATTAAAAATGAAAGATGTAGTATACTTAAACTTTGCACAATTAGCTTATTTTGATTGGCATAAACTAGAACCTGAAGACATAACTAATTTTGAAGGGGATGTAGAGAGTTTAATTAATGATAATAAAACTTGGACTAAAATTTTACCAACGGGATTAATAGATAGCCATGAGGTAGAAGAAATAAATGGAATAAAAATGTATCAAGCAGCAGATAAGCGACTATTTATGAAATATTCGGAAGAAAAGCCAGATGAATATGGAAAAAGGAAACCTAAATATGAAAAAGAATTAAGTGGTTGGGAATTTCTATATAGTGCCGACCATGATAAGATATATAAAAATTATTTAGGAAAAGAAGAGGTAAATACAAGTAGTGGATTTAATGGAAGTGCGTTTAAGAAAGGAAATAATATAATAATAGCCTACAGGGGAACAGAGGGATTAGTCTCACAAGATATGATGAATAATCTAGTAATAGCTTTTTTAAAGATGTCTCATCCCCATTTGACAGCAACGGTCTCATTTTATGAACATATAAAAAAGGAATATGGAGAAGGTTGTAACATTCACATAACAGGTCATAGTTTGGGTGGAGCTTTGGCACAATATTTTGTTTATGGTTATACTAAGTTGGAAAATTAAGTTGATATATCTGTAAACAAAATAAAACAAAACAAAATAAGAGGAGAGGGAAGATTATGAAAAGTGGAGTAAGAAAATTAGTAGAGGTCACGCTATTATTACTACTATTTATACCAGCGAAAGCGGGAATATTTAGTAGTAATAATAGTAAAGTAATAGCTAGATACAACAAAGCGTTAAATGATGAATTTTATTTTATAAGGGGATTGGATAGAGAAAGGAGCTTGTCAACGAATATAAAATATAGGGGTTTGTTGTATAGTAAGAAAATGAAAGAAGCAGGAGTGAGAGGTTTTTTAGAAATAGGTATAGAGAATTTAGATGATATAGTAGTCTATGGTACAACATATAGAAGTGTCTTAGCAGGAGAAGAAGTAAATAAAATATTTGAAGATGAAGCCAAGAAATTTTTTGGTGATAAGATTTTACTACAAAATACAACAGATGGTTATTTTAGTAAAGGGTCAGCCGAAGCAATAAAAAAAAAATTTACAAAAGTACCTAAGGATAATAAGGGTAAAACTCTTGAAGAGATACTGGATAGTAAAGGTGGATTTCGTCAAACCTTCGTGACTGTATTTGTAAAAGACATAAAGAAAATAGATGAGCTAGAATATAGAAAAAAGGCATTAGATTTAGCTAACTATATGTTTGATAATTTAAATGTAACGACCTCGTTACAGATATTTATAAGAGACGAAAGCTATTTAGAAGATTATGAGAAAATAGAATCAACGATAGCTCCTGGATTTAGAGAAGATAAAGAAATAAAAGAGATATTAGAGAAAGTAAAGAAAAAGGAAGCAATAAGTGAAGCCGAGAAATTAAAGTTATTAAGTGTAATGTATAGGTATTTTAGAGATTGGAATAATCTTGTGGAGATCACAATTTTTTTTAAGAGAAAAGAACATTTTCCATTAGAAATTATTTATACGAAATTTGAAAATGGAAAAAGTACATGGATAAAGAATAGATAAAAAAACAAAGGAGGTTTAAAAATGAAAGATGTAGTATACTTAAATTTTGCACAATTAGCTTATTTTGATTGGCATAAACTAGAATCTAAAGATATAAAGAAAGTCAAAGGTAGTGTGGATAGTTTAATTGACAGAGATGAAACTTGGGCTAAAATTTTACCAACGGGATTAATAGATAGCCATGAGGTAGAAGAAATAAATGGAATAAAAATGTATCAAGCAGCAGATAAGCGACTATTTATGAAATATTCGGAAGAAAAGCCAGATGAATATGGAAAAAGGAAACCTAAATATGAAAAAGAATTAAGTGGTTGGGAATTTCTATATAGTGCCGACCATGATAAGATATATAAAAATTATTTAGGAAAAGAAGAGGTAAATACAAGTAGTGGATTTAATGGAAGTGCGTTTAAGAAAGGAAATAATATAATAATAGCCTACAGGGGAACAGAGGGATTAGTCTCACAAGATATGATGAATAATCTAGTAATAGCTTTTTTAAAGATGTCTCATCCCCATTTGACAGCAACGGTCTCATTTTATGAACATATAAAAAAGGAATATGGAGAAGGTTGTAACATTCACATAACAGGTCATAGTTTGGGTGGAGCTTTGGCACAATATGCCTGTGTGTATAGCGGGGGAATACATAAGACAAGAACATTTAATGCTTTGGGGATAGGAATACATCAAAGACATCTTGGTTTACTTGATATGTCTAGGCACTTTAGTAATTTGAGCATAGCTAATTTTAATCAACTATACTCAGAGGAAAAAACTTCACAGAATATAGAAAACCAAGCTAGAACCGGATTTTATCCAGTAGTCAGACGGGAATATGGTTCTTGGGTAATAAGTTTTGGATTTATGGATATTAATAAAACGAACATATATAAAGCTTCACAAAACAATCATTTTATACAATATCCTACAGTTAAATTACCTGATGAACAGATAAAAGTAATTAGGGAACAAGCAAAAAAATATGTGGAAAATTATAGATTACTTAGAGAGCAAGTTGATGGATTTAAAAAGGGATTAGAAACTAAATTTATGAATGAAAAAAAAGAATTAATTCCAAATGAAATTTTAATAAATTACTATAATAAGCTTGATTTAATATCTTTAGTTCAAACAAGAATAGGAACGATAGTGAATGTCTATGAAAAAGAGGGGAAGAAAAGTAAGACAGATGGGCTATATTTGATTCGGCATAAATTAAAAACAGTACTAGAAGAAGCAAAATCAAGATTAATAAAACCAGAAGAAAAAGAGAAAATAGAGGAAATGGAAGTGAGATTAAAAGAATTGGAAGAAAAACAGAAAAACAAAACAGATGTAATAGATGATAGTTTATTTAGATTAATTACATCAATAAATCTTATTACAGGTAGTGGTTATCACTCAGTAAATGATTATATCTTGTTTTTGGATGAAAAGAACAATATAAAGCAAGGTGAAATTGGAATATCTTTTTTAAAAAATATGGTGAAAACAGCAGTGTTACCTTGGGCACGTGGTAATATAACGAAATGGCAAAAAATTTCAGATGATTCCCCTGATAGCCTTCCATCGAAGATAGAGATCACGATTAAGGCAGAGATACTGGAACATTTAAAGAAATTAGAAGGTAATGGTAGCTCAAACAAATTTAATAAACTCAAAAAAACACAGTGGGAAAAAATGAAAAAGCTAGATGTAGTAGAAGTTAAAGAAATAGAAGAAAATGGAGAAGAAAAATATGTGATAAGTTTAGGTCAATTTAATAATTTAAAAGAAATAAGAGGAATAAAAGGAGGATATAATGGAATTATTGAATAATAAAGGTTTAATTTTAAAATTGAGTAAAAATAAAAATAAAAAAAAATTAGCAAGTAATAAACCAGTTTTGGACGGAGCCAAACTTTCGTGTAATCAAGGTACACAGCATAGTTCTTTAACAGTAACGAGTCATAGTAATATATTTATTGAAGATAAATTGCAAGGAACGATACAAGACTCAATACCAGGAAGAAATATATCACCTTTTGGTGATTGTAAGTTAAGACCTACAAAAGATGGTTTTGAGCCTTGTTCCGGATATATTGGAACGGCAGATTGGGAGGGGGAAATAAAAAATTCAGTAGGACCAGCTCCACCACTACTAGAAAGTTTTGTATGTAAGTGCACAATAGGTGGAATAATAAAAATTGAAGATGGATTATCAAGAAAGACAAAGCATGATTAAGAAGGAGGGAAGATGAAACTTATACAAAATATAGAAGAGAGTATATCAAAAAAACATATAGTAACAATGAGTTTTGAATTGATAAATTATAGAAAAGAAGAAAAAAGTGAAATAAAATTGATACATGAAACTTTAAGAGAATATAACATAAAACAAATAGTAAATTATGAAATTTTAAATGTTGAAGAAATTGGAATAGAAGAGAATGAAAGTATAAAAAAATTGAAAAAAGCAGTTAATCATTGCTTTTCAGACCTATATTTCACCCAAAAAAATACAGGTGAAATAGATAATATAATTAATTTTTTACAAATTCAAGATAAGTGGAAAAAAGAAAAAATGAAATTGATAATGTCAGATGATTCAGATAGCGAAAAGATAATAGATGGGATTTTTGAATTAGATGCTATAATGAAAAATGATGATTTATTAAATAAAAAAATTCCAAAAACAGGTTCTACACCGTTCCAATTTCCACCAATATATGATGAAGAATATGGCTCTAAAGCGACCTCAGTAAAATTAGAGTTAAGTAATCTCTATTTGATGGATGAATTACCTTTAAATTTGAATGTAGTATTAGAGGATGAAAATAGATTGGTATTTGAAGGAAAAGAAGATAGAACATTTAAAGTTGTGGAATATCAAATATTATTAGCCAAAATTTTAAAAATACCACAAGAGAGTAGAATGACGTTAAAAATTGAAGTAAATGGACATTATGAATTAGAAGAAGGGACTAATTTAATAAAAAATGGTATTTTAAACTTAATGGTAGATGTAGAAGAGTGTATTAATATGAAGTATAGATTTGAATTAAAGGAAATTGTATGAATAGAGTAGAAAAGTTTTTAGAGATTAATAAGTTGATATATAAATTAAAAGGGAAAAATGATTTTAATGAGTGTATAATTTCACAATTAATAAAATTATCAAAATTAAAAAAAATAGAACCTATTCCAAAAGCAGAACCTAAAATAGAAGAAATAATGGTTGAAAAAGAAAGGATGTATAGAAACTATCAAGGTGTTTTTTTGGCTTTGATGTGTGAAGTTAAGAAGAAACCAAAACCAATGAAGAAAATAGAAAAGAAAAATGATGGATTGATTTGTAAATATATAGAAAATAAAGAAAAAGACAACAGTACATTACATTATTTTTCAAACCTTATGCTTGAAATAGATAAAAAACAGCGATTAATAAATGATATTTAGTATAAATTATAAAATTTAACTTATAGAAATAAAAAATACTTTCTTTACAAAAATTTAAAATTGTGTTATTATTTTAAAGATAAAAAAATAACAACAATAAATAAATTTAGAGAAATGGAAAAAAACTGAATTTTTTGTATAAAATAATATATTGAATTTTGATAGTGGATAAGGAGGGAAAGATGAAATTACGTAGACCTAGATCATGTTATTCTAGTTGTATTTTTATTTTTTTCTCCTTTATTCATTTTCATTTATTATTTGAAGAAGT
Source organism: uncultured Fusobacteriaceae bacterium (assembly GCA_947038515.1). GTDB lineage: Bacteria > Fusobacteriota > Fusobacteriia > Fusobacteriales > Fusobacteriaceae > JAGNZR01. The sequence goes on from CAMQWJ010000013.1 coordinate 5,509, forward strand.
AACAGCTATTTATTAATAGCTTTTACTTCTTTTTTTTTAGTTTTTTATATCAAAGGAGGGGTTATGAATAATTTTATTTCTATGAAAGATTTTGAGAAGGAGCAAATAATAGAAATCCTTAATTATGCTTCTATTTTAAAAGAAAAAAAAGATAACACTAATATTTGTGATAAGAAAATAATTGCTTCTTTATTTTTTGAACCTTCAACAAGAACAAGATTATCTTTTACTTCAGCAGCTTTTAGAGTTGGGGCAAAAGTATTGGGATTTGATTCTCCTGATGCAACCTCTATTCAAAAAGGTGAAACCCTTAGAGATACCTTAAAAGTCATAAATGGTTATAGTGATTTAATAATTATGAGACATCCAAGAGATGGAGCTGCAAAATTGGCTACTGATATAGTGGATATACCAGTTATAAATGCAGGAGATGGTTCTAATGAACACCCTTCTCAGACTATGCTAGATCTTTTTACAATAAAAGAGGAGTTTAGTACTTTAGAAAATTTAAAAGTGGCATTTTTGGGTGATTTAAAATATGGTCGTACAGTGCATTCATTGACAGAAGCCCTCTCTCTATTTAAAACAGAGTTTTATTTTGTAGCAAATGAGATTTTACAAATACCTAAATATATTTTAGAAGACTTGGATAAAAAAAATATTAAATATCATATTCTAGATAAATATGATGAGATTCTTTCTGAAATAGATGTTTTGTATGTTACCAGAGTTCAAAAAGAAAGACTTCCTTCACTGGAACTTTACGAAAAGATAAAAGATGATTTTATTGTTAATAAAGAAAGTATTTTAAATTGTAAAGAATCAATGATAATACTTCATCCATTACCTAGAATAAACGAGATTAATATTGATGTAGATTCAACAAAACATGCAAAATATTTTACACAAGCAAAGAATGGATTAATAATGAGACAGGCAATGATTGCAATTGCTTTAGGGGATAAAGAAATAAAAAAAAATCAAAGAGAAAAAAAAATAATAATAAAAAAATCAGAAAAAATAGTTTGTGAAAATCCAAATTGTATTACACATGTGGAGAATACCGAGAATAAAGTGATTGAAGAAAAAAATAAAAATTTTTGTTATTATTGTAGTCGAGAAATAACTTTATAATATAGAGCTTTTAGAAAAGGGAGGATATATATGTTTTTAAAAGATTGTAAAATTATTAGTAATGTTAATGTAGCTTTAAATTATTTCATCTTAACTGTTGAAAATAGGGAAGCAGTGGAAAAAGTGAGAGCAGGACAATTTTTTATGTTAAAGTGCAAGAATGAAGCTACTTTTTTAAGGCGACCAATTAGCTTACATAATTGTGATCCTCTTAATGGAACTTTAGAATTTTTGTATGAAGTAAAAGGAAAAGGAACATTGGAATTTTCTAAATTATCATCAGATGAAACAATTAATATCCAAGGTCCCTTAGGGAATGGGTTTAATGTAGAAGAAAAAAATAAAAACATTGCTATTGTCGGTGGTGGAATGGGTATGGCTCCTTTAAAATTATTAATTAAAAATTTAAACCTAAATAATAATGTTAAATTATTTTTAGGAGTACATTCCAAAGAATATATTAATGTTTTAAAAAGTTTTGAAACTGTAATAGAAAAAGAAAATATACATATTGCTTCAGATGATGGTTCAATAGGGGTAAAAGGCAATGTAGTAGCAATTTTTAAAGAGGAATTGGAGAGGAGTAAATTTGATAAAATATACTCTTGTGGACCTGAAAAAATGTTGGAAGCTCTCCATGAAGTAGCAGTAAATAACAATATATTACTTGATATATCTCTTGAAGAGAGAATGGCTTGTGGAGTCAAAGCTTGTGTGGGGTGTTCAATAAAAACAAAAGAGGGAATGAAAAAAATATGTTACGATGGTCCAGTTTTTTCAAGTAGCAAAATAATAGAATTACATCCAAAAGAAAAAGTTGAGAATAGTTGCTGTAACTAGAGCCTTATATTAAATTAAAAAGGAGGGAATGATAGGTAATTATTAATAAATTACTTATTATATGAAAATTATGAATGAAGTTCTAAAGAAAGAATTAAAAAAAGGTGAAAATAGTTGTGAAGATTTATTGAAAACTATTTTTTTAGGAAAAGAATTCAAAAATCCAATAATAACCTCTTCAGGATGTTTTGGTTTTGGATTGGAGTATAAAGATTATTTTTCTCCAAATGAATTAGGTGGAATATCAATGAAAGGTCTAACTCTTGAGGAAAAAGATGGTAATTATGGAACAAGAATATCAGAAACCCCATCAGGTCTCTTAAATTGTGTTGGTCTTGAAAATCCAGGGATAAAATATTTTAGAGATGTAATTTTGAAAGAGTTAAAAAAAGAGAAATTAAATACTGTAATTATCGCTAATATTAATGGAAAAAATATGGAGGAATATATTGAGATAGCAAAAATTGCTAATACCATTTCAGAGATAGATATGGTAGAATTAAATATATCTTGTCCCAATGTTAAAGATGGAGGAATGGCGTTTGGTTCCAATCCAGAAGTAGCAGGGGCAGTGACAAGAGAAGTAAGAAAAGTTCTTTCAAAACCACTTATAGTAAAACTTTCTCCCAATGTAACAAATATTGTTGAAATAGCAAAAATTGTTGAAGAAAATGGAGCAGATGCAGTATCTCTAATAAATACTCTTCTTGGAATGGCAATAGATATAGATAAGAAGAAACCTATTTTAGGAAATATAATGGGAGGACTTTCTGGTCCTGCTGTGAAGCCTGTAGCTCTTAGAATGGTTTATCAAGTATCAAAGGCAATAAAAATACCTGTGATTGGTATGGGTGGAATTAACTCCCCAGAAGATGCACTGGAGTTTTTAATGGCGGGAGCATCGATTGTATCTGTAGGAAGTGGTATTTTTCCAAATCCAATGCTACCAATAGAAATAAAAAAAGGATTAGAAGATTATTGTATTAAAAATAAATTAAAAAATATATCAGAAATAGTTGGAGTAGCTCACTAATAAGGAGGAGAAAAAGATGAATAAAATAAAAAACAATACTATAGAGACAAGAGATAGAATTATTGTAGCTCTTGATTATTCAAATATGGAAGATGCTAAAAAAATGATAAATAATTTAGGTGAAAATGCCTCTGTTTATAAGGTGGGATTAGAATTATTTCTAAATTCTGAAGGAAAAATGGTAGATTATTTAGTAGAACAAAAGAAGAAAGTATTTTTAGACCTTAAATTTCATGATATCCCAAATACAGCAGCAATGGCATCAATTTTTGCTTCTAAAGAAAAATGTTTTATGTTTAATGTTCATGCTAGTGGTGGAAAAAAAATGATGCAAACTGTAGCAGAAAAAGTTAAAGAAATTAATAAAGAAGTTTTGATAATAGCTGTAACAGTATTAACAAGTTTAAGTGAAGAAGAGGTAAAAGAAACATTTAACTCTAATTTTACTCTTACAGAGTTAGCAGAGAATTGGGCAAAACTTACAAAGGAAGCAGGACTTGATGGTATCGTTTCATCACCATGGGAGGCAAAATCTATAAAAGAAATTTGTGGAAAAGATTTTAAAACAATTTGTCCAGGAGTTAGACCAGAGTGGTCTGTAGCAAATGACCAAAAAAGAATAATGACACCTAAAAAAGCAATATTAAATGGCTGTGACTATCTTGTTATTGGAAGACCGATTACAGGTCATGCTGAACCTAAAGTAGCTTTTAATCTCATTCTTGAGGAGATAGAAGAAGCTTTATTAGAACTTAATTAGAAACAATTAATTTAAATATAATATTAGGAGGAATTAGAATGAATTGTAAAGAAAAAGTGGCACAGGCATTATTAACAACTGAGGCAGTTAGATTAAATGTAGGAACACCTTTCACCTTTGTTTCAGGAATTAAAAGTCCTATATATTGTGATAATAGAAAAGTAATTGGGTTTGTTCATGAGAGAGAAATTATTATAAATGAATTTATAAAGAAAATAGAAAAAATGGAAGACTCAGGAAGAGGATTTGATGTAATAGCAGGAACTTCAACAGCAGGGATTCCTTGGGCAGCATATATTAGTGATAAGTTAAAAAAACCTATGGCCTACATTAGAGGTGAAAAGAAAGCTCATGGTACTGGAAAACAAATAGAGGGTGCAGATTTTAATGGAAAAAATATTTTGATTATAGAAGATTTAATATCAACAGGGGGAAGTTCAATAAAAGCTGTTGATGTAGCAAAAGAAAATGGAGCTAAAGATATTTTTGTTTTAGCTATTTTCTCATATGAGTTTGAAAAAGCATATACAAGTTTTAAAAATGCAGAAACAGAATGGACTTCACTTTCAAACTTTCCATCATTACTTGAAGTTGCTAAGGAGAATAGCTATATAACAGAGGAAGAATTAAATATTGCTAAAAAGTGGAATTTAGACCCTAGTAAATATTAAGATTAGATTATAACTTCTAACAGGAGGGAAATATGCTTTTAATAAAAAATGCTACAATTGTTCTGGGAGAATATGTGAATACTATTGAAAAAGAAAAACAAGATTATTTATTCATGACAGATATTTTAGTAAAAGATGAAAAAATTATAAAGATTCAAAAAAATATCTTTATAAGTAAAAGCGTTAGAAGGAATTTAATAACAATAGATGCAGAATATAAATATGTAATCCCTGGTATAGTAGATCCACATTGTCATATGAGAGACCCAGGTTTTACAAATAAAGAAGATTTTATTACAGGAAGTAAAAGTTGTATACGAGGTGGTATTACAACATTTTTAGATATGCCAAATACTTCACCTTTAACAATAACTAAAGAAAATTTAGAATTAAAAAGAAAAAACTCTTTAAATAGGAGTTATTCTGATTACGGTTTTCATTTTGGTGGAAGTAAAGAGGATAATTCATCAGAAATATCACAAGTTTCTCATGAAGTTGCATCGACAAAAATATTTTTGAATGCTTCTACTGGTGATATGCTTATAGAGGATAATAAAGTTTTAGAGAATATATTTTTTGAATCAAGTATAGTTTCTTTTCATGCAGAAGATGAAAAGGTTAAAACAGCGATAGACTTAAGTGAAAAATTTAATGCTCCAATTTATTTATGTCATATTTCGACTGAAAAAGAATTAGAGTTTATAAAAAAAGCTAAAATGAAAGGTCTTTCTATTTTTTCAGAAGTTACACCACATCATTTATTTTTAAATGCAAAATCAAGAGAGATATCAGACCTTAATAATAAATTATTGAGAATGAAACCAGAATTGAAAACTAGTGAAGATAATGAGAGTTTATGGCAAGGGTTAGACAGTGGATTAATAGATGTTGTTGGAACAGATCATGCTCCTCACACTCTTGAAGAAAAATTAGAAAGTACGGTATTTGGAATACCAGGTGTAGAACATTCTTTGGAAATGATGCTTAATGGTGTTAATGATAAGAAGATAACAATGTATACTCTTATAAGGGCAATGTCTATAAATCCAGCTAAAATTTTTAAAATTAAAAATAAAGGTAAAATAGAATATGGATATGATGGTGATTTTATTATTCTGGATATGGATGAACAGACAACTATTACCAATGATGAGGTTATTTCCAAGTGCGGTTGGACACCATATAATGGAATGAAGCGTGGTGGGAAAATATTAACAACTATATTACGTGGAAATATTGTTTATGATAAGGGGATTTTTTTTGATTTATTAGGTAAAGAGGTTGAATATAAAAAAAATTGACATAAATTAAAAGTTATGATAGAATATTTGAGTTGTTGGGCTGTCGCCAAGCGGTAAGGCATCAGACTTTGACTCTGACATGCGTTGGTTCGAATCCAGCCAGCCCAACCATTTATATTTATATTTTAGAGAGAGTTTGAAAAAACTTTCTTTTTTTTATACAAAATAAAAAAATCCTCCTCTGTTTTTAAACAGAGGAGGTAATTATTTAAATTAAAATTCTGAACCACCATTTTTGATTATATCAATTTTATTTTCTTCGATAGCCTTGATAGCAGCTACAATAGAATTAGTAATTCTTTCTGTATCCATATAAGGTGTATTTTTTTTCCCTATAACTTGTTCAGGTATATATGGTACGTGAATAAATCCACCTTTTTCAGCAATTTTATACTTGCAAATATTATATAGTACTCCATACAATACATGATTGCAAACAAAAGTTCCAGCAGTATTAGATATTATACTAGGTGTACCTATTTTTTTCATTTCTTCAACCATGGCTTTTATGGGAAGATTAGAAAAATATGAATTTTCACCATCAGAATAGATTGAAGTATCAATAGGTTGATTCCCTTCATTATCTGCAATTCTAGCATCATCAATATTGATACCTACTCTTTCAACTGAAACTTCAAATCTTCCACCAGCTTGACCTATGCAGAGAATTACATCAGGTGAGATTACTTTAGAAGTTTCTACTATTAAATCTATTGATTTTTTAAAAACAGTTGGAATTTGTAAAATATGAACTTCTATTTTTCCAATTTTTTTAGGGAGTTTTTTTACAGCTTCCCATGCTGGATTTATACTTTCACCACCAAAGGGATCAAAACCTGTAACTAATATTTTCATTTTAATAACCTCCATTTTATTTTATAATTAAAATGCTAAAAAGTACATTAAAATCATTTGAATAAGAATCAAAGAAAGTGCAATTGGAAATTGGGTAAGTATAATACCGTTTCGATTTTTCATTTCTAAAATAGTAGTAGGAACTATATTAAAATTTGCAGCCATTGGAGTAAGTAAAGTTCCACAATAGCCAGTGGTTAGTCCTAAAGCACCAACATAAGCAGGATTTGCTCCTATATTTACTAAGAAAGGAACTCCTATTCCTACAGTAATAACGGCAAAAGCAGCAAAAGCATTCCCCATAATCATGGTGAAAACAACCATTGCAGTACAATAAATAATTATACCACCAATTTTACTCCCTTCTGGAACAATTCCAATCATTGCAGTGGAAATAACTGTTCCGATACCGGCTTTTGTGAATAATGCTCCAAGTGCACCTAATAATTGCGGAAGAATAACAGCTGCTCCCATTTGTTGTAATAATCTTGAGCTATCATATCCAACATATTTGACCTCTTCTTTTGTATAGAAAAAAGTTAAAAATAAAGCGGTTACACTTCCTATACCAAGTCCTACAAGTCCACCAAGTTTAGTAAATTGTGCAACTGAAAATGCTACTAAACCAATACTTAAAGCAGGTATAAAAATTTTATTTCCAATTTTTTTACTTTGTTCCTTTCTATACTCATCACTGGAATTGATTTGAGAACCAAAAGAAACATTTTTAGTAACTGTTAAGATACCTAGAAATAATAAAGACATTCCAACATAGGTAGGGTTAATGTAAGGACCAAAAATGAACAATAGACCAAAAATTACCCAAAAAAGTCCTGTACCTATCCGTTTTGAATGTTTTTTATCTAAAAAAGCATATATTCCAGTAGTAAAACTTACTAAACCAGACAAGACATACATTATATTTAATAATATATCCATATCTTAAATGCCTCCTTTTTCTTTAAAATTTCTTTTTATTTTTTTATCAAGAAAATAATTTTGAATACAAGAAAGAATAATAGCAATGATAGCAACTGGGATAGAAGCTTTTGAAACAGAATAAGGTAATACTTTTATTCCCACTTCTCCAAAGGTTCCCACGATTAGAAGGACTCCAGAGGAAGCGACAAATACATTTTGTCCAAAAAAATTACCATAGTTTTCAACTGAATTTGAAACTGCTTTTATTTTTTCATCAATTTCAGGAGATATTTTTTCTGTTTTTTCTCCTGCACCTTTAACCATAGGATAAATTAAGGGTCGTATAAATTGTACATGTCCTCCTAATCTTATGGAAAGGGCAGACATTAGAGTTCTAATAATAACATAAATACTTAAAACTCTTCCAGGTGTTGCTTCTTTCAATTGTACGATACATTGAGAAGCTCTTTCACGTAGACCATTTCTTTCTAAAATACCAATTACAGCAAGTGTTAGAAGGAAAAGAGACATATATCTCGTTTGAATAAAAGCAGTTCCCAAAGTAGATAAAATTTCGGTAAAATCCATACCGGCAGCAGCACCTGTGGCTAATCCTGCTATTAAAACAATAGCAATGGTATCTAGTTTAAGAGAAAAACCTACAATAATAATTAAAATACCAACAAGTTTAATCATAATACTCCTCTTATAACTTTATATTTTTTAATCTTGAGTTTTATGCCTATTTTTAAATAGACCATTAAGAATTAATGCTAGAGCACCATCACCAACAACATTACATGCTGTTCCAAAACTATCTTGAAGAGCAAAAACTGTTAGCATTAAAGCGACTCCTGTATCACTAAACCCTAATACAGAAACTATAATTCCTAAAGAAGCCATAACTGTTCCTCCAGGAACTCCAGGAGCACCAATTGCAAAGATTCCTAAAAGAATTATAAATAAAACCATTGTTCCCATTGCAGGTAATGTACCGTAAAGAACTTGTGAAACAGTCATAACAAAAAATATTTCTGTTAATACTGAACCACATAAATGAACAGTTGCACCTAAAGGTATTGCAAAATTTACTATATCTTCATCTAATGTTTCAGATTTTCTAGCGCATTCTAAAGCTACAGGAAGAGTAGCAGCTGAGGACATTGTTCCTACTGCTGTTAAATATGCAGGTCCGTAAGATTTTAAAAGTTTAAATGGATTCTTTTTAGAGATTGCCCCTCCTATTGAATAAAGGACAGTTAACCATATAAAATGACCTACTAAAACAATTATAATAACTTTTAAAAATACAGGTAACTGCTTTGTTATACTACCTTCGTATGCTAATGTAGCAAATGTAGTAGCTATAAATACAGGAAGGATAGGTATTATTATTTTTTGAACAATAGCTAATACAACATTATTTAATTCATCTAATGCTGCTTCCAATTTTTTTGAGTTAGTCCATATAATTGCAAGACCTAAGAAAAGTGCTAAAACAAGAGCAGACATTACAGAAAATACAGGTGGAATATCTAACTTAAATAGCATTGGTGGAAGTGATTTTAGACCTTCTACTGCAGTACTAATATTTAGCATAGGGATAATCGCATATCCAGCAAACATAGAAAATAATGCTGCTCCAACGGAAGAAAGATAAGCTAAAATTAACATTGATCCTAACATTTTACTTGCATTGGCTTTCATTTTTGTAATTGCAGGTGCTATAAATCCTAAAATAATTAGAGGAACTGTAAATGAAATTACTTGACCTAAAACATGTTTTAGTGTTTGGATTATATTAATAGTAGAACTATTAGCATAAAGACCTCCTAGAAGACCTAGAACAACTCCAAGTACTAACTTAATAATTAGAGTATCTTTTTTTTCTTTTGACATTTTGGAATCTCCTTTTAAATTTTTTATTATAACAAACTATTCTAAAGTATACGATAATAGGAAGAAATTGTCAATAGGACCCTCTAGTAATTGATTTTATTATTAAATTATAAAAGAAAATATTGATAATGTTATAAATATAGAATATAATCTAAGTATAAGAAGAAAAATATGATTCTATGATTAATTGAGGTGGAGTGTGCAAAGATTTACGGTAGAAGAGGAATATAGTGGATATATAGTTGGAAATTATCTAGTAGAAATAAAAAAATATTCAAGAAGAGGACTTAGAAATGCTGAAATATATTTAAATGGAAAAAAAGTTCGTTTGGATAAAAAAATGAAGGTATTAAAGAAACTAAATCGACTTATTGTAGTAGAAAAAAAGAAAGAAACAGGAATAGAGCCTATGGAGATGGATTTAAAGATTGTTTATGAAGATAAAAATCTTTTATTTTTAAATAAGCCACCATATATAATTGTTCATCCGACTCAAAAAAAAGTTGATATGACCCTTGCTAATGGAGTAGTTCATTATTTTCAAAGGATAGGTATGAAATGCGAAGTACCAAGATTTTATAATCGCTTAGATATGAATACGTCTGGGATTATAGTTGTTGCAAAAAATGCATATTCACAATCTTTTCTTCAAGAAAAAGGAGAAGTAAAAAAATATTATCAAGCAATAGTTTTGGGTATTATGCCTAAAAATGAATATTTGTTAGAAAAATCAATTGGGAAAGTTGGAGATGAATTAAGAAGAGTAGAATTAGATCTTGAAAAAGGCGGACAAAGTGCTAAAACAATAGTTAGAGTTCTTCAAAGATTTGAAGATAAAAATTTAACACTTGTAGAAGCAGAGTTATTTACTGGTAGAACACATCAAATTAGAGTTCATTTATCTTTAGAAGGTTTTCCAATATTAGGGGATGAATTATATGGTGGTTTAAACAGTAAAGAGTATAAAGATGTTAAGAGACAAATGCTACATTCTTATAAAATAAATTATAAAGATCCAGAAAAAGAAACTGTAAAAATGTTAGAAGTTGAATTACCTGAAGATATGGCTAAAATTTTATTATAGTTATGTTGAAAATTGTATCAGAAAAGATTAAAAAAAGGACTCTTAGTTTATTGACAAAAACTAAGCTTTGAAGTAAAATAAATTATAGTAGTAAATGAAAACTAGTGAATCGATAATTAAGAAGACAAATAAAATTTTAGGAGGAATAAAGAATGGCAGTTAAAGTAGCAATAAATGGGTTTGGAAGAATAGGTAGATTAGCACTTAGATTAATGGTAACTAATCCAGAATTTGAAGTTGTTGCAATAAATGATTTAACAGATGCAAAGACTTTATCACATCTTTTTAAATATGATTCAGCACAAGGAAGATTTAATGGAACAATAGAATTAATAGAAGGTGGATTTATAGTTAATGGTAAAAAAATAAAAGTTACAGCAGAAAGAGAACCAAAAAATTTACCTTGGAAGGCACTTAATGTAGATGTAGTATTGGAGTGTACAGGAATTTTTACTTCTCAAGAAAAAGCATCACTACATATTGAAGCAGGAGCTAAAAAAGTAGTAATTTCTGCACCAGCAACAGGAGATATTAAAACTGTAGTTTACAATGTTAATGATTGCATACTAGATGGAACTGAAACAGTTATATCAGGAGCTTCTTGTACTACGAACTGTTTAGCACCAATGGCAAAAGTATTACAAGATAAATTTGGAATAGTAGAGGGATTAATGACTACAATTCATGCATATACAAATGATCAAAATACTCTTGATGGACCACATGGAAAGGGTGATTTAAGAAGAGGAAGAGCAGCAGCAGCTAATATAGTTCCTAATACAACAGGAGCGGCAAAGGCAATTGGACTAGTAATACCAGAATTAAAAGGAAAACTAGATGGAGCAGCACAAAGAGTACCAGTAATAACAGGTTCATTAACTGAACTTGTAACTGTTCTTGAAAAAACTACTTCAATAGAAGAGATCAATGCTGCAATGAAAGCGGCTTCAAATGAGTCTTTTGGATATACTGAGGAGCAATTAGTATCTTCAGATATAATAGGAATAGAGTTTGGATCATTATTTGATGCAACACAAACTAGAGTTATAACTGTTGGAGATAAGCAACTAGTAAAAACTGTAGCATGGTATGACAATGAGATGTCTTATACAGCTCAATTAATGAGAACACTTAAAAAATTTGTTGAATTATCAAAGTAAGAATATAAAATAAAAAAATTAATATTAAAATAGTGGAACTTTAGGGTTCCACTATTTTATAAAATGGAGGTTTTTGAAATGAAAAAAGTAATAACAGATTTAGATGTAATGGGTAAAAAAATATTAATGAGAGTAGATTTTAATGTTCCAATGAAAGATGGAAAAATAACAGATGAAAATAGGATAGTACAGGCATTACCAAGTATAAAATATGTTCTTGAAAATGGTGGAAAAGCAATAGTATTTTCCCATCTTGGAAAAGTAAAGACAGAGGAAGATTTAGAAAAAAGAAATATTGAGCCAGTAGCATTAAGATTAAGTGAGTTATTAGAAAAACCAGTTAAATTTATAAATGCAACAAGGGGTAAAGAATTAGAAAAAGCTATTTTAGAAATGAAAGATGGAGAAATTGTAATGTTTCAAAATACAAGATATGAAGATTTGGATGGAAAAAAAGAATCGAAAAATGATGCAGAATTAGGGAAATATTGGGCTTCTTTAGGTGACTTGTTTGTTAATGATGCCTTTGGAACTGCACATAGAGCTCATGCATCAAATGTAGGAATTGCAGAGAATATTGGTGTTGGAAAAACTGCAGCAGGTTTCTTAATGGAAAAAGAGATAAAATTTATTGGAGGAGTTGTTTCAAACCCAACAAGACCTCTTATAGCTATTTTAGGTGGAGCAAAAGTTTCAGATAAAATAGGAGTTATAGAAAATTTATTAGAAAAAGCTGATAAAGTATTAGTGGGTGGAGCTATGATGTTTACATTTTTAAAGGCACAGGGCAAAAAGACAGGACTTTCACTAGTTGAAGAGGACAAGATTGAACTTGCTAAAATGCTACTGGAAAAAGGAAAAGGAAAATTAATCCTTCCAATTGATACAGTAATAGCTAAAGAATTTAAAAATGATGCAGAATTTAGAACAGTTTCAGTTGATGAGATTCCAGAAGATAGTATGGGACTTGATATTGGAAAAGCTACTATAGAGCTCTTTGAAAAAGAGATAGCAGGTGCAAAAACTGTAATCTGGAATGGACCAATGGGTGTATTTGAGATGTCCAATTTTGCAAAAGGTACAATAGGAGTATGTGAATCAATTGCTCATTTAAAAGAAGCAACAACAATAATTGGTGGTGGAGATTCAGCAGCAGCAGCAATTCAATTAGGCTTCTCAGAAAAATTTACTCATATTTCAACAGGTGGAGGAGCTTCACTTGAATATTTAGAGGGAAAAATTTTACCAGGTATAGATTTTATTTCAAGTAAATAAATTTATTTAAAAGAGGGAGAGATTATGAAAAATAAAAATAGAGTTATATGTATGATAATAATTTTTATATTAGTAATAGGTACGACTTTTTCAGCTAAAAAACCAAAAGATTATGAACTTGTAATAACTCACGTTAATGATGTACATGGAAGAGTTGTTGAAGGAAAATATGATGGAGTTGGATATGCAAGAATTGATCAAATAAATAAAAATTTAAAAGATGATAAATTAAATAAAAATGTTATTATGGTCGATGCTGGAGATTCTTTTCATGGGACTACATTTGCAACTCTTGAAAAAGGTGAATCAATAGTAAAAATTCTTAATAAATTGGGCTTAAAGGCAGCTACTTTAGGAAATCATGATTTTAATTATGGAAGTGAAAGAACAAAAGAACTAAAAGCTTTAAGTAATTATAAAATATTAGCTACTAATGTAAAATATAAGAAAACAGGTGAAAATTTTACAACAAAATATATTATTGAGGAAATCGAAGGAATAAAAGTAGGAATATTTGGATTATCTACTCCAGAAACATTATATAAGACGAATCCTAAAAATGTAGAGGATTTAGAATTTTTAGAGCCAATAACAGTTGCCAGAGAAACTGTTAAAGAGTTACAAGAGAATGGTGTAAAATTTATAATAGTATTAACTCATTTAGGAGATGATCTAAGTACAAAAGAGGAGTGGAGATCAACAACTTTAGCAGAAAAAGTTGAAGGAATAAATTTAATAATTGATGGACATAGCCATACACAGAGAGAAAAAAAAGAAGTTATTAATGGAACTGTTCTTGTTCAAACTGGAGAGTATGGAAAAAATATAGGGGTTCTCAAAATAGATTTTGATTCTTTAAAAGATGGATCAGATGCTATTGAGTATAAACTTCTAAAGAAAGATGAGATTATGGGTAAGAAAAATAAAAAAGGAGAGTTTGTTGGTGGTATAATCCAGTCAAAAAGAATTTCTTCTTTAATAGATGAAATAAAATTAAAACAAAACAAAATAACAGAGGTAATAATTGGAAATACTGATGTGCTCCTTGTAGGAGAGCGAGAATTTGTAAGGAGTTCTGAAACAAATTTATCAAACTTAATAAATGACAGTATGATTTGGAAGAGCAAAGCAGATTTATCGATTACAAATGGTGGTGGAATTCGAGCTTCTATTAAAGAAGGTGATATAACTGTAGGAGATATAATTACAACTCTTCCTTTTGGAAATTATGTAGTTACTAAAGAGCTTACTGGAAAAGATATAAAAGTAGCTTTAGAACATGGATTTAAAGATTTACCAAATAGTGCAGGTTCTTTAGCACAAATAGGGGGAATAACTCTTGAACTAGACTTAACAAAATCTCAAGGAAATAGAGTTTCAAACATCAAATTTAAAAATGGCAAAAAATTTGATTTAAATGCTACCTATATAGTGGCAACTAATGATTTTATGGCTGTAGGTGGAGATGGGTACTCTAGCTTTAAAGGGAGAAAAGAAGTTGCTAATTTCTTAGGTTTAGATGAAATTTTAATAGAATATATAAAAACAGGAAAAAAAATTCCTAAAAAAGAGGAAGGAAGGGTTAAAATAAAAAAATAATCTATTGCTATTGACATTAAGTAATAAAAAAAGTAATATTACAATAAGTGTATTATATAAAAATAAAAGAGGAAGGTGGGGGAGATGAAGTTAGGTTTATTACCAAAATTAATTATAGGTCTTATAGTTGGTATTGCAGTAGGAAAGTTAGGAATGATTATTCCTATTCGGATTTTAGTAACATTTGGAGATATATTTGGAAACTTTTTAAAATTTGTAATTCCACTTATAATTATAGGGTTTGTAGCACCTGGAATAGGAGATTTAGGAAAAGGTGCAGGAAAACTTTTGGGTATAACTACTGGAATTGCATATTTATCTACAATTTTAGCAGGAACTTTTGCTTATTTTGTAAATAGAACTCTTTCTGGAAACTTTTTAAAAATAGGTGAATTAGCAGGAAAGATAGCAAATCCAGAACATGGCCTATTAAAAGGATTTTTTACTATTGATATGCCACCAATTATGGGTGTTATGACAGCATTATTGATAGCGTTTGTTTTAGGAATAGGAATTTCTATTGTGAAAGGAACAGCTATTAAGGAAGTTATGGGAGAATTTCAAGTAATAGTTGAAAAACTTATAGGTAATATAGTAATACCTTTATTGCCACTATATATCGCTGCAGTATTTTCCAATATGACATATGCTGGACAGGTAGAATCTACAATGGGAATATTTGCAAAAGTGTTTTTAGTAATAATTTGTTTACATTTAATTATGCTTTTGGGACAATATACAATAGCTGGAGTAATATCAAATGCTAATCCAATATCACTACTTAAGAATATGATGCCTGCTTATTTTACAGCAATAGGAACACAATCTTCAGCAGCTACAATACCAGTAACTCTAGCTCAAACAAAAGTAAATGGAGTTAATGATGGAATTGCAGATTTTGCGGTACCTCTTTGTGCGACAATTCACCTTTCAGGAAGTACAATAACTTTAGTAAGTTGTGCTATGGCTGTAATGGGACTTAACGGAATAGAAGTCTCTTTTACACAAATGTTTGGCTTCATATTAATGTTGGGAATAACAATGGTTGCAGCTCCTGGAGTCCCAGGTGGAGCAGTTATGGCAGCATTAGGGCTATTAGAAGTTATGCTTGGATTCACACCTGTTATGACCTCTCTGATGATTGCGTTGTATTTAACTCAAGATAGTTTTGGTACTGCTTGTAATGTAACAGGGGATGGTGCAATTAGTATTATAGTTAATAAATTTGCAGGATATAGTTTGAAAAAAAAGATATAAATTGAAAAAGATATAAAGTAAAAATTTAAAAAATAGAATATTTATATTTGATAATAAAAAAATAAACTGTTTTCATTCTGTATTATACAGATAGAAAACAGTTTATTTTTTATTTATGAATCTATTAGTTATTATTTAGCATAATCAATAGCTCTAGTTTCTCTTAAAATAGTAACTTTTATTTGTCCTGGATATTGCATTGTATCTTCAATCTTTTTAGCCATGTCTCTAGCCATAATAGTTGCTTCAGAATCAGTTACAACCTCAGGATTAATTATAATTCTAATTTCTCTACCAGCTTGAATTGCAAATGAAGATTCAACACCTTTAAATGATTTAGCAATCTCTTCCAGTGCTTCTAGTCTCTTTATATAGGTAGATAAAGTTTCACGACGGGCACCTGGTCGAGAAGCTGAAACAGCATCGGCTGCTTGAACTAAAACAGCTTCAACACTTTCAAATTCCACTTCTGTATGATGTGCCATAACTGCATTAATTACAATTTGCTTCTCACCATATTTTTTTAAGAATTCTCCACCAATAATGGCATGTGATGTTTCAATATCATGTTGTAAAACTTTTCCAATATCATGTAGAAGACCAGCTCTTTTGGCAATAACAGGGTCAGCTCCAATTTCAGCAGCAATATTAGCTGCAAGTTTTGCTACCTCGATAGAATGGATAAGAATATTTTGTCCATAACTAGTTCGGAATTTTAATCTACCAATAGTTTGTATTAGTTCAGGATGCATATTTGGGATACCAAGCTCCATTAAAGCTGCTTCCCCTGAAATCATAATATCTTTTTCCACTTCTTTTTTTGCTTTATTAATAACTTCTTCAATTTTACCAGGATGGATTCTTCCATCAGTAATTAATTTTTCAATGGCTATTCTTGCAATTTCACGTCTAACACCGTCAAAACTTGAAAGAACAATAGTTTCAGGAGTATCATCAATAATAATATCAACACCAGTTAATGCCTCTATTGATCTAATATTACGTCCTTCTCTACCGATGATTCTACCTTTCATCTCATCACTTGGAAGAGTCACAACGGAAATAGTAGCATCTACTACATATTCTGAAGCAGCTTTTCCAATACTAGAGGATAAAATTCTTTTTGATATACTGTCTTTTTCTTCTTCCATTCGATGTTCAAATTCTTTTATTGCTACAGCAGATTCATGAGTTAATTCATCTTTTAATTTAGTTAAAAGAATTTCTTTAGCTTCATTTTTAGAAAGGCAAGCAATCTTTTGAAGTTCCTCTTCCTGTTGTAGTTTGATCTCTTTAATCTCATTTTTTTTAGCTTCAAGATTTGTGGAAATAGTTTCTAGTTCTTGAGATTTCATTTCTAGTTTTTCAATTTTTAAATCAAGAGTTTCTTCTTTTTTCATTAAATGCTGTTCTTTTTGTACCATTTCATGCTTAGAAGCTTTTATTTCTTTTTCAGATTCTTCTTTTAAAGTAAAGATAGCTTCCTTGGCTTCTAATTCTAATTCTTTAACTCTTCCAGCAGCAGTTTTATCTGCATTTTCAATTATGATATCTGCCTTTAATTTAGATTTTAAAATTTCATCTTCTAAATTAGTTAATGTTTCAATTTTTTTATCGATAATTCTATTTTTGTATATCATTGCAAAAATTAATGCAATCACAATAAAAATAAATCCGATTATTAGTATAATTTTCATAGTTCATCCTTTTTATTATTATTTTTTTTTGAAGCTATTTAAAGCTTCTGTTTCTGAAGTAAAAATTTCAAAAAGTTCACTTAAGCCAATCATTTCAAAGATAGTATTAATATGTTTACTTAAATTTATTAATTTAATATCTCCGTTTATTAATTTTACTTCTCGTAATTTACTTACTAATATTCCCATACCTAGACTATTAATATGTGTTAATTCTTTAAAATCAATTATAATATTTACAAATTTAGATTTAAACGCATTGTCAATTTCTTCTTTGAAGTCAGGAGCTACTAATGCATCAAGCTCACCAATAATACTAAAGATTTGAATATTATCAACAACTTTTTTATTTATTTCAAAATGTGTAGACATTAGTTTTCTCCTTTTAATAATTTTTTTATTTTAATAATTGTACCGTTAACTTTTTTTTCTATTTTAAAGTCATCAGCTAAGGATTGGGCTAAAATTAATCCAATTCCTCCTACTTTTTTTAGAGTGGTGTGAGAATTAAATCCTTTTCCACTATCTTCTACACTAAGAAAAAGTGTATTGTTTTCTCTAGAGATTTCAATAATGATATCTCCTGGTTGGTACTGGTAAGCATGCTCAACAGCATTAGTAGTAAGCTCATCAAGAATTGTAATTATTTCTAATATTGTCTCTTTATCTGTAGTAATATGAGTCAAATATGTTTTCAAGAAAGAACGAATTAAAGAAAGGTTACCTAATGAGGAGTCAATGATTAGCTTTGCTTCATTTGCCATTGTTATCCCCTTTAATTTCAAGTAGTATCACGAGTTAGTATCAAATTTGGAAATTTTCCATTTATTATTTTTATAAGTATATTGAAAATAATAATAAAATGTTTCACCAGAATAGGAAAAACCGAAGGTATTAGTAGGATTTTTTTTAGAAAAATCTACTTTTGAAGAAAAAATAGTTATATTTGAAAAATCAATTTTTTCTAAAACTACTAAAGCTTTTCTATTTCGATAGTTATTTTCGAAAAAATTGGTTATTTCGAAAACATTATTGTTTTTTAATGAAGCTTTAAAATTTGTAATGCTATTTTCTAAGTTTATTTTATCAAGAGGAGAAAAAACTATAGGTTTCATAGGTAAGTGTGAACAGCTTATGAAAAAAAAAAGTAAAAATAGATATAAAAAATTTTTTTTCATATTCAAATCCTCCTAATTAAATTACACTTGTATAAATAATACCACATTGAACCTGTTTTATCAAGGGGGTTATAATAAAAAATTAAATTTATTTAAAATGTCTTTTAAAATATCTTCTTCACTCATTTCATCCAAATTATACCACAAATATTCTTCTGAAGTTTTAAACCAAGTGATTTGACGCTTACAATAATGCCTAGAATTTTGTTTAACTTTATCAATAGCTTCTTCAAAAGTACAAACTCCATTAATAAAATCAATGATTTCAGAATATCCTATGATATTAAGTTGTTTTAAATTTTCACCATAAATATTGTAGAGTGATTGAACTTCTTGTAAAAGTCCGTCAGCGACCATAGTATCCACTCTACGCTCTATTCGTTGATAAAGAGTTGTTCGATCACGGATTAAGACTATTTTTAAAAATGTAAAATTATGATTTTTAATGTTTTGAGTACTTAAAGTTGAAAACTTATTTTTTGTTAGTAAGCAAACTTCTAAAGCTCGTTCTAGTTTAACACGATTATTTTTATGGATAGATTTACTGGCATTTAAATCAAGTAATTCTAGTTTTGAAAAAATGTCTTCAGTAGAAAGAGATTCAAAACTATTTCTTAAATTTAAATCTGCTGGTGGTAGAGAGGCAAGTCCATCAGCTATGGCTTTAAGATATAATCCTGTTCCCCCAACAATGATGGGTGGAATAGAATTATTTTCAAAGTTTTTTAGAATTTTATCACTATCTTTTTGAAAATCTCCTACACTATATTTTTTGTTAGGAGGTAAAATATCAATAAGATGATGGGGAATATTTTGCTTTTCTTTAAGAGTAATTTTACCAGTTCCAATGTCGAGTCCAGAAAAAACTTGAGCCGAATCACTAGAAATGATTGCAGTTTTCAAAATTTGAGCTAATTTAATGGATAAATCAGTTTTTCCTACTCCTGTTGGTCCACCAATAATAATACCTTTCACTATTTACACCTCTTATAAAAATTAATCAACAAATTCAAATTCGACTTCTGCAATTCTTACAGTGTCTCCATCTTGAATTCCAGCATCTAAAAGAGCATTTTCAAGTCCTAAAGATTTTAACATATGAATAAATTCAAGAATGGAATCTTCTTCCATTGTAATTACATATTTGTTTAAAACGTTGTCAACAAGTCTTCCTTTAACTTCAAAGATTCCTTCTTCAACTTCAAGAATAGCAAAATCTTCATCAACACCTTGAATTTCACGTAAAACTTGTTTAATATTAGATTCTTCTTCAAGAGGTTCAGGAGGTATAGATTGAATTGCATCCCAAGTATTGAAAAGGAGCTCTTTAATTCCATCATTTAAAATAACCGATAGAGGGTATACAGTGTGTCCCTGCTTTTCAACATAAGCTTTAAACTCTTGAAAGGATTCTGTATCCCACAATAAATCCATCTTGTTAGCTAAAATAATTTGTTTTTTAGTAGATAATTTTTGACTAAATTTAGATAGTTCTTCATTAATTTTATTGAAGTCTTCTATAGGATTACGTCCCTCAATAGCAGCAATATCAACAATATGAAAAATCATCTTACAACGCTCAATATGTCGTAAAAATTTATGTCCTAAACCGATTCCTTCATGTGCTCCCTCAATTAATCCAGGGATATCAGCAATAACAAAAGATTTTCCTTCTTCTAATCTAACAACACCAAGTTTAGGCTCAAGAGTTGTAAAATGATAAGTTCCTACCTTTGAGTTAGCTGCTGAGACCTTATTGATAAAGCTAGATTTTCCAACTGAAGGATAACCAACTAGAGCTATATCTGCAATTAACTTAAGTTCAAGTTTTACTCGAATTTCAGGTCCTTCTTTTCCTTTACCAGCTATTTTTGGAGCTTTACGAACGGAATTTTTAAAACGAACATTTCCAGCTCCTCCTCTTCCACCTTTTAGTAAAGTTCTCACCTCATGTGGAGTTTTCATATCTAAAAGAAGTTTTCCTGTTTCTGTATCCCGAATTTGAGTACCAATAGGAACCAAAATTATAATATCTTTTCCTGTTTTGCCATGCATTTGTTTTTTTTGTCCATTAACACCATTTTCTGCTTTAAAAATTTTTTTGTATCGAAAATCCACCAAAGTATTAATGTTGGGATCTGCTTGAAATATTAAATCTCCACCATTACCACCATCACCACCGTCGGGACCTCCAAACTGGATAAATTTTTCTCTTCTAAATGAAGAAGAACCATCTCCACCATTACCTGCTTTTAATGTTACAATAACCTCATCTATAAACATATATTAGATACTCCTTAAAATCAATTTTTATTACTATATTATTATCTTATTATTATACTATTTATAAAAAGAATTATCAAGGGTTTAATTTTTAAGTTAAAATATAGTTTTAATTTAAAATTATATTTTGCAATTTTAAAGAATAGTATGGTAAAATAAGAACAGTGGTCTATAAAGAAAGCCACTTCTTAATAAGGAGTTAGTACAAATTAAAAATTTTATATTTTAAAAAGATAATAAATAAGGAGTGTAAAATGATATTTGATAAAATTTGTAATATTAAGAATTATAAGGGAATTAATAAGAATTTGGATATAGCAATTGATAGTATAGCTAGAAGAGAATATATAAAGGGAATTAGTGGAAAAAATCTTGTTCAAGAAGAGGAAGTTTTTTTCAATGTTCAGAATTATATTACTAAAAATCAAGAAGAATGTTTTTTTGAAACACATAAAGAGTATTTAGACATACAACTAGTTATGTTTGGAGAAGAGAAAATTGGAGTTACAGAGATTGAAAAATTAAAGTTAGATAAAGAGTATGATAAAGAAAGAGATTTAGAAACACAAAAAGGGGAGCCTGAAATAGTTTTTGAAATGAATGAAAATAATTTTTTGATTTTATTTCCAGGAGAGCCTCATATGCCTGGGATAAAAAATAATGAAAAAATAGAAATAAAAAAAATTGTATATAAAATTAAAATGGACTAAACATATTATAGTTTTGGTTAGGAGAAAATATGAAAAAAATAATGGCGATATTTTTTATTTGTACCGTAGGAAGTTTTGCTCAAATGAAGTATGAAGATGTTCCCAAAAACCATTGGGGATACAAGGCTGTTTCTAATTTGGTTAAAAAAGGTATTTTGAAAGATGATAGTTATAAATTTAGAGGGGAAGAAAATCTAAAAAGATTTGATTTTGCACAGAATATGTCTAACTTATTAAATAAAGTAGAATCTGAAAAAGCGAATAAAAAAGATTTTATAAAGTTAGAGAGATTAGTTTCAGATTTTGGAAAAGAATTGACTCAATCTGCCTTAGATAAAAACAGTAATAATATTAAATTGGAAGCTCTAATTTCTGAAATTGAAGAACTGAAAATAAAACAGGAAAATGACAGAAAACTCATTTATGAATTGAAGAAAAAATTAGGAGAAGACTAAATAAAAACCTAGGAGGCTAGAGATGTTGATAAAAAAAGAAAATGGATGGCATGGGGTAACTGAGTTATTAAAAAAAGATATTTTTGAATTTTCAGAAGGGTACAAAGACTTTTTAAATATTGGAAAAACTGAACGAACTTTTGTAAGTGAAGCTATAAAATTAGCTGAAAAAGAAGGGTTTGTAGATGCAAATACTCTGGTAAAACTAAAAGCAGGGGATAAAATATATTATGAAAATAGAGGTAAAAATTTAATTTTAGCAATTATAGGAACAGAATCAATAGTAAGTGGTATTAATTATGTTGTTTCTCACATTGATTCTCCAAGACTTGATTTAAAGCAAAATCCATTATATGAAGAGATGGAATTAGCATATATGAGAACCCATTATTATGGTGGAATAAAAAAATATCACTGGGTAACATTACCCTTAGCAATGCATGGAGTAGTAGTTTTAGAAAATGGAGAAAAAGTTAGTATTGAGATCGGAGAAAAAGAAGATGACCCTGTGTTTACAATACCAGATTTGTTACCACATTTATGGGGAAAATCACAAGCAGAGAGAAAAGCCTCTGAGGTAATAAAAGGGGAAGAACTTCAAATATTGGTTGGAACAATTCCAACAGCAATAAAAGATAAAGAAATAAAGAGCTTGGTAAAATATGCTATTATGAAAGAATTAAATCAAAAATATGGAATAGTTGAAGAAGATTTTGTGTCAGCTGAATTACAATTAGTTCCAGCAGGGAAAGCAAAAGATGTTGGATTGGATAGATCTATTGTGGGTGCATATGGTCAAGATGATAGAATTTGTGGTTATACATCAATGAAAGCAATTTTTGATTTAGAAAACACTCCTAAAAAGACAATTGTATGCTATTTAGCAGATAAAGAGGAAACTGGTTCAAATGGAAGTACAGGTTTACAGTCTGATTATATTGAATTTTTTACAAGTGATATAATTAGTAAAATGAAAGATAACTATAGTGATCTTGATTTAAGAAAAACTTTATGGAATTCAAAAGCTTTATCATCAGATGTTAATGCTGCTGCTGATCCAATTTTTAAAAGTGTGCATGAAATGCAAAATTCTGCTCAGTTAAATTATGGGATAGTGGTAACTAAATATACAGGTTCAAGAGGAAAAAGTGGAACAAATGATGCAGACGCAGAATTTGTTGCTGAAATAAGAAACTTACTTAATCATAAAAATATAAAATGGCAAACTGGAATGCTTGGAAAAGTTGATGAAGGTGGCGGAGGAACTGTTGCAATGTTTTTAGCCCAAAAGGGTATAAAAACAATTGATGCAGGTCCAGCTTTACTGTCTATGCATGCACCTTTTGAACTGGCTTCAAAATTTGATATCTATGAGACATATAGAACTTATTTAGCTTTTTATAATTTATAGAAAAAAAGCACAGAACGAAAGAAATATAAGGAAACTCAAAATAAAAAAATAAAAATCGTAGAGGTGAAAATAATGGCTGATGCATTTGAAATAAGGGGCGGTAGAGCTTTAAAAGGAATATTAGAGGTAGGTGGAGCTAAAAATGCTGCACTACCAATTTTTGTAGCTACATTAATTGAAAAAGGAACATATCATTTGAATAATGTACCAGATCTTATGGATATAGCTACTCTTACAGAACTTTTGAAAAGTTTAGGTCTTGAAGTAGAAAAAACAGATAAAAATAGTTATAAAATTATAAATAATGGTTTAACTAATTTAACTGCTAGTTATGACTTGGTAAAAAAAATGAGAGCTTCTTTTTTAGTAATGGGAGCAATGCTTGCACATTCAAACAATGCTATAGTGTCTTTGCCGGGTGGTTGTGCTATTGGAGCAAGACCTGTTGATCTTCATTTAAAAGGTTTTGAGAAGTTAGGGGTTGAAATTGAGATTGAGCATGGCTATGTAAAAGGAACTGCTACTGAATTAAAAGGTGGAGAAGTGATTCTTGATTTCCCAAGTGTAGGAGCAACTCAAAATATAATAATGGCTGCTGTAAAGGCTAAAGGAGTCTCTGTATTAGAAAATGTTGCTAGGGAACCAGAAGTTGTAGATTTATGCAATTTTTTAATTTCCATGGGAGCAAAAATAGAGGGGGTAGGGACTGGAAAACTAACGATTACAGGAGTAGAAAAGTTGGTACCAGGAACCTATTCAATTATGCCCGATAGAATAGTGGCTGGAACATTTATAATTGCAGCTATTATGTTTGAAGGAACAATAGAAGTTGAGGGAGTTGTTGCAGAAGATTCAAGTAGTTTTCTTGCAAAGTTAAAGGAAATGGGAGTACAATATGATATTACAGGACAAAGACTAAAAATATTATCGAAATTATCGGAATTAAAACCTGTAAAAGTGACAACAATGCCTCATCCAGGATTCCCTACAGATTTGCAGTCACCAATGATGACTCTCATGTGCCTAGTTACTGGAAATAGTGAGATAAAAGAAACTATATTTGAAAATAGATTTATGCATGTTTCAGAATTGAATAGAATGGGGGCTAAGATTGATATTGATGGAAGTAATGCCCATATAAAAGGAATTAAAGAGTTTTCTTCAGCAGAGGTAATGGCAAGTGATTTAAGAGCGGGAGCTTCTCTGGTTCTTGCAGGGTTGAAAGCAAAAGAAACAACAACTGTCAATAGAATTTATCATGTAGATAGAGGATATGAAAATCTTGTAGAAAAATTAGTGGGAATAGGTGCAGACATTAAGAGAATAAAAATCTAACTTTGTGGAGGAAAAATGGAGAGTATAATTGGAATAAATCCTGTAATAGAAGTGCTACAAAATAAAGAACGGGAAATAGAAAAAATAGAGCTTTTTAAAGGATTGAAAGATGAAAAACTTCAACTTTTAAAAAAATTAGCATCTGAAAGAAATATAAAAATATACTTTACAGATAAGAAACGTGAAAATTCTCAAGGTGTGGAAGCCATAGTTATTAACCATAATTACTATATTGAAATCTCTGAATTTTTAGAAAAACTTGTAAAAAAAGAAAATGGGATAGTCTTAGTTTTAGATGGGATACAAGATCCTAGAAATTTTGGAGCTTTAATAAGAAGTGCGGAAATTTTTGGAGTGAGCGGTATTATTATTCCAGAAAGAAATGCAGTTAAAATAAATGAGACTGTTGTAAAAACCTCAACAGGAGCCATTGAATATGTTGATATTGTCAAGGTGACAAATATTGCTGAAGCATTAGAGAAATTAAAAAAAATAGGTTTTTGGATATATGGAGCAGAAGGTGATGGAACAAAATATTATTTTGAAGAGGAATATCCTAAATATACTGCTTTAGTTTTAGGTAGTGAAGGGTTTGGAATCAGAAAAAAAGTGAAAGATACTTGTGATGTATTGGTAAAAATACCAATGCACGGGAAAATAAATTCATTAAATGTTTCAGTGGCAGGTGGAATTATTCTTTCTGAAATTTCTAAATCAGTTAATTTAAAACTAAAATAATCTAGTGTGGAGGACGAAATGCCTATCGAATTAGTAAATGATGAAGATATCTTAAGAGCACAAGAGGGAGATGAAGAATCAATAACTTTAATTCTTGAAAATTATAAAAATTTCATTTTTATGAACACAAGAAACTATTTTTTAATAGGTGCAGATCAAGATGATATATTACAAGAAGGTATGTTAGGTTTAGTTAAAGCAATTTATGCATATGATACTACAAGAGAAGCAACATTTAAGACTTTTGCCACAATTTGTATAAAAAGACATTTGATTACAGCAATAAAAGCAACGAATACTCAAAAAAATAGAGTTTTGAATTCAGCTTCCAGTAATTCATTTGAAACAGAGGAAGGAAAAGAAATTCCTTATGCTAAAAGTCTTGCAACTCAAGAGTTTTTAAATCCAGAAGACTTATATTTAGCAAAAGAAAAATTGGAAAAATTAACTGAATATGGTGAAAAACATTTTAGTAAATTTGAAAAAGAAATTTTTGAGCTTATTGTTAAGGGATATAAATATAGAGAGATTTCAGAAATGTTAAATAGAGATTTAAAAACAATAGATAACACTATTCAGAGAATTAAAAGAAAAAGTGAGCAATGGATGATGAATTATTAGGTAAAATTCATATTTAAAATGAAATTAAAGTAAAGAAAGGGTGGAAAGGAAATGACAGAATATCATTTTTGTGAGATTGAAACAAAATGGCAAAAACAATGGGAAGAAAATAGAGTTTTTAAAACAGAGAATAAAGTAGAAAATAAAGAGAATTATTATGTCTTAGAAATGCTGCCTTATCCTTCAGGGAATCTACATGTTGGACATGCTAGAAATTATACAATAGGGGATGTTATTGCTAGATATAAAAGAATGAAAGGATATAATGTACTTCATCCTATGGGGTGGGATTCTTTCGGTCTTCCAGCAGAAAATGCAGCAATTCAACATGGGATACACCCCTCAATATGGACAAAATCAAATATTGATAATATGAGAAGACAATTGAAATTAATTGGATTATCATATGACTGGGATAGAGAGATTGCATCATATACTCCAGAATATTATAAGTGGAATCAGTGGTTGTTTAAAAGAATGTATGAAAAAGGATTGGTTTATAAGAAAACATCTTTAGTTAATTGGTGCCCTGATTGTGATACCGTTTTAGCTAATGAGCAAGTAGAAGATGGAAAATGTTGGCGTCATGGAAAGACATCAGTTGTCCAAAAAGAATTAGAGCAATGGTTTTTGAAAATAACAGATTATGCTGAAGAACTATTAAGTGGTCATGAAGAGCTTAGAAAAGGCTGGCCAGAAAGAGTTTTGACTATGCAAAAAAATTGGATAGGAAAATCTACAGGAACAGAAATTGAATTTTTGGTGGAAGAAACAGGTGAAAAATTACCAGTATTTACAACAAGAATAGATACTATATATGGAGTAACATATTGTGTTTTGGCTCCAGAGCATCCTATGGTCCAAAAATTTAGTAAAAGAGAACCAGGCATTTCTTCTTTTGTTGAAGAGATGAAGAAAACAGATATAATTGAAAGAGGCGCTGAAGGAAGAGAAAAAAATGGAATTTTTACAGGATGTCATGTAATTAATCCAGTAAATGGAGAAAGGTTAGAGTTGTGGATAGCAGATTATGTTTTAATGAATTATGGAACAGGTGCTGTGATGGCTGTTCCAGCTCATGATGAAAGAGATTTTGCATTTGCTAAAAAATATAATTTACCTATAAAAGTAGTTATAAATCCTATTGATAAAGAGACTAAAAAAGAAATTTTTATAAAACCTGAAGAAATGAAAGAAGCTTTTATAGGTAGTGGAATATTAACAAATTCTGATGAATATAATGGACTTTTTTCAAAGGAAGGATTGGGAAAAATTTCTATTGGTATAGAAGAGAAAGGCTATGGGAAAAAAACCACAAAATATAGATTAAAAGATTGGGGAATATCACGGCAGCGTTATTGGGGAACACCAATACCAGCAATCTACTGTGAAGATTGTGGTGTTGTTATGGAAAAAGATGAAAATTTACCAGTGGTACTACCACATGATATTTCTTTTACAGGTTCAGGAAATCCTTTAGAAACATCAGAAGAGTTTAAAAATATCCCTTGTCCAAAATGTGGAAAACCAAGTAAACGTGACACTGATACTATGGACACTTTTGTTGATTCATCATGGTATTTTTTAAGATATTGTGACCCTCATAATGAAAATATGCCATTTGATAAGAACATTACAGATGGATGGATGGGTGTAGATCAATATATTGGAGGAATAGAACATGCAGTTATGCATCTTTTATACTCAAGATTTTTTCATAAAGTATTAAGAGATTTAGGTTATCAAACTACTAATGAACCTTTTAAAAGACTTTTAACACAAGGTATGGTGTTAGGTCCATCTTATTATTCAGAAAAAACTAATAAGTATCTTTTACCAAGTGATGTAGAACTAAAAGGTGAAAAAGCAGTTTCCAGAGAAACTGGTGAAACATTAGATGTTAAGATTGAAAAAATGTCAAAATCTAAAAATAATGGTGTTGACCCTGAAGAGATGATAAAAAAATATGGTGCAGATACAACTAGATTATTTATTATGTTTGCAGCTCCACCAGAAAAAGAGCTTGAATGGAATGAAAATGGATTAGCAGGTGCAGCAAGGTTTTTGAATAAAATTTGGCGACTTGTTGAAAATAATAAAAATAGAATAGAAATGGGTGATATAGACTATAATTGTCTTTCTAAAGCAGATAAAAGTATAATAAAAAAAATGCATCAAACAATTAAAAAAGTAACAGAATCTATTGAGAATGATTATCATTTTAATACTGCAATAGCAAGTAATATGGAGTTGTTAAATGAAACACAAGAATACTTGAATAATTTTGATGAAAATAACCAAGAATCAAAGAAAGTTTTGGGTGATGTTTTGAACAAATTTGTATTAATGCTATCTCCTTTTGTTCCACATTTTTGTGCTGAATTATGGGAAAAACTTGGAAATAAAACAACTTTGAATGATGAAAATTGGGTAGAGTATAAAGAGGAATTAACAGTTTCAGAAGAAGTAGTTATTGCGATTCAAGTTAATGGAAAAGTACGTGGAACTTTGGAAGTAGATAGAAATATAGAAAAATTAGAATTGGAAAAACTAGCACTGAGTCATGAAAATGTTATAAAAAATATAGAAAACATGAACATAGTTAAGGTAATCGTTGTTCCTAATAAAATAGTTAATATTGTTGTTAAATAATTTAATTAGAGTAAATATTAAGTATAAAAACATAAATTTATTTGAAAAATAAAGGAATATTTTTTAGAAAAAAGGAGTGTAAAATGAAAACTTATGGTATTCTAGGGAAAAATATTGAGTATACTTTATCGCCTCACCTCCATAAAATTATTTTTAAAAAAATAGGAATAGATGCCAATTATGAAATTTATGATGGGAAATTTTCAAAAAATGAAGATATGTTTTTAAAAAATATTTTAGAAAAAATAAAGTTAAAAGAAATAAGTGGAATCAGTGTAACAATTCCATTTAAAGAAAAAATAATGAAATATTTAGAAGAAATAGATGAAATAGCTCTATCTATAGGTGCTGTTAATACTATTGTTTTAGAAAAGGGAAAATTAAAAGGTTACAATACAGATTATTATGGAATAATAGAAAGTCTTAAAAAATTAGGTGTGACTATTACAAATGAAAAGGTGTATATTTTAGGAACAGGTGGAGCAGCAAAAGCTGTTATTAAAGTAATTGAAGAACTGAAAGGTGTTCCTATTTTAGTTTCTAGGAACAAGGAAAAACTTAAAATAGGAATTAAAAACTATGATGTAATTAATTATGAAATGTTAGGTAATATCGAAATAGGAAAATTATTGATAGATACAACCCCTGTCCCTTTAGTAAAGGAAATGTTAAAAAAGTTCGAATATATATTTCAGTTGAAATATCAGAATAAAGGAAATGACATACTTTGTATAGATAATGATTATAAAAGTGAAAAATATATTGATGGTCATTATATGCTAGGGATTCAGGGTTTAGTAGCAGAAGAGATATGGCAAGGTGTAGAAATTAATGGTTTTGAAGAGATCTATATGGAGTTCTTAGAGAATAAAATAAGTGAAAAGGAATAATATGGAAAAAACTATTATTGAATGTAGAGGCTGTAAAAAGCGAATGAAAATAAGTTACAAACTCAATAAGTACAAGTGTCCACACTGTGGTGAAGTATATAAGCTAACAAGAATAAAATTTATTTTATTGAAATTAAAAGGTGTATTTCTAGGAATAAAAGAAACTGTTATAGATATAAAAAATAATGTTGTATATAAAGTTAAATCGATTAAATCAACTTATAAATACGTTTCAAGTATGAAGAAAAATATGAAAGGAAATCCTGAGTGGTCAAATTATTATAAAGAAAAAAAAGAGAGCGATAATTTAAAAAAAGCAAATAGAAACTGGAAAATCAAAGACTGGTTTAAAAAGAGGTGAGAAATGAAATTTATATTGTTCTTATGTATAACATTACTTAGCTTTGGAAATGAAAATATGCAATTAGAAAAAACTTTGAATGCAGAAAAAAATAATAAAATAATAGAAAAAGTAGTAGAAGTAAAAAAAGTAGAGTTAATAGAGGTTGAACAACCAGTATTGGAAACTATTGGAATTAGAGCATTGGAAGAAAAGCTTACATATCAAGATTTAGAGAAAGAAATCCTAAGTTTGAAATCAAAAATTGAAATTTATGAATCAAAATTTTTAATGAATGAAACTCGATTTGGAATTTTAGATAAGGTAATTCAAGATAATAATCAATTAGTTGATGAAATGGAAGCTAAATTAGATGTAATTATTAAAAAAATAAATAGTGAGAATTCAGAAGAAATAATAAGAATGAAATCTGTAGAAAAGACAGTATATAGAATCGTAGCGATTATGATTATTATTTTCTTTATTTTATTAGTGTTAATTATAGGTGTAGGGTTCACTGTTGAAAGAAAGAATCGAAAAAAAATAGAAGAATGGCGAGAAATAGTTGAGCTGGAAGGTAATAAAAAGTAAAGTATTTAAATTTTATTTGATTTTTTAATAGAAATAAAAATAAATGGTCACTAATTTCAGAAAATATGATATCATAATTATAATGTTAAATATATTTTAAGGAGGAAGTAATGAAAATAATGTTATTTACAACACCAACATGTCAATATTGTCCACCGGCTAAGGAATTGTTAGCTGAAGTTAAGGAAGTTTTATACTTGAATGCACAGGATAACATAGAGTTAGCAAAAGAGTATGGGGTAAGAAGTGTTCCAACTCTTGTAATAGAAAAATGTAGTGGAAATAAAATTTATGTAGGAATTGATGAAATAAAAGAATTTGTAGATGGATTAGGAGAAGCAGAAGAACATCAGTGTGGTTGTGGACATAAGTAAATCTTTAAATTTTTGTAAGAACTATTGAACAAAATGGTGAAAATTAGGAAATCAAATTTTTTTATTTGAGTTTTTAAAAGTATTTGAGATGAAACAAATATTCAGATTGATGAGGGGTAAAAAAAATGGCAAAAAGAACAATTGTAAGAAGAAAATACTCGACTGGTTGGCTAATATTTTGGATATTATTTTTCTTTCCAGGGGCAATTCTTCAAATATTAATGGCAGAAAAAGAAATTATAGAGATTGACGAATAAAAAAATATTGAGATAGCAAAAAAGAAGTTTAAGTACTTCTTTTTTGTTCTTCTGTTACTTCAATAATTTGATTTTTTATTTGTACCTTTTTTAACATAGTTAATTATTTTTTTAATCTGTTGTATATAAAGTAAAGAAAAAATAAGTATAAATATATGAAATAAAATGATTGACAAAAATTATAATACGTGTTACCATGTTTCATATGCTTATTGAATCGGAATATAGCGCAGTCCGGTAGCGCACCTGCCTTGGGAGCAGGGGGCCGCAAGTTCGAATCTTGCTATTCCGACCATTTATAAAGTATAAAAACATAATAAAAATTTGTGCGGGAATAGCTCAGTTGGTAGAGCGTCAGCCTTCCAAGCTGAATGTCGCGAGTTCGACCCTCGTTTCCCGCTCCAATTATGTGTCTGTAGCTCAGCTGGATAGAGCAACGCCCTTCTAAGGCGTGGGCCAGGAGTTCGAATCTCTTCAGACACGCCATTAAGACATATGGTGATCGTAGTTCAGTTGGTAGAGCGCCAGTTTGTGGTACTGGTTGTCGCGGGTTCGAATCCCGTCGGTCACCCCATATATGCGTCATTAGCTCAGCTGGTAGAGCACACGACTTTTAATCGTGTTGCCACAGGTTCAAGTCCTGTATGACGCACCATTTATTTGCGAGGGTGGCGGAATTGGCAGACGCACCAGACTTAGGATCTGGCGTTTCGACGTAAGGGTTCAAGTCCCTTCTCTCGCACCATAGAAAGAATTAGAAGATAACTAAGTATTTTGAGTTATCTTTTTTTTATGCAAATCAAAAAATAAATATAAAATTATAGATAAAAATTTAAATAGAGTAGTGGAGGAAAAGATGAGTAGTTTTAAAGAACTGGGAGTAAAGAGCAAGTATATAGAGTTATTAAAGAGAAAAGGAATAAGTGTTCCAACAGCAATCCAAAATGAAACAATCTCTTTAATCAATGAAGGGAAGGATATAATAGGAGAGTCTGCTACAGGAACAGGAAAAACATTAGCTTTTTTATTGCCTACTTTAGAAAAATTGGAAAAAGAAAGTAAAGATTCATGGATAAAAGTATTGATATTGGCTCCCACAAGAGAATTAACAATTCAAATAGGAGAAGTAATAGAGGGGTTGGATGTAGAGGGAAATTTTAAATTAGGACTTATTTATGGTGGGAAAACTGGTGGAAGAACTAAAAAAGAGTTAGATATTGTAGTTGCAACCCCAGGAAGACTATTGGAGCTTATAGAGAAAAAAATTATAGATATTTCTAAAATTTCAATTTTAATAATAGACGAAGCTGATCAGATGATCTTGTTAGGGTTTAAGAATGAGGTTGAAAAAATAATTAAAAATATTAATAAAAAACACCAAACACTATGTTTTTCTGCGACTTTAAATAGTGAAGTTAAAAAATTTGCATATAGATATACGAAAGAACCAAAAGTGATTAATGTAAAAGAAGAAATTGAATCAGTGGATAATATAAGTCAATTTATTATAGAAACTAGTGATAGAAGAAAGATAGATAGTTTGTGCACTGTTTTAAATGAAGATAATCCTTTTATAGGCATTATTTTTTGTAGGACTAAAGTCAGAGTAGATAAATTGGATGAACAGCTACATACACGAGGATATTCTTGTCAAAAATTGCACAGTGATATCCCGCAGTCCAAGAGAGAAAAAATATTAAAAAGTTTTAAGAACTTAGAAGTTCAATACTTGATTGCTACAGATGTTGTTGCAAGAGGAATAGATATTCAAGGGGTGACACATATCTATAATTATGATATTCCTGAGGGAGCAGAAGGATATATTCATAGAATTGGTAGAACAGGAAGGGCGAAAGAAAAAGGAACAGCATGTCTTTTTATTGATGATAAAGATCGAGAAAAACTGAAGGTTATAGAGTCAGAATTAGGTTATGAACTAAAAAAAAGAGAGGTTTTTGAAAAACCAAATACTGAAAATACAAATATTCTTCCTAAAACAAAATATGATAAAAGAATAAATGTTAGTTCTAAAAAAATAGAAAATATAAAAATAGTGAAGAAGAGAGAAGCTTTAAAAAGATTTGATGTTTAAAAATAAAGTAGTGAACAAAAAATATTGACAAAAAAATAGAACTATGGTATTATTAATCATAATAAAAATACAAGAAGAAACCCCTGTTTCTCACCTTATGAACAATGTATTCTTAAGGTAACTGACATAAGAGTGTAATGAATTTTTAGTTCATTAGATTTTAAGTGTAATTTTAATAGGGCGTTTAAGACGCTCTTTTTTTATGAGTATTTGGAGGTGTTTATTATTTCTGACAAAGTTAGAATTAATGAAAAAATAAGATGTAAAGAGTGTAGAGTAATCTCTGAGGAAGGAGAGCAATTAGGAATTCTAACAACAATTGAAGCGCTAAAATTAGCAGAAGAACAAGAGTTGGATTTAGTAGAAATTTCACCTAATGCAGCACCACCAGTTTGTAAAATTATGAATTATGGAAAATTCAAATATGAGCAAACACGAAAGATGAAGGAAGCTAAAAAAAATCAGAAGCAAGTCGTTTTAAAAGAAGTTAAAGTTAGTGCTAGAATCGATAGTCATGATTTAGAAACTAAAATGGGACATGTGGAGAAATTTTTAGAAAAAGAAAATAAAGTTAAAGTAACCTTAACTTTGTTTGGTAGGGAAAGAATGCACGCTGAATTAGGGATAGGTACCCTTGAGATGATAGCAGAGAAGTTTATAGAAATTGCAGATGTGGAAAAAAAATATAGAGAAAAACAAAAACATCTAATACTTACACCAAAGAAAAAGTAGTTTATTAGTTAAAAGAGGAGGATATACAAATGGCAAAGATGAAGA
This sequence comes from uncultured Fusobacteriaceae bacterium, assembly GCA_947038515.1. Lineage (GTDB taxonomy): Bacteria > Fusobacteriota > Fusobacteriia > Fusobacteriales > Fusobacteriaceae > JAGNZR01. The sequence goes on from CAMQWJ010000013.1 coordinate 39,699, forward strand.
CTCATAGAGGGGCTAAAAAAAGAATAAAGGTAACTGGAACTGGAAAGTTTATAGTTAAGCATTCTGGAAAGAGCCACATATTAACAAAAAAATCTAAAAAAAGAAAAGCTAATCTTAAAAAAGATATGGTTGTAACAGGAACTTTAGTTAAGCATATGAAAGCTCTATTACCTTATGGAGTAGGAAGATAATAAAAAGATAGGAGGAAGTAATAATGAGAGTTAAGACAGGAGTAGTAAGAAGAAAAAGACATAAACGAGTATTAAAAGCAGCAAAAGGCTTCAGAGGAGCATCTGGTGACGCTTTTAAGCAAGCTAAACAAGCAGTTAACAAAGCTGCAGTATATTCAACTAGAGATAGATTAGTTAGAAAAAGAAAAATGAGACAGCTTTGGATCATCAGAATCAATGCTGCTGCAAGAATAAATGGAATAACTTATTCAGTTCTTATGAACGGGCTTAAAAAAGCTGGAATAGAGTTAGATAGAAAAGTATTGGCTGATATCGCTTTAAATAATTCAGGTGAATTTGTAAAGTTAGTAGAAGCTGCAAAAAAAGCTAAGTAAACAAGAAAAAAAGGTATTAATACTGTTAAAAGTATTGATACCTTTTTTATTGTTTGTATTATTATTTATAAGTTCAGTAGAGAGATAGAAAAAATTATTTTATTTTTTCTAAGCCTTGTTTTAAATCTTCAATAATATCTTCAACATTTTCTAGTCCAACAGAAAGTCTAACAAGTCCATCTGTGATACCAGCTGCTAATCTTTCCTCAGGAGTATAAGGAGAGTGTGTCATAGAGGCTGGGTGTTGTATTAAAGTTTCGGTGTCTCCTAGAGAAACAGCTAATGAGCATAGTTCTAAACTGTTTAAAAGTGTTTTTCCTGCTTGGAATCCACCTTTTAATTCAAAAGACAAGATTCCACCGAAGTCATCCATTTGTTTTTTTGCAATTTCATATCCTGGATGTGAAGGGAGCCCTGGGTAAAAAACTTTTTCAATTTTATTGTGAGTAGATAAAAATTCTACAACTTTTTTAGTGTTCAAACAATGTTGTTTCATTCTGATTTCTAGTGTTTTCATACCTCTTATAATTAAAAAGGCATCATTAGGACTTAAGACAGAACCTGTCATATCTTTCACTCCGATAAGTCGGATTTGTGTAGCTAATTCTTTATTAGAAACAGCAAAACCAGCTATTACATCCCCATGTCCATTTAAGTATTTTGTAGCAGAGTGAACAACTATATCAGCTCCTAAAGAGAGCGGTCTTTGAAGAAAAGGAGTTGAGAAAGTGTTGTCTACAACTACTAAAGTGTTTTTATTTTCATGAGCTATTTTTGAAACTTCCTTTATATCTACTATTTTTAAGTTAGGATTAGCTGGTGTTTCAAGAAATACAATTCGAGTATTTGATTTCATAGATTTTTTTACCAAATCTAAATCAGAAGTATCAATAAAAGAGACTTCAATTCCAAATCTTGTAAGTCCATGGCTAAGCAGGGCAAAAGTACAACCATAAAGAGTGGTATCTGCTAAAACATGGTCACCAGATTTAAGAAATGTCCATAATGTTGATGAAATTGCTCCCATACCAGAAGAAGTTGCAACAGCAGCTTCTCCACCTTCGAGAATAGCCAATTTTTGCTCTGCAACAGCAGTAGTAGGATTTCCAAGTCTTGAATAGATATAACCCTCTTCCTCAAGTGCAAATCTTTTTCCACCTTGTTCGGCAGAATCAAAAATAAATGTTGAAGTCTGATAAATAGGTGTTGCAAGAGTTCCAAATTCATTTTTTGAATGGCCAGCATGTATTGCATTTGTTCCAAAATTATTTGTTGTCTTATTCATTTTTGTCCTCCTCTGGATATAAATTAATTGTTTGATATACTGTAATTATAAGACACAATTATAGAAAAGTAAATAGGGATAGAAGAATTAATTGTTTGAGATTATCTTAAGTGAAAGTTTTAATGATAAAAAGTAGTAATATTACTTGAGAATATAAAATAAATGTGGTAAAATTATCACTGTTAAAATAAAATAATTAAAAAATAGGAGTGAAAGTAAAATGAGTATTTTTCGTTTTAGAGGTGGGGTTCATCCCAATGACAAAAAGCAGCAAACTGAGCACCAAGCGATAGAAAAATTAGCAATGCCTAAAATGTTGTACATACCAGTATTACAACATATTGGTTCCCCTTTAGAGTCTTTAGTAAATGTAGGAGACAAGGTCTTAAAAGGAGAAAAAATAGCAGAATCAAGTGCATTTTTAGTTTCTCCGATTCATGCACCTACAAGTGGGACTATAAAAAAGATAGAAAATCACTACTTTACACTTATGGGAGAGATGAATACTATTTTTTTAGAGCCTGATGGTGAAGATAAATGGTGTGAATTATTCCCCATAGCTGATTGGAAAAAAGCAACTAAAGATGAATTATTAAAACAAATTAAAAATTGTGGAGTAGTTGGACTAGGAGGGGCAAGTTTTCCTACACAAATAAAATTAGATCCACCTTTGGATGTAAAGATAGATACTTTACTATTAAATGGTGCTGAATGTGAACCTTACTTAACTTCTGATAATAGAGTGATGTTAGAAAAAACATCTCAAATGATAGAAGGCATACAAATATTAAAAAAAATACTTAATGTAGAAAATGTAATTATTGGAATAGAAGATAATAAAAAGGAAGCTATTGCTAAGTTGAAAGAAGCAGTTCTTGAAACCGGAATAGATATCAAAGTTTTAAAGACTTTATATCCACAAGGTGGAGAAAAACAACTTATTAAAGCAACTTTGAATCGAGAGGTTCCTTCAGGAAAATTACCTATGAGTGTAGGGGTTGTAGTTCAAAATACAACAACAGCAGTAGCAATTTATGAAGCTGTTGTGAATGGAACGCCAATAATTGATAAGGTAGTGACAGTTGCAGGAAATGCAGTAAAAGCGCCTAAGAATATTCAAGCTCTTATAGGGACACCAATAAGTGAACTTTTAGATGCAGGAAATACAAATAGAGAAGAGATAGATAAGCTTATAGTTGGAGGTCCCATGATGGGAATGGCTCAACATACTGAATTGGTTCCTGTGGTTAAAGGTACTTCAGGAGTTTTAGGACTGACTTTGTCAGAAACAAACCACTGTAAATCCAGAGCTTGTATAGGGTGTGGAAAATGTATAGAGGTATGTCCAATGGGATTGACTCCTATTATGTATCCTAGAATAGCAGAGAATGAAAGTTGGGAAGAGATGAAAACTTATAACTTAATGGATTGTATTGAATGTGGTTGCTGTTCATATATTTGTCCTTCAAACAGACCTTTAACAGAGAGCATAAAGCTTGGGAAAACAAAACTTAGAGAAATGATGTGTAAGTAAATCGAGAGTAGTGAGATTAGAAAGTTTGTATAAAATAATTTAAATCACTAGATATTTGTTTTTGAAGTGTAAAGTAAATAAAATTAATGGAGGAAAATAAAAGTGGGAAAAATATTTGGAATGGGACCTTCGCCTCATATAAGAACGTCATCAACAGTAACAAAGGTGATGTTTGATGTTATATTATCATTAGTACCAGCTTTAGGAGTAGCTTTTTATGTTTTTGGAGTAAAGGCTTTAATAGTAACAGGATTTTCTGTAATAGTTTGTATGGCAACTGAGTTTGTCTGTCAAAAAATAATGAAGCAAGAGGTAACTATTTGTGATGGAAGTGCAATATTAACAGGAATTTTATTTGCATTTGTTATACCGCCTAATATGTCACTTATCTATGTAGGAATAGGTTGTTTTGTTTCAATATTACTTGGAAAAATGGTTTTTGGAGGATTGGGGCATAATATCTTTAATCCTGCACTTGTAGGACGTGCTTTTGTTCAGGCTTCTTGGCCAGTGGCAATGACGACTTTTGTATATGATGGAAAAGCTGGAGCAACAGTTTTAGGAACATTAAAAGTTGGACAACCCATAGGAGAAGCCTTGATTAGAAGTGGAGATTCATATTTACAAGCATTTCTAGGAAACATGGGTGGATCATTAGGAGAAACTTCAGCATTGGCAATTTTGTTTGGAGGAATATATCTTATTTATAAAAAACATATTGATTGGAAAGTGCCGTTTATAATGATAGGTACTGTATTCGTACTGACAAAATTAATGGGGTATGATCCTATTCAACAAATACTATCAGGTGGATTGTTTTTAGGTGCCTTTTATATGGCAACTGATATGGTAACTAGTCCATTTACAGCAAAAGGAAGAATTATATTTGCTTTTGCATTAGGAGTATTAATAGCAGTAATTAGAGTAAAAGGTGGATATCCAGAAGGAACAGCTTATGCAATTCTTATAATGAACGGATTTGTTCCACTTATAAATAAATATCTTATACCTAAAAAATTTGGGGCGGTGAAATAATAATGGAGAAAAATAGATATCTACATTATGGATTAGTATTGACGGGGATAGCATTTTTATCTGCGTTGATACTGGCAGTTGTAAATGATAAAACTGCACCAATAATAGCTGAAAATGATATAATTACAATAAATAATGCAAGAAAAAAAGTTTTACCATTAGCTCAAACTTTTGTTGCGGCTGAAGCAATTAAAAAAGAGGAATTAGAATTTATTCCAGGTAAAAATGAAGCAGGAGAACTTATGGGGTATGTTGTTTCAGGTTCTGAAAATGGTTATGCAGGTGCAATAAAATTTGTAATAGGTATTGGTAAAGATGGTAAAATGACTGGTGTGGATATCGTGGGACATCAAGAGACACCGGGATTAGGGTCAAAAATAATAGGTGAAGAATGGAAGAAACATTGGATTGGAAAAGACTCTGCTTATAAATTTAATAAAACTGTGGATGGATTTGCAGGTGCAACAATATCTCCAGAAGCTGTTCATAAAGGGCTTGTAAAAGTACTAAATGTTTTTGATAAAGAGGTGAAATAATGGCTAAAAATTATATAAAAACTTTGACTCAAGGGATAATAAAAGAAAATCCAGTGTTTGTACTTTTGTTAGGTTTATGTCCGACTCTTGGAACTTCAACATCAGCAGAAAATGGTATGGCAATGGGACTTGCAACAACAGCAGTTCTTGCATCTTCAAATGTTTTAATATCAGCAGTAAAAAAAATAATTCCTGATAAAGTAAGAATACCTGCGTTTATAATGATAATTGCAACACTTGTTACAATTGTTGAGATGGTAATGAAAGCTTATTTGCCAGATTTATTTAAAGTTCTAGGTATTTTTATACCTCTAATAGTTGTTAATTGTATAGTGCTTGGAAGAGCAGAAAGTTTTGCCTCAAAAAATGATGTGTTTTCATCTTTATTAGATGGAATAGGATCAGGAATTGGATTTACACTTGCTCTTACAGTTCTTGGTGCAATAAGAGAATTATTAGGAAATGGTACAATATTTAATGTTGTTCTGACTCCTGAAACGTTCTCTCCAGCTTTAATTTTTATTTTAGCACCAGGGGCATTTATAACGATAGGTTTTATAATTGCAGCTCAAAATTATTTTAAACAAAAAAAAGGGGGGAATAGATAATGGATTTTGCAAAATTATTTTCAATTATAATCGGGTCTATTTTCATAAATAACTTTATTTTTGCTAAATTTTTAGGAATATGTCCATTCATGGGAGTATCAAAAAAAGTTGAGTCTTCTGTTGGAATGGGAATGGCTGTAACATTTGTTATAACTTTAGCTTCAGGAGTAACTTGGGTAGTTTTTCATTATATCTTGACTCCTCTAAATCTAGAATATCTTCAAACAATAGCTTTTATATTAATAATTGCTTCCCTTGTACAGTTTGTTGAAATGGCTATACAAAAAACATCACCAGGATTATATAAAGCTTTAGGAGTATTTTTACCGTTGATAACAACAAATTGTGCGGTACTAGGAGTAGCAATTTTAAATATTCAAGAAAAATTAAACTTTATTGAAACTATAGTGACAGGATTTTTTGTATCCATTGGATTTACTTTAGCGCTAGTTTTACTTGCTGGAGTTCGGGAAAGATTAGAATATTCAAAAATACCTAAACCATTTCAAGGAGTACCAATAGCATTTATATCTGCTGGACTTCTTGCTATGGCATTTATGGGATTTAGTGGAATGAAAATATAGGGGGGATTTATAATGGAACCAATATTAATAGCTGGAGGCATGCTAGGAGGAATAGGACTAGTTATGGGATTGTTTTTGGCTTTTGCTTCTAAAAAATTTGAAGTAGAAATAGATCCAAAAGTGGAAGCAGTTATTGCTGTGCTTCCTGGTATGAATTGTGGTGCTTGTGGGTTTCCAGGATGTTCAGGTTATGGAGAAGCGATTGCACTTAATGGTGCAGAGATAACAGCATGTTCACCTGGAGGAGCAGCTGTTGCAGAAAAGATTGGAAAAATAATGGGAATGGTTGTGGATACCAGTGGAGACAAAATGGTTGCAAAACTTTTGTGTCAGGGGAGTGTATCAAAGACAACAAAAAAATATAATTATGAGGGATCTCTGAAGAGTTGTGCATCTGTAGCACTTTATTCAGGAGGAGAGAAGTCTTGTCAGTATTCATGTATAGGAAATGGGGACTGTGTGGCTGTTTGTCCAGTGGAAGCAATTTCTTTAACAGAAGATGGACTTATTTTTATAGATGAAAATAAATGTGTTTCATGTTCTAAGTGTGTAAAGACATGTCCTAAAAAGGTCTTAGAGATGTTACCACAAAAAAAAGAAATTCTAATAAAGTGTTCATCAAAAGATAAGGGAATAACTGCAAAAAAAGCATGTTCAGTTGCTTGTATAGCTTGTGGACTTTGTGTAAAAGCTTGTCCAGTAGAAGCGATAACAATAGATAAAAATCTAGCTAAAATAAATGCAGAAAAATGTATTCAGTGTGGACTTTGTGTCGAAAAGTGTCCAACAAAAGCAATTGAATCAAAAGTAACAGAAATAAAAAAAGCTGAAATAATAGCTGAAAATTGTATAGGTTGTACTGCTTGTGCAAGAGTTTGTCCAACACAAGCTATAACAGGTGCAGTAAAAGAAAAACATATTGTAGATGAATCGAAGTGTGTAGGTTGTGAATTATGCTATGAAAAATGTAAGTTTAAAGCTATAAAAATTAATAAAACACCAAAATAATAGTAATCCAGAAGCACCTATAAAATATTTTATAGGTGCTTCTGACTAGGTGCTTATTTAAATTATGTTTGCAAGAGGTGTGAAAATAGATAAATTTATTGATAAGGTGGATATATAGGAGGGAAAATGGAAAATAATAGTTTTAAAATAGCGATAAAAAAAGAAAATTATATTTATAATATAAAATATCTTGAAAAAATGAAAAATAAAAAAGTACTTCCTGTATTGAAAGCAAATGCTTATGGACATGGTTTAGAAGTCATTGCTCCACTCTTGTATGAAAATGGATATAAGGACTATGTTGTTGCGAGATTAACAGAAGGTGAAAATCTATATTCTGTTCTTGAAAAAGAAGATGTGAAAATAATTGTTTTGGAATCAATAAAATCATTACAAAAGGTAAAAGAAAATTCGTGGTTGATAATGGCTATTAATAAATATGAAGAATTGATAGAAGCTATTGAATTTGGAATTTCTCCTATGCAAATGAAATTAAAATTTGATTTTGGGTTTGGAAGAAATGGAATAGTTGCTGAAGACTTTTCCAAGGTGATTTCCTATATAAAAGAAAAGGACTTAAAATTTTTTGGAATATATACACATCTTTTTTCTGTTGATCAAAAATTTGGAATAGAAATAATCAATAGATTTACTGAAATAGTTAATGAACTTGGAAAGGAAAGATTTGTTCAGATAGATTTACAAAATAGTATGGGGATATTTAAATTTGATTGCCCTATTGCAACTCATATTAGACCAGGAATAGCTATGTATGGACTGAGGGAAGAAGGTTATTATGAACCACAATTGCGACAAGTTTTCAAACTAATAGGTGGTATAGCTGAAATAAGAAATGTAAAAACACTTTCAAAGTATATTGCTTATGCTCCTATTAATGATTGTGATTTAGGTGGGTATACAAATATTGCAAAAGTAAAAATAGGTTATGGAGACGGATTTTTGAAAAAAAATGAAGGTTCAAAATGTATTATAAATAATAAAGAGTTTAAAATAATTCAAATAAGTATGGACAATAGCTTCATTGCAGTTGATGAAAATGTTGTGATAGGAGATGAGGTAAATCTTTATAGCGATATATGGAAAAGTGGGAATGAACTTGAAATAAAAACAACTGAGCTAGTAATTTTAGTTGATAGAAGAATAGAGAGAGTTGGAGAATAATAAAATGAGGAAACTGAAAATTCTACTACAATAATTTAAAAAAATAATTAATAAAGTAGGAGTTGATATTGTGGATATTAATGTATTTTTCAAGGAAGTAGGCAAAAAATTATTTGATAAAGAATTTTTTATTGGATTTACAGCAGCGATAGTAAGCTTTGTTGTTCGACTTATAGTGTGTGTATTAATTTATATTGTTGTAATGAAAATATTAAAGAAATTATCGAGTAAGAAAATAGCTCAAAAAGATATAGGAAACAAAACGTTGAATGTTTTTATAAAATCAGTAATTGGAATAGGGATTCATATAATAATATTGACATTATGTTTGCTGATACTAGGGGTCAAAGAAAGCAGTTTACTTGCATTTTTTGGAACATTGGGTATAGGGGTAGGACTTGCCTTGAAAGATAACCTTTCAAATTTTGCTGGTGGAATAATTATTTTAATTTTTAAAACTTATACCGTTGGAGATGAAGTATCAATCTCTAGTCATGTAGGAACGGTTCATTCAATCGATATATTTTCAACTATAGTTAGAACTGCTGATAATGATTTAGTAATAGTACCTAATGGAAATATAGTTTCGAACAAAATAATAAACTATACCCAAACACCGTTAAGAAGATTAAAAATTATTGTATCTATTGATTACAATAATGATATAGAATTGGCAAGAAAAGTATTGGAAGAGTTAATGAGTTCTAATCCTAAAATTTTAAAAAGACCAGAAATTTTTTCTCATGTTGAAGATTATGGTTCTAATTCTATTGATATTGCACTAAAAGGATGGTGCAGTAATGAAGATTATTGGGATGTGAAATATGAAATTTTAAATAGTGTTAAACCGGCTTTAGATAAAGTCAATATAAGTATTCCCTTTCCACAGATGGATATTCACATAAAAAAATAATTTATAATTTTAGTGTGAGAGTGGAAAGTGAAGGTGGTTAAAGTTCAATGTTTTTAAACTAAAAATGGAGTTGTTGAATTATTTAGACAAAAGAAGTTTAAATAAAAATTAAAATAAACAAAAAAAGAGATTGACGTTTTTTAAAAATTATGGTATTATTTTACTTGTCCACAGGAAATATTGAA
>CAMQWJ010000014.1 GCA_947038515.1 uncultured Fusobacteriaceae bacterium
TTCTTTCCTTTTTCCAATAACTCCATTGTCATTCCTATCTTTTTTCTTAAAGCTACTTTCCCTTTTTCGTCTCTTCCATAGATCGGTACATCTTTTAATTCTTCTCCATCTTTTATTTTTATTATTTCTCCATATATATCTTTCTTCGTTCGGAGAAAATAATTTGGATTTAACGCTTTGGATAAAATTGTACTTTCTTTTTTTTCTAACATTTTCATATTTACAAACTGCCAATCTAAATTTGCTAACTGACAAAATGATAAGAGCTCTCTTTTAGTTATTTCTGGCTCTTTTGGTTTTTCACTCATTTCTTATCCCCCTTTTTAGAATATTGATATATTTTTATTCCAATATATTATTTCTTCTGCTTTTATTGGTGTCCCAAATTTTTTAATAAGTGTTCCACCTTTCTTTTCTTTATCATATATTGATAATATATAGGTTTTTATATTTGAATAATAATCTCTAAAATTTCCTTCGTTGTGCAAATCATCTCTTTTTTTCATTTTAAAGTTATGTATATTTATCAACTTATCTTCTTCACTCGTTAACTTGTATCCTTTTGTTATTTTTGATACAAATTCATTTTTTGACTTCTCTGTTGGATACTCTACCATTTTTCTATAATAATTCTTCTTCCTCTCTCCCAAATCACTAAACATTGACTTCTCCAACTCCTCAAAGTTATTACTTAAGATTCGCTCATCTACAAAGTTTATTTCTAACATGGTATAATCATACATTCCTTTCTCTTTTAACATCTCTACATAACTCCATATCTTTTCTCTATATCTCGCTTCTTCTACTTTACTTAATTTCTTCGTGAATATATATATAAACTGCGTTAACATCAATTTCGGATCTTTATTCAATCTTAAATTTTCTACACTTTCTTCAAAAGTTGTTCCTAATGTGACATAGACTTGTGGCTCATTATTTAAATCTGTCAAATGATATTTTACAATTGTTTTTGCTCTTACAAATTTTCCAAAATGTTCCTCTAATAGTTTTTGAAAATATCTTTCTGTATCTTGGGTCAATCCTACCAGTCTATAGCTATCTCCTGACCTTACTAATCTTCCTCTCTTTATATCTACATATGCTTCTACTGTATGTTCTTCTTCTTCTGGAGTTCCTATTTTAGATATAGGGACTATTTCTGTTTGATAAAACGACTCTCCTGCTGCACTCCTCTTATACAAACCACCTATATCAAACTCTTCTCCATAATCTTTTCTTAACTGGTCTTCTAGCATTTTTCTTGCATTCTCTGTTGTTGCTCTTGGCTTGCTATAAGCACCTTCTTTATTTAACAGTTTTACACTTAATAGAACTAATAATATTATTCCTAATAAACAGTATAGTATTTTCTTATTCTTCATATATCCCCCTAGTATTCTTTTTTTATATTAAAACAATACTTAATTTTTTAAATATTCTTTTAATATATCTACTTTATTAAATTAATTTTTTTATAATTAAATATTTATCTCTTATATAAAGACTTTAGTTCATAATTAGATATATGTCAATAGAACTACTCTATTAGTTTTCATATTTTATATAACCTTTCTTTATTGTTTACTATGGATAGATTCTTTACCACTCCTCCATATACTGTTAGCCCTACTACTCCACAATAAATTACTTGTTCTAAAATTGCTTTTCTTTCTATTCGTTCTACTTTATTTTTCATGTTTTCTTCTATTATCTCTCGTTCTGGTATGTGTAAATAGGACCATCTTTCTAGTATGATTTGTTCTTCCATGGATAAATGCCGTGTATCTCCCCAATCTTTTAATTTTTGTTCTGGTATTTGACCTCTCAATACTAATAAGATATCTTTAGTTGCTTTCTGTACTATTTTTCCTTCTGTTTCCTGTTCTGGGTTTCCTTCAAATATTTTTACTTCACTATCTGTACTCCAACTTGATTCTAAATAATCTTTATTTCTTTTCTTTTCCAATATTTTCTTTACTTCTGCTTTTAATCCTTCCTTTTCTTCTCTTTCTTCTCTTAAATATCTCGCTCTCACTTTTCTTTCTATTTCTTCTTTACTCAGTTTTTTATTTACTTCTTCATCAGCTAATTCTTTTCCTATTTCTATATTTATTTCTTCCTCTCTTGATCCCTTCATCATCTCACATGATAACTTATAGTTGTCATATCCCTCTATTACTTCCCATTCGTCTAAATATTTCCCTTCAGAGTTTCCAAACTCTTTCTTCTCCAGTAACTCCATTGTCATTCCTATCTTTTTTCTTAAAGCTATTCGCCCTTCTTCGTCTCTTCCATAGATTTCTATATTCTTCCACTCTTTTACTTTGTCTATTTTTATTATTTCTCCATATATATCTTTCTTCGTTCGGAGAAAATAATTTGAATTTAACGCTTTGGATAAAATTAGGCTTTTTTCTTTCTCTCTCACAAATTTCAAATCTACAAATTGCCAATCTAAATTTGCTAACTGACAAAATGATAAGAGCTCTCTTTTCGTTATTTCTGGCTCTTTTGGTTTTTCACTCATTTCTTATCCCCCTTTTTAGAATATTGATATATTATTATTCCAATATATTATTTCTTCGGACTTTCTAGCTGCTCCAAAATCTTTAATAATTAATCCACCTTTTCTCTCTTCATCATAAATTGATAGTATATAGGTTTTTATATTTGAATAATAATCTCTAAAATTTCCTATTTCATCCAGCTCTCCCCTTTCTTTCATTTTAAACTTATGGAGATTCTTTGATTTTTCTTCTTCACTCGTTACCTTGTATCCCTTACTTACTTCTTTTACAAAGTTTTTTCGGGATTTATTTGTCGGATATTCTACCATATATTCATAAAAATTTTCTTTCCTCTCTCCCAAATCACTAAACATTGACTTCTCCAACTCCTCAAAGTTATTACTTAAGATTCGCTCATCTACAAAGTTTATTTCTAACATGGTATAATCATACATTCCTTTCTCTTTTAACATCTCTACATAACTCCATATCTTTTCTCTATATCTCGCTTCTTCTACTTTACTTAATTTCTTCGTGAATATATATATAAACTGCGTTAACATCAATTTCGGATCTTTATTCAATCTTAAATTTTCTACACTTTCTTCAAAAGTTGTTCCTAATGTGACATAGACTTGTGGCTCATTATTTAAATCTGTCAAATGATATTTTACAATTGTTTTTGCTCTTACAAATTTTCCAAAATGTTCCTCTAATAGTTTTTGAAAATATCTTTCTGTATCTTGGGTCAATCCTACCAGTCTATAGCTATCTCCTGACCTTACTAATCTTCCTCTCTTTATATCTACATATGCTTCTACTGTATGTTCTTCTTCTTCTGGAGTTCCTATTTTAGATATAGGGACTATTTCTGTTTGATAAAACGACTCTCCTGCTGCACTCCTCTTATACAAACCACCTATATCAAACTCTTCTCCATAATCTTTTCTTAACTGCTCATCTAACATTTTTCTTGCATTTTCTGCTGTTGCTCTTGGTTTGCTATAAGCACCTTCTTTATTTAACAAGTTTACACTTAATAGAACTAATAATATTATTCCTAATAAACAATATAGTATTTTTTTATTCTTCATATATCCCCCTAGTATTCTTTTTTACTTAAAATTCTTATCTTCATCTATTTTTCTCCAATCTTTCTTTAAAGTATACATTACTTTTATTTAATTTACAAATTAGCCTCTTAAATAACATTTTAAACTTCTAGTCTCTAAATTCTAGCTTTCCCTTATGCTCTATCAAAAAGGTAATTTTTATTTTATAACACAAATATTTTAATTCCATCCTCTTAATAAAATAGAGAACCACAGAATAATTTCTGTAGTTCTCTATTTATTAGATATAGGTTTATAAAAAAATTACCAGAGGTGTTTGGTTTGTTGGGTGTTTTACTACTTTACACTGAATATCAAAAATTTCAAAAATATTTTTCTCTGTAAATACTACTTCTGGTGTCCCCTCTAAAATTAATTCACCATTTTTAATAGCATAAATATAATCACAATACGAACTTGCAATGTTCATATCATGAATAACTGATAAAGTCGTTCTATCTATCTCTTTTATCAATTTCATTATTTGAAGTTGATATTTAATATCTAAATGATTAGTTGGTTCATCTAATATTAATAATTCACTTTTCTGAACTAGAGCTCTGGCAATTAAAACTCTTTGCATCTCTCCACCTGATAATGTTAAAAAACTTCTATCTTTTGTATGTTCCATACCAACTTGTTTTAATGCTGAAATTATTTCTTCTTTTTTATATATGGAAAAAATTGATTTTTCATGAGTATACCGCCCCATTTCAACTATTTCTTCCACTGTAAAATCAAAATTAATCTCTTGCTTTTGAGCCAATATAGCCACTTGTTTAGCTAATTCTCTTGGTTTGTATTCCTCTATTAAAATATCATTAACAGTAATCGTTCCTTTCTGATATTTAAGATATCTATATACATTTTTCAAAAGAGTAGTTTTACCACAACCATTTGGTCCTATAATTCCAACATTTTTTTTTGATTTTACATTTAAACTTATATTTTTTAATATTTCAATATTTTCAATAGAGAAATTTAAGTTTTTAATTTTTAACATCTAATTTCCTCCAAATCTATAAGTTTTTTTTCTTAGCATATTCAAGAAAAAAGGTGCACCTATAAGGGAAGTTATAACTCCTATTGGTATTTCTTGAGAACTTAATATACTTCTACTAAGAGTATCAGTAAAAATTAGAAATAATCCACCTAAAAGTACAGATATAGGAATAATTTTCTTATGATTTCCTCCCACTAGTCCTCTTACTATATGAGGAATAACAAGCCCCACAAAACCAATGATTCCAGTGTTAGAAACAACAATTCCAGTTAAAAAAGTTGCTACTAATACAATTAAAATACGAGTCTTTTTAACATCTACTCCAAGAGAAATAGCATTTTCATCTCCTGTTATTAAAATGTTAAGCTCTCTATATTTAGGATATATTAAAACAAGTGAAATTATTAAACTAAAAAATATAAAAGGGACATATTCCCAATTAGAACCTGATAAACTCCCAGCCATCCAGAAAAGTGCAGAACGAACTTCTCTATCATTTGGTGCAATCATTATCATTAATGTCGTTATACCTGAAAAAAAAGATGATACTGCAACTCCAATCAATACTAGTTTAGAGGTTGAAAATGAACTTGCTCCTGAAAAATAGAATACAATAAAGGCTGTTAAAAGTCCAAATATAAAAGAAACTAATGGAACTGATAAAAAAGGTGCACTTCCTAAAAATAATAGGGCTAATACTGCTCCAGTACTGGCTCCTGAAGATATTCCTAATATATATGGACTCGCTAATGAATTTCTTGTTAGACACTGCATTAATATTCCCACAAATGCAAGAGCTCCCCCTGAAATAAAACCTATAATTAATCTTGGGATTCTCAAGTTCCAAACAATAAGTTCTGAACTTGCTTTCCAATTTTGAGTAAATATTTCTCTATTCAATGTTTTATTGACAATTATCTTATATACATCCCCTGTATCTAAGGAAACAACTCCAAAAGTAACTATAAATATAGAAAATAGGCAAATAGTTATAATAAGAAGTAAAGAAAGTGTTCTATAATTTTTAATTGATTTTATCAATGGCATTTTTCCTCTCTCCGTGCAATCCTATTGCGATTTTTTTTACTCCTTGATTCATTCTGATACCAGCTGAAAGATATTCAAGCCCTACAACTATAAATTTATTATTTTTTACAGCTTCTAAATCTTTAATTGGAGATTTTTCTTTTAAAAATTTTATTTTAGATTCAGCAGTGCTACTTCCATAATCAACAATCAAAATAAATTCAGGATTTTCTCCTAAAACTTTTTCCCAACTACCATTTATAAAATTTCCATTAGTTTCAGAAAAAATATTTTTTCCACCAGCAAGATCAATAAGAGTATTTGGAATACCACTTCCCCCTATTGTAAAAGGTAAAATAGTACCTGAATCATATGCAAAAATTTTCTTTTTTTCTACTGGTAAAGTAACTTTAATTTCTGTTAATTCTTTTTCCATCTTTTCAACTACTTCTTTTGCATTTTTCTCCAAGTTAAATATCTTTCCTAATTCTAAAATATCAGCATACACTGTCTCTATCTTATTACTTTTTAATGATTTTATAATCAAAACTCTAACTCCATTATTTTTTAGTTCTTCCACTGGTCCTAGATTTTTACGATCAAGAATAGAATCCCAACCAGTTAGAAAATCTGGCTCCACTGAATAAAAAAGTTCTTTACTCATATTTTTTTCTGACAAAACTGGTATTTTATCATATTTTTCTTTTAACTCTGGTAGTATAGGATTATCTAGCCACGCTGTTCCTATCATTTGTTTTTCTGCTCCAATAGATAACAAAATTTCTGTTGTAAATTGAGAAGTAGAAACAGCTCTTTTAGGAACTGTTGAAAAAGCAAAACTATTTAAAACTAATATACCAAAGAGGATACATATATATTTTTCTTTCACAATAATCTCCTTTCTTTATCTGAAATTAAATTTATAGTTTTTATAAAAATAAAATTTAATTTTTTTATTTTTATAGACAATAGGCTCAAACTTAAAGGATTTTATTGATATTTTTACTTCTTCACGAAATCCATATGATGTTTGATTATCTAAAAATATAATCTCTTCAACTTTACCAGTTAAACCAATTAAAAATTTAGTTTTTATTATAACTTCTTTCTTATATCCCATTCTTTTTGCCATCTTTGGATATTTAGGTGGGACTTCCTTTATTATTCTATAATTAATATCACTGTTTAAATCCATATCTCCAATATAACTACCATCAGAAGATTGAGTTAATTTATTAAAATCTCCCTTTTGTAAACCACTGTTTTTTACTAATGAAGTATTATCTGAAACCTCTGTTTCTTTATTTTTTATTTTGTTTTCTATTTTTTTTACTTTCTCTACTTTAATTTTATGTTTCATTTTATTTTGTTTTTTTATTTTAGACTTCTTATTAGTTTCAATTTCTTTTTCTTTAACTACACTCTTTTTTTCTATATCTTTAGTAGAATTTGAATTTTTACTACTACTTACACTAGAACTTAACCTATTTACAGATACTTGTATTTTTCCTATTTTTAAATTAGGTTTAGGAGCATTAATAAAATAACTATAAAAACCTAGAAAAATTAATAAATGTATAAAGATTGATATCATATAATGTTTCACAAGATGCCCCTTATTTCAATTTAATACATAAAAAGATTAAAAACTATATTTTATACTCACTGTATAAACTCTTCCAGGTGCAGGTAGTTTTTGTTGTATAACATATTCATCTCCCAACGGAGACCAACCCCAAGCTCCTACATATCTTGCATACTGTTCATCAAAAACATTGTCAATTCTAGCAGTTAATAGTAGGTTATCATTTATTCTATATGATGAAAAAATATCTAAAGTTATATAACTCTTTACTTTCTCTTCATATTTTGAAAGATTACTTTCAGGTCCTGTTGAAGGTAAAACACTAGTATCAAGATATTTTAAATAATCTAAATTATAAATAGAACCATGATAAAGAGCATCTGCTCCTACAGAAAAATTAGGTGTGAAATTATATGTTGTTCCTAAAGTTAGTTTCCAGTTTGGTACACTTGGCAGCTCTTTCCCATTGGTTATATCATTAGATTTAATTTCATGGTGTAAATAAGTTACTCCACCTCTAACTGTCAATTTATCAAAATAATGTTCCATATAAAGTTCTGCACCAATTTTATTAACTTTCCCAATATTAGCAGTAACACTTTTATCCCATTCATCAGGGTCTAAAGGTATTTTTGAATATAAATAATTGTTTGATTTTGTATAATAAACTGAAGCTGATAAATAAGTATCATTAATATATTCTTTTATTCCAAGTTCAATAGTATTTGTTGTTTGTGATTCAGGTTCTCCCTGAAAAGTCCCTATTTCTGATACATCTGGAGTTCTAAATGCTTGAGCATAGCTTAAATATGCTGAACCTGTCTCTGAATATAAATAATTTACAGCAAGTTCTATAGAAGTATTATTAAATTTCTTATTATCTTTTTGATACCATTTATCTGCTGGAATAACTCCAGTTAATTTTTTATAATAGAAATCGTAGTTAGTAAAATCTCTTCTTATTCCTTGAGTAAACTGGAACTTATTATAATTAATTTTATTCAATACAAACAGCCCATAATTATCTTTTTTAGATTCTAACGTTCCTCTATCTGCTGTACTCTCTGAATCTGTATGATATGATAAATCTCCACCTAAAATAATATGGCTATCTGTTAAGTATTTAACTTTAAATTGTGATCTTATATACTCTTTCCTCTCTTTATATATATTAGTTTTATATTTTCCTAATTTTTTATCATATGGTGATGAATCATTATGTAAATAATTTGCAGATAATAAAAATTCAATATTTTCATTTATTTCTTTTCGGTATTTACCTTGAAAATCATTATATTCATATTTCCTTTTATTAAGGTTTATTACCTCTTTATTATCCATATAATAAGGGATTGTCGTTCCTAAATCCTTACTTCCTTTAGAATAATTATATTTAAATTCAATCTCACCATCTTCCAGTAAATATTTTCCTAAAAATCTAGTATTCAATTTTTCAATATCTTCATCATCTCTAAATGCCTTTGAATTATATTGTGTTATTCCAACACTAGTTAAAAATTTATCTCCTATCATTGTACCATAATCTAAATTTTCTTCATACAAATTATTACTACCTATTTTCATTGATAAAGAACCATAATTTAATTCTTGTTTTGCTGATTTTGTAATAATATTAATAATTCCACCAATAGCCCCACTTCCATAAAGAACTCCACCAGAATTAGGTATAACCTCTATTTTTTCAATTGTTTCCATTGGAATTTGAGATATAGAATAGCTACTTGATGCCCCTCCTCCTATTGCATTAAGAGGTATCCCATCTACAGTAACAATAATATTTTTATTGGCATACATTGGGTTTTGTCCTCTAAGATCAAACCTTATATCTCCACCTGCATATTCCTTAACTAATAATCCCGGAACATTTCTAAGAGCATCTACTAAATCTTTTGCTCCTGTTGTCTCAATCTCATCTTTTGTTATTATAGATATATTAGAGGGGGTATCCCTTACATTTGTTTCAAAATCTTCCGTTGATATCACACTTTCTTCAAGTCTTATTTCTTTTAGAGGTTCCCCCCATAGATTTAAACTAAGAATTAATATTAAAAAACTAATCTTTTTTAACAAATTGATTCCCCCTTTATTTTGTATTATAACGTAGTATCAATGATAAAAAATATCAAATAAAAAAGTCCACCCAAAAATAGAGTAGACTTTCACTGTTATATATACAATAAAACGGTAAGTCTCCTGACTTAGTTTCTCCCTACTCTCACGCCTTCCCAGTCTCCCAGTGACATATTGTGATTTCGTCCACCATACAGTAGCTTTCGCTGTGTGGGATTCTCACCCAACTTCCTCTATTAAGTTAATAACACCTTTATTACTTTTTATTTAAATCTGTTCCATATTCTATCATATTTAATATATAGCTGTCAATTTATAAGGTAATATCTATTTTCATTTATAATCTTTATCATCTGTACAATTCTGTTTTTTTTGCCCTTCTATCTCCACACAATTAAAAATAAAGTTATTTATTTTTACCATTTCTTCTACATTAACAAAATTATAATCTTTTGTTTTTAAAATTATTATTTTTTTCTTACTATCTTTTTTTTCTTTTACTTCATAATTAACAACTAAATAATTTCTGGAATTATATATTGGCAAAATAGCTTTTGATTCCCCATTTTTTAAATATCCTATTTCATATTGTCTATTTGTAGATACATCTTCTTTATAAAAGAACAAACAAATAAATATAATGAACATAACTATAATTGGCATGATCACCAATATAGAAAAGATATTTAATAAACAATCTACTCTAGTTTTCTTCTTTTTAATCTCTCGATAGATAAAGTGACTGTACAATATAATATATGTGAGCATTATAGTCGCAATCATTAATAACATTATATAGTATCCTTTACTTAACTCTATATTAATTTGTCCCTGAGGTATCATATAATATTTTGAATATGATTTTTCTTTATTCCACTCTATCCCTAAATAAATTATTGGTAAAATTATTGGTAATATTACTCCTATAATTGAACAATAATAACCAATTTTTTTTATACAATCCCCTCTTCCTATTTTCTTCATAATTTTCTTCATAATCTCCTCCTTATTTTTTATTCTAGATAATTTTTATTTCTTACTTAACATAAAATATATATCTTCAGCCATTCCATAGTGAACAGCTATTATTTTACAATAATTTAAAATATCAATTGCACTTAAATTTGTTTCAATATAAATACCCTCTCCAATACAAAATGGAGACCTTAGAGAATCAGAGGTATTATCTATTATATATTTATCACGTCCAGTAAAATCTTTATGCTTAATTAAATTATAAAAAACTGAACTATCTAAACTATACAAATCACAGCAAATTTGTTTTAATAAATCTTTCCATGACGAAATAGAATATTCTGTATCCAAAATAACTAGCTGTTTTGGTTTTACACCAGTAACATTAATATCAGTTAATATATTATATAGTGTTGTAGAGTCGATCATCTCTAAATTTTCTTTTTGCTTATTATATTTTTCAGGTAGTGGCCATATATTTAAAGCTTTTTCAAATAATATTTGAGCTCTTTTTTTTATTGAAGTATCATCCCAAATATCATAATTCACAACATCTCGACACATCCCTATATTAGAATTTTTATAAATTTCTTTTTTATCATTAAAAATTTTATTAGAAAGTTCTGAGTTATAAGCTGTTAAAGTTAAGTTTCCTATAGTATTTAAAAATTCACTATGAATTTCTTCAAATTTTTTACCTAATTCAATTTGCCATTGTGGTGTAAGCTTTTTAGGCATTATATGCTCTATTGAAATTAGGTTAGTCAATTGAATTTTCTCTTTTGATGAAATATGTTCTAACTGTTGTAAAATATATCTATCAATTTTAGTATTATATAATGGTTTTTGTATAAAAGATATTTCAAACTGCTCATTTTTTGGAAATGTTCCTGTAGAAGTCTTTTTAGATAAAATACTTAATATCTTGTCTATATATATAGGTTCCGAATTTCCCTCTATTTCACTAATTAAATTTGTAAAAATTTTATTTAAAGCATTAGATTGAAAATTACAAATCTGTCTTCTTACTATATATGAAATAAAAATTTTTAAAATTTCTATTAACTCATCTTCTGTCATTTTTTTATAAGAGAAACAGTCTTCAAAAATATATAGTAAGACTGGATAAATTGTAGTTGATTTAAGTTGTTGAAATTGCTCAAGATAATAATTTATTCTACTGTTCTCAGAATCATAATATAGAAACCAAGAATAATATTTTGAAAACAATAATAATTCTTCTAGTAATCCTTCTTCATCAAAATTATTTTTTGGGTTCAGTGCAAATTCTTTAAAATTTTCATATACTCTACTCTTAGCTATTATAGAATTAGTTTTCATAGTAAGGTAATCACGAACAAAATCAGATATTTTACTATTGTTTAATATTGTTTCCATTTTCAACCAATAATCAGTGTACAATCTCCCTTGTTCTGCTGCAGAATGATTCATAAGTAAAAAATTTCTAATTAAGTCACCTGGTGTTAAAGACAATCCTGTGGAATTCAAGCTTTCAAAAATTAGCTGTGGATTTTCTGATTTTTTATCTTTCTCTAACTGAATATATACAATTTCTACATTATTTAAGGCATCATAAAGATTTTTTGGAGAAACATTTGATTCCTCTATTAAACTTTTAAAAAAATTATAGTTATTTATAATATTATTATCTTTGTCAGCATATTCATTTGCTAAAATATCTCTATATGCTACCATATCACTTTCTATAGGCTTAAGTTTTATTCTTAAAGGCTCTGAAGCTCTCTTATTAATTATATATGATTCATATATATCTTCTTTTATATTTTCATCATCAATTAAATCGTGTAATGCTTTTAAAAATAAAGTTATACTTGTTATTCTTTGCTGTCCATCAATCACTATATACTCTATAAATGTAGGTTGTACATAAGAAACCACATAAACTACAGTCCCCAAAAAATGTTCAATTTCAAAATTATTAAGTGCAATTTTTTCAATATCTTGAAATAACCTTTTACAGTGTTCTCTTTTCCAATCATAATTTCTTTGATATACTGGAATGTTAAAAGTTCTTTTTCCAGAACCTAAAAATTCTAATAATCTTATTTTATTTGCTTCCATAATTTTCCTCCACTTGTATTTAACCCTAAGACTACTTTTATACAAACATCTGTTGCAATAAACCTTTTTTATGATCTTTTTTTAATATACTTAATTCTTTTTCTATTTACATGGGTTTCTCCTAGTAATTTAATTCTTATATTTTATTTTTTTATAATATTTTTAGTTAATATGAGGTGTCTTTATAATTCTAAAAATATCTATTTATTATTTTTCATTGATTCAAAATCTATTTTTTCTCTGTTATAAGTGTATTTAATTTTATAATTAGGTGGAGTCGGTTTAAACCTTTTCTTCAATATTTGATCTTCATGGGTTGTTTTTTGATGCTTACGCAATCCTTTTATATCTAATGTTCCTACAATTAAATTAATATTTTCTTCTCCTTTAAAATTCAGTAAAGTTTTTTCATATGATGATTTTGGTTGTGTTATTCCAATACCACCATAATTTGCTGAATTTGATTGAACTACATAGCAATTCAAATCTCTGCTTGTTGATTTTGCTATGTCATCAAAATATTCAATATCTCGATTACATTCAGAAACTATTAGAAAATCTATTAATCCTATAAATTCACTTCTCGCTCTAATATCTGTTAATTCAAAACAATTAAAAACTGTAAAAAATACTCCTTTCCAAACAAATAAATTATACTCATGGTGTTTTTCTTGGCATGGTATTTTGAATCCACGTCCCTCTATTTCCATTTTTTCCATTGGTGAATAATGATTTTTTACTCTAAACTTAACTTCTGTATTTTTAAATTTTCCCTCTTCATAGAAAGGTAAAATAGTAGCTATATAGTTATATATAACTTTTTCCTTATTGCTATTCTCTACTTTTAAATGCTCTATTCCTACAATAATAGCTATATCATTCTTTCTAGAAAATTCAATAATTTTCTTTATCCAAACAAATGGTAATATAAGTTCTGGAAAAATAAGAATATCCACTTTTTCTTTTCTTGCACGATTTAATATTTTATTTATTTTTTGATTTCTTTCAAAACTAATATTTGGTTTACCATCTAAGTTATTTGTCATATCATTATCTTTAACTTCCAATATTCCTAAACCTATTTTTATTTTTTCTTTTCTATTTTTATCATCAATACAATTAATTTCTATTTTATATTGGTTTTCATTCTCATATTTTTTTAAATTATTATATTTTTCAAGAACTTTAAAATTTTTGCCTTTTATCGAATATTTCTTAAAATTTTTATAAGAATTATTTTCTATTTTTATTTTTTCATCTTTTATTCTATTTATTATAAAGTCTACTAACACAAACTCATCATAATGAATAAATCTTGGAGAAAAGTATAATTTTTCTTCAGATAGTTTTTTATCTTTAAAAAAATTAAAGTAATCAGCTTTAAAAAAATTTATTTTTTCATCTTCTATTTTTATACTATCACTTTTTTCAAGATAATTTCCTAAAGGTATATTGATATATCTTTGTCTTAACATATTACTTGTTAAATAATTTTTACTAATTTTTTTTAAATCAGATAGCTTATCTTTTATTATTTTTTTATTATATAGAGTAAATTTATCAAAAGAATTAATATTTAATGCACAAGAGAGAGAAAAAATTATATCTAAGTGTTCTTTTAAATCTACTTTTAATACTTTTATCTTCTCTTGATCATTTATTACTTTATCTCCATTAATTTTATTAATTTTTTCTATCTCTTTATATATTTCTATATATATTTCTATTAATTCTTTATATTTTTCTCTACTTAAAAAATATGTAAATAACTTTTCCCAAAGTAATGAATATTTTATTAAATATTTCCCTTTAAAAAATAATTTTATTTCTTTTATAAATCTATCATTTTTTGTAGAAGCACTGTGATTATTTGCGCTGATTATTTTAGATAAGAAAATTGACAATTGTAACTTATCCTCTTTTAGAGCATCAATTGCACTAAAATTATTAATAGTTCCGTTACATTGAATATCTAATGCACTATTATTAAAAGTTTCTAATAACTCTTCTTCATCTTCTGGTAAAAAATTAAAAACACTAATATTATCTTTTATTTTTTTATTAAATATATCTATAATAGCATGGGTTTCATCACTTTTAAAGAGATATACTTTTAATTTTTCACTTGAAAATTCAAAATTATTATATTTAAGAGAATTACCAAAAATAAATCTATCTTTATCAAATTCTTCAACTTCTTCTGATTCTTTAACTTCTTTTAATTCTTTAGGTTTAATATGAAATAAATCCTCTAATATTTTTTTTGTTGTTTTTTCTAATAATGGTTTATTTATTTTAAATACAAATATAAAATCATCAACATATCTTCCATAATAATCCATTTTTAAATTTTCTTCAATATATTTATCTACTTCCTTTAATGCATAATTTGCAATTATTGGAGATGATAGCAACCCTATAGGTAATGAGTTCTCTTTTTTATTTCTTTCTTTATTTAGAGAATCACTATATTTTTCATTTATTTCTTTTATTATATTATTTAATACTTTTTCTTTCTTATTATTAATATTCTCATTAAATTCTTTAGTTTCGTTTTCATTATTAATAAAATTTAAATTTAATATTTCAGTCGGTATATTATAATAAAACTGTTTTATATCCATTGAAATTATTGCTATATCATTTTTATCTTCTTCTAACATTTGTTTTGCTTTCGTTAGTGCCCTATTTCTCCATTTTTGATATTGTACATAATAAAGTTTGAATATTTTTTTATTATTTTTTAATTTTATTATTTTTTTTATTCCATTACTATAAATAGTTTCTTCTTTTATACTATTTAATCTATTTCCATAACTATTTGTTGATAAAGTATAATCAAGTTTTTTTCCCACTATTTGAGTCCATAATACTGCAATTATATGAAGTTCTATTGGAGCATCAATTATATAATTAATATTTACTGTGTGATTTATTTGATTACTATCCATAAAAAAATGGGTTATCAAACCATCCTCTTCTTTTTTTTCTTCTTCTTTTAGTGATTTAATTATTCTCTTAAAAGATATTTTTTTTATTAACTGTCCTATATAATTATTCTCATTTATTCCCTTAGCAATACATTCAAATTTTCCTTCCATTCCTCCAAAATTTTCTGCTTCAAATTTAGCAATTTGATGTTTAATATATATAGTACTACTATTATCATGATAGTAGTGACTTTTTAGTGCCATATATGCTTTTTTTATTTCTGTTTTTTCTATCATTACATCCCTCATTAAAATAATATTTTTACAAAAAACATTGTAATTTTATATGAACATTTGTTGTAATAAACCATCTTTATATTTTTTTATATTAATTACTTCTTTGTCTATTTTATCAATTTTTCTATCTAAAGACACTAGAAAATCAGATATTTTTTTTGTTCCAAAACCATAGGAATATCCAATTTAATTTTTAGCATTTCACTTTTATTTAATTTACTACGACTTGTCCCATTTATACACTCTCTAATATCTTTATGAACAACAGAATAAAATAAAAATTCTATTAATATACTTTTACTTCCCTTTAGAACATGGGCATGATTATTCACCCATGATTTACCTTTAATTATTTGAGCTATTGGCTTTTCTTTAAATTCTTCAAAATTACCACCATCTTCAGCAAGAAGAACTAAAGTTTCATTAAAAATAAAATCGTTAATATACCCTTGTATTCCATTAGCACCATAATAAGGTACTCTTCCTTTAATTAAAGAACGTTCTGCCACGTTTAGAGGCTTTCTTTTGTTATCTAAACATTCACAAACTCCCCCAATTCTTTCTCCACCCAATCAGGATAATCATTCCCATTCTCATCTTTAAATCGTATTTCTTGGCTAAATATCTTCTGCATCATTCCTTTTTTATACTGCTTCAACAATTCCACTTTCTTCTCTATTTTTTCTATCTTTGTATCTACTGAGGATAAAAAAGAAGAAATTTCCTCTTGTTCTGGGAGAAGAGGAAATAATACTTCTAATTCCTTTATAACATTACTATTAATAGAATCAAAAGTACTACCTTGAGAATATTTTTGCCATTTTTTTTCATAATTAATGAGGTATTGAAAAATAAATTTTTGTGCTTCTTTTTTTCCTCGAATTGCACAAACACCTCTTCCAATGCAACTTTCAATATTTGAAGTAGCAATCGTTCCAGCAGGAGCCCTTACCGACATAATAATATCCCCTCTATTACTTTTTTTTGTTATTTCAGTAGTATATAGCCTCACTTTAATTTTTCTATTTTTGCAATCTGCATTTCCTTGTATAAGTGGTACACCTTCAAAATCTTCATTATATGCTGATGAATTAGGAGATTGTCCCATTATTATCTTCGCCACTTCCCCCAATCTCTTCTCTTCCCAATCCCCACTAAACTCTTTAAATCTCAACTTAGGTACTTTACTCATTTTCTACCCCTTTCTAAGTATAAATAACCTTATTTCTCTATTTTTATTCAAAGATACCACTAAAAAATGCAATTCCTCCCAATATTAGTATTAATAGTATTCTTTTTATAATACCACTAACTTTATCTCCCAAACTCCTATCCAATTCATTATTTGTATAATTTTCCTCTTTCTTTATTCTTCCATCTTCATAATATTCAATAAAAGGTCCATTTAATTCACCTAGAATATAAGTTTTTTCCAACTTTATACTTCCATTCTCATAATAATCTTTACTCATTCCATCTAATTTATCATCAATATAGTTGTCTCTCGAACTAATATTTCCATTCTCATAATATTCTTTACTCATTCCATTTAATTTATCATCAATATAGTTTTCTCTCCAACTAATATTTCCATTCTCATAATATTCCTCACATATTCCATCGAATTTATCATCAATATAGTTTTCTCTCCAACTAATATTTCCATTCTCATAATAATATTCTCTAACACCATTTAATTTATCATCAATATAGTTTTCTATTAATTCAATACTTCCACCCTCATAATATTCTTTTCTAGTACCTTCTTTTTTTCCTAAAATATAAGTGCATTCTGATAACAATTCCCCACTTTCATAATACTCTTTCACAACTCCATCTTGAACTATTTCTTCTGTCATTTTCTTTCTCCCTCCCTAAAGTAATATTTCTTCTATCTATTTTTAACAAAATAAACTACTACACCTATTATTAGTAATTTTATTACTATATGGAATATTCTTTTTCCTAAACTCTTATCTAATTTCCCATTTGTATAGTTTCCTACCAACTTTATTTCTCCTGTTTCAGAGTATCTAGTAAAAGCTCCATTTAATTTGCTATTGCTATAAGTTTCTTCCAATTTTAAACTTCCTGTCTCATAGTAATCTTTTTTAATTCCTTCCAATTCTCCCATAATATAATTTTTTGTACTTTTTATTTGTCCAGTCTCATAGTACTCGGTAGAAATTCCATTTAGTTCTCCTACAGAATAATTCAACTCATAATTTCTTTTTCCATTTTCATAATATTCTCTATAGGCTCCATCTAAATCCCCTAAAATATTATTATATTCCATTTGTAATTCACCACTTTCATAATATCCTTTAGAAAGTCCATCTTCTTTATTGTTTTTATAATTTATCTCTACATCCATTTTTCCATTTTTATAATATCCTCTACAGATTCCCTCTAAATCTCCTATAATACAATTATATTCAAGTAGTAGCTCACCACTTTCATAATATACTTTACAAAGTCCATCTTCTTTTCCATCAATAAAATTACCCTCAAATTTCAAGTTCTTATTTTCATAATACTCTTTTACAAATCCATTTCGAACTATTTCTTTTTTCATTTTTTCTCCTGAAATAATAATTTTTATTCTTTAACTCTTTAATTTTAATGCCAAATAGAATAACATCAGACCTATTACTACTATATTTATTATTACTTTTAATATTTTTTTCCGTAGGCTTTCATCTAATTTTCCATTTGTATAATTTCCTTCTGTTTTTATTTCATACCCCTCAGAGTATTTTATAAAAGCTCCGTTTAATTGATTATTTCTATAGGTCTCTTCCAATTTTAAACTTCCTGATTCATAGTATTCCTTTCTAATCCCTTCTAAACTACCATTAATATAGTTATTTGTCACCTTTACTCGACCATTTTCATAATACTCAACTAAAAGACCTTCCACTTCCCCATTAACATAGTTATAGTCTCCTAATAATCTTCCACTTTCATAATATTGTTTAAAGTTTCCATCTAATTTGCCATCAATATAATTATACTCTAAGAATACTGTCCCATTTTCATAGTATTCTTTGAAGTCTCCATTCCCTATTCCATCAATGTAATTCCCCTCAAATAATACTTTTCCATTTACATAATACTCTTTAAAAATTCCATTTAGTTTCCCATTAATATAATTTGATTCTGATTGTAATTCTCCACTTTCATAATATTCTTTTACAAGTCCATCTTGAACTATTTCTTCTGCCATCTTCTTTCCTCCTAAAATATGGGAGCTTCTATCCCTAATATATCATAACAACTCTGTTTCTAGCTCTTTTAAATACTCCTGTTTCCTCTATCTTTTATATATTTAGTCTTTTATATTATAACATATTATTAAGAAAATAAAAAAATCATAGCGTTTCTTCTATGATTTTCTTATCTTTTATTTTCTTATTTAGTTTTTTTAAATTTTTTAATATCTTCAACAGTAGTATAATTATTTAAGAAAAATTTATCTGTTTTTCCTTTATTCTCTTTTAATGTTAATGAACCTCTAGGATCAATAGTAAAGATACCTTCTGAAACTGTTGTAGTCTCACTTTTTTTACCTTTATTTTTAACAATAGTTGTTTTAATATTAACCATATTTTTTTCAGCAGTAGGAGTAATATTCCAATTATAGACACTTATATTTTTTAGAGTTCTTCCCCAGTAACTAGTCTTTTCTTCCCCAGTCCAATTTCCTATTATTTCTGATTCAAGTTTTTCCACATATGTATCCATTTCTTTTTGAAGTTTCTTATTAACTTTTATATATCTTTTTCCCTCTGCAAGAAGTTCATTATTTGATTTATCAATAGTTAACTCCAGTACAAAGAATGCAACACTAGCTTTTAAAATTTCATTTTCTTTAGTGGCTGAGAACTCCTCTTTAGAATCTGAAAACTTAAAAAGATAATTATTTTTTCCATTTTCAGTTATTACAATACTTTTATCAATTTTTTTCCAGTCTTTACTAACCCATGTCCCCTCAAATCCTTCTTTTCCACATCCTATTAAAGTTAGCATTAGTATAATTAACAGTATTATTTTTTTCATCTCTTTACTCCCCCTTTTAATATTTGTATACTCTCTTACTAGTATACATTATTTTTTTCTTGTTTACAACTCTAATTTTTATACCAATATATTTTATTATTTTTCGCTCCTATTCTTTATTCAGAAAATAAGAAAATAAGAAAATCATCATGTTCATTCTATGTCACCTTATTTATTTATTTTTTGATTTTTTTTATTTGAGTTTTTTAATCCTTTAATGTCTTCAACATTATAATCATTATCTAAAAAAAGATCAGATGTCCTTCCTTTATTTTCTTTTAGCAATATTCGACCACTAGGAGAAATAATAAAAATACCTTCTGAGGTTGTTATGGTTTCCTCTTTTTCACCTTTATTTTTAATAATAGTCGTTTGAATATTTACAATATTTTTTTCATCAGTTGGAGTAATTTTCAAATTACAAATAGTTAAATTTTTTGTAATTTCTCCTTTTAAATTCCTTGTCCCTTTCTCCTCAGTCCATTCTCCTATTATTTCTAATTTAAACTTTTCCACATATGCTTCTATTTCTTTTTGAAGTTTTCGATTAATTTGTATAAATATCTCATCTTTTCCCCTATTTTTTCCCATAATAAGATCATTATTGGATTTATCAATAATGAAATCCAACATAAATAATCCACCATTAACTTTTAAAACACCATTTTTTTCAGTACCTGCAAATGGTTCTTCTTCTCCCTCCTCTAAAAAAGTAACAATATAATTATTATTTCCATTTTCAGTTATTTGAATCTTTTCATCTTCTTCTTTCCAATCTTTATTAACCCATTTTCCTTCAAACTCTCCTTTACCACATCCTATTAAAGTTAACATTAATATAATTAACAGTATCATTTTTTTCATTTTTTATTCCTCTTTTAATATTTATTTTTTCATTTTTAGTCAATATGCTTATTAATTTTTTATTTAATTTTTTGAAATTTTTTAATATCTTCAACATTATAGCTCCTAAAAAAACCTTCAGTGATTTCTATTTCACCTTGAGGGGTAATACTAAAAATACCTCCTGAAACTTTTATAGGCTCCTCTTTTTCATTTTTATTTTTAATATCAATCCTTTTAATATTTACCATATTTTTTTTAGGAGCAGAAGTAATTTCCCATTTATAAACCTCTGGTACTTCTGTCTCAACCACCCACCAATCTTCTTTCATCTCTTTCTTTTCTATCCAACTTCCTATTATTTCTGATTTTAGCTTCTTCACATGTGAGTCCATTTCTCTATAGAATTTTTTATTGACTTTTACATATCTTTCCGTCTCTAAAATAAGTTCATTATTTGATTTATCTATAATTACATCTATTATAATAGTGCCAAAACCTTCGTATATTATACCAACTTTTAAAATATCATTTTTTTTGGTGGCTGAAAAAGAGGCCCCTTCAGAACGTGAATAAAAGGAATCCCTTAGAATTTTAAGTAGATATTCATCTTTTTCGTTTTTAGTGATTGTAATCCATTCAGGATTTTCCTTCCAATTTTTACTAATCCATTTCCCTTCAAACTCTTCTTTACCACACCCTATCAAGGTTAACATCAATGTAATTAACAGTATTATTTTTTTCATATTTTAATTCCCCTCTTAATATTTTTTATCTTATCCAAACTATACATTATTTTGTCCCTTTTTTCAACTCTAGTACTTTAATCTTAATTTTTATACTAATCTATTTTTATTACTTTTTATACCTGTTCTTCTCATTAAAAACATAACTATATAGAACCAAAGTAATTAGACTTATTATCCCGATTATTAAAATAATTTTATTTGCTTCTGAATAATCTCCTGTTTCTACAGCTGAATAAAGAGCCATTGTCATAGTTTGAGTTTTTTTAGGAATATTTCCTGCAACTAATATTATTGCTCCAAATTCACCAAAAGCCCTTCCAAATCCCAAAATCAAACTTGAATATATATTTTTTTTCATCATTGGTATCTGAATAAATTTTAAAATTTGAAATTTTGAAGCTCCCATCTCTTTTCCTACTTCTATGTATATATCATCTATTGAAGAAAAACCATTTTTTATATTTATATACATTATTGGTAGAATAACTATTATCGTAGTTATTACTCCTGCACCCCATGTAAAAATTATTCTCTCTTGAAAGAAATAATAAAAAATTTTTCCAACAAATCCATTTCTTCCTAATATTACCAGTGAAAGGTATCCTATTGCAGATGGTGGAAAAAATATAGGAATCATAATTATACACTCTATTATTTTTTTATATTTTTCATTTGTTTTTGATAGTTTCCATCCTAAAAATAGTGTAAGCATAAATGCTATAAATAAAGAAACCGTTACAATCTTAATTGAAATAAGTAATGGAAACATTTTCTTTTCACCCTCTATTTAAATTTTTTATATTATAATCCTAACATCTATTTTCTATATTTTGTAAAAAATTAATATTTAAAAATCCCCTCATACTACAAGGGGATCTCTTTTTTATAGTCCTGAAGATTTATCTACAATATTTTTTGCAAGTTCATCCATTTTTTTTACTATTGGATGATTATCTACACTGTAATCAGAACTTATATTAGACATTTTTCTATATCTTACCCATGTTACTTTATTTGAATCTTCCCAAACTAAAATCTTCAAAGGAAGTTCTAAAGCTAATTTTTGATCTTTAACCATTAAAGGAGTTCCTGCTTTTGGACTTCCAAAAAGAATAACATAAGATTCTCTTAACTCCATTTTAACATCTTCTGCATTTTTTTTATGATCTATTCTAGCAAAAACCTCTATTTTTTTATCTTTTAATATTTCTTCTATTTTCTCTATAGTTTTCTTTGCATTAAAAGAACTTTTAACAGTATAAAATTTCTCCTCACTCTTACTTTCTGCCTTAACACTTATAACAGAAATAGTTAAAATCCCTAATATCATTAAACCTTTTGTCATTATACTTTTAATTACTCTTTTCATTTTTTCCCCCTACTCTTTTATTTTATTATACTATGTTTAAACTAAAAATACTAATTTAAAACTTTTATTTCACATACTCTAAGTTTTTGACCTCTAAAAAATCATATGGAAAAACCATTAATCCACCATCTCTATCTAAATCTAACTCTCCATATCCCAAGTCTTTACTTGTCTCATTAAAAAGTCCCCAAATATATTTAGAGCAATAGGTATAATCCAAACTTTCTTTATTTAATGTCACAATATATTTACTTTTTCTCATTTTTTCTATATTTTTAAAAAATTGTTTTTCAAACTCTTTAGTAAAGTTTTTATACCTTAATAAAACTACTTTTCTTTTATCTTCATCCAACCAGTCTTGATATGGTGTTTCAAAGTAACCTAAAAACGGCAAAGGAAAATCCCCTACATTATCTTGGTCTACAACTACTCCAACATGTCCATACCATTCCAATGGGCTTATTCCTTTGTTTTTTATAATAACATCTCCAATTTGTACTTTATACCATTGAGTTTCCAGTTTCTTAGCAGCCTGCCAAGGTTGTACAGATTTAAGAGAGGAACAACTTATTAATAAAGAGCTTAAAATTAATGAACATATTATTTTTTTCATATAAAACTTCCTTATTTATAAGATTAACAGAAAATTATTTTTTTCTATATAAATTATTTTTTTCTATATATTTTTCTACTAAGCTAGGTACCATATTCGTAATTGGTTTTCCTAATTCTATATTTTCGCGTACATTTGTTGATGAGTAATTAAAATGTTCATTTTCAATATAAATAAATTTCTCTTTTAATTTTATATCCTTTAAAACATTTTTTCTCTCATCTTCATTCCTATTTTTTCTTTTCAAAACTATAATTTTAGAATTTTTTAATATCTCTTTATAATTTTTCCATTCAACAAAATAATTAAATGAATCTTCACCTATAATCTCATAAAACTCAGCATTTAAATAATTCTCTTTAATTTCCATTAAAGTATCATAAGTATAAGATGGCTCTTTTCTATTTATTTCAATATCGCTAATTTCAACTTTCTCAATATTTTCAAAAGCTATCTGACACATTTCAAACCTATATTTCCCATCTATTAAATTATTTTCTCGATGTGAAGGAACTCCCACAGGCACTATTATTATTTTATCCAATTTTATTTTTTCAAAAACGGCTTTTATCATTTGAAAATGTCCTAAATGAATGGGATTAAAAGAACCACCAAATATTCCTATTTTCATAATGCTTTCAACCTCCAGTTTTTCAAACGTTTTTTTCTAAATTATAAAATTATATTTGATAGAAAATACTCTATTAAACCTTCTTCTATATTATCTAGTTTGTTTTCCTTTAACTTCTCTATTTTTTCTTTTTCTATCTTTTCTAATTTTAATTCAATAATAGAATAAAATCTATCTGTTAAAACACCTTCTTTTTCTTCAACAAGATTTAAATATTGTAACAAATTTAACCCTTCTTGTGTTTTTAATTTTTCTCCTAATATTTTAATTCTAGTTTTTATTTCTTTTCTATCTATTTCTTTCTCTACTAGATTTTCAAAATAAAAATAATCACTTCTTGCCTTGGTTAAGTACGACATTAACAAATAAATAATTTCATCATTTTTCATTTCTAATTTTTTAAATGCTGAAACTAATAAAGGTTTTCTTAAATCCATATTATCCATAAGTGCAAACTTTGAAATTAAATCATAAAATTTTTCACTATCTCTGAAATATAGTTCTTTTCCATACTTCAAACTATGTTCAAAACTATTTTTATATAATAGCTTAAACAATATTTCTTCTAGGTCTTCAATGGAAACATTTGACATTCTATCAATCTTCATTATAACTTGTCTTTCTTTTTTATCTATACTTTTTTGAAAACCTTCTATCACTAAATCTATATTATTTTCTAATAATGCTACAGCAATCAATGCCATATTCATTTCTTTTCTCTTAATCATATTATTTTCTATAGAAAAATATTTTCTTTTATCTATTATTTCTGAAAAACCTATAATTGCTTCTTTTGCTCCATATTCTTCAATAAAATTTTTTATTCCTTCCACTTTTATCTCCAATTTTCCTCCTATTTCAAACTATTATCCTCTATCATATTAAACTCTATTTTTAAAACATATAAATTTTTTATATCTAAATTTTTAGGTAACTTCACAAAATCTTTTTCTGTCGTAATTATATAATCTGCTTTATTTTTTTTAGCTTTTTCTAAAATTCTTTTTATATCTGACTCTTGAAAATTATGGTGATCCATGAAATCTATTCTATCAATATAGCTTGGATTTAATGATATTACTGTTTTTTCAAAATTTAAAGGATTTGCTAGACCTGAAAACAATAAGACTTTTTTACCACTTATCCAAAAAAGAGGCTTTTGATTCCCTTTTAAATCTACTATTGATGTTACTCCATGAACTGCTGTAGAAACATTTTTTCCTGTTTTTTGAATTAAATATCTTTTTATTTTCTCTACTTCTTTTTCAGCTACTAAATCTGATTTAGTTATTATAAATTCTGTTCCTCTTTTTAAACCACCTTGAAAATCCTCTCTAAGTGTCCCCTTTGGAAGTAAAGCTTTCCACCCAAAAGGATTAGTTGCATCAATTAACACTATATCTCTATCCCTCTTAAGCTTTCTATGTTGAAAACCATCATCTAAAACAATCGTATCTATATCAAAATGTTTTTTTAAAAACATACATCCCTTATATCTATCACGACTTACAACAATAGGTACTTTAAGGTTAAGAGCGTGAATGTATGGTTCATCTCCACTCTCTCTAACTTCAGCAAAAATATTTTTACCATCACTGACAAGTAAAGGATCTAAATTTCTTTTTCCTTTATAACCCCTTGACACCACAGCAACTTTTCTTCCCATTTTTTGTAATTTTTTTACAAAAAACTGTACTCCTGGAGTCTTTCCAGTTCCACCCACAGTGATGTTACCTATACAAATTATTTCTACTCCAGGGACCTCTCTTATTTTTAATATTTTCTTATCATATAATTTATTTCTAAAAGATGTAATCAAATAGTAAATAAATGCTAATATATCCATTTTTACCCCTTACCCATCAAAATTTAACTGGAACAATTTTTGAAATTCCAACAGATTTATTCATTGTAACACCAAAAATAGTGTCTGATTCTCTCATTGTTTCCTTATTATGTGTTATCAAAATAAATTGTGACTCATTAGTAAATTCTTTTAATTTAGCAATAAGTTTTCTAGTATTTTTATCGTCTAAAGCTGCTTCTATCTCATCTAAAAAAGTAAATGGACTAGGTTTATACATAAAAATAGCTAAAATGAAAGCTATTGCAACCATTGATTTTTCTCCACCTGAAAACAATGATAGGGGTTGTTGTCGCTTATTCTTGTATTTTACAACAATATCTATTTCTGCTTCCTCGTGATTAGTCCCTTCATTTAATAATAACTTTCCTTCTGAATTTTGTAAAATATCAGTACACATCTCATTAAAATTATCATTGATTTGAGTATATGCTTCATTAAACCTCTTACTAATCTCTTCACTTATCTCTTCAATAAGTTTTAATAACATTTTTTTACTATTATTTATATCATTATACTGAGAATTAAGATAGTTATATTTTTCATCTAAAACAATAAATTCTTCTATTGCAAGAATATTTACCGTTTCAAAACTATTAATCTTTTGACTCAAAACTTTAAATAAATTTTTTCTATTTAAAAAATCATCTTCTAAAATTTCAAAATCCTTTATTTCTAATAACTCTTTTAATTCCTCTTCTATTCTTTCTAACTCAAAGACTAGTTTTTGAAATTTTTCATTTTCTTTTTGATTTTTGTCTACTGTTTTTATAAGAGAAGTCTCTAACTTTTTTCGTTTTTCCATTAAAGTACGTTCATCTTCTGAAACTTTAGCAAGATCATTTTTCTTATCACTTATTTCTTTGTTTTCTTTTTCATATTTTTCTAATTTACTACTAACTTCTAAATCAATAGTTATATTTTTATTATTTGCTTTTTCTATCTCTACTTCTAGTTCTTCTATTCTTAAAATATTTTTATTATTTTCTTCCAAGATTCCATCTAACTCATTTCCAAATCTTTTCTTATCATTTTTAATTTGTTCTTTTCGATTTTCACTGTTCAAATAAAGGATTCTAATATCTGAGTACTCCTCTTTTTGAATACGAATATCTTCATTTTTACTTATTAATTCCTTACTTATTTTTTCAATCTCTTCCTTCATATGAGAAATTCTTTTTTCTGTTGTTTCACGCTCGTTAGTAGAGTTATCTATACGTTTTTTAAATTCCTCTATATATTTAATTTCATCTTCATATTCTGCTTCTAAAACTTTAATATCACGTTCTAATCTTTCATATTTAGCTTTTGCATTTTCACTTTCTACTTCACTTTCTTTATAATTTTTTTTCAGTTTTTCTTCTTCTAAATCTATATTACATATCTCATTTTCATATTTTTCTAAAATTTCTCGCTCGTTCTCTAAATTAGAATTACCTAACTCCATATTTTTTCTTAATATAATTAAAAGAGCACCTAAATTTTCTCTCTCTTTTTTTCTTTCTAAAATTTGAGAAAGTGTTGAATTTTGTGTTTCTCCACCTGTAATTCTTCCACGACTAGAAAGAAGTTCACCTGATATAGTTACTATATTACCATTATGTTCATTCTTTTTTAATATTTCTAATCCCACTTCCATTTTTTCAACTATAAGTAGATTCCCTAATAAAAAATCAACTATTTTTGAATATTCAGGAGCACTTGTAATTAGTTTGGCTCCTAATCCTAATACCCCTTCTCTTTTTTCTATATTTTTTAAAGGATTAACTTTTATTGTATTTAAAGCCAAAAATGAAGCCCTTCCTGATTTTTTCTCTTTAAGAACATTTACACATTTTTTAGCTATTTCTGAATTTTCTACAACAATATCTTGTAAATTTCCTGGAATTCCAGCTTCAATAGCTTTTTCTAAACCACTAGGTATATTAATCAAATTAGCAACAATTCCATATACACCTTGAAGTTTCAGATTTAGAACTTCTTTTACTCCCTTATGTAATCCCTCATTACTTTCTTCTAGCTTAATAAGATTCCCCATTCTTAAGGAAGCTCTTTTCTCTTCATACTCATCATTTCTAAGTGTTTCAGATAATTTATTAACCTTCATGCTACTTTCTGAAATTTTATCTTCTAAAAATTCAGACCTTTTTGATATTTGTTCAACTTTTTCTCTATTTTCTTCATTTATTTTATTTATATTTTTTAATTCTGTTTCACTAATTACAATTTTTTCCTTATAATCTAAAGTTTCTTCTTTTAATGAATTTAATTTAGTTTCACTAGTTTTTGTTCTTCTTGTTGAATTTTCTATTTCGTTCAATGCTCTTAGTTTTTCAACTTCTAGCTCCATAATCTTTCTTTTTTTCACTTCATTATTTAATTCTAAATCAGAACTTTCTTTTTCCAAAACCATTATTTTATTTGAAAACTCTTCATTTTTTTCTTTGAGTCCCATTAATTGAACATCTAAAGCTTCTTCCTCGCTATTTAATGTTTCTAAATATACTCTTTGTCCTTGAATTCGTTCTTTCGTACGTAAGTCTAAACTTTTCTTCTCTTCTATCTCTCTATTAAAACTTATTACTCTTTCAGTAATTTTAGCTTTTTCTCTTTCTAAAAGTTCAATAGAATCTCTTAATTCACTATTTTTATTTAAATTAGATTCTATTTTTTCCCCTAATTCTTTTCTTCTATTTTCATTGTTTTCAAATAAAACATCACTTTCAAATATCTCTTTTTCTGTTAGTTCAATCTCATTTTTACTCAAATTCTTACTGTTTTCAGTTTCGATTTTTTCTTTATTTTTTTTAGTTTTATCAAATAGTAAAATAGATTTTTCCAATGTTTCTTTCTCTTCTTTTAATTCTAAATATTCTTTTGCTTTTACAGCTTGTTTCTCTATATTTTTTCTATTTTCTCCAACTGTTTTTACAACTAATTCAACTTTTTCCAATTCATCTTCTAAGTGCTTAAGATTTTTTAAAGAGTCACTACGTCTAATCTGTATTTTTTTTATTCCAGCAGCCTCTTCAATTATTTGTTTTATTTCTTTTCCTGATGAAGAAATTATTCTTTCAACTTTTCCTTGTCCAATAACAGAATAGGCACTTTTACCTATTCCAGTATCTAAAAACATACCACTAATATCTTTAAGTCTTACTTTCTTTCCATCAATAAAATAATCATTTATTCCTGTAGTAGTTGCTTTTCTTGTTATTTTTACTACTTTACCACAATTCTCAAAGTATCCATCTTCATTATCAATATATAGAGAAACTTCTGCATAATTACTATTTTTTCCTGAACCACTAAAAATAACATCCTTGCTATCTTTAGCACGAATGTTTTTGTAAGACTGTTCCCCTAGAACCCATAAAACTCCATCCATTATATTGGATTTTCCACTTCCATTAGGTCCGACTATAGCAGTAATTCCTCTGTCTAACTCAATATAAATCTTTTCTCCAAAAGATTTAAATCCATATATTTCAATTGCTTTTAAATACATATTTTCAACACCTTTTGTCTATCCTAATATTTTAGATAACTCTTTTTCTAGTTTTTTCAATGCTTTAGTCCTATGACTAATTTTATTTTTTAATTCTCCTAGTTC
This sequence comes from uncultured Fusobacteriaceae bacterium, assembly GCA_947038515.1. Taxonomy (GTDB): domain Bacteria; phylum Fusobacteriota; class Fusobacteriia; order Fusobacteriales; family Fusobacteriaceae; genus JAGNZR01. The sequence continues at coordinate 29,371 of CAMQWJ010000014.1, forward strand.
AGATAATGTTTTTTCATATTCTTCAACATAAAAGTGAGAGTCATACCCAAATCCTTCTGTCCCTCTTGCAACATCTATAATTTCACCTTCTAGCTCTCCTCTAAATGAATATGTTTCACCTGTTGGTTTAGCCAAAGTTATTACTGTAACTAGTTTTGCTTTTCTATTTTTACTCTTTTCTTTCTCTATCTCTTTAATCTCATCAATTACTTTTTTACTATTTGTTAAATCTGTAGCATTTTCACCTGAATAGCGTGCAGAATAGACTCCAGGTCTACCCTCTAAGCATTCTACACACAATCCTGAATCATCTGCTATTGTTATCATATTAAGATATTTTGATATCTCTACAGCCTTTTTTTGGCTATTTTCTTCAAAAGTTTCCTTATCTTCAATAACTTCTGGTATTTCTATTCCATCATTAATAGAATATATTTCAATATCCAATTCTGATAATATTTTTTTTATTTCTATTATTTTTTTTTTATTTCCAGTGGCTAAAAATATTTTAGTCATCTTTATTCTCCTATAATGCTATTTTGTAATTCCATCAATTTTTCTATACCTTCTCCAGCTAAATCCAAAAGTTCATTTAGTTGAGCTCTTGAATATGTTGCCTCTTCTCCTGTACCTTGTATTTCTATAAATTCTTTTGAAGAACCCATAACAATATTCATATCTACATCAGCTGATGAATCTTCTAAATAGTCTAAATCAAGAATTGCTACACCATTTACAACTCCTACACTGATTCCTGCTACATTTCCTATTAAAGGATTCTCTTTTAAAGTTCCATTTTTAAGAATCTTTTTTATTGCCAATGCTAAGGCAATATATCCACCAGTTATGGATGCAGTTCTTGTTCCACCATCAGCCTGAATAACATCACAATCAATTGTGATAGTCTTTTCTCCTAATTTTTCTAAGTTTATTCCTGACCGTAAAACTCTTCCTATCAATCTTTGAATTTCCATTGTTCGACCACCTAGTTTTCCTCGTGTAGCCTCACGCTGATTTCTTTCTCCTGTTGCACGTGGAATCATGCTATATTCAGCAGTTAACCAACCTTTTCCTTTGTTTTTCAAAAATGGAGGTACTTTATCTATAACAGTTGCAGTACATATAACTTTTGTATTTCCAAATTCTATTAACACAGAACCCTCAGCATATAGATTAAAGTCTTTAGTAATTTTTATTTCTCTCAATTGATTATAAGCTCTATTTTTTCTCATTTTTTTACTCCTTTTCTTTTAAATTATTTTTATCTCCAAACTGGATAGTATAAAGACCTTTATACGCTCCATCTTTTTTAATTAACTCTTCATGAGTTCCAACTTCAAGTATTTTTCCTTGTTTCATTACAACAATTTTATCTGCATCTACTATTGTTGATAGCCTATGAGCTATTACAAATGTTGTTCTATTTTTCATAAGCTTCTCTAATGCTTCTTGAACAAGCTTTTCTGACTCACTATCCAAAGCTGATGTAGCCTCATCTAATATCATTATTTCAGGATCTTGAATAAGAGCACGAGCAATTGCTAACCTCTGCTTTTGACCTCCTGATATAAGAGTTCCTCTTTCTCCTACTTCTGTATCAAATCCTTTTTCCATTTCCATAATAAAATCATAAGCATTTGCCATTTTTGCTGCTTCTATAACTTGTTCATCTGTAACATTCTCTTTTCCAAACCTTAAATTTTCTGCAACTGTTCCACTGAAAAGAATTGTTTCTTGTGGAACTATCCCTATATAATTTCTATATTCTTTTAAAGCATAATTTCTTATATCAATATTATTAACTAGAATAGTCCCTTCCTCAATTTCATAAAATCTTGGAATTAAATTTACCATTGTAGTTTTTCCACTTCCACTTTGACCTATAAGAGCAATTACTTCCCCACGCTTAACTTTTAAATTAATATCGTCCAAAGCTTTTTCTTTTTTATTTTCATACTTAAAACTAACATTTTTAAACTCTATAGTCTCAGCTTTTCCTGAGAATGTTTTTACCTCACCATGATATTCTTGTTCTAATGCTAATTCCATTATCTCTATTACTCTATCAGCAGATGGCAATGCTTCTTGTAAAGAGTTGTTTTTTTGGATTAACCTTTTTAATGGCTGTTGCATTAATCCTACAGCAGTTAAAAAAGAAACTAAGTCTCCTGCACTCATTTTACTTGTAACTATATTATAAGCTCCATAAAGTGCCACAAGTAATATCATAAAAGTAGCTATAACTTCATTTATAGGTGAAACCTTTGCACTAATTTTTCTACTTCTATATGATTTTTCAAATTCATCTTGACTTAGTTGTTTATATTTATGAATCATTACTTCACTACGATTAAAAGCTTTTATTATACTTATTCCTGAAAGAGATTCTTGAATAAATGCAACAACTTCTCCCATTGTATCTTGCCTTACTCTTCCAGACTCTCTAATTTTTTTCGTATATTTTCTTACAGTGCTTATAATAAGTGGAAGAACCACTAAACTAATTAAGGCTAAAACATAATCTACTTGAAACATTCTAAAAGTCAAAGCAAGAACTGCTATTGCCTCTTTTCCCATATCAAACATTATAAAACCAATTTGACCTAGAATTGAAGTATCACCTGATAACCTACTCATTAAGTCACCTAATTTGTTTTTTTTAAAATAACTTAGAGGTAAATATTGTAAATGTTTAAAAACATCCACACGAATATCTTTTTTTATAGTTTCAGTAACATAACTAGAAGTAATATTTGCATAATATCCACTAACAACTTTGATTATAGTTGTAATTCCTATTGCACCTATAATCAAAACCATCATTTTTCTATTTTTTGCAATAAAAACATCATCAATAAGATATTTTGACAACCAAGCAGGAAGTGCGGCAGCAAGTGAAGTTACTGTTGATAATATAATAACTCCTAGCATTAACCATTTATGCTTTAGGCTATATTCAAAAAATGTCTTTAAAGATTTATTTTTTATAATTTTCATTTTAGTTTCCTTTTAAAAAATATTTGCTGTAATTTTTTAAAATATCGTTTCCAGAAAGTTTTGAACGGACCTCTCTTATATCTAATTCTACAGTCTTTTTATTTTCTCTTAGATTTTCAATATTTTCTTTTATACTTTCAGCAGTATATTGTTCTTGTATTAATTCTGGGAATACTTCCTTATTTAAGGTTAAATTAGGTAAAGATATATATCCCACTTTTAGTATATGTCTTGCTATGAAAACATTTAAAGCACTTGATTTATATACAACAATTGTCAAAATACCTAGCAATGCAAGTTCCAGTGTAACTGTTCCAGATGTTGCTATGGCTATTTCAGATTTTTTTACTAACTCTGATAAACTAGATTCTGTTTCCAGCTTTAAATTTGAATATAAAGATAAATCTTCTTTTATCCAATTTTGATCCTCATTTCTTGCTAGTTTTAGTAGAAAACTTGTTTGTGGCATTTGTTTTACCACTTCAAGCATAGTAGGAATCATTTTCTCCACTTCTTGCTTTCTACTTCCTGGTAATAAAAGAATATTATTTTCTTCTCTCTCTACTTTTAAGTATTTTTCACTTAATGGATTTCCAAAATATACTGCCTTTATATCATGTTTTTTATAAAATTCAACTTCCCATGGAAAAATTACTACAATATGGTCAGCTAATCTTAATTTTTCAACTCTTTTTTCACCCCAAATCCAAACTTTAGGTGGAATATAGTAAAAAACTTCTACCTTAGGTGCTTCTTTTTTTATTAATTCTAAGAATCTTAAATTAAATCCACCATAATCCACTAAAATAATTTTATTTATTTTTTCCTTTTTTATAATATCTATATATTCCTGTGATTTATTCTTCAAATATTTATATTTTTTTACAGCTTCTATAAACCCCATAACAGCTATTGAATCAATAGTATCTAAAGGTTTCACTCCTGCTTTTATACTTTTTTCCCCTACTACACCCATAAAAGTAGATTCTGGGTCAATAGACAAAATATTTTCAACTAAATATGAAAGATGCAAATCTCCTGAAACTTCTCCAACTGAAACAAAAAAATTATCCTTCATTCCTACCTTCCTATCATAAATATTTTATTTTTATCTGCTAATTCTATACATTCTTTTTGATCCAAAAACAGCATTTTTTTAGAATCCATTACAATTCCTCTTGCTCCAATTTCAACTAATTTTTTAATTGTATTTATTCCCACCGTTGGAATATCTACCCTCATATCTTGTTGAGCTCTTCCCATTTTTATCAAAATAGTATCCCTTCCACTTAGTAGACCACCTCTTAAAATGGTAGCATCTGTTCCCTCTATTCCTTCTATTGCCACTATTGAGCTATCTTTACATATTATACTTTGTCCGATATCTAGTTTCCCTAATGCTATTCCTGCTTCTAGTCCTATTTTAATTGTTGCCTTTTCTTCAGGTGTTGGTGTTGAAGTAGTATAACATTTTTTTTCAACCATTAATGTTTTTAAAAGATAATTTTGCGGTAAAATTTTTATTCCATTTAATTTGAAAAATACAATAGTTCCAAATAGAAGAGTTTCATCTTTCCTATCTGGAAGTTTTTTTAATAGTTTAGTCCCTATTTCATCTAATTCTAAATTTTCAAATATCAATTTTTTTTCAACTTTCCCTAGCATTATTACTTTTAAAATATTATTTTTTAAAAAATATTTAGTTATTTCACCAACGTTTCCAATATTAAATTCTTTATAGTTTTTATGAGCTTTTATTTCAGGTTCAATACTAGAAAAAAGACCTACTGGGTATAATTCTATATTTTCATTAGTAGATTCCTTTAAAAAATAAAGAGGTAATTTCCCATTTCCTACAATTATCCCAATTTTTTCCATTATCTCGTAAGCCCCCTATTTTGGTTACTAACTTCTATAAATTGATACAGATATTCTATATTTTTATCATTTTCAAAATCTTTTTTTAATTTTTCTAAAATTTCTTTCATGGATAGACTAGATCTAAAGATAATTTTATAAGCATTTTTTAAATTAATAATCTCCTCTCTAGAAAACCCTCTTCTCTTCAATCCAATTCCATTTAAAGATCTCATTTCAGCCTTATTACCTTCTGCTAACATAAATGGACATATATCTTGGTTTATTGCACTAGCTCCACCAATCATGGAATATTTTCCTATTCTACAAAATTGATGTACAGGAGTTAATCCTCCTATAATAGCAAATTCTTCCACTACAACATGTCCTGCTAAAGTTACACTATTAGCAAGAATACAATTATTTTCAACAATTACATCATGTGCAACATGAACATAAGCCATCAATAGATTATTATTTCCTATTCTCGTTTCCCATCTGTCTGTTGTACCTCTATGAATTGTTACAAATTCACGAATCTGGTTTTTATTTCCAATTACAGTCTTTGTAGGTTCACCAGCATATTTTAAATCTTGTGAATTTTTTCCAATGGATACAAATGAATAAATTGTATTTTCTTCACCTATTTCTGTTATTCCCTCAATTACTACATGGGATTGAATTTCTGTATTCTTTCCAATTTTTACATCTTTTCCTATAATTGAATACGCACCTATTCTTACTCCCTCACCAATTATAGCTCCTTCTTCAATTATAGCTGTTTTATGAATCCTTTCCAAAGGGAAGCCTCCTTATTTAGTCTATTTTTTCTCACTTATTCTTATTTATCAGCGATACTAAATGTAAAACTGGCCTCTGCTACTATTTTCCCGTCAACTTTTGCCACTCCACTTGCTTTTACTATCTGACCTCTCTGCTTATCAACTTTTGCCTCATAAATAAGCTGATCTCCTGGTCTAACAGGTAATTTAAATTTAATGTTTTCAAGAGCTGCAAAATAAGGAACTTTATTTTCTAAACCGTCCATTACAAGAACTCCTAAACACTGTGCTAATCCTTCTATGATTAAAACACCTGGCATAATAGGATGCCCTGGAAAATGTCCGTTAAAAAAATTTTCATTTATAGTTACATTTTTTAACCCTACTACTCTTCTTTCTTCTACATCCATTTCAAGTATTCTATCCACCAATAAAAATGGATATCTGTGTGGTATTCTTTTCATTATCTCCATAATATCTAACATTTTAATTTATGATAAGTTCTATATCTCCTTACCATTTCCTCCTTATATTCTTTTATTTTTTATTTTTTATTTTTCAGTTTCTTGTGATTATCTAAAAACTCTACAAAAAAAGCTCCTAACCCCCCAATAATAATACTCAGTATTACACCTATAAAAAACATCATCTTAGTCTTAGAATGGTTAACTTCTAAAATTGAAACTGGTTTTTCCAGTTTTATTTGACTACTTTCAGCTTTTTTTGAATTTTTGAGAGCTATCATATTAGTTTCAATAATTATTTTTTCTAATTTCTTTGAAATTTCCTCAATTTTGTTCTCAATAATTATTTTCTCTTCAAAAGAAGCATCTCTCCCCTCTTTTAATTCCTTTTCTTTTCTTCTAACATCATAATTAATCTCATTAATTTCTAAAAGTTGTTTCAAATATTCTTCTTCTAATTTTTCTGAAACTCTATTATTTATTTTTTCAAAACTTTTAGTCTTTAATGTTAATTTTGTGTTTCTTTCTTGCATTTTTTTAAAATAAATATTAGCTTTTTCTTTTTTTTCTTTCTGGTTTCTAGCTAATTGCCAATTAGAAGTTTTTATTTTAAATTCTTCCAGCTCTATCTCTTTTAATAATTTTATTTCTTCCAATATTTGTTTATGTTTATTTTTATCTGAAATAGAAATGACTGTTTCTGTCATATTTTTTGTCAAAAATATTTCTATTTCAGATAAGAAAAGAACTGTTGCATTCCAATATTCTCCATATTCTAATTTTTTATTATCTTCTAACTCTTTAAATTCTTTTCTTTCTACATATTTATTTTTAAATTCTTCTATCGAATTAGTTAATAGAGAATTTAATACTTCCACTTCTAACCCTTTATCTTCTCCTATTTTTAAAGAAACATCTATTACAGGTATCTTTTTTTCTATCTTAATTCCATTAGAAAATTTTTCAAATTCAATACCTTTCGATTCAAGAAGGTTATCACTGTAAACTTTTGCTATTACCTCATTTGGAATTATATCTTCATCTGTCCAATTATTTTCCGGCATATTTAGAGTTATTGTTCCTATTGCTTTTTTTGTTTCTTCTGTATTTTTATATCTTGTATAGCTTACTACTCCAGAAAGTATTGTTCCAAGCAAAATAATCATAATCACTTTTTTTTTATGCTTCATTATTGTCAAAAAAATTTCATGAAGATCAAGCTCATCTTCATACTCACTATTAATAATTTTTTTTTGATTTAACTCTTCTTTCATCAACTACTCCTTTCTTTTTTATATTTTTTTTAATTTTTTACAAAGCTCTGCATTTATAAAATGACCAGCTTTTATTGCAATAACATGACCTTTAATTGGTCTATTCATTACTTTTAAATCACCTATTATATCCAACATTTTATGTCTTACAAATTCATCTTCAAATCTTAATCCTTCTGGGTTTAGAACACCATTTTTTTCAATTACAATAGCATTTTCAAGAGTTCCACCAAGTGCTAAATTATTAGATTTTAAATATTCTATTTCATAATCAAAACAAAAAGTTCTAGCTCTCCCTATCTCTTTTTTATATGTCTCTAAATTTACCTCAAATTCTTGCATCTGAGATTTTAAAAATGTATGTTCAAATTTTATTCCATAAGTTATTTTATAACCGTCATAAGGTAGAATTACCACATGACTTTCTTCTTTACTAACAAAAATTGGCTCTTTTATCACTATGGGTAAAATTTCTTCTTCTAAATCAACTATTCCAACTTTTTCTATTAAATTAACAAATTCTAATGCACTTCCATCTATTATAGGAAGTTCATTCCCATCTATTTCCACAATTAGATCAGTAATATCTAAAACTGCTAAGGCAGAAAGAAAATGTTCTATTGTATAAATCCCTTCTCCATATTCGTTTTTTATATTTGTTCCTCTCATTAAATCAAAACAGTTTTCAGGAGCTAGATTTATAATTCTTTTTTCTATTGGTAAATCCATTCTTTTAAAAACAATTCCACCAAAAGTGGAAGGAATTAATTTCAATTTGATATTTTCCCCTTTATGTAATCCTATTCCCTCATATATAATTTCACTTTTTATCGTTTTTCTTTTCAAAATCATACTCCTTTTTCCTATGACTCTCTACTCCTATTGTTTTTTTAGAAATTTTTCTGCAACAACAGAAGCTATTTCTTTTTTTCCATCAACAAATTCCACTAAAACTCTTTTTTCATCCATATCCCTAACGACTCCAAGACCAAACTTAGGGTGCATCACTTTTTCTCCCGCCTTATATACAAATACTTTACTACTTAATCTTGTACTTGTTATATTTAGATTATCTAATTTAGCTTTTTGAGGATATTCTTTTCGTGGAACTGGAATAAATTCTCTTTTTTCTGGTATTTCTAATGAATCATGAGGAATTTCTTCTATAAATCTAGATTTTGTTCTAAATGACATTTCCCCATACATAAATCTTGAATCTGCATGTAATATATAAAGTTTTTCTTCCGCTCGTGTTATTGCAACATACATAAGTCTTCTTTCTTCTTCCAAAGCATTTTTATCAAAATCTGCATTTTTCCCAGGAAAAACTTCATCTTCTGCTCCTGTTATAAATACCACTGGAAATTCTAACCCTTTTGAATTATGGATTGTCATAACCTTTATATAATCATCATCTTCACTTAAGTCATCTGTAGCACTTACAAGGGAAACATTTTCTAAATACTCTCTTAATGTTACTGTATCTATAATTCTTTCGATTTCAAAAATTGAATTTCTTAATTCCTCTAAATTTTCTATTCTCATCTCATAATCTAGTGGGTAATTCTTTTCAATATAATTTTTATATTTTATTTTTTCTATCAAAGCTTGAAAAATATCTGATACTTTACAATGGTCTTGAACCATTTGAATAAGTGATACTATATCATCATAAAATTCTAACAAAGAAGTTTTCAATGCTGGACCAATCCCTTCCATTTTTTCGCATTCTCCAATAGCATCATATACAGACATATTATTTTCTGAACTATATTGAAATATTTTTTCTAATGATTTATCACCTATTTTTCTTTTAGGAACATTTAAAATCCGAGAAAGACTAATAGTATCTTTAGGGTTATTTATAAAAGCCAGATAAGATAAAATATCTTTAATCTCTGCCCTTTGATAAAACTGCTGTCCCCCAAAAACTTTATATCTAATATTATGCTTTAAAAAAGCTTCCTCAAAATTTCTAGATTGCGCATTGGTTCTATAAAGAACAGTGAAATTTTTTAATTTTCTTCCCTGCTCTTGAAATTTTTTAATCTTTTCTACAACATATTCTGCCTCTGCTCTTCCATCTCGTAGTTGCTCAACAGTTATTTTTTCACCATTTTCTTTACTTGTCCAAAGTTTTTTATCAAGAGAACTAGTATTATTTTTTATAACACCATTAGCGGCTTTAAGAATAGCTGATGTTGATCGATAATTCTCTTCAAGCTTTACTATTTTTGTTCCTGGATAATCTTTTTCAAAATTCAAAATATTTTTTATATCTGCTCCACGGAAACCATAAATACTCTGGTTTTCATCTCCTACCACACATAGATTCCCATGTTTTTCAGCTAATTTTTTTATAATTTTATATTGAATATCATTTGTATCTTGATACTCATCTACCATTATATATTGATATTTATCTGATAATTTCTCTAATATTTCTGGTTGCTTTAATAGTTCATAAGTATTTACAAGTATATCACTAAAATCCATTCCATTACTTGCTTTTAATTCTTTTATATAACGACTATATACTTCTGCTATTACTTCACTATTATTTTTATGTGGCTTATCTTTTAAATATTGTTCTGGTGTCACTCCATTTTCTTTAAGTTTTGATATTATTGAAGCTAACATCGAATCTGTTATTTTTTTATCTAGGATTACAAGTTGTTTTGTAATACCTCTAATTACTCTTTTTTGATCATCGACATCAAATATTGTAAAATTACTATCATAATTTAGAGTTTCAGCATAGACTCTCAGAACTCTTATTCCAAATGAATGAAATGTGGAAACTGTTGCTTTTCTCCCCTCTTCACCTATAAGAGTTTCAACCCGCTCTTTCATCTCTTTTGCTGCTTTATTTGTAAATGTTACTGCTAATATTTTATAAGGTGAAATTCCACATTCTAGAACCATGTGAGCAATTCTATATGTTATTGTCCTTGTTTTTCCTGAACCCGCTCCAGCTAAAATTAAAACTGATCCATTTACTTGAGAAGCTGCTTCCTTTTGAAAATTATTAAGTTTATTTAATATGCTCATTTAAGCACTCCCTTTTTTCTATTTAGTTAAATTATACCATATTTTTCTTATTTTTTCAAAACTTTATATAAGGTAGAATATAAATCAAAATCTCCTTCTTTAGTAAAAAACAACTTCTTTTTTAAACACCTATTTTAGTTGACTAAATAATAAAATAATGATAGAATAAATAGCCGTGGTAAACAGTTGTGGCATAGTTATGGTGAACCGTGTCAGATTCGGAAGAAAGCAGCACTAAGCTATTAAATGTGGGTACAACTGATAAACACGGCACTATTAATGATTTTTAGCCATACATATATGGCTTTTTTATTTATATTTTATAAATTAAATTTTATTTTCTAACTCCAATTGTGAGGTGTAACAGTGTTTCAAACATTTACTCCAAATTCAAAAGATTCTAATCCCATTATTTTCAAACAACTAGAAGAATTACAGCCTGATTTCAGCTATAATTCTTCTTCTTTCTATTGTACTTTTTCATTAAAAGGGATGATAATAAGCTATATTGAAGTCTTGGAAACAAACAATACTTATGAAATAATTTCTATTTACGTGAATGAAAAATATCGACATCGATTATATGGAAAAAAATTAGTGAAGTTTATAGAAAATAGAGCCTCTAAGCAAAATATTGAAAAAATAGTTACAAAATTAATTCAATGTAAAGGTTTCTTTGAAAAACTAGATTTCCAATTAGAAAACAATGAATTTGTATATGATAAAATTAACGAAAGAAAGAAAAGATACAACGAGAATAGTAAAATTTTAATATTTTCTATAATAGGAAACATTGTTCTCGCAGTATCAAAAATTTCTGTTGGAATCACTGGTAAATCACGATCTCTATTAGCTGATGGTATCAATTCTCTATCTGATATTGCTACTTCTCTTGGAATGCTTATAGGAGTCTACTATAGCAATATTCCAGAGGATGACGAACACCCTTATGGACATGAAAAAATAGAGTCTGTTATTGCAAGTATTCTTGGAATTATTATGATTGTTACTGGTTTTGAACTTATGAAAAATAATTTTGAATTTTTATACAACTTTTCAAAAGTTAGTCTTCATACCACCCCTACTTTTACCACTATTTATTGGGGGTTATTCTCTGCTATCATTAAATATTTTATGTATTTTTATAAAAATAAAATTGGAATCAAAACTGGAAATTCTGCATTAATTGCAGATGCAAAAGATAGTAGAAATGATATATTTACTTCCTTAGGAGCTGTCCTAGGAATTTTATTAGCAATATATATAAATCCTATTTTTGATATTTTAATGACCTTTCCTGTGGCACTCATTATTTTAAAAGAGGGATTCCATGTGATTTTTGAGAACACTCACATAATTATGGATAAACAAGACAAAGAATTTCTTGAAAAAATAGAAGAATATTTAGAAGAAAATATTTATGTAGAAAATATTCATGATTTTAAAATGAGAAGTTCAGGAAATAGAATTTTTCTTAATATGCATATTCGTTTACTAGGAGAAACCTCTATTAGTCAAGGACATCACCTATCTGAAACTATTGAAAATTCTATTTTAACAGATTTTCCTGAAGTAAAAGAAGTACTAATACATATTGAACCTATTATCAAACAATAAATTTTAAAGGAGGGAATTTTGAATAGTTATTCTGATTTACATAAAAACTTCTCTGAAATTTCCCTACCTAAATTAACTGAAAAAGAATCAAAAGAACTCAATAAATTAAAAAAATTAGGAATTACTTCTGTTTATTCTCTTTTAACATATTTTCCTAGGGGATATGATAATAGAAACAATTTAAAATCTATCTCTGAGCTTTCAAATAATGAATATTCTGTCATTAAAGCTGTGCCAATTTCCATTACTATTAGTAACAGTTTTAACCTAAAAAAAATAGTTAAAGCTAGAGTCCAAGATGGAACTGGTATTATTGATTTAACTTGGTTTTCCTCTCCTTATGTTGCTAAAAGTTTAAAACAGGGAACTGAATATTATTTTATAGGAACTGCTAAAAGATCATATGGACTTCAAATGGTAAATCCAGAATATAAAATAGTTTCATCTCAAGAGAAGAAATCCTATTCTGAAATTTTACCAATTTATAGCTCTTCCAAGGATATTTCACAAAATACTCTTAGAAAATTTATAAAGAAATTTTTTAACTTTTATTCTTCTGTTCTTTTTGAGAATATTCCACTTAACATTTTAAAAAAATATAAACTCCTATCTCGACGTGATTCTTTTTTTAATATTCATTTTCCAAAAACTGAATATTTGTTAGAAGAATCTAAAAGAAGATTTGCCATAGAAGAACTTCTAATTCTCCAAATGGGAATACTTGCTACAAGATATTTTACAAATTTAAACAACAATAATCTATATAAGTTAGAAGACAAAAAAAGTCTTGTTAAAGAATTTCTATCTAACTTAAATTTTTCTCTTACAACAGCACAAAAAAGAGTCATTACACAGATTTACAAAGAACTTTCAAATGGAAAAATAACCAATAGATTGATTCAAGGAGATGTGGGAAGTGGTAAAACTATAGTTTCTATGCTATTATTACTATACATGGTAGAAAATGGTTATCAAGGAGCTATTATGGCTCCAACAGAAATTTTAGCAACTCAACACTATCTTTCAAACTATGATAAATTTCTAAAATTAGGTGTTAAAGTAGAACTTTTAACAGGGAGTCTTACACCTAAAAAGAAGAAAGAGCTTGTGGAAAAAATAACTTCTGGTGATGTTGATATTGTCATTGGAACCCATTCACTTATTCAAGAAAATATTATTTTTAAGAAACTTGGTCTTATTGTCATAGATGAACAACATCGATTTGGGGTTGAACAAAGAAAAGCTATTAGAGATAAAGGTATTCTTTCGAACTTAATTGTTATGAGTGCCACTCCTATTCCTCGCTCCTTAGCACTCTCTATTTATGGTGATTTAGATGTGTCTATCATTGATGAATTGCCACCAGGTAGAAAACCTATTAAAACAAAGTGTATTTCAACTAAATCAGATTTAAATAAAATGTATACTTTTATCCATTCACAACTTTCTGAAAATAGACAAGTCTATTTTGTTGCACCTCTTATTGAAGAAAGTGAAAAAATGGCTCTTAAATCAATTTATGATATTGAAGAGGAAGTGAAGATTCATTTACCTAATTATAGAATTGGAATATTACATGGTAAAATGAAAAATGCTGAAAAAGATAGTGTTATGCATGATTTTAAAGCACACAAATTAGATATTATAATATCCACCACTGTTATTGAAGTCGGTGTTGATGTCCCTAATGCTTCAATCATGGTTATTAGTGATTCTGAACGTTTTGGACTATCTTCTTTACATCAACTACGTGGGAGAGTTGGTAGAGGCTCACACTCCTCTTATTGCTTTCTTATTTCAAAAAGTAAAAATGAAAATTCAACAGCTAGAATGCAAATAATGGAGTCTACTAATGATGGCTTTAAAATTGCTGAAGAAGATTTAAAACTACGAAAACCTGGTGAAATCTTTGGTACTAGACAAAGTGGGCTTACAGATTTTAAATTTATTGATATTATTCATGACGTTAAAACTATTCAACTTGTACGAGATGAATGTCTTAATTATTTAAAGTTGAACGTAGGAAAGATTAATAATACTTATTTAGAAAATGATATCAATGAGAAATTTAAAAACAAGAATAAAATATAAAATAATTTCATAAAAAAAAATTCCAACATTAGAATATAATGTTGGAATTTTTCTTATCTACTCAATAAATATTAGTATCCTAATATTTGCTTTAATTGATTAAATTCTTGTATCTTTTGTCCTTCGATTGAAATTGCTTCTTTTAATTCTTTTGATATTGATTTATATGAATTTAAAAGTGATTTTTGCTCCTCTGGATAGAAACTTTGCTCTAAACTAGACTCTAACTCTAATATTTTAGTATTTACAATTTCACTCTCTGCTACAAAAGTAGTATATTTTATTTCAGATTGTTTTGCTTTTTCTTCTTCTAATTTAAATTTTTGTTTTTCTTTTATTTCTAAAGCTTGCATTTCATTATTAATACTTTCTAACGTTGCTTCAATATTGGCATATGTAACACTTGATACTAATAATGAGATGCAAAGTAATAATCTTAATTTTTTCATTATTACATTCCTCCTTTTATTTGTTGTAATTTAGTAAATTCAGCTACTACCATCTCATTTTGCTTCATTTCTTTTTCTAACTCTTTTCTTATTGCTCCATATTTATTAGCTAATGATGAATATTGCTCCTTGTAAAATCTTACATTTTTTATTTCTTCTAACTGTTGTTGTTTCGCTGTAACATCATTATATAAAGCTTGTTGCTCTTCAAGTTTCTTTTGTGCTGCTATCGCTTGTTGTTCTTTTTGAGTAAATAGAGCTGCTTCTTTCTGTTTTAAAGCATTATATTGATTCTCTAATTGATTAAATCTTACTTCAACTCCTCCTTGTTCTGGCGCTGCCATAGCTACTGTTGACAACAATGCACATGCTAAAAATACTTTTTTCATTTAAATCACTCCTCTTTTTTTTTATATAAATAAGTTAATTTTTAATTCAACTCATTTTTACCACTTTATTTTTACTTACTTCGCTTCTTTTACTTCTGTTTCTTTTGAATATTTCTTCATTAAATCATTCAACTTATGTTTTTCTATTATTTGATTTATTGTTTTAATTTTTTCCTCTCTCAATTTTTGATTTACTATTGCTTGCTGTAACTGTGGAAAAACTTCACTTATATTTTTATCTTTCAAAGCCTCTAAATTATTTTTATAAACTTCTAATAATTCATGTTGTTCTATTTGAATATCTTTTTTTGAAATACAGTTCAGATAAAATTCTATCTCTGTATTTTCTTTTAATTCTTTTAATATAGCTGTTTCTTGCTCAGTATATTTTTTTTCAACCATATCTTTTAAAATGGCCTTTTTTAATAGTAACTGTAAAGTTCTATCTTTATTTCCCTCTAATTGTTGTAATTCTACTTCTGTAATTTCTAACATTTTTCCTCCTAAATATAACATTGTTTTTTAAACCTGTCTTTACATTTTATTTTTTAATTCTTTTTCCATTCCATCTAAACGCTCTAAATAGCTTTCTAACTTTTCATTTTCTAACATTAATATTTCGCTTACACTATTTGACTTCTTAATTTTTTCACCAATTTCATCATATTTTTTATTTAGATATACTGTTTCACTTGGTTTTTTCTCTATTCCAATAGCTTTTTCCAACGATATTAATTGATTCTCTTCTTCTAATAAAAAATCAATTCTATCTTTTCCTAATTTATAAGTTTCTTTTGTTACTTCTATTTTCGTTTTCAAATCTTTTGATGATTTAAAGACTCTTTCTTCTATTGACTCATTTAATTCTCTTCTTTTTTTATATAGTTCTCTTTTACTAACTGTTGCTTTCTCTGCTTCCTTTATCGGCATTATTTCTTCTTCCATTATTACTACTGGAACTTCCTCTAGACTAGTTTGTGCTTTTTGTCTTTCTGCTTTTTCTTCTTCTTTTTGTCTTTCTACTTTTTCTTCTTCTTTTTGTCTTTCTACTTTTTCTTCTTCTTTTTGTCTTTCTGCTTTTTCTTCTGCTTTTTGTCTTTCTGCTTTTTCTTCTGCTTTTTGTCTTTCTACTTTTTCTTCCTCTTTTTTTTGATTTTCAATTTTTCTTCTTTCTGCTTTTTCTTCTTTTTTCATTTCAGTTCTTAATTGTTCCAACCTCTTTTTTCCTGCACGCTCTGAACTAGCACCTGCTTGTAACGATGCAAAAATAATTAAAGATAGTAATACAATTTTCATTTTCACTTTTTTCCTCCCTAGTCAACTACTTCTTTATTTCAACTCGCTTCTTTTTTCAAATTATTTTTCTGTTTTTTTTGATGGTACTGTTTGAATAGTAGTTTTATCTACTACCTTTTTTGACACTTCTTTAACTAGTTTTTTACTTGTATTTTTTTTTGTATAACTTTTTAAAACATCATTAAGTTTATATTTTTCAACAATTTTATTTATTGTATTTATTTTAGCAGCTCCCAATCTCTGGTTTATTAACTGTTGCTTTAATTGTGGAAACACTTCCACTATATCTCTGTCTTTTAGTACTTTTGCATTATCTTGATAAACTTTTAATATTTCTCCATCCGTTACTACTATATTATCTTGTGAAATTGAACTTAAATAAAATTCTAACTCTAGATTTTCTTTCATTTCTTTTAATAACTTTTGTTGCTCTTCATTGTAAACATTTCCTTCCATCTCTTTTAATATAGCTTTCTTTACTAAAAGTTGTGCTCCTATATTTGGATTTGATTCTACTAATTCAATTTCTGTTTGGTTTAATTGGACTACTGGAGTTTTTGTTTCCTCTTTTCCACATCCTATCATTGAACCTACTAACACTGACAACAATAACATCTTTTTCACTTCACCACTTCTCCCTTTTTTTACTGCTATAACTCTTCTCACAGTTATAGCAGTTTTTTTATTTTTTAATTAATTATTGTTTAAAACTTGTAATTAAGTCTTGCACTGTATTTAATATCTTCATCACTTCTGTTGTCTCTCTTGTTCCATTCAACTTCAAATGTTACTCCATAATGATTCGCTTTTTCTAATCCTAACCCTACTTTTCCTCTTAGCGAACCTTCTGCTTTTTCTGTTGTTATTAAATCATAGTAACCTTCTCCACCATTCTTTAATTTTGCTTTATTTCCTGGATAGTTATCTCCTAAATCATATGCATAACCTGCATCTGCACTTACTTTTAGATTGATATTCTTTCCTAGATAAATTTTCTTACTTCCTTTCAATCCTGCCTCTAATTCTCCTATGAAGTAGTCATTTCCTTTTACTTCCAATTCAAGTCCACCTTTTGAACCTGTTTTCTCAGTAAATCCTTCCATTGCTCCATATTCTAAATTTGCTCCTCCATAAACTTTTAAATCTGTTGATAGAGTTGAGTAAGCTGTATATGATAGTTCATTCTTAAAGCTTGCTCCATATGAGCTATAACCCGCTTTATTATCATATTTTTCTGGACCTATTTGCATATTTCTCTCTGTATCATGATAGTTATATGCTAATTCCCCTCTTGTTAACCAAGTAAATTTACTTGTTCCTAGCTTTTGTTCTCTATGAGCTCCTACTCTCAAGCTATAGATATCTTCTTCTGAACCTGATGAACCGGCTGTATCATCATCAAATTTAAATGTTG
>CAMQWJ010000015.1 GCA_947038515.1 uncultured Fusobacteriaceae bacterium
CAGAGAAGTCAAAAAATGAATTTGTATCAAAAATAACAAAAGGATACAAGTTAACAAAGGAAGAAAATAAGTTGATAAATGTACAGAAGTTTAAAATGAAAGAAAGAGGTGACTTGTATGGGAAAGGAAATTTTAGAGATTATTATTCAAATATAAAAACCTATATATTATCAATTAATGATGAAAGAAGAAAAGATGGAACGCTTATTAAAAAATATGGAACACCAATAAAAGCAGAAGAAATAATATATTGGAATAAAAATATATCTGTATTCTAAAAGGGGGATAAGAAATGAGTGAAAAACCAAAAGAGAGAATAGATTGCTTTTTTGCTTAAAACATAATAGACTATATAAAACGAAATACGAAGAAAGAGGAGATAAAAATGGCAGAATTAAAATTTGAGATTGAAAAGAAAATTGGGGTAATCGGAACAGGTTCAAAAGGTTGGAATAAAGAAATCAATTTAGTGTCTTGGAACGGTCGAAATGCTAAAGTTGATATACGGGAATGGGATGAAGAACATGAAAAAATGGGAAAAGGTATAACTTTTACTAAGGAAGAATTAATTTCTCTAAAAAATATTTTAAATAGTTTAGAACTAGAAAATATGGATATTTAATTAAGAGATGAAACTGTTTCTATTATTTTTAACTTATAACTAAAATAAAAATCAATCGTCAACTTTCTCTTGAACAGAAAAAGTTGACGATTTTAACGTATATATGCTAAAATATAAAAAAGATAAAATATTTTAAAAAGGAAGGTTTTTATATAAATGACAACTAAAGAGTTTATTATAAAAGTTTTACTAAAAAATAAAAATGAATACATATCAGGAGAAAAAATAAGTAAAGAACTTGGAATTTCAAGAGCTGCTATTTCTAAGTCTGTTAAAGAATTAAAAAAAGAGGGATATGATATTCATTCTATTACCAATAGGGGATACTCTCTCATGAATGAAATAGATGTTCTTTCAAAAGAAGAAATTTATTCAAAATTACTTATTCCAATGGATGTTGAAATATTAAATAGTGTGGATTCAACAAATGCTTACTGTAAGAGACTTATACCTAATCAAAAGAATATAAATAGAATTGTTGTTTCAAACACTCAAACTAAGGGAAAAGGAAGAAAAGAGAGAAACTTTTTTTCTCCACCTAATACAGGTATTTATATGAGTCTTTTATTAAATTCACAAATAAAGGTTGAAAACTCTTTGAAAATAACTCTTGCAGTTTCAGTAGCAATATGTAGAGTGCTAGAAAAATTGACAGATAAAAAACCTAAAATAAAATGGGTGAATGATATTTTTTTAGGAGATAAAAAAATAGCTGGAATTTTGACAGAAGCTAGTAGTAGTTTTGAGAGTGGTATTATCGAAAATTTAATTATAGGAATAGGAATAAATTTTTCAACTGAATTTTTTCCTGAAGACCTAACAAATATTGCAGATTCAATTTTTTCTAAAAAAGAAAAAAAGACAAGTAGAAATGAATTAATAGTAGAACTTACTAATGAAATTGTATATCTTTTAAATAATATAGAAGAAAAGTATATTATAGAGGAATATATTCAAAAATCCATTGTTATTGGAAAAAATATAATAGTTCATTATTATGATAAAACTGAAAATGCAAAAGTATTAGGAATAGATGAGAATGGATTTTTACAAATTTTAACTAAAAATGGTGAAAATAAAACTTTATCTTCTGGTGAGATTAGTATTAGACCTGTGGGGGACGAAACATGGAACTAACTTTACTTATATTTTATTTTCTTATAGTTATTGGTATTGGAATATTTTCTTATAATAAAGCGAGTACTAATCAATCTTTTTTTTTGGCTAATAGAGACACTGGAGTTTTTCAACTTACTGGAAGTTTGTTAGCGACTATATTAGGGAGCAGTGCAATTTTAGGAACAGTTACATTTGCTTACAGTAATGGGTGGTCAGGAGTATGGTTTATGCTATGTGCAGCTTTAGGACTCACATTATTATATCCATTAATTAAATATTTTGAAAACTTTAGAGGATATAATTTACCTGAATTGTTAGGTTCTTTTTATGGAAAAGAAGTAAAAAATCTGTCCTCTATTATAATCCCCATAGCGTGGATTGGAATAGTTGCCGCCCAAATTATAGGAGCCGCTCAAATTATTACTGTCTTAACAGATATTAATTACATTAATGCAGTAGTTTTAAGTGGAGTAGTTTTTATCATCTATACTATTTTAGGTGGACAATTATCTATTATAAAAACTGATTTATTACAACTTATTGTACTTTTAATAAGTATTCTTCTTGTATATGCTTCTACTTTATCAGGACCAAGAAATTATGAAGCTTTAGGAGTGATTAGTGAAAAATTCACTTCATTTGACCTTATTATAATGATTTTAACCTATTCTTCAACATATTTAGTTGGACCAGATATATATTCAAGAATATTCTGTGCTAAAAATAGAAGTGTTGCTAAAAAATCTATTATATTATCTGTAGTTATACTGATTCCCTTAGCTTTTATATTGGGAAGTTTAGGAGTTTATGCAGCCAATCTTTATCCTAATTTAGATGTTGCAAAAGTATCTCCCCTGCTATATATGGCAAAGAGTTCTCTTCCTAAGTCAGTATCATTGATTCTTTATTTTGGACTTTTATCAGCAGTTATTTCTTCAGCAGATACTAATCTTATGACTGCTTCTTCTATTTTTACACAAATTTTCACAAAAAATTTAAATCATAAAAGTGCCATAAGAATAACACGGATCTTTATTCTTATATTTGGAATTTTTAGTATGATTGTTGCCATAAAATTAAAATATATTTTGACAAGTCTACTTTTAGCTTTGTCAGTTTTTTCAGGAGCTTTTATAATTCCAACTCTTGCTGGAATTTTAGGATATCGAGGGAAAAAGATATATACTTTAAGTGCTATAATTTTAGGTGGTGGAATATCCTTTATAGGAAAAGTATATGGAGGAGAGTATTCAAATATAATTCTAGTTATTTCTTTTGTCATAAATGGTTTAGTTTTATCATTACCTTATTTTAGAAAAAAATTATAAATTAAAAAGAAGAATCTTATTCATTATTATTTTCAGCTAGTTTAATATCATAACTTTGACATCTAATTAAAAAAATGATATTCTAATATAGAGAAATAATATTAATTGAATCTAGAGTATTCAATAATTGTAAATGAGGTAATGATGAAGGAATATAATATGTTAACAAGTTCTCAAAAGGAAGTAGTTTTTCATACAAAAGGTCCGTTGATGGTTATAGCAGGACCAGGAACTGGGAAAACATTTACCCTTGTAAAAAAAATAATATATTTATTGACTCAAGAAAAAATTGATCCTGAGTCTATTTTTGTTACCACTTTCACAAGAAAAGCAGTAAATGAATTAAGGATTAGAGTAGCAGAAGAATTGAAAGAAAACAATTTGAAAATAGATGTAAATAGAATTAAAATTTCTACTTTTCATTCTTTTTGTATAGAGATATTGGAACAAGAAAAATATATAATTCTTGATGATTTTCAACAGAGATATTTAATCTATAAAAATTTATATCAATTTAAAAAAATAGAGGGATTTAATTTAGTACTATCTGCTTTGAAAGCTGGTTTTAAATCTAAAGTATTAAGTTTCCAACAACAATTTAACAAACTTTCAGAACACAATGTTTCGCCTGAAAAATTAATAGGATCAACGAGACGAGAAATAGGAATTTTAGGATTATTGTATGATCTATATTTACAAATATTAAAAAATAATAATTGCTTAGATTTTTCAAGAATTCAAATAGAATGTTTAAATTTAATAAATAAGAATTTAGATAATATAGAGGAATATATTCCACATTATGAATATATTCTTGTAGATGAATATCAAGATACAAATAGTATTCAAAATGAAATATTATTTTCTATGTTTAGTAAAATGAAAAATATTTGTGTAGTTGGAGATGATGATCAATCTATTTATAGATTTAGAGGAGCCACTGTTAAGAATATACTAAATTTTCCAAATAAGTTTGGAATTGATGAGAAAGTGACAATAGTTAAGCTTGAAACTAATTATCGGTCAAATGATAAGATAATAAAATTTTATTCTGATTTTATTGAAAATTATACTTGGGAAAATAGAAGATATGATAAAAAAATAAGTTCTTCAAGTGAAGAAATATCATATAAGAGTATATTAAAAGTTTCTGGAAAAACTGATGAGGAATGGGGAAATGAAGTTGTTGATTTAATAAAAACTTTGAAAAACAAAGAAATAATTTCTGATTACTCTCAAATAGCTTTTCTTGGTAGAAGTGTAAAATCTAAAGATGTTAAATATCTTATAAAAACACTTAATAAGAATGATATTTTGACTTATTCCCCAAGAAGTGGAAATTTTTTTAATTTAAAAGAAATAAAAATTATTGTAGGTATAGCTCTACTATTGGTAAAAGAGTATGCCAGAGGTCTTTATAATGAAAATATTAATTATAACTTATTTACTACTTATTCTTATTATAGAGAGTGTATAGCTCTAATAAAAACAGGTGAAAAATCAGAATTAAAAGATATTTTTGAATGGTTAAAAAATGAAAACTATACTGAAAAAGATAATTTTCTTCCAATTTTTTATAAGATATTTTCTTTTGATTATTTTAAAGAAATTTTATCAAAAGAAAATATTAAAAATAAAACTTATGAAATATCAGAAAGAAATCTTTCAATATTTGCGAATATAGTATCAGAGTATGAAAAAAAATTTGGTTCTATATTTAAAAGTGATTTTTTTGATTTTTATCTTCCTTTTTTACAAGAGTGTGGAATAAATGAATATGAGGAAGAAAATGAAATAACAGTAAAGGGTCATATTTCTTTTTTAACTTTTCATCAATCGAAAGGTTTAGAGTTCCCTATTGTCTTGGCTGGTTCTTTAGAGCAAAGTCCTTTTAAATCTGAAAAAAATAGTTTAGAAGAAATTTTAAGAGAAAATGTTTATGGTATTAATAGAGCAGAGTTTGAAAAAAATGAGGAAGAGGATTTCTATCGTCTTTATTATACTTGTTTTTCTCGAGCTAAAGATTATTTATTTTTAACTGCTAAAGAGGTAGAAATGGGTAAAAAAACTGGTTATCCATCTCCTTCAGGATATTTTAAAGAAACTTTTGATAATCTAGTAGATTGGAAAAAAGAAATATTAGAAAATATAGAAAATTTGAAAAAAATAGGGGAACCTAAGGATAATTTTTCAAAAAAACTATTTTCATATACTACAGATGTTGCATTATATATTGATTGTCCTATGAAATATAGGTTTTTAAGATATGGTAATTTTCCTAAAATAGAGACGAAAAAAGAACATATAGGTGTCCTTGTTCATAATACTATAAATGATATTCATCAAAATATTTTAAAAAAGCGAATTGTAACAAAAGATTCTGTAAAAAATATTATGGCAAAAAACTATAAACAATTGAAAAATAGTTTAGGAATAAATCTTGAATTATTAGAAAAAAAAGAGGCTTTTGAAGATGTACATTTCTATATTGAAAAAGAATCGGAATCTCTTTTAAATATAAAAGACTCTGAGCTTAATTTAGCAGTAGTAAGAGAAGAATATATTCTAAATGGAATATTAGATTTGATGCGTAAAAATAATCATGACTATGATATAGTAGACTTTAAAACTTCTCTTGTTAAGAGTGAAGAGATTCCAGCTACTTATAGAAAACAGCTTTTAGTTTATGGTTTTCTAGCTACAGAAAGTGGTTATTCAATTAAAAATTTAGAATTGCACTATACATCATTAAGAGAAGATATTAAGCAAAAATTTCTTTATGAGGAGAAAGAGGTAAAAAAAGTATTAGAGCAATTTGATGATATTGTGAAAAAAATATTAAATAAAGATTTTTTTACTACAATAAAATCAGAAAAAAAATGTGAAAATTGTCAATTTTTCCATTATTGTAATTAGATTTAAAATAGGAGGAATAGAGAATGTTAGATAAAATTATAATAAAGGGCGCAAGGCAACATAATCTTAAAAATATAAATGTTGAAATCCCAAAAAATAAATTTGTTGTAATAACAGGTGTTAGTGGAAGTGGAAAATCTTCTCTTGCTTTTGATACAATTTATTCTGAAGGGCAACGAAGGTATGTAGAAAGCCTTTCTGCATATGCCAGACAATTTATAGGTCAAATGGATAAGCCAGAAGTTGATAGCATTGAGGGGCTTTCTCCTGCAATATCTATAGAACAAAAAACTACAAATAAAAATCCTCGTTCAACAGTTGGAACAATAACAGAAGTTTATGATTATATGAGACTACTTTTTGCACATATTGGAATGGCACATTGTCCCATATGTAATACCCCAGTTGAAAGACAATCAATAGAAGAAATAGTAGAAATAGTTTTAGAAAAATTTAAAAATGATAGTAAATTGATAATATTAGCTCCAATAGTGAGAGAAAAAAAAGGAACTCATAAAAATTTATTTGCTAATTTATTGAAGAAAGGATATGTGAGAGCTAGGGTAAATGGAGATATTCAATATTTAGAAGAAGAGATAGAGCTAGATAAAAATAAGAAGCATGATATTGAAGTTGTTGTGGATAGGTTGATTATTAAAAATGAAAGTGAAGATTTTATTAGTAGATTAACAGATGGAATAGAAAAAACAGTAGAACTTAGTGGGGGAAGAATACTCCTTAATGTAGATGATAAAGATTATGTCTATAGTGAAAATTTTTCTTGTCCCAATCATGAAGATGTAAGTATCCCAGAACTGACTCCACGACTTTTTTCTTTTAATGCTCCTTATGGAGCTTGCGAAGAGTGTAAGGGATTAGGAAAAAAACTAGAAGTAGATGAAACAAAATTAATAATTGATGAAAAACTATCATTAGGAGCAGGTGCTATATATGTTCCCGGTGCCAGTAGTCGAAAAGGATATTCATGGGAAATTTTTGTTGCAATGTGTAAGAACTTTAAAATAGATATGAACATACCTTTTAAAAATATTCCAAAAAATAAAAAAGAGATTATATTTTACGGTGCTGGAAGTCAAACATTTAGATTTGATTACGAGGGTGACTATAGTTTTCATGGTAATCGAGAATTTGAAGGTATCATTAAAAATTTAGAAAGACGGTATAAAGATAGTTTTTCAGAAGCAATGAAAGATGAAATTGAATCGAAATATATGATTGAAACATTGTGTAAAGTGTGTGGAGGAAAAAGACTTAAAGAGGAAGTTTTAGCTGTAACTGTATTTAATAAAAATATAGCTGAAATTTGTGATTTAAGTATAATTAAAGCATTGGAATTTTTTCAAAGTGTAAAATTGACTCCAAAACAAGAGAAAATAGCTCATGAAATATTAAAAGAAATCCGAGAGCGACTAAACTTTATGATTAATGTGGGGCTTGATTATCTCACTCTTTCGCGACCTACTAAAACATTATCTGGTGGAGAAGCTCAAAGGATTAGACTAGCCACTCAAATAGGTTCAGGGCTCACAGGGGTTCTTTATGTTCTAGATGAACCAAGTATTGGATTGCATCAAAGAGATAATGATAAATTACTTGTTACATTATCAAGATTAAGAGATTTAGGGAATACACTTATAGTAGTTGAACATGATGAAGATACCATGATGCAGGCAGATTATATTTTAGATATTGGACCTGGAGCTGGGGTCAATGGTGGGGAAGTAATTTTTGCAGGGACACCAGAAGAGATGCTAAAATCTGAAAAATCATTAACTGCAAAATTTATGAGTGGTGTAGAAAAAATAGTAATTCCTAAAAAAAGAAGAAAATCTGAAGAATTTATCAAATTAAAAAAAGCATCAGGAAATAATTTGAAAAACTTAACTGTAGAAATACCAAAAGGTATTTTAACTGTAGTAACAGGTGTTAGTGGAAGTGGAAAGTCAACTTTAATTAACCATACACTTTTTCCAATATTATTTAATACTTTAAACGGTGGAAAACTTTATCCTTTAGCACATGGTGGAATTGAAGGAATTGAAGATTTTGAAAAAGTTATAGATATTGATCAATCACCTATTGGTAGGACACCAAGATCAAATCCAGCAACATATACTAAAATTTTCGATGATATAAGAACTCTTTTTGCCGAAACTAAAGACTCTAAATTCAAAGGATATGATAAAGGGAGATTTTCATTTAATGTTAAAGGTGGTCGTTGTGAAGCCTGCCAAGGTGGGGGAATTATTAAAATTGAAATGAATTTCCTGCCTGATGTTTATGTTGAATGTGAAGTTTGTAAGGGAAAAAGATATAATAAAGAGACATTAGATGTATTTTATAAAGGAAAAAATATATCAGATGTTTTAAATATGAGTGTTCAAGAAGCATATGAATTTTTTAATGCAATACCATCACTAGAGAGAAGATTAAAGGTATTAATGGATGTAGGGTTAGATTATATAAAGTTAGGACAACCTGCAACTACATTATCTGGTGGTGAAGCTCAAAGAATAAAATTATCTTCAGAGCTTTCTAAAAACACAAGGGGAAAAGCTATCTATATATTGGATGAACCTACTACAGGACTCCATTTTGAAGATATTAGGAAACTTCTTGAAGTTATAAATAGATTAGTTGAAAAAGGTAATACTGTAATAATAATTGAACATAACTTAGATGTTATTAAAAGTGCTGATTATATAATTGATATTGGTCCTGAAGGAGGAGAAGGTGGCGGTAAAATAGTTGCTGTAGGTACTCCTGAAGTTGTAGCAAAATCAAAAAAAAGTTATACAGGAAAATATATTAAAGAGGTTCTTGAGAAAGAAAAGAAGAAAAATTTAAAATTAAAAACTGAAAAAGCTATAATAAAAAAGCTTGAACCTATAAAAAAAGAAGATGAAAAAAAGAAAAAAAAGAAGTAACTAACAAAAGGATGAAGTTTTAATTGAAGAAAAAAAGGAGAAAATAAAAATGTTTGAATATTTAAAAGGGAAAGTTGAATATAAAAAACCAGGTTATGTAGCCTTAGATGTTAATAATGTTGGATATAAGATTCATATTTCATTAAAATCATATGAAAAAATATCAATTGATGAAAGTATACGATTATATATATATAACCATATTAAAGAAGATGAATTTAAACTTATTGGATTCTTAAATGAGAATGATAGAATGATGTTTCAATTACTTTTAGGAGTTTCAGGTATAGGAGTTTCTTTAGCTCTTTCAATATTATCGAGTTTTGAAATAGAGGAGATTCAAAGGGTTGTATTAGGAGAAAATTTTTTAGTATTAAAAAAAGTTCCTAAATTAGGAGAAAAAAAAGCTAAACAAATTATTCTTGATTTACAAGGTAAAATGAGTTCATTAAATCTAATTTCTACAGATACAGTAGAAAATGTAGATAAATATGCTTTATTAGAAGAGGAAATTTATCTTGCATTAGAGGGCTTAGGATATGGTAAGAAAGAGATTGATAAAATTTTAACTCGAGAAGAAATAAAGAGCTTGGAAAATATAGAAACTGCAATAAAATATGTTCTTAAAAAAATAAGTAGTTATAAATAGAAGAGTAAAAATTCTATAAAATAAAAAAGTTTCTAAAGAAATATCTTTAGAAACTTTTTTTATTAACAAATAAAAGAATAATAATTATAAAGAATTTATAAAAAGAATAAGTTCTTTTTTTAAAGTACTTTTACCTAATTCATTATATAAAATCATCTCATAAGTTGAATCATCACTTTTCTTTTTTAAAGTAGAAAATATTCCATATTGATCAGAAAGTTCTGATAAAGTAGTATTACCGTTACAATTTTTTAGCATATTTTTTTCTTTCAAAAAATTATTAAAAATAACAGAAGAGATTTTTTTTATACCAATATCAACCAGTGAAGTGTTAGCAATCTCTAAAAATTGGGTAATAGATAAATCATATTTAGGTAAATTAAGATTTTTGATAACAACATCATAAGCTTCTTGTTTCCCCTTTAGAATATTACGATTTTTCAATGTTTTTTCTCTTAAAGAAACTTTACTATTAAGATAAGAATTGAAACGAGTTTGAATACATTTCTGTTCTTTTTTATTTAAAGGTCTTTCTTCTAAAAAAATTAGAAAATTAGAGTTTTTTTCTTCATACATTGACTGTATAATTTGGAAAAGAATTTCAACATCATACATGGAATTATGAAGATTAGAAGGATCAACTACAATATTATAGTATGCAGCAAAATCAGAAAGTTTATTATGTTTTCCAATATTCATTTTTCTAGATTCTAAAAAAGTACAAAAAGAAATAGCAGTTTCAAAACAGATAAACTCTCTATCAAAAGAGAAGTTATGAGCTATAAAATGGTCTGCATCCCCACAAAATTCTAAAAAACTTTGAATATCATCAATATAAAACTCAGGATAAGTAATCTCTTTTCTTAGCATATTAAGATTGGATTTACTAAGGTTATTAATAGCAATAGCATGTGGATTTTCTATTTCTCCCGGAGTAAGATGATAGTAACGATTGTATCGATCTATTTCGACTATTTTATTGTCTATAACTAAAGCCTTTATTGCAGATATAGATAAAACTGAAGTTCCTGCAAAACCATTTGTTTCAAAATCTAAAATAATAAGTTCTCTTTTCAATATACCGCTTCCTTTTTAATTAAAAATTTATAGTAAAATATCATAGTTTAACAATTACTTTCTTCTAACTTAGTAACTATATCTAAAGTGACTAATAATTGGTCAATTTTAAAATTATCTACATCAACAACTTCAAAAGTATAATCTTTAAATTTTAAAGAAGCAGATTTTTTAGGAATAGCTTTTAATGAATACATCATGAATCCAGCAATAGTTTCATAGGAATCTTCTTCTGGAAAACTATCTATTTCTAAAACTTTCTTAACATCTTCAACTGGAGTTAATCCATCAATAAGCCAAGAATTTTCTGTTCTTTTTATTATATATTCATCTTGGAATGGATGAACAACATCTCCCATTAATGTAGAGATAACATCTTTTAATGTTATAAGACCAACAACATGACCATATTCATTTAGGATAATAGCAAAATCTTCATATGATTCATTAAATCGATCAAGAACATCAGAAAGTGTCAAAGTATTTGGAACTATTAATATTTTTTTATTAGTTATATCTTTAATATTTTGTAATCCACTTTTTTCACCTTTTAAAATTCGAGGTAAGATATCTTTTGAATCTACATAACCGTAAATACTATCAAGATCAGATTCACATACAAGATATTTAGAATGTGGTGCAGTTGCAATTTTTTCTTTTAAACTAGCTTCACTTTCGTTTAAAGTGAAGTATACCATCTCATCACGAGTAGTCATAGCTGAAGAAACCCAACGAGTATCAAGTTCAAAAATATTTTCAATCATATAATGCTCTTTTTTAGGAAGAACTCCTGCTTCAGCCCCAGCCTCAACTATTGCAAAAATTTCTTCATGTGTTAAATTATCATCTCTAGTATCAGGTAATTTGAATAATTTAAAAATAAGATTAGCTATACCATTGAAAAAAAGGACAACAGGTTTAAAAATATAAAGCATCAATTTCATTGGATTAACAACACAAACAGCTATTTTTTCTGGAAAAACCATCGCTATTCTCTTAGGAATTAAATCTGCAAATTCAACAACAAAACCTGTAATAAGAAAAAAAGACAGTAATGTTGAAATTGAAGAAAGTAATACAATCTTTTCAGGGAAAAAATTTAGAAAAAACTCAGTAAAATAAGGTTCTAAAATATTTTCTCCAATGGAACCAGCAAGAATTGCAACAATATTTAATCCTATTTGGACAACTGTAAAAAAATATCCAGGATTTTCTTGTAGCTTAAGAACTTTATCAGCATTCTTATTTCCTAACTCTGAAAGTAATTGCAATTTTATTTTTCTTGAAGCTGCTAAAGAAATTTCAGCCATAGAAAAAAAAGCACTAATTAAGATTAAGAAAAAAAGTATAGTAATTTTCATAGTTAGACTCATTTAAAACCTCCAAAACTTTAAAAAACAAAGTATTACCTATTATACTATATAATAACATATAATGACTACTTTTTTTAAAAAATTAAAATTTCTATATTAAATCAACTAATTTTTGAGTCTGGATATTAAAGTCTATATTTGAATTAACTAGAGGGTTTTCTCCATAGTTAAGCATAAGAGAATAAATGGTTTCGATACTTATATTTTCATAATCAGTAGCAAGTTTTATTCCTACATAATTACCATTTTCATCAGAAATATTATTTATAATTTTGTTCTGTAATAAAAAAATGATATTTTCATTTACAATGGAAAGGGGTAATAAAAGTTCTTGACTTATATTTAATCCAGTAAGTGGTGGATCATTTTGCTTGAAATTTTTAATAACGAATGTGGAAATTAAAATAGTAAACTTAATTTTTGAAGAAAAGTTTAAGTTGTCAATTTTTGATTCTAATCCTAAAGTATGTCGATTTTGTAAAATGTAAGTTAAGTGTGCTCCTATTAAAATTAAAAACCAAATAACTTTAAGCCAAATTAAGAATATTAAAACAACAGATAAACTACCATATATTTTATTATAGGCGATAATAACAGACTGTAATTTCAAAAAAATGACACTGCTTTGGTTAAAGAGAACTGAAACAAAAAAACTAGAAATTATAACTGGAACTAGATTAACTTTTAAGTTAGGCATGACAGAATAAAATAATATGAAAAATAGCCATAACCCTATATAACTGGAAGAGACTCTAATGATAGGTCCCAAAAAAAGATTCTCTGTAAGTGTTCCACTAAGTAAAAAAATGAAGAAAAAAGTAAGGGGAAAGAAAATAAATACAGTTAAATAATCTGAAATTTTTCTAAAAAAAGTTCGATTTTTTTTCACCTGCCAAATACTATTTAAAGATTTTTCTATAAGTGAAAACATAGATATGATAACCCAATATAAAAAGATGAAACCTATTCCAGCTAAAACACCATTTTTAGTGTTAGAAAGCAATTTTTGTGAGGCATCTAATAAAAAATCAAGGGACTCTTTATTAAGAGGGGAATTTTTATAGAGTTGTTGGGCAATGAAATGATCAATACCTAGTAGGCGTCCAATACTAAAGGAGATAGCCATAAGGGGAACTAAAGATAAAATGGAAAAATAACAAAGTGATGTTGCCCACAAAACAGAATTTGAACGACGATAATTTTTAATAGCTCCTAAAATTCCATGAAAAATAGTTTGAAATCGACTATTTTCAATAAATTCATGTATTAATATATTAATATCTTTTTTATTCATAGTAAGACTCCTCTTAATTTGTTTTAAATATATTATACCCTTAAAGTATAAATATGACAAATTAAAAAATATACTTTTTTTTTAAAAAATATTGTATAATAGTAATAATAAATTAAAATAAAAATAGTGTTCTAATTTATTATTATCAAAAAACTTAACAAAGGAGGATGGTATATTTTAATACCTAATAATAATGAAAAATATAAAATATAAAATATTAAGATTTTTAATAGATGGGAAAGCCTATAGTGATAATGCAATTATGAAAAATTTTGGAGTAAATAGTGAGGAACTTAAGACTATATATTCAGAATTAAAAAGCGAAGGTTGCCTGATGTCTTATTTAGAATATGAGGAAATAGAGAAAAATAATAAAGTGGAAACTATCTGTATGGATAAAAAAAAATGTGAAGGTTGTTCTAGTTTTGGAAAAAATTGTGATGTTAGTAAGTGTCAAACAGAATTAGAAATGGATAAAAGTAAAATTTTAGTTTTGACTGAAAAGGCATTTTTAATAGATGAAGCCTTTGATAAGCAGTCTTAGGAAAGAAATAACCAATAATATAAATTATGAAAAAAAACTATTATATGGTAAAATATTAT
The DNA here is from genome assembly GCA_947038515.1 of uncultured Fusobacteriaceae bacterium. Taxonomy (GTDB): domain Bacteria; phylum Fusobacteriota; class Fusobacteriia; order Fusobacteriales; family Fusobacteriaceae; genus JAGNZR01. Next base: position 13,930 of record CAMQWJ010000015.1, read on the forward strand.
AAGGAAAAATGTTAAGAAAAATTTTTTTCTTAATAAAATTGAAAAGGAAGAAAATATGAATATAAAAGAAAAAATATCTCTAGAAGCTATTAATATAATACGAGAAGAAATAGGAATAGCTCAAGGAAATGAGGTGTTTTTTCGTGGTATTCCCGATGAAAATGGTCGTGTTGAGAGCGTAGAGGTACTAGCTCGAGGAAATAGAGGAGCAACTCCTGCAATAATGCGTCCAATGAAAAAAGAAGAAGTTATTATTCATAACCATCCATCTGGATATTTATATCCCTCAGATGCAGATATAGAAGTGGCTTCATACTATGCTAATAAATCAAATGGTGGATTTTATATTATAAATAATGATGTGACAGAAGTTTATGTTGTTGTTGAAATTTATAATGATAAAAATATAGATATAAGTGTAGTCCCATATTTTGAGAAAGAAGGTATTATTTCTCAATGTTTTAAGGAGTTTGAATATCGAGAAGAACAACTTAAAATGGCAGAAATAATTGAGCAGGGTTTTAATAGTGAAAAAAAAGTTATTGTTGAAGCAGGAACAGGAACAGGAAAAACCTTGGCTTATCTTATTCCAGGAATTGAATGGGCTATAAAAAATAAAAAAAGAATAATTTTTTCTACAAATACGATTAATTTACAGGAGCAATTATTAAATAAAGATATACCATTAGCAAAACAAATATTAGGGTATGATTTTAAATATATGCTAGTAAAAGGACGAGGTAACTATATTTGTAATAGAAAATATTATAATAGTATTATGGGAGAAAAACCAGACTTAGAAGAATATAGTGTTATCCAAAAAAATCAGTATAAAGAACTTATCAAATGGGGGAGTTCAACAAAAACTGGTGACAAAAGTGAACTACTTTTTGAAGTAGATTATATGGTTTGGGAAACTTTTCAAAGTGAAACAGATACTTGTTTAGGAAATAAATGTAGTTACAAGCAAGAATGTTTTTTTTATAAGGTTAGAGATGCAAAAAAAAGTGCAGATGTATTAATTACTAATCATCATCTTTATTTTACAGATTTAGCAATTAGAAAAGAGATAGGATTTTCAACAGAATATTCAATTTTACCAGAATATGGTGCAATTGTTTTTGATGAAGCACATAATGTTGAAAAAGTTGCGAGAGACTATTTTTCCATGGAAGTCTCAAAGATATCTTTTGTAAAATTATTGAATAAAATTATACATGAAGATAGAAGAAAAAAGGGTAAAGCAGCACTACTTTTGGCAGAAAAAGAGTGTGAGTTTCAAAACTCCAAAGAATCTTTAAAATTGATTGAAGAACTAAGAGTGAAGCACCCAGGGTTGAATAGTGCTATTAGAAAATATTTTGATGAATTAATTAGAATGTTTACAGATGAAAAACACCCCACTGCAAGTATTAGATTGAAGAAAAACGATGAAGTATACTTGAATTTTATAGATAAAATTAATTTTTATACTCGTGAACTTACATTGGAGTATAGTGAATATAGTAAAATAGCAAGACAATTAATTAGAATGTTAAGAGAATTAGAAGATGAAGATGGAACTTTAAATGAATTAACAAAATATCTTGAAAGATTAGAAGATATGATAGCAAATTTAAAGAGTATTAATGAAATGGAAGATGATGAATATATATATTGGATTGATGTAAATAGAAAAAAAGGTTATTCTAAAAGAGTTGCCACACCATTAAAAATAAATAATGAATTACAAAAAAATCTTTTTGTAAATATGAAAACAATCATTTTCACTTCGGCTACAATAGCAATAGGAGAAAATTTTAAATATTTTAAAGAATCCATAGGACTTTTTGAAAATTTAGTAGAAAAAGTGATATATTCTCCTTTTGATTATGAAAAGCAGATGAATGTTATGATACCAAGTGATTTTGTTGCTCCTAACTCTAGGGAATTTGTTGAAGAAGCTTCTGAATTTTTAAAGGATTTAGCTATAAAAACTAATGGGAAAATTTTTATTTTATTTACTTCATATTCAACATTAAATTATATTTATTACTCTATTAGAGATGAATTGATCAAGAATGGAATTGAATTATTTGTTCATGGGACTGCACCAAGAACACAATTAATTGAAATGTATAAAAAATCTCCAAATCCTGTTTTATTTGGAACTGACTCATTTTGGGAAGGTGTTGATATAAAGGGAAAACAATTAAGCACTGTGGTGATAATAAAATTACCTTTTAAAGTTCCCAACGATCCAATAACAGAAGCAATTATTGAAAGTATAATCTCTACAGGAAAAAATCCTTTTACTGAATATCAGATACCAGAAGCTATAATTAAATTTAAACAAGGAATTGGGAGATTGATAAGAAGCAAAACAGATGAAGGGAATATAATTGTTTTAGATAATAGAATTATAAAGAAAAAATATGGAGAATTTTTTATAAATTCCTTTCCAACTTCAAAAATTAAAGTTATAGAAAAAAAAGAGATTTTAAATTCTCTTAAAAAATGATAAAAATAAATAAGGAGTACTCTATGGAATTAGTATTGGATTTTTCTTTAGATACATTAGAGGAAAAAGAGCTAGAAAATTATAAAAATAAATTTGGAATTGAATTAATTGAAGAAAAAACTATAAAAAACTATATAGAAAATGTGATTTTTGATGAGTATACTCCAGAAAAAGTAGTATATATATCTCTTTTTTTAACAAATAATTTAGGAATTCAAAAAATAAATTCTGAATATCGAAACAAAGATGTAGCAACTGATGTAATTTCTTTTGCTTATCATGAAAGTCAAGATTTTTTAGCAGGACCTTATGATACTTTAGGAGATATAGTAATATCTATTGAAAAAGTACTAGAACAAGCTAAAGAGTATAATCATTCTTCAAAACGAGAATTTTATTATATTCTAACTCATGGACTGTTACATCTTTTAGGGTACGATCATTTAGAAGAAAATGAAAAAATAGAAATGAGAGAACGAGAAGAAGAAATCTTAAATAAATTTGGTTATCAGAGGGATTAGGATGAAAAAAAATAAAGATATAGAGACAAATACAAATACAAATATAGATAAGAAATATAATTTGATTGATAGTTTAAATTATGCAATAGAAGGGATATTTGAAGCGATTAGAACAGAAAAAAATATGAAGTTTCATTGTTTCATTACTGTTGTTGCAATTATTTTTTCATTGTTTTCTGGAATTAATAAATATGAAATTTTATTTTTAAGTGTCTCAATAGCCATGGTCTGGATGGCAGAATTATTTAATAGTTCTATTGAAACAGTAGTAGATTTAGTTACAAAAGAATATCATCCATTAGCAAAAAAAGCAAAAGATATTGCAGCAGGTGCCACCTTAGTGACTAGTATTAATGCTGTAGTTGTAGGGTATTTTATTTTTGAAAGAAGAATAGAATTTCATTTGAAAAATAATTTTGCAATATTAAAGAATTCTTTTCAAAATAAATTGTTATTAATATTAGTATTAGTTGCAGTTATTGTAATAATTATAAAAAAGTTTTCTAACCATGGAACTCCACTAAAGGGTGGACTTCCAAGTGGGCATAGTGCTCTAGGAGGAGCATCTTTTATAGCAATTGCATTTATAACTAAAGATACTAAAATTTTTTACTTATCTTTTATTTTATTGATATTGATACTACAATCTAGAGTTGAAGGAAAAATTCATACAATAAAAGAAGTGATATTAGGAGCCATGTTAGGTGGAGGAATAGCGTATCTTTGTCTTGTAATAACAAAACTCTTGTAGGGAGGAATCAGGTGTATAAGAAGGAATATCTAATATTAAGCCTCCTTTCATATCTTAATATTAGAGAGGAAGAAATAGGAAAAAATTGCTATGAAATATTTGAAAATATTGGGAAAAAAGAAAGGGAAAAAATTCTTTTTAAAATATTAGCTTTTGAAAATATAAAATTTTCTTTGAAGTATTTTGAAAAAGAATTAAAAGAGTACACTTTATTGGATATAGAAGATAGAAGAGCAACAACATCTAGAATAATGCCAAACAATATTTCTAAAAGTGGTTTTTATTCTTTGACTTTTAAAAAAGAAAATAAAATTGTCATAGCTTTTAGAGGGAGTGAAGTATTCCCTTTTCAAGAAGCCTATAAAGACTTTGTTGAAAATAATTTAGTAATTGGTATGGGGAAAAGACCACAACAATTTAATGATGCTGTAGAAGTTTATGAAAAACATATTAAAAATGGTATAGAGTATACGAATATTGAGTTAACAGGTCATTCTCTAGGTGGAGGAATGGCTGAGTTTGTAGCTGTTATAATAAATCAAAGGTATGGCTATATTCCTAAAACTATAACTTGGAATGGAATAGGAATAAAACGTAAAGGAATGTTAGAGATTCAAGATTTTATTAATTATGAAGAAATAAGAAGTAAAAAAAATGAATTATTTCAGTTTTCTTTTTTATCTAAAAAAGAAAACAATAATATATTAACAATATTTAAAGCGACATATTTTAAAATTATAAATGAATTTTTAAATGGAAAAATAGAATTTGAAAATATATTATCCCAAAACATGAAATCAAATATTTTATTAAATATATTTTTAAATAGAATTACATTAATAGGAGAAGAAAAAAAAAGTATAGAAAGTGAGTTAATAGAAACTTTTTTTGAAGATAAGGAGCTAATTAAGATAATAAAAGATACTAAAAAATTTATTGGGAATTTGGATAATTCAAATCTCTATAAACCAAGGGTGTATAATTTTGGACATTCATGTGATATGACGAACAATTTGTTTCCACATGTAGGAACTTCTGTTATGGTTGATTTGAAATTTGAAGTAAAAAAAACATATTCTAAGAATATGGTGCAAAGTCTTTTTAGTAATAAATCTATTCTTGATTATCATTTTGAAAATATTTTTATACCATATTTTCTACCCTTTGAAAAGGAAGAAATAGATATGGAGGAGTGTCAATTAAATATAGAGTATATTGCCAGTGTAGTTAGAAAATTTCTTTGTAAGGAAAATGGATTTAAAAAAGAACTTTTATTTTCTTACTACTCAAAAGAAAAAATAAACAAAGAAAATTATTTTATAATGAAAAGTTATTTAATTTTTGGAATTAATAATTCAATAGAAAAAGCTTTATATAAAGAGGAAGTAATAAAAAAAATAGATGAAATGGATTTAAATGAATTTACTCTTTTTTGGGAAAAAACTTTAGATAAATTACCAAGTCCATATGGGTCAAAAGATATTTTTGATAGTATTGTCTTTTAAAAGTTGGAGGAGAAATGGAACTAGAAGAATTAAAAAAAATCTTTTATGATAATATAAAGAATAATACTCTTTCAAAAGGAATTTTTAGCTCATTAAGAGATAAAGAAAAAGAGTGTTTAATAGAAAAAATTAAGATAATACCACTATATTTAAAAGAAACTAGGGTATATCAAATTGAATACTTTGAAAATAATAAAGCTTTTCACAAGAATTTAGATTCTAATGAAACCATTGAATATTTTCAAGATAAATTTTATAACTTTAAAAATATAAATATATTTACAGAAACTAAAGAATATAGTGCTATAAATAATGGTAATACCAAAAAAATTCATCTTAAAGTTAGAGAGATAGATAATAAAATAAAAGTAGAATTACATAATCGTGAAAAAAATTATATTATAAGAGAGGGTGAACCAGTAGAATTTCTTATTGATTTAGGTATTATGGATTCAAGTGGAAAAATAATAAAGTCTTCATATAATAAATTTAAACAAATAAATAAATATCTAGAATTTATAAAAGATGTTATAGAAAACCTAAAAAAAGAGAATCAAATTGATAATACCTTAAAAGTTGTTGATTTTGGTAGTGGAAAATCTTATTTGACTTTTGTACTTTATTATTATTTGAAACATATATTGAAAATAGAACATTTAGAGGTAATAGGTTTAGATTTAAAAAAAGATGTAATGGAACATTGTAATGAATTAAAAATAAAATATAATTTTGAAAACTTAGAATTTTTACATGGGGATATAAAAGAATTTAATAAATTAAAAAATGCAGACCTTGTTATTTCATTACATGCTTGTAACAATGCAACTGATTATGGATTGATTAAAGGGTTAGAATTGGGAGCTAAAGCCATTTTGGCAGTCCCTTGCTGCCATAATGAATTCAATAGTAAAATTACTAAGACAACTACTGGAAGTTTAAAAACTGACTTATCTTGTCTTACAAAACATGGAATATTAATGGAGAAAGTGACATCATTACTTACTGATGGTTTTCGAAGTGATATTATGGAATTATGTGGATACAGAAGTAATATTATTGAATTTATAGATACAGAACATACACCTAAAAATTTGTTAATCAAGTGTATAAAAATTAAAGAAAGTAATTTTAAAAAAAATCTTGAAAAAAAGAAATTAGAATTAGAAAAATTTATGAAATATTTAGGGATAGAACCTATTCTCTATTCTTTATCAAAAAAATATTTTATAAATTTTAAATAGTTTGGAGGGGAAAATGTTTAAGTTTTTATATGGAGATGGAGCACCTCTTCAAATTAAATATAAAGAAATTTTAGATGGAATAAAAATTGATAATCCTAATATTAAGGAAAAATATTTTGATTTTTCCTTAGAGGAATTTGATGAATTTATTAAAGAGGTATCTCAAGATTCATTATTCGGAGATAAAAAAATTCTTATTATAAAAAGGTTTGAAAAATTTAAAAATAAAATAGATTTTTTTAAAAATTTGAAAAACTATTCTATAAATAATAAGGAAATACTAGTTATATATGAGGAAATAATAAATGAATATGGAAAGAGAGAAGATGAAACTGATAAAACTTCTGAAAATATAAAAAAAAAATTAATTGAAACTTGTGAGAGTTTTGGAGAAGTTTTTTGTGAAAGAATAGAAAATCAAAAAAAAATATTGGAACAATATATAGAGGCTGAATTAAATATTTCAAAAATTGAGATAGAAGAGCTTTTAAATATTATTGGAAGTGAGTTTTTTAAAGTTAAAAATGAAGTTGAAAAAATAAAATTATTTTTAGGGGAAGAAAAATACTCTATTCAAAAAATAAATGGTATAATAATTAAAAGTGATGAATATAATCTTAAAAATTCAATTACTCAAATGCTAGAAAAAAAAGAAATTGAAAATGTTTTAAAAACATTAGAAGTGGATAAAAAATATTATTTCTTTTTGAGTGTAATATTTGAAGAACTTCTTATATTGTTAAAGCTTAGACTTTTGATAGAAAATGGAATAATTGATAATAAAATTAATTATAACAATTTTAAAATTGAATATGAGAAAATAAAAAAATATTTTATAAATTCAAAAAGAAACACTCCATTTCATCCATATCAAGTATTTCTAAAAGTGAGTATAGCAAGTAATTATAATAGTAAATTTTTAAAAAATAAGATAAAAGAATTGAGTTTAATTGAGTATAGAGGGAAAATTGGAATAATTCCAGAAAATATAAGTATACCAACATATGTATTAAATTTTTTTATTAGTAATTTGGGGAGTGGAAATTAAATATGACAAAATTGTTAACATTATTTTTATTAATAATTACAATATCAATTAGTGGAAATCAAGTTTCTCTTGAAGAGCTTGAAATAAAAAAAATTAAAGATGAAATAAAAAATCTTGAAATAAAATTAAAAAAAGTTGAAGAGAAAAAAATGAAAAATTTAAAAACAGGATTCTCTAAGAAAAAAGTGGGATTAGTTTTAAGTGGAGGAGGAGCAAAGGGATTAGCACATATAGGAGTATTACGAGAACTTGAAAAAAATAATATTAAAGTTGACTACATAACTGGTACAAGTATGGGAGCTATTATAGGAGCACTTTATGCCATAGGTTATACTCCTGATGGGATAGAAAATATTATTAAAACTACAGATCTTGAAGGGCTATTCAAGGGGGAAGATGAAGAGGTCAACCCTTCATTAAAAAACAAATTAAAAAAATCTGATTCGATTATTAGAGTAAAGTATGATAATAATTTTAATTTTACTTTTCCTAAAGGTTTTACTGACGGAAATGCAAGTTATTTTAAATTAAAAGAAATTTTAAATGGCTACAATGGCTATCAAGATTTTGATAAATTGCCAATTCCAATGAGAATAATTACTACAGACCTTAGTACAGGAGAAGCTGTAGCTCTGAGAGAAGGAGACCTTGCCCGAGCTATTTCAGCTAGTATGGCTATCCCAACTCTAATGAATCCAGTGAGAATAGGGGAAAAAGAATATATTGATGGAATGATTGGAAGGAATTTTCCAGTACAAGATGTAATGGATATGGGGGCAGATATAATTATAGGAAGTGATGTAAGTGCTGAACTTGCAGGAAAAGATCATTATAATATATTAACTGTATTGGAGCAACTTTTAACTTTACAGACTACTGCTGGAAATGCAGAGCAAAAAAAGTTAACAACAGTTCTTATTATCCCAAAACTTGAAAAATATACAGCAACACAATTTAAATCTGCAAAAGAAATAATTAAAAGTGGAGAAGTTGCTGCAAATGAAAATATTTCTAAAATTTTAAATTTTGTAACACCAGATAATGTAACTGAAAATGATCTAGTAAAAAATGATATACCAACTAAGAACAATGATATTTTTATTAATAGTATCAAATTTTTAGATGAAAAAGATTTAAATATCCAACTAAGAGAAATAATAAAAGGTTCATTTAAAAATATTTTAAATAAAAAAGTTTCAGATAATAAAATTGAGAAAATTTTTGCTCAATTATACTCTTTAGATGCTATTGATAGAATTTATTATACGATTGATTATAATAAAGGAATAATAGAGATAGATGTTGATCCTAATCCAACTAATACAATAGGTGTAGGAATGAATTATCGCTCTGATTATGGTATGACTCTAAAGATTGATACTGAAATTTTAAAAATGGGAAAAGTAGGTTCACTAACAGATGTGGAGTTAAAAATTGGTGATTATTTTGGTATAAAAGCAAAAAACTTCTCCTACTATGGTCATTCTAATAAAATAGGACTTATAAGTGAAATAGGATATGAAGAAACACCACTTTTCTTATATAAAGATGGATCAAAAAATACTAAATTTAAAAATAAAGATCTATTTTTGACAGCAGGAATTTCAACACAAATTTGGAACCAAGTATCACTTTTTTATGGGCTGAAATTAAATTCAACAGCCCTATCTATTGATACTGGTGGAGAAGAGTTTGAAGATGAAACCTACAATACTCTACTTGGTGATGCCTTTCTAACTGCTTTCTATGATAGTACGAATAATAGAATTTTTCCAACTTCAGGTGGAAATGCGGAACTTACTGTTACGTGGGGGGCAAGTCTCTTTGAAGAAGAGGAGGAGATTAATTACTATGGTTCACTTTACTCTGGAAAATATAGTCATTCAATTGGAAAAAATTTAGCTTTTAATTTTGGAATTGCTGCTGGTACTATAAATGGTGATTCTATTCCTTTGAATAAATTTATAAAGTTAGGTGGGGGTATAGATAATATAGATAAACGTGAATTTAACTTTACTGGATATAATTATCAAGAAAAGATAGTAGATAAATTCCTTCTTTTTAAGTTGGGAGTCCAATATGAACTTTATAATAATTTATATTTGACAGGTAATTTTAATGTAGGAACTTTTGATGAAGTAAGAAACTCAAATATAAAAATGTGGGATGACTATATTAGAGGATATGAGATTGGATTGGGATACGACTCTTTGATAGGACCAATTACTCTTGGAATTTCTACAAATAGTGATAAAAAAAATTATATTTATAGACTAAATATTGGTTATTATCTTGATTAAATAAAATAATAAAAAATTAGATTATTCCATTTACTAGAAATGGATATAATCTAATTTTTTTATCGATATATTTTTTCAAAAATATCAAAATAATTTGGAAAAGTTTTATTAACACATTGGGAGTCTTTGATAATAATGTTGGGAATTCTTAGCCCTACAAGGGAAAAACTCATAGCCATTCGATGATCATTATAAGTTTCAATTGTTGCAGATTTATAGTTTTTTTGGTGGAGTGGTATGATAGTAAAACCTTCGTTTCCATCATTATCAAATTCTTCAATTAGAGTTCCACCTAATTTATTAATTTCATTTTTTAAAGCTAAAATTCTATCTGTTTCCTTAATTCTCATATTACTAACATTTTTAATAGTAGTAGGTGAAGTTGCAAATAGAGCAACAACAGCCAATGTTTGTGCTATATCAGGTGCCTCATTTAAATCAATATTGATTCCAGGATATTGAGAGCAGCCTTGAACAGTAATGGAGTATTGTTCTTGGGAAAGAATTTTTCCACCTAATTTCAAGAAAATATCTAAAAATTTTTTATCTCCTTGAAGTGAAGTTTTAAAAAAATTATTTATTTTAATAGTTGAATTACTGATTAGAGCCATTGCAAGAAAATATGAAGCAGAGGACATATCACCCTCAATTATATATTTTTTTAAAGAGTATGTACTAGGAAAAATAGAAAAAGAGTTATCATGAATATTTTCTGTGATTTTTCCACCAAATTGTTTAATCATTGCAAGAGACATATCAATATAAGGACGAGATACAATACGATTACTATTTCTTATTTTAAAAGGAATTTTTAAAATAGGAATAGTGAGAAGTAAAGAAGTTAAGTATTGGCTACTGATACTGGAATCAACTATAATTTCATTAGGTGATGTCATAGTTGAAAAAAATGCTTCTCTGTAAAGATTATCAGAAAAAATTTTTATTGGGGGAAAACCCTCTTTATCTAAATATTCAATTTTACATCCAAGAGTTTGTAAAGATTGGACTAAAGGGTAAATAGGACGTTCATTCATACGCTTATCACCAAAAAGAGTGACTTCACCATTTCCTATTCCAATATAAGTTGAAAGAAATCTCAACATAGTTCCAGCATTTCCAGTATAGAGTGATACCTTATTAAAGGTTCTTTTTTGATTAGCTATAACTAAAATATTTTTTTTATCTTTAGAAATATTAATGGAAGTTCCTAGTTTTTGTAATCCGTCAATCATATGTTCAGTATCATCACTTAAAAGAAAATTTTGAAGAAGGGTGTTATCTGTTGAAAGTGAAGCTAAAAGGAGTGCACGATTAGTGATAGATTTAGAACCAGGTAAAGTCACTTCAAAAAAAAATTCTTGTTTAATTTTAAGATGATAATCCATATATTTTTTTGACCTCCCTTATTAAAACTTTTTTAGTTATATTTTTATTATTAAGTTGAAAAGTATAAGCAAAATTTAAAATATTTGTAAATTCTTTTCCTTGAGGAATTTCAATTTTTAAGAGATCATTTCCCGAAAGAAGAGGAGTTATTTTTTTTAAATATAGAAATTTAGTAATAATTTTATTTAATGATTTCTTCATAAATTGTGAATTTTTCAAAAGTAATTTTGTATTTTCTATTTTGAAATTGGAGTATAACATTATTAGTAATAATTCTTGATTAGAAAAATTATTTAAATAAAAATAAATTTCTGAATTTTTGTTTAAATTAATTATATTTTTAGAATGAAAAGTAATTTTTTCTATTTCCTCAGTAGAGAGTGAAATAAAAAAAACAAAAAAATAATATTTATCAATGTTTAATTTTTTTAATAAAGAAGTGTTTAAGACTAAGAATTTAAAGATAAATTTAATATTATTTAGGCTTAAATTATTTTCTTTAGTAAAAAAAGAGAAAATATATTCAAAGATTTTATTATATTTATTTTTATTTAAATAAATATGAAAAGTAGGTTCTTTAAGTAAAAGTAAGAACTCTTTTTTTAGTCGTTCAGAGGAGATTGTAGAAAAGCAATCTTGTTTTAAAGCATCCAAGAGAGCAAGTTTTGTATTTTTTTCAAAAGAAAAAGAATATCTAAAAGCAAATTTTAATCCTCTTAATATACGGGTAGGATCTTCTAAAAAACTATTTTCTTTTAAAAAACAAATTTTTCTATTTTTCAAATCTTTAATTCCGTTAACAGGATCAAAAATATCTACAGTTTCATTTAGAATTTTTATATAAATTGAATTTATTGTAAAATCTCTTCTTAAAATATCACTTTTTTCATCTCCAAAAGAAACAATAGGCAACGAACCATTAAAGGGATAGGTCTCTTTTCTTTGGACATTAAGATCAATTGAAATTCCATTTTTAAGATAAGCTTTAGCAGTATTAAATTTTTTACTAAATGAAAAACAAGTATCTAATTCTTTTTCTAATTCTTTTATGAATGAAGGATTAAATTGAGTCAAGACAATATCAATATCATAGTTTGTTTTACAAAGAATAGCATCTCTAATTACTCCCCCAACAATATAGTATTTTTCCTCATACATTTCAGATATTTTTATAAATTTTTTTAATGTTTTAACAACAAAATATGGTTGTTTATTAAAAAAAAATTTGATTTTCATAAAATTCTCCTCAAGATATGACTAATTTGTATTAGAAAGGAAGAGCTCTTGCAATTTTATAGCTACTCCATCTTCTTTATTGCTCAGAATGACCTCATGAGAGGGTAAAAATTTTTTTAGATCAGGATGATGATTTCCCATCAAATATCCTTTACCAACAATAGAAAGCATATCTAAATCATTGAAACCATCACCAAAAGCAATAATTTCACTTAACTTCAGTCCATTTTGAGAACAAATGAATTTAATCGCCTCACCTTTTGAGGAATCTTTATTCATAATTTCAAGGCAAGTTTTTGAACTTAAAGTAAAATTAACTTCATTTTTTAAAATTTTTTCTAATTCATTTTTTAAAGTAAATATTTTATTGCCACTTTTTTCTAAGAAGAAAAATTTAATAATTTCTTCGCTATTTAAATTCTTAAAATTAGGAACTATATGTTGAATAAACCCAGTTTCATCACAAAAACCTTCTAAATCTTCTATTTTGATTTCAGAGTACCATTTATTATTTAAAAATAAGTTTTTATGGATTTCAGAATCAAAATTGAAATTAAGAATTTTATTTACAATTTTTTCAGGGATATTTTTTGAATAAATTAGTTCATTTTTTTCATTGTGTATTCGAGAACCATTGGAAGAAATTAAATAGGAATCGAGACCTAATTTTTTCTTTATAACAAATCCTTCTTCATGATGTCGACCAGTGGCTATATAAATATCTATACCTTTCTTCTTAATTTTTTTGATAATCTGTAGAGTATATTCAGATAAAATATGATTTTCATTAAGTAATGTTCCGTCTAAATCACAAATGATAGCTTTACACTTCATACCTTCATTCTCCTCCTTGATTATGCAATAATTTAATTATAATTCATTAATATTATACCATGAAAAAAAATAAAAAAAAAATAATAATTGACATCTCTTATTTAAATATGCTATTATATGTAAGTTAGGACGGAATATAGCGCAGTCCGGTAGCGCACCTGCCTTGGGAGCAGGGGGCCGCAAGTTCGAATCTTGCTATTCCGACCATCTAATTGGGCTGTCGCCAAGCGGTAAGGCATCAGACTTTGACTCTGACATGCGTTGGTTCGAATCCAGCCAGCCCAACCATTAGAAAGTAATTTAAATTCAACCGTATGCTATTTTGTACAGTTGAATTTTTTTAATAAAAAGCATTTTTATTATTTTTTAAAATTAATAATACATACTAAATTGCCTTAGGAGGATATTTTGGAACAAAAATTTAAAAGAAATTTTTCAATTATTGCACATATAGATCATGGAAAATCAACAATTGCAGATAGACTTCTAGAAACTACAGGAACGGTTACAACTAGAGATATGAAAGCTCAACTTTTAGACTCTATGGACTTGGAAAGAGAAAAAGGGATAACAATAAAAGCCCAAGCAGTAACTCTTTTTTATACTGCTAAAGATGGACAAAAATATGAATTAAACCTTATAGATACTCCGGGTCATGTAGATTTTATATATGAAGTTTCACGTTCTCTTTCTGCCTGTGAGGGTGCAGTTTTAATTGTTGATGCCGCACAAGGGGTTGAAGCCCAAACACTTGCTAATGTATATTTAGCTATTGAAAATAATCTAGAAATACTTCCAGTTATTAATAAAATAGATTTACCAGCTGCAGATGTAGAAAAAGTAAGAAATGAGATTGAAGATATTATAGGAATTCCAGCAGATAATGCTGTTTTAACTTCAGCTAAAAGTGGACTTGGAATAGAAAATCTATTAGAGGCTATAGTTGAGAGAATTCCAGCTCCTGCATATGATGAAAATGCTCCACTAAAAGCACTTATTTTTGATTCATTATTTAATGATTTCCGAGGTGTAATAACTTATGTTAAAGTTCTTGATGGACAAATAAAAAAAGGAGACAAAATAAAGATTTGGTCTACAGAAAAAGTTTTTGATGTATTGGAATGTGGAATTTTTTCTCCTGTAATGAAACCACAAGATATTCTTTCCACTGGTTCTGTTGGCTATATTATCACAGGAATCAAGACAATCCAAGACACTCAAGTAGGAGATACTATCACTAATCCTTCTAATCCTTGTGAGTACCCTATGGAAGGTTTTAGACCTGCTCAATCAATGGTTTTTGCAGGAATATATCCTATTTCAACTGATGATTATACTGATCTTAGAGATGCCCTTGAAAAGTTACAGTTGAATGATGCCTCATTAACATTTGTTCCTGAAACTTCTCTTGCATTAGGATTTGGTTTTAGATGTGGATTTTTAGGTTTGTTACATATGGAAATAATTGTTGAAAGATTGCGTCGGGAATATGATTTAGATCTTATTTCTACAATGCCATCTGTTGAATATAGAATTCTTTTTGAGAATAATGATACTTTAATAATTGATAACCCTTGTGAATTTCCTGAAGGGGGACAAGGGAAAAAAATTGTTGAAGAACCTTTTATAAAAGGAAATATAATTACTCCAAAGGACTATGTTGGAAATGTAATGGAACTGTGTCAAGAAAAACGTGGAGTATATATTGATATGAAATTTATTGACGATACCAGAGCAATGGTATCTTATGAGTTACCATTGGCAGAGATAGTTATTGATTTTTACGATAAATTAAAATCAAGAACTAGAGGATATGCATCTTTTGAATATGAAATGATTGGTTATAAAGAATCTTCACTTGTAAAAGTTGAAATTTTAGTTACTGGAAAACCAGTAGATGCTTTTTCATTTATTGCACATGAAGATCATGCATATTCTAGAGGACGGGCAATTTGTGAGAAATTAAAAGAAATAATACCAAGACAACAATTTGAAATACCTATTCAAGCTTCATTGGGAGCAAAAATAATCGCTCGTGAAACAATAAAAGCATATAGAAAAAATGTTACTGCTAAATGCTATGGTGGGGATATTTCAAGAAAGAAAAAACTTTTAGATAAACAAAAAGAAGGGAAAAAAAGAATGAAACAAATTGGAAATGTAGAGATTCCACAAGAAGCATTTGTTTCAGTTCTGAAATTAAATGATTAAACATATATAAAGTAAAAAGGTTCTTTACCATTAAAAAGAACTACTCTCAACTAAAAGTGGAGGTTACTATGAAAGAGAATATTGCTTTAATTGGCTTAATGGGCTCTGGAAAAACTACTATTGGAAGAGAACTTGCTAAAGCATTAGAGATGAAATTTATAGATATTGATTCTATTATTACTACACGAGAAAATAGAAATATTGTTGATATTTTTAATGACGAAGGTGAAGAATATTTTAGAAAATTAGAAAGAACAATTATAGATGAAGAGTCAAAAAAAAATAATATTGTTATTTCCACTGGTGGTGGAGTAATTATAGATAATAGTAATATTAAAAACTTGAGAAAAACATCTTACGTTATCTATTTGGATTCTTCTCTAGAGTGTATATATGAAAGAGTTAAAAATGGAAAAAAACGCCCTCTTCTCAATGATATAGATGATTTATACAAGAAGATTGAGGAATTATATGAGCAAAGAAATTGGTTGTATAAAATTTCATGTGATTTTACAGTGGAAATTGTTCTTGAATCTTCTATTCAAGACACTGTTGATATTATAAAGAAAGCCTACATTAAAAGTTGAACTTTTAATGTAGGCTTTCTTTATAATAATTTTATTGAACTTCCCTTAACTCCAGGAACAGCAGAAGAAACTTCAATTTTTCTAACTAATCTTGATTTTAGTTCTTCTACATGTGATATAATACCAATTTTAATTTTTTCTTCTTTTCTAATATTTTCAAGAGAGTCCATTACTTTATCAAGTAAATTAGGGTCTAAGGTCCCAAATCCTTCATCTAAAAAGAAAAATTCTAATTGTGTTTCACCTTTTAGTTGTAATTGGTTTGAAAGGGCCAAGGCTAAAGAAAGAGACACAATAAACATCTCCCCCCCTGATAACGTTGAAACTGCTCGTTTAACCCCTGAATTAAAGCTGTCTACTATAAAAAAATCACAAAGTTCATCATTAATTAGAGTGTATCGCCCATTACTTATTTTTTCTAGTCTTTGAGATGCTAAAGCTACTATAATAGCTAACTTTTTTTCAGAAATATATCTAACCAGTTTTTTAGCCCCTACTTTTTTTGATAATTCCACTATGAGATCATAATGATTTTGAGCTTTTTTCTCTAACAGTAAGATATTTTCAATTTCTTTACTAAGTATTTTTTTTTCATCTAATTTTTTTTCTAATAATTTAACTTTTGAAGAGAGATCAAGATAATTTTTTTCTATTTCAATATTAAGTTCTTGTTGATGATTCCATTCTTGTAAAGTTAAACAATCTCCATTTAATTCAGAAATTATTTTTTCATAAAAACTAGTATTTCTAACTACTTTTGAAGAAAAAGAATCAATTTTATTTTTCAGTTGAATAATATCTTTATCTAAAACTAAAGTTTCTTTTATTACTTTAATATTATCAAGTTTACATTTTTCAATATCAAGGAGTAAAATTTCTTTTTTCTCTTGAGAATCTTTTTTATAAACTTCAATTTTTCCTATTAAGATAGAAATTTCTTCGTTTTTAATTTTTAATTTTTCCATTTCATTTTTGAGTTCAACAGATAATTTTCCATTTCTTAAGTCTAAAACTTCAATGTTTTTTGTTAAACTATCTACTGTTAGTTCATTTTGTTCCATATTTTTCTTTTTAAGTAAAATATCTTCAAGAGAAATTTCTAAAAAAAGAGGATCCAGAAATTTTATTTTGTTTTCTGAAACTAATATAAGTTCATTTTTATTGGTTAAAGAATCTTTTCCATCTTTTATTTGTATTAATAAATTTTTTAAAATAGTATCATTATGTATATTATTATTTTTTGCTATAGTTAGTTTTTCTTTTAATTCATTCTCAAATTTATTTTGATTTTCTAGGATTATTTTTGTCTCAGAAATTAAAGATGAAAAATAAATTAATTTGGTTTGAATTTCTTCTTGAGGATTTTCATTTAAAAACAGTTCCTTTTCATTTATTCCTTTGTTAAAAGTTTCAACAGTATTTTTATATGTTCCTAATTTTTCTAAGGAATTCTCCTTTTCATATCTTAATTGTTTTAAGAGATCATTAGTAATATCAATTTTCAAAGTAGAGCCATGAGCAAGAACTGGATGGTGCTCAGAGCCACACACAGGACATGGAGTCCCCTCAACTAAATCTTGAGACAACTCTGCACTTAATTTTTTTTTGATTTCACTTTCTTGAAATAAAATCTCTTTTTCTATTTCTTTCAAGTTTGTTTCAGAATTTTTTATTTTTTTAAATTCAAAATCTTTATTTTTTATTAGCTCTTCTTTTTCCAAAATAAAAGTTTTAATTTTTTTATCTAATTCTAAAAGAAGAATATTTTCATTTTCTAATTTTAATAGATTCGAAGGAGCAATATAATCTATTTTTTTAATCTCCATTTCTAACTCAAGAATCAATTTTTCTTCATTTTTTTTATTAGCTATAGTTTTAGCAAAAGAAGTTTCAAGGTCTAAATATTTTTTATTTAGTATTTGAATTGATTCTATATTTTTTAAAAGTTCTCGTTTTTCAATCCATATTTCTGTTATTTTTTTTAAATTTTCTCTAGAAAATTCAATTTTATTTCTTTCTGTTCTTTTTTCTTCTATTAAACTTCTATTTTTCTCTTGTTCTATTTCTAACAGTTTTCTATTAGTCTCCTCATTTATAAAAGAAATTTTTAGTTTTTCTAGATTTTGTTCTTCATTTTTTGTAATAATTTCTTCTTGTTCAATAAGAAAAAGTCTATTTTGGAATTCTTTAATTGTTTCAAGATGTTTTAGAAGATTTTCATCTCTACTATTTTCAGAAATTTTGGACTCTAAATATTTTTTTTCTTCAACTATTTTTTCTAATTGGAGAGTTAAATCATATATTTTTTTTGATTTTTCAAAATTTTTCAGAAATATACTTCTTTCAATCAATTTTTTTTCAAGAATAATATTATTAAATGAAAGTTCTTCTTGGAGTTCTCCTATCTCTGTCGGAGTTATTTCTCCTTTTCCTATTCTTTGATTTTGATATTTTTTAACCTCATCATCAGATTCTTTTTTCTCTATTTTTATACGGTTTTCAAGAAGCACACCATATTTTTCTAGTGAAAAAATCTTTTCAAGCATAATAAATTTTTCAGTATTTTTTAGTTTTAAAAATTCAGTAAACTTACCTTGGGGCAGCACAACAGAACGTGTAAAATCTATAATATCTATTCCAAAAGTTTCTTTTACTTGAAAATCTACTTTTGTCTTTTTATCAGCTATAATTGTCCCATTTTTGAGCATAAAGGGATCTTTAGAATTAATAACTTCTTCACCTTTAGACTTTCCTTTTTTATATATTCTGGTTATTTCATAAATATCACTTCCCAAAGCATATTTATAATAGACTTTCATCTCCTTAGAAGCATCATTTAAAGCATTTTTAACACTTCCCCCATCCATTGCTCTGGGTATCTGATCATATAGTGCTAGTATCATTGCATCCAGTATAGTAGATTTACCACTTCCAGTTTCTCCAAAAATACCAAATAAGCCATATTCTGTTAATTTTTCAAAATCAATTTCTACTGCCTCTTTAAAGCTATGAATTCCTTCAAAGGATAATTTTATTGGTCTCATTATTCATCACCAACCATTTTTAAAAATAATTCAACTAACTCTTTATTTGGTTCAACACCATCATCATTCTTATAGAAATCAATAAAAAGAGGTTTAGAGTCCATTTTTGAATAATCAAGATGGTTTTTTGAAACTTTAATTGTAGATTCTAAGGTAGATTCAAATTCTGGAATTATTTGGACAATATTTTTATTTTCTTTTATTTTTCGAATCTCTTCACCTGTAAGATAACGATTTGTTCGTATCGTTAAATAAATCCATTCTTCGTTCTGTATTAACTTTTGTGAAAGTTCAACAGCTTCTTCACCACTAAGAACAGTATAACTTTTTATAGGTTTATAGTTTTCTAAAATTATTTCTTTAACTTCTGTCTTTAGATTGCCTTTTAATTCAGCAACAAAGACTTTTTTTTCATATTTATTTTCTGAAGAACGATATTCAATAGGGGAACCTGAATAGTAAGCACGTTTTTTTTCAAATTTCATAGAACGATGAATATGTCCAAGAGCGATATAATCAATATCAGGTAAATCATTCAGCTGGACACCTAAGCTACCACCGAGTTCTATATTTCTTTCATCACCATCACCAGAACTACCAGTAACAAATAGGTGAGTTAGAATTATTCCAGGAATATTTAAAGGTTTATTTTTTATCCCTTCGCTTAAA
This sequence comes from uncultured Fusobacteriaceae bacterium, assembly GCA_947038515.1. GTDB lineage: Bacteria > Fusobacteriota > Fusobacteriia > Fusobacteriales > Fusobacteriaceae > JAGNZR01. The sequence continues at coordinate 33,763 of CAMQWJ010000015.1, forward strand.
ATTTCACCTATTTTTTCTGAATAGTTAACTTCTTCAAAAGAAATATTTAAAGCGGTGGGACTGGGATAAGGTAAAGAATATATATATATTTTTTCACCATGAATTTCTATTGTTATACTCCCTTTATCAGAAGCAATAATTTCAAAATTTCCATATTTTCCAACTTCTTTAATTTCAAAAGGTTTTTCATAAATAATAATTCCAAATTCCTTTGCTAATGAGGCACTTGCAGCTAATCTTTCAGAATTATCATGATTACCAGGAATAATAATTACAGCTCGATTTCCATCTTTTGAAATTTTTTTAATAGATTGATAAAATAGTGTTTCGGCTTCAGCTGAAGGATTAACAGTATCAAAAATATCTCCTGCAATTAATATAATTTTAGGTGATTCATGTTCTATTATTTTCACAAAAGTTTCTATAAATTTTTTTTGTTCTTCTATTCTTTTTATACCTTCAAGTTTTTTTCCAAAATGCCAATCAGAAGTGTGAATTATTTTCATTATTACTCCTATTTAATATATTGCTTATAATTTAACCTATAAATTTTTGTTGAGATAAAATTAATCAGATTTTTTATTTATAATAAAACTGCTAACAGCTGATCCAATCACTAAAACTCCACCAATAATAGAGTAAATATCAGGAACTTCACCCCAAAAAATAATTCCATACATAGAAGCGAAGACGATATTAAAATATTGAAATATTGAGACTTTACTTGCTATAACTGACTTATAGGCTAATGTTAAGAAAAGTTGTCCTGCTCCTGAAAGCACTCCGATCATGATAATTGGTAGTAATTCTTTAAAAGTTGGAATTTTAAATCCTGTAAAATATAAGACTGGAATCATAAATATTGAAGAATATATTGAAAACCATAAAACAAGATTTGCTGGTTTTTCAAAACTACTAATATGTCGAACTAATGTATAGGCAGCTCCTGCAAAAATAGCAGATGAAAATCCAATAAGAGATGGAATAATAGAGAAATCAAGTTTAGGTTTTATAATAAAAATTGCACCGATAAACATTACTGTAAGAAAAATAATTTGTTTTATAGTAATTTTTTCTTTTAGAAAGATAAAAGCAAAAATAGTAACCCAGATAGGGGATAAATTATTTAATAAAACAGCATTTGCTAAAAATAGATTTTTTATTGCAATAAAATAGCAAACCGCTCCTGCAGTCCCTAGTAAAGATCTATAAAACAGCATTTTTTTTGATTTAGAAGTTTTTCCAAAAAAATTAAGTTCATCTTTTTTAGTAATTAGAAAAATAAATATTGCACTTACTATCCCTCTAAAAAAAATTAATTGATAAGGTGAAAATTCTCCACTTGAAACTTTGGTAAATGCTCCCATAGTAGCAAAAGACAAAGCAGATAAGCACATAAATATGGTTCCTTTAGTATTATTGGTCATTAATTTTCTCCTTTATCCTTTTGTTACTCTTAAAATTTTTAGTTTAAGACCTTAGTATTAGACAACATCTTGTTCTAAAATAATGTTAGCCCCTTTCTTTTTCATTAATTCTATTGCATTTAAGGAATCTTCTGGTAATAAATTTACACCTCTACAGGCATTTTGAATTAAAAATACTTTATACCCTAATTCTAAAGCATCAAGAACAGTTGACAGTACACAATAGTCTGTTGCAAGACCAACGATATATAGTTGAGTAATATTGTTCTTTTTAAGAGTAAAATTCAAATCTGTCTCTTCTAATTTACCATTATCAAAAAAACCACTATATGAATCTATATTAATATTTGTACCTTTTTTGATTAAATGATTTATTGGTAATAGTTCTTTATAGAGTTCACTTCCCAGAGTATTTGCCACACAGTGAACTGGCCACCAAATTTGATCTAAACCATGGAGTATTCCCTTTTCTCCAATAACTTTATTTGAGTTAATCGCAAAGCTTTTATGTTCTTTAGGATGCCAATCCAGTGTAGCAACAACTAATCTCTTTTTTTCATTAAATTTTTTTATAAGATTATTAATAATTGGTATTATTTCCAAACTTTTTTCTACTTCTAGGGCTCCACCTTTCATAAAATCATTTTGGACATCTACAACTAATAGTGCAATCATATTTACTCCTTTTTTCAAATGAATAATAAATAAAGTTGAGATTATAAATATTTATACAGTTTCCACTTCAGAATTAATTTTATAGATTACATCTTTTCTTTCAATATAAATTTCAGCTTTATTTTTCAACGAGGGAGTAGTTCTAATTTTTTCTAAAAGTTCTTTAGAAGGATTGATTGCACGGGGATATGCAACAGCATTTAACATACTAAAATCACCATTGGTATCTCCATATGCATATGATTCATCCAGGTTAATATCATATTTATTACAAAAATTTTCTATTGCTTTCATTTTATTTACAGAATCCCACATTGGAGAGATTTCTCCTGTTAAAAATCCATTTTCAACATGATATAAAGAACCACAAAAATCATCTGCACCAAATTTAACAGCCATTTTAGAGACTAAGAAATCAGGACTTCCTGATATAAAAATAATTAAATGTCCTTGTTCTTTATGCCATTTAATCATATCTCTTGTGAATTTATAAACTCTATTTCCTTTTAGGTCTAAAACTTGTTCAGAAATAAATTCATTATATTTTATAGGTAACCCTTTTATTGCCTTAACATATGTTTCTGTGAGCCCCTGAAGATAATTGTCATAGTTTCCAGTTCTCTCATCCCATTTAGTAAAATAATCTTTGACTTTAGTTTCGTATTCTCTTACATCTAATAGCTCATATTTTATAAGTTTTTTAAAATGTTCTGTTAAAAGAGAATCTCTATAAATTGTACCGTCTATATCAAAAAAAGCTGCTTTCATATCTTTCCTCCATCTAATCTATTCTTTTAATATATTATACTACAACTTTTACTTTTTTTATAGATTTATAATTAAAGGTTTTAATTAATTATTAAAATTATATAAATCTAAAAAAAATTTGTTTTTTTTCTAAAAATGTCGTATTATAAATATATATATAATACGATAAAATGGAGGGTAAAAATGATAAAAGAGACCAGAATCGAAACTGATTCAATAGGAAGTCTTAATGTTCCAAAAGATGCATATTATGGGGTACAAACATTGAGAGGAAAAAATAATTTTCATATTACTGGTCATGGACTCAATCAAAAATTCATTGAAGCAATGGCTAGAGTAAAAGAAGCGACTTCATTAGCAAACTTTCATGCTGGTTTAATAACAAAAGAACAACAAGATGTAATGGTAAAAGTTTGTCATGAAATTATAGATGGAAAATTTAGAGACCAATTTATAACTGATTCAATTCAAGGAGGAGCTGGAACCTCTATGAATATGAATATGAATGAGGTAATTGCTAATAGAGCAGGAGAACTTTTAGGTGGTGAACTAGGAAAATATGATAAAATCCATCCAAATGATCATGTTAATTATGGGCAGTCTACAAATGATGTAATCCCTACTGCTGGAAAGCTGACGTTACATCTGTTGAGTGTAGAGCTTATTAAGGGACTTGAAAGATTATATGAAGTTTTATATGAAAAAGGTGACGAGTTTAACGATGTTTTAAAAATGGGACGAACCCATTTACAAGATGCAGTTCCAATTCGATTAGGACAAGAATTTAGGGCTTTTGCAGAACCTGTATCAAGAGATATTACAAGAATAAAATTTGCATTGGAAGATTTAAAATTTGTAAATATGGGAGCAACTGCAGTAGGAACAGGACTTAACGCAGATGTAGACTATGTTCATAATGTTGTTAAAATATTGGCTCGTATCACAAAAATTGATTTTAAACAAAGTGCTAATTTAGTAGATGGAACTAGAAACCTTGATGCTTTTGTTTTTTTATCATCTGCTCTAAAAACTTGTGCTGTAAATTTATCAAAGACTGCAAATGATTTAAGATTAATGGCTTCAGGACCAAAAACAGGATTGTTTGAAATAAATCTTCCTATGCAGCAGCCTGGGTCATCAATAATGCCAGGAAAAGTAAATCCTGTAATCCCAGAAGTATTAAATCAAGTATCTTTTCAGGTATTTGGAAATGATTTGACTATTACAAAAGCAGCAGAAGCTGGTCAATTAGAATTGAATGTTTTTGAGCCAGTACTATTTTATAATTTATTTCAATCTATGGAAATTCTAACAAATGGAATTAAGACTTTTATTGATAATTGTCTTATAGGAATTACTGCAAATAAAAATAGGTGTCAAGAAATGGTTGATAATAGTATTGCACCAATAACAGCACTATGTCCACATATTGGTTATAAAAATGCAGCTGATATAGCAAAAGAATCTCTAAAAACAGGTGTTCCAGTAAAAAAAATAATATTAGATAGAGGTCTATTATCAGAAGAGGATTTAGATATTATTTTAGATCCATTTGAAATGACTAGACCTGGAATAACAGGAAAATCTTTATTGAAAACAAAATAGTACAAAAAATAGAAATATTCCTTTTTTATAAAGGATACACTATTAAAAAATAGAAAATATATATAGATTGTTTTATTATAATTAAGGAGTTGAAAAAATGAGAAAAGAAGAAAAAAAATTTCAAACAGAGACAAAAGAGTTACTGAATTTAATGATTCATTCTATTTATACACATAAGGAGATATTTTTAAGAGAGCTTATATCTAATTCATCAGATGCGTTAGATAAGTTAAAATTTAATAGTTTAACAAACAATAATTTAATGTCAAAAGATGAAAAATTAGAAATAAAAGTATCAATTGATGAAAAAAATAAAAATATTATTATTGAAGATAATGGAATAGGAATGACTTATGAAGAGGTAGAAGAAAATATTGGAACTATTGCAAAATCAGGGTCAAAAGAATTTAGAAATTCTATAAAAGATAATGAAAAAAAATCTGAAGTGGATATTATTGGTCAGTTTGGAGTAGGTTTTTATTCCGCTTTTATGATTGCAGATAAAATAATATTAGAAACTAAATCATCAATGGCAGAAAAAGGTGTACGTTGGACCTCTTCAGGTGATGGAAGTTATGAAATAGAAGAAATTGAAAAAAAAGATAGAGGAACAAAAATAATCCTTTTAATTAGAGATAAAAAAGAAGATTTAGAATTTTTAGAAGAAAATAAATTAAAGTCATTAATAAAAAAATATTCAGATTATGTAAGATACTCTATTTTAATAGGTGAAGAAATAGTAAATTCTACAAAACCAATATGGAAAATTCCTAAGTCAGAACTTACGACTGAAAAATATAATGAATTTTATAAAACAACTTTTCATGATTGGGAAGATCCTATTTATCATTCACATATTCAAGTACAAGGGAATTTAGAATATACTGCATTACTTTACATTCCTAGTAAGACTCCATATGATTTTTATACAAAAGATTTTAAAAAAGGATTACAATTATATAGTAAAAATGTATTTATAATGGATAAATGTGAAGAATTAATTCCTGAATATTTTAGTTTTGTAAAAGGATTAGTGGATTGTGATACTCTTTCTCTAAATATTTCAAGAGAAATACTTCAAAAGAATACTGAACTACAAGCTATTGCTAAGCATCTTGAAAAAAAGATAATTAATGAATTAGAAAAAATGATAAAAAATGATAGAGAGAATTATATAAAAATTTGGGAATCTTTTGGTAGAAATATAAAATTTGGAATTCAAGATATGTTTGGTATGAATAAAGAAAAATTACAAAATTTATTAATTTTTATATCTTCAAAAGAAGATAAGTATATTACATTAAAAGAATATGTTGAGAATATGAAAGAAGACCAAAATGAAATTTATTATATTACTGGTGAAAGTGTAGAAATTTTAAAAGGTCACCCTAAAGTTAAAAATCTTTTAAATAAAGGAATAGAAGTTTTTTACTTAATTGATAAAATAGATGAATTTTCAATGAAAACTTTAGGTTTATATGAAGAAAAAAAGTTTAAATCTATAAATGATTCTGATTTTAATTTAGAAGAAACAGAAGAAACAAAAGAAAAAGTGAAGGAAATAGAAAAAGAAAATGAAACTCTTTTAAGTAAAATAGTAGATATTTTAGGTGGGAAAATAAAAGAAGTTAAAATTAATTCAACACTAGGTGAATCTGCAGTAACTATTTCTGCTAAAGGTGAAATATCTTTAGAAATGGAAAAAACTTTAGGAGAAATTCCTGGTAATGAAGCAGTAAAAGCTGAAAAAGTTTTAGAACTTAATCCTGAACACCCTATTTTTAAAAAGCTTCAGTCTTCTAATGATGAAGAAATAAAAAAATTGGTAGAAATACTTTATACTCAAGGAATGATTATTGAAGGTTTTCCCATAGTTAATCCAATTGAATTTGTTAATAAAGTAAACTCTTTTATTAAATAATATTATTCAACCTATGAAAGGTTTTTGCTATTTCATAGGTTATTAAAATTTTTAAATTAGTATAAAATAAAAAATCTAACATTTTATAAATGTTAGATTTTTTGATATTCACTATTAAGTTAAGAGTACTTATTATTTTGCTATAGTATTCATGTTAGAATTATAATTTTTTTTCATTCTTTCAATTCTATGAGCAGATCTTAATTTAGAGATTTCTAAATCCAAAGCTGAGACTTTGTTCCAATTAATATTTTTTTCTATCATTAATTTTCTTAGTTCTAACTTTTTTTCTTGAATTAGTATTGAATTTTTTCTATTTTCTCTGATTTCATCTTGTGTTAAAGTTCTTCCATTATTCATATGTCCGTTCATTCCAGAATGACTTCCACTGTTACTCATGTGTTGACCATTCATGTGACCATTCATATATCCCATATTTGCAAAACCTACTGTTGACATTGCTACTAAACCTAAAATTAACATTTTTTTCATTTTGTTCCTCCATTTATTATTTGTTTGTTTCTATAAAGATATAATACAACATTATTGTGTCAAGAATGTGTCAAAATTTTATTATTAAAATATTTTATATAATTATTATTTAAATTTAATGTTTTAAAAAAATAAAAAGGAATCAAATTTTTTTAGAAGTAGATTATAATAAGATATTTTCTATTAAGTATTTTTAATAGAAATATAAAATAATAGAAGGAGAAAATGAAATGATAAGTAAAAAGCTAATCTTAATATCGTTATTTATGTCATTAACGAGTACACAAATTTTTGGAGTAACTAGCGAAGCTAAAAGAAATAATAATATTGGAAAGAAAATCAATAATAATTATATAAATAAAATTAATAGAGAAACACCTAAAACTTTAATTATTATTGAAGAGAAACCAATGGAGGTAATTGTAGAAAAACTGATAGAAAAACAAGTGGGAAAAGAAACGGTTTTTTTACCAGAAGAAGTAATAGAGATTAGAACCCAAAAAATAGAAAAACGTATTCCAAAGCCTTTTGTTCCAAATGGTAGTATCGGTCTAACTGGAACCGCTTATGGTAACTCAGGAAAGTATAAAACAGCAGCCTCTCATTCAGCAGTAGGACTTGAAGTTAATTTTGCTCCTAAATGGACATTAACTGCAGAATGGGATAGACTTACTAATATTTATTCTGGTGGCTATGAAGGAGAAGAAAATCAATCTAATAATAATTATAGCTCACCACAAGGACAATTGTCATACTACCATGGTGCCCTATTTGGAACAGATATTCAGATGACTACTAATATTGGAGCAAAGCAATATAACTTTTTCTCTGACTCAACTAATCAAGTCTATACATGGTTAAATGTAGAATTTGACTTTTATAAATATTTTCCTAAATATAAATATTTTGAAGTTACTGAATTTGCAATAATGCCCATGTATAATTATGGTTTTTTTCCTAATAGTACTTCTGGTCATATGAACCATATGTCTTTAAATTTATTATCTAAATATAAATTACCACATAATTGGTCCCTTGAAATAGATGCTTTTTTTATAAAAGAGTTTTATAATGGAGAATTTAAACCAAATAATGAAAATGATGCAAAATATTTTGGATTATATGCTTGGCTTGAATATTCTAAAGAATTATATAAATTTTCAGATAAGACAAATTTAGAATTTAATTTTGCAACAGGTTTTGACCCTTATGTAATTTCAAATAAAGAAGGTGAAAATTGGCAGCCACCATTTTGGTTAACAAGTAATTCGTATGAATGGATTTCTCCAACAAAGACTTCTGGAAGTTATAATAATATGTGGACTGTTTTTGCTCTTCCACAACTTCAAATTAATTATAAGCATTCAGAAGCCTTAAATATTTCTTTATTTGCTCAAGTAAAATATTCTAATCAAGTTTGGGGTAATACTGAAAAGGACTGGGAACTACAGCCTCAAGGTGGAATTGGTATTACTTATAATTATTAAAAAAAATGATTCTATAATATTTGGTGTTGATGATATCAAAAGTAGATTATTGTACTTTTGATTCACTGGCGCCTTATTTTTTTCTCCCCCCACATATAGAGATTGATCATTCTTACAAATAAAAAATGGGATTTTATAGCTTAATCCACTATAAAATCCCACTGCTTCTAATTATATATGTTATTTCTATTAAAATCTATATCCTAATCCTACTTTTCCAGATATATTTCGGTTATTATTCTGAGAGAATTCAAAATCTGTTCCAACAGTATAAATCAAACCAT
>CAMQWJ010000016.1 GCA_947038515.1 uncultured Fusobacteriaceae bacterium
TTGTTAATGTCCTGTTTCCACTTTTTTATCTCCAAAATTTCTTTTTCAATATTTCCTGTGGACAAATAAAATAATACCATAATTTTTAAAAAACGTCAACCTCTTTTTTTATTTATTTTATAAAAAAAAACAAAGCAGAATTTTTTTCTGCTTTGCTCAATCTTATTTTCAATAATTTATTACAACGTCCCTTTCCATAAACCATGGATATTACAATATTCTCTTGCTGTAACTTTTTCCCCTTTTGGCATTGAAAATTCTGCCATTGGTTCCTCTCCTGGTTTTAAATATTTTCTATATACTCTTAAATCATCTACAATAATTTCTATCATTTCTATAAAATGTTCTTCTGTCATTGGATGTAAACTTTCTTTTCCTATTTTTACTCTGTATCCATTCTCTAATTCCTCTATAAATGGAACATGCTTTTCCAACGTAGCATCACTATTTTTTTCTTCTACTATACTTAAATTAGATAAGTTTTCTTTACACTCTTTACTTTCACCCAGTACCATTTCAAACATACATTGATTTTTTTCATCTTGAACCATTAGAAATTTTTTCATTTTTCCTCCTTATATATACTTCAATTCACAAAATATTTATAAATAGTCACATTTAACTATTTAATTTGAATCTTAATATAATTGTTCAATATTTTTAAATCATTTCCTCTTATCCAAATAAATTTTATAATTATTTATTGTTACATTTTTTGCAATTACCTTTAAAATAAAAATGATATTCATCTATTTCAAAATTTTCTAATTTTTCACTATTCAATATATCCTGATTTAATTCAATATCAAAAATCTTTTCACAGGTATTACACTTAAAGTGCCCATGCAATCCTTGCTCTACATCATATCTAGTTTGTTTTTCATCAATAACAATTACATTTATTAACTTTTTTTCTACAAAAAGATTCAAAGTATTATAAATTGTTGTTTTAGATAACGTTGGAATTTCTGGAGTTAATGTTTTGAAAATCTCATCTACTGTAGGATGTATTCTATTATTTAATAAAAATTCATATATTTTCATCCGTTGATATGATGGTTTTATTCCTCTTAACTTCAAAGATTCTGCTACTTCAGAACTACTCACTCTCATAGAATACCTCCCTCTTAACATTTTTATACTCATTACAATTATATATTATATTTACTTTTGTTTTTTGTCAATCTTTTATTTTAAATTTTTAGACAATATATTAAAATAGACTTCTAATTTTACTATTTTTTCATTTTTATCGTCTTTTTTAGTTGCTCTCTATCTACTCCAGCACCATATTCATCTTTCAAAAAAGCAGTTTTTTCATAACCTAATTTTTCATATAGTTTCAAAGCTAACTTATTTTCTGGATCAACTGTTAATGATATAGTGTTTATTCCCATTTTTTCCATTTCTAGTTCCCCATACTCTAATAATATTTTTCCATATCCTTTTTTTCTATGTTCTTCCACTGTGAAACAACCATACAAAAATAGTTCTTTTTCATTCAAAACTTGCATATATTCAGTAACTGCTATAATTTTTTCATCTTTACTTAAAATATAAACTACTCCATAACGTACAAACGCCTTAAGTAACCAAAAATTTATGTTACCTTTTCCATTAAAAATTTTTCTCTCAAGCTCAATTATTTCTTTAATTATATCTGTGTCTTTTAAAGTCACTCTTTTTATCATAATTTTTTTTTCTTTTAGTACTTCTAATATTTTTCTTTTTTCATCAGAATCCATATTACTCCCTAGACATCTTTTTTATTAGTACTTTATTTCCCACAAGTGTAACCCATTAGCTGGTGCAACTGTTTTTATACATTTTCCATCTTCTTTTAACATTTTTTCAAAATAATTTTTTGGTTTCCTTTTACAATAAATATCCAATGCTATTCCAATAATTATTCTAATTTGTGATTTTAAAAAACCACTTCCACTTATCTGAATATATAATCCTTTTTCTCCATTTTCTTCCCCTTCAACTGAATAAAGTTCCCTCACTTGGGTCTTACTCGTACAGCCAGCTAATCTAAAATTTTTAAAATTATGAATCCCTTTTAATATAACCATACTTTGAAGAAATTTCTTTAACTCTATTTCAAAAGGTACATATGTTGTAAATCTATTTTTAAATGGATTTCTTTCCCATGTAAGATAATATCTGTAAACTCTTTCTTTTGCAGAAAATCTAGAATGAAAGTCTTCTTTTACTTCCTCAACATCTTTTATAACTATACTTTCAGGTAGTCCACGATTTAAAATTTCTTTCATTTTTTCTATTGGAATTGGAGATAACAATTGAAAGTTAGAAACTTGCATTTCAGCATGTACTCCTGTATCAGTCCTACCTGAAGAAATTAAATTGATTTTTTCTTTTGTAATTTTAAAAAGATATTCTTCTATCGTCCCTTGGATCGTTTTCATTTTTATTTGACGCTGAAATCCATAATAATCAGTTCCATCATATGAATAAGTTATTTTTATATTTCTTTCTTTTTTTAATAATTCTACTTTATCCATTTGAGACCCCTTCCTAATTTATATGCATGTATTATAGCATAAAACAAATAAAAATAGAAGCTTCTAAGCTCCTATTTTTATTTGTTTTTCTCTATTCTGTTAATTTAAACTCTTTTACTTTGCATTTGGTTTAGAAGCTATTACTTCAATTTCAACTTTTACATCTCTTGGAAGTCTTGATACCTCTACACAAGCTCTAGCTGGTCTAACTTCTCCTAAATATTCATTATAAACTTCATTTATTATTGCAAAATCATTCATATCAGCAATAAATACTGAAGCTTTTACTACATCTGCAAAACTGTATCCTGCAGCTGATAATATCGCTTTTATATTTTCTAATGATTGTTTTGTTTGTAACTTAACATCTTCCGAAACAACGGCCATTGTTGCTGGTACAAATGGTATTTGTCCTGAAACATAAAGTGTTCCGTTAATTTCTACCGCCTGTGAATATGGTCCTATTGCAGCTGGTGCATTTGGTGTATCAATTGTTCTTCTCATAATATTGCCTCCCTATAGTTTTATTTATTCTAATTTCATTTTATTATACTCTTTTTTTTTTAAAATTTCAATAATTTTATTCTAATTAATCAAATTTGAAAATAATTCTAACTACTTTTCCTTATTGTTCAATTTTTTCTCTAATATCTATTTCCCAATAACCCTACCATTTTTTTCACTTCAATAATTTTATTTTTGGCAAGTCCTCTAGCTTTTTCAGCTCCTTTTCTCAGGATTTCATTAACTAGTTCAGGATTAGCTACAAATTCTTCTCTTCTCTCTCGAGCCTCTTTAAAATATTCTAAAACAGTTTCTAACAATTCATTTTTTCCATGACCATATCCATAATTCCCAGCTTTAAATTTATTTTTCATCTCTTGAACTTTCTCTGGAGTCACAAAAAGTGAATATAGTTTTACTATATTGTTTTCTGGATCTTTAGGTTCCTCCAAAGGAGTTGAATCTGTTACTATACTCATAATTTGTTTTTTTAATTCTTTTTTTGATAAAAACATATTGATCGTATTATTATACGACTTACTCATTTTCAATCCATCAACACCCACTACAATTGCTGTATTTTCAAGAATTTTTTCTTCTGGTAACTTAAACATTTCACCATACTTTTCATTAAATTTTATTGCAATATCTCGAGTCATCTCCACATGTTGTTTCTGATCCTTTCCAACTGGAACAATATCAGTGTCGTAAATCAAAATATCAGCAGCCATCAATATAGGATAAGAAAGTAACCCCATATTCGGAGATATCCCTTTTTCTATTTTATCTTTAAAAGAATGTCCTCTCTCCATAAGAGCCACAGGTGTCAAATTAGATAAAATCCAATAAAGTTCTGTATGTTCTGGTACATCTGATTGTAGAAATATTGTTGATTTTTCTGGATCTAAACCTAGTGCCAAATAATCTAAAACAACATTATAACTATTTTCACGAAGACTCTCCGGACTTGTTCCTGAAGTTAATGAATGATAATCTGCTACAAAATATAGTCCTTCACATTTATCCTGACTTTCTATAAATTGTTTTATAGCTCCAAAATAATTTCCCAAATGAAGAATCCCACTTGGTTGGATCCCTGATAAGCTTCTTTTCATAATTTATTTTCACTCCTTAATTATTTATTTTATCTATTAAATATTTAGAAATTTTTATTTTTCTTTATTAAGTTTCAATAATATAATTTTAATTATACCCAATCACTTTAAAAACATTTTACGTTTTATTATACATTAATTTTTATCTATTGTATATGTCATTTTTTATCCTTCATTCTAATGACCAGTCTATTGGTTTTCTCTTATTTTTTTTTAAAAATGCATTCACTTTTAAAAAGTGATTGCAACCAAAAAAGCCACGACTAGCAGCTAAAGGACTTGGATGTACTCCTTCTAATATTAAATGTTTAGAATTTTTTATTAATTCTTTTTTCTTTTTTGCACTATTCCCCCAAAGAATAAATACAACAGGTTCATCTTTTTCATCTATTATCTCAATAATTTTATCTGTTAAAATTTCCCAACCTTTTCCTTTGTGTGAAAAAGCTTCCCCCTCTCTCACTGTTAAAACTGTATTTAATAAAAAAACTCCTTGTTCTACCCATTTCATCAAATTTCCCGATTCAGGTATAGTATAATTGGGATATTCTAATTTTAATTCTTTAAAAATATTCCTTAACGATGGTGGGATTTTTACTCCTTCTTTGACTGAAAATGCAATCCCATTTCCTTGCCTTTCACCATGATACGGATCTTGTCCTAAAATAACCACTTTAATCTTTTCGACTGAAAGATGGTTAAATAAATTAAATACTTCTTCTAAATTGGGATATATTTTTTGCTCTTTATATTCTTTTTTTAAAAATAATTCTAAATTATTAATTGTTTCTTTTTGATTTTTTTCATTTAAAAGAACAGTCCATTTTTCATTTAAATTATTGAACAATTTTACCTCCCTTTTGTATACAGCAATTATATTTTGCACACATTTCTAAGATTAGCATATAGCTTTTATAACTATAATACTAAAAAAAAAAATTTATGTATATACTTTTTTTTAAAATTAAAGTATACTGTTTTTCAAACAACTTTACTTTATTCAATAAGGAGACCCTATGAAAGAGCAAAAATCAATTTTATTAATAATAATTTCAATCTTTTTTTTCAACTATAACTATGTACAGTCAGAAAAAGATAACATCCTAAAAACCGTTCCCTACAAAACAATAGAAGTTAATACACTTTCTGACATTTCAAATGTTAGTCAAAATATTAAAAATGATGAACTTTTTGTTTTCTCCATTAAGAAATTAGATTTAAGAAATCTTAATGTTCCAAAAAGAAAAGAAGTTTTTGTTCAATTATTACTTCCTGCAATCAGAGTTGTTCATGAAGAAATTAAGAATCAACACAACATAATCGATCAATTAAAAATCAAACCTTCTCTTTCTGAAAAAGAAAAAAATTATTCAACTCAACTTTTTAAAAAATATAGAGTTAAATTCGGTAATTGGGAAGATTTAAAATCTAAAATGATAATATATCCTACTTCTCTTATTTTAAGTCAAGGAGCAATTGAAAGTGCATGGGGGACCTCTCGATTTTTTAGAGAAGCTAACAATATTTTTGGTATTTGGTCTACCAATCCTAACGAGCCAAGAATTGCAGCAAAGTCGTCTCGTTCAAATGGTTTCGTTCCACATCTAAAAAAATACAGCACACTCAAAGAGTCAGTGTCAGACCTTGTCCTTACTCTCTCAAGACATAATGTCTATAAAAAAGTTAGAGAACTTTCACAAAAGGGGAAATCTCCTTCTGAAATAACTGCTGGACTAACTAAATATTCAGAAGAAGGACAAAAATATATTCGCAAAGTTAAAACAACACTAAGAGTTAATAATTTTATTAAATATGATCTCAATTAAGTTTAATACCTTATCTCTTTAATTTCCATATTATTTTTTTAACAATACTAATATTTTATTCTAATTATTCTACTAAACTTACTCCTACTAAAAGTGTTTTATGTAAAAAGGGGGCTTTTCTATGTTCAAAGGTATTTTTACTCCATTAGTTTCAATCTTTAAAAAAAATGGAGACTTAGATTTACAAAGTAATTTTACTTTAATAGACTCACTTATTGAAGCTAAAATTGATGGAATTATTCTCTTAACAAATATTGGTGAATTTTTTAATCTTTCCTTAACAGAGAAAAAATCTTATTTATCTTCTATTTATAAGTATACTAAGAATAAGATCACTTTATTAGCCTGTACCAATGACAGTAGTATTGAAAATACTATTGAACTTTCAAATTTTGCAGTGGAATTAGGCTATGATGGAGTTGTTATTGGACTCCCTTTATTTAAAACCTTATCCCTTAAAGAAATAAAAGACTATTATAGTAGAATTGCCACAAATACCACAGCAAATATTCTTTTAGAAAATATAGAAAGTACAAAACCAGATAAAATTTCACCAGAAACTATCTCTAATCTGATTATTAAATTTCCCAACATCGTTGGGATTTACGATATTTCTTCTTCTTTTAAAAATACTCGTGAATATATTAATAAAATAAAAAATAATTCCATAGAATTTTGTGTTTTCTCTAGTTCGGAAGATCTTTTAATTACTAATTTATTTTCTGGTGGTGACGGTATCGTAAGTCCCCTATCAAATGTTAGACCTCACTTTTTAAGGCAAATCTTTAATAGTTATTATAGGGAGGATTTTAAAGCTTTAGAAGATTGTCAATCACAAATAAATCATCTTATGTCTCTATATGATGTTTCAGATAATTTAATTTTAACTTTAAAGAAGTCGTTGCCTCTTAATATAGAAAACTACCAATTAAGGGATTCTACTGACACTCTTACAGAAGATGAGAATTTAGAGATCCAAAAAATATTATCTCATAAAATTATCCCATTTTAATTTATTAATTTTATCTTTCTCTACTCTGATCATTTATAACTTTAAAAATAAAAAACTTTTATACAGTCTTTTGACCATATAAAAGTTTTTTTATTTTTATTCTTTTTTTATCCTTCTATTGTTGTTTTACTTTCGTGGAAAAGTGTCCCAAAACTTACAAGATCTTGAAGGTTACTAGGAACAATTATTTTTGTAGCTTGCCCATTTGCTACTTTTTCAAGTGCTACCATTCCTCTAAGGGCTAGAACATTTTTATCTGCCCCGGCTTCTTTTATTAATTTAATAGCTGCTGCTTCTCCTTCAGCCTCTAATACCAAAGTATTTCTTATTGCTTCAGCCCTCAATATCATTGACTCTTTTTCTCCCTCTGCATCTAGTATCGCAGAGCTTTTTTTCCCTTCTGCAACAAGTATTAATGAAGTTTTTTGACCTTCAGCAATAAGAATTTGTTCTCTTCTCTCTCTTTCTGCTCTCATTTGTTTTTCCATAGCTTCTAAAATTCCTTTTGGTGGAAGGATATTTTTAAGTTCTATTCTATTTATTTTTATTCCCCAAGCATCAGTAGCTTCATCTAATATTAGTCTCATTTTAGTATTAATAACATCTCTTGAAGTTAAAGTTGAATCTAATTCCATCTCTCCAATTATATTTCTAAGAGTTGTAGCCGTTAAATTTTCAATAGCATTTAAAGGTCTTTCAACTCCATATGTATATAATTTAGGATCTGTTATTTGAAAATAAACAACTGTGTCAATTTGCATCGTAACATTATCTTTTGTTATTACTGGTTGAGGTGGAAAATCTATAACCTGTTCTTTCAAAGAAATTCTCTTTCTAACTCTATCTATAAATGGAACCAAAAAATTAATTCCAACTTCCCAAGTCGTGTGATAAGGTCCTAATCTTTCTATTACAAATGTCTCTGACTGTGCCACTATTTTTATGTTAAATACAACGATTACAACTATAATTAAAACGATAATAAATATAAATATCATATATTCCTCCTAGTATTTTTAAAATTTATTTTTTTCTAAAATCAACTTTATTCCTTTTATATCTTTTACTTTTGCAATTTCACCTACAATTAATTCTTTTTCACAAATTCCAATCCAATGTTTACCATCTAATTTTCCTTCATAAATACCATCTTTTATCGAATCAATTTTAAAGTTTGCACCTCTTATTCTATCACTTTCTTTAGATTTTCCTTTTACATATTTCATAGAAATTTTTCTAAAGCTAATTAGAGTCACTAAAGAGACAATTACAAAAATATAAAATTGATGTTCAAGGGTTAAACTTGTAAAAAACATTGTAACTATAGCTCCAATAGCAAACCATATTGATACTAAACCTAGTGTCATCAGTTCTAAACCTATACAAACTATTGTAACTATAAACCATATTAACATTTTTCTCACCTCCTTTTTATTAATTATTTTGTCATTCCAGCTTTGATAACAACATCAAAAACTTTTACATCCAAAGACGCACCCCCTACCAGTCCACCATCTATATTTGATTGTGCCATTAGTTCAGCAGCATTATTGGCATTCATAGATCCACCATATTGAATAATAACTTCATGTGCAACCTCTTCTCCAAACATTTCAGTAATTATTCCTCTTATTTCTTTATGGGTTTCTTCTGCCATGGCTGGAGTTGCTGTTTTTCCTGTTCCTATTGCCCAAATTGGTTCATAAGCAATAATTACTTTTTTAGCTTCTTCTTTTGTAAGATTAGCCATTCCTTCTTTTAGTTGTTTAAAAATTACTTCAAATGTTTTTCCTGTTTCTCTCTCCTCTAGCTTTTCACCAATGCAAAGAATAGGAGTAATCTCATAAGCCAGTGCTGCTTTTATCTTTTCATTAATAAATTGATTAGTCTCAAAAAAATACTCTCGACGCTCTGAATGTCCTAATATTACATATTCTACACCTATTGATTTTAACATAGCTGGAGAGGTTTCACCTGTAAAGGCTCCCGATTCTTTATAGTGCATATTTTGAGCAGCAATTTTAACAGTTCCCCCTTCACTAGCTTTGACAAGAGCTTCTAACATAATTGTTGGAGCCCCTATTATAATATCAATATTTTTATAGTCTTTCGTTAATTTAACTAACTCTTTTATTGCACTTACTCCTTCAATGTTAGTCTTATTCATTTTCCAGTTACCAGCCACCATTTTTCTTCTCATTTTTACCTCCATCATTTTTTTTAGCTTAAAAATCGTGATATTCCATCTTCTTTAAATAACTCATCTTTGAATCTGTCATAATTCTCTAAAAATTCACCAAGCAATATTCCCATTTCATTCTCTAATATATCCAAAACATAGTTTATATTTCCTTCATCATAGGCTTCTTTTAATCCAACTATCTCCTCTTCATATCTATAGAGATATTCACCTAATTCAGAATTTTGTAATTGATAATTTTCAACGGTAGCTATTAAAAGACCATAAAACCACCCTGTTAAATCCAATAATTCTTTCACTCCTTCTTTAATATCTAAAAACTGCTCCTCTTCAAAATTTATTTCAGTTAAAATATCAAAATATTTTGTGAGGTACTCTCTTGAAAGAAGTATTCCATCCAGTAATATGGTTGATTGAGTTTTGGTTTTTATTTCTAAAATTTGTTTTTTATCAGTATAAAGATAATTTTCATCAAACTCGCTGCCATTAACATCAATAGAAATAATTAATTTTCCTTTTTTTCTTAATAACATATTAGCTTCTTTTATTGCTAATCCTATTGTTTTAAATGTTTTTTTAAGAGTCTTCATTTTTTCATTATCTATATAAATTTCAAATTCCATATCCCCTCCCTTTCATATTTTTTATTTTTTAGACTTCAAAGCTAAAGCTACTGTAAAGACAAATATATTTTTTATAATATATTTTTTTTCTATTTCTCTTGTTATCTCTTCTATTGTAGCTCCTGTTGTTAGTATATCATCAACAAGTAAAATTGTTTTTCCTGTTAAATCCACATTTATAGAAAATGCTCTATCTAAATTTTCAATTCTCTCTTTTTTCCCTTTTAAACCATACATATATTTTGTATTCTTAACTCTTTCAATAGAAATAAATTCAATATCACTCTCTTTTAATATTTCTTCCACTTGATTAAATCCTCGTTCTAAATATCTATTTAAATTCAAAGGAACAGGAATTATAAAATCTATATTTTCTATCTCTTTTATATATTTTATCTTTTGTCCTACCAATAAAGCAAGTTTTTTAGAAATATTCTTTCTATTTTTTAATTTAAAATTTTTTAATAATTCTCTTATTTCACCATCATATTCATAAATATGGTATTTATTTCCTATTTTTTTCAAATTATTCTTCTCTTTTAATTTAAAAAAACATTTTTCACATATATATTCTTCATTTTTTATCAATTGTTCCTTACATACCGAGCATTTATTATCGAAAATTAACCTTTTAATAACTTGGGTTAGGAATTTTCTCAATTTTTACTCCTTTTTTATTCTTTTCATCATCTAATATTTCTGCTGCATACATCTCCACAAATCCGCATTCACTACATATCTTTAAATAGTATACACCTAATTTTATTTTTAAACCAATGTTTTTTTCAGGACAAACAATTGTTTTAACATAGTATTCACTGCTACCACACTTTAAACAACTACTATTCATATTCTTCACCCCACAAAATATTTTCTAACCACTCATATACTTCACCATTATAAGCTATAAGATCAAATCTATATGAAAAATCATAACATTTTTTGTTATATAAATATTTTTTAGCTGTTCTATAAATTCTTCTCATTTTTTCTCTATTTACTGCTTCGATTCCACTACCATAATTACTTGTTCTTCTATATTTAATCTCAAAAAATACTATACAATCATTTTTTTGAGCTATTATATCTATCTCTCCACCTTTTACAGTATAATTTTTTTCAAGAACTTCATATCCTTCTGACTCCAACAACTTAATTGCTTTTCCCTCATAATGATATCCCTTTTCTTTATTTGTCATTTTATCACTTTTTAAATTTTCTTTAAAGTTTAATTTACACTGGTTTTTTAAAAATTTTTTTTCATCCATTTGATTCTTCTATTTTTTCATTTATAGTTAGAATTTTTTTTAAAAATGACACTCTATGAATTGGAGTTTTTCCTTTTTTTATTAAAGCCTCTCTATGTCTTTTGGTTCCATATCCTTTATGTCTATCAAAGCCATACTCTGGATATTTCTCACTCATTTCAACCATTATTCTATCTCTTGTAACTTTAGCTATTATTGACGCAGCAGCTATAGAAAGGCTTTTTCCATCTCCTTTCACGATTGCTTCTTGATTTAAGCTACATTCTCTAATTTTTTGATTTCCATCCACTAATATTTTTTTATCCTTTAAAGAAATACCGGTTTTTTCCAAATCTTCAATAGCTCTTCTCATACTTAAGAATGTAGCATTTAAGATATTGATTTCATCTATTTCATTTTCTGTACTTATTCCAATTCCAACATAAAAATTTTCTTTTATAATATCAAAAAATTTTTCTCGTTTTTTTTCTGTTAACTTTTTAGAATCATTAATTTCACTGAGTTCAGATGTATATTTTTTTAAGTAAACTGCACTTGCAACTACTGGACCAGCAAGTGGACCCCGCCCTGCTTCATCAATACCAATTATATCTCCAAACTCTAAATCAAATTGATACATTATACTTTTCATGATTTCTCTCCTTCTAAATTAAATCTAAATTTAATTTAAGCTTTCTGATACTTTCTTTGAAATCTTCTGGAATTTCAGCTAATATATTAATTTCGTGTTCTTCAATAGGGTGTTTAAATCTCAAATTATAAGCATGTAACATCTGTCTTTTTGCAACTTCACTTTCATTTCCATATACATTATCCCCAATAATTGGATGGTTTAAATATTTCATATGTACTCTTATTTGATGGGTTCGCCCTGTTTCTATTCTCACTTTAAGCAGAGAAAAATTCCCTTGTTCATCAATAACTTCATAATTAGTTATTGCATTTTTCCCATTTTCTTCCACAACAGCCATTTTTTTTCTAAATATTGGATTTCTTCCTATTAATGTCTCTATTCTACCACTTTTAGATGTAAAGATACCTTTTACAATACAAATATATATCTTTTCAATATGTTTATTTTTAAACATATCAGAAAGTTTCAAATGTGCTTTATCATTTTTGGCTATAATTATTGCGCCACTGGTATCTTTATCAAGTCTATGAACAATTCCAGGTCTAATAATTCCATTAATTCCAGATAAATCTTTAACATGATAAAGAATAGCATTTACAAGGGTTCCAGTTGTATAACCTTGTGCTGGATGAACTATCATTCCTGGACTTTTATTTATAACTATAAGATCTTTATCTTCTCTTATAATGTTCAAAGGTAAATTTTCTGCTTTTATATCAAGCATAGAATCTTCTGGTATACTTATTTTTATCTTCTCATTACCTTTCAATTTCATACTATTTTTAATTTTATTATTTCCTAATATTTCCACTCTATTTTCTACAATAATTTTTTGAACATAAGCTCTTGTTTCACCAAGAAATTCCTGTACAATAGTATCTAATCTTTCTCCTTGTTTCTCTTCTGTAACATCTAAATATTTAATCGTACGAATTGCCACCTTAGTCAGTTCTAATTCTCTTTCTTCACTGACTCTTAATTTTCTCTCTTCTTTAGCTTCTTTTAGTCTTTCTGATTTCTTTATTTTTTTCATATTAGTCCCTATTTATATTTTTTATTCACTTATACTTTGCTCCATTTCTTAGATTATTACTCTATAAATTAATCTTTATCTATATGGTAACCCATTTCCTTCAAAAATGGTTTTTTCTTTCTCCAATCATCTTTCACTTTTACCCATAATTGTAAGTAAATCTCTTTTCCTATTAGGGTTTGTATATCTTTCCGCGCTTCTGTTCCAATCTCTTTTAACATTGCTCCATTTTTACCTATGATTATTCCTTTTTGAGAATCTCTCTCCACATAAATATTAATATCAAATTTATCTTTTCCATTAGGTCTTTTTTTCACATTTATGATTTCAATTGCAACAGAATGAGGAATTTCTTCTCTTGTTCTTTGCAAAATTTTCTCTCTTACTGCTTCTGTAATAACTCTATACATGGGCATATCTGTATACATGTCATCTGGATAAAACTTTATTCCTTCTTCTAAAAATGGTTCTAGTATATTTAAAAGTTTATGTAATCCTAGAGCATATTGACCAGATATTTCTATTATTCCGTCAAATTCACCTAATTTTTCTTTTATTTCCTTTCTTTTTAAAACCAATTCTTCATCACTCATTTTATCTATTTTATTTACTACTAAAATTCTTGGTGTTGCCTTTGCTCCCATAACTTTTTCCATAACAAATTTATCACCCGTTGAAATCCCTTGAGTTCCATCCAGTAAAAAAACTATAACATCTACATCTCTCAATATTTTAATTGCACTATTAGTCATATGTTCTCCAAGCAAATGCTTAGGTTTATGGATACCTGGTGTATCAATAAAAATATATTGATTTTCTCCAAAGTTTAGAATTCCTTTTATATTATCTCGCGTTGTTCCGGCCTTGTCAGAGACAATAGCTACTTTTTCAGCTACTAATTTATTTATAAGTGTTGATTTCCCCACATTAGGTCTACCTACCACTGCTATAAAACCTGCTTTCATCTCACTCATCTCCTATTTTAATCCTCATATATTCTTCTCTAATTTTTTCTAACTTTAAACTATTATTCTCTAAAGATTCTCGAACTTCTATTTTCTGAATTGTATTTTTTATTTGACTAGGGGACATCTCTTTTAAACCTAAGTTTTTACAATAATTTTGAAATCTTATTCTAAAATTTTGTCTTGTTAATCCTTTAAATAATTTTTCTTCAAAACCTTCTTCAATTAAATCTCGATTTGCCAAATATTCTTCTAAAAGTTTCTCCTCACAGGGTTCAAGAAAAATTACCTTAATCTCTGTTTTCTTTAAACTACAAATTTCATTTTTTTTTATAACATCTTTCATTTTTATATTAACAATATCATTAATTTTGATATTGTTTTTCATAAGTAAAGTTATAAAAAATTTATCTCTAATTCCTTTTGGAGTCTCATCACAACTTTGTTTTATTTTTTCAAATTCATAAAATGGAATTTCAACCCTTTGTTCAACAGTTTTTCCAACTACAAATTTTATACCAAAAAAAGGGTTAGTTTCTACATCTCCTCTTTTCTGTAAATATTTATAGAACCCATTTAAAGATGCTATTTTCCTCTTTACAGATACTTCTGAATAAATTTCTTTCATTTTTTTGATATAAAAATCAATTTTTAAAGCACCTATTTTTAAGGCATCCTCTTCCTTTAAATACTCTATGAATTCAACAATTTCTTTTTCATATATAGAGATTGTTGTCCCAGACACCTTCTCTAATTTTTTCAATTCACTTATATATTTATTTTTTAATTCTTTAATATCAGTTTCCATTTAAAAGCTCCCTAGCATGTGCTAGAACTGATTCTGTAGGATTTTCTCCTGCGAGCATTCTTCCTATCTCTCCTACCCGTTCTTCAAATGTTAAATTTTTAACCGAACTAAAAGTTTCACCATTTTTAATTTGTTTTTCTATATAAAATTGTTGGTTTGCTCTTGCGGCTATTGGGGGTGAATGTGTTATACAAATCACTTGAGATTTACTTCCAATTTCTCTTAGTTTTTCACCTATTTTTTTTACTGTTTCTCCTCCAACACCTGAGTCAATTTCATCAAAAAGAAGCATTGATATATTGTCAACTTTGGAAAATATAACTTTTAAAGCTAGCATTATTCGGCTTACTTCTCCACCTGAGGCTATTTTAGATAAAGGTTTTATACTTTGACCTAGATTTGTAGAGATTAGAAATTCAATTTTATCTGCACCATTTGGACTTACAACTTCCAAATTTTCAAAGGCAATTTTAAACTCTATATTTTTCATATTTAAAAATTCCATTTGAACTTTCAAATGGTCTTCAATTTCTTTACTTCTTTCTTTTCTTATATCAGTTAATATTTTAGCTTTTTCAAAATACTCTGTTTCTTTTTTTACTTTTTTTTCTAAAAGATACTTTAATTCCATTCCAACTTCTTCAAGATTTTTTAGCTTTTCTTCTATTTTATCTCGATATTCAAGAATCTCTTTTATTGTACTTCCATATTTTAATTTTAATTTATTTATAGATTCTAATCTCATTATTATTTTCTCTAATTTGTTATCATTCACTTCTATGTTTCTATTTATTGTAAGGAGACTATCCACTGTATCTTCTAACTCATAATATACTTTTTCAATTCTTTCTAATATTTCATTGAATTCATCACCATATTTTACTAACATATCTAGAGATTTTCTAGTTGTATTTAAATTTGACAAGGCATTACTATCCCCTTCTCTTAAAAGAATTATTGCGTTCTGCAACTTTTCTTTTATTTTACTAGCATTAAACAATTTTTTATATTCTAACTCTAATAAAATATCTTCTTCCTCTCTTAAATCTAACAAATTAATTTCTGAAAGTTGATACTCATAAAAATCTTTTTTTTCTTCAAAATCTTTTTTTTCATTTGCTAACTCTAAAATTTCAAAATTTATTTTATTATATTCCGAATAGAGAGTACTAACATTAGCCTTTACTGTCTTACCTTTATCCTCTAAAAATTTATCTAAAAGTTTTATATGATTACTTTTAGATAATAACATTTGATGTGAATGTTGTCCAACAATATCAACTAAAGTACTCATTATTTCTTTCAAACTACCTAATGGAACTCGAATATTATTAACAAATGCTTTTCCTTTTCCACTTCTATCCAAATATCTTCTTATTATAACTTCATTATCTTCTATATTTTCTATCCCTAAATTGGCAAGTTCCTCACTTTGATCCTTATTTACCTCAAATATCCCCTGAGCTAAAAGTGTCTCTTCCCCATCTCTAATCATATCAATGCTACCTTTCTCTCCAATTAAAAGGTTTATAGCATTCATAATAATAGATTTTCCTGCTCCAGTCTCACCGGTTAAAACAATAAATCCCTCTTTAAATTCTAAGTCAAGTTTTTCTATAATAGCCAAATTTTCTATTTTCAACTCTTTTAGCATAAACTATTCCCCCATTTTAAAGTTTCTCTTAGGATTGAATAATGATTTTGTTCTTCACCATTCAATACAATCATTTTCAATTTTTTCCCTAGTACCTTAATTACTACATTATCTTCACATGAAATTAAATCTATATTTTCACCATCGATCAGAACATTAGCAAACTTATCTTCACCATTAACTGTAATTGTTAGCTCTTCCTCTTCTCCTATTACAACAGGTCTTGTTGACAAATTATGTGCTGCAATAGGAGTTAATATTATAGCATTTACATTGGGTGAAACTATTGGTCCCCCTGCAGACATAGAATACGCTGTCGAACCAGTAGGGGTACAAACTATGAGTCCATCCCCACGATAATTACTCATAAATTCAGAATTAGAATAAACACTTAGTTTAACTAAGTTAACTCCTACATTATTTTTATAAAATACAACTTCATTAAGAGCATCATATTGTCTATTTTTTATATTTACTGTCAAAAATTTCCTTTCTTTAATCTTGTAGTCACCATTTAAATATTTTTGAATAGATTCAATTGCTTTTTCAAGTTTTATCTCAGTTAAAAACCCTAAATTTCCTCCATTGACAGCAAAAACTTCAATTTCAGGGTTTTTTATTATGGTTTTTGAAGCCCTAAGTAAGGTACCATCTCCACCAATTACTATTGCAAAATTTGCCTCTTCTATTTTTTCAACGACTTCTATTTTTTTTTCTTTTAGAAATAAATTTACTTTACCAAAAAATTCCATAGCTTTTTTTTTTTCTTTATTTACAAAAATATAACACTTTTTCATAATTCAACTCCTAAAAAATTTAAAAGAATTCTTCCGGATTAATTGATTTTAATTTAAATCTTAATTCATAGTAAAGATCTGGTTTTCCACCATTAGCAAAACCTAGTACTCCTATTACTTCCGATCGTTTTAAAATTTTTCCTTTTGCTACACTAGTTGAAATTAAATTACCATAAACACCAATCAAATTATTTCCATAATCAATCATAACAACTTTTCCTAAACCTTGAAAAGTATCTGAATAAATTACTTTTCCTGCTCCTGCAGCTTTTATCGAAGAACCTAACTCCCCTCTTATTTCTAAACCATTACTTGCTATAGTGTTTC
Organism: uncultured Fusobacteriaceae bacterium; assembly: GCA_947038515.1. GTDB lineage: Bacteria > Fusobacteriota > Fusobacteriia > Fusobacteriales > Fusobacteriaceae > JAGNZR01. The sequence goes on from CAMQWJ010000016.1 coordinate 17,292, forward strand.
TCTTTTGACCATATCTAGTTACAATTTTTCCATTTAATGGAATTGATAGTTTTCCTATATTTTTTCTAGCTGTTTTCAAATTTAATTTTTTATCAACTTTTGTTGACTTATTAATAACATTCCTTATTTGACTTTCGATTCTTTTCTTTTCTTTAATTAATTTTGCTATTCTAGATCTATGTCCACCTTTCTCTCTTTCAAGTTTCTTTATTAAAATCCCATGATTAGAAATCTTTTGATCTAGATTTATTCCATTGCTCTTAAGACGATCTTGTAGGCTTTGTAACTTTTTTTTCTCTTTTTCTACATTTGACTTTGATTCTATGATATCTATTTTAATTGTTGAAACCTTTTCTATTCGATTAGTATCATTATTTAATATTTTTTTAAATGAAATAATAACTTCAGGCGAAAATTCCTCTGAAGTTTTATCTATACTATATCTATTCCAAGATTTTAATTTTAATTTATTATTAGATTTTATACTTTTAAGTACTTCATTACTAACTTTCAAGCTTTTTTCACTATAATCAATATTTTTACTTAAAACATTGATTTCAGATAATATTTTTATTTGTTCTTCTTTTATTTTCTCTATCTCTTTGGTATTTTTATAAATTTGTTTTTCAAGACTGTTTTTTTCAGTATCAATTTTTTTTATTCTAATATTTTTACTTTTTATCTCTTTATTTATCTTCCAAATATCTTTTTTCATTTCATCAGCAGTATTCATAAAAACAGTTGAGTTAATGAAAAAACTTAAAAATAAGAGCAAGAAAGAGTATTTAGATATTTTTTTCAATATTTTCACTTCCTTGGTCTGTCTTTAAATTTAATTGGAATAAAAATTAGCATTAATACAATACAAAAAACAAGTCCAAAAGTACTATAAACTATTTCAATCTCACTCACTCTAAAGATTTCTACAATTTCTTCACTATACTTCCTCTTAAATAGTAAATATAGATTATAGTATATTGCACTACCACTAATAGCACTTGCAACTAAAGGTAGAAACAAAACTTTTTTCCCTAATTTTATAGCTTTTTCTTCATCTTGAGAATTCTGATAATAATATAAATACTTTTCATAAACCAAATTTATAAACATTGAATAAATCATATAAATAATTGGAACTATTCCTAATATTAAAACTGCTAAAAGGATATTTTTCAAGTTTTTACTTTCTTTAGTTGTCTGTTCTGTGACTACTTCATTAAAATGAAAACTCACAATATTTTTTTCTGTTTCTAGCAAAGTATCTATAATTTTTTTCTTATTTTCTACTCCCAGAACATTTATTATTATTAGATCAGATAGAGGATTATTTACTTCTGGTATTGAAATTTCCAGTTCTTTCACTAGTCTTTTCAATCCTCTCTCTTTAGAATAATATTTTAAGTTTTTCACTTCTTTTATTTTCCATAATTTTTGTTCTAAAACTTCAATTTCATTTTGTTTTAATTCTTCTTTTAATTCTATTTGAAGAGTACTTTTATTTTCAATTATTTCTCTATATTTATTAATATTTAGAAATAAAGAGATAAAAAAAACAAATAAAAAAAACAAATATGTTAATATAAAAAAATTACTCTTCTTTCTTTCAAAATTCATCATACACCTCATATACCTTTATAATTTTAGCCCAACTCTTTTGGTCAGCTTCTATTTTAAATTTTCTTTTACTGTTAAAACAATTTTTTCAGCTGTTAAATTATATTTTTCTAATAATTCTTCTCCCTTACCACTTTGTCCAAATTTATCATATATTCCTACTTTCTTTACTAATGTTGGATGAGTTTCTGATAAAAATTCAGAAATTGCAGAACCCAAACCTCCTATTACTGAATGTTCTTCAGCCGTAACAATAAATTGAGTTTCTTGTGCAGCTTTTAATATAGTTTCTCCATCCAATGGTTTTATAGTCCCTACATTTAGAACTCTTGCAGAAATATTATCTTTTTTTAATAATTCACAAGCTTCTAATGCCTTTTCAACCATGAGTCCTGTCGCTGCAATAGTCACATCAGTTCCTTCTTTCAATGTATTGATTATCCCAATTTGAAATTCATAAGTAGATTCATCAAATAAAACTTCAGTATCAAGCCTTCCCATTCGTAAATAAACTGGTCCTTCATACTCTGCTGCTGCAAAAACCATTTTTTTTGTTTCGGTTGCATCTGCAGGTGATAAAACTACCATTCCTGGAATGCTTCGCATTAAAGCTATGTCCTCTATCGCTTGATGAGACCCACCATCTTCCCCTACAGATATCCCCGCATGTGTAGGAGCTATTTTTACATTTAGTTTAGGATATGCAACAGAATTTCTAATTTGTTCAAAACCTCTTCCAGCAGCAAAAATAGCAAAAGTTGAGGCAAAAACTATTTTACCCGTTGTAGCTATTCCAGCAGCAGTTCCAATTAAATCTGCTTCTGCTATTCCAACATTTATATGTCTTTCTGGAAATTTATTTTGAAACATACTAGTTTTAGTTGATTTTGTTAAATCAGCATCTAAAACAATCACATTTTTATTTATTGAACCAAGTTCTACTAAAGCTTCTCCATATCCTTGTCTAGTTGATTTTTTCATTTTTTTCCTCCTACTGATAATTCTTTAATAGCTTGTTCTGTTTCTTCCACTGTTGGTGCGACACCATGAAACCCACAAACATTTTCCATGAAAGAAACACCCTTTCCTTTTGTAGTTTTAGCGATGATTACTGTTGGTTGTCCTTTTGTTGCTTTAGCTTTATCTAGAGCTACAAAAATTTCTTCGAAGTTATGTCCATCGATCTTAATTACATTCCAACCAAAAGCTTCCCATTTTTTATCCAAAGGTTCCACACCTTTTATTTTATCCACATTACCATCAATTTGAAGATTATTAGCATCTATGAAAGCACAAACAGAATCCAATTTATAGTGAGCACTGGTCATGGCTGCTTCCCATATTTGACCTTCTTGCATTTCACCATCTCCCATAATAATATATGTTCTATAATCAAGTCCCGAAATTCTTCCAGATAGGGCCATTCCATTGGCTACTGATAAACCTTGTCCTAAAGAACCTGTTGACATCTCTATTCCTGGAACTTTTCTCATATCTGGGTGTCCTTGTAAAATTGAACCATATTCTCTTAAAGTGGATAATACTTCTTTTTTTATATAGTCTTTTTCAGCTAAAACAGCATATAAAGCAGGTGCTGCATGTCCCTTTGACAACACAAATCTATCTCTATTTTCCATAGTTGGGGTTTTAGAATCTACATTCATTTCTCCAAAGTATAATGCTGTTAAAATTTCCACTATGGAAAGTGACCCTCCTGGATGACCAGATTTTGATTTACAAATCATTTTCACTATGTTTTTTCTTATCTCTACTGCTGTTTCTTTTAAAAATCTCTCTTCTCTCATTTCATTCTCCTTTTTTATTTTTTCTACTCAAATTATATCAAATTTTATTCTAAAAAGTAATATTTTCCTTAATTAAATTTAATTTAATTATTTTTTATTAATCTGAGACACTAATTTTGATGTTACAGTATAAATATCCTTTTTTAGTTCTGGAAACTTCAGACCACTCAAGGACAAAAACACCACTAAAAATGTAATAAAAGGTCTAAAAAATTTCTCTTCTTTAACTGTATTCTTAAAAATAGTAAAGAGGCTCAGTGCTCCCAATATATAAGTTACTACTATTGTTTGGGTATAATGTATTGCCAAATAAAAAGAATATACACTTGAAAAAAATATAATCATTTTACTCATTCTTATCCCTACACTGGTATTTATAACCGGAAAATGTATTAAAGCTCCCATTGCCCAACCTTTAGGAAAAAAATCAAACAATAAGTGAATTCCCATCGCTAATGAAAATCCAATAATAAAATATTCAAATACCTCACTATTCGATTGTCGTTTATAAAAATATATCATCATCCACAAAATAATCGGACTATGTGTTAATATATTTCGATGCTTTATTTTCAACTTAAAATCCCAATCTGGAAATCTCATTCCAATAATAAAAGATGTGAAAAGCAATACCAATTCTATGCCACTTGGAAACTTCATTTTTCCTCCACAAATTATTTTTCAAATATTATTTTACCAAAAAACATACCATTTTTTAGGGATATTTTCTTTTAATATCAAATTTCCATTTTCTATTTCTATACCATTTTTATACACTGTATAAAATCCACATACTTCATCCATCTTCAGTGGAGCTTCTAAAACTTTTGGTCTAGTGACAATTATATCAATATTATCAGTTATTACTTTCTTTATTTCTTTATTTTTATCTGGATATAAAGACACATGTTTTTTTGTCCCCTTTATTACATCGATAGTCACAAGAGAAGTTTCTTTATTGGTAATCTCTTCAATCCAGTTTTCTTCATGAAATTTTTTATCCAGTTCAATAACTTTCTTATTCCTTATTTTTGCATTTTTTCCACCTAAGACTACATAAAAGTTCTTATATCCTAATTTTTCATTATATATAGCTATATTAGAGCCAGCATCATTATGACTTCCTGTTTTCAAACCTTTTATTCCCTCAACACCAAGTAAAGAATTAGTGTTTTTAATTTTTATTTTATCACCAAAAATTTTAGTTTCTTTTATTTTTGTAATTTCTAAAATTTCTGGATATTTCATTACCTCAAGCATTATTTTATAAACTCCATAAGCAGTTCCTATATCCATCTTTTTTTTGGTGATTCTATCAGGTAATCCTGCTGGGCTATAAAGTTTCACTATGTTTTCTAATCCAATACTTTTTACTTTTTTTGACATTTTTTTTATAAAAGCGTCATAATTACCATTAGTAACATAATCTGCTAAAGCGTAAGTAGCATTATTTGCAGACCTTATAAGAGAGGCTTTTATCAACTCTTCAACAGTTAAAACATCACCTTTCTTTACCTTTATTTTACTTCCTCCAACTTTTGAAATTTTTTCTGAAATTTCTATTTTATCTTTTAATTTTATTCTCCCCACTCGTATTTCATCAAAAACTACCATAATAGTCACTAATTTTGTTAAAGAGGCGTAAGGATGGACTTTATCTATATTTTCACCATAATAGACATTTCCATTTTCATCTCCAATCAAAGCAGCGACTACATCTTCCTCTACTTCTTCTATTTTTACTTCTTCTATTTTTATTTCTTCTATCTTTTCTTCTTCTGACTTTTCTTCTTCTGACTTTTCTTCTTCTATTCCTCTAATTTCTGTAGTAACAATACTTTTATTTTGTTCTTCCTCTTTAACAGTATTCCCTAAAGCCATATTAATAATCAATAACCACATAAAAACAAATATTCTTTTTTTCATTATTTTAATCGACAAATCTATAATTTCTTATAGAATGGTCAACCCTCCCTTTTATTTTAATTTATTTATTCCGAAATTACACCATTCTAAAACTTCACATTCTGAGCATTGTGGTCGTCTCGCTACACAAGTACTTCTACCGTGTAAAACCATATAGTGAGAAAATACAATCCAGTATTTTTTAGGTATAATTTTCATTAATTCCTTTTCTATTTTAATAGGGTTTTCACTTTTTACAAGCCCCATTAAATTTGTAATTCTTTTCACATGTGTATCAACAGTTACACCATCTGCTAATCCAAAAATTTCCCCCCTGACAACATTCGCTGTTTTCCTCCCTACACCTGCAAGATTTGTTAGTTTCTCCATATCTTGTGGAACTTCACTATTATATTCAGACACGAGAATTTTAGAGGTCAATTGAATATTTTTTGATTTATTTTTATAAAATCCAGTACTATAAATCATTTTTTCTATTTGACTTAATGAAGCTTCTGAAAATTCCAAAGGGGTATTCATTATTTCAAACATTTTTTCTGTAACAATATTTACTCTTGCATCTGTGCATTGGGCCGAAAGAATTACTGCTATCAGTAATTCAAATGCTGTTGTATAATTTAATTCACATTTTGGATTTCCAAATTTCTTTTCCATTATAGGGATAATTTTTTTTACTTTTTCTTTTTTTGTCACAAGATCTCCTTATTTCAAATTTTTTCACAACAAATATCCGTATATATAGTATATCACATGTTGTAAAATTTTATCAAAAAAAATACATATCTAACTAAATTTTTACTCATTTTTCTCCCTTTCACCCCTAAAATTAATTCTTGACAATAAAAATAAAGAATGATATAAATAATATATAGCTTGCATCAAATCAAATTAAAAAAAATCAATCTAGGAGATGTTAAAAGTGAATATATACTTAGATAATAATGCAACAACCAAATTAAGTAAAGATACTTTAGATAAAATGATTCCTTACTTGACTGAACATTTTGGAAATGCTTCTAGTCAACATAGTTTTGGATCTGCTGCTGCCAAAGGAATGAATGCTTCTCGAGAGACTATAAGTAAAATTTTAGGTGTTGAAAGTAAAGAACTTTTCTTTACTGGTTCTGGAGTTGAAGGTGATAACCTTGCTATTCGTGGGGTAGTAAAAGCCTATAAAAATAGAGGAAAACATCTAATCACCTCTTCAATTGAACATCCAGGAGTAAAAGAAACTTTTGCAGATTTAGAAAAAGAAGGATTCCAAGTTACTTATTTACCTGTAGATACAAATGGTTTAATTTCAATCTCAGATTTAAAAAATGCCATTACTGATGAGACAATTTTAATTTCTATTATGTATGCCAATAATGAAGTTGGAACTATTCAACCTATAAACGAAATTGGTAAAATAGCAAAAGAACATAAAATAATATTCCATTGTGATGCTGTACAAGCCGTGGGAAAAATACCTGTAAATCCTAAAAATGATAATATTGATATTCTAGTTTTTACTGCTCATAAATTTCATGGACCTAAAGGCATTGGTGCAATGTATATTCGAAGTGGTGTAAGAATTGGAAAAACAATCACTGGAGGGGGGCAGGAAGGAAAATTAAGACCTGGTACCTCTAATGTTGCTGGAATGGTGGGAATGGCACATGCTTTGGAGCAGGCTGTTTCATCAATGAATGAACATATCATTTATGAAAGTCAGTTAAGAGATTATTTTGAAGCTGAACTTCTTAAGTCTATCCCAGAGATAGTCTTTAATGCACAAAAAGCTAATCGTTTACCTGGAACCTCTAGTATTACTTTTAAATATCTAGAAGGAGAATCAATATTACTTTCTCTTAACTATAAAGGGATCGCAGTAAGTTCTGGTTCTGCTTGTTCTTCAACAGAACTTCAACCTTCTCATGTCTTAATCGCTATGGGAATACCTATTGAATTTGCTCACGGAACAATACGTTTTAGTCTAGACTTCACTAATACAAAAGAAGAAATTGACTATGTAATTATTACACTCAAAGAAATTATTACCAGACTCAGAGAAATATCTCCACTTTGGAATAATAATATGGAGAATAAAATAAAATAATTTTTATAAGGAGGACAATGCTAAGACGAAGTCTTATCATTAAAAAATATGGAGTATACAGAAAAAGTTATGGAACATTTTATGGCACCTAAAAATGTAGGTGTTATTGAAAACCCTTCTGGTTATGGTAAAGTAGGCAATGCCAGTTGTGGTGATATTATGGAACTTTATATTAAAGTAGAAAACAATATTATTACAGATGTAAAATTTAGAACTTTCGGTTGTGCTTCTGCAATTGCCTCATCATCGGTTTCAACTGAATTAATTCTTGGTAAGACTATTGATGAAGCTCTAAAACTTACAAATAAAGCAGTTGTTGAAGAGCTCGGTGGTTTACCACCAGTAAAGATACACTGTTCTGTTTTAGCAGAAGAAGCTATCAAACTGGCAATTGAAGACTATTTAAGTAAAAAATAGTTTTATTAATCTTAAAAATAAAAATTGGACATATTCTTCAGTGAAGAATATGTCCAATTTTATTTAAAAAACAATTAATAACCTCTGACCTTTCATCCTATCACAGTTTTTTTTAAGATATAACATCAAAAAATTTTTTTTGTTTCATTCTCTTAGTTTGACTCTATATACTATTTTTTAATACAATATATTAAGTTTAAGTAGTTGATAACTATTCATACTTTAGAATTTTAATCACTCTATAAAGAAAACCCTTGAAAAAACTACTTTTAAATGGTATCTTATAATATAAAATTCAATATTATAATTATGGAGGTATATTTACAATGAAAAATATTTTAGATATTTTAGAAGAAAGAGGTTATATCAAACAATTTACCCATGAAAAAGAAACACGTGAACTTCTTGAAAAAGAGAAAGTTACTTTTTATATAGGATTTGACCCTACTGCTGATTCTCTTCACGTAGGACATTTTATAGCTATGATGTTTATGTCACATATGCAGAAAGCTGGACATCGTCCGATTGTCCTTATTGGTGGAGGAACTGCTATGATTGGAGATCCTAGTGGTCGAACAGACTTAAGAAATATTTTAACTCCTCTACAAATAGAAACTAATGTCTCTGCAATAAAAAAACAAATGGAGAAATTTATAGATTTTTCTGATGACAAAGCTATTCTTACAAACAATGCTGATTGGCTTCTTAATCTTAATTATGTTGATTTTATTAGAGATATCGGTTCTCATTTTTCTGTTAATAGAATGCTCAATGCTGAATGTTTTAAATCTCGTATGGAAGCTGGACTCTCTTTCCTTGAATTTAACTATATGTTGATGCAAGGTTATGATTTTCTTGTTCTTAATCAAAAATACAACTGTAAAATGCAACTTGGTGGTGATGACCAATGGTCTAATATGATCGCTGGAGTAGATTTAATTAGAAAAAAAGATCAAAAATCTGCTTTTGCAATGACTTGTTCTCTGCTTACAAATAGTGAAGGTCAAAAAATGGGAAAAACAGCTAAAGGTGCATTATGGCTTGATCCTGAAAAGACTTCCCCTTATGACTTTTATCAATATTGGAGAAACATTGCTGACTCTGACGTTGAAAGATGTTTATCATTACTTACGTATATTCCAATAGAAGAAGTTAAGAGACTCTCTTCATTAAAAGATTTTGAAATAAATTTAGCAAAAAAAACTTTAGCCTTTGAAGTTACAAAAATAGTGCATGGTCTTCAGGAAGCAGAAAAAGCAGAAAAAACATCTGAAGCTCTTTTTTCTGATGGAAAAGATATGTCCAATGTTCCCAGCCTTAACTTGGATCGAAAAGATTTAGGAGTTGAAATTATTGCTTTTTTAGCAACTAATAAAATTATTCCTACTACTAGTGAAGGAAGACGTTTAATTAAGCAAGGTGGACTATATATAGGAGAAGAAAAAATATTAACTCATGACTATCCTCTTTTACAAGAGCTTTTTGAAAATGATGAAATTCTTATTAAAATAGGTAAAAAAAGATTTTATAAAGTGATTTTAAAGTAACTTATGAAAATACTAAAAGATGACCTTATTATAAAAAAAATGGATAGCTCTCATATAAAAAAACTTTATGATATACTTAATTTACCCTATATCAATAAATACTACAGTAATGAACTAGATACACAATGGGATTCTCATAACAAATGGTATAATTTTATTCTTAATTCACCTTACTATAAAATGTTTATATTAAGTAATTTTAACAATGATATTTTAGGTAATATCAAATTTGAAATTGATGATTCAAAAGTTATCTTAAGTATTTTTATTATTCCAGAAATCCGTAATAATAAATTTTCTTATTTTTTTATTGAGGAATCCTTAAAAGAACTAAAAAAAGAAATTTCAATTGAAACAATTGAAGCTTTTATTTTAGAAGAAAACAGTACCTCTATCTCTATATTTGAAAATCTTGGTTTTGATTTTTCTAACATTGAAAATTACAATGGAATCCCACATAAATTATATGTAAAACACATAACCAAATAGATTTTTATTTAGTGGAGAAATTTTCCACTCATTATGTCTCGATTAATAAAAAAATGGTATTAATTCTATTAAATATAGATTAATACCATTTTTTTATCTTATTTTACACTAAAAGCTTTATATACCCATGTTGTAGGAGCAACTAAAAGTCGTTTTTTTAAAAATTCATCACAAGGATTTTGAAAATAATTATTAACAATTAATGTTGAAAGACCATGTGCATAGATCCAACAATCTAATAATAACGTTTCTTTTAGTTCATCATCTACCTTTATAAATCTTTCATCTTTATAAATTTCAGTTTTAACAATATCATGAAATTCTGATATCAAATCCTTATACGATACGTCTCTTAGAAAAATAGTCGTAAAAAGTTGTTTTTCTTCCCTGGCAAATTTACAAATTCCTAGTCCAATATTTAATAAAGCCATTTCTGTTTCATTGTTTTTTATATAAAAGAGAAAAGAATCTTTTGCACGTTCAATAAGTTCGTCCTTTAGCTCATCCATTGAAAGATAAGAAGCATATATAGGTGCTGAAGAACACTGCAAAGCTTTCGCAAGTTCTCTAGCAGTAATTTTATTTAACCCATTAGTTTTAAATAATTCATAAGCCTTATTATGAATCTGTTCTTTTGTAAAAACTATTTTTTTGGCCATAGTGTAGCTCCTTTAATCAATTAAAGTTTATATGTAATCCCCACTCCAACAGCAGTCATTCTTTTTTTATAATCATGTCCATTACTCGATTCTGGTAAATAGAAATAGTGTGAAACTGAACCAATAAGTGTTAACTTTTGAGTAGCAGTATATTTTATTCCCGTTCCTAACATTATAGAATCTAGAGCATATTCTGAATCATGATAATTTTCAGTAGAAGCTCCTGTAACTGAATAGTTTATTCCTGCTAACCAAGATATTTTTTCACTAATCTGTAATTCAGAACCAATTGCAATTTCATATCCATCATTATAAACTCTCGAAGCACCTTCTCCAATTTTAACTTTTTCTTTAACAGCTTCATCTATATTAGCAGACTTATTAAAGTAATAAGTAACTCCTGAGTATAAATTCCAAGAATCCGTAACTTTATACTGAGCCCCTAATGCTAATAGAGCTGGTAAATCTCTTCGATATTTACTACCGTTTATATATTCAGGATAGAATTGTCCAAAAAGATTATTCCCTGCAATAGGTTTTTTTCCTAAAGAGGAAACTGAAGATGAATCAGTTTTAAAGTTTAATTTAACTTTTGAATCATATCTTAATCCTACATTTAATTTTTCTGTAACTAAATAATTTAAACCAAGTTGAATTCCAAATCCATAAGCTTCTCTTTCAGCATCAATTTCAGCTCTAATAGGAAGTTTAGGGAAAGGGGCTGGAAGAACTGGGATACTTCCTTCTACTTTTCCTGTAAAATCTCTTTTTCCACGAACAACTCTTCCAGCAATTGATCCAGACAATTTTGGCGTTATATTAAAAGCTGCACCAATAGTTGTTTGAAGATATCTATTTTCTCCTGTTGCAGATGAAAAATTAATTCTAGAACCTGGAAACTGACCATTTAATGTATTTTCCATCATAGTGTATGTACTTATTCCACTCTTATAATCTACTGCAGCACCTCCAGCTAGACCTCCAAAAGTTAAATAAAGTGCATATTTATCATATTTTTTAAAAACTGAAAAACTTCCGGTAGCTGAAAGAAGATCTGTACTATGATCTTTTCCACTATATCCAACTTTATATTTTCCAATACCAAGCTGAAGTCCTCCATTAAAATAAAGACCATTTTCAAGTCTCATAAGTCCAGCTGGATTGTAATTTACAGTTGAAGTACTATTAATTGCCCCTTGAAGAGCTGGATTAGCATTGTATTCAGGAGTATAATTCATTATATGATCAATTGAAGCTCCTTTAGCCATTGTAGTCATTACTAAAAATGATAAAATTATTTTTTTGTTTTTCATTATTTTCTCCTCTGATGTAATATTATAACACCAGTTATTATAACGCATGTTATTTTATTTGTAAAGTTTTTTTTCTGAAACCATTAAATTGTAAATTGCTAAAAAAAGTAAAATGTAGTAAAATATGCTACACTCATAAAATAATATTTTAGTAGTAAATCTTTAAAAAATAATGAAAATGGAGAGATACAGAATGTTAAATAATGGTTATTTTAATGCTATCATGGCTGGAGCTATTTGGGGACTCATAGGAATTGGAAGTCATAACCTTAGCTCGTTAGGGTTAAACTCTTATGAAATTAGTTTTTTAAGAGTTTTTTATGCCTTTTTATTTGGTTTAATATATTTAAAAATTGGAAAAATAAAAAATGAAAGAACCAGTAATAAAATTCATAGAAAATTTTATAAAAAACATATCCCTTGGGATGTTTGGAAATATTTAATAGTAATAGGATCTCTATCACAAGGGGCTCTCAATATTTTTTTTTCAAAAGCTGTAACTGAATTAGGAACTATTACTGCTGTTTTATTATTAGCAACAGGTCCACTATTCACTGTTATTATGTGTCGAGTATTTTTTAATGAAAAACTGAGTTTTTATAAAGGAATAGCAATAATTGCAATATGTTTCGGTGCTACGCTACTTTTAACCGAGGGTAATTTTTATTCTTTAAAATTTGGATATTATGGAATCTTTCTAGGATTGATGTCTGGTGTCTGCTATGGTTTTTATCCTATTGGAATAAAAAAAATTGGTTTAGATTATGATCCTGTAAAATTAACTATCTATACTTTTGGTATTGCGTCTCTTTTTTTAATGCTTTTTATAAAACCTGATTTTATAAAAATAGCAGTAATGCCCAAAGTCATTTTAGGAGGCCTTTTCTATGGTATTATTCCAACTTTAATTGCATATATTTTGTTTGCAAGAGCAGTACGAACTATTCCAGTTTCAACAGTAAGTATTCTCTCTTTAATTGAAATTCCTTCTGCAACACTCTTTGGAGTATTTTTTTTAAGCGAAACTATTGGTTTCTATAAAGGGCTAGGGATCTTAATAATGGCAGTAGGAATGGTTGCTTTAAAATTAATTAGAAGATAACTAGCATATAAAGTAATAATATAAATAGTCTTATCTATAAAATACAAAAAAATTCTTAGTAATTACTAAGAATTTTTTATTTTAGAAATATTTAAACTGGCAGTATAACCTGTGGAGAAACCTGCCTGAATATTATAACCACCTGTATCTCCATCTATATCCAAAACTTCTCCAACAAAATATAGATTTTTACAAAGTTTTGACTCCATTGTTTTAGGATTTATTTCTTGTAAACAAACCCCACCACTTGTAGCCATGGCAATATTAATATCTCCCACTCTAGTAACTGTAAACGGATAGTCTGATAAAGATAAAATTATTTTTCTTTCACTCTTATTTATTTCTGCTATTTTCCTATTTTCATCAAGTTTATGAATAAACAGGATTTTTTGTATTAATCTTTTTGGCAAAAGAAGAGAATATAAAAATGTTTTAACACTATGAGCACCATTTAAGTTTGAATAATTTTGGAACAAAAGAAAAAATTCATTTGGCTCCAGATTCACAAAATTTATTTTTAGAACATCATTTTTTTTGACATAACGAGAAAAATCAATAATTCCAGGACCACTCAAATTATGATGGGTAAAAAGAATATCACCTCTATTTTCTTTAATTAGTATATTTTCACGAAAAAGTCCTATTTTTACTTTTGCTACAGAAATACCAGAGATTTCAGCAAAAGAATAGTTATCCACAAAAATAGGAGTTAAACACGGACTTGGCGTTACAATACTATGTCCCAATTTTTTAGCAAACTTGTATCCATCACCTGTTGTCCCTGTCTGTGGATATGTCATTCCACCTGTTGCAACAACAATATTCTGTGCATAAAAAACTTCATTATCATTAGTAGTTATAACTTTAAAATAACCACTATTTAAAGTTTCATCTTCATTTTTTCCATTAATTTTTGTAGTTGAAAGTACACACGTATTATTTTTAAAGATAACTCCAGCTTTTTTACACGAATCTATCATAACTTTTAAAACATCTTGGCTACTCATGGTACTAGGAAAATATTTTCCTGTTTCTTCTAGAAGAACAAGAGGTAACCCTAGACTCTCAAACCAATCTTTAAGGTTTTGAGGATTAAAATTATTAAGACTTTGTTTTAAAAATTTTCCATTATCTCCAAATTTTGTAAGAAAAGACTTTATATCTCCATTGTGAGTAAGGTTACACTTCCCTTGTCCAGCAATAAGTAGTTTTTTTCCAAACTGTAAATTTTTTTCAAGAATTAGAGTACTCTTTCCTGAAAGTGCTGTATTATAACCACAAAAAAGACCACTCGGTCCTGTACCAATAATTATCAAATCCCAAAGTTTCATATAACTCCTTCTCTATAATTGCTCTATTTTTTATTTATACTTTCTTTTTTTATTTTTATTATATCACAATAATTAATCTTATTTTTATACTATTCTCAATTTAAAAAAATAATTAAAAATTAAGTTCAAATATTCTAATCTCAAGTTAAGTTCCCTTACTTAATCTTATACAATATAAATAAATTGACAAAACAAAGATAAAAAGGTACCCTATACTTAATAAAATAAAAGATTTTTCTTCTATTCTAAAGTATATTATAATAAAATATTAAAATCAAATTACTATTTATCTTAAGAGAAAGGATTAAGTTCTTTCTCTATTTTTTTAGGAGGAAAATGAGAGTATTAGGAATAGACCCTGGAACTGCTATTGTTGGTTATGGCATTGTTGACTACAACAAAAATATTTATAAGAACATAAAATATGGTTGTATTTATACCGATAAAACTCTAGATTTAGAAACAAGACTCTTTAATATTTATGAAGAACTAGATTTACTTATAAAAGAGTATAAACCTGATGCTATAGCAATAGAAGAATTATTTTTCTTTAAAAATGCAAAAACAGTTATAAGCGTTGGACAAGCCCGAGGAGTCATTGTTGTTGTTAGTATGAAAAACAAATTAAAGCCTGTTGGATATACTCCTCTTCAAGTGAAAATGGGGGTAACAGGATATGGTAAAGCAGAAAAAAAACAAATTCAAGAAATGGTTCAAAAAATTTTAAAATTAGAAAAAATACCTGAACCTGATGATGCCGCTGATGGACTTGCTATTGCCATAACCCATATTAATTCCTTAACCTCCCTATATCTAGTTGGAGAAAAAACTACCCTAAGTAGTAAAGCAATTACAAAAAATAAAATGTCTCTAAAAGATTATCGAGAAATTATTCTTAAAAAATAGAAAAAATCTGAAAAAAATGTTATAATTTAAGAAAAGAATCTGAAAATTGGAGGTTATAGGTGAATAAAAGAATTATACTTGATGAATTTGCAAAAGTAATCAATTCAGATAGATATCAATATACCGAAAGTGATGTATTTCTACATGAAAGTATGCAAAATAAAATAGCTACTTTTGATATGTTTTTTAGAACCACTGAAGATGGTGGATTTGGTGTTGTTGCAGGAGTACAAGAAGTCTTAGAACTAATAGAAATTCTAAATACAACTGATGAAAAGATAAAAAGAGAATATTTTGAAAAAGTAATAGTTGAACAAGAGTTATTAGAATTCCTTGTTCGATTAAAATTTACAGGTAGCTTACATGCCATGCGAGATGGTGAAATAGCTTATCCTAATGAGCCTATAATAACAATAAAAGCTCCATTAATAGAAGCAAAAATATTAGAAACACCTATTTTGAATATTATGAATATGCAAATGGCAATAGCCACAAAGGCCTCTCGAATTACAAGAGTAGCTTTTCCTGTCCCTGTTATAGCTTTTGGTAGTAGACGTGCCCATGGTTTTGACAGTGCTCTTACAGGTAATAAGGCTGCAATTATAGGAGGGTGTTCAGCTCACTCTAATTTAATTACAGAGTACAAATATAATTTAAAAAGTGTAGGAACAATGTCTCACTCCTATATTCAAGTTTTTGGTGTTGGAAGTGAAGCAGAAAAATTAAGTTTTGATGCTTTTATAAAGTGTAGGAAAGAAAGAGCTGACAACTCTTTATATCTATTAATAGATACATATAGTACTCTTAAAATAGGGTTAGAAAATGCTATTTCTGCATTTAAAGAAAATAATATTGACGATAATTACCATGGTAATTATGGTGTTCGTATAGATTCTGGTGATTTAGCATATTTATCAAAAAAAATTAGAGAAAGATTTGATAATGAAGGATTTAAAAAAGCAAAAATCATATTAACAAACTCTCTATCTGAAAAAGTCATAAAATCTTTAAAAGAACAAGGGGCATCTGTTGATCTTTATGGTGTTGGTGATGCGATTGCAGTAAGTAAATCAAGACCATGCTTTGGAGGTGTCTACAAAATTGTAGAAATTGATAATAAACCATTAATAAAAATATCAGAAGACACTATCAAAATATCAAATCCAGGTTTCAAGGAAGTTTATAGAATCTATGATTCCAACGGTATAGCTTATGCTGATTTAATAACACTTGTTGGAGAAGATTCTGATAAATTAAAAATGATAAATAGTGAAGAACTTCTATTAAAAGATGAAAAAGATGAGTTTAAAAAAAGTTTTTTAAAACATGGTGAATACACTTATAAAAAGTTAACAAAACTTTTTATTGAAAATGGTATTATAACCAATGAATATAAAAGTATGTGTGACCCTTTAGATTCACAAAATTATTATTTTGAAAATCTTAAAAATGTTGCTATTGAAAGAAAAAGATTAGAAAATCCACATAAATATAAAATAAATATGTCAACAGATTTATTAAAGCTAAAGTATCGACTAATCACAGAAATTAACAAAGATATTTAGTATAACACACGTGAATTATTACTTTTATGCTACAATACCAAGGAGGATATAAGTTTTGACTTATATAAAACTAAAATGACCTTTAAGCCAATAAAATATCTCGAAAGAAAAACAGGGGAAGAAAAACAAGAATATGTCCCTGGTGAAAAATATTTGAAGTTTCTTTATTATTCACCATTAGGAAAATTAACCCTAGAAAGTATTGTTAAAAGAAAGTGTTTAACCTCTTACTATGGTAGACAAATGGACAGCTATTCCTCATGTGAAAAAATAAAAGAATTTATATCTAATAATAATATCAATATGAATGAAGCACTTAATTCTATTGAAGAGTATCAATCTTTCAATGAATTTTTTATTAGAAAGTTAAAAAATGATTCTAGACCCATTGCTGGTGATGACACTACATTGGTTTCCCCTGCTGATGGAAAAATCTTTGCATTTGAAAATTTATCAGAAATAAAAGATTTTTTTGTGAAAGGTGAAAATTTTACATTGTCTGAGTTTTTAAAAGATGATAATTTAGCAAAAAAATATGAAAACGGTTCTATGATAATAATCCGATTAGCACCTGTAGACTACCATCGTTTACATTTTCCTACATCTGGTATTATTGGAGCTTCTAAACAAATAAAAGGATACTATTATTCCGTTTCAACTCATGCAATTAGGAAAAACTTTAGAATTTTTTGTGAAAATAAAAGGGAATATTCTATCTTAAAAAGTGATAATTTTGGAAATATATTAATCTCAGAAATTGCTGCTACAATGGTTGGTGGTATTACTCAGCTATATATTCCCAATACAAAGATTGAAAAAGGAGAGGAAAAAGGATATTTCTCTTTTGGTGGCTCAACTACAATTCTTTTGTTTGAAAAAGATAGTATTGAAATAGACAAAGATCTAATAGAAAATAGTAGAAAAAACTTAGAAACAAAAGTATATATGGGAGAAAAAATTGGAGCAATCAAAAAAAAGACTTTCTAAACATTTGTTTTAGAAACTAAAGAGGAAAAAATGAGAAAAGTATCTTTTTTTAAGAAAGGTGACATTTTTATTTATTTAATTCTATTTTTTATTTTTCTATTTTTAGGAAAAAATATTCTAAAAAAAAATAAAATTGAAAATAAAAAAGTAGAAATATATGTGAATTCTAAACTAGTTTATGTTCATAAATTGATCACTGATGAAAAAATATTATTTATTGATACTGAAATAGGTGGTATCAATATTCAATTCAAAGATAAAAAAGTTAGAGTATTAACTTCTAACTCCCCTAAAAAAATAGCTGTAAAACAAGGGTGGATAAAAAATTCAGGAGAAATTATTTTAGGAATTCCAGATAAACTGGTAATTAAGATAATTGGAGAAGGAGAAGAAGAATTAGATTATGTTGCAAAATAAAATAGGTGCATTAAAATTATTTACTATTTTACTATTAATCGTTGTACTACAAAGTTTTTTTCAGAATACAACAGAACTTACCAGAATATTTGGAACTTTTATAAATTATTTTAGTCCTTTTATATATGGAGTATTTTTTGCTATTCTTTTACAACCACTAAGTGTATTTTTAGAAAACAAACTTAAAATTAGCAGAGTCTTTGCCCTTATAGGAGCTGTAATTATTGTTTTTATTTCAATAGTTATCTTAGTCGCTTCAATTTTACCTGGATTAAATGATAGTTTTTCAGAAATTTTTACAAAATTACCTGAATATAAAGAAAAGATGAATATTCTTAACAATCAAATCATGGATTTCTTAACCGAAAAAAAAATACTCAATAAAAATTTATTAGAAGGAAAAGACACTTTAAAAACTACAGTAGATAGTTTTTTTAAAGCAAATATAGGAACATTAAAAAAAATAGCTATTTCCTTTAGCTCAAATATTCTAAATATCGCTTTATTTTTAGGAAAACTAGGTTTAGGTTTTATTCTTGCTATCTTTTTAATTATTGATAAAGAATACTTCCAAAAGCTCATTTTTAATATTGCATATCTCATTGTAGGAAAAGAAAAAGCTACTATAACAGTTAAATTTCTAGACGATGTTAGAAAAATATTTTTAAATTATTTATGGGGAAAAACTCTTTCTTCATTTGCAGTGGGTATTATAGTTTTTATTGTCATGTATCTTGCAAATGTTCCATATGCTGGACTTATATCAGTAATGCTTGGAATAGGAAATATGATTCCTTATGTAGGTGCTACTTTTGCTGGTATTATTGGGGGAATTCTAATTATGATTTCAGATCCCAGTAAAATATGGTGGTTAATCATTGCAAATATATTAGCCCAAAATATAGAAGGGTTCTATTTAGCCCCTAAAATTATAGGAAAAACTGTAGGATTAGGAAGCTTTTGGGTTTTAATAGGGGTCATGCTAGGAGGGGCTATTATGGGGCCTATCGGTATGATTTTTGGAGTCCCTGTTGTTGCCGTAATTAAACTTATTTATACAACTTTTTTGAAAAAAAAACAAAATGAAATTATAGTTGAGAATATCCAAAAAAAATGATAAACTATATAATATAAAAAGGGAGCAAATCATGAAAAAAATAACAATGATAGCCTCAGCTTCAATGGGTATAGAGGGTATAATAAAAGAAGAATGTATAAAATTAAACTTTCAAAATATAAATACATTTAATGGTAGAGTTGAATTTGATGGTACATACTTTGATGTTGCAAAAGCAAACATTCATTTAAGGTGTGCTGACAGAGTTTATTTAAAAATGGGTGAATTCTCAGCTAAAAGTTTTGAAGAATTATTTCAAGCGATTTTATCTCTACCATGGGAAGATATCATTCCAGAAGATGGTGCTTTTCCTATTTCTTGGGTAAGTGCTGTTAACTGTAAATTATTTTCAAAGTCTGATATTCAAAAAATAGTTAAAAAAGCTATTGTAGAAAGATTAAAGAAATCATTTAAATCTGTAGTTTTTACTGAAACTGGTGCTAACTATGCAATAAAAATTCAAGGATTAAAAGATATCTTCTTAGTCATGATAGATACAAGTGGAGAAGCTCTGCATAAAAGGGGATATAGGGCTATTAAAAATGAGGCTCCTATTAAAGAAACCATGGCAGCCAGCATGATCTACTTATCAAGATGGAAAGGGGGGGATCTTCCTCTAATTGATCCTATGTGTGGAACAGGAACTATTCCTATAGAGGCTGCAATGATAGCTCGAAATATTGCACCTGGAATCTATCGTAATTTTGTTTCAGAAAAATGGGGGATTTTAACTAGTCAAGACTGGATTGATCTTAGAGATGAAGCTATGAGTAATGAAGATCATGAAAAGCTAGTTAAAATATATGCTAGTGATATTGATGAAGTTACTCTGGAAATCGCAAAAAAAAATGCAATTTTAGCAGGTGTCGAAGATGATATTGAATTTGAAACTAAAAATATTTTAATGCTTGAAGCTATTGAAAATAAAGGTGCACTAATCACAAACCCACCATATGGTGAGAGATTATCTGATCTTGAAGGTGTTCAAAGATTATATACTCTCATGGGGGATCTTTACAGAATGAGATTTCCAAAATGGTCATGGTATCTAATCACATCCTATGAAGAATTCCAAGATTATTTTGGAAAAAAAGCAACTAAAAATAGAAAACTTTATAATGGTGGAATTAAATGTTATTTTTATCAATATCATGGTGAAAGATAATAAAAGAAATAATTAGGAGTAGCAATGAAAAAAAAAGTTAAACAACCACCTATTTCATCTCTAAATCTACTTTTAGAAAGTGAGTCATTTTTAGAATTTTCAAAAGAAGTGGTTCTACAATCTTTAAAAACTATAAATGATAAACTTACAAAGCTTGAATTAGTAGGTGATATGGTGGAAATAGAATTTCTTAATAAAGAATTTGTTCAAAAATATGAAAAACTATATACTATACTTGATTGTAGCCAAACAAAAGAATTATTTACAATAAAAAATGATGATAATCTCTCTACTGAGTTAAAAGTAAAAAAAGAAAATTTTATGAATATCATAGAAAATATAATGAAAAAAAATGATCATACTCAAGATTCTATATTAATTGCTCTTGAAAAAAGAAAAAAGAACGGCAATGAAGCAGCATCTATTGTTGTTAAAAATTTATACGAATATGAGTTAAAAGAAATAAATAAAAAATATACTAAAATATTAAGTTTATCTAATTCTCTTTTAAATAAATTAGATAAACTTAATGCAGAACTTTCAAACTCTATTCAACAAATAGACCAAGAAAAAATAATAGAACAGATATTTTTACTTCAACAAAAACATAAAGTTATTGAAAATGAAATTTTTAAAGTAAAAAATATAAAGCAAAAACTAGAAGATACATTAAATTTAAAATGGAGATACGAAATTTATGGAACACTTCATAAAAATAACTTAAGAGAATCTATTCAAAAATAGGAGGTAACAAATGAAAAAAATATTTAATCTATCCATTTTATCATTATTATTAGTAGGAACATACTTTATTAGCAGACAAGTTAAAGCAGATACATCTAAATCTTCAAAAGTAGAAAGCTTAAATACTAAAAAAACAAAGGGAGGAACAAAAATGAAATTAGTTGCACAAATTAAAACAAACAAAGGGGAAATTAATATAAATTTATTTCCGGAGCAGTCACCTAAAACAGTTACAAATCTTGTTGTATTATCTCAAAATAAATATTATGATGGACTAAAATTCCACAGAGTAATCTCTGACTTTATGGTACAAGGTGGGGACCCTACAGGTACAGGTTCTGGTGGACCTGGATATAATTTTGAAGATGAAGTTAAAAATGGACTAGAATTTAATAAACCTGGTCTTCTTGCAATGGCTAATGCTGGACCAGGTACAAATGGTTCACAATTTTTTATAACTCACGTAGAGACACCATGGTTAACTGGTAACCATACAATATATGGAGAAGTAGTTAGTAGTAAAGATCAAGATATTGTAAATTTAATAAAGCAAGGGGATATAATTGAAACAATCAATATTATTGGTGATACTAGTACTTTACTAAAAGAAAATGCTACTTTTGCGACTATGATTAAAAATAAAATAAAATAAAATAATTAATATAAAAAAAAGGTAATTAATAATTACCTTTTTTTAAATCAAATAAAATTAATATTAAAGGTGGTAAAGATGAGAGCTGTTATCCAAAGAGTAGTAAATGCACAAGTTGAAATTGATGAAAATATAGTTGGAAAAATTAATACTGGTTTTGTTATCTTGCTAGGTATAAAGAATACTGATACTTCCAAAGATGCTATTTGGCTTGCCAATAAAATCATTTCTCTTAGAGTCTTTGAAGATGAAAATGGTAAAATGAATAGAGGAATAGAAGAAATCAACGGTGAAATTCTATTAATATCACAATTTACACTTTATGGGGATTGTAGAAAAGGAAAAAGACCTAGTTTTATAGAGGCGGCTCGTCCTGAAATAGCTATTCCTCTCTATGAAGAATTTAAAACTATTATTTCTAACTATAATATAAAAATAGAAACAGGAGTTTTTGGTGCTGATATGAAAGTCTCACTTATAAATGATGGACCTGTAACTCTGATTATAGATAGTATTGAATCTTAAAGATAAAATAAAAAAGAGTAAAAAACTAATAGCTTTTAGTTTTTTACTCTTTTTTATTTTATTAAATTTATTTTATTGCATAAAAAAACTTGGCAAATTCTTATTCTCCCGGGCAGCTTCCCACCAAGTACCTTCAGCGTTTATGGGCTTAACTTCTGGGTTCGAAATGTGACCAGGTGTACCCCCATAGCTATTTTCACCAAGCTATTTTTTATTTATAAAATTTTAAATGGCGCTTCTTGCTGGACTTGAACCAGCGACAACACGATTAACAGTCG
>CAMQWJ010000017.1 GCA_947038515.1 uncultured Fusobacteriaceae bacterium
ATAATTGTGGATTCTTATAATCCAAGAAGACTTTTTAAAATAGGTGGAGATTAAAATATTTTGTGAAGAAAATTGAAGGTGTAGAATAAAAAAGAAAATGAAGATTTGAAGGATGAAAAATGAAATATGATAAAATAATTAATGAGAGTTTGAAAGAATTAGAAAAAGAGGAAAGAACTTTATTTAGAGAAAGCTCTCTTGAAACTTTTGACATGTTAGAAAAAAATATAAAAAATAGAATGAATAATTTTGAAGCTAAAATTTTATCGTCAGGAAAGAAAAAAGGGAAATATTCAACTGTTGTAAGTATTTTAGTTCCTCGAGAGGATTATTATTTATATGAGATGAAATTTAGTCCAATGTTGGATGAAGATATTGAAGAAATAAATCCTAATTTTTTAAAATCAGAAGAAGAATTTTTTTTAAAAAAAATTCTTTTAGATATAGGGACAGAAGAAATATCCAAGTATGATAAGATGATTTTTAATGGAACTATTATGGTAGGGGAAATAAAAGTAGATGTTCCTTTTAAGTTAGAACAAGATATTGAATATAAAGAAAAACTAAAAGAGCTTTATGATGTTTTTTGCTTAAATAATGTGGGATGGAGAACTTGCAATATTCCTTATATCAACAAAGTATTTAAAGTAGTATTAACAGAATATCCTGTGGCATTAAAAAATATGGTTTTTTCAGAGCAAGAAGAAATAAAAGTAGAGATAGAAATTAAAGAGTTGGAGAAAAAAATTATTAAAAATCACATTATTTTATGGAATATAAAAAAGAATGTTCTTGTAGGGGCTGGAGATATTCATCCAACAAGAAATAGAATACATTCAGAGCATTATATGACTTTTGATGATGTTCAAAGTATGTATTTATGCCCAGAAGAACAGTGTCATATATATAATGTTGAAGAAAGAAATGATACAGTGGTAATAATAACAGATAGTTCTAAAAAAATAAAATGGAGATTTTTAAAGATACATGAGATAGATACAATTACACTTTCCAGTTTAAAATATCCAGTGTTTGAAAATAAAATGAATGAGAACTTTTTGAATAAACTGAGAAAAGAATCTTGGTCAAGACTAAGAAATATAGGAGAAGTAAAAAGATTGATATATAGTTTTGAAAGTGTGGTAGAACGATTAGAATTGGAAAAAATAGAATTAGATTTGAAGTTTTCCGAAAAAATATTAACAAAGGAATTGAATGGATTTATAGAGGATGAATTTAGTCTTAAAGGTAGAAAAAACAATATGATTCTATATTTTAAATTGAAGAAATCGGATATTTATAGCTATGATACCTTAAACTTTATTTTATCTGAGTTACAACTATATTTTGCAGAATATAATTGTATAGGAATACTAGTATGATAAAAAAAGACTATAGCTATTTATGGTATCCATTAACTAATCTTGTAGAAGTAGATAATGATAGAATAAAATTTAAAATATCTTCAACAATATCTCCATATATTGAGCTTAATTTAGAAAATTTGACTAAATTATCCTTGGAGTTAAAAAGTGAATTTTCTAATAATGAAAAAATAGAGATAGAAATAAATCCATTTTTAAGATTTCCAGAACTTTTTTATTTTTTGAATAATCCAGACTTAAGAAAATCTAAAACTAAATTAAAAGAAAATTTATCTAATTTAATTTTTCACTTTTTAGGTAATATTGATTTATATTTAGGGCAAAATAGAAAAGATATAATAGTAAAGGAAATTATAAAAGATATTGAAAATAATTGTTTTGGAGAAAAAAGTAAAAATTTATTTGTTCTTTTTAAGGAGTATGAAAAATATATGGTTGCTGATATAATTTGTTCTATGTATGAGCAGTTAGGTATGATAGACTCTTTTAGGAAAGTAGTTAAGTTAGTGTTTAAAGATTCAATAATTTATGATAGGTTATCATCGGACACAAACTTAGTTTTATATTTGAATTATCCAAAAAGTAAAAGAAATTTAGGCAAAGTAGAATTTATAAAAGAAATTTTTTTACCATTAGGTTTAAAATTAGATATATTTTGGGAAAATCATTTTGGAGTAATTGATGTGGATATAACAATGAAAGTTGGGGAAATTGCAGTGTTTTAATATAATTGAGAAAGGGGGCTTTCAATATTAATAAAAAAAGTAGAAAAGTCTCTTGAATTTTTAAAGAGAAAGTAGTATGCTTAAAGTAGGGGATTAAAGGAAAAAAGTTATAAAAAAAACTAGAGGAGTTGAATATGGCAAAAAAAATATTTGAACAAACAAATCGGACGATGCTTTTTGAAGAAGTAAATCCAGAAAAATTAGACATTTTGACATTAATAGGTAGTGGAAAAGGATTGACAAGTTTGGATGATGAAAAAATTAATGAGATTCATCATCATTTATTAGTAAAAAGTTTTGACGAATTTTTAGAGAAGTTTGAACCTAAAGTATTTAGTTTTTTCAATGCGAGTAATCAAAAAATTAAATATAGTTTAGAGAAGCCACAGGGTATACCAGAAAATGCGATAACTGAAATCCCTTTAGGAATGGATAATACCTTATTTAAAATGTTATCAACATTAATAGATAGTAAAAAAGCAGCAGGAAGTAAGAATGTAGATTTTGATTTTGCAAGTATTTTAAATATGTTATCACCAAAAAAAGTAATGGATGATATTAAGCAATTAAGAAAAGAAATTTCATATTTACATGAAAAATATGAAAATTTAGAAGATGCAGATCCATTAAAATTAGAATATGGTGATAAATTAAATATTAGTTTTGATAAGGCAAGTCAAAATTATAATAATATTTTAGGAATGTTACCGTTAGCAATTGAAGATATAAAATCTAGAATTTTAATTGGACAAAGTGACGGTGACAAAAAATCAGAAGAAATAAAAATAGGTATGCTTACAATGGATGAGCATGGAGAATTAAAGATAATAGAAAATAAAAATAGAAAAACTAAAGAGTTGTCTATTGTGGAGCAAAAAAGTCAATCATTGGCTAAATATTTTGAAGAAGATTATGAAATAGTAAATGAAGATCCAAATGATTATATAAAAAGTTTAGTGGTTAGAACTTTTGCACCTATGGCAACATTGAGCGAAGACGTAAATATTCCTCAAGAGATAAAAAATTATAATAGTTATCTAACTTTTTATAAGGATGCACAAGAAGATTTTATAAAAACAATCAAGCCTTTATTAGAAAAGATGATAGGAATAAAAGTATTTTTTGAACAATATGATAAAGATTTGAAAGGAATGAGACCCTCATTAATAATAACGAATATAAAATTAGAAATGCTATTAAAGGGTGAAAACAAAAATTCTCTAGAGCTATATTTAAATACAGTTAACCAAAAAAATGACTTTGAACATACAGTATGGTTTGGAATAGTTCCATCATTACATTTGGAAGAGGCTGAAAAGAAGAAAGGTAGAGCTATTTTTGCAGGTACAAATAAGGTTGAAAAATTAAAAGGAAACACAATAGAAAATTTACAATTACTTATGTCTATTTTATGGAAATATAAGGTTCATACATTCTTTAGTGTAAGTGGAAGTGACGAAACAACATTTAATAATTTAGCAACAATAGGTGTAGAGAAATATGTTGAAAAAACAAGAAATCTTCAATATAGAGAATATTCAGAATATTTAATTCCATGTATGCCTAATTTTACAATAATTCCAAAAGAGAAATCAAGTGTAATTTTGGACTATAAACTACTTTTAGATGAATCGGAACTAGCTCAAAAAGATAAAGAAAATATAGTTAAGTTTTGGATAGAGGGAGTATATATAGAGGGGTCATATGTAGCGGCAGGAGTAACAGCAGCTTATCAATGTCCTGATTATTTGAAAAAGAGATATAAAAAAGTAGATATGCAAGGTCCAGGAGTAAGAATAAATATAGAAAGTCATGATAATATAGCAAAAATAACAACAACTATGGCAAAAGAAATCACAGGTTATACAGTAGCCACAAAAGATAGTATAAATAGAAATAATTTTGGATTTATTTTTTCATCAGATAATATCCAATCAAATGGGAAGACAGTGAGTACTATAACAGTCTATAAAGCAAGAACTTTGGCAACAAATGAAGATGGAATATTTGAACCTTTATATAAAACATTAACAACAACATTTATTGAAAGAACATTAAGATTTATGACAACAGATTTTAAAGAAGATAAAGTAAAAGATTTCTTTAGTAACAGACCAGATAGTCAAAAAAATAAATGGTTAAACAGTCAAAATAATATTAATTCAATAATGCAAGAAGGTGATGATATATCAATGGGAATAGAAGGAAATGATTGCTACTTACATATTAACTTTAATGGAGATATAAAAAATCTAACAGTTGATATAACAAAAAATTAATAAAGAATTTTATTATTAAAAATTCTTTAACATAAAAAAGGAGAGTGTATTATGGGATTCGAAGTAAAAATTAAGGGGAAAGAAGAGATTAATTTAAAGCAGGAGAATATTTCAACGGTAAAATTTATCTCTGATACTCCTAATGATTCAAATGCGAGAGCAAGTGACTTGGGAGTAGGGATAGAAATTAAAGGTAAAATATTAACACCTGTAAGTGGAGAAGAAGCAGATGATACAAAAAAACTTGGTAAATGGTCATTAGTTCCAGCAGAAAGTTCTGATGCTTATAGAACAATGAATTTGAAAGTAATTGCTGGAAGTGTTGTAGTAAGAGAGATTGATTTCTCTAATTCTTTTGTAGTTGATTATACAGAAGACTATAATGAAAAAGGTGGAGTTGGAGAGTATACTCTTGTAATAAGACAGAAAAAAGAAAAATTAACAGATATTAAATTTGAAGGTGGTTATGCTTCTACTAATGAGCAATAATTAAAGTAAAAAGGAGAGAATAAAACCTCTCCTTTTACTTATTAGTTATAGTAGAAAAAAAAGAGGTGTAAAATGATAATAAAAAATAGAAGTCCATTATTTAAGAGAGGGACAATACTAGATAAAGAAATATTAGAGTATTTAAGAAATGATGTACGTGAATATTTTGATATGAAGTATAAAAAAAACTCTATAGGAGTAATAGAAGGATTTGATGTTGGGGTAAAAGAAGAAGTCCTACATGTGGAAGAAGGAATCTTTAAATGGGATGGAAAAACATATAAATTGTCAAAATTGATTAATATAGATATACCAGAAAAAGATGGAGATTATTATTTAAAAATTAAATTTCATGAAGAGAAAGAATTAGGAAAATTTCTTTGTAATTATTTTGAAATTGTTTTAACAACAGAAAAAGTAGAAAAAAATGAATTGGAACTAGCTCGTATAAAGAAAAGAGAGGGAGCTGAAATACGGAATTATCAAAAATATCAAGGAATAGATAAAGAATATAATCAAATAAATATAATTCATCAACTTCAAAGTACAAAAACAGGAACAAGTCTAAATTATAAGATTTTAAAATTATTTTCCCAAGAGATGTTAAATGAAAAAGAATTGTTAGAGTTGGATAAAATTATATGTTTTATGATTCTAGAAGAAAAGTTTGAACGTGAATCTTTAAATAAATATCTATCTGAAAAAATAAATATAGAGAGTGAAGAGTTATCTTCAGAAGATATTTATATTATACTTGAAAAAATATTGAGAAATAGTAAAAATAGAAAAAATATAATAAAAAATAATTTTAAAAGTAAAAATAAAATAATGGTGGAGTGATAAATGAGAAGTTTATATGAAATTTTGGAAATACAAGAAGATGCAACAAATGCTGAAATTAAAAATAAATATAGAGAATTAGCAAAAAAATATCACCCAGACCGACATAGCAACCTTGATGAAAAAAGTAAAAAAGAATTCGAAAGAAAGTTTATTGAAGTAAGTGATGCTTATTCAGTTTTATACGATGCAGAAAAAAGAAAAGAATATGATGTTCTTTTAAAGAGAAATACAGGAAAAACAAAAAAAGAAAACAGAGGAAGTTCACCGAATTATTCTGATATAAACGATATATTTTCAAAAAATGGAATGAATAATATGTTTGGAAATTATTTTAATCAAAATAAAAATAAGGAGAATAAAGAAGATAAACAAATGAAAGAAAAAGTGAATAATATGTTTGACTCATTTTTTACAATGAAAAAAGGGGGGAAATAAATGATTTTTACTAAAGAGTGGGAGTTAAGTCGAGAAATAAAAAGACATAAAAGAAAAAAATTAGATAAAGGCATATTTAGATATTCTAAAAAAGTTATGGTATCAAGTATTGTATTTTTACTATTAGTATTATGGTATTTAAATTATGAAAACTATTCAAAAGAGAGTTTAATAACTGTATATGGAATAATAGTAGGAATAGTAATAATAATTCTATTTTATAGTAATATAAAGTTAAAAAGACAGATAATATTATATGAACAATCACAAGCAGTAAGAGATAATAGAATTGTTCAACAAATAGAAGATAAACAGGAAATCAGTAGAAACGAAATATCAAATATAATACTAAAAAATGATGAAGGATATGATATCAAGACTTGGAGTGTTGGTAAAATGGATTCTTTGGTAATAGGAAAAAATTCAAGAGTAAAAGTAGATATAGATTTATCAAACTGTAATTATTCACAAATAATTAGCAAGAAACATGCAATGTTAAATAAAACTGATAATGGTTGGTATTTAGAAGATTTAAATTCAAAAAATGGAACTGGAATATCAAGGTTATCGGATAATAGAAAATTAAAAGTGAAAGATTTACCAGTAAAAGTTCAAAGTGGTGATACAATTTATATTGGACAAACTGCATTATTATTAAAGTAAGAGTTATTGAAAAAAGTAATAATTTAACCGAAAAATAAGATAAAACAAGAGAAAAAGAGTATAAATATAAATGAATCTGATAACAATATATTTTTTATAAAATTAAAGAGAAAGAAAGTTTTGTGTAGAGTGGTCATTGGATAATCCAAATATTGGAAGATTTAGTGACCCAATTATATATTAAGAGAAAATATGTATAGTTTTAGATTAGAGAATAAAATTTTTATAATACTAATAGGTGGGTTGAAGTAAGAATGAAAAATGTAGTCTATTTAAAATTTGGAATAATATTTAAACAAATAAAATAGGAGGCAAAAAAATGGCAAAAGTAGTTCAGTGTGTACCTAATTTCAGTGAAGGAACAGATTTAGAAAAAGTGAAACAAATAGAGGTAGTTTTTATGAACAAAGCGGGAGTGACACTCTTAAGTTGTGAACCGGATAAAGATTATAATAGAACAGTTATAACTGTAATTGGTGAACCAGAAGCAGTTAAAAACAGCGTGATAGAAGCGATAGGGGTAGCAACAAAAATTATAGATATGAGAGTACAAAAAGGGGAACACCCAAGAATGGGGGCAACTGATGTAGTGCCTTTTATTCCAATTATGGATATGACAATGGCAGAATGTGTTGAAATTTCAAAAGAAGTGGGAAAAATATTAAATGAAAAATATAATATCCCTATTTTCTTATATGAAAATTCAGCATCAGCAACAAATAGATTTTCACTTCCAGATATAAGAAAAGGACAATTTGAAGGAATGCCAGAAAAATTATTACTAGAAGAATGGGGACCAGATTATGGCGAGAGAAAAATTCACCCAACAGCAGGAGTA
The DNA here is from genome assembly GCA_947038515.1 of uncultured Fusobacteriaceae bacterium. Taxonomy (GTDB): domain Bacteria; phylum Fusobacteriota; class Fusobacteriia; order Fusobacteriales; family Fusobacteriaceae; genus JAGNZR01. Next base: position 7,658 of record CAMQWJ010000017.1, read on the forward strand.
ACAGCAGTTGGTGGAAGAATGCCATTGGTAGCTTATAATATAAATCTTGGAACGACTGATGTTGATATTGCAAAAAAAATAGCAGCATCTATAAGGTTTTCAAGTGGCGGATTCAGATTTATTCAGGCTGGACCAGCAGAAATTAAAGAAAAAGGATATGTTCAAGTTACAATGAATATTAAAGATTATAAGAAAAATCCAATTTACAGAGTATTTGAAACTGTTAAAATGGAAGCTAAAAGATATGGTGTATCTATTATTGGTAGCGAAGTTATAGGAGCTTTACCTCTGGAAGCAGTGGCAGAATCTTTAGAATATTATTTAGGATTAGAAAAAGGATTAACTGAAAAAGTAATAGAATCTAAATTAATTTAAATAAAACTCTAAAATAAAAAAAAGGAAGGTAAAATATGAAACTAATACTAGGCGATCAAAATTTAAGATTAGAAGATGTAGTGAATGTAGCTAGAAATAATTATAAAGTAGAATTAGCAGACACAAGTATAAAAAGAATAGAGAAAGCGAGAGCATTAGTTGAAAGATATGTAGAAGAAGGAAGAGTTTGTTACGGAATAACTACAGGATTTGGAATGTTTTCAGATGTAGTTATTTCTAAGGAAGATACAAGTTTATTACAAAAAAATCTGATAATGAGTCATGCTTGTGGAGTGGGAAATCCTTTTTCAATAGAGATAGTAAGAGGAATCATGCTACTTAGAGTAAATAATTTTACAAAAGGACACTCTGGAATAAGATTATGTGCAGTGGAAAAGTTAGTTGAAATGCTTAATAAAGGAGTAACTCCTTTTATTCCTGAAAAGGGTTCTTTAGGTGCCTCAGGAGACCTAGCACCACTATCTCATATGGTTCTTGTAATGTTAGGAATGGGGAAAGCTTACTTCAATGGAGAGCTATTAGAGGGAGCAGTGGCACTAGAAAAAGCAGGAATAGAAAAATTAGAAAATCTTTCTTCCAAAGAAGGATTGGCTTTAATAAATGGAACTCAAGCAATGACTTCTGTTGGAGCATTGACAGTATATGATAGTATTCAATTAATGAAACATTTAGATGTGGCAGCAGCAATGACTTTTGAAGCATTTAAAGGGGTAACTTGTGCATTAGATCATAAACTACACGAAGTTAGAGGTCATAAAGGTCAAATAAAAACAGCTAGAAACTTATTAAATATATTAAGTGGAAGTTCAAGTGTTACAAAACAAGGAGAAGTAAGGGTACAAGATCCATATTCACTTAGATGTACTCCTCAGATACATGGTGCAAGTAAAGATGCTATAAATTATGTAAAAGAAAAAGTAGAAATAGAAATCAATGCAGTTACTGATAATCCTATAATATTCCCTGATGATGACCAAGTTTTATCAGGAGGAAATTTTCATGGTCAACCTATGGCACTACCTTTTGACTTTTTAGGAATAGCACTTTCAGAAATGGCAAACATATCAGAAAGAAGAATAGAAAGATTGGTAAATCCAGATTTAAATCATGGATTACCTGCTTTTTTAGTAGAGAAGGGTGGATTAAATTCAGGATTTATGATAGTACAATATAGTGCAGCAGCTCTTGTATCAGAAAATAAAGTTCTAGCACATCCTGCAAGTGTGGATTCAATTCCATCATCGGCAAATCAAGAAGATCATGTATCAATGGGAACTATTGCAGCTAGAAAAGCAAGAGAAATACTAGGAAACGTAAGAAAAGTTATAGCTATGGAAATGTTAACAGCAACACAAGGAATAGATTTAAGAAAAATAGAAAAATTAGGGATAGGAACAGAAGTTGCTTATGGTATTATTAGAAAAGATGTGAAATATTATGATATAGATAGAGTAATGAATATTGATATTAATAAAGTTGAAAAAATTATAGATTCAAATATAATAATAAATAATGTTGAGAATAAAAATATTGAAATAGGGTTAGAATAAAATATCATAAGGAGAAAGAAACTAATGAAAGCAGAACTTATATTGTATAATATAGAAGAGTTGGTTACTTCACGTGAAATTATAGAAAAAAAAGACTCTAGTAATATGGAAAATATAGAATTGCTAAAAAATGGTTATTTAGCAATTAATCAAGGTAAAATTATTGAGGTTGGTAGTGGAAGTTATCCAGAAGCTCTTGTTGATAAAAATACAAAAATGGTAGATTTGAAAAATAAAACAGTTATACCAGGAATTGTAGATTCTCATACTCATTTAGTACATGGAGGGTCACGGGAAAATGAACTTACTATGAAAATAAAAGGTGTTCCTTATCTTGAAATATTAAAAAGTGGTGGTGGGATTTTAAGTACAGTAATAGCTACAAGAAAAGCAACTGAAAAAGAGTTAGTGGAAAAATCTTTAAAAATATTAGATAGAATGGCTGAGTACGGGGTAACAACAGTTGAATCAAAAAGTGGGTATGGTTTAGATTTAGAAACTGAATTAAAACAGTTAGAAGTTAATAAAATAATAAATGAAACTCACTCATTAGATGTTGTATCAACCTTCATGGGAGCCCATGCAATACCTACAGAATTTAAAGGAAATAAAGAGGGATATATTCAAGAATTAATGAAAATGATGGAAGTAGTAAAGGAAAAAAAATTAGCAGAATTTTGTGATATTTTTTGTGAGGATGCTGTTTTTACAGTTGAAGATTCAAGACGAATATTAATGGCTGCAAAAGATAAAGGATTTAAGTTGAAAATTCATGCTGATGAAATTGTTTCTCTAGGAGGGGCAGAATTAGGAGCAGAATTAGGATGTATATCAGCAGACCATTTAATGGCTATAAGTGATTTGGGAATACAAAAATTAAAAGAGAAAAAAATAATTGCAAATATATTACCAAGTACATCTTTTAACTTAGGAAAAACTTATGCTCCAGTTAGAAAAATGATAGACGAGGGAGTGGAGATTGCTATATCAAGTGATTATAATCCAGGTTCTTCACCTTGTGAAAATATAGGGATAGCAATGGCGATATCTTGTTGTGGAATTAGAATGACACCTCTTGAAATAATTAAAGCTGTAACTATAAATGGGGCAAAATCTCTTTGTTTGGAAGATAAAATTGGATCTTTAGAAGTTGGTAAAGATGCAGATTTTGTTGTTTTTGATAAACCAAATTTAGAATATATTTTTTATAATTTTGGTGTTAATAATGTAGAAGAAGTGTATAAAAGAGGTATTAAAATAGTAGAGAATGGTAGAAAAATCTAAAAATATATTTTACTATAAAAATAAGGAGGGGCTAATAAAAATAAAATATTATTAGCTAAAACAAATGGACTGGAGTGGAAGAATTGACGGGGAAGAACGTGATGTATTAAGGGTTCATCAGATTGTAAAACAAATGGATTTAGAAAAATTGTTAGAAGAGCAAGAAACAGGAAAAAAAGTTTGTTTTGTGAGTTTTAATTCAGATGAAGGTATAATAAGAAATAAAGGACGAATTGGAGCAAAAGATGGTTGGCGAGAGTTAAAACACAATCTTTCGTCGTTTCCTGTCCTAGAAGATGAAATACAGTTTTATGATTTGGAAATACCTATTGAAATAGAAGATAATAATTTAGAAAAAGCTCAAGAAGAACTGAGTGAGATAGTAAAAAAATTAAAAGAAAAAAATTATTTAGTTGTTGTTTTAGGTGGTGGACATGAGATTGCTTATGGAACATTTACAGGAATAAAAAAATATGCAAAGAGCAAAGAAGAAAGTCCAAAAATAGGAATAGTTAATATTGATGCACATTTTGACATGAGAGACTATGATAAAGGGTGTACTTCTGGAACTATGTTTTTACAAATAGCTGATGACTGTAAAAAAGAAAATTTAAAATTTAATTATAATGTATTTGGAATTCAAAAATTTTCCAATACAAGAAGATTATTTAATAAAGCAGAGACTTTAGGAGTTAATTATGTATTAGCCTCTGAAATGGCTGATGTTAATCCAGATAATGTATATAAGATTTTAAGTGAAAATGATTATATTCATTTAACTATATGTACAGATGTATTTAGAATAACAGATGCACCAGGAGTCAGTGCACCACAACCTTTTGGAATAGATCCAAGAGTAGGAATGAAAGTTATTAAAACAGTGTGTAAACATTCAAAAAATTTAACTGTTGATGTGGCAGAAGTAAATCCTAAATATGATTATGATAGTAGAACTTCAAGGCTGATGTCTAATATAATTTATGAAATTATTTTATCTCATTATTCAACTTTTTAAATAATAAAAAACAAAAAGGTATCTTCTTAGATACCTTTTTATTTTTTATTAATAAATTATTATTGAGGTTTAAATGTAAAATCTTTTTGAAAATAAACTTCAATAGGTTCATTTTTATAAAAAATTGGTTTAAATTTCCATTTTTTTAATGCTATTTTAATTTCCTCTTCAAAACCTAGATTGTTTTTTTTACTTAAAAATTCTATTTTTTTAATTAGACCTGAATTTCCTACTAAAAATCTTACTTTTATAGTAATTGTTTTTTTTAGTCTAAGAAACTGAGCTTTTTTTGGATATTTTGGAGAAAATTCTCTTATAATTTCATATTCTATTCCTTTACTGGAGTTAGCCAGTAATCCATCACCTTGAATTCTACTTATATTAGATGGAAGTTCTGGGGAGTTATTTTGTGTATTTTTTTCTTTAATGTGATTTTCATTTTCTTTTTTATTTTCTGATTCTTCCTTTTTTTCTTTCTTTCTAATTTTTTCTAATTTTTTATTGTTTTTTATTTTACTTTTATTATTTTTTTTGACAGTTTTTTTTATAGGAACTGTTTCATTATTATTTTTAGTATTGAGATTAGATAAAGATTGTTTTTTTGGTTTACTTCCAATTTTAATTACTAATTCTGATTTTTGTTTTATATTTTCAACCTTTAAATTTTTTTTTGAAAATATAAATCCTTGAAAAAATAATAAAAAATGAGCTAAAGTGACTATAAGAATAATTTTTTTCATTACTCACCTATTCAAGAGCTGATAGAGTTACTGTAACCCCATCAGAATTTGCCTTTATATTCCCTAATAATGTCATTACATCTTCATAGAGCAGGGATTTATCTGCTGTAACAATAACTTCTTTTTCATTTTTAATTTTTTCTATCAAAGATTGTAGTTCTATTATTTTTAGTGATTCACCCTGTTTTATTAAATATTCTTTATTTTTATTAATTATAATTTCAAGAGATTTAGTTTCATTAACCATGGCTGGAAGTCCTATTTTAGGAAGTTCCAGAGACAAACTAGTATATTTATTAAAGTTAGAAACTATCATAAAAAAAATTAAAAGTAAAAAGACTATATCGATTAGAGGAGTTAAATCTGGAGTCATAAGTTGATATTTTTTTTTTCTCATCGATTACCTCCAAATGACATTTAGGACACTAGTTGTTATTTTATCTATCTCTTCTGAAATTTGGTTTGCTTTAGTAGTGAGCAGATTATACATGATCATACTTGGAATTGCAACAATGAGACCAGCAGCAGTTGTAACAAGAGCTTTTGAAATTCCACCAGCAACAAGATTAGGATCTCCAGCACCGTGGATTGCCATTTGGTTAAAAGCTTCTATCATTCCAGTTACAGTACCTAAAAGTCCAATCATTGGAGAGACAACTGAAATTATTCCTATAAGATGAAGATGTCTTTCTATTCCCTCTAACTCTTTATACTCTATCTCTCTTGCTAGTTTCTCAAAATGGTGAATGTCACCCTTGATATCCATTCTTATTAAAAATTCTTTAATAGTTCGTCCAATTGCATTTTTTTCATTTTCAGATTCACTTATAGCGAGAGAAATTTCATTATTAGAGATTAATTCTATAATATTTTTTTTAAAATTTCTATGATATTTTTTTTCTGTTTTAAACATATATATTAATTTTTCTATAACAACACTTGTAACAATTATGGACATTGTGAAAAGTATCCACATTAATGGTCCGCCATTAGCAAAGATTTTATACATTTTTCTCCTCTGTTATAATTTAATTTTATTAGTAAGATAATTTCTAAAGTTAAAATTTTTTATAAGATATCTTTAAAATATTTTTTTATGTTTTCAAAATCTTCATTATTAGGATGCCCATTTGCTTTTTCAATTCGAGCTTTTCTTTCTTCAGTGTAGGGATGAATTAATTTTAATGGAAATTTTTTCATCATTTCAATTAACTTAGGAGCAACTTCTCCTAAACATAGATAGCCACCTAGAAACTCATTTTCTTTAGAGCATAATAGTTGTGCTTTTTCATATACTTTTTTTCCATGAGCAGATTGGGGTTCTGCACCTAGAGTCCCAATAAATCCAACTTTTTTACCTTTTATACCTTTTAAACATTTCCGAATTTTTGAGTCCATATTTCCTTTGTCCACCCAAAAACCTAAAATTACTTTTTCATATTGGGTTAAATCAATATTTTCTGCTTCTTGAACAGAAAAGAAATTTTTATTATTTCCTATTATTTCACAAATAGATTCTGCAGCTTTTTTTGTATTTCCTGTTAATGATGAATAAATTATTATCGTTTTTTCCATATGATATATATTAGGTAAATACAATATTTACCTAATATTTCCCTCCTATTTTTTCATTTTTTAAAATTTTAGACTTCCACCAACATAGTATGTTCGCTCTGGAGCTACAATACCATAATCTTTAGTTTCTTCAAAATAAAACTTACTATCAAAAAGATTATTTATACCTGCTTTTAATAGTAAATTTTCATTTACATTGTAATTAAATGATAAATCAGTATAGTGATATCCTGACGACTTACTTCTTATAGTTTTATCTTTTGTAGCTCCTGGTTTATTATCTTTTCCATATTCAACTATATCGCTTTCACCTACGTAATTGAATACAATTCCTGCTGAAAATTTCTTAGTAATATTGTAATCAACTCCTAATTTTAATTTTAAATCTGGAACAAATGGAACTTTTTCTCCTTTTTCAGCTCCTTTAGTGACTTTAGAGTTAATATAATTTATATTTTCATAGAAAACAAATTTACCTATCTCTTGCTCAAAACCTAATTCAACTCCAATTCGTCTTGTTTTATCAACATTTTCATAAGACCAATATTTTGTTGCAGGGTTATGACTATTTCCTTGTATTAGAGTAATTTCATCGTTAGTAAAAGAACTATAGACAGCTCCTGAGATTAGAGAACCATATAGATAATCTCTAAAACCAACTTCAATACTATCAGAGGTTTCAGAACTTAAATTATTGGTTGTATAATTTCCTTTTTTATCTTTATTAATCATTTGAATAGGTAGAGGGGAAATGAAACCACGCTCATATCTAGTATAAACTGAACCAGTTTGGCTATAGCTATAAGTAAGACCTATTTCACCAGCAAAATTTTCTTCTGTTTGTTTTGAATTAGGAGCAACTTTTTTATGATCCCCTAAATATCCATTAGGCATTCCAGGAAGAATAAATGTTGGAACCTTTACAAGTGTTCTACTTCTTCTATCACTTTCTAGCTTGGAAATTTCATATCTAGCTCCAGCTGTTAAACCTAACTTATCTGTAACATTATATTTATTAAGAGCATAAAGAGCATGTGTTTCTTTAGAAACCTCATTAAAAATATCTATATTTACAGAAGTAGGGAAAGGAGCTAACCCAAGATAAAAATTACCTTTAGTTGAAATATGACTATTTCTTTTTAATTTTGCATCAGAATAGTCATAACCAAATAATAATTCACCATTTGAGTATTTGTATTGACCTTTTATTTTTCCACCATTGGTCGTTTCATCAAAGGTTCCAAGCATAGTTGAAGGTAGATTATATCCTATAAATGGTCCATTTCGATATTCGTCCATTATAGAATGTTCAGTAAAATTCCTTTTAAAGTTTTGAGTATAGCCTGTTAAAACAAAATTTAAATTTTCTGTTGGAGAATATTTGTAATCAACAGAATAGCTTTCACGTTCCATTTCACTTTCTACAGGGAATCCATTTGTTTTTCTATCATGGTCTAAAAGAGATTTTAAAACTGGAGTACTAGTATTTTCTTGACCTTTATATTTATTTGCTGTAAATTTGATACTGTTTTTTTCATTAATTTTAAATTCTAGCCCTCCATTTAGTACTCCAGAAAATTCATTGTCACCATATCTATACCCATTGCCCTCTTTATAACTATACCCAATATTGGCATATAACCAATCAGTTAAATTATAACCTGTTGAAATACTAGTATGGTTGGTTGCAAAAGAGGAATTTCCATAATCAATTCCTAGATAATTTTTTTTACTATCACTTTTTGTAATTATATTGACAACTCCTCCAGCAGTTCCAGAACCATTAAGAACAGAACCACCACCAGGAATTACTTCTATTCTCTCAATAGAAGATACCTGAACAGTATTGAGCGGCAAAGATCCCATAGCATCATCTAATGGATTAATACCAATTCCATCGACTAAAACTTTGACTCTAGTAATTGCTCTTTGACCATTTCCTCTTATGTCAACTACTGGACCAAAATATGTGTCTTTTATATTGACATTATTTGAGTCTCGTAATATTGCCTCAACATTTTCATAGCTTTTTTTTTGGATTTCCTCTTTTGTGATGACGCTTACATTTTTATTTTCAGATGTTAAATTAGTTTCGAAACCTGTTGTTGAAATAATTTGACTTTCCCCTAATTGGATATCTTTAGCATATAGTAAATTGCTGATAATAAACGAATAAATTAATAATTTTTTCATATTCCCCCCTGAATTTAAAATAAAATTTATATAAATATGGAATCTAATTTACAAAAACAACTATAACACAAAATATTATGTAAGTCAAAATATTTTTTATTCTTTACTTTTGTATAACAAAAAATTTGACAACGCTTTATTTTTATTTTATAATGATGAAATCTTAATAAAATAAAAAAAGGAGATTTAATTATAAAACAAAAAATATATTTCATTTTAGGGACAATTTCTATATTTTTAGGAGTTGTGGGAATTTTTATTCCCCTACTTCCCACGACCCCTTTTTTACTTTTAGCTTCATTTTTATTTGAAAGAAGTTCACCAAAAATTCATAATTTATTAATAAATAATAGGATTTTTGGAAAATATATTTCTGATTATCAAGAAAAAAAGGGGATAACTTTAAAAAACAAAATAATTTCTTTGGTTATCCTTACTCTTGGAATGGGGAAAGCTTTTTTCTCTATGACATCCATAATCGGACGTACTTTTTTGATAATAATTTTTATTGCTGTAAATTACCATATTTTTAAATTAAAAACACTAAAAGGAGAAACAAAAAATGTTTAATGTTAGATTAAAATCACATCATGATGTAAAAAATATAATAACATCAAAAATTAAAAGAAAATTAGCTACCCCTTTATCATATTATAAAATTTTAAATTCTGTGCCTGTAGAGAAAGAGGGTGGAATATATGTTCATACACCATATTGTGATAAAATATGTTCTTTTTGCAATATGAATAGAAAACAAGTTAATAATAATTTAGAGGAGTATACTAATTACCTTATAAGACAAATTGAAAAATTAGGTAGAAAGAAATATATAAAATTAAAAGAATTTAATGTTTTATTTTTTGGTGGAGGAACTCCAACAATTTATAATTCATTACAATTAGAGAAGATTTTACAATCAGTAAGAAAATCCTTTATTTTGGCTGATATTTATGAATTTACTTTTGAAAGTACTCTTCATAATTTGACTATTGAAAAGCTAAAAATTATGGAGAACTATGGAGTAAATAGACTTAGCATAGGAATTCAAACTTTCTCTGACAGAGGTAGAGAGGTGTTAAATAGAACCTATAAGCAAGAAGAAGTCATAGAAAAAATTAAAGAGATTAGAGATAATTTTTCTGGTTTAATTTGTATAGATATCATATATAATTATTTAGATCAGACTGTGGAAGAGGTGGAGGAAGATGTGAAAATTTTATCAGAACTTAAAGTTGATAGTTCTAGTTTTTACTCTCTTATGATACATGAAGGTTCAAATTTAGCAACAGATTTAAGTAATGGAGATAAGAATTTTGATTATCAAATAGAACTTGATAAAAAATTACATCATAAATTTTTAGAGCTTTCTTTAAAGAATGGGTATGAAATTTTAGAACATACAAAAATAACTTCAGGAAGAGATAAATATAATTATATAAAAAATGTTCATGAACTTAAAGATTTAATTCCGATTGGTATTGGAGCAGGGGGACGAGTTGGAAATTTAGAGATTTATAATTTAAATAAATTTATTACTTTTTATTCTCCTGATTCTGAAATTAAAAAGAAACTTCAACTTTTATCAGGGGTTACTCAATATAAAAAAGTATTATTAGAAAAAATAAAAGAAATATGTGGAAACAACTATTCTGATATTTATCCAGTTCTATTATCTCTAGTTGAAAAGAAATATATAATTTTAGAAAAAGATTTTTACACATATACTAATGAAGGAATATTTTGGGGAAATAATATTTCAGGACTACTGGTAGAAACGTTGTATAATTCTATCAAAAAGAGAAGTTGAAAAAGGAAATAATAGAAAAAACTAGAATATTAAGATAGGTTCTAGTTTTTTTTATTTTGTAAAAAAAAAGTTGACAATAATGAAAAAAAGTTGTATGATATTTTTAGCACTCGAGAACAGCGGTTGCTAATAAGTGAAAAACACTAAGATTAATCTGCTATGAGGAAGTTAGGAAGGTGATAAGATGACAGAAAGAGAAAAATTAGTATTGAATGCAGTAATTGATTACTATTTAACTTTTGGAGAAACAATTGGTTCAAGAGCTTTAGTAAAGAAGTATGAAATTGATTTGTCATCTGCAACGATTAGAAATGTAATGGCTGATTTAGAAGATATGGGTTATATTTCAAAGACACATATTTCATCAGGAAGAATACCCACTGACAAAGGATATAGACTTTATTTAGATAAACTGCTTGAAATTGAAAAAATAACAAAGCAAGAAAAATTTAATATAAAAAATATCTATGAACAAAGAGTTAGTGAGTTAGATTTGATGCTAAAAAAAACCTCTTCATTACTATCTAAACTTACAAATTATGCAGGGATAGCAATTGAACCAAATCAGAGTAAAGAGAAAATTAAAAAAATAGAATTGGTTCATTTAGATGATTTTTTAGTTATGGCAGTCATAGTTATGGAGAATAAATCAATAAGAACTAAAAAAATAATTTTAGATAAAAAAATGTCTAGAGAAGAAGTTTTTAAGTTATCAGAAGAGATAAATAATGAAAAATTTTCACAAGAAGAGCTTAAAGAATTTTTATTTAAAACGAAAGGAGAAGAGTTTAAAGAGATTACAGAAGCTATAAGTAATGAGATATCTCAAGATGTTACAGGTCAATTATTTATGGATAATGCTCAGGGAATAGTTAATACAGATACAGTAGGAGCATTGGAAATCTTAAAACTATTCAATGATAATAAAAATGTGAAAATTTTATTTGAAGAAATGATAAATAAAGAAGAAAAAAATTATGGTGCTGTAAATGTAATTTTTGGAGATGAACTTCAGATAAAGGGATTAGAAAATTATAGCTTTGTATATTCTCTCTATAAAATGGGAGATAGTGAAGGAGTAATTGGAGTAATAGGACCTAAAAGAATGGCATACTCCAAGACAATAGCACTTGTTGAATTTGTTACAAATGAGGTTAAAGAGGTTATAAAAAAAATAGAAGAAAAAATAGAATAAAATAAAAAAGTAGGATTAAAATAAAGGAGATGATAGAAGATATGAAATCTGAAAAAAGAAAAAATAAAGAGGAAATAATTTCAGAAGAGCTAGAAAAAGAAACACAAAAAGAAATAGAGGAAATTGTTGTTGAGGAAATAATTGAGGAAAATGTAGAAAAAGAAACAGAAGAAACAGAAGAAAAAGAAAATGAATTATTAAAACTTAAAGCTGAAAATGAAGAATTAAAAGCAGATTATTTAAGAAAGAATGCTGAGTTTCAAAACTTTACTAGAAGAAAAGAGAAGGAAATGGAAGAGTTAAGAAAATATGCTTCTGAGAAAATAATAATAAAATTATTGGATAGTATAGATAATTTAGAGCGAGGTATTATAGCTTCCATTGAAACTAAAGACTTTGATTCCCTTGTAAAAGGTGTAGAAATGACATTGTCTCAAATGAAAGCAGTATTAAAAAGTGAGGGTGTTGAAGAAATAGATTCTGAAGGTGCCATGTACGATCCAGTATTACATCATGCAGTAGCAGTAGAAGAATCAGAAAATCATGAAAATGATCAAATAATAAGTATTTTTCAAAAAGCGTATAAAATGAAAGATAAAGTTATAAGACCAGCAATGGTAAAGGTTTGTAAAAAATAAGAGATTACCAACCATAAAAAAAGTAACAATTAAATTTAATTATAAAAAACTAAAAGATATTTTAAGGAGGAAACAAAATGGCAAAAATTATAGGAATTGACTTAGGAACAACAAATTCATGTGTAGCAGTAATGGAGGGAGGAAACTTTTCAATAATTCCAAACTCAGAAGGGGCAAGAACAACTCCATCAGTGGTAAATATAAAAGAAAATGGTGAAATTATAGTAGGAGAAATAGCAAAAAGACAAGCTATAACAAATCCAACTTCAACAATTCAATCTATTAAAACTCATATGGGAAGCGATTATAAAGCAAATGTGTTTGGAAAAGCATATACTCCACAAGAAATTTCAGCAATGATACTTAAAAAACTAAAAGCTGATGCAGAAGGATATTTAGGAGAAACTGTTACAGAGGCAGTAATTACAGTTCCTGCTTACTTTAATGATGCTCAAAGACAAGCAACTAAAGATGCTGGAGAAATAGCAGGATTAAAAGTAATGAGAATTATAAATGAGCCTACAGCTTCTGCTCTAGCTTATGGACTTGAGAAGAAAAAAGAAGAAAAAATATTAGTATTTGATCTTGGTGGAGGAACATTTGACGTATCAGTTCTTGAAATAGCTGATGGAGTTATAGAGGTTTTAGCTACTAATGGAAATAACCATTTAGGTGGAGATAATTTTGATGATGTTGTAATTAAGTGGTTAGTGGAGGAATTTAAAAAAGAAACAGGAATAGATTTAGGAAATGATAAAATGGCATACCAAAGACTAAAAGATTCAGCAGAGAAAGCCAAAAAAGAGCTTTCTACAATGATGGAAACTCCAATTTCTCTTCCATTTATAACTATGGATGCTACAGGTCCTAAGCATTTAGAGACTAGACTTACAAGAGGAAAATTTGATGAGTTAACAAGAAGTTTAGTAGAAGCTACTCAAGGTCCAGCAAAAACTGCTTTGGCAGATGCAGGATTAAATCCATCAGAAATTGATGAAGTTCTATTAGTTGGTGGAAGTACAAGAATACCAGCAGTGCAAGAATGGGTAGAGTCATACTTTGGAAAAAAACCTAATAAAAGTATAAATCCAGATGAGGTTGTTGCAGCAGGTGCAGCAATTCAAGGTGGAGTTCTTATGGGAGATGTTAAAGATATATTACTTCTTGACGTTACCCCTTTATCTCTAGGAATCGAAACTTTAGGAGGAGTAGCTACTAAGATAATTGATAAAAATACAACTATACCAGTTAAGAAATCTCAAGTATTCTCAACTGCTGCTGATAACCAACCAGCAGTAACAATAAGTGTTGTGCAAGGAGAGCGTCCTAAGGCTATTGATAACCATAAATTAGGAGAATTTGCATTGGATGGAATTCCAGCAGCACCAAGAGGAGTTCCTCAAATAGAAGTAACATTTGATATAGATGCTAATGGAATTGTTCATGTTTCTGCAAAAGATTTAGGAACAGGAAAAGAAAATAAAGTAACTATTACAAATTCTACTAATCTTTCAAAAGATGATATTGAAAGAATGATACAAGAAGCTAAAGCTAATGAAGAAGAAGATAAGAAATTTAAAGAGCTTGTAGAAGTTAGAAACCAAGCTGATGTATTAATTGCAACAACAGAAAGAACAATTAAAGATAATGGAGATAAGATTCCAGAAGATGTAAAAACAAGTTTAGAAGAAGCTTTAGAAGGATTAAAAGCCGTTAAAGATTCTGATGTTAAGGAAACAATAGAAGCAGAAATAGAGAAAGTATCAGCTATTGCTCATAAATTAGCAGAAGACTTGTATAAAAAAAATGAAGAGCAAGGTGAAACAGCAGAAAAACCTAAAGATGATGTTGAAGAAGCTGAAATAGTAGACTAAAATAGAAAAACAGTGTAAAATATAAAGAGCAGATAGGGGAATAGCTTAGCTATTCCCCTATCTAGAATGTTATGAAATGAGGAGAAATAATGTCTAAAAAAGATTACTATGAGTTATTAGGGACAGAAAAAGGAGCTTCTGAATCTGAAATAAAAAAAGCATATAGAAAAAAAGCTATGCAATATCATCCTGATAAAGTTGGAAATGGAACAGATAAAGAAAAAGTAGAGGCAGAAAAAAAATTCAAAGAAATAAATGAAGCTTATCAAGTTTTGTCAGACTCAACTAAAAAGCAACAATATGATCAATATGGTCATGCTGCTTTTGAGCAAGGTGGCGGCGGTGGTGGTAACTATAGAAGTGGAGGATTTGGTGGAGAAGATTTAGGCGATATATTTGGATCATTTTTTGGAGGTGGTTTTGGTGGTGGAAATCGTCGACGTGGACCTGAACCAGGGGAAGATTTAAGCTATCAAGTGGAAATTACACTTGAAGAAGCAGCTCATGGAGTAGAAAAAACTGTAAAATATAAGAGAGAGGGCCAGTGTGGAACTTGCCACGGAACAGGTGGAAAACCAGAAAGTAAAACTACAAAATGTAGTAAGTGTAATGGAAAAGGAAAAATTAAAAAAATTCAACGGACAATGTTTGGAAACATAGAATCTGAAGAAGTTTGTGGAACTTGTCATGGGACAGGAAAGATTTATGAAGAGAAATGTAGTACGTGTCATGGAAGAAGAATTGTTAATGAGGCAGTGGAAAAAACTATAAAGATACCTGCTGGAATCGAAAGTGGACAAAAATTAAGAATTAGTGGAATGGGTGAAGCCAGTAGAGATGGTGGAGAGAATGGAGATCTATACATATTCATCAAAGTAAAACCACATGCATTCTTTGAAAGAGATGGAAGTGATATATATTGTAGAGTTCCAATTAGCTACTATATAGCAACTTCAGGTGGAGAAATAGAAGTACCTACTCTAAATGGAAAGAAAAGTATAAAAATAACTCCAGGAACTCAAACAGGAAAAAGATTGAATATGAAAGGTGAGGGAATTATTAATTTACGAGGTAAATGGGTAGGTTCTCAAATTGTAGAAGTTTATGTAGAAGTACCTGTTGACTTAAGTGGAAAACAATTGGAATTATTAAAATCTTTTGACGATAGTTTAAAAGATAAAAACTATAAAGCTAAAAGAACTTTTACTGATAAACTGAAAAAAATATTAAAAATGTAAAGAACAAGGCTAAGTTGTATATATATTTTTTTTTAAATTAATGGTATCTTTTTACATTTTAGATACCATTATTTAATATTATTATTTTTTTATATAAAAGGCAAGAAGAGATACTATTATAAAAAATATTAAAAAAGGAGGTTTTATGAAAAAAAAGAAATTAAATAATCGGTTGAAAAGAATAAGCTTTATAACTTCACTTTTTGTGATTAGTGCAAGTATGGGGTATGGAATAGATGTAGTAGAAGATTTTGTTAATGAAGGAAGTATTTTAGTAACAGAAGGAAATGGGATTGATTTAAAAAGAGAAGGAATAAATATAACAAATAGTGGAACGATCTCAAGTGTTACTAGTAGTAATGTTAGTCCTGGTAATGGAATAAGTAGTACTAGTACTATAGGAACTATAACAAATAGTGGTAATATATTTGGTAGTGCTGTTGTTGATAGTGATGCTGTTGGTGTCAGTTCAGCAAATGGAATAAGTAGCTACAGTAATGGTAGTAGTAGTACTATAGGAACTATAGTAAATAGTGGTAATATATCTGGTAATGTTGTTATTTATAGTGGTACTATTGGTAATAGTTCAGGAAATGGAATAAGTAGCGATAGTTTTAATCATATTAATAATAGTACTATAGGAAATATAATAAATAGTGGTAATATATTTGGTAATATTGCTGCTCTTAATGGTAGTGGTATGGAGTCCAATTCAGGAAATGGAATAAGTAGCTACAGTATTAGTGTTATAGGAAATATAACAAATAGTGGTAATATATTCGGTAATACTGTTATTTCTGATGGTGGTAGTAGTAGAGGTGTTGTAGGAAATGGAATAAGTAGCTATAGTCTTCGTGGTGGTAGTAGTAGTAGTATAAAAAATATAACAAATAGTGGTAATATATCTGGTAATGTTGTTAATTCTGGAGGTAGTATTCTTGATAAGAATTCAGGAAATGGAATAAGTAGCTATAGTTTTCGTAGTAACAGTAGTATAGGGAATGTAACAAATAGTGGTAATATATCTGGTAATGTTGTTAATTCTGACGGTAGTCTTCTTGATAAGAATTCAGGAAATGGAATAAGTAGCTATAGTTTTAATAATATTAGTAATAGTACTATAGGAAATATAATAAATAGTGGTAATATATCTGGTAATGTTGTTGATTCTAATGGTAATATCCTTGATAAGAATTCAGGAAATGGAATAAGTAGCGACAGTTTGAGTGGAAAAACTATAGGAAACATAATAAATAGTGGGCTTATAAAAGGTTCTAACCAAGCTATTAAAGGTGATTTTTCCTCTCTTAATAATTATGGAATACTAGTCGGGGAAACTATTGTTGATCTTGGTGCAAATTTGAATAATAATGGAATTATGATTACTTTAAAAACTGATAATTCTGGAGAAATAAGTACAATTGGAAATGGAACTGGTGGAGAAGTAACACTAGCTGATGGAAACAAAAAAACTGTTATGAATGGAACAGTTACAGGAAAAGATAGTTCTTTACTCTCTTCTGATTTAATAGGAGTAGATAATTTAATAATAAATGGTGCAGGAGTAGATAAAGGTGCTCTTGTTATTGATCAAAATACAATTCTAACAGGAAGTATTGTTAATGGATATAACACCGCTGTGTATTTAGAGGGAACTAATAAATTGACAGCAACAGATACGATTTTTAATGGTGGTGGATTTAAGAATGATATTACAGTTATAAAAGGAGATTCAGGAGATAATGAGATATCTTTAAATGGTACTTCTATTATCAATGGTAGTGTGAATTTAGGAGATGGAAACGACACTCTTTTACTAGATAATACTACTCAAATAAATGGGGTCTTAAATGGCAGTTTAGGTAACAATGATACTTTAGGTTTAGGGCAAAACACTACAACTAAAACAACTACAAACTTAAATATTTTACACAATATATCAGGATTTGAAACAATTAATACAAATGGAAATGTAACTCTATTTGAAACTATTAAAGTTACAGATGCAGATAGTATTAATTTAGAAAGTGGAAATTTAACATTAAGAGTAGACCCAACTAAGGTGGATACTGACGGAAAAATAACAGGTCATGCTCTTTATGAAAATACAGGAACCTTAAATTCAACAGGTGGAAACTTAGTTATTGGATTAAATGGACTTGGAAAAAATGCAATTGTTTCTATGGGTGGAACAACAATAACTCAAAACACCAATGATTCATGGTGGAAAGATAGTGATCATCTGACAACTAATTCATTAGTTTTAGATGCTAAACTTTCAGCAGATGGAAAAGATGTTACTATAACAGTAAAAGAAAGTCTTCCATTGGGACCCGGAACACCAGTAGTGCCAGGAACACCAGTAGTGCCAGGAACACCATTAGAACCAAGCACACCAGTAGTGCCAGGAACACCATTAGAACCAAGTACACCAGTAGTAAATGACTCTGAATTATATAATAGATTAAATGAAGTGTATAAATCCATCGTAAATTCAGGAGAGATAGGAGTTTTAGCAAATACGACTCTAATAGACTCTGTAGCTGGTGACTCATACTTAGAAACGGTAAATGGAAGTACAGGAAAGACTTTTGAAGAATCTTTAGGTGGTCTATTAACAGTATTAGATCAAATCTATGCAAATAATCCATATGCTTACACACTAAAATCATCAAGAGATAGTTTGAAATTATTTGAAGATAATATGTCATACTTAACAATAAAGCCAGAAGCTAAAGAATGGCTAGTTCAAGGAAGAGCAATTTATACAGGAGTAAAAAATGATAATGAAGCTTCAGGAAAAAACTATTATGGTTTTGATACTGATCATAGAAATTACAATACAACAACAAATACAATAGGTGGATTAGCAACATTAGAGTATGGAGTTTCAGATAAAACATCAGTAGGTTTAGTCTTAGGAGGAAATAATCAGCATATAAATTTTAAAGGAACAAGTAAAATAGATGGAAATTCATTGTATGTAGGAACATTTATAAAGACAGAGATAAATAAATTTAAACTTATGTCCGGATTGGGTTATCAGTATACCTCAGCTACAGCTGAAAGAGGAGTATCAAATGAATATAATTCTTTTAGAACAAGTGATAAATATGATATAAACTCATTCAATACATTTGTAGAAGCAAAATATCTATTAGCATCAGATAAGCAGTGGAAAGTAGAACCTAAAATACGTTTAAGCTACTATTATGTGTCACAAGATAGAGTAAATGAGGGTTATACACCGAGTCAATTGTCAATAGAAGTGGATAAAGCAAATAGTAATACAGCAGATGTAGAAATAGGTATAGACTTTACAAAAGAAGTACTATTAAGTAGAGGAAAACTAAATAGTATAATATCAGTAGGGGTAATAAATACATTAGGTAACAAAGAAAAATCATTAGAAGGAAATATTATAGGAAAAGATAAAAACGGAAGTAAATTTGAAATTAAAGGAATTGAATTACCAGGAACTGCTGGAAAAGTATCATATGATTTAGAGTATGAGCAAATAAATGGAATGATATATTCAGCAGGAGTAGACTTTGAATTTGCAAAAGATTACAATAGAAATATTAATGTAACACTAGGAATGGGATATAAGTTTTAAATAAAAATAGGTTAGTGAGAGTAAAAAAATACCTTTTAAAAAAAATCTGTTGTTATAGAATTAAATAAACTAGAAAAGACGTGTAAAGAATAGAACATTGGATGAATAATTATCCAAGAAGAAATTTGACTATAAAACATCAAATGGTATGTACGACCTTGAGGTATAGATTATCATAAAATTTTGTAATTAAACTTGCAATTTACAAATGTAAAGAACAATCTAAAAAAACTTGAAATTTAACTTAAAAAAAGTAGTAAAAGACTGAAATTTAATCAGTGTTTTTACTACTTTTTTTGTTATAAAGAAATTTTACTAGTTTTTTCTCTAAAGTATCTTCTATAAATAACAACTATAACAATGATAGCTTCAAGCGTCCATTGAAGACATATGATCCACCATAAAAAAGTTAGAGAAGATTTTTTATAGTAAATAAAATAAGTTATTAAAGGAAGTCTTACACACCAGTTACAAAAAAGAACAATAAACATAGGAGTTTTTGTATCTCCACTACCCTTTAATCCCCCTTGTAACACCATAGCTATTGCAGTAGAAACTTGAGCAAAAGCTGCAATTTTAAGACATTGAGCTCCTAAATTAATAACTGTTTCTAGTCCTGGGGTAGAAGCTTTTTGAGAAGGATCTAAAAAAACCTCTATAAAGAAAGTTGGTGTGAAATAAAAAAATAATCCAGGTATAGACATTAATAATATTGCTATAATTGTTGAATAAAAGAGGTATTGTTTAACTTTAGGAATATTATTTTGTCCAATACTAAAACCAACAAGAGTATTACAAGCAACAGCAACACCATATCCTGGCATAATAGAAAGTCCTTCAATTGCAAGAGTAATTTGATTAGCAGCAAATGAAACACTACCAAGAGCCATTACCATTGAAACAGCAATAAGTCGTCCAACTCTAAAAGCAGCCTCTTGTAGAGTTGCAGGAAGTGAAATTTTTAAAAGTTCTTTTAATTCAGAAAAATTATTTTTATAAAATAAAAATCTATATGATACTGGGAATGGAAGTCTCTTAGTTTGAGATAAAATAAAGAAAAATCCAAAAATATTTGCTAAAAGAGTTGAAATAGCAGCACCTGCAACACCAAATTCAGGGAATCCAAATTTTCCAAAAATCAATAAGTAGTTAAAAGTAATATTAACTACATTAATGATACCAGCTGTTAAAAGTGGTACTTTAGTATTTTGAAACCCTATAAAAACACTAGTTAAAGTATTTCGCATAACATTGAAAAAAATAATGAAAGAGCAAATTTTAAAATAAGTAGTCCCTAATCTTAAAACTTCTCCTTGAGCTTTGTTTAAAGAAAGAATATCTTTTGCAAAAAAGAAGAAAAAAAGAGTGATAATTATGGAAATAAAAAAAGCAATTTTAAGACCTAAATTGGTAATATTTTCTATTTTTTCAGATTGTCCACTTCCAAGAAGTCTTGAAATAAGTGAAGTTATTCCAATACAAAGTCCCATTGTTATAAAAACATTTGTAAAAGTAAAGAAAATTTCAGAAGAAATTCCAACTGCAGAAACAGCAGTATGTCCACCGTAGCGACCTACCATAGCAGTATCTGCGAGCCAAATCACCATAAAAAGTGACATTTCACCAACAACAGGAAGAGCCAATTTTAAAATTCTAGGTATTGTTACCTTAGCTTCATTAAAATCGAAAATACTCATTTTATTCCATATCCAGTTTTGCTTTTTCAAATCTCTTTTTTAAATCATTAAGTCTCTTTTTAGAAAAATCTTCTTGCTTTTTAAAATTTCCTTCTGTTTCATCTCGTCCATATTCTTTTCGGTATTTTTCATGGTTTTCAAGAAGAGTGGCGTGTATACGTTCAAAGTTATGGTAATCTCTTTCTGCATTATTAAAAATTTGTTTTTTTGATAATCTAGCCTTCATAATTCCTCCCCCTTATAAAAAATATTAAAAAAAGAATTCCCCTTGTAAAAACAAAGTGAATTCTATTACTTATTTTTGTTTATTATAACACGAATGAATTGTGTCGTAAAGAGATTTGTTAAATAAAATATTATAAAATTTTAAATTTTTTCTTTTTGTAATTCTTTATAAAAAGAGAATACACAAAGGATCATAATGAAAGAAAAAGGGAATGCAAGTGTTATAGAAGCTGTCTGTAACATTTGTAAACCATTTTTACTACCAATCATAAGAGAAAGAGCAAAACCAGCTTGTAATAAAGCCCAAATTATTTTTTTCTTATTTGAGGGATTCAAATCACCATCAGAAGATAAAATACCAAGAACAAAAGTTGCTGAATTTGCTGAAGTCACAAAGAATGTAAAGAGTAAAACTATTGTGAAAACACTAACTAAAGCTCCAAATGGAAAATGTTCCATTACAACAAAATATGCAGTAGGAGTAGAGACAATAGCTTCTTTCATAACAGATAAAGGAGAATTAATAGCTATACGACCAAAAATTGAAAACCAAACAAATGATACCAAAGCAGGAGCTAATAAAACACCTGTGATAAACTCTTTAATTGTTCGCCCTCTTGAAATTCTAGCTATGAAAAGTCCTGTGAATGGTGCCCAAGCAATGAACCAAGCCCAGTAAAAAAGTGTCCAAGTTCCATACCAATTATTATCTTCAAAAGCACCAATAGAAAAGGTGTTAGGAATAATATTAGAAATATAGATTCCTATACCATCAATGAAGGTTTTAAGAATATCAACTGTTGGACCAACTGAGAAACAAAAAATTAATAAAATTATTGATAAATAAATATTTAAATTTGAAATTAATTTTATACCTTTTTCTAACGGTGTAGAAACAGAAATGATTACAATAATAGTTGTAATTAAAACTATTATTATTTGTATAAAAGAAGAATTCGGTATGTCAAAGATATAGTTTAAACCACTATTTATTTGGTAAGTTCCTAAACCAAGTGAGGTAGCAATTCCTGCAACTGTAGCAATAATAGTTAAAATGTCAATACTTTTTCCTAAAATAGTTTTTCCAAAATTTTCACCAAATAGAGGAATAAGTAAAGAACTAATTAAACCTTTTTGATCTTTTCTAAATTGCATATATGCAAGTGCCATACCAATAGTAGAATAAGCAGCCCAAGGGTGGACCCCCCAGTGTAAAAAAGATTTATTAAAAGCAAAAATGGCTGCTTCTCTGCTTCCAGAGACTGCATTTAAAGGATTTAGAAAATAATTTAAAGGTTCAGCAACTCCCCAAAAAATTAATCCAACTCCCATTCCTGCAGAAAAAAGCATTGAAAACCAAGAAAACATTGAGTATTCAGGTTTTTCATCATCTTTTCCTAATTTTATATTTTTGAATCTACTAAAATATGCTA
The DNA here is from genome assembly GCA_947038515.1 of uncultured Fusobacteriaceae bacterium. Lineage (GTDB taxonomy): Bacteria > Fusobacteriota > Fusobacteriia > Fusobacteriales > Fusobacteriaceae > JAGNZR01. Next base: position 30,134 of record CAMQWJ010000017.1, read on the forward strand.
TCCATACAGAAAAAGAAAGAAAAATTGCCATGGATAAAACATAGAACCATCCAAACTGTTTAGAAATAGTAGCAAAAAGCCAGTTTGAAATATTTTCAAAAGCTAAAGGGGATAATAATCCCCATAAAACTATAGCTAAAGAAATACTTATTGAGACAAAAAAAACTGTATTACTATATTTTTTATTCATTATTTCCCCCTCCATTAATAACTGGTAATAATTTAAAGGCATTGTATATTTTGATTTTATAATGATTAAAAATAATATTAATTAGATTTTAACAGTGAATATAGTTTGTTCTTTAATATCTTTAGTTAAGCTATCAAGAGCAACACCGACTCTGTGATATCTCAGTTTCCATTGCTCCGCTAGAGAAGTATTTGGGTCTCCTAAAGGATAAGGAATGGAAATAGTAGGAACTATCCTGTTTGATCCAACACTTTTGGCAACAGGAATTAGGTTTGCCAGATGAACAATTGGTAACCCAGATTTTTCTATTGTTTTGACCATCGTTGCACCGCAACGAGTACAAGTTCCTCAAGTGGAAGTCATTATTACTCCGTCGACTTTATTTTTTGTTAAATGAACAAGTATTTCTTCAGCCATTCTTTTAGCTTCGGCTTCAGTAGTTCCAGTTCCAACTGTTGTATAAAAATAATCATCAACTGAACCAATTTTTGATTCTTTTTCATAAGCTCTAAGAGCATCTAATGGAACACATATATCAGGATTTTTATCTACTGCAGCAGGGTCAAATCCAGCATGTATAGTTTTGTAAATTATTGGTTCTAGAGATTCTGAATTACTTATATCATACATTCCCCATCTTGTTGCAGAAGCTGATTGTATTCTGTCAGGATTATCAGATGGAACAACTCCACCAGTGGTGATAATAGCAATTTTAGCAGTTTTTAAATCTTTAATAGGTGCAGCAATTGGAACTGTTTCCAATTCAGGAATAGGAAGTTGAGTTATAAACTCTTCATTAGAAAGTTTTTGTAGAAGCATTTTAACAGCACGTGAAGCACCAGTTTCACTTCCTAAAACTTGATATCTTATCCCTTGACCAAAGTAGTTTTCCTCTTCAGCTGAATAAAGTTTTTCATTGCTTGTCATTTTATTTACATAATCTGTTATAGTTTGAATATCTTTTTTCATAGAAACAGCACTTCTGTTTCCTTTAAAAATAACAAATTCTTTTTTGAAAAGTTGTACTCCAGGATTTTCTACATGCATAGATGAGAAAATAGGAATATTATATTTTTCTTTAATTGCCTTTCCTATTGTTCCACATGCCACTCCATATCGTCCAGCTTGAAAAGCAGGACCTGCAAATAGAAAATCAACTTCTAAATCTTTAATAAGATCAAATATAATTTTTAATGCTTCATCAGTATTAGAACACATAAAATTATCACCACAAACGATAGTATGAGTAATTTCAATATCTTTTAAATTTTTTGCGAACATTAATCCAGGTCCAACAACCCCTTCTCTTAACTCAGGTGGAAAATCTGCTTTTTCTTCTCCCCCTATTCCTGCAAAAAATTGATTAATATAAAGAATTCCTTTTTTCATAAAATACCTCCTTAAAATTCTTTGACAGTTTTAGTAGACCAACCAACAACCATGTCTCCACAGAACATACAGTTGTTTTCAATAAGAATAGAGCCATCTTCTCTAACAGAAGGTCCTAATTTTTCATCCCCTTCCCAACCTCCAGAAAGGCCATCTCTTCCTATAGAAGCAAGTTCACCTATAACCTCATCCATAGGAGGTAATTCTAAGAGTTGAGAAACATTTCCACAAGAAACAATAGCATTAGCTTTTATATCTAAAGCAACTAATGGTTGAGATCGTCCATCTCTTCCAGTACATTCATTAGTAATTCCAACTGTTTTAACTCCAGCATCTTCTAAAGCTACAAAACAAGCTATAAAATCTGCGTCAGGATTACCGTATCCTTCTTCTGCAAGAATAGCACTGTCAGCTCCTAGAGATTTAGCTATTTGAGCAACATATATAGCAGCTCTATTTTTTTGTTCTAGGGATACATTTAAGTTAGACATAATAACACCTAAAAAATTAACTGTTTTACCATGTTCAGCATAAAGTCCTTTGATTGTAGGAGAATTTTGCATATCATAAGTTGACCATTTAGATGAACATGGCATAAATGATCCACCAATAATAGAACCATCAAAAATTTCATTAGGATGCATAAAAGTAGGTAAAATTCTATTCATATCCCATCCATATAATAAATCATTATATCCTAATTCTTCCATTTGTGATTGTGGCTGCATAATGTAGACAACACTAGGAAGTTTTTGAACTTTTTCTTCTCTTTTAGTGATTGGAGGTAGTTCAAAAGTCTCAACATCTTGAGGAACAAGTTCTTTTACTGTTGCCCCAATATATTCAGAAAGCTTCATTGTAGCCCATCTGATAGCTTTGTTTTTTTTCTGTTGCTCAAATCTTTCAAATTCTTCATCTGTATTAATTACAAGACATACATTGATAAGATTTGAATAATATGAATAATTAGCCCCTTCACCTGACATATCAACTATTCCATCTCCAAAACTTCCCCAATGTTTTCCAACACCCATGATACTCATATTTTTAAGAGCATGAATAGTTCCTTCACCGCAAGAACTTAATTCACCAGTGACACCTGGAAAAATTGCTCTACCATCAAGTCTTACTCGAGCTTCTATCGCTTCTTTAATAGGAACGATTCTTTTACTTTCACCAGGTCGAGCAATAATAATATCAGAGAATATGATATGATCATCTTCATTAACAAGAGCAAGAGCTTCCTCTTTATTAATTGTTAAAATTTTGTTCGAGTAAAAACTTGTTTTTCCGAACTGAACATCTTCAACATAAAAATTACCAATTTCTAATTTCATTCTTCACCTCTCTATTTAATTTTTTACTAATCGCGATTATGTTAATGAGAGTATAGTTTATATAAAGACAAAAGTCAATTTTTTTTTTTAGTTTTTTAATTTTTTTTTGAAATTTTTTAATAATGAAGGTTTATTTTGATTGAAAAAATAATGAAGGTTTACTTTAATTAAAAAAAATGATAAACTTTAGAATAATGATAAATATAAAGAAAATGAGGTTTGTTTATGAAGAGAAAATCAAATGAAGTTAATGTGAAAAAAAAATTAATAGAAGCAACTACTCAACTAATAGATGAAGAGGGAGTAAAAGGTGTTTCAATAAGAAAAATAGCAAGTAAAGCGGGATATACAAGTGGAACAATATATTTATATTTTGAAAAAATTGAAGAATTAATTTTTTTATCTAGTTTAAAATATTTAAAACAATATAATGAAAATCTAGAAAGTTATGTTAAAAATGCTAAAAATAGTTATGAAGAAAATATTTTAGTATGGAGATTTTTTTGTGATTGTTCTTTTCAAGAGCCTGAAATATTTCATTCAATATTCTTTTCATCTTTTGAGTTCCAAACAAATAAAATAAATGAATATTATGAACTGAAAGATTTTTATAAAATTTTTCCAGAAGAAATTAAAGAGTTTTCTTCAAAATTCTATCCTATGCTATTAAAATTAAGTTTAAAAGAAAGAAACAAATATCTTATAGGAAAAATGGTTAAAGATAAATATATATCTCCATCTCATATTTATTCCTTGAATCAAAGTCAAATTTTTATCTACAAAGGTTTTTTAGAACAGGCAATGAAAAGCAAAAATAAAAAAGAAAATGATAGGATAAAAAGAAGTTGTGTTCGAGCAATAGAGCAAATTTATAAGGCATATCTTCTTTCTGATTCTGAGTAAAGAGATAATGAGGTTATAGTCAGAGGAATTCTAAAAAAATAATGTATACTATAAAAAAAAGGAGATATAAATGAAAAAGTTAATATCATTATCATTGTTACTATTTTTAATAGGTTGTGGAAAAGCAGTAGATATTTTACAGGAACGAAATGGAGTAAAGTTTGAAATAAATAGTACAACTCCTTATACAGGAAAATTCAAAGAAAATCATTCCAATGGAAAATTAAAGAGTAAAGGAAATTATAAAAATGGAAAAGAAGAAGGAGAAGCTAAATATTATTATTACACAGGTAAGTTAGAGAGGGAAGAAAATTATAAAAATGGAAAACGAGATGGAGTGACTAGAGTTTATTATTATACAGGTAAGCTAAATAGTGAATTGAATTATAAAAATGGGAAACGAGACGGAATGGCTAGACTTTATTATTATAATGGGAAATTAGAGCAGGAATTAAATTATAAAAATGGAAAAGAAGAAGGAGTATATAAATGTTATTTAAAAACAGGTAAGTTAAAGAGTGAAGAAAATTATAAAAATGGAAAACGAGATGGAGTGGCTAAATATTATTCTGACACAGGTAAGTTAAAGAGTGAAGAAAATTATAAAAATGGAAAACGAGATGGAGTGGCTAGATATTATGAGTACGCAGGTAAGTTAAAGAATGAGTTAAATTATAAAAATGATGTAAAAGAAGGAGTGTATAGAACTTATTATGACACTGGGGAATTAAAGGCTGAAGAAAACTATAAAAATGATGAAAAAGAAGGAGCGCGCAGAGCTTATTATGCCAGTGGTAAGTTACAAGAGAAAGCAAATTATAAGGATGGGAAACGAGATGGAGTATATAAAGGTTATTATACCAATGGTAAGTTAAAGTGGGACGAAAATTATAAGAATGGAAAAGAAGAAGGAGTATTTAAAGAGTATTATGAAACTGGTCAGCTAGAGAGGGAAGAAAATTATAAGAATGGTAAAGGAGTAGGAGTGGATAGAGCTTATTATGCTAGTGGTAAGCTAAGGTGGAAATTAAATTATAAAAATGGAGAAAAAGAAGGAGTATGCAAATATTATTATTATACAGGTAAGTTAGAGAGGGAAGAAAATTATAAAAACGGAAAATTAGAAGGAGTGCGTAGAATTTATTATGCCAGTGGTAAGTTAAAGCAGAAAGAGAATTATAAAAACGGAAAAGAAGAAGGAGTATTTAGAAAGTATTATGAAACTGGTAAGTTAGATGAGGAAAAAAAATATAAAAACGGAAAATTAGAAGGAGTATTTAAAGAGTATTATGACACTGGTAAATTACGTGAGGAAAAAAAATATAAAAACGGAAAATTAGAAGGAGTATATAAAGATTATTATTATGACTCAGGTAAGTTAGATGAGGAAAGCAATTATAAAAATGGTAAGTTAGATGAGGAAAGCAATTATAAAAATGGAAAACGAGAAGGAGTGCATAGAACTTATTTTGAAAATGGTAAGTTAGATGAGGAAAAAAAATATAAAAACGGAAAATTAGAAGGAGTATTT
>CAMQWJ010000018.1 GCA_947038515.1 uncultured Fusobacteriaceae bacterium
ACTACTAGAGTTCATCTCAAATCCTACTACTTGGTTATTATATTTCTCTCCTTGTTCATTACTTAATACTGCTGATATTGTGCTACCAGTAGTAGTCGTCGCAGCAAGTCTTTGTCCCAAGAATCTATTGTAGTAAAAGTTTCCATCAGCTTGTGCTGTACTTTCTCCAGCTGCACCTGTACCTGTTCTATCTAAGCTTCCTACAGTAATACTCCCTCCGTCTACTGCAGCCGTCTTATATTTATCTATTCCTATTCCTGCTTCTATTAAATTAGATAAATTTACTCCACCTAATCCTGTTCCTATCGATGTTTCAATACTTGCTTCTAAACCTGTAGTATTTAGATTATTAGCATTTTTCAAATTAAAAACTATTACATCATTAGATTCTACTTTTATCTTTGTGTTAGTATCTAATTGGATTGGACCAGCTGCTCCTAAGTTTAAATCTAAATCAAAAGCAGTAGATTTTCCATATAATTCAATTGTTGCTCCTGATAAATCTATTTTTCCAACTCCATCAGAATAAACTGCATATCCATTTCCATCATATTTTAGTCTTCCACCTGTGAAATCTACATTTGAACCTGTCCCTATTGAAGCTATTCCTGTTGAACCATTTAAAACTTCTATATTATTATTTTGAGCTGCTATCTTTCCACCTGAATCTGCCATTAAGGCAAATCCTAACGCATCTCCTGTATCAGTTTGAACTGCTCCTGTCACTGAAATATTTACAGTAGGATCCAAACTTACCTTATTTATTTTTATTTCAGAATTAGTTCCCGTTGCAAATGCTGCTCCAGAATCTTTTTTATTAGTTGAATCGGCATCTACAGATACTTTCCCTACCATAGATATTCCATCAGTACTCTCTATCTTACTTCCTTCCCCTGCAAAAAGGAATATTGAATCAGTTAAATCTGTTCCCTCTATTTTTTTTACCTTTATATCATTGCCAGCTCCAGATGTATATGCTCCTATATTCGAGAGTCCACCTGTTACTTTCAATGTACCAGTTGTATCTATTTTTCCTGTATTAGTACCTGTTCCTGATATATATAAACCTATATTTTTAGTTCCACCATTAAGTTCTATATTTCCAGCCCCTAATGATAGAATAGCACCATTCATAGGTGTTACTCCTACACTTGATTCTGTCTTATCATATATTCTTATTTGATGTGAATCTAAAGCAAGATTTGAACTTGATAATATTCCAAAACTTCCTTCTATATTTGTATTAGCTCCTCCAGTAGGATTTACATTAACATTTGTAAGCTTATCTCCCATTGTATAGTCTGAACCATTATGTACCAATGTATCAAACATTTGGTTACCTGTATTGGCACTTCCTATATCCACTGCAAAATTCCCCTTATTATTTGTAGAATTAGTTGCAGTTATATATAACCCTATATTTTTATCTCCATACATCTCAATAGGCTTATAGCTACCTGTTGTACCTAGTACAAAGTCTTCAGTGGTAAATTCAAACTGATTTTTAGAACCTGTTTTTATATATACTCCCGCTGAATTTTCACCCATCAGCTTTATTTCACCTCTATTTACAACACTTAGAGGTCTACCTGCACTCGCTGTAGCTGATAAAAAAACAAAAGAATTTAGAGTATAAGAATCAATTGTACCACTATTATACATTACATGGTGTACTTTTGTTCCATCCAATGACATTCCAAAAACACCATTGTTTCTATCCTTATTTAATTTATCATCTTTATACGGAACTAAAAATATCTCACCTGTATTCATTGCCATTGCTTTAAATGCTGGATTATTTGAATGATCATAATGATTAGTTACTATTCCATTAGCTCCTTCAATTACAATCTTTCCACTATTAATCCATGTATAAATACTAGAATTTTCTGTGGTTGAATAGCCTGCTGGATTTATTCTTACGCCATCATCAAATGCAGCCATTATCTCAGCTTGATTAGAAAGTCCTGCAGTTCCTAAAAGCACTTTAGCACGTTCCTTTGCTACTGGGGCAGCAGCATGTATGTCCAAATGAGCAAATTCTTGTAAGTTATAACTTGTACCTGTATTTGTATATAAAAAATTAGCATTACTAACCATTGTAGCAGCAGAAGTATCTCCTACTAATTTTTGAAACCCTAATTTTTCTGGTGACATTTGATTTCCAATAGTTGAAATATTCCAAGTTCCATTCGCTAACACATTTCCAGAAGGTAGACTAGGACCGGAAATAACTGTAGTCTGATAATAAAAAGAATTTACTCCTGTATAATTTGTAAAATTATAATGCCACTTCCTATCACCTGGTCTTTGGATTTTAAATTCTCCTCCTGTTATTGATACCATTTCAATTACTCCATTAGCTAAATTAAAATTAAACACTGCACTCGTGGTACCATTTCCATTAGAAACAATACTAGTAGTTAAACTAGGCAATGTTGGTGGTACTATTACTGGTATCCCTGGTGCTTTTGGAGGAGTTATTTGACTAGGTACAAATCCTTCTGGGGCTTTTGGAGCCATTACAGTCACATTTCTATCTACTGGCACATTTACAATAGGTATTACTGGAGGCGTTACCTCAATAGAAGCTACTGTATCTGGTGCTGTTATAGTTGGCGCAGTAAAACTGGGTGCATTAACTGGATCAACAGTTATCTGATCAACTTGTAATGCTCCTGGGATATTAAATACCGGGATATTTGGTATCTCTATGCCTCCTATTTGAGGATTATTTATGCTAACATTAATATCTTTATTAATTACTGGTATTTCTGGAACTAAAGGAATAATCTGAGCAGATACTTCTATTGTCTCCCTAAATGTAGTACTATCTACTACTGTTCCAACCCCTGCTATAACTTTATCTAAAGCTACATCACTACTTAGTCCTGATGATACTATAGCATCTATTGTTGGACTCCATTCCTCTTTTGTTCTATCTTTTCCTGAACCACTATTTATTTTATCATATGTAAAAAACACCTGAGTATTTTGCCCAAGTGGCTTTCCATAAAAATCCCATTCTTTAACCAAAGTATCAAACATCGCTGTTTCTTTTGATATTTTACTTTCATTTTCTTTTATTTTTGCTTTTATCTTTTCTCTTTCTTGTTTAATCTTTACTAAAATATTTCCTTTAATTCCATTAATTTCTATTACAGACTCTACACCACCTAATGATATTGTCCCTGATATTAGAAACATTACCAATAATGCTGCTGAAAAACTTCCTTTCTTTTTTAAAAATCTTTTTAATGACTTTTCAATTTCCTGTATTTTCAATTTTGCCCCCCCATAAAAAAAATTAGAACTTTTTCATATGATACTACAATTTTTAATTTTTTTCAATCTATTTTTTAATATAATTCTACATTTGCTCTAATATTTCATCTGAAATTTCAAAGTTTGAATAAACCTCTTGAACATCATCTAAATCATCTAAAGCATCAAAGAGGATTAAAACTTTTTTAGCCATTTCCAAATCAGTAATCATTACTTTATTATCTGGAATCATTGCCACTTCAGCCTCTTCACACTTATAATTTTTTTCTAACAACTTTAATACTTCTCCTAATTTGTTAGGCTCTGTCATAATTTGGAAAAATTCATCTTCCATTATTAAATCTTCTGCTCCAACTTCCAAACAATCCAACATAACTTCATCAAAATCTAAATTTCCTACTGGAACACTTATCACACCTTTCTTTTTAAACATCCAAGAAACAGCTCCATCAGTTCCTAAATTTCCATTTTTTTTGGTAAAAGCAGCCCTAACTTCTCCAGCTGTTCTATTTTTATTATCTGTAACAGCATCTACTATAAATGCTGTTCCTTCTGGACCATATCCTTCATATCTTATTTCAAAAAATTCACTACCTTCAAGTTCTCCAGTTCCTTTTTTAACAGCTCTCTCTAAATTTTCTTTAGGCATATTTGCAGCCTTTGCTTTTTCTACTGCAAGTCGCAATCTAGGGTTAAATTCTATATCCCCGCCGCCTTCCTTTGCAGCCATTGTTAGCTCTCGTCCTAATTTAGTAAAAATTTTCCCTTTTTTCTTATCCTGCGCACCTTTTCTATGTTTAATATTATTCCATTTACTGTGACCAGCCACAACAATCACTCCTATTTTTCATAATTTAGTTAAATTTTATTTTTGATTCTTCCACAATATTATTAATGAATTCTTCTAGGGAGAAAGAAACTTGCTCTTGCGAACCAAACCTTCTTACATTTACACTTTCATTTTCCACTTCACTTTTTCCTATAATTAGCTGAACTGGCACTTTATAATGCCCGTTCGCTTCACGAATTTTATAACCTATTGATTCTGTTCTTGAATCTACCTCTGCTCTTATCCCTGCATCTTTTAGTTTTTCAGAAACCATTTCAGCATAAGAGGCTACCTCGTCATTAATAGTTAAAATCTTAACCTGAACTGGAGCTAACCATATTGGGAAAACTCCTGCATAATGCTCCATCAATATCCCCATAAATCTTTCAATAGAACCATAAACAACTCTATGAATCATTACCGGACGATGTTTTTCTCCATCTTCACCTACATAGTTTAAATCAAATCTTTCTGGTAAATTAAAATCTAACTGAATTGTTCCACATTGCCAAGTTCTTCCTATAGCATCTTTAATTTTAAAGTCCAATTTAGGGCCATAAAAAGCTCCATCCCCTGGATTTATTTTATATTGTCTTCCAATAGTATTTAATGCTTTTTCCAAAGCTGATTCTGCTTTATTCCAAATTTCTTCGCTTCCAATAGCTTTTTCTGGTCTTGTTGATAACTCTATCTCATATTCAAATCCAAATAATCCTCTGTAAAATTTATCAATTAAATTAATTACTCCTATTATTTCAGTTTCTATTTGATTCTGTGTCATAAAAATATGTGCATCATCTTGTGTAAAAGTTCTAACTCTAAACAAACCATGAAGCGCTCCAGAAAATTCATGTCGATGAACAGTTCCTAATTCTCCTGTTCTAATCGGTAAATCTCTATAAGAGTGTATCCCATGTTTGTAGACAAGTATTCCTCCAGGACAGTTCATTGGTTTAATTGCAAACTCACTATCATCCACAACAGAAGTATACATATTTTCACGATAGTTAAACCAGTGCCCTGATGTCTCCCATAACTCTTTATTCAACATTATCGGAGTTAATATCTGCTCATACCCTGCTCTATAATGCTCTTTTTTCCATAAATCAAGCAGTATATTTCTCATTACCATTCCTTTAGGTAAAAAGAATGGAAAACCTGGTCCATAGTCACTCATAAAGAATAAATCTAAATCTCTTCCTATTTTTCTATGATCTCTTTTTTCAGCTTCCTCTAAAAATATCAGATACTCTTTTAATTTTTTTTCATCAGAAAATGCAAGACCATATATTCTTTGCAACATCTTATTTTTTGAGTCTCCTCTCCAATATGCACCTGCTAAATTTTTCAATTTGAATACTTTTAAATATCCTGTTGATGGAACATGAGGTCCACGACAAAGGTCAACAAAATCTCCCTGCTTGTACAAAGTAAGAGTTTCTCCTGCTGGTATAGCTTCAATTAATTCAACTTTATATATTTCACCCATTTCAGCAAAATGTTTAATTGCTTCCTCTCTTGTCATTTCCAATCTTTCAATTTTAATATTTTCTTTTACTATTTTTTTCATTTCATTTTCTATTTTTACAAGGTCTTCCTCTCCAAATTGTTCTACAGGATCAAAATCATAATAGTATCCATTTTCTATCGCTGGTCCTATTGCTACTTTTGTTTTAGGAAATAAACGCATAACTGCTGCTGCCATCAAGTGTGCTGTTGAATGTCTTATGATCTCTTCCCCTTCCTCACTTTCAGCTGTTATAAATTCTACTTTTACATCACCATTAGGGACAAATGACATATTTTGAAGCTCTCCCTCTACTCTACAAGCAACTGCCTTTTTAGCTAAACTATTGCTTATCTCTTTAGCAATTTGAAACATATTCACTGATTCATTAAACTCTATAACATTACCATCTTTAAGTATAACTTTCATAAACAATACCTCCTTTTATTTTTCTTATTACCCAATTTTTTATTAAACTTTAATTACAAGATTTCAAAAATAGTTATTTATTATTAATCCACATCTTTAGCTTGGATTCCATCAAACAGTGAAGTTGTTAAACTTGTTTTTCCACTTCCACCTGCTTTTGTCTTACTACCTATTCCAAATATTGGCATATCTGGGAAGGTCAACAAGGTAAACTGAAGAGCCCCTTTCCATTCATAGTCTTTCGTACTATAACTATACTCACGTAAATATGCCACTGACCATTCATAATATCCCATTTCTTTTCCTAGTTCTATTCCTAAACCTAAAGCTGGTTTATCATCTTGAACTCCTGCCTCTCTTTCTAATTTTCCATATGTTGTAATTCTATACCCTTCACTAGGTTTTCCAATTTTAGCATTCAACGAAAGTAAATGTTCTTTACTTATATTACCCCATTCACTTTTTCCATTCTTATTTGCCCAACCTGATTCTTGGCTATAAGTATAGCCCACTCCTATTCTTCTCTGTGAATATCCAAGTGTCATGTTCCAATTTTTAATAGATCTTAATAAATCATCCGTTTTTTCATAACGTGCTTTATCCCGTTCTATCGAAGTATTAAAACTAAATTTTCTTGTATAATCACCTGTAAAAGCTACTGGTCTTTTCCAAACACTTTCTAAATCAAAATTTGTAGAATTTTTATTATTTTGACTGGCTCTTTCTTTCATTAAAATTGCTACTCTATCCATATCTTCTGTTGTTACTTCTTCTGGTGATTTCAAAAATTCCTGTGCAGCATATATTTTATTAAATTCCATATCTTGATTTTTATCTAAGAATGAATATCCAATTCCAAATACATCTGTCGACATTTTTTCTTCAATCCCATAAATATTTTTTCCATACGATACCGAATATGTATTATCATATCTTTTCCCAGCATCTTTATAACTTACTGAGTACAATTGCTTTTCTATATCTACTTCTTTTTTACTTAACACTTCATTTGTTCTTCTATCTGTAGCACTATTATAGCTTACCCCTACTTCGTCTCCACTTTGAAATTTATAAGAGTAACTATAAATATTTTCTCTTATTTTCTCATTAGAATTATCAACACCTGCTATACCGTATATTTTACTTGATAAATTTTGCTGACCATATCTGAAGTTATTTCTTCCTAATCTTAAGTTACCACCATAATTTTCTAATGTTAAATTATTATAATTACTGGTCACTATATTATTAGAATTATTTCTATTATCAGTATATTTTTTATTACTATCATAATAGACATTTATACCAATATCTTCTGTAAAATCCCAATTAATTTTTTGATTTAAGTATTCTTTTTCTTTTTTTCCCGTACTTGCCCTATCATTAATTGAATATTCACCAATATAAGAACGCTTTAGATTACCATTCTCGTACTTTAGTTCTTCTGTAAATTTGTTTATATTATTTTTATGTTGTAATACTACACTTTTATTTGAATAATTTTGATAAAAATATCCAAATTTATTTTCTAGATTACCCTCTCCAGACTCATTCAATTTAATTTTATGACCTAATTCTAATTGCTGTCTCAATGAATCTTTTTTACCATTTTCTATTTTTTTCCCATTTATCTCATTTTTTGAATATGAATCATATCTTAAATTTCCACCTATTTTTATCTCACCTAACATACTATTAAATTCTTTTTTACTCAGACCTAACTCAGCATATTCTGAATTCACTACATATTCTGTATATCCTATTCCTAAACCTATATTGTCATTATAAAATCCTTCTCTATCTTTTATAATTTCACGTGAATTTCCACCTGCAAGAGTTATTCCGTAACCTTCATTTTCAAATGTTACAGCACCTCTATTCTCAAATGTTTTTTCCCCCATTATATCTTCATAACGATTATACTGCTTGTCTCTTAGATTGTTTCCTGCAACTAATCCTCTAAAGTTATCGTTTAAAAGAGATAATTCTGTTTCTACTTTTTTCATTTGATAATCTGCCGATATCTCCCAATCATTTTTTAAAGAGTATTTTCCTACTCTCACTTTAATATTTTCTGAATTATATGTATCATATTCAGGAATAGTTACTAAAGTATAATCTGCTCTTGCCATTATATTATTTTCCATATTCAAAAGTTGGTTTGGTTTCAAATCAGAATTTTTTTCTATAAATGATAATGGTCTATACTTATCTCTATTCATTTTATCATAACTAATATAAATATTATTATTTTTATCGTTAGCCGTAAAACCAAAACTCTCCTCTCGTGATCTATCTGAGGTTAATGAATTCCCTGGATTAACTACATCCAAATAATTATAGTAACCACCAATTTTATAATCTTCATTTTCCTTATACAACTTAATATCTGTTATCAAAGAATAATCTTTCAAAGCTCCATCATCAATATAGTCATAAACCATCATTTCATATGGTTGTCTATCACTAACTCTTTTTACTTTCCCCTGAAGAGTAATATCTTTTCGTTCTCCAAGTCCTTTCAACGAGGTATCTAAAGAATACATTTCTAGGCTGTCACCGGGGTTCAATGGATCTATTCCATAGCTATCCCATAATTTTCCATCCTGGAAATCTCTTATGCTATCATCTAAACCTGAAATCATATTATATGTTGAAGATATTACATTCAGATTAAAATTTCCTTTTTCTCCTTCATAGTCATGAAGAAAACCAAAGTTATATCTATTATCCACATCATTATTTTTTTTATGTACTAACCAATCTGTAACATTTAATTTTGAAGTTCCTATTTTATCAAACTTATACCAGTTTTCCATTCGACCTATCATAAAACCAGCTTGATCACCAAATTTAGGAGCAAATCCTCCTACTAATTTATCTTGACTATTTCCATATAGGACTCCCACACTAGTTGTCCAGCCATAGTCATCTTCATCACCCCACATGGGAAAAAGTGGAACTTTTGAATCTTTTCTAATATTTACTCTATACCAAGGAATTGAAAAAGGTAAGTAATCTTTTCCACTTTTATAAAAGTCTCCACCTGTTATTGTAATCTGTTTATCTTGTTCTACTACTAACTTATTTGCCAACAAATAATAACCTGCCTTATTAGGATCCTTACTTATATTTATAAGAGGGTCTGTTGTTATCCAACCATTTTCCATTATGGCAATACCAGTTTTATAGTCTATTTTAGGAGCTCCAAAATAGATTTTATCATTTGGATATTCTGCATTTGTCGTTCGCCCTACTTCCATGGTTCCATAGCCATCTATAAATTCTCCTGTGGAACCATCCATTCCTACAACTCCACTTTTAGCTTGAAAATAAGATCGACCCATGGGATGATACATTCTTGCATTAAATCTATCTTCCAAATATAATTTGTTCGCTTTTAAATCTCTCCGTGCATTTAAAACATTTAATTTCATTTCACCATAATTTACAATAAGTCCCTCTGTTGAAGTTAATATTTCTTTATTTAAATCTACTTCTACCCTATTTTCTGCATTTGTTAGTACAGATATAGATAATAAAGCATAGAGTAAACACTTTTTTTTAGTTAAAAAATTTTTATATTTTTTATTTAATTTCATATAATCTCCCTATTTTATATTTTCTTTATTCTTCTGCTGTTTCTCTCTCTCTGCTTGAGTTTTACTTATATAAAAAGGTTCTAACAACATTATATTTTCAGTTTTCTTTTCTAACCCTAGTTCTGCCAATGCTGAACTCCGGGGAATTGATAAACTTTTGTCATAAAAGCTTGCATTTTCTTTAACTATCTCTTTTATTTTTTCTCTATAAATTATACTGCCGTCACCTAAATATAAGGTTTTTATATCTTTATACTCTTCCAATATATTTCCTAATTCACCATCTAAATATTCTGTGTTTCTCTTCAAGTCTCCATCATTAGTTCGTTCATATTCACAATAATAAACTCTTTCTTTTCTCGCATCAATAAGTGAAATTATCTTATTTGTTTCATCTCTCTTACCATTTAAAGAAGCAATTAAATCAAGTTCATTTATACCTACTATAGGTTTTTTTAAAGAATAAGCCAGTCCTTTAGCCACTCCAACTCCTATTCTTATCCCTGTAAAAGAACCTGGTCCAACACTGGTTACTATTAAATCTATCTTCTCTATTTCTATTTTCGTTATTTTAAATAAATAATCAATTGAGGTCATTATAGTTTCGGAGTGATTCAAAGAACCATTTATAGTAATTTCACCAACTATACCTTTTTCTCTTGAATAAATCCCTACAGAACCAATTTTAGTGGCTGTATCAATAGCTAAAACCAACATATTCAAGAACCTCCTTCTCTAATTTTTCATTATTTTTTACTTCAATAGAAATATTTCTATTTTCCTCATCCAAATGATAAAATTTTATTTCTATATATTCCTTTGGTAATTCACTTTCAATTATATCAGCCCATTCTATTAATGAAATCCCTCCATTATTAATACAGTCTTCATAACCAATTTCATATATTTCTTCTGCTGACGATAATCTATACATGTCAAAGTGATATAATGGCATTCTTCCACTTCTATATTCTAAACAATAATTAAATGTTGGACTTTTCAAATTTTCAGTAACTCCCAAGCCTTTAGCAAAAGTTTTTGTAAAGCTTGTTTTACCTGTCCCTAACTCTCCTATCAGAGCTATCACTGTATTTTCTTTAACTATTTCAGACATTTTTTTTGCTATCTCATTTATTTCAGCAAATGATATTTTTTTTATCATAATAACTCCCATTAAATCACTTTAAATTAACTTTATTTATTATATTAGTTGTAGATTTCCCCTCTACAAATTTAAGAATTCTAACTTCTCCACCATGTTTTTCTACAATTATAGTTTCAGGAAGATCTTCTTTTTTATAATCTCCACCCTTAACATGAATACTTGGTTTTAATTCATCTATAAGTTCCATTGGGGTATCTTCATCAAAAATCACCGTAAAATCTACTGCTTTGAGACCAGAAAGTAATTCGGCTCTATCTTTTTCAGTATTTATAGGTCTTGATAATCCTTTTAGTCTTCTTACCGACTCATCAGAATTAACTCCCACAATGAGAATATCCCCTTGGGCTTTAGCTTCATTCATATATGTTAAATGCCCCACATGAAGAATATCAAAGCATCCATTTGTAAATACTATTTTTTTACCATTTTTTTTTTGATTTTCTACTATTTCACTAGCAAGTTTTCTACTTATAAGCATTTTTTCTCCTATTATTTCAATTAGTTTTATAGTTTATATTATACAATATTGTTCTAATAAAAGATAGTTTAAATATGGTTTTTCTTTAAAATTCCATCTTCTAATTTAGATTATAGTGATATATAAAAAAAAGCACCTTTTCAGGTACTTTTTACTCTTTTATTTTGTTCCAAATATTCTATCTCCACAATCACCAAGACCTGGATAAATATATCCATTTTCATCTAATCCAGTATCTATTTTAGCAACATAAATATTAACATCTGGATGCTTTTCTACAAGTTTAGCTATCCCTTCTGGAGCCGCTACTAAGCACATAAAAACAATGTTTTTTACTCCTGCTTTTTTCAAGTAGTCTACTGCATATATAGCAGATCCACCTGTTGCTAGCATTGGGTCAACTAAAACAACTCTTCTTTCCGATATATCTTTTGGTAACTTACAATAGTAGTATACTGGATTTAGAGTTTCTTCATCTCTATAAACTCCTATATGTCCAATTTTTGCAGTAGGAATCAATGAAATTATACCTTCTACCATTCCAAGACCAGCTCTTAAAATTGGAACTATTGCGATTGCCTTTTCTTGTAAAGAATAACCTATTGTCTTCATTAATGGAGTACATACCTCTACTTCTTTTAATTTTAAATCTTTTGTTGCTTCATAAACCATTAATTTTGCAATTTCATTAAGATTTTCTCTAAAATCTTTTGTATCCGTATCTTTGTCTCTCAATATTGTCAACTTATGGTTAACTAATGGGTGGTTTACTTCTACTACTGCCATCTCTACCTCCAAATTTTTAAATTATTTTTTAAAAAAAAGAGGCTTCTGCCTCTTCTTTCTTACTTACCTTGGTTATATCTCTTATTAAATTTATCAACTCTACCTGCAGCATCGATAAACTTTGCTTTACCAGTATAGAACGGATGACAATTAGCACATACAGCTAATTTAAGTTCCTTTGTTCTTGTTGACATTGTTGATCTTGTTTCAAACTTATTTCCACAAGTACAATCAACAGTTATTACATCATATTCAGGATGTATTTTTCTCATTTGTGTCACCTACCTTAAAAATTAATTTTCTATATTATAAGAAATTTTACCATATTTTCTAGTTTTTTGCAACAATTTATTTTACAATTTAACATTTTTAGCTTATACTATATTTAATATTAATTGTTTTAAAGGAGAAATATGACTAAAGGCAAAAAAAAATTTTACTGTTATTTTTTAATAGACCAAAATATATCAAGTATCACAACATCTTGGGAAGAATGTAAGAAAATCACCTCTGGAACTCGTAGTCGTTACAAATCTTTTCCTACTTTAGAAGAGGCAGAAACATGGATAAAAGAGGGATGTATCTACCAACCCAATCCTATCGAAGCTCAAAAGAAAAAAGAAAAGAAAATATATAATCTATCTTTGAAATCTTCTCTTGAAGAAGGTATTTATTTCGATGCAGGAACGGGTAGAAAAATAGGTGTTGAAGTTAGAGTTACAAATCTTCAAGGAACCTCATATCTCAATAAATTTTTCCCAGCAAAAGTTAATGAATTTGGTAATATCAATCTAGGAATGGAAGCCACCAATAATTACGGTGAACTTTTAGGACTCTATTGTGCTCTAAAAATAGCACTAAGAAAGCAGATTCTTAAAATTTTTGGAGATAGTAATTTAGTGCTAGAGTTTTGGTCAAAAAATCGTGCTAATAAAACTAACCTTCCTGAGGCAACAGTAAGACTTATCCACTTAGTCTCATCACTAAGAAAAGAATTTGAATCTTTCGGTGGAACTGTTCATTATGTCTCTGGTGACATTAATCCTGCTGATTTAGGTTTTCATAAATAAATCAAGAGGGGGAATCTCTTCCTCCAGTCTTTTCACTTTAAAGTATAAAACCTACTTTTTTCAATATTATGATCTCTTTTATTTCCATTAATTTTCTTGGAATATTTAGACTTAATATTCGAATAAAATTATATCGTTAATCCCTTCCATAATTTCAACTTTATTTTCAGAAAGAGAAACTACATACGTTACTCTTTCTGAAAATTCTTTTTTTTCAATTTCAATCTTTTCATTTCTCAAGACTGTATCAATTTCTTCACTTTTTTCATAAGAAAAATCTAAAACATATCTTTTGGTTAAGACATAATCCACTATTTCACTTTTTTGAATTGCTAATTTTGCTGTTTTTGCATAATTTCTTATCAAACCACCAGCCCCTAATTTAATTCCACCAAAATATCGAGTTGCAACTATAACTAAATTTGTCACTCCCATATAAGTTAATATTTCCCCCATAGGTTTTCCACTTGTTCCACTTGGTTCTCCATCATCATCAACTTTAAAATACTCTTGTCCTTTTTCGCTGACACTATAGACACTACAATTATGAGTGGCATTTGGATGCTGTTTTTTAATTTTTTTTATAAAATCCTCAGCCTCTTTTTTATTATTAATAGGTTTTATGTAACCAATAAATTTTGATTTTTTTTCTTGAAACTCTATTTCTGTTTCATTCTTAACTGTTTTCATTTCTCACCTCATACAACAAATTCCATTATTTTTATAAGAATATTATAACATATATTTGTTAATGGCATAAGAGGAAAAACCAAAGATAAAAAACACAAGATAATATACACTGTACCTATTGGAGTTATTATCAAGCTATACCATATCGAAACTAAACTATATTCTGAAAATAAATATTTTAAAAGTGGAGATAAAACTAACTGCAATATTACTGTAAAAGAAATATAGTTTATTATTTTTAAAATAACTTTATTTACTTTTTTAGAACAAATTTTATTTATTTTTAATAATATTGGTTTTATTAATATAATTCCAGCTATTGCTGAATAAGATAGAATAAATGATACTTCTCTAAATATATTTGGTGTTATAAAAACATTTATAATAAATGTTATTAAGAGTGTTTTTCTTAATTCTGTATTTTCATAAAAAATATTTCCTGCTATATAAATTATCGCCATTATATATGCCCGTGATATAGAAGGGGATTCCCTTACACTTACAAAATATATACTTATCGAAATTAAAATTAATATATTTCTCCAAACTTTTCTAAATTGACAAAACAAATATAATTTATTAAACAAATATAGTAAAATCCCTATATGAAGTCCTGAAAGAGCTAACAAATGAGCAGTTCCTGTCTTATGAAATAATATTTTGACTCTCTTATATAAAAAATCATTATCTCCATTTACTATTGCTTTATATAAATTTTTCTGTTCATTAGTTGAATTTTGACTAATTTTATCTATTCGTTTTTCTAATAAATTTTCACTTTTGTTCTTTATTTTACTTTTAGTTATTATAGTTTCAATTTCATATTCATTATATTTTTTATTTTTTTTTATCCTTTTTATTCGTCCTTCCATTGTATAATATCCATCTTGATAATTTGATATTCTTACATAATCATTGGATAGTGAAAACTTATTATTTATTTTTTTTATTTTCCCCCTACCTTCCAAGATTTTAGCTTCAATTTTTACTTTTTCATTTATTTTTAACTCTAAGGAACTTGTAAAAAATAAAATTCTTAAAATAAATAAAATAGGAATAATATAAAAGAAAATATTTTTTTCTTTTAATAAAATTCCTATTATTATTGTTATTCCTACTATTAAAAAAATTGCTATATCTATGGAAAAAAAATAAATGCATATGACACTTAAAACAAGGTTACCTATAGTTAGTTCTACTTTATCCATAGATAACCTCCTTATTCTTATTTATAAAGATTTGATACACTTACCATATCGGCTAATACTATCTTTACAATTGACTCTATTATAATAGGAACTCTCATTATAAAAGCTACATCATGTCTTCCTTTTATTTCCATTATTTCCTTTTGCTCTGTTTCAAAATTAAAAGTATTTTGTCCCTTATTTATACTTGCAGTTGGTCTTATAGCTACAGAAAATACTATTTCATTTCCATTTGATATTCCACCATTTATTCCACCGCTATTGTTTGTTAATGTTTGTCCATCACTATTCTCTATTCTATCATTAAATTCACTTCCCAGCTTCTCAACCCCTTTAAAACCTATCCCAAACTCTACTCCTTTTACTCCAGGTATTGAAAATAATCCATGAGCTAAAACTGCCTCTAATGAATCAAAAAAAGGTTCCCCATAACCAGCATTTAAATTTTTTACTCTACACAGAATTATTCCACCTAATGAGTCCCCTAAATCAGAAACTCTTTCTATCTCTTCTACTATTTTATTTTTATTTTCTTCTGATATATCTAAATTTAGTTTTTCATCTAAAAATTCACTCCATTCTTTTTCAGACAAATTGATTTTCCCCAATTTAGAAACTCTTGTCATTACTTCTATCCCTCTTAATAATTTTTTTTCTAAAATTTTGTCTGCAACAACTCCAGCTGCAACCAACCCAAGTGTTAACCTACCTGAGAAATGTCCACCACCAGCTATATCATTATAACCTTGATATTTTATTGTTCCTGTATAGTCTCCATGTCCTGGTCTTGGATGTTCTTTATAATTTTTATAATCTTTTGAAACTATGTTTTTATTTTCAAAAAATATATTAATAGGTGTACCTGTAGTATAATTGTTCAATATTCCAGATAAAATTTGTGGAACATCTTCTTCTATTCTTTTGGTCGTTCCAATTAATCTAGGTTTTCTTCTCTCTAAAGCAAGATTAAAATCTTCATTCTTTATATTTAAGCCCGGAGTTACCCCATCTAAAACTATGCCTACTCCCTTACCATGAGATTCTCCATAAATACTTATACTAAATATTCTTCCAAATTTATTCATTAATTTTTCTATGATACTTTAACTATATCATAGCCTCCTTTCCTCATTTAGTGGATAATATTTTTTATTTTTTTACTTTTAAAAAAATATTATTTTCAAATTTACTTTCTGTCATTTCAACTTTTTCAGTATTTTTTTTCTTTATTATATCAACTTTTAACTTAATATACAAATCCATACTTTTATTTTCTATTCCTTTACTTTTAAACAACCACCCTATAACAGGAATGTTTCCTATAATAGGAACTTGCTTTATTGTTTCGAGACTTTGAATTTTTTTCAAACCACCAATAACAATTGTATCTCCATCTGTTAAAGTTACTATTGTATTTATACTTCTAGTTTCTTTAGGAGGTGTTTCACCTTCCGTTTTTATAGGCAAAAAATTACTATCCTCCACTGATATCTTTAATTGAACCGTATCATTTTTTCTTATTATTGGGATAACATCTAAAATTATACCTGCTTCCCTATAAAGTGGTTCTAAATTTATTAGTCCCTCTGTACCAGTTGTATTCTCTGTTCCTACTTGTCTATTTCCTGATTTTGTTGATTCTGTAACTTTAAATTGTCCTTTCTCACCATTAATAATCATTATTGAAGGCATTGAACTTATTGAAACATCTTCTGTTCCTTGAAGAATATCAATGGAAAAATTTAAATATTTTGTTTTGTTTTTAAAAAATCTTACTAATTCTAACTTCCCACTTAATAAATCATTATCTTTTGATGTTCCTATTGTCAAATTATTTTCAGTGTCCTCGCTTAAACTTCCTTCACCATATAACCAGTTAAATCCTAATTTTTCAAACAAATTATCAGTAACACTTAAAATTTGTGCACTTATTCTAACTTGTTTCAATTCCATATCTATCTCTTTTAAAATACTTTTTGCTGTTTTTATTTGATTTGGATCCCCTACTAAAAATAACATATTTCTTTTAGGAAAGGCAGTCACAACAAGTTGATCTATTCTAAAATTATCTAAAAAAATTTTCGCTTCTTCAGCTGTTGTATTAATTAGTTCTACTTTCTCACTACTTAAAGTATCCCCCACTTCATTTCTGACCTCACCTATAATTTCATTTGAAAAATTCACATTTTTTATTATATCTATATTTTCATTACTCCGTTCCAATTCTTTCCCAAACTTTACTTTCTTTTTATCAATTGTAACAAATTCTCCAGCTACTAAAAATCCTTTTTTTTCAATTCTAACAATATAAGTTCCTGGAGTTAAACCTGTCATTACATATTTTCCACCATATTTAGTATATACAGATGGCACTCCGCTATTTAATAATGTTATTTCTACATCATCTACCCCATAACCTAATGTAGTTATTGTTCCTGATAGTTCCATTCCATTATCATTTTTATTAGGGAGCAATAGATATTTTTTTTCTGATATTTTTCTCAATTTTAATTTATTGGGCAATGTTATTTTTTGTAATATATCCTCTAAACTACTATTTTCTGGAAAATATATATCAATAATATTTTTTTTTATAGATTCATCAACAAGTATTGTTACTCCACTCTCTTGACTTAAAACACTGGCTATATCTCCTAAGATTATATCACGAAAATCACTAGATTCCTTCAAGATAATTTTATCTAATTGTGCCATCAATATACTACAACTAAAAAAGATAATAAATAAATAGATAATTTTTCTTTTCAAACTATTCTCCTCTTCCCTAGCACTTTTATTATTTTATAAAAAAAACATAGTTATTATTGCATTTATTGCTAAAAATGGTGCAAATGGTAATAATATTTTCATTTTTTTTCTTCGAATTAAAACTTTTATCATACAATATATCCCTGCTAAAACAAAACTATTTGTAAAAAAAAAATATATAGCACTTAATCCCCTATAACCTACTACTGCCCCTATTCCCATCACTAATTTTATATCTCCAAATCCCAATATTTCTTTTTTCAAAAGATTTGCAAGATATCCATATATCAAAATAAATGGGATGATATAGGCCCCCATACCTAAGACTCTATTTTCAAAATTTCCATTATACCATCCATTGAATAACCCTATTACTATTAATAAAAAAGACAATGAATCTGGCACTTCCATATGTCTAATATCATTAAAAGAGATTAAAATTAAGATTCCCACTATTAAATATTCTACTATATCTATTTCACTCATCAATATTCACTCCATTCTTTTCCAGAGGTATCTTTTTTTCCTATGTTTGAAAAATTAAGATTTATTCCATCCTCATCCACTAAAATATTTAGACTTCTATCTTCTTCAGCCACTTCCGTTACCATATCAATAACAGAACCTGCTTCTAAAGTTATTTCTGTTGTCTCTACTGCTGTATTTCCTCCATAGTTTACCTTTAATGAACTTTTATCTAAATAATCTGCATCAATCAATTTTTTTAAATCAGCCACTTTTAATCTACTACCACCTTCTACAACTTTTTCCCCTTGCTCTGTATAATATAAATTAAATGCTGTTCTAAAAGTTGCTAATGTTGCTATAGCTTTTGTATCTTTAGCTCTTTTTAAACTATTTTGTACTTTTGGAACTATTAAACTTGAAAGGATTCCAATTATAGCCACAACTACAATTAATTCTACCATTGTAAATCCCTTTCTTTTATTTTGTACTTTTTGTTTCATATTTCCCCCTTTTTATTTTATCTATAATATACTTTTATTATTTCTTCTAATGAAGTTATTTTATTTTTTGCTTTTTCAATTCCATCTTCTATCAAAGTTTTCATTTTCTGTTTTTTTATAAGTTTTTGAATTTCTGATAACACCCCATTTTTTTCTATTAATTCTTTAAGTTCTATTCCCATTTCCATTACTTCATGGATAGAAATTCTTCCTTTATACCCCGTATTATTACAATTTTTACACCCTGTTTTTGAACATGTATAAAAATTTATTTCAGAGCTATTAACTTTAGCTTCCTTTATTTTTTCAATTTCAAATAATGTTACACCTAATTTTATCAGTTTATTTTCCCATTCTTCATCTTTTATTGAACAATTCTCACATAATTTTCTAACCAATCTTTGTGATATTACAAGACTTATTGAAGAAGAAATCAAATAAGATTCTATACCCATATTTAATAATCTTACAATAGTACTTGGTGCATCTTTTGTATGAATTGTAGAAAATACAAGATGACCTGTCAAAGCAGCTCTAATAGCAATTTCACTAGTTTCTAAATCTCTAATTTCTCCTATCATTAATATATCTGGATCTTGTCTTAACAACTGGCGAAGTACTGTTGAAAAATCTAAACCTATTTCTGGTCTCGCTTGTATCTGTGTTATTCCATAAATATTATATTCAACCGGGTCTTCAACTGTTGATATATTTTTTTCAATTGTATTTAAATGTTGAAGTATCGCATTTAATGTTGTCGTTTTTCCACTCCCTGTTGGACCACTTAGTAAAATTATTCCACTTGAACTGGTGAAAGAATTTAATATTTTTTCTAAATTTATAGGACTAAATCCTAACATATCCAATTTTAAATTTAAAATTTCAGAATTTAAAATTCTAATCACTGCTTTCTCCCCATGAATTGTAGGAATTATTCCTATTCTAAAATCTAATATATTCCCTTTAATTTTTATTTTCATTCTTCCATCTTGAGGAACTCTCTTTTCTGAAATATCTAAATTTGACATTATTTTTAACCTAGCAATAATTGAACCTGAAATATTTTTATGTAATTTTTTTATTTCTATCAACTCACCATCTACTCTATACCGTATCCTCACTTCTTTTTCAAAAGGTTCTATGTGAATATCTGTTGCTCCTATTTCCACAGCATTAATAAGAATAGCACTAAATCCTTTTATTATCAAAGGTGTGTCTTTAGTTAGACTTTTTTCTATATCTATATTAAAATCTCCAAAATATATATTCTCTGAAATTTTAAATTCTGAACTTTCTAATTCTTTTAAAATCAATTCTATTTTAGATGTTTCTTTTAGTTTTTCTATTTCTTTCATATTTATTCTAACCTCTATGAATTTATTTTATTAACTTCTCTTTTTTTCATTTTTTCCATTGAACTTTCCATTGTATGCATTCCATTAGAAATATTAGTTTCTAATATACTCTTTATTTGACTAGTTTTTCCTGTAACTATTAAATTTTTCAAGGCTGAGTTTGTCAATAATATTTCAGTAATTAGTTCTCTTTTTCCTTTCCTATTTTTTATAAGTTTTTGTGCTATTATTCCTTTTAATGTTTCAGCAAGTGTTACTCTTATTCTTTGCTGTTTTTCATAAGGAAAACTATTTACAATTCTATCAATTGCTTCTGCGGTACTATTACTATGAATTGTTGTTAAAACTAAATGTCCAGTCTCACTAGCTAATAAAGCTCCCTCTATGCTCTCATAATCCCTCATTTCGCCAAGTAATATTATATCTGGATCCTCTCTCATTCCTGATTTTAATCCTGTTAAAAAAGATTTAGTATCTACTCCTATTTCTCTTTGTGTTATCAAAGATTTTTCACTTTTATAAATATATTCTATAGGGTCCTCTAAGGTAATTATTCTTTTACTCTCTTTTCTATTTATATAATCAATCATTGCTGCTAATGTTGTTGTTTTTCCACTTCCTGTAGCACCACAAATTAGAAATAAACCAGTTTCTGAAGTTAATACTTCAAAAACTTTACTGGGAAATTCCATCTCTTCTAACTTTGGAATTTTAATTAAAAATATCCTGATAGTTATTCCTATTCTATTACTTTCTTTAAATATATGTCCTCTCATACGAACATTATATTTTTTAATACTAAAATCTATTTCATTTACTTGGTCTAATAAATTTACTTTTTTTTCATTAGTCAATTCCAAAACTATTTTTTTTAACACTTCATTATCTAATATTTCAAATTCTTTAATCTCTACAAGATCTCCTTCTATACGGTAAACTGGACTGGAAAAAGCAACTAAATGTATGTCTGAAGCCTTTAATTCTATTCCTTTCAATATTATTTTTTCTAGAATCAAAACACCCCCTTTTTCCTTATTTCCTAATTAAGTATAGATACTTTCTATTTTTTTGACTAAACAAAAAAATAGAAAAACTCCCAGAACTTTATCTGTTAGCTTTTCTATTTTTATTTTTTAACTTTTTCTATAAAGATATCTTTTTATTTAATTTTTTTAAAACTTTCAGGCATTGGTGACACATACTCAACTTCTACCCCTGTTACAGGATGTTTAAATTTTAAAGTATGAGCATGAAGACCTAATCTATTTAAAGGATTATTTGTTGATTCATATTTTCGATCACCTAAAATTGGGTGTCCTAACTCTTTCATATGAACTCTAATTTGATTTTTTCTTCCTGTTTCAAGTTCTATTTCTAATAAAGAGAGTCCTTTTCCTATTTTTAAAACCTTATAGTTCGTTATTGCCAATTTAGAGCCTTCTAGCTCACTTTTAGTTGAATATACTACAAAAGCTTTATTCTCTTTTAAATAAGATTTTATTTGTCCTTCTGGAGACTGAACTATACCATCAACTAAAGCTAAATATTTTCTTTCTTTAATAGTGTCGTTCCATGTGTCTTGAAGCAACTTCTGTACTTTTTCAGTTTTAGCAAAAATCATAACCCCAGATGTATCTTTATCTAATCTATGCACAATAAATATTTTCTTTTTTTCATCTATAGACTTTACATGATTCTTTAACATAGTATATGCAGTTTCAACTTTCTCAATTCCTGGTGACATTGAAAGAATTCCAGATTCTTTATCAATAGCTATAATATAATCATCTTCAAAAATTATTTTTATATTTTTTAGATTTTTAGAACTTTTTGTATCACGGGACTTTGTCCAATTAATAACAACTTTGTCTCCAATAACTATTTCATGATTAAATTGTCTAGTAATTGTACCATTCACTGAAACTTGTTCTTCTGCAAGTAAAGTCTTTATATTATTTCTACTTTTTCCAACTAGTTTTTCTAATAAAAAACTCATTAAAAGATTAGGTTCTTTTATTAAAAATTCACTATTTTCCTTTCTCATACTCCTCCAATAAACTAAGGTTTCTCTTTTATTAATTTAGCCAGAACACCATTGATAAATTCAGGAGTTTTTTCATCTCCATATATTTTAGCAATTTCTATTACTTCATTCACAACTATTTCATGTCCTGTTTCCTGATATTTCAATTCATATGCAGAGCATTTTAGCAATGCTTTTTCTACACTACCTATTCTTTCAAGACTCCATCCTTCTATTGTTTCTTCCAACAAAAGATTCAATTCTTCATTATGAAGTGATATCCCATTTACATATAAAGTTAAGAATTCAATATCTTTTTTTGAAAGAATAATATCATCTCGACTAATAAAATCTTCTAATATTGTCTCAGGTAATATATTATTCATCTCTGCTTCAAAAACTATCTTAAATAATTCCAATCTCGTTACTCTTCTACTCATTTTCCCCTCACATTCTATTGAAATAGTTTATTATTTTTTTATATTATCAAAAAAATTATTCTTATATTTTTTTAACTTAGTAGTATAATATGGGATTCCACTTATATACCCTATAGATGCTATTATCAATATAAAAATTGCTTTTAGGACTCCATATTCTATAATTAAAAGACCACTTATAAAACCTATTACACATCGTAAATATCTTTTTCTTTTTTGAAAAATGATAGCTATCAGTTCTTCAATCATAATTAATGCACCTCAGTGTTTAGAAATTTAATTTTTGTAACTTTTAAAGATACTGAACTAATCTCAATTCCTAATATTTTTTTTCCTGAATCTTGCAATTTTTCTTGAATTTCTTTAATTTTTTCAGATAAATTTGTATTGTTTAAAAGTTCTAATTCTATTTTCAAATTAAATTTTTTCCCTTTTTTATAAGGTTCCACTGAAACTATTGATATATTATTGTCATTTTCCAATGTTTTCAGTACAAACGTTTTTATACTGCTAGTTGAAACTATTATTTTTCCCTCTGGTGCATTTATTTCATAATCTTTTTTTCTTTTAAAAAGAGAGCAAAATTTTAAAATTGTTAAAATCAAATATACTATACAAACATTTAACAATATCATTTTTATTAAAAATAGATTTAATTTAAAGGGAAGTAATTCGGGAATAATAATATAGACAATCCCAAAAAGAGATAGAAAAAATGTTACTATCCACGCTAAAGAAGAAAATATTTTATTCATTTAAGTACCTGCCTTCATTAATATATAGTTTATACCTAAAAAGAAACTTCTTCTTCGTATTCTTGTCCCACATCTGGTTCTTGTATCTTTGGAATCTTTATATCTTGAATAAAAATATTAACTTCTACTACTTTTAATCCTGTAATCTCAAGTACTGATTTATGAACAGCTTTTTGTACCTCATTAGAAAGAGTAGCTATATTAAACCCATATTCCACAATAAGATAGATTTCTATATTACACTCTTTTTCTCCCACTTCAACTTTTACCCCATGAGTAGGTCTTTTTTGTCCTAATATTTTACTAACTTCATCTGCAACTCCACCTGCAAGTTTATATACACCCTCTACATCTCTTGCAGCTTTAGCAGCTATAGTCTTTACAACATCATCTGAAATTCTTATATTTCCTAATTCTTTCATAGTACCCTCCTCAAAAATATTTTTATAAAGATTTCTTTCCTAAATATTTATTCTTCTTTTTTTTTTACTTTCTTCTTTTTTTAAAAATTATCTTCTAAAAATTTTGTAGATACTTTTCCTTCTTTATATAACTTATTTTCTAAAACCTCTAAATGAAAATCAATTGTTGTCTCAACACCTTCAATCACATACTCTTCTAATGCTCTTTTCATTCTTATTATTGCTTGTTCTCTATTGGCATCAAATACAATAAGTTTAGCTATCATAGAATCGTAATATGGAGAAATTTCATACTCCTGATACGAGTGTGAATCTATTCTAACTCCATTCCCACCTGGTGCAATATATTTAGTTAAAATGCCAGGGGAAGGAGCAAAATTTAATAAAGGATTTTCTGCATTTATCCGACACTCAATGGCATGTCCATATAATTGTACATCTGCCTGGGTTATATTTAGTTTTTCTCCATCTGCTATTTTTATTTGCAACTTGATTATATCTAATCCTGTAATCATCTCTGTGATAGTATGCTCAACTTGAATTCTAGTATTCATTTCCATAAAATAAAAATTATTTTCACTATCTACTAAAAACTCTATTGTTCCTGCAGAATCATAATTTATTGATTTTGCCAGTCTAACTGCGGCAAGTCCCATTTCTTTTCTAACTTTTGTAGGAATAGAATAAGCAGGGGCCTCCTCTATCAATTTTTGATGTCGTCGCTGTATTGAACAATCTCGTTCACCTAAATGAATCACATTTCCATATTTATCTCCAAGAATTTGAATTTCAACATGTTTTGGATTATCTACAAATTTTTCAATATAAACATCTGGATTTCCAAAAGCTGCTGCTGCCTCTTTTTGAGCTGCAACCATATTTGTAAATAATTCTATTTCATTTCTAGCTATTCTCATTCCTTTCCCACCACCACCAGCAGTAGCTTTTATCATTACAGGAAAGCCTATTTTTTCCTCTATAACTTTAAGTGCTTCTTCAGGTTTTTCAATTATTCCAGTTCCATTTGTAAGTGGAACTTTATTTTTAATTGCTGTTGTTCTAGCAGTAGCTTTATCACCCATTTGAGTTATACATTCTGATCTTGGACCTATAAATATTATATTATGAGATTCACAAATTTGAGCAAATTTTACATTCTCAGATAAAAAACCATATCCTGGATGTATTGCATCAGCACCAGTTATTTCGGCCGCTGCAATAATATTAGAAATTTTCAAATATGATTCTGTACTTGGTGCCTCTCCTATACAAACAGCTTCATCTGCAATCATAACATGAAGACTTTCTTTGTCTGCAGTTGAATATACCGCTACAGTCTCTATACCTAATTCTTTACAAGCTCTAATTATCCGAACAGCAATTTCTCCACGGTTAGCAATCAGTATTTTTTTCATTATAATCCTCCAAAGCAATTATTTTTTTAATTTTAAAATAGGTCTATTAAAATCTATAATATCCCCTTCTTCAATATAAATTTCTTCAATAAAACCAGTATACTTAGAAACTATAGGCGTTTTCAATCCCATTGCAATTATATAACCAATTTTATCCCCTTCACTGACACTGTCTCCAATTTTAAAATCTAAAGTACCACTTCTAGAAAGAGAATGAAAATGTCCAATTCCTTCTGAAAGAATTTTTATTTCTTCTAGATCTTCAATACTAATAATTTTATTAACTTTATTGTTCAATGAATTATCTATTTTTTTATTTGGAATAACATAAGGTCTTTTTAAAGCTATTTTTAGTCCTTTCTCTTCATAATTAAGTTCTGTTAATTTTTCACTAGTAATTATATTCATCAAATTTTCTAAAATTTCAATTTTCTTTTTCATTTAATATCTCCTATAATTATCTTTTCATTTCTTTTTTCATTTCTTTTTTCCATTTTTATTTTATTACTATTTTCTCTATTCCTAGTAACTTTGAAACTTCATCTATAAATAGTTTTGATAAAGATATTTTATATTTAGTAATTTTTATAGTTGAAACACCTTCATTTTTTATAGCAAAAGCCAGTGGTGTAGTTCCAGGATGATTTAATACAATTTTTTTTAAAGTATTAAATTTTGCTCTATCCTCTGCTTCAATAAGAATATAGCATTTATCTCGATTATTTCTTTGAACTAAATCTAAAGGAGCAATAGATTTAAGTTGTATTTTTATTGTTTCATGACCACCATAAGTATCTAATGTAGGTTTTCCTTCCAATACAACTGAAACCCCTTCTTTTATTATATCTAAATATTTATCATATTCTCTTGGAAAAACAGTTATCGATATAGCATTATAATAGTCCTCTAGAATAAAAAGGGCCATAATTTTTCCTTCTTTCTTTGTTACTATTTTTTTTATTTCTTTAATTATACCATATGTTTTTATATACTGCACCAAATTTTCTTTTCTAAGTTCAGAAAACTCCATTAATTTATATGCTTTAATTATATTTTTATAAGAATCAAGAGGATGTGAAGTCAAATAGAATCCTAAATATTCCTTTTCATATTCTAAAATTTCATTTTCTGAAAATTCTCCCAAACTAGGTAGTGTAAATCTATTCAAAATAGTTTTTCCTGCTCCAAAAAGGTTCATTTGTTGAATATCATCTTCACGATTATTTTTTTCTGCAAAATCCATTACTTTATCTGAGGATTCTAATTTTTCTTTTCTTGTTCCTTGTAATGAATCTAATGCTCCTGATAAAATTAAAGAATGGAGATTTTTCTTATTCAATCCTATTTTCTTAGCTCTATTCACAAAATTTTCATAAGATTTATACTCTCCATTTTCCTTAAATTCAATAACTAATTTTTCAACAAATGCACTTCCTAAATTTTTTATTCCTGAAAGAGAAAATAAAATTTTTTCATTTTCTAAAATAAAAGAATTACTTGGTTTATTTATATTCGGAGGTATAATTTTTATATTATGTTGTTTCGCATCATCAACATAATAGGCAACATTATTCATATCATCTACTATACTCATTAGAGCACCATAAAACTCTATAGGATAATTCACTTTAAAATATGCTGTCCAATATGAAATTAATCCATAAGCTGCTGAATGGGATTTATTAAATCCATACCCTGCAAATTTATCAATAAGAAAAAAAACTTCTTCAGACTTCTCTGCACTATAACCATTTTTTACTGATCGTTCTATGAAAATAGTTCTGTTGCTTTCCATAATATTTATATCTTTTTTCCCCATGGCACGTCGCAAATTATCTGATTCACCCATTGTATAGTTTGCCATAAGATTTGCTATTTTCATAACTTGTTCTTGATATAATATGACTCCATAGGTTTCTTTTAAAATTTCTTTTAAAGAGGGGTCTGGATAAACAATTTCTTCTTCTCCATTTTTACACTTTATAAAACTTTCAACCATTCCAGAGCCTAGAGGACCTGGTCGATACAGAGCAAGAACAGCTATTATATCTTCAAATGTATTAGGTTTCAATTTTTGTAATAATCTTCTTACACCATTGGATTCTAATTGGAAAACTCCAGTAGTATCTCCATATGAAAGCATTTTATAAACCTTTTCATCTTCTAATGAAATCTCTTCTAAGTTGATCTCTATTCCCTTTGTTTCTTTTATATAATTAATTACTTTTTGAAGAATAGTCAGATTTTTAAGACCTAAAAAATCCATTTTTAATATTCCTAATTCTTCAATTTCTTTCATTTGATACTGAGTTGACACAGCACCACTTTTACTATCTCCATAAAGTGGAACTGTATCTGTTAATGGTTTTTTAGTAATAACAATACCAGCAGCATGTATAGAAGCATGTCTCACACTATTTTCTAATTTTTTCGAAAATTCTAATACTTTTTGCATTTCTAAATCTTCAATATATATTTTTTTTACCTCTGGTATCTCTCTTAATGAGGTTGAAATGGAAAGATCTTGTGGTAATAATTTTGCTAAATTATCTACTTTAAAAAGAGGTACATCTAAAACTCTTCCAACATCTCTTACACTGGCTCTTGCCTTTAATCTTCCAAAGGTTATAATTTGAGCTACATGCTCTACTCCATATTTTTGAACTACATATTCTATTACTTCACTACGCCTAAGTTGACATATATCTATATCTATATCAGGCATTGATACTCTTTCAGGATTTAAAAACCTTTCAAATATTAAATTATATTTTAAGGGATCAATATTAGTTATTTTCAGAGCATAAGCAACTAAACTTCCTGCTGCAGAACCTCTTCCAGGTCCAATAAAAATTTTTTGTTCTCTTGCAAACTTAATAAAATCCCAAACAACTACAAAATATGTTGCATATCCCATAGAATTAATTACTGACAATTCATGTTCTATTCTCTGAACAATTATTTCATTTAGTCCATAAGGATAGCGCATAGCCAAACCTTCATAAACTTTTATTCTTAAAAAATCTACAATGTCACCAAAAGGTTGTTCAAGAGGGTACTCTGGAAACTGAAATTTTCCAAATTCTAATTTTAAGTTACACTTTGAGGCAATTTTTTCTGTGTTTGAAATAGCTTCTGATAAAATTTCCTTTGAAATATTTTTATAGCCACTCAACATTTGCTCTCTACTTTTAAGAAATAGTTCCTCACTTTCCATTTTCATTCTATTGGTTTCTTTTATTTTACTTCCTGTTCCTATACAAATAACAATATCTTGAAGTTCATGTTCACCAGAATTAACATAATGAGTATCATTCGTTGCAACTAGAGACACCTCATGTTTTTGACTATATTTTATCAAAGATTCATTTAACTCTTCCTGTCCAAACACTCCATTACTCTGAATTTCAAGATAAAAATCTTCCTTTCCAAATATATCTACATAACTTTGAATTGCTAAGTCAACTTCTTTTTCCAAATTTCCATTTAATATTAATGAAGAAATTTCTCCATTCATACAAGCTGAAAGACAGATTAGTCCTTCACTATATTTTTTTAAAATATCTTTATCTATTCTTGGTCTATAATAAAATCCTTCAGTATAAGCAATGGAAGAAAGCTTTATAAGATTTTTATATCCTATTTCATTTTTAGCTAAAAGAACAAGATGATAGTTCTTTCTCTCTCTTTTTTCTTTTTCACTATATATAGAATTTAAAGATAAGTATGTTTCAATTCCTATAATAGGTTTTATCCCTTGTTTTATACATTTTTTATAAAACTCTACTGCACCAAACATGTTTCCATGATCTGTAATTGCAATTGATTCCATTCCTAACTCTTTTGCTCGATTCAAATACTCATCTATTTTCCCAACTCCGTCTAAGAGGCTATATTCTGTATGAAGGTGAAGATGGATAAAATTATTTTTCATATAGTCATCTCCTTTAGATAGTTTATCAAGATTAATTTTGTCAGTAAAATAATTATTTAGTTAACTGATATAAATAGAATATACAATATAGACAACATATGAGCCAATAAGAATTAAAGCATTATATTTATCTATAAAGTAGCGTCTACCAACATAGGCCATTCCTATTGGAAGAAGCGTTGCATAAAGAAGTACTACTATATCAAAATTAAATTTAAAATCGTAATTTACTGGAAAAATCATCCCACTCGTTCCCATAATTAAGAAAATATTAAAAATATTTGATCCAATAACATTTCCTACTGCAATATCTGTTTGCCCTTTTTTAGCAGCAATAATTGAAGCAGCTAATTCTGGTAATGAAGTCCCTACTGAAACAATAGTTAAAGCTATCAATTTTTTACTCACATTAAATATCATTGCTATTTTCACTGCTGAATCTACTACTAATTTTCCACCATAAATTAATCCTACAAATCCTATAATTAAAAAAAGAAACATTTTTCCACTTGTTAAAGAATTTGTAGTCTTTATTTCTTCAGTTCCAGTTTTAGAAAGTTTTACAATATATAATAGAAAACCTATAAAAAAGCCTAATAAAATCAATGCATCTATTCTAGATAAAATTCCATCTTTTGATATAAACCAAAGTATTATAATTGCAAAAAATGAAATTGGAATTTCTTTTTTCACAGTATTTAAAGGCATAAATATAGGACATAATAAACCTGTAACTCCTAATATTAGAAGAATATTAGCAATATTGCTTCCTATTACATTTCCGTAAATCACATCTCCTTGCTTAGCAAAGGCCGCAAATCCATTTACTACTAATTCTGGCATTGATGTTCCAAATGCAATCACTGTAAGTCCTATAACTATTTCAGGAATTTGAAGTTTTCTAGATAATCCTACAGCACCATCTATTAAAAAATCTGCTCCTTTTATTAACATAATAAATCCTATAATTAAAATTAAAATTTGAATTAATACTATATTCATTTTTCCCCCTGTCTTAAATATCATTTTTTCCAATATATTTTCTTAAAATATCTTTATCTATTCTTTGACTATAATAAAATCCTTCAGTATAAACAATAGAAGAAAGTTTTATAAAAATTTCATTTCCTATTTCATTTTCACTAAAAAGAATAAGATGACATTAATTTTGTCAGTAAAACAATTATTTAGTTAACTGATATAAATAGAATATACAACATAAGTAACATACGAGGCAATAAGAATTAAAGCATTATATTTATCTATAAAGTAGCGTCTTCCTACACAAGCTATTCCTATTGTAAGAAGTGTTGCATAAAGAAGTACTACTATATCAAAATTAAATTTAAAGTTATAATTTACTGGAGCAATCATACCACTCATTCCCATAATTAGGAAAATATTAAAAATATTTGACCCAATAACATTTCCTACTGCAATATCTGTTTGCCCTTTTTTAGCAGCAATAATTGAAGCAGCTAATTCTGGTAATGAAGTCCCTACTGAAACAATAGTTAAAGCTATCAATTTTTTACTCACATTAAATATCATTGCTATTTTCACTGCCGAATCTACTACCAACTTTCCACCATAAATTAATCCTACAAATCCTATAATTAAAAAAAACAACATTTTTCCATTTGATAAATAATTTGTAGTTTCTATTTCTTTAGCTCCAGTTTTAGAAAGTTTTACAATATATAATAGAAAGCCTATAAAAAAAGCTAATAAAATTAGCGAATCTATTCTAGATAAAACTCCATCTTTTGATACAAACCAAAGTATTATAATTGCAAAAAATGAAATTGGAATTTCTTTTTTTACAGTATTTATAGGCATAAATATAGGACATAATAAACCTGTAATTCCTAATATTAGAAGAATATTAACAATGTTACTTCCTATTATATTCCCATAAATTACATCTCCTTGTTTTGCAAAGGCTGCAAATCCATTTACTACTAATTCTGGCATTGATGTTCCAAATGCAATTACTGTAAGTCCTATGACTATTTCAGGAATTTTCAGTTTTCTAGACAATCCTACAGCACTATCTATTAAAAAATCTGCTCCTTTTATCAACATAATAAATCCTATAATTAAAATTAAAATTTGAATTAATACTATACTCATTTTTCCTCCTGTTCTAAGTAACAATTATTCAGTTTTTTCTTTTGTAAGGTACTATTATTATAGCATAAAACAGGTGAAAACATATCAATTTTTTCAAAAAAAAAGAGAAAACCCTAAGATTTTCTCTTCTCCATTTGACTTGGCAAATTCTTATTCTCCCGGGCAGCTTCCCACCAAGTACCTTCAGC
>CAMQWJ010000019.1 GCA_947038515.1 uncultured Fusobacteriaceae bacterium
GTGATAAGTTAATAAAAGGTGGAAGTAAAAAGATAAAAATGGTAGGATTTGGTTTGAATGGAAGTATTTGTCAAATATTTAAATTATTATTGAAGACTGGAAATATGCCAGAAGGATTAAAAAAATTAGATAAATTAATAGAAGTAGTAACCTTTAATTCAATGAATATAAAAAGATTAGTGGATTTAGAATCACTAGATTTAACAAAATCAAAAAATATAAAATCAGATATAGAATTTTATTCTCGTGCTACTGCTATAATAAAAGGAAATATAGAAAAAATAGCATTGGCTCAAGTTACTATAGGTATTTCTTTATTCGTTATGAAAGGTGCTATAATAACTTTAAATGTTCCAATGCTTGCATTAGGCGTAGTAATAGGTGCTATGATTGAAATTATGGTGTTATTAGAGCAATATTTAGATTATAAAAGTATTAAAGATTTTTTAAAAATATTAGAGGTTAATGGTTATATAAAAAATAAAGAGTCAGAAAATAAAGGAATAAAAGGATATTTAACAAATAAAATTTTACAAGCTACATTTAAAGAAACAATTTTGAAACTAGAAGATAAAGAGTTGGAATTAAAGACCCAATTAAATACAGAAGATATCATATTTATATTAAAATATAAAGTTGAGTTCCCAGAAATCAAAGTAATTATAGAAAAAAATACAGAAGGGACATATGTGATAGTTTTTGAAAAAATAATGGTTCGTGGAAGTGAATCTCTATCTTTAAAGGAAACTTTTACTTTTAAAAATGGAGATGGAATATTTGAATTAGAAGAAAAAGTTCGTGATAATAAATTTGCAAAAGAATTATTCAAAGAAAGAGAAAAAAGTATAAAAATATTAGAAGATTTAAAAATTATAAAAGGTCTTCAAGATAGTTATATAAAGTTATTTGGGAATAAAGAGATAAAAAATTATTATTTGGGGCGATACAAAAAAACCAAAGAAGTAGAGACATTAGGAAAGAATAAGACATTAGGAGTGTCCGAACCTAAAGAAGCAGTAAATGAAAATCTATTTT
The DNA here is from genome assembly GCA_947038515.1 of uncultured Fusobacteriaceae bacterium. Taxonomy (GTDB): domain Bacteria; phylum Fusobacteriota; class Fusobacteriia; order Fusobacteriales; family Fusobacteriaceae; genus JAGNZR01. Next base: position 1,036 of record CAMQWJ010000019.1, read on the forward strand.
ATCCATTTATAAAAATTGATGGAGAATTTGGAGAAGTCGTAAGAGAAGAGTACGTAGTAAGTGCATTAAGAAGTCATACAGAAAATTATATAGGAGAAATAGATGAGAAACCAAATAAAAAATTTATAATTCCTGTTGAAACAATCATAACAGAGGCAGAGGATAAAGAGTTAAATTCAATGACAAATTCCAAAAAAGATATACTAAAAACGATTGTAGATAGATTTAAGATGTTAGAAAAATTTGATGGTTTTTATACTAAAGAGGTCGAGATAAAGAGTCTCGATGATAGGCTAATAAATAACTCAACTATTTTAATAGAATTGAAAGGTCAATATTTTTTATATAAAAATATAATCAGTGCAATAGAAACTAAGTATAAAGATAGCTTAGAAAAATATATAGATGTAAAAACTACTCAAAGTAAAGGAATTGTATCAATAAGTGTAAATGGTGGAGAATATGATCCTAAAGAATTAGAATATAGTTACTTAACTAATAGTAGAGGAGAAGAAGATTTAATAAGAACAGGTGTATATAGAGTAAATCAAAAATCAACAGATAAACAGCAAGAAAAAAAAGGTGACGATCCGGGGATAGAAATAGTCGTTGAAAGTGCAGTGTTAAAATGTAGTAGAGGAGAAGGAAATGTTAGTTTGAAACCAAATTTTTTACAAAATTGTAAAGAGAAAGGGAAATTAATAGCAACAGTAGTAGATGGAGTTGCTATTAAGAATATACCAGCATTTCCAAAGTGTAATGTAGAAGGAACTAATGGGAACTGTTCTATTCAAACAAGTGGACAATGGGAAAAAGGAGCAGGACATTTACCTATAAATGGAGTTGATGTATTATGTTCTTGTGGAGAGTTAACGTGTAAAATAGGTGGAAAAATAACTATAGTATTCTCAGGTGGAAATACTAAAATAAGTGAGAGATAAAGAGAAAGGGAGGAAGAATGGAACTAGAAAACTATAGTAGAAAATATAGAACAAATTATAAAGAAGTAGTATTAAAAATAGATGATGCTAAAGAATTAGTAGAAGTTGAAAAAGAAGAAGATGAAAGAAATTTTGAAATGGAATATACAGGTGATACATTAAAAATAAATTATGAAAAAACAGGAGAAGATAGTATTATAAAAAAAATAGATTCCATATTTGAAGAACTAGTATTTTCACTGGACTTAAATAAAAATATAGATAAGTTAATAAACATCGAGACTATTAATCAAAAATTTGAGGAAGTGAGGTCTGATTTATTCCAAAGAGAATTAGCACCTGATGAAGAAGATTTAATATATAAATTTTCTTCATTATTAGAAAATAATAATAATTTAGCAGATATTTATAAAGAATATTATCTATTTAAGTATCTTTTTTTAGGGATATATGAACTTTCAGATACAAAAAAAAATATAGAAAAAGAATTAGAAGTAAAAAAAATATTTTTAACTGATATGTTATTTGATATAAAAATGAAATATGATGAAGAAGAGAATGAAATTGAAATAAAAGGAAAAGATTCTTTAAAATTTGGTGCGGTAAATTATGTGATCAAATTGATAAAAAATGGTTATTTAAAAGAAAGAATGAATGGTGGTTTATCTGTATCGCTAAAAGGTAAATATATTTTAAATGAAGACAAAAGTATAAAAAAAGGCTTTTTAGAAATAGTTGTAAAATATCAAAAGGTTGCATATATGGCTGAGGGTGATATATTTCTTGAAATAAGACATTTATTTAATATAGAAGAGGTTGAATAATGGAAAAAAGTTTATCAAGATTTTTATTAGAATTTGGAATTAAAGAATTTAAAATTGAAAAAGAAAATAATGTTGATAAAAAAGAACATAAGAAAAAAAATTTAAGTTTAACACATTATACTATTAATTATGGAAAAATAAAATTTGAAGATAAGAATGTAAAAAAGGAAGCAAATCATTTGTTTATAAAGAGTCTTGTCTTGTTTTCAGTAGAATAAAAAATTATATTTTAATAATCAAATAGGGGGAATAAAATGAAAGAGTATCAAGATTATGAGATAGGAGATTTAGATATAAAAATAGGAGAAAATAAATTAGGTAAAAATGAATATGATATAAAAGAACTAAAAATGACAATGAAAGAAAATAGTCATACAAAAGTGGAACTACAAATAAGTATAAAAGAAGAACATAAAGCAAAATATGATTTGAATAAATTTTTAAAATCAGAAAAAAAGAAATATACAGGAGATATAAGTTATAACAATCAAATTTTAGAGTTATGTTTTGAAGAAAAAAGATTATTTTCAGGAATAGTAAAGAAAGTATTTTCAAAAGAGGAAGATTTGGGTGGTTTAATAATAGAACTAGAAAGTTTATCAACAAGTGAACTACTGGACCGAGTGAAACATTATAGAAGTTATCAAAATATAGGAAGCACATATTTAGAAATAGTAGAAGAAGTTCTAAAAAAGTATGGAATGGATATAACAGTATTAACAAATCATAAAAACTTAAAAAAAGAAACAAAAAAATTAATAATCCAATATTATGAAACAGATTGGGAATTTATTGTAAGAATAATGTCCCATATAGGATTAGGAGTTCATATAGCCGAAGTAGGAACAATAATATTAGGGCATGTAGAAGGGGAGAATAGAATAATAAAGTGGAATGAAAAGTTGGGAGATTATTCAAGAGGACTAGATGAATTATATAATGTAATCTATGAAGTATCAACTTTGAGTTGCTTGGTATGTGGAAATAAATTAAAAGCAGAAAATAGAGATATGGGGTTTGTGAGTTCAGGAGAATTAAAGTATGAGGGTGGAGTATTTAAAGGGAACTATATACTAAAAAGTGAAGAATATGTTTATGATTACATAGCAAATGAAGAGATAAAAGGAAGTGTAATAGAAGGAAATGTAGTAGAGATAATAAAAAATAGCAACATAGCCCAAATGACAGTGAACTTTACTAAAGGGTTAGAAAAGATATCAGGGAAGAGAAAGAAACAAAATAGAGATGTATTGAGTGAAGGAGATTATTTAGGCTCATCAGCACAATATTATGTAATGCCATATACAACACCTTATTCCCAGAGCAATACAGGTTTTTTCTGTACTCCAGAAATAAAAGATGTGGTAGCCATTTATTTTCCAACAACAGAAGAAGAGGAGTGTTATGCCCAATGGTCAGTAAATAATCCGGGTAATGGAAGATTTAGTGATCCTAATGTAAGAAATTATACATTGGGTAGTAATGAAGAAATGACTTATAACTTAAGTTTGAATACTGATACTCTTAAAATGTATACTCAAAATTTGACTTCATATGAATCAAAAGATAAGATAGTTATGAACTCCCAAAGAGATGTGAAAGTTATCTCAAAAGAGACAATGAGTATAATTTCAAAAAATAAAATGGATATAAATTCTACAGAATATATGAGTTTATCAACAGATGGAATGGAAGTTAGAGCAAGAAAATCAAAAAAATCATTATTAGGAAAAAAAGAAGAAAAAAGTACAGAAAATATAGTACAGGTGTCTGGAAAATACAAAATAGATTCAGGGGACTATAAGTTGACTGTAAAAAATTAAAATCAAAGGAGAAACTATGAGAGAGGTAGTTGTTGTTAGAGGGGGAGGAGATTTAGCTTCTGGTGTTATTCAAAAACTACATAGAGTAGGATTTAATGTAATTGTAACAGAAATAGAAAAACCTAATTTTATACGAAGAGAAGTTTGTTATGGGGAAGCAATATATAGGGGTGAAAAGGAATTAGAGGGAAGTTTTTCAATTTTTACTGAGAATGAAAATGAAATAGAAACAGCTTTTTTAAACAAAAAAATACCTGTAATAGTAGATCCAAACTTAGAGAAAGTTAGGAAGTTACAAAATTTTGATATTATAGCAGTTATAGATTGTATAATTGCAAAAAAAAATATGGGATTTAAAAGAGAGTTTCCTATAACAATAGCCTTAGGACCTGGTTTTTATGCTGGTAAAGATAGTGATGTTGTAATAGAAACAATGAGAGGTCATAATTTAGGAAAACTTATTTTTCAGGGAGAGGCATTTCCAAATACTGGAATACCAGGTGAAATTAGTGGAGAGGCAGAGAAAAGAGTAATATATTCCCCTAGCGAAGGAACTATTTGTGTTAAGAAAGATATAGGAAGTATTGTGGAAAAAAATGAGGTTATAGGAGAAATTGTTTCTAATAATGGGGATAGAACAGAAATTAAAGCAACGATAAGTGGAATTATACGTGGAATGATAATTCAAAATTATTATGTTAAGAAAAATTTGAAAATAGGAGATATAGACCCTAGAATTGAGGAATTAGAAAATTGTTATACTATTTCAGATAAGGGAAGAGCCCTAGGTGGAGCAGTTCTAGAAGCATTATTGATTTTAAGAAATAGAGGGTAAGAAATAGGAGAGTAAAAATTATGAAAAAAACAATTATATTATTTGTTTGTACATTTTTTATTAGTTTTTTATCAGTTAATGGTAGAGAAATAACAATTAGTTCGGCAACAAGTTTAAAATCTGTTGTGGAAAAGTTAATTTTAGAATATAATAAAAAGAATGAACAATTAAAAATAAATGTAAATTATGGTAGTTCAGGCACTCTTAGAAAACAAATTGAAAATGGGGCTGAAATAGATATAGTTCTATTTGCAGATAAAGAAAATTTACAAAAATTAGAAAAACAAGGATTAATAGAAAATAGAGAAAGAAAGTTTAAAGTATTAAACTCTCTTATTTTTGTGGGGAATAAACCATTAGATAAAAAAGGGGTATTGGGTCTTTGTGAAGCAAAGGTTGTACCTTTGGGGAATTATTCTATGGAAGCTTTAAGTAATAAAAAATATAAAAAAATATATGAAGATTTACGTGAAAATACAGTCATAGTAAGAGATTTTAGAGAAGTTTTAAATGGGCTTGAAAATGAAAATATTGATTATGGAATATTATATAAAACTGAAATAAAACATTTAGTAAAAAGTTATGTTTTATTTGAAATAGATAGTGACACTCACAGTGAAATAGAGTATAGTTTTGGAGTTGTAAGACAAGAAGAAAGTAAAAATAAGAATAATATTGAAGTTGAAAAAATTTATGAATTTTTAAATTCAGAACAGTCAGAAAAAATATTTCAAGAGTTTGGTTTTAAAATTGAAAAAATATAGTTAGAAAAATATAAAAAATGGAGAAAACATGGGAAAAAAATTATCAGAGTTAGAAAAAAAGAAAATATTTGAGATGATGAACCCAATATCAAAAATATTAAACTTGGATATTGATATTGTAGATAAGACAGGGGTGAGAGTCTTAGGTACTGGAATATATCATAAAAGAGAGGGGAAACAGACTAATGAAATAGTATACCAGAAAGCTATAAAAAAAAATAGAGTTCTAGTAATAGAAAACCCTAGAGAAAACGGCGAGTGTATAGAGTGTATTTTAGGATTTAAATGTTTACAAAAATTAATGATAATATCTCCCATTAGTTATGAAAACAGGACTTGGGGAACAATATCATTTGTAACATTTAATGATAATTTGAAAGATAAAATTATTGAAAAAATAGAAGATTATACAAAATATTTAGAAAATTTAGTTTTGTTACTGGTGAAAGAATATTTTACTGAGAGCAATCTGGAAATATATAGAGAGTTTTTTTTGAATAATGATGAAAATATAATAATATTAGATGGAGAAAATAATATTATTGATTTTAATAAGGGAAGCGAATTATTTTTTCCAGAAAATGAAAAATTGATTGGAAAAAAATTCTATATGAAACATTTAAATAATAAAAACTATGAAATTAATTTATTAGGAATGAAAAAAGAAGTAGTTATAGAAATAGAGGAAAAGAAAAAGAATTTAAGAATATTATATATAAAAAAAATATTTGAAATGAAAAATATAATGATGGATGATGGAATACTTTTAGGAAAATCTCAAGCAATGAAAGAATTAAAAGAAAAAATGTTAAGATTATTAAATTTAAATCTACCTATTTTGATAAAAGGTGGAATAGGAACAAAAAAAGAGATGTTTGCTAAATGGTTACATAAAAATTCAGAAAGAAAAAACAATAGATTTATTAGTGTTAATTGTTTAGATGAAAAATATATGAAGTTAGGGGACGAAAAATATTATATTGAACTTATTCAAAATGAATTGGATTTAGCAATAGGTGGGACTATTTTTTTTGATGAAATAGAGAGTATGCCACTGTTTTTACAAGAGAGATTATTAATGTTTTTAAATAGTAAAAAAATAGATAAAACAACAAAAACTAATGTAAGAGTCATAGTTGGTACGAAAAAAAACATGTTAGAATTAGTAGAAAAAAATGAATTTTTAGAAGATTTATATTATAAACTTAATCTTCATATATTGAATATACCTGATTTGAAACATCGAAAAGATGATATTTTAGAAATATTAGACTATTTATTAACTAAGTATTCAAAAGAAATGGGAAAAACAATAAAAAAAATAGAAAAAGAAAGTAAGATGATTTTATTAAATTATGAATGGAAAGGTAACTGGAAAGAAATAGATGGAGCTATAAAATATATAGTGGATTTAGTGGAAGAAGATGGAGTAATAAAAAGTTCATATATTCCTGAAAAAATTAGAAGAACATATAATTATGAAGATTTTAAAAATAGAAAAATTAGAAAGCTAGAAGACTTGGAAAGAGAGGAAATAGTTGCAGGACTTATTCAATATGGAGTAACTTCAGAATCAAAAAAACAAATTTCAAAAAAATTAGGAATTGGTATAGCAACATTGTACAGAAAGATAGAAAATTATCAAATTGATAAAAAAGAGATAGAAAGCTTTTTAAATCCTTATAAAGAGAAGAGTTCAAATAAAAAATAAAATTATAAAATTATCATTATGATAAAAAATATAAAAACAAGGCTATTTAACCTATAAAATAGCCTTGTTTTTATATTTTTAGCTCGTTGACAGTTAAGACTAGATAAAGTATTATTAGTTATCAATATAGAGATATATTAAATAAAAGATCTACGGAGGGAAAAATGGATAAGTTTATTAAGTGGGAGAACAACAGAATACCAAAATCAAAAAAAGAGAATTGTGCAGATATTTTATCTTTGGAGGAAGTAGGGAAAGCAAAGAAATTTCATGAGAGTTTTCCAGAATATACAAAGACACCTTTAGTTAAGCTAGATAATTTAGCAAAAGAAATAGGTGTTAGTGGAATATATTTAAAAGATGAATCATATAGATTTGGATTAAATGCATTTAAAGTTTTAGGCGGTTCATATTCAATGGCTAAATACTTGGCTCAAAAATTAGGAAAGGACATATCTGAATTAGGATATGAAGAGCTTATAAAAAAAGAAACAAGAGATAAAATTGGAGAGATGACATTCTATACTGCAACAGATGGAAATCATGGACGTGGAGTGGCTTGGACAGCAAATAGATTAAAACAAAAATCAGTTGTATATATGCCAAAAGGTTCTTCTGAAGTAAGACTTCAAGCAATAAAAAATGAAGGTTCAATTGCAAGTATTACTGATATGAACTATGATGATGCAGTAAGATTAGCAGCAGCAGATGCTAAGAAAAATAATGGTTTAATAGTTCAAGATACAGCTTGGGAAGGATATGAGGAAATACCAACTTGGATTATGCAAGGGTATGGAACAATGGCTTTAGAGGCAATAGAGCAATTAAAAGAATATGGTGTAGATGAGCCAACACATGTATTTGTACAAGCAGGAGTAGGTTCTTTAGCTGGTGGAGTACAAGGTGTGTTAGTAAACGCTTATAAAAATTTACCAACAACAGTAATCGTTGAGTCTAATTTAGCGGACTGTTTATATAAATCAGCAGTGGCAGCAGACGGGGAAGCAAAAGTTGTAGGTGGAGATATGCAAACAATAATGGCTGGTCTTGCTTGTGGAGAGGCGAACATTATATCTTGGGAAATATTAAAAACATATAGTAAATCATTTGTATCAGCTCCTGACTGGGTTGCAGCAAATGGAATGAGAATATTAGGAAATCCACTTAAAGGTGATACAAAAGTTATTTCTGGTGAATCTGGAGCAGTAACAACAGGGTTAGTATATGAAATAATGACAAATCCTGAATATAAGCAATTAAAAGCTGATTTGAAATTAAATTCTGAATCTAAAATATTAGTTTTCAGTACTGAGGGAGATACAGATCCAGAAACTTATAGAAAAATAGTGTGGAAGGGTGGTTCTGAAAAATAAGAAGTTCTAATTAATAACGGAAATTTTAAGAAAATTAAAAATAGAAAGCGAAATGCTTTATAAATTATGGAGGCGAAAAAATGGAAAGTAAAACAATGTTAACAAGTGAAAGAGAAGCAAAATTAATAAAATTATGTCAGGAGTTAATTCAAAATCCAAGTAACTCAGGAGAAGAAAAAGGTGTAGCAGAAGCAGTAAAGAAAAATATGTTAAATATGGGGTTTGATAAAGTACATATTGATAAATATGGAAACGTAATAGGTTGTATAGTAGGAAAGCAACCAGGAAAGAAAATATTATTTGATGGACATATAGATACAGTACCTGTACCAAATAGAGAAAAATGGACTCAAGATCCATATGCTGGAGATATCGTTGATGGAAAGATATATGGACGTGGAACTTCTGATATGAAGGGACAAACTTCAGCATTTATATCAGCTTGTGCATTTTTTGCAGAAGACTGTAATAAAGACTTTGCAGGAGAAATTTATTGTGCAGGAGTTGTCCATGAGGAAATATTTGAAGGAATAGCAGCAAGAGAAATCAGTGCATATGTAAAACCTGATTATGTTGTAATAGGAGAGTCTTCGGAATTAAATCTTAAAATAGGACAAAGAGGAAGAGGAGAAGTAGTTGTAGAAACTTTTGGAAAACCAGCTCATTCAGCTAATCCTCACAAAGGAATAAATTCAGTATATAAAATGGCAGCTGTTATTCAAGAAATAAATAAAATAACTCCACCAGAAACTGAATTAGGAAAAGGAATATTAGAACTTACAGATATTAAATCATCACCATATCCAGGAGCTTCAGTTGTTCCAGAGTATTGCCGAGCAACTTATGATAGAAGATTATTAGTTGGAGAAACAAAAGAAATGGTATTAGCTCCAATACAAGAAGTTTTAGATAGAATGATGAAAGAAGATGATAAATTAAAAGCTAAAGTGTCTTTTGCAATAGGAAGAGAAACTTGTTATACAGGTGAAATAATAGAAGGGGAAAGATTCTTCCCAGGTTGGCATTATGAAGAGTCAGATGAGTTTGTTCAGGCAGCATATAAAGGATTAAAAGAAGCTGGAATAAATCCAGAAGTAACTCAATATTCATTCTGTACAAATGGTTCACATTATGCAGGGGAAGCTAAAATAAAAACAATAGGATTTGGACCATCAAAAGAAAATTTGGCTCATACAATAGATGAACATATTGAGATAGAGCAATTATGTATTGGTGCAAAAGGATATTATGGAATTTTAAAATCTGTTTTTGGTAAATAAAAGGTGGGATTAAAATGAATGTTTTAATAAAAAATGGATTAATAGTTGATGGTACTAAGAGTACTCCTTATATAGGTGAAGTTTTAATAAAAGATGAAAAAATCTTAGAAATAGGAGTAAAAGTTTCATCAGAAAATGTAGATAGAGTCATAGATGCAAAAGGTTTAGTAGTAGCACCTGGATTTATAGATACTCATTCACATTCAGATTTAAAAATATTAGAAACACCTTATAATGAAATAAAAGCTAGACAAGGGATAACAACTGAAGTTTTGGGACAAGATGGAATTTCAATGGCACCTCTTCCAGTGGAGTATATCTCTTCTTGGAAAAAGAATTTAGCAGGATTAGATGGAACTTCGGAAATAATCGATTGGGAATTTAAAACAACTAAAGGGTATCTTGACCAAATGGAGCGAGGTAAAGTTGGGCTTAATTACGCATATTTAGTTCCTCATGGAAATATTAGAATGGAGGCAATGGGACTTGAAGGAGTCCCAGCTTCTCCAGAACAAATAAAAAAAATGTGTGAAATTACAAGACGTGAAATGGAAGCTGGTGCCTATGGACTATCAACAGGACTAATATATATTCCATGTGCTTATTCTGAAACTATTGAACTTATAGAAATGTGTAAGGTAGTAGCAGAATATGATGGTGAACTTGTAATTCATCAGCGTTCAGAAGCTGGAACAATAATAGATTCTATGAAAGAAGTTATTGAAATTGGAAAAATGTCAGGAGTTAAAATTCATTTTTCACATTTTAAAGTTTGTGGAAAGCAAAATTGGCAATATATAGATGAAATGGTAGAAGTGATAGAAACTGCTCAAAAAGAAGGTGTTAAAATCTCTTATGATCAATATCCTTATGCTGCAGGTTCTACAATGTTAGGTGTTGTTTTACCTCCATGGGCTCATGGTGGAGGAACAGATGAACTTATGAAAAGATTATCAAATCCTGAAGATAGAAAAAGAATGATATTTGATATAGAAAATGGGATTCCTGGTTGGGATAATTTTATTGAATTTGCAGGTTGGGACCAAATATTTGTAACTTCTGCAGGAACAGAAAAAAATCAGGATATTGTAGGAAAAAATTTAGTAGAATTAGCAGAAATTAGAAAAAAAAGTTTATATGATGCAACATTTGATCTTTTATTAGAAGAAGAAAATGCTGTTGGAATGGTAGATTTTTATGGACTAGAGGAGCATATTATTAAATTTTTGAAAAGACCAGAGCAAAATGTATGTACAGATGCTCTATTATCAGCAGGAAAGCCACACCCAAGAGCTTATGGATCTTTCCCAAGAGTATTAGGAAAGTATGTTAGAGAAAACCCTATTTTATCTGTTGAAGAAGCTATTTATAAAATGACAAAAAAATCTGCCGAAGCAATAGGAATAAAAAACAGAGGTGAACTAAAAGTTGGTTATTTTGCTGATGTTACAATTTTCGACATGAAAACAATTAATGATATGGGAGATTATATCAATCCAACTCAATTTCCAGTAGGAATAGAGTACGTGATAGTGAATGGAACGCCAATTATTGATAATAAAGAATTTAAAGAGGTTTCACCTGGACACGTCTTAAGAAGGAAATAGGGGGATTTTAAAATGTATATATTGGGAAATGGAAGAATAATAACTCAAGATAAGGAAAACCCTTATATAGAAAATGGTGCAATTGCAGTAGATAATGATGTTATTATTGAAATAGGAAATACTGAAAATATAAAAAATAAATATAGTAATGCTGAATTTATAGATGCTAAAAAAAATATAATAATGCCAGGTCTTATAAATACACATATGCATATCTATTCAAGTTTTGGTCGTGGAATGCAAGTTACAGGATCTACTAAAAATTTTCCTGAAATTTTAGAAAATCTTTGGTGGAAATTAGATAAAAAATTGAAAATTGAGGATACAAAATATAGTGCTTATGCAACATATATTGAATCAATTAAAAATGGAGTAACTACTGTAATAGACCATCATGCAAGTCCTTATCATATTGAGGGAAGCTTGAAAACAATAGCAAATGTTGCTGAAGAATTAGGAATTAGAACTTCTATTTGTTATGAAGTTTCTGATCGTGATGGAGTAGAGATAGCAAATGTTGGAATAAAAGAAAATGTTGATTTTATAAAATATGCAACTTCTCTTAATAACGATATGATAAAAGGAATGTTTGGACTTCATGCCTCATTTACACTATCTGATGAAACATTAAAAAAATGTGAAAAAGAAATGTCTGTTTTAGATGCAGGATATCATGTTCATGTTGCAGAAGGGATTTCAGACCTAGAAAATAGTTTGGAAAATTATAATGAGAGAGTAGTTGAAAGATTAAATCATTATGGAATTTTTAAAGAAAAGACAATAGCAGTTCATTGTATTCATATTGATGATAATGAATTAGAGATAATAAAAAAATCTAAGTGTAATGTTGTACATAATCCAGAATCTAATATGGGAAATGCAGTAGGTTATTCACCAGCAATAAGAATGATTGCTAAAGGAATAGATGTTGGATTAGGAACTGATGGGTATACGGCAGATATGCTTGAATCTTTAAAAGTTGCGAATATACTTCATAAGCATGAAATGGCAGATCCAACAGTTGCTTGGATGGAATCACCATTTATGTTATTTGAAAACAATCGTAAAATAGCTAAGAAACAGTTTGGTTGTGAGACTGGAATATTAAAAACTGGTGCAAAAGCTGATATAGTAATAATGGAATATATTCCACATACTGAACTAAATGGAACAAACTTTAATAGTCATATTCTTTTTGGAATGAGTGGAAAATGTGCTGTTACAGTTATGTGTAATGGAAAAATAATAATGAAAGATAGAAAAATAATTGGAGTTAATGAGGAAAAAGTTCTTGAAGAATGTCGAGAAATATCAAAAAAATTGTGGGATAGATAATAAAAAAACTTATAAAAAAAATTAGGGGGAATAGAAGAGATGAATACCAATGTAGAAAACGAAAGTTCTGAAAATTTAAAAACTTTAATAATATATGCAGTTCAACATATTGCAGCTATGTGTGCAGGAGCCATAGCAGTTCCAATAATTTTAGGTGGAGCTTTAGGATTAGAAAAGGATCAAATACAATTTTTAGTAAGTGCAACTCTAATGGTATCAGGAATCGGGACAATTATTCAAACAGTTGGTTTGGGTAAAAAAATTGGTTCTAGACTTCTTATGATTGAAGGAGCAAGTTTTGCAGGAGTAGCAGCTTTAACTTCTGTTGCAGGAGCATATTCAGGTGAAAATGCACACCTAGGATTAGGAGTTATGTTTGGAGCAACTATTATTTCTGGAATATTTACATTAATTTTTGCACCAGTAGTTGGAAAAATGATTAAATATTTTCCAAATTTAGTGTCTGGAACTGTTGTAACTTGCATGGGACTCTCTCTTTTACCAGTAGCTATAAGATGGATTGGTGGAGGAAATACAAATTCACCAACTTTTGGAACACCATCAAATCTATTACTTGCAGCTTTTACCCTTATAGTAATATTACTTACACAAAAATTTTGTAAAGGATTTATAGGAAATATTGCTCTATTAATAGGATTATTTGTGGGAACAATAGTAAGTATCATATTTGGAATGGCAGATTTCTCAGCACTAGAAACTGCAAAAATTATTAATTTTAATATTCCATTTTATTTTGGATTACCTAAATTTGAAATATCTGCAGTACTGTCTCTTATATTGGTTCAAATGGTAATAATGACTGATGCTACAGGAAATCAAATTAATTTAACAGATATCTCTAAAAAAGAGTTAACAAAAGAAGAATTGACTGCAGGATTACGTGGACATGGATTATCTACAGTTTTAGGTGGAATATTTAATTCATTCCCACAATCACTTTTTGGTCAAAATGTTGGAGTGGTAGCACTAACTCAAAAATCAAATAGATTTATAGGTTGTACAGCAGGAATAATGCTATTAGCAGTAAGTATTTTCCCTAAATTAACAGCAATTTTAACAGCAATACCTTATCCTGTATTGGGTGGAGCTGGGATAATAATGTTTGGAATGGTTGCAGCAAATGGAATAAAAAGATTGGGAACAGTTAATTATGATAATAATAAAAATTTAGTAATAGTAGCAACAAGTATAGGAATGGCTCTTATACCAATAGCTGTTCCAGGGATATATAACCATTTCCCACTTTGGGCAACTATTTTATTTAAGAGTGCAATAACATTAGGAGCACTAACAGTAATAATTTTAAATATTCTATTTAATGAAATTGGAAATAAAGATAAATAAAGATAAATAAAAAAGAAAATAAACAGGAGGAATAAAATGGCAAATTTAAAAGTTAATTTTGGAGGGTTATTATTTGATAATCCATTAATAGTGGGGGCTGGACCAACAACAAAAGATGCGAAAACTTGTAGAGAAGCAGTAGAACATGGAGCAGCAGGGGTAATTGCAAAAACTGTATCTGCAGTAGCAGCAAAAGTTCCAAGACCAAATATGCATGACTTTGGTGGAAAATATTTTCTAAATACAGAAACTTGGTCTGAGAAAAGTGTAGAAGAATGGGTAGATCATGAATATGCAGATTGTAAAGTAGGAAATGAACCTTTAATTATAGGTATGGGTTATGTTGCAGAGGATATTGAGAAAATAGTACCATTAGTAGATAAATTTGCTGATGGATATGAGATATCTGCTCACTACGTGGGAAGAGATTTATCACCTATGCTTGCAACTCTTGCAGCAGCAAAAAAACATACAAAAAAGCCAGTATTCATGAAAATATCACCAGGAATTCCTGATTTAGCAGAAGTTGCTAGAGTATTGGAAGAAGCAGGTGCTGATGGAATAGTTGCACTTAATTCTTTTGGACCATGTCTTTCAATAGATATAGAAACAGGAATGCCTCATATGGGTTCAGGAAATGGATATGGATGGATGTCAGGTCCAGCATTTAAGCCAATTGTATTAAGACATGTATTAGAACTTGCTAAAGCTGTTAAAAAAATACCAATATTTGCTGTTGGTGGAATATCAACAGGAAAAGATTTAATAGAAATGATTATGGCAGGAGCTACAGCTGTTCAAGTTTGTACGCAAGGAATAATTGAGGGACCAAAAGCTTATGGAAGAATAGTAAAAGAAGCTAATGATTGGATGGATGCCCATGGTTATACATGTTTTGAAGAGTTTAGAGGATTAACTATAAAGCAATTAGAAAAAAGAAATGGTCAAGGGTTAATGGAAACAGAAACTCCGATTTTAGAGTCAAAAAATTGTATTGGTTGTTCAATTTGTGAAAAACTTTGTCCACATCAAGCTATTACAATGAATGAAAAATTACCAAAATTTAATAAAGAAAAATGTACTGGTTGTGGATTATGCACATCAAGATGTCCAAAAGCTTGTTTAAGTATGATACAGTTGAAAAAATAAAAAATAGAATCTATTGGAGGAAAAATGTATAAATTTACAGTAAATGGAAAGACAGTAACAACTGAAAATAAAACTAATTTATTAACATTTTTGCGAGATACCTTAGGAATAACATCTGTTAAAGATGGTTGTTCTGAAGGAGCTTGTGGGACGTGTATGGTTCTTTTAGATGGAAAATCTTTTAAGGCTTGTATTTTAAATACAGAAAAAGTAGATGGAAAATCTATTATGACAGTAGAAGGAATTAATAAAGAGGAAATGGAAATTTATGAATGGGCTTTTGCTGAAGCTGGAGCAGTTCAATGTGGTTTTTGTATTCCAGGAATGATAATTAGTTCAAAAAGTTTGTTAGATACTAACCAGAATCCTACTGAAGAAGATATAAAAAAAGCTTTAAGAGGAAATATTTGTAGATGTACAGGATATGTAAAGATAATTGAAGCAGTGCTAAAAGTAGCAAAAGCTTTGAGAGAAAAAACTATTCCAACTAATAATTATAAAGGAAATATTGGAGAAAGATTTCCAAGAATAGATGCGAAAGATAAAATTTCAGGGATAGCTAAGTATAGTGCAGATTTAAAAATAGAAGGTCTACATTTTGGTGCTGCATTAAGAACTAAACATGTAAGAGCTTTAATAAAGAATATTGATACTTCTGAGGCATTAAAAATAGAAGGAGTAGAAAAAATTTATTTAGCAGAAGATATTCCTGGAAATAGAAATATAGGACATTTGTCATTTATTTCTGACTGGGATGCCCTTATAGCTAAAGGAGAAATAACTAGATATATTGGAGATGGAGTAGCTCTAGTTTTAGCTAAAGATAAAGAAAGTTTAAAGAAAGGATTGGAAGCAATTAAAGTAGAGTATGAGGTTTTAAAACCTTTAACTAGTCCTAGAATGGCAATGGAATCAACAGCGCCTAAAATCCATGAAAAGGGAAATATATTATTTGTTCAAAACCTTACAAGAGGAAATAGTGAAGAAGCTATAAAAAATTCTAAACATGTAGTAAGTCATATATACAAAACACCATTTACAGAACATGCTTATTTAGAACCAGAAAGTGCAATAGCAGTTCCAACAGAAGATGGGGTTCATCTATATACTTCATCACAAAGTATTTATGATGAACAACGTGAGGTAAGTAGATTACTTGGACTAGCACCTGAACAAGTAAAAGTAACAAGTTCTTATGTTGGTGGTGGGTTTGGAGGAAAAGAGGATATGAGTGTACAGCATCATGCTGGATTACTTGCATTCTTAAGCAAAAAACCTGTTCAAGTTACATTATCAAGACAAGAGAGTATAAATGTAACTACAAAAAGACATGCTATGGAAATAGAAATGACAACAGCTTGTGATGAAAATGGTAAACTAACAGCTATGAAATGTACAATTATATCTGATACCGGAGCTTATTCATCTTTAGGAGGACCTGTTCTTCAAAGAGCATGTACTCATGCTTCAGGACCATATAATTATCATAATATAGATGTTACAGGAACAGCAGTATATACAAACAACCCACCAGGTGGAGCATTTAGAGGTTTTGGGGTAACTCAATCAGCTTTTGCTACAGAAGCAAATCTAAATGAATTAGCAGAACTTGTAGGGATTTCTCCTTGGGAGATAAGATATAGAAATGCTATTGAACCAGGAATGGTTCTTCCTAATGGGCAAATTGCTGATGAGGGTACAGCATTAAAAGAGACATTAATGGCTGTAAAAGATTATTATGAAAATAATAAAATAGTAGGAATAGCTTGTGCAATGAAGAATGCTGGAATAGGTGTAGGTTTACCAGATATTGGACGAGCAACTATTTCAATAGAAAATGGAAAGTTACAAGTACGTTCAAGTGCAGCTTGTATAGGACAAGGATTTGCTACAATAGCGGCCCAAATAGCTTGTGAAGAAATGAATATTGATAAAAAGTTTATAAATATTGAAATGCCAACAACAGAAAGAACTCCAAACTCTGGAACAACAACTGCTTCAAGACAAACTGTCTTTAGTGGAGAAGCTGTAAGAAGAGCTTCTGAAAAAGTTAAAGAATATATTGAAAGTAAGAAAGCAGAAGGAAAAACTATAGAAGAAATTCTTGTGTTAGGAGATAAAAAGGAGTTTTCTGGAGAATACTCAGGAATTACTGATCCTCTTAATTCTGAAAAAGAGAATCCAGTAAGTCATGTTGGTTATGGATATGCTACACAGGTTGTAAAATTAGATGAAGATGGAAAATTAGTAGAGGTAGTTGCAGCTCATGATGTTGGAAAAGCTATAAACCCTACAACGATAGAAGGACAAATTGAAGGTGGAGTAGTAATGGGATTAGGTTATGCTCTAACAGAGGACTTTATTTTAGAAAATGGTATTCCAAAACAAAAATATGGTTCTTTAGGACTAATGAGAAGTACAGACATACCTAAAATAACATCAATAATCATTGAAAAAAATAATCTTGAATTAGCTTATGGTGCAAAAGGTATAGGAGAAATAACAACTATTCCAACAGCTCCAGCAGTTCAAGGTGCATATTACAGCTTAGATAAAATATTCAGAACAGAATTACCATTGAAAAAGACATTCTATAAAAAATAATACTTGGAGATAATTATGATTTTAAAAAATGGTTTACTTGCAATCGGTAATGAGATTGTAAAAAAAGATATCTTAATTGAAAACGGTATTATAAAAAAAATAGATACAAATATTCAAGGAGATGACATTATAGATATATCAGGGAAGTATGTGGTGCCTGGTGGAATAGATGTTCATACTCACATGAATATAGACGTTGGAATAAAATCAGTTGATGATTTCAAAAGTGGCAGTATAGCTGCTGCTTTTGGAGGAACAACTACAATTATTGATCATCCAGGATTTGGTCCAAAAGGATGTAGTCTTCATTATATGATTGATAAATATAAAAAAGATGCTAAAGAGTCATATATAGATTATTCATTTCATGGTGTAATCCAAGAGATTAGTGAGAATACTTATGAAGAAATGGCTGAATTGAAAGAGAGTGGAATAAATAGTTTTAAAATTTATTTAACTTATTTATACAAACAAAATGATGAAGAAATATTAAAAATATTTGAAATTGCAAAAAAATTAGATGTGATAATAGCTGTTCATGCAGAAAATGATATGGCTATGGAACATTTAAAAAGAAAATTTGAAAAAGAAAATAAAACTGATATAATTTATCACAGTTATTCTAGACCAGTTGAAGTGGAAGCTGAAGCAGTTTATAGACTTATCTCTCTTGCAAGTATAATAGGTTATGAAAAACTTTATTTAGTTCATATTTCTTCTGCAAAAGCTCTTGAACAGATAGAAATAGCCAAAAGAGATGGAAAGAAAATATTTGTTGAAACTTGCCCTCAATATCTTTATTTAGATGAAGATAACTATTTAAAACCAGATGGTATTAAATATGTACTTAGTCCACCTCTAAGAAAAGAAAAAGATAGAGTAGCATTATGGAGTGGTATAAATAATGGAATAATAGATTTAGTTGGATCTGACCATTGTACTTTTTCATTAAAGGAAAAAGAAAAAGGTAGAGAAAGTTTTTTAAAATGCCCTAATGGTATTCCAGGTGTGGAAGAGAGAAACTTACTATTATTTTCTGAAGTTTTGAAAAATAAATTAAGTGTAGAAAAATACCTTAATATAGTGACAACTAATCCTGCTAAAATATTTGGACTTAAACAAAAAGGCAGTATAGAAGTAGGGAAAGATGCAGATTTAGTAATTTTTGAAAAAAAAGAAAGCTTTATTGACGAAAAATTAATGCATTCAAATGCTAAATATAGTTGCTTTGATAAACAAAAAATCAATTGTAAAGTAGATAGAGTTTATTTACGTGGTCTTTTAATAATTAAGGATGATGAATTAAAATCTTTAAGCCCTGAAGGGAAAAATATTAAAAGATAACTAAAGAAAAAACAAAAATTAGATATTATTCAATAAAAAAACTCCTGTGATAATAGAAATAATTCTACTATTGATACAGGAGTTTTTTACAAAAAAAATAAAAGTATGATAAAATATATTGTAAATAGAAAATTATTTGTATATATATAAAGGTAGAAAAGTAAAATAGAGTTAGAAATAGGAGAAAAAATGGAAAGTAAAATAATGTTAGAAATTGGAAAAAGACTAGAGTTAAGAGAAAGTGTAGCATTGGTAACTTTAACACAAACTGATGGTTCAAGTCCTGGAAGACAAGGAAATATTATGTCTGTTTTTCAAGATGGAACTACTTTGGGTACAGTTGGTGGTGGAAACTTGGAATATATGCTCACACAAAAAGCCTTAGAGTGTATAGAAAAAGGGGAAAGTGAAGAAGCTGAATTAGATTTAGTCGATGATGCTAGTCTTCATATGAAGTGTGGTGGAACAATAAAAGCATTTATTAAAATTTTTAAAAAGAAAGATAACTTAATCATAGTTGGTGGAGGCCATGTTGGTACAGAAATATATAAGTTAGGGGACTATTTAGATATGTCTGTAATAATTTTTGATGATAGAAAAAAATTCTGTAATAAAGATAAATTTCCTAATGCTGATTCACTTATATTGGGAGATATTAAGGATACTCTAAAAGAGTATAAAGTTGAGGAAAATTCATATATTATAATAGTGACGAGAGGACATCAGGGAGATAAAGAGGCCTTGAGAGAGTTGATAAAATCTAACTATAAATACTTAGGAATGATTGGAAGTAGAAAAAAAATAAGAGAAACATATGATGAATTAGAAAAAGAGGGTTTAGATAGAGAGTTATTAGAGTCTATTTATTCACCAATTGGACTGGATATATCAAATGGTTCACCAAAAGAGATTGCTTTTAGCATTATGGCAGAGATTTTAAAAGTAAAAAATAATCGAACAGGAAAAGCTATGAAAGAAGTGAAAATTGTGAAGAAAGGAGAAGCCAGTGCAGACTAGAAAAACTATAGATAGTGTAGGTCAAATATTAGCTCATGATATAACAAGAATAATACCCGGTGAATTTAAAGGAGTTGCTTTTAAAAAAGGACACTTAATAAGTGAGGGAGATGTAGAGGAGTTATTAAAACTTGGGAAAGACAATATTTTTATTTATGAATTTAATGAAAATAAGATTCATGAAAATGATGCAGCTGTTATTTTAGGAAAATTAGGGGCTGGAAAAAATGTGGTATTATCAAAAGAAATAAAAGAAGGAAAAATTGAGTTTATAGCAGAAAAAGATGGAATGTTAAAAATTAATAGAGAGTTATTATTAGAACTTAACATGAAAGGAGAAATATCTTTTGCAACATTGCCGGGAAATATTCCAGTAAAAAAAGGTACTGTTATAGGTGGTGGTAGAGTAATTCCTTTAGTTATAGATAAAGAAAAGATGGAAAATATAGAAAAATTAAGTATGGAAAAAATTATTAATATTGATGAGATAAAAAAATATAAAGTTGGTGTAATAACTACAGGAAATGAAATTTTTTATAAACGAATAGAAGATAAATTTTCACCTGTAATTGCAAAAAAATTACAAGAGTATGGTTCTATTATAATGGAGCAAATTATAGTAGAAGACAACAAAGATAATATAAAGAAAGCAGGTTTAGAATTAATAAATAAAGGTGCAGAAATGCTTATATTTACAGGGGGAATGTCAGTTGATCCAGATGATTTGACACCAACTGCAATAGTAGAGTTAGGTGGAGAGTTAGTAAGTTATGGTGCTCCTGTTTTACCTGGTTCAATGTTTTTACTATCATACTTAAAAGGGATTCCTATAATGGGTCTGCCTGGGTGTGTAATGTATGCTAAAAAAACTATTTTTGACCTTGTTTTACCAAGAGTTTTAGCCGGTGAAATTTTAAAGTTTGATGATATTGCAAAGTTAGGTTTTGGAGGATTATGTAGTAACTGTGAAGTTTGTCACTATCCAAATTGTAGCTTTGGTAAAAATTAAAGAATAGAGGGGAAAATATGAAAGATAATTTTACTCATTTTAATAGTGAGGGAAGAGCAAAAATGGTTGATGTGTCTGAAAAAAATGATACAGAAAGAGTAGCTACTGCTGTGGGTTATGTAAGAATGGGAGAGGAAACTATTCGAGAAGTGCAAAAAGGTGGATTAAAAAAAGGTGATGTTCTATCGGTGGCTCAAATTGCTGGAATAATGGGTGCTAAAAAGACTAGTGATATTATTCCCATGTGTCATAATATATTTTTGACAGGTGCAAACATAAAATTTGAAGTGAAAAAAGATAAAATAAAAATAATTGCAACAGTTAAAACAACAGGGAAAACTGGTGTTGAAATGGAAGCTTTAATGGCAGTTTCAGTGGCAGGATTAACTATTTATGATATGTGTAAGGCAATAGATAAAAAAATGATTTTGGAAGATATTAAGTTGATTGAAAAAACTGGAGGAAAATCTGATTTTAAACTTTAAAAAAAATAAAAGAGGGGGACTTCATGAAGAACCAAGTAAAAAAACTAATGAAACTAGCGAATATATTGCTATTATTACTGATATTTAAACCACTAGAAGGGGGAATATTTAGCAGTAATAATAGCAAAGTAATAGCCGCATACAATGAGGAGTTAAATGATGAATTTTATTTTATTCAAGGTTTAGATAGAGAAAGAAGTCTATCAACGAATATAAAGTATAGAGGTTTAT
>CAMQWJ010000020.1 GCA_947038515.1 uncultured Fusobacteriaceae bacterium
AATCTAATGGTTCCTCCTTTTTTATTTTTAATTTAAAAGATATAATGAGCTATTTTTGTTGGAAATAAAGAAAAAATATGATATAATCTTAAGTAGAACAGTAAGAAAGTGAGGCATAAAAATGTTGAAAAATATATTGATTATATTAATTAGTTCCATGATAGGATGGATAACTAATTATGTTGCTATAAAAATGTTATTTAAACCATATAATAAAATTAATTTTGGTTTTTTTTCAATACAGGGTCTAATTCCTAAAAGGCGACATGAAATAGGTCAGAAAATTGCTGCAACAGTGAAAGAGAGTATAATTTCTATGACTGATATTTTAAACTCATTAAATAAAAAAGGACTAGAGGAAGAGTTAGAAGTAATAGTGGATAAATTAATACATGGGAAAGTAAAACCTGAAATTTTAAATGCTTTTCCTATGGCAGCCATGTTTCTAACAGAGTCTGTAATTTTAAAAGTTGAGTTAGGAATAAAAAAAATAATTTTAGAAAATAAAGAGTCAATAATAGAAGGGATTTTAAATGCTGTAGAAAAAAATGTAAATTTTGAAGAAATAATAATAAAAAACATAGATAATTTTTCACTGGAAGAGTTAGAAAAAATAACTTTGAATCTAGCTAGGACAGAACTTAGACATATTGAGATAATTGGAGCGATATTGGGTGGAATAATAGGTATAGCTCAGATAGGAATTAATCTGTTTATGTAGAATTAGCATAGCAGTTTTTACATGGAATAGGAGGAATATGGACGAGCGAATTGTGACCTCGATAGAATTACAAGGAGAAGGAGAGATTCAAAAAAATCTTCGTCCTAAAACGATGAGTGAATACATAGGTCAAAGTGCATTAAAAGAAAAAATGAGTATATATATAGAAGCTGCAAAGAGACGAGGAGGTTCTATAGATCATATTTTATTATATGGCCCACCAGGGCTGGGAAAAACCACTTTAGCAGGTGTAATTGCTACTGAGATGGGTTCTAATTTGAAAATAACTTCTGGACCTATAATAGATAAAGCAGGAGATCTGGCTGCTATTTTGACTTCATTAGAAGAAAATGATGTTCTTTTTATCGATGAGATTCATAGGTTGAATACTAGTGTAGAAGAAATATTATACCCAGCTATGGAAGATGGGGAATTGGATATAATAATAGGAAAAGGTCCTTCGGCCAGGTCGATAAGGATAGAGCTACCACAATTTACATTGATAGGAGCAACAACTAGAGCAGGACTTTTAAGTTCTCCATTAAGAGATCGTTTTGGTGTAACTCACAAAATGAATTATTATACAGAGGAAGAGATAAAAGAGATAGTTATTAGAGGTGCTGGAATATTAAAAACAAAAATTGATTATGAAAGTGCAAGAGAGATAGCGTTAAGAAGTCGTGGAACACCGAGAATTGCCAATAGACTTTTGAAGAGAATAAGGGACTATTGTGATATTAAAGGTGATGGTATTATAGAGGGTGAAATTGTCTTAAAAGCTTTGAAAATATTAGGAATAGATAAATCTGGCTTAGATGAACTAGATAGAGAGATTTTGAAAAGTATAATAGAGAATTATGGTGGTGGTCCTGTTGGAATAGAGACATTATCTCTCGTTTTAGGAGAAGATAAAAGGACAATAGAAGAAGTTTATGAACCTTATTTAGTAAAAATTGGTTATATAAAAAGGACACCGCGTGGACGAATGATAACTGATAAAGCTAGATCTTACTTTAAAAAGGGGTAAAGATGAAAATAAGTACAAAAGTTAGATATGGAATAAAAGCTTTGAAATACATTGCTAAAGAGAGTTCTCAAGGAAGACTTGTAAGAATTAAAGAAATTTCAGAGGCCGAAAACATATCGATTCAATATTTGGAACAGATACTGTTTAAGTTAAAAAATAAGGATATAATAGAGGGAAAAAGAGGTCCACAAGGTGGATATAAGTTTTTAAAAAGAACTGATGAAGTCACATTGCATGATCTTTATGTGATATTAGATGAAGATATTAAAATTATTGATTGCAATGAGCCAACAGAAAATAAAAAAGTATGTAGCGATGATGGTTGTAGTAGTGAATGTATCTGGGGACAAATGGATGTTGCTATGAGAGAAATAATGAAAAGTAAAACTTTAGAAGATTTACTGGAAAATTCTCATGAAATAATAGGAGAATAACTGTGATTAGTGTTATAATTGAAGATGAAAATATAATAGTTGATAAAATGGTTGTCATCAATGATAAAAATGATGTTAATCATCTTAAAAATTCCTTTAGAATAAAAAAAGAAGAAATTATAAGAGGTACAGATGGAGAAAATGAATATCTATTGAAAGTTTGTGAAATAGAAAAAAAATCCATAGTTGCAGAAATTTTAGAGAAGAGGGAAGATAATTATTCAATTGATGTACAGATAGATGCAGCGATAGGAATATTGAAAAATGATAAAATGAATTTAACTATTCAAAAATTGACTGAAATAGGAATAGATAGGATAATTCCTTTTTATAGTGAGCGATCTGTAGTAAAACTAAATGAAAAAAAAGAAAAATGGAATTTAATTTCAAAAGAAGCGTTAAAACAATGTCAAGGAGTTAAATTTGTAGAGATCTTAGAGCCTAATAAACTGGAAAAAATAGATTTTCTTCAATATGATCTATTAATTGTTATGTATGAAGCTACTCAAGAGAATAATTTACGAGAATTATTAAAGAAACAAAAAGTAATTCCTAAAAAAGTATTGTATATAATTGGTCCAGAAGGTGGATTTTCAGAAAAAGAAATTTCTTTTTTGATAGAAAAAAAATGTAACGTTGTAACATTGGGAAAAAGAATATTCCGTGCAGAAACAGCTTCTATTGTTGTAGGAGGTGTATTAAAAAATGAATTTCAATAAAAAAGTTGCTTTTTATACTTTAGGATGTAAAGTTAATCAGTATGAGAGTGAAAGTATAAAAAATCAACTGATAGAAGTAGGGTATGAAATTGTAGGCTTTGATAAGAAGGCAGATATTTATATAATAAATTCATGTACTGTTACGAGTGTAGCAGATAAAAAAACAAGAAGCTTAATGAGAAGAGTAAAGAAAAATAATCCAGAGTCCATATTAATTTTAACAGGATGTTATGCTCAAACCAATACTAAAGAGTTGCAAGAATTCCCTGAAATTGATTATATAATCGGAAATATTGATAAACGAGAAATTTTCAATTTTATTGAGGAACTAGGAAATAAAAAAATGAATAAAATTCAAAATAATGATATTTTTCAAGAGGAAAAATATATGGAGTATGAATTTGCTACATTGCGTGAAATGAGTAGAGCATATATAAAGATTCAAGATGGTTGTAACTCATTTTGTTCTTATTGTAAAATACCGTTTGCTAGAGGGAAAAGTCGTTCTCGTAAATTAGAATCTATTATTAATGAAGTAGAAAAGGTTAGTAAAGAAGGATTTAAAGAGATTATTTTAATAGGGATAAATGTAGGTGCCTATGGAGAGGATTTTTTAGAACCTATAAGTTTTGAAGAAATGGTGAAATCTGTGTCTAAAGTTGAAGGAATAGAAAGAATTAGATTTGGTTCTATCTATCCTGATAGGGTCACTGATGAATTTATAGAATTATTTAAGGATAAAAAAATTATGCCTCATATTCATATTTCACTTCAGTCTGGTGATAATACTATTTTAGAAAAAATGAAAAGAAAATATGGAGCTGAACTTATTGAAGAGAGAATTTTAAAATTAAGAGCCCAAGTTCCTGAAATTGAGTTTAGTGGGGATGTCATTGTTGGGTTTCCTGGTGAAACAGAGGAAATGCATGAGAATACAAAAAAAATAATACAAAAAATTAATTTTCAAGATTTACATGTATTTCAGTATTCTGATCGCGAAAATACTTTAGCAGAAAAAATGAGTAATAAAGTGGATGTAAAAATAAAAAAAGAGAGGGCCATAGAGCTAGAAGAGTTAAAACAAAGCATGGTTCAAGAAATAAGAAAAAAATATTTAGGTAAAAAAATCAAGTTTTTAGTCGAGGAATTAAAAGCAGGAAAAGCCTTGGGATATAGCGAGAACTATTTAAGGGTGAAAGTAGAAAATAAAAAATTAATAATTGGTGAAATATATGAAGTATTAATAACAAAAATAGAGAAGGAGGTATTAATAAGTGAATAATAAAAAAATATATACTAATTTAGTAGGAGGATTTATAGTAATTGGTTTTTTAGTAGGAATATTTGTAGTTAATATATCACTTACTAATAAAAAAATTGAAAAAGGAGGAAGATATATAATCTTTGGAAAAGAAAATGTAATTGCAGTATATGAAGATAAATTAGCAATAAAAATTCCTTATGAAATTCAATTAAATAAAGATGAAAAAATAGGGGCTGCAGTAAAAAATCGAAGATATGACGAAGTTTTAGAAAATTTAAATGGAATATTGCCTGAAAAGATAGAAAAATATCATATAGTAAAATATGGAAAGTTAGAATTAGGTGTTGAAAACTCTAGAAATATAGTTGAGACAATAGTTGATGATAAAAGGTATATACTACATTCCAGTGTAGAACCAATGTTTAAAGAGCTTTATAAGAGGGAAAGTAAGGAAGAATTACCTTATGGAGATATAATTGTGGATGTTTTAAATGCAAATGGAAAAACAGGTTATGCTCGTAATATAGGAGAAAAATTAAAAGGTAAATATGGTGTTAAATATAATGCTTCTAATTATGAAAAAAATTCTGATGAAAGCTATATTGTTGTAAATGATTTAGGAAAAAAACAGGTAGAAGAGTTATTGATGACACTTAATGAAAAATATTTTAAAATAAAAAATGTTAGTACTATGCCTACACTTGCTAATGTTGTATTTATAATAGGAAAAGAACAGAATCCAACTATGGAGATAGTGGTATCTGGAGAAGGAAGTGAAAAGGATAATGTTGTAAAAAAATTAAAAAAGAATGGATATAAAAAGATAAAAGAAGAAAAAAATAAAAAAGAATCAGAAGAAAAGATAGAATATAATAGTGAAGATTACTATATTGCATATAAAATAGGTGAAAAAATTGGAATAAAGAATTTGGTTGAAACAAAAGAAAATAAAAATAAAATAAAAATTCATTTGAAAAATAAATAGGACTAAAACTAAAACTAAGAAAAGGAGTGTTTAAATGTATTTGACTTCATTGATTTTGATATTTATTGAATCTACAATAGGAGCAATGTTTTTATCATTCATAATAACACTTCCTTTTCTTACATTTTTGATAAACAAAAATTTAAAAAATGGTTTTAAATATAGCTTTTTATTTGCTGCGATATACTCTATACAAAATAATAGTTTTTTATATTTTTTAATGTTTTTTTTATTATACTCTTTAGGTGTTGTTTTTATATTACATTATTTGAAATATGAAAAAAAAAATCTATTTTTCTTCACACTATTCCAAATGATTATAACTGTTTCATTTTTTTTTAATAAAGTGAATTCAATAATATTATGTGGCATTGGATTTATAGTATTAAATTATTTGTATATTAAAACTTTAAGACCAAAGAAGAAGGATTAGAATGAAGAAAAAAATTTTTTTAAGGTTAGGAATAGATCATTCTTCAAAACCACTATTTTTAAAAACTTTAATGACTGTTATGTTTTGTATATTAGTGCTAAGAATGGGGTATCTTCAAATTTTTCAATATCAAAAATATAAAAAAAAATCTGAAATGAATAGAATAAAGACAAGACGAATAGATTCTATGAGAGGGAAAATTTATGACAAAAATGGAGTCTTATTGGTTACAAATAGAACTGGCTATAGACTAGTGTATTTGAAAGGTAGAGTTAAAGATCCACTTGATGTGCAGAGAATAGAAAAATTAACAGGGTTGGAAAAAAAATATATTGAAAAGCGAATAAAATATGGTGAGATGCAACCTTATACGAAGGAAAATATTCTTATTGAAAGTATTGAAGAAAAGTTAGCTCATAAAATTGCTGAAAAATTGTTACCAGAAGATTCTATAGAAATTGAGATGTATTCGAGACGTGAATATGTTTATGATTCTTTTGCTTCTCATATTTTAGGATATGTAAAAAAAATATCTCCAAGAGAGTATGAAAAGTTAAAAGAAGAAGGGTATACAGAAAGAGATAGTGTGGGGAAAGATGGAATTGAACGTCAATATGACAAGATATTAAGAGGAAAACCTGGTATTGAAAAAATGGAAGTAAATGCCTATAGTAGAATTCAAAGAAAAATTGAAAAAAAGAATCCAGAGCAAGGAACAGATGTATATTTGACTATTGACTTTGAATTACAACAATTTATGGAAAAATTACTAGAAAAAAATGAGATGTCTGGTAGCTTTATTGCAGTGGAACCCAAAACGGGTGAAATATTAACAATGGTAAGCTATCCAACATATCCTTTAAATACTTTTAGTGGCTCTATTCCACACGACGTATGGAACAAAATAGCCAAAGATGAAAGAAGGCCATTAGGAAATAAATCAATTGCTGGTGAATATCCTCCTGGATCAGTTTTTAAACCAATTTCAGCAATCTCATATTTAAAAAATGGTATTGATCCCAATGAAAAATACTATGACCCTGGATACTATAAAATAGGAAAACAAAAGTGGAAATCTTGGAAAATTGGTGGACATGGATATGTTGATATGAAAAAATCATTAATAGAATCAGCAAATCCATATTACTATAAATTAGCAGATCAATTTGGGTACAAAGAAATATATAATACGGCTAAAGAGTTTGGTTTGGGTGAAAAAACTGGAATAGATCTTCCAGGCGAGCATTCTGGGGTGATTCCAACACCTGAATGGAAAAAGAAAAGAATAAAGCAAAAATGGTACCCAGGTGATACAGTTAATATGGCAATAGGACAAGGATATTCTTTGGTGACTCCTATTCAGATGAGTTTAATGTATTCAATATTGGCTAATCGTGGTGAAGGATATAAACCACATTTAGTCAAAAAATATAAAAAGAATAATGAGTTTAAAGAAGAAAAAATAGAAAGAATAAAAAAGGTTAATTTACCCCAAAAATACTATGACTTAATGGAGGATGCCTTAAGACGAACAGTTGCAGATTCAAACGGAACAACTCAAATAATGAGGACAAAAGGATTGAATATTGCCGCTAAAAGTGGTTCTTCTCAAAATAGCCAATCTAAAGTGACCCATGCATGGGTATCGGGATATTTTCCTGTAGAAAATCCTGAAATAGTTTTTATCGCAATACTGGAAGGGGCAGGAGGCGGTGGAAGAGTTGCAGGCGGTGTAGCAAAGAAATTTGTGGATAAATATTTGGAAATAAAAAATAGAGATAATTTAGAAAAGGAGAAAAAATGATAAATGATAAAAATATAAATGATGTATCTCAAAACTTAAGAAGTATTAGGGA
This sequence comes from uncultured Fusobacteriaceae bacterium, assembly GCA_947038515.1. Taxonomy (GTDB): domain Bacteria; phylum Fusobacteriota; class Fusobacteriia; order Fusobacteriales; family Fusobacteriaceae; genus JAGNZR01. The sequence continues at coordinate 7,440 of CAMQWJ010000020.1, forward strand.
AGAGTTAGAAAATTTAAGAGCAATACCAGGAGAAAATAGAAATAATGAAGTAATTAAAAATGATGAAAACTTAAAAAAAGAAGTGAAAAATAAGCTACAAGAAACAGTGAAGAATAAGGTTCAAGAAGGAACCAAAAGAAATGATTCTAAAATAGAAAAAGTAGAAATAAAAAATGAGAAAAAAGAAATAACTAAAGAGGTTAGAACAACGAAAGAAAGTGTTGAAGACAAAGAGAATAAAGAAGGTCATGACAAAGATGAAAAAATGTTTGTGATACCTCTAGGTGGACTAGATGAAGTTGGAAAAAATATGACAGTTGTTCAATACAAGGATGAAATGGTTATTTTAGATTGTGGTGTAATGTTTCCAGATGAAAACTTACCGGGAATAGATTTAGTAATACCTGATTTTACATTTGTTGAAAACAATAAAAGTAAAGTAAAGGGATTATTTATAACTCACGGACATGAGGACCATATAGGAGCCATACCATATCTATATCAAAAAATAGATAAAACAGTTCCAATGTACGGTGGAAAGTTGACATTGGCACTTGTAAAATCTAAATTTGAAGGTTCGAATTTTTCAAGAGAAATGCCACGTAGCAAAGAAGTAAAGGGACGTAGTAAAATAAAAATAGGGAAATATTTCACAGTTGAATTTATTCGGATAACACATTCAATTGCAGATGCCTATGCGATTGCAGTAACGACTCCAGCGGGAACAATTTTAAATACAGGTGATTTTAAAATAGATTTAACACCAGTTGATAATAAAGGTGTAGACTTTGCAAGATTATCTCAATTAGGGGAGCAGGGAGTGGATTTACTATTATCAGATTCTACTAATGCAGAAGTAGAAGGATTTACACCTTCTGAAAAAACTGTAGGAGAAGCTTTTAAAACTGAGTTCTTAAAGGCAAAAGGTAGAATAATAATAGCTGCTTTTGCTTCTCATATTCATAGACTACAGCAAATTATTGATATTTCAGCTAAAAATGGAAGAAAAATAGCCATTGATGGACGTAGTATGATAAGAGTTTTTGAAATTGCTTCAGACTTAGGATATTTAAAGGTGCCTGAGAATTTAGTTGTTCCGCTAAATGAAGTTGATAAAATGAAGGATTCAAAAGTTGTTGTTTTATGTACAGGAACACAAGGGGAACCTCTTGCTGCACTTTCAAGAATAGCCAAAAGAATGCATAAGCATATATCTGTAAAATCTGGAGATACGGTAATAATTTCAGCTACTCCTATTCCAGGAAATGAAAAAGCAGTATCAAGCAATATAAATAATTTGGCAAAAGAAGATGTTAATATTGTCTTTAGAAAAGTTGCAGGAATCCATGTATCTGGACATGCAGGAAAAGAGGAACAAAAATTAATGTTGACCTTAATAAAACCTAAATATTTCATGCCAATTCATGGGGAATATAGAATGCTTAGAGCTCATAGAGAGACAGCAATTGAGACTGGAATGGATAAAAGTAAAATATTAATAGGGTTAAATGGTTCGAAAATAGAAGTTTCAAAAACAAAGGTAAAAATGGCTGGAAAAGTCCCTTCTGGAGTCACTTTAGTTGATGGACTAGGAATTGGTGATATTGGAAATTCAGTTATTAAAGATAGACAACAGTTATCTCAAGATGGAGTAGTTATAATTGTATTTACTTTAAATAGAGCAACTGGAAAAGTAGTTGCAGGTCCAGAGATAATTACACGTGGTTTTGTATATAGTAAAGAATCAGAAGAACTTATTGCTGAATCAGTAGAAAATATAAAGAAGAGACTTCAAACTTATGAAAATGCACAAATAGGAGATTTAGTAGCATTAAAAAATAGTATTAGAGACATAGCTTCAAAGCATTTTTATAGTAAAATAAAAAGAAATCCTATTATTTTACCAATGATAATGGAAATTTAAAAATTTTAAAGAAAAACTGATAAATAAAATAATAAAAGGTGGAAAAATATGTTAACTACAAAACAAAGAGCATTTTTAAAGAAAAAAGCACATAGTTTAGATGCTATGGTAAGGATAGGAAAAGAAGGTTATTCAGAAAATACAATGCAAGGAATAACTGATGTTATAAAATCAAGAGAATTAATTAAAGTTAAAATATTACAAAATTGTGAGACAGATAAGTATGAAATAGGAGAAAAAATAGCTTTAGGTACAGAAAGTGAAGTTGTGGGTATTATTGGAAGAACGATAATACTATATAAAGAAAATAAAGAAAATCCGATGATTTCTTTAGAATTAAAAAAAGTGTAGGGAAATATATGGAAATAGGAATATTATTTAATAATAGGATACTTGATATAATTTTTATCTCTTGGAGTTTGGCACAAGGATTTAAAATAATAACACACTTAATTTTAAAAAAAAGATTTAAAGTTAGTTTATTATGGGCGACTGGTGGAATGCCAAGTTCACACTCTGCAACAGTAACTTCCCTTGCCACATCAGTGGGATTAATCAAGGGATTTTCAGGAGTAGAATTTGCTTTAGCAGCCTCTCTTGCTAGTATTGTCATGTATGATGCTGCTGGAATTAGGCAAGCTGCTGGAAAGCAAGCTGAAATAATAAACCAAATAATAGAAAAATTTTATAAGAATACTAATGTTCCAAGTGGAAGTGAAAAAAAGTTGAAAGAGCTTTTGGGACATACTCCAATAGAAGTATTTGCAGGAGCAATATTAGGAATTGTAGTAGCTTTTTTAATGAAAGGTTATATAGTATAAGACAGGAGTGAGTTATGAATAAAGAAGAGAAGAAACTTACATCAATAATGACAAAGCAAGCCGAGGATATCAGAAAACTTCTTATTAAAGTGGTAAGTAAAAATGGTGGACACCTTGCATCAAATTTGGGAGTTGTAGAATTAACTTTAGGAATTCATGAGGTTTTTAATTCACCTAAAGATAAAATTATTTTTGATGTAGGGCATCAATCTTATGTTCATAAAATACTAACAGATAGAAAAGAGAAGTTTGAAACAATTAGAAAAAAAGGTGGAGTTGGACCATTCACTGATCCTATGGAAAGTGAGTATGATGCATTTATAGGTGGACATGCTGGAACTGCTCTTTCTGCAGGTTGTGGAATTGCAAAAGCAAACCCAGATTCTAAGGTTATTATTGTTATTGGTGATGCTTCCATTTGTAACGGGCACTCTTTTGAGGCATTGAATAATATGAATGAAGATGCTAAAAACATAATAGTAATTTTAAATGATAATGAGATGTCTATTGATAAAAATGTGGGTGCTTTCTCAAATTTTTTAAATAGAATAATCAGTAGTAATGCTTACAAAGGGTTGAGACGTGAAATTCGTTCTATTGTCAATCATGGAAGAATAGGTGGGCGAATAACAAGAACAATTGAAAGAGCAGAAAAATCTGTGAGACAATTTTTAGCACCATTAAGTATATCTGAAATGCTAGGATTTAAATTTTTTGGAATGATAGATGGACACAATATTGAACAAATATTAGATTGTTTAAAGAAAGTAAAAAATGAAGTAGGTCCTTGTTTTGTTCATGTGAAAACTCAAAAGGGAAAAGGTTATGTTTTTGCAGAGGAGAATTGTGGAAAATTTCATGGTATTTCACCATTTGATGTTGTAACAGGTGAAGTTATTCAAAAGAAAAAAACATATTCTAGTATAGTAGAAAAAACCATAGTTGAATTAGGAGAAAAAGATTTAACTATTCACTGTATTTCGGCAGGAATGACAAAAAGTGTTGGTTTTGGAACATTTTTTGAAAAATTTCCCAATAGAAGTAAAGATGTAGGAATATCTGAGGGACATGCCATCACATATTGTGCAGGTCTTGCAATAAGCAATAAAAATCCATATGTAGGAATATATTCAACTTTTATTCAAAGAGGATTTAGTCAGCTTATTCATGATGTTGGACTTCAAAAATTATCAGTGAAGTTTTTAATTGATAGGGCAGGAATTGTAGGGGAAGATGGAAAAACTCATAATGGGTTATATGATATTGCTCTGTTTCTAACTGTTCCAAATATGATGTTATTTGCTCCGACAACTGGATTTGAGTTGAAAGAAATATTGGAAGCAACAACAAATATTAAAGATAAATCAATAATGATTAGATATCCAAGAGAAGAAATTTTTGAGTATGAATTTAAAGATAAATTTCAAATTGGGAAATGGAGAGAAGCTATTGTAGGAAAAGATACTCTTATTATTGCAGCGGGAAGTATGTTTCAAGAAATTCTAAGAATAAAAGAGGAATTGAAAGAAGAGGGAATTGAACCAACAATAGTAAGTAGTGCCTCTTTAAGACCATATGATGAAGAATATATTGAAGAAAACTTCAAAAAATATAAAAATATTTTTATTCTTGAGGAAGGACTAAGTGAAAATGGATTCATTAATCAAATTATAAAATATTGTAATAAAAATAATATCTTTAAAAAAATTAATGGGATAGGAATTGAAGAATGTCTTATACCTCACGGGAGTAGAGATGAGCTTATGAGAGAATATGGACTGAGAGGGGAAAAATTAATGGAGAAAATTAAGGTTGTGATAAATGCACACAAATAATAAAAGTGCTATTAAGTTTATCTCTCTTCTTTTAGAAAATCCTATGGTTAAAGAGTTAGAATTTTATGATGATCAAGGAATAAAAGTTTCCACACATACTTATGATGTTTTCAGATATACTTGTAAAGATATAGAAAAAAAATTTAAAAGTTTTGAATTAGCAACTGAAAAAATAGATTTATTTAGTATAATTATTGGGATAATTATACATGATTTAAGTAAAGTATCTATTAGACAAGGAAAAGAAGAACTCTCTCACTCTCAAATGATGATAAAGAATCCTGAATATGTAATAAAAGAATCTGAAAAATTATTAAGTGAAATTGAAAATATGATGGAATTAAAAATAAAAAAAAATATAATGAAAAAAATAACTCATATTGTTGTTTCACATCATGGTAAATGGGGTAAAGTACAACCTAGTAGTCAAGAAGCTCATCTTGTACATAAAGCAGATGAATATTCGGCAAAACATCACCGAATAAATCCAGTAGGTGCAGATAAAATTCTAAAATTATTGGCAGAAGGGATTCAAATTCCAGAAATAGAGAAAATTTTAAAATGTACACAGGGTATAATAAAAGATAGATTAAAAAAAGCAAAAGAAGAATTAGGTTTAAAAAGTACTAAAAATTTATTAACCTATTATATTAAAAATAAAAAAGTTCCATTAGGAAGTAAAATTTTTGAATTAAGATTGAGAGAAACAGAGGAACTAGTTAAACTAGTTGATGCAAAAGGGTTAGACCTCTTAATTAGAGAGGATAAAGTTATAACATTTTTAGAAGATAAAAAAATTTTTGAATTAGCCTAATATAGGAGAAATTATGAAAGAAAGATTAGATATTTTATTAGTAGAGCGAGGTTTTTTCACCACAAGAGAAAAAGCTAAAAGAAATGTTATGGCAGGAAATATCATAGTTAATGAAAAAAAAATTGATAAACCTGGGACCTTTATAAAATTGGAACCAGAACCAATTATAAGAGTTAAAGGAGAAAGTTGTCCTTATGTCAGCCGAGGTGGCTATAAATTAGAAAAAAGTATTAAGGAGTTTAACCTTGATATGAAAGATAAAATAATATTAGATGTTGGTTCCTCAACAGGGGGATTTACAGATTGCTCCCTACAAAATGGATGTAAATTTGTTTATAGCGTAGATGTGGGTACAAATCAATTAGAATATAAATTACGTGAAGATAAAAGAGTAAAATCAATTGAAGGAATGCATGTAAAAGATTTGACTTTAAAAGATTTAGAAAACAATAAACCAGATATGATAGTGATGGATGTATCTTTTATTTCAATTACTAAAGTTATACCTTTGTTAATAAAATTTTTTCATGAAGAAACTAAACTCATGGTACTTATTAAACCACAATTTGAAGTTGGGAAAGAAAATATGGAAAAAGGTGGGATAATAAGAGACAAAAGAAAACATAAAGAAGTTCTAAAAAATATTATTAAGATGGCAGATTCTGAAAATCTTAATATTCATAATTTGGATTTTTCTCCTATAAAAGGTGGGAAAGGAAATGTAGAATATTTAGCTCTTTTTTCTCTTCAAGAGGGAAACAAAGAATATTCTGAACAAGAGCTAGAAAAAATTATAAGATTAGGTGAAACTTTGGGAGGAGAATTATGAATAAGAGAATAAAAAGAATTGTGACAATATTTTTTGGAATATTTATTATCTTCACTTTAACTATGGGAAAAGAGATTAAAAAATCAAAACAGGAAGAAAATCAAGGTTTTCTTGGAAATATAAGAGAACTGAAAGAAATATCTGATGTTATGGATGTTATTACAAATAATTATGTTGGTGACAAAACTGTTGATAGAAAATTACTGTTACATGGGGCATTGAAAGGTATTGTGGAGTCTCTTGGTGATCATCATTCTAATTATTTTACAAAAGAAAAAATGATAGAATTTAAAGCTGATATAAAAGGGAAATATCCAGGTGTTGGAATGATAATTCAAAAAAAACCAGAAGATGCTCTAGTAGTAGTAACACCAATAGAAGGAACCCCAGCATATAGAGCTGGAATCAAACCTAGAGATAAAATTTTAGTGATAGATGGAATATCAACTCTTGGGCTAACCTCAGAGGAAAGTTCTAAAAAATTGAAAGGAAAAGCAGGAACAAAAGTAAAATTAATTGTTTATCGTGAAGCCTTAAAAGTTAGTAAAGAAATAGAATTAACAAGAGAAGAGATTAATTTAAAATATGTTAAAAGTAAAATGTTAGACAATAAAATAGGATATTTGAGATTAACACAATTTGGAGAAAATGTGTATGGGGATCTAGCAAAAGAATTGAAAGATCTTCAATCTAATGGAATGAAAGGATTGATATTTGATTTACGTAGTAATCCTGGAGGTTCTTTAGAGGAGTCTGTAAAAATAGGTTCTATGTTCATACCGAAAGGAAAAATAGTTTCAACAAAAGGTATTGATTCAGTAGAAAAAATCTCAAATAGAGTAGGAAAGTATTTTGGAGACTTTCCATTAGTAATATTAATAAATGAGGGAAGTGCATCAGCCTCAGAAATAGTATCTGGAGCTATAAAAGATCATAAAAGAGGGACTTTAATAGGCCAAAAAACATTTGGAAAAGGAAGTGTTCAAACTTTAATTGCTTTACCTGATGGGGATGGGATAAAACTTACAATAGCAAAATACTATACACCAAATAATATATCTATTCATGGTATTGGAATAAAACCAGATATTTTAGTTGTGGAAAAAGAAAACTATATGCTTTTTGATAGTTTAATAACAAATATAAATGAAAAAGCAAGTAAAGAAAATCGTTCAGAATTAATAGAAAAATTTCAAGGTAAAGAAGTTGCTAAGAAATATGATAATAAGATAGATACTCAACTTGAGGCAGGGGTAGAACATTTATCTAAGATTTTAAAAGTACCATACATTCCTAAGGTTAATCCAGAAAAAACAGTAAAAACAGATACTAAAAAAATAGTAAAAAAAGAAGAAACACCAAAGAAAAAATTATTAAAAAAATAAAAAGATAGAAAAAAGGAGGCTAAAGTGCTATATATAGTAGGAACTCCAATTGGGAATTTAGAAGATATGACTTTAAGGGCAATTAGAATCCTAAAAGAAGTAGATTATATTTTTTCTGAAGATACAAGAGTTACAAAAAAATTATTAACATATTTTAAGATTGAAACAGTGGTATATAGATATGATGAATATTCAAAAATGGAACAAATTCCTACCATGATAAATCTATTAAAAAATGGGAAAAGTATAGCTTTAACAACAGATGCAGGGATGCCCTGCATAAGTGATCCAGGTTTTGAAATTGTAGATGCAGCACTTAATGAGGGAATAAAAGTGGTACCTATACCAGGTCCAAGTGCAATGACAACAGCTGCTTCCATTGCAGGAATGAATACATCAAGAATAGCTTTTGAAGGATTTTTACCTAAAAAAAAGGGAAGACAAACTTTATTGAAAGAGCTAGCAACAGAGGAAAGAACAATAATTTTATTTGAATCACCACATCGAGTGGAAAGAACCCTTAATGATATAAAAGAGTATATAGGTGAAAGACAAGTTGTTATTGCAAGGGAAATAACAAAGATATATGAAGAAATAATAAGAGGTAATACAAGTGAACTCCTTGATAAGATAAAAGGACGTGAATTTAAAGGTGAAGTTGTAATGCTTATTTCGGGCTATATTAAAATAAGAGAGAAAAGGGGGAACAAATACAGTGTCAATGACGAAGATTAATTGGTATCCTGGGCATATGAAGAAAACCAAAGATATAATTCAAGAAAATATGAAATTAGTTGATATTGTCTTAGAGGTAGTTGATGCAAGAATACCCCTTTCAAGTAAAAATCCAGATATAGCAAGGTTTGCTAAAGATAAAAAAAGAATTATTCTTATTAATAAATCAGATTTGGTAGAAAAAAGGGAAATACAATTTTGGAAAAATTATTTTATTACAAATAAAATGGCTGATGAAACTTTAGAGATAAGTGCAGAAACAGGACTTAATTTAAAACAATTATTTGCTTTAATTGAAAAAGTGTCATCAGAAAAAAAGAAAAGAATGTTAGCTAAGGGATTAAAATCAGTAACAGTTCGTCTTATGGTTGTTGGAATTCCAAATGTAGGAAAGTCAAGATTGATTAATAAAATAGTTGGAAAAAATAGTGCTGGAGTAGAAAATAAACCTGGATTTACAAAGGGAAAACAGTGGGTAAGAATTAGAGAAGGAATAGATTTATTAGATACACCAGGTATTTTATGGCCTAAATTTGAAGAGGAAGAAGTTGGTTATAATCTTGCAATTGTAGGAGCTATAAAAGATGAGATACTTCCTGTTGAAGAGGTTGCCTGTAGACTAATTGAAAAAATAAGAAATTATGGTTTCTGGAAGTTATTACAAAAAAGATATAAATTACTAGATGATGACTACAGTGAAATCGATGGTGAAATTCTTGAAAAAATAGCTTTGAGAATGGGAATGATACTAAAAGCTGATAAATTAAATGTTTTACAAGCTGCCTATACTTTACTTAGAGACTATAGAAGTATAAAGTTTGGTAAATTTGGTATAGATCGTGAAAAAAAATTAGAGGTGACAGGAGAGTAAGATTATGGAGAAGCTGAAAATTAATTTAGAAACAGTAGAAAAACTTTTAGTGAATTTCATAAGAGAAAAAGTGGAACAAGCAGGATTTAAAAAAGTAGTTTTAGGTCTTTCTGGTGGAATAGATTCAGCACTTGTAGCCTATTTAGCTGAAAAAGCCTTAGGAAAAGAAAATGTATTAGGGATTATGATGCCTTATAAAACTTCAAGTAAAGAGAGTTTAGAACATGGAAAATTAGTAGCTGAGACTCTTGGAATTAGAGTTAAAACTATTGAAATAACATCAATGTTAGATTGTTATTTTGAGATGGAAAAAGATATATCGCCTATGAGAAAAGGGAACAAAATGGCTAGAGAAAGAATGTCTATTCTATATGATTATTCTGCAAAAGAAAATGCTTTGGTTATAGGAACTTCAAATAAAACAGAAATTTTATTAGGATATAGCACACAATTTGGAGATTCTGCTTCTGCATTTAATCCTATTGGTGATTTATATAAAACAAATATTTGGAAACTATCTGAATATTTAAGTATACCAAATGAAATTATTTTAAAAAAACCAAGTGCTGATTTATGGGAAGGGCAAACAGATGAGCAGGAACTAGGGTTTTCATATCTACTTGCTGATGAAATTTTATATAGAATGATAGAAGAAAATAGAACTATTGAAGAAATAGTGTTAGAAGGCTACAATGAAGAAGTGGTAAATAAGATAAAAAACAAAATAAAAAACTCTGAATACAAAAGAAAATTGCCTGTAATAGCTAAATTAAACTCTAAAACTGTAGATTTAGAGAATGAGACTGGAGGGGTTAATTAATGAGAGATGAAAAAGCACTAATAGAAGAAATAGAAGAATTTAGAAAAGAAAAACAGAGAATAAAAGATATTGTTGGAGAAATTGGTGGTAATAGTGAAAAAAGACAAAATAAAATAGTAAATATGCTACTTTTAGCTATAATGATAGTGGTTTTAATTGTTGGAGTAGCACTTCAAAAAATTGATTTAGTAACTACTTTAGAAGTAGCTATTTTGATAGGAATTTTTAAAATAATATGGATTCTTTATGAAAATCAAAGAATTAATCATTTTCAATTTTGGATTTTAAACTCTTTAGAGTTTAGAATTAATGAAATTCATAAAAAAGTTAAGAAAATAGAGAAAGATATAAATGAAAAAGAATGTAATTAAATAAGATTAAAAAGCTCTAATAGTCCAAATTCTATTAGAGTTTTTTATATATATTAACTATTCTAAAAAAAAATTTGGATTTTTGAGGTTATGGTACTATAATTGGATTAGAGTAGTAGTTATTAATAAAAATAATAAATAGGAGGAATTTATGAACTTAACAAAATTAAGTATTGAAGAGTTTTTACAAGAAGTAGATTCAAAATCACCAGCACCTGGTGGAGGTTCAGTTTCAGCATTAAGTTCAAGCCTTGGAATAAGTTTAGGAAGAATGGTTGGGCACTTGACCTTTGGCAAAAAGAAATTTAATGAATTGGATTCTAATCTTCAAGATGAAATGGAAAAAAACTTTGATGAATTAGGAAATTTAAATGAAAAATTAATAAAATTAATAGATAAAGATACTGATAACTTTAATTTAGTTATGAAGGCATTAAAACTTCCAAAAGAAACAGAGAAAGAAATAAAAGAAAGAAACATTGAAATAGAAAAAGCTACATTGGAAGCAACATATACTCCTCTTGAGATAGGAATGTTGTCAGGAGAAGTCCTTGAAAAATTAAAAATTTTTGTAAAATATGGAAACAAGAATGCAATAACAGATGTGGGAGTAGCTTGCCTTTTATGTGAAGCTGGTGGCAAAGGGGCTATATTAAATGTAAAAATAAATCTTCCAAGTTTAACAGATTTAGAGCTTGTTGAAAAAATAAAAAAACAAATTAATGAGTTGGAAAAAAAATTAATTAAAGATAGCTGTGAAATTCAAAAACAAATATCAGAATTATTGGATTAAAAAAATAAACGGAGGAAAAAAATGATTACTAACTTTGAGATTGGAAATGCAATGAGTATAAAATTAGAAGAGTGTGAAATCCCTAAACAAACTCCTAAAATGGATCCTAAAATGAGAAGAGCTCCCAAAAGAAATTTAACTTTAACAAAACCAGAAATAGAGTTAGCCCTTAAAAATGCACTGAGATATATTCCAGAAAAATTTCATAATGAGTTAGCACCTGAGTTTTTAGAAGAACTTATTACACATGGAAGGATTTATGGATATAGATTTAGACCAGAGGGAAGAATTTGGGGAAAACCAATAGATGAATATACTTCTAAATCAGTTGAAGGAAAAGCAGCACAAGTTATGATAGATAATAATTTAGATTTTCAAATAGCTCTTTATCCTTATGAGTTAGTAACTTATGGGGAAACAGGGCAAGTTTGTCAAAACTGGATGCAGTATAGACTTATAATGAAATATTTAGAAAATTTAACAACAGAGCAAACTCTTGTAGTTGCTTCAGGACACCCAACAGGATTATTCCGTTCAAATCCATATGCACCTAAAATAATAATAACTAATGGTTTGATGATAGGGGCATTTGACGACTCTGAAAATATGACAAGGGCAACAGCACTTGGTGTTGCAAACTATGGTCAGATGACAGCTGGTGGCTGGATGTATATTGGTCCACAGGGAATAGTTCATGGAACATATTCAACTCTTCTTAATGCAGGAAGATTATTCTGTGGTGTACCGAAAGAAGGAAATCTTCAAGGGAAATTATTTGTAACTTCAGGACTTGGTGGAATGAGTGGAGCTCAAGGAAAAGCAACAGTTATAGGAAAAGGAGTAGCAATTATAGCAGAAGTTGATTTATCTCGTATTCATACAAGACTTGAACAAGGATGGGTTAATAAAATAGCAAGAACTCCTAAAGAAGCTTTTGAATTAGCATTAGAAAAAACAGAATCTAAAACTCCATATGCTATTGCATATCATGGAAATATAGTAGAACTTTTAGAGTATGCAGGGGAAAACAGTGTAAAAATAGACCTTTTATCTGATCAAACTTCTTGTCATGCAGTTTATGAGGGTGGATATTGTCCAGCCGATATATCATTTGAAGAAAGAACAGAACTTCTATCAAAAGATAAAGATAAATTTAAAGAATTAGTAGATAAAACACTAGTTAGACATTATCAAGTTATAAAAAAATTAGTTGGAAATGGGACATATTTCTTTGATTATGGAAATAGTTTCCTAAAAGCAATTTACGATGTTGGAGTTATGGAAATTTCTAAAAATGGTATTAATGATAAAGATGGATTTATATTTCCATCATATGTAGAAGATATATTGGGACCAGAATTGTTTGATTATGGATATGGACCGTTTAGATGGGTATGTTTAAGTGGAAAACATGAAGATTTATTAAAAACAGATAAAGCAGCTTTGGAACTTGTTGATCCTGATAGAAGATATCAAGATAGAGATAATTATGAGTGGATTAAAGATGCAGATAAGAATGGTTTAGTTGTTGGGACACAGGCTAGAATTTTCTATCAAGATGCAATGAGTAGAACAAAAATAGCCATTCGATTTAATGAAATGGTAAGAACAGGAGAAATAGGACCTGTAATGCTTGGAAGAGATCATCACGATGTATCTGGAACAGATTCGCCTTTTAGAGAGACTTCAAACATAAAAGATGGTAGTAATATAATGGCTGATATGGCTACACAGTGTTTTGCAGGAAATGCAGCTCGTGGTATGAGTATGATTGCTCTTCATAATGGAGGAGGGGTTGGAATTGGGAAATCTATCAATGGTGGTTTTGGTATGGTACTTGATGGAAGTACAAGAGTTGATGAAATCCTTTGGTCAGCCATGCCTTGGGACGTTATGGGGGGAGTTGCTAGAAGAGCTTGGGCAAGAAATAAAAATTCAATAGAAACAGTTGTTGAATATAATAAAAACAATAGAGAAACAGACCATATAACACTTCCTTATATAGCAAATGAAGAGTTAATAAAGAAATTAGTGGAAAACTTAAAATAGGGGGAATAAAATGAAAGAGTATCAAGATTATGAGATAGGAGATTTAGAT
>CAMQWJ010000021.1 GCA_947038515.1 uncultured Fusobacteriaceae bacterium
ACTCGCGACATTCAGCTTGGAAGGCTGACGCTCTACCAACTGAGCTATTCCCGCATATTTTGCTATTAAATTTTGGTGGCGGGAGTAGGACTCGAACCTACGACCTTCGGGTTATGAGCCCGACGAGCTGCCAACTGCTCTATCCCGCGATGTGGTGCCTGGGGCCGGAATCGAACCGGCACGGTATCAGATACCTCAGGATTTTAAGTCCTGTGCGTCTACCTATTCCGCCACCCAGGCAGTATTGTCAAACCTTTACTTCTTTTTCCTGTGAACAATTAATATAATATCATAATATTGAAAAAAGGTCAATGGTTTTTTGTTTAATATATTCATATAATAAAATAAATTACTAAATCTCACTCTAATTTAAAGTCTTAAAAAACAGTTTTTCTCTTTGTATTATTAAGTTTTCCCCTTAGAAAATTCTCCTTAAAAAAATTTAAAAAAACTATTCTAGTTTTAGATTATTACTTGCTATTTCCTAAAATTACTATAAAAACATATTTTATTATGTTATAATAAAATAATAATTTTATAAGGAGAAACTTTTAATGAATATAAAAAAAATAAATATTTTAATCATATTTTTACTTAGTATCTTTATGCTCACATTTTCTTTTTTATCTTTCTCTAGAGATGAAAATATTTTATTGGGACTTCAAAGTATTGTAACTTCTCAAGCGGTCCTCATTACTGATTTTTTAGTTATCGGTGGATTAGGTGGAACTTTCTTCAATGCTTTCTTTATCTTTATCTTTAATTTTTTATTAATGAAAATTTTTCATATTGAAATTAAAGGTTTAGTAATAGCTTCTTTCTTTACTGTCTTTGGTTTTTCTTTTTTTGGAAAAAACATTTTTAATATTCTACCAATTTACTTAGGTGGAATTCTTTATTCTAAATATTCTCATATCCCATTTCGAGATCTTCTAGTTACTCTTTCTTTCACTAGTGCATTAGCTCCTTTTATCAGTGAAGTAGCATTTAAAATAGATGCTAGCCAAAGTTCCTATTTAAGTGCCATTACTCTAGGAGCAATTATAGGATTTATAGTCACTCCTTTATCTCAAAAAATGTATACATTTCATGAAGGATTTAATCTTTATAATTTAGGGTTTACAGCTGGTATCTTAGGAGCTGTAATTAGTGGAGTTATGAAAGCATATGATTTTGTAGTCACACCTCGTAGAATCATTTCTACTACTTATAGCAATGACTTATTAATTTTATCTTTACTTACTTTTAGCATACTATTTATTATTGGATTTTTTCTAAACAACTCTTCCTTTAAGGGATATTTAACTCTCATAAAAGATACAGGATTAGGTTCTGACTTTGTAGAGAAATACGGTTATGCCCTTACTTTTATAAATATGGGACTTATGGGAGTAATTAGTCTAATTTTTGTTTTTCTTTGGGGTCAAACACTTAATGGGCCTCTTCTTGCTGGTATTTTAACAGTGGTAGGTTTTTCTGCCTATGGAAAGCACCCTTTAAATTGTATTCCAATTCTTTTAGGTGTCTCTTTCGGCTCACTTGGAACTCAAGCTGACTCTTTTACAATAGTTTTGTCTGCTCTTTTTGGAACATCTCTTGCCCCTATTACTGGAGTCTATGGGTGGTTTTGGGGACTTTTTGCTGGATGGTTACATTTATCTGTTGCCCAATCCATTGGAGCTATTCACGGGGGAATGAATCTTTATAACAATGGCTTTTCAGCAGGAATTGTTGCAGCTTTCTTACTTCCAATAATGAATACTGTCGCTTCTAAAAAAGAAAATAATAAACAAAAGTATTTTGAACATAGAAAAACTCTTTATGAAGCTATGAAGAAATTTAAAAAACAATTAAAAGAGGAAGAGGAAACTTTCCCTAAATAAAAACAGATATTCTAGTACTTTTTAATAAAAAAAGATTCAAGTAAATTTTCTCTACTTGAATCTTTTTTTATTCTAATTTTTTAATTTAATTTTGATTACCGTTTCTTACCCAAGGTGGAAGTTCAAAATCATCTTCTTTTGCTCTAATAGTCGGTTCCTCTTCTTTCTTTACTGTTGTATCTATATTTATAAAACTTGCACTTTCTGCTTGTGATACTTCATCTATGAAATTATTAGCAATTACTGTTACCTGAACTCGATCTCCATATGTTTCATCAATAGCAAGTCCAAACATAACATCTTCTGTTGCTTTACCAGCAGCTTCTCTTATCATTTCTGAAATTGAACTCGCCTCTGCCAAAGATACTGTAGATGATCCTGTTATATTAATAAGTATTTTGCTTGCACCATTTATAGATTTTTCTAATAAAGGAGATTGTAAAGCCTTTTCTGTAGCTTTTATTGCTCTATTTTCTCCAGCTCCTTCTCCAAATCCTAAAACTGCAATTCCTGAATTAGACATCGTTGTTCTAATATCAGCAAAGTCTAAGTTAATAAGTCCATTTCCTATCATAAGGTCAGCTACCCCTCTTATTCCAATTTTCAAAATATTATTAGCTTCTTTAAAAGCATTTGTAATTGTTATCGTCTTATCTGGTAATTCTGACAATTTATCATTAGGGATTACTACTAAAGAATCTACTGCTTTTTTTAACTCTTCAATTCCATAATCAGAATTAATCTTTCTTTTTTTACCTTCAAAACTAAAAGGTCTCGTTACAACTGCAACTGTTAAAATTCCCATTTCTTTTGCTATTCTAGCTATTACTGGTGCTGAACCTGTTCCTGTTCCTCCACCCATTCCAGAAGTAATAAATAGCATATCTGTATCTTCTAAAATAACTTTTAATTTTTCTGCATCTTCTTCAGCTGCAAGTTTTCCAACTTCAGGGTTTGCTCCAGCCCCAAGACCTCTTGTAAGCTTCTCACCCATTTGAATTCTTACATCTGCTAAAGAACGATTCAAATCTTGAGCATCAGTATTTGCTGCTATAAATTCAACACCTGTAACTCCAGATTCTATCATATCATTTATTGCATTTCCACCAGCTCCGCCAGCTCCAATAACTTTTATTTTTACCATACCTTCATTAATCATTATTTCCTCCTCCTTAAATATAGTTAGATAACCATTCAAATGTTTTTTTTATGATTCCTTTTTTTTCATTCTCTAAAGTCTCGATTTTATTTTTATTTTCTATTAAATCAACTTCTTCTTTTTTCAACTCTAAATTCAATTTTTTTAAATCTAGATCTTCTTCCTCTTTTTCTGGTAAACTTACTTCTATTTTTTCTTCTATTACTTTTATATTTTTTCTATTTTCTAATTGCTTATAGTACTCTTTCTTTAATAATTCATTCATTGTTCCAATTATACTGGCCATATAAGGCTCACTTTTTCTTAAGCCTTTCATTTCAAGTGGATTTTTCTTAACAACAACATACCTAGTTATCTCTGAAATCTTTTTCATAATTTCATCTAATATAATTACACCACCTGTAATTACTATTCCTTTTCCTAAATAACCTTTAAAACCTGACTCTTCTATTGTTTTCATTATAAAATTTGCTATATCTTCTGTTCTTGCATCAATTATATCTTTTATTTTACTAACTTCAAATTTCTTATTCTCACTTAGAAAAATATTTTTATTTACAAATTCTTTATTTCTTAATTTTTCTAAAACTATACGTGCTTCTTCACGAGTGATTTGTAGTAAATAACTAATATCACCTATATAATGAATTCCACCAAGTGGAATTGATTTTGAATAAATCAACTTATTATTTTTAAATATAAGAATATCAGTTATACCTTCTCCTATATCAATAAGTGATACTCCTGATTTCTTTTCTGACTCATTTAGTACAGATTCTGCAGAACCGTAAGAGTTTAATGTTATTTCTTCCACTATTAATTCCGCTCTATTAATAACTTCTTCATAGGCACTGTATTCAGCCTCATCTATACAAATCAAATGGACATCAGCTTGTAAATCTCTTCCTACTTCACCTAAAGGGTTCTTTACTATTCCCCCTCTATTTACTCTTATGTTATACATCTCTCTTTTTATTACTCTCTCATTTTTTTTTAAAATTTTACCTTCGACTTCTGAAAAAAAGTCATCTACTTCATTTTTTGAAATCTCACACTCTGGAAAAGTTATGCTTCCATTTGCTCTGACAGAACGAATATGTGGACTACTAATTCCTGCTGTTATTTTAGAAATTTTTCTACCTATTTTTTCTTCTACAGACTTTATTGCTTCTTTTATTGACAATGTCAACTTCTCTGGATCCTCAATCAATGCTCTCTTTAATCCAAGAGTTGGAGCTTCTCCAAAACCAAGTATTTCTATCTCATTAGTATTCTCTGTAATGGAACCCACTAGAATTTTAATCTTAGAATTTCCTATATCCATAACAGATTTTATTCTTTTCTTGTTAGTTAACATTTTTCACCGCCTTTTTTACTATATAACCTTCAAATCTTAAATCTACATAAT
Organism: uncultured Fusobacteriaceae bacterium; assembly: GCA_947038515.1. Taxonomy (GTDB): domain Bacteria; phylum Fusobacteriota; class Fusobacteriia; order Fusobacteriales; family Fusobacteriaceae; genus JAGNZR01. Next base: position 4,451 of record CAMQWJ010000021.1, read on the forward strand.
CTATTTTTTTTTCAGTTCCCAGTTCTCTCAAAAGTGTTTCTAATACTTCATACTTATTTTCCAGAACTTGAAAACTTGTTTTTATAACTATTCCATCTTCTCTCAAAATCTCTATTTTATATTTATCTATATAATATAATTGTACAATTTTCTTTTTAAATTCTTCGTTCTTTAAACTAGATAGAAATGTTGTGCCTATCTTTAATTTTTTTTCATCTTCAGCATAAACAATTGGTAATTCCATAATTTTTGCTGAATTTATATCTGTAAAGACTGCACCTTTTTCATCTATACAATATATTTTTCCTTTTATATCCCCGTAATAAGCGGTCTTTTTTTCTTCAACTATAATTTCTAATTCTCCAAGTTTAGAGAACAAAACTTGAGCTTCCTTGACTCTAAAATCTGATTTTAATCTATCTTCAATTTTAGATTTATCAATTTCCCAAATATTTTTTCCATACAATTCATTCCCTAACTCTTTAATCTCTTTTTTTAATATAGAAAACTCTCCCATTATTTTTACTTTGTGTATATTAAAATTGGGTTTCAAAACAAATTCATTTTCTACTTTATAGATAGAAAACATTACAATTAAACTTAACAAAGCATTCAAAAATAATTTCAAAATTTTCTCCTTATTATAAATGATTTTTTCTTAAATAGCAAACTCTTTTACCATTTTTTCCACTAAGTCATCAAAACTATACCCCTTTATTGTTCCTAGTTCTGGAATAAAACTAGTTTCTGTCATTCCGGGACAAGTATTTACTTCTAAAAAATAACATTTATCACCTTGTAATATAAAGTCACTTCTTGAAATTCCCTTTAAATCCAACTCTTGATGAATTGCCAGTGCCCATTTCACACATTCTTCATATGCACTTTTTTCAATTTTTGCAGGATATTCATGAATAGCACCACCAACAATATATTTTGAATCATAGTCATAAATTTCATGCCCTTCTCTTTTTATTATTCTTAGAGCTCCTAGAGGTTCCCCGTTTAATACTCCAACAGTTAGCTCTTCTCCTTGAATAAATTCTTCAATAATTGGTTTTTTATCTTTTAATTCTACTAATGCTTTTTCTACTTCAGAAGCTTCTTTGCATAAATATAACCCCACACTTGATCCTTCTTTTGCAGGTTTTACAATCACTGGATATTTTTCTATTAAGCTTACTTCTGAGTAAGTTTTTCCAACTCTTATTCCTGCTAGTTCTGCTAATTTTTTTGTATATATTTTGTCCATAGCGATTGCACTAGAAGTTACACCAGAGCCTGTATAAGGTTTTTTCAAAAGATCTAAAACAGATTGAACTCTACCATCTTCACCATATTCACCATGAAGTGCTAAATAAGCCAAACTATAATCATTTTCTATAAAGGCTGTAAGCATGTTATTTTCATTCAATTCCACACCATAGGCATTGTATCCTAGTCTAAGTAAACTTTTTAAAATTGCTTGTCCTGTTTTTAATGATATCTCTTTTTCACAAGAAATTCCACCCATAAAAACTGCTATCTTTAATTTTTTATCATTAGTCATTTATAATTACAATCTCCTCTTCTAGGGATATCCCAGTTTTCTTTTTTACTTCTAGTTTAACATGCTCAATTAAAGTAATAACATCATTAAAAGTAGCACCACCTAGATTTACTATAAAATTTGCATGTTTTGTCGAAAGTTGAGCTTTTCCTACTGTATAGCCCATAAGTCCAGCTTCTAATATTAATTTAACAGCATGTTTTCCTTCTGGATTCTTAAAACTACTTCCTAAATTCGGTAGATCCAAAGGATGATTTTGATGCCGTTTTATATTTAGTTCTTTCACTTTAGCTTCATCAAATCCCTCTTCAAACAAGAATGTTGCAGATAAAATAATCCACTCTTTTTCCTGTATTTCAGTTTTTCTATAAGAATACCTTAAATCTTCTTTTTTTATTTCGCTTATTTTATTTTTTTCATCTAAAATCTCAACCGAAATAAGACAATCAAAAATTTCACTTCCATATGAACCACCATTCATGTAGACCAGTCCACCTAGACTTCCTGGAATTCCTGCTAAATTTTCAAGTCCTTTGTAATTGTTTCTTTTATTATAGCTTATTAATCCAGAAAAATCAACTCCTGCCTCAACTTTTATTATATTTTTCTCAATTTTTTCTATTTTATTTAACTTCTCTAAAGAAACAAAATTAGTTTTTAATTTTCCATCACCAATCAAAGTATTAGTTCCATTTCCTAAAATAAATAATTTTTCATATTTTTGATTTATTTCTATTAAATCCTCTCTATTTTCCACAATAAAATAGTTTTCTGCAATTCCACCTATTTTCATATTTGACCAAGAGTTCATCTCATAATTCTTTAATATTTTCATTTTTCCCTTCTTTAATGTATGATTTTATTATTTCTTTTCTATAACTATTTTATGAGCTATTTTAGAAATATCTCCTGCACCCATAAACAAATATATTTTTTCTTCATTTTCAAACTCTATCTCTCCATCTAATAATTCATTATTTTCTAATATAACTGTATTATTATGATTTATTTTTTCCTTTAGTGTTTCCAATGTAATATTATATATATTTTTTTCTCCAGCAGAATAAATAGGTAATAAAATTACTTTTTCTACACCTTGGAAAATATCTTTAAATTCTTCTATTAGAAAATTAATTCTACTATATCTATGAGGCTGAAATATTGCTACTATTGGCTTTGTTTCTATAGTTAAAGCTCCCTGTATTGTTGCTTTTATTTCAGTTGGGTGATGAGCATAATCATCAATAACTTTACATTTTTCATCATATAAAATATCATAACGTCGCTTTGCACCTTTGAAGTTCAATAATTTTTTCTGAATTTCTTCTAAAGAAACACCAAATTTTTTTGATAAATATATTACTGGTAAGGCATTATTTATATTATGATCTCCTGGAATCCCTAAACTAAAGTTACCTTGAAATTCCCCTTGGATTAAAACATCAAAATGAGTTATTCCATTTTTTACTTCAATATTTTTAGCATAAATATCACTTGTTTCATCATGTAACGAATATGTCTTTATATTTTTTCTATTCTTTATAATTCTTCTAATATTCTTACAATCATTACATACAATTATTTCTTTTTGTGTTTGTTCCATAAATTGGATAAAAGATTTTTCTATTTTTTCTAAAGAACCATGATTTTCTAAATGATCTGCTTCTATATTCGTAATTATAGAATATTCAGGATTCATATAAAGAAATGAATTATCACTTTCATCTGCTTCGGCAATAAAAAATTCTGAAGTACCACATCTGGCATTTGAAGCAATTTCAGGTAAGATACCTCCTACCACAATTGTAGGATCAAGTGTGAGCATTGTTGTTCCAAGCATTGAACTTGTTGTTGTTTTTCCATGAGTCCCTGCAACAGCTATTCCAGTACTTAAATTTAGTAACTCCGCAAGATATTCTCCCCTCTTAAGAACTTTTATTTTATTTTCAAGAGCATACATGTATTCTGGATTCCCTTCTTTTATCGCACTAGAAACAATTACTAACTCTACATCTTTCAAATTTTTTATATCATGTTCTGCATATATTGTAATTCCTATACTCTCCAATTCTTCAGTTACAGAAGTTCTACTCAAATCTGCTCCAATAACATCGTATCCTTTTGTCTTCATTATTTTTGCTAATCCACTCATTCCTATTCCATTTATTCCAATGAAATATATTTTTTTCTCAGGCATTTTTTCTCCTATTTTTCACTTAAATTTTTATTTCAGTTATATGATCTACAATTTCTGAAGCAGCGTTTCCTTTTTTTAAACTTTTAACTTGTTCACTTAAAGAATTTAAAGTTTCTTTACAATTTATTATCTCTATTATTTTTTCAATAGCCATCTTTACCTCTTTATTATTATAAACATATGCTCCTGAAATTTCTTCTAGTATTTTAGCATTACCATATTGTCCCACTTTTATAGAATCATATGGAATTAAAATCGATGGCTTTTCTAGTTGAATTATTTCAGAGATTGTTAGTGCACCTGCTCTTGATAAAACTAAGTCTGCTATAGCCATTATTTCTATCATATTTTCAAAGTAGGGTTCCACTACATTCTTTGTTTCAAGTTTGTTCAACTTACTTGAAATTTCTTCATAATTTTTACTACCTGTTGCCCAATATATTTTTAAATTTTCAACGGCTTCAAGCTTTGACCAATATTCAATAATAGCTTGATTTATATCTTGAGCACCAAGGCTTCCCCCAGTAATCAACAATATTTTTTCTTTATCTTTTATTTTCAACTTCTGTCTAATCTCATTTCTATCAATATTTTCAATTTCTTTTCTTAAAGGATTTCCTGTAACAATAAATTTTTCTGAATCTTTTGTTGGTAACTCTTTTAAAGTCTCTTCAAAAGCTAGAAATAGTTTTTTACTTACTCTATAAAATATTTTATTTGTTACTCCTATGTTAGAATTTTGTTCTTGCAAATACAAAGTTTTCCTCAATAAGAAACCTGCTGTAAGAATAGGGACAGATATATAGTTACCAAATCCTAATATAGCATCTGGTCGTTCTTGAATTACTATTTTAATCGCCTTTACTATTTCAAAAATAAACTTAAGAATATTAATTACTTTTCTAGATGGAAGTACGTTTAATCCAATAAATCTATATCCTGCATTGGGTACTATAGTTTTTTCCATTCTTGTTTTACTACCCACAAAAACAACTTCTATTCCCCTTCTTTTAAACTCTTCAGCCACTGCTAAAGCGGGATATATATGACCTCCTGTACCACCAGTAGTAATTATAATCTTTTTCACTTTATCCTCCATAATAATTCTTATCTTCTTCATATTTTTGTATTTCTATATTTTACCATTTTTCACATATAAAATACTAGTTTTTTTCACTTTTTAGTTTTTTTTATTAGTTTTTTTATTCATCTTTTTTTCTATCTAACTTATCAATTTTCTCTTTATTTTTACAATGTTTTTCCCATTTTTATTCAAAGTTTCCTTTTATTAATTTTTTAAATATTTTTCCCCTCTCTATATAATTTGGAAATTGATCAAAACTGGAAGTTCCAGGTGAAAATAAAACCACATTTTCTTTTTCTAAATCGAGATTTTTTTTCAACTCTTCAATAACTTCTTTTAAAGTTTCAAAAACATAGATGTTTTCTTTATTATATTCTGTTTTTTGTAAAGCTTCCAATGCAAGAAACCTATTTTCTCCCATCAAATATACTTTTTCTACATTATTGACTATCTGTTCCATCAAAATATCTAAATTTAATTTTTTATCTTTTCCTCCACAAATCAAAATTGATTTTGGATATGCTCCTATTGCATATCTCGTTGAATCTAAATTAGTCCCCTTTGAATCATTTATAAAAATAGTTTTATTTTTTTGAAAAAACTTTTCAAGTCTATGTTCTAAAGATAGAGTAGTATATAAAAATTCTTCTATTACTTCAAACTTTATCTTTAGTATTTTTCCCACATTAATAATAAACATTATATTCTCTAAATTATGTTTTCCCTTTAAAGAAAATTTAGATATTTCAAACTTGTCAGTTTCATTATAAAAAATATGAGTCTTTCCACACTCTTTTTCTAATGATATTGGAACTATTGTTCCTTTAATTTTTTCTTTCCGTTCAACACTTTCTTTATCCTCTATATTTAAAAGAAAAATATCTTTTTCACTTTGATTTTTACAAATATTAAATTTAGTATCATAATATTCTCCTGGTGAATGATATCTATCTATATGATCTGGTACTAGATTTATTACCATGGCTATATCTGCTTTAAATTCAGATATATTTTCTAACTGAAACGAACTTAATTCTATAACAATATAGTCTAAAGGTTCTTCCTGCAGTTCTAATATTACTTCCCCAAAAGGTTTTCCTATATTTCCACAAGCCTTTGCTCTATAACCTGTATATTGTAATAGTTCAGATATTTTAGAAGTCACTGTTGTTTTTCCATTTGTTCCTGTTACAGCTATTATTTGAGGTAATTTTTCTTGAGTCTTTACTTTTTTTAAGTGTCTATACCCAAGTTCAACTTCATCAATCACTTCTATATTCATTTTTTGAGCTTGAACTACAAGCTCACTGTATGGAACACCTGGACTTTTTATAAAAAGATTTACTGTTGGCAATAGTTTCATTGCTTCTAAAGAACCTAATCCCATTTTATCATCTACAATGTATATATCGTATTGTTCTTGTTTAAGTAATTTTTCTGCACTTATTCCACTTACTCCATAACCAAAAATCATCGCTTTTTTCATTTGTCTTATTGATAAAGTCTATCAATATCCTCCTCTTTTATTTTTAAATATAAATAGGCTTTAAAACTTTCAATTTTTGTGAAGTTTTAAAGCCTATCTAATAGATTCTTAAATTCCTTTCATTCTTATTATACCCAAAGCAAATATTCCAAACATAATAGCTATTATCCAAAATCTCATAGTAACTTTACTTTCTGCTTGACCTCTAAGCTCAAAATGATGATGAATTGGAGCCATCTTAAATATTCTTTTCCCTCTAAGTTTAAAAGAACCTACTTGTAATATTACTGAAAGGGCTTCAAAAACAAATATTCCTCCAACTATTGGAAGTAACAATTCCTGCTTTAATAATATTGCCACTGTTCCTAAAATACCACCTAGTGCAAGAGAACCTGTATCTCCCATAAAAATCTGTGCTGGATAAAAATTATACCATAAAAATCCTAAGCCTGATCCACATACTGTTGATAAAAAAATAGTTATTTCTCCTACTTCTGGAGTAAATATTAATTTCAAATGCTCACTAAGAATAATGTGACCCGTAAAATATCCTATAATTGAAAAAATAAAAGAGGAAATAACCACTGGCATAATTGCTAGTCCATCTAGTCCATCAGTTATATTTACAGCATTTGATGACCCTAATAGGACTATGGCAATAAAAAACAACATTCCTATTTTTCCAATATATAGGGAACTCATAGCCCTAAATGGGTTTATTATTGATAAATTCAGTGTTTCAGAACCTACATTTTTAAAATAAATTACAAATCCCCATACTACTATCGCCACAAGAGATTGTCCTAATAATTTTTTTCTCCCTGATAATCCGTTTTTGCTAACCGTAAACTTCTTATAATCATCTATAAATCCTATCATACTAAATAGCACTGTAACAACCATAAGTAAAAGGATATATTTATTTTTCAAATTTCCTGTTAATAAAGTAGTTAACAAGATAACTCCAATAATAAGGACTCCACCCATGGTAGGGGTCCCTTTCTTACTTAGGTGTGACTCTGGTCCATCTTCACGTATATCTTCCCCATATTTCTTTTTTTTCAAGTGTTTAATAAAAGGGGTTCCTAAAAATAAAACTAGAAAAAAAGATATTAAAAAAGCCAAAAATCCTCTTAAATATATAGAAGAAAGAAAGTTCCCACTTTCACACAATTCACTTATTAAATAAAACATTTATAATTTCCTCCAATTTCATCCCTCTGGACCCTTTTAAGTAAAGAGCTATATCTTTAGCTGACTCTTTTCCTAATCTTTCTAATTTATCTCTCAAGTATTCTGTTAATATTTTTTTATTTGAAAATTCTTTAAATATAACATTAGTTTTAATATTACTTATTCTCTTGTATGCAGCTCCCATTATTGGCCCATATAATAAAATTTCATCTATCTCCAAAAGTAATATTTCTTTTAATACTTTTTCATGATAAGTAATTTCATCTGTTCCTAATTCTAACATATCAGCAATAATGGCTATTTTATAATTATTTCTATATACATTTTCAAAGGATTTAATACCTAGTTCCATAGAGATTGGACTTGCATTATAAGCATCATTTATACAAATAATTCCATCATATCTATTTTTTTCAAACCTCATTGGTGTCAATTCAACATTTAGTAATCCCTCTTTTATTATTTTAGATGAAGCTCCTATTTTTCCCGTTAATGCCACTACTAATCCTGCATTAAGAGTATTATAAGCTCCATTTAAATTCATTTTATATCTTTCTATTTTACTTTTTTTAGTATCAGAGTTTCCAATTATTTCAACAAATGAAAATATCTGTTCTCCTTCAGTTTCATCCAAGTCACAAAGCCTATAATTAAATAGTCCTGCCTCAGTGTTGATAATATTTTTCATATTAAACCCAACATGATTAGAATTAATTTTTTCAAGTAAATCATCATCACTATTAACAAACATATTTTCATTTTTTACATATTTAAGCATTTCTGTTTTTGCTAAAAAAACTGTTTCTCTATTTTTTAAATTAGCTATATGGGTTATCCCTATATTGGTTATTAATCCATAATCAGGTTGAGCTATATTACATAAAAGATCTATTTCTCCTAGATCACTCATTCCCATTTCAAGAATCAAATATTCTATTTCTTCTCCTGTTGTAAGCAGGGTGAAAGGAAGTCCTATATGGTTATTATAATTTCCAAAAGTTTTTTTTGCTTTTCCCATTTTTGACACAACTGAAAAAAGAATATCCTTTGTAGTAGTTTTTCCATTACTTCCTGTTATTCCAATAACTTTAGCTTTTAATTCTCGCCTATAAAGTCTTGCAATATCTTGCATGGTTTTTACTGTATCACCTACATAAAATATTCGTTTATCTTCTATTTTAACATCTTTTGAATCAGAAATAATTAAAGAAGGATTTTTTAATAATACTTCTTTAATATGATTATTTCCATTATTTATGGCAAAAAATATATCCCCTTCATTTATTTTTCGACTATCCATTTCTACTTTACTTTCTTGTGAAAATTTAATTTCATCTTCATTAAAAAATCGTTTTATTATTCCAAATAATTTATTCATTTTAATATTCCTTTCTATATAGTAATTTCTCTTCTTTAGATTTCAATTCTAAAGCGAATTCTAATAAATTTTCATAAATAGGTATTTCTATATGATTTTCAGAAATAGTTTTTATCCCATATCCAGTTCTTACTAAAATAGGTTGTATTCCTGCATTGATTCCAGCTCCAATATCAGAAATTTTATCCCCAATCATAAATGATTTTGAAATATTTACATTATAGTCTTCTATTCCATTTAATAGTAGTCCAGGTAAAGGTTTTCGACAAGTACACTGGACTTTATAGCTTCCTATTCCCTTTTCACTATGATGAGGACAATAATAGCAGTGTTCTACTTTGCCACCATTTTTTTCTATGATTTCCATCATATAATCATTCAATTTTTTTAGTGAGATTTCATCATAATAACCTCGGGCAATACCCGATTGATTAGTTACTACGAGAACTTGATACTTTAATTCTTTAAATATCTTTAGAGCATCTAATACTCCTGCTTCAAATTCAAAGTCTTCTATTTTATATAAATATTCTTTTTCTATATTAATAGTGCCATCTCTATCTAAAAAAATTGTTTTTTTCATTTTTCTCTGACATCCTCTTTTTTAATAATTTTATTATATAACAAGAGGACTATAACATTTATAGGTTCATAAATATTATAGTCTTAAAAAAAGAAGAAGAGATTGTCCTAGGACTCTCTCTTCTTTTTTGACTTGGCAAATTCTTATTCTCCCGGGCAGCTTCCCACCAAGTACCTTCAGC
>CAMQWJ010000022.1 GCA_947038515.1 uncultured Fusobacteriaceae bacterium
GCTCTTTGAAAGTAACAAGTCACAATAATATATTTATTGAAGAAAAATTGCAAGGAACAGTAGAGGATTCAACCCCAGGTAAAAATATTCCTCCTTTTGGAGAGTGTAAGTTAAGACCTACAAAAGATGGATATGAGCCTTGCTCACAGCATATAGGAACACAAGATTGGGAAGGAGAAATAAAAAATACGGCAGGTCCAGCACCCCCATTACTTTCAAAGTTTATATGTAAGTGTGTAATAGGTGGTATAATAGAAATAGAGGATGGTTTATCAAGAAAGACAAAACATGATTAAGGAGACTTATGAAACTGAGACAAATAATAGATGAAAGTAGTGTTAAGAAACACATGGTTACAATGAGTTTTAAATTAATAAATTATTTAGAAAAAAATAATAGTGAAATAGAACTAATACATGAAACATTAAGAAAATATGATATGGACAATATGATAAGTTATAAAATTTTAAAGACAGAAGAAATCGGAGTAGAAGATAATGAAATTATTAAAAAACTGAAAAAATCAGTTAATTATTGTTTTTCTGAGTTATATTTTATGCAAAAATCCACAGGAGAGATAGAAGAAATAATTAACTTTGTTCAAATTCAAAAGAAATGGAAAGAAGAAAAAATGAAGTTAATAATGGGAGATGATAAAAATGAGGATCAGCTGATAGATTCGGTCTTTGAGTTGGATACAATAATGAAAAACGATAATTTATTAAATAAAAAAATTCCAAAAACAGGTTCTATACCTTTCCAATTTCCACCAATATATGAAGAAGAGTATAGCTCCACTCCGACATCAGTAAAATTAAGTTTGACTAATCTTTATTTAATGGATGAATTGATTTTAGATTTAAATGTTGTATTTGATGAGGATGAAAATAAATTAGTCTTTGAAGGAAAAGAGGATAAAGCCTTTAAAGTAGTTGAGTATCAAATACTATTAAGTAAAATATTAAAAATTCCAGAAGATGTAAGAATGACATTAAAAATAGAAGCAGATGGGTATTACGAGTTGGAAGAAGAAACAAATTTAATAAAAAATGGTGTTTTAAATTTAGAAATAGATGTTGAGGAATGTATAAATTTAAAGTATACATTTGAATTAAAGGAAATTTATGAGTAATATAACAAAGTTTTTAGAGATTAATACTTTGGTTTGTAGATTAAAAGGAAAATTAGATTTTTACGAGTGTACCGTGTCACAGCTAATAAAATTTTCAAAACTGAAAAATATAAAACCAACAACAAAAATAAAAAAAGAAAGAAACTTATTAGGAATGGAGAAAGAAAAATTATATAGAAATTATCAAGGAATTTTCTTAGCTTTGATGTGTGAAGATAAAAAAAAATTAATAAAAAAATACAAAAAAGTAGAGAAAATTGAAACTGTTATTGAATTATATAAAAAGAAAAATATACAAACTTTAGATTTTTTTTCAAAAGTAATAAATAAATAAACTAAAACAGAAGGGAGAGATGAGAAAATGAAGATTGAAAGATGTGAAAACGGGCATATATACAATAAGGGGAGATATAAAGAGTGTCCATATTGTAATACTGAAAGATTAGAAGAAGCAGAAGAAAAAGAGTTTTATGCAACAGATTTTGTTGAACATGAAGATGATAAAACTGATGTATATTGGGCGAATGAAATAGGAATAGATCCAGTAGTAGGATGGATAGTATGTATCGATGGACACCATAAAGGACAAGATTTCAAGTTAAAAGCAGAAAAAAATTATATAGGAAGAGCTCCAGAGATGGATATTTGTTTAGAAGGAGATAGTGCAATTTCTAGAAAAAATCATGCAATACTGGCATATAATCCAAAAGAAAGAATATTTATGATGATACCAGGGGAAGGAAATGGAATAGTATATGTGCAAAATAATGCAGTTTTTGCCCCACAAAAATTAGAGAATAGACATATGATTGAAATGGGGACTTCAAAGTTTATTTTTATAGAATTATGTGGGAAAAATTTTGACTGGAAAAATGAAACTCCAAAAATAAAAATATTGGAAGAAAACTTAGGAAGAAAAGAATAAGGATAAAAATAAGAACAGAATAAGGATACTGGGAGAAAATTATGAATTTATCAGATATGAAATCGGGTGGAAAAAAATTAAATGTGATAGTTAAAAGAGGTAAGTCAATGATACCTCCAAAAGTGGAAAAACCATATGAAGATGAAGAAAAATCAATAGAGGAAAAAATAGGTAGAAAATCAGAAAGTAAATTTGTAACTTCATTTTTATCAAGAGCGGGAGATAGCACTTTAAATAGCGATTATTTTGCCTATATAGAGTTAGAGAATTATGGGTGTTGGGTAATGGCAGATGGTTATGATGAGGATAAAGGATCAGAAGAAGCCTCAAGAATAGTTGTGGAAGAAGTGATAGAAAACTTTTTAAAAAATCCAAAATATACAAAAAGGTATTTAAAAAAAATAATTAAAAAAGCTAATGAAAAATTAAATCATGAAAGATTAAAAAGTAGAGAATACAGAGGAATGAATAGCTCAATTGCAGTACTCTTGACAGATTATACATCAGTAATATTTGGAACAGTGGGAAACTGTCGTGTAAATATAATAAAAGATGAAATAATTAGAGAGAAAAGTAGAGATAATAGTATTTCATATCTAATGTATGAAACGGGTCAACTTTCGTATAGGGAGTTAAGATTTCACAATCAAAGAAATAAGCTTACTCAGACCCTTGGAGATGAAGAAGGCATTAAAGTAGGTGTTTCTTCTAAGATAGACCTTTTAGATGGCGATAAAGTGCTAATGATGACCCATGGTGCGTGGGAAAAGTTAGATGAATCGGATATAGAAGTCGAACTATCAAGAAGTGAGAGAGTGGGACAATGGATAAGTGGCTTGGAAAAAAGAATAAAAAATGGCAGTGCAAAAATAGAAAATTATACACTTGTAGGAGTATTTATAGATAAAATAGCATTAGTACCAAAGAAAAAAATGAATTTTAACTGGGTTAAATTGTTGGGAATAGTAGCTATCGTTTTATTTTTAGGATTGGGACTTTATAAAGGATATAGCCTAAAAAAAGAACGGGAAAATATATATGAAAAAGCATTTTTATATGAAAATGAAGGCATGAGACAAATACAGGAAGAAGAAATAGACAAAGCAATAGAGTCATTTAGTCTAAGTAAAGGAAAATATAAAGAATTAGAAGTAAATCCAAGTTCAAATATATTCTATCGAACAATATTCTCTCCTAAGATAACAAATATTAATTTAGGGAAACAGATAACATTGGTTGATAAGAAAATTGAACAAATAGAAATATTACAAGAATTAATGAATGATTTTCAGATTGGAGATAAAAACTATAAAAACAATGAATTTATAGAAGCAGAAAACAATTTTGAAGAAGCAAGAACAAAATTACCACAATTAAAAGACTTGAAATATCCTAAAATAAAAGAATTATCTAATAAATTAGATGAGTTAATACTAGCGTGTCAAGGGTTAGAGATAGGAAAAACTTTGAAATTAGATGGAGATTTATTAGCAAATAATCGGGATACTGAAGAAGCGTTACGAAATTATTCAGAAGCAAAAATAATATTTTTAAAATATGATAAGATAGATTTAGTAGCAGAAACAACAGATAAAATTAATGCACTTTCAAAAGAGAGAGAAAGAAAATATAATTTAGGAACAATGTATGAGAAGAGAGGAATTGAATTAGAAAGTAAAGATATAAGTGGTGCTATTGTCTATTATGAGATGGCAAAAGGAATCTTTGGAGAACTTAAAGATGAGATAAGAAGACAAGAATTGAGTGATAAAGTTGTAAAGCTTGATGAGTTGAGAAAATTATTAAGAAAAGAAAGTATTGGATATATCAATACAGCGAAAGCCTATTCTGATACTGGTGATTATGAAAAATCATTGTCTGTATTAAAAAAATCTCAAGATATATCTGTACAATTAAGAGATAATCAATTAATGGTAAATGGTCTTGAGAAAGAAGGAGATATTTTCTTTGATAATAAAAAATATGTATTGGCAGAAAAGAAATATAAAGAAGCTTATGGTGTGGTTGTAAATACAAATAATGATGTTCAACAAAAAGAGATAAAAGAAAAGACTAAACTTTTAAATACTATAGTTTCTTCTAAAAAGCTTGAAAAGAAAGGGGATAAATTATTTGAAGATAAAAAGTATAAAGAGGCTCGAGTTGAATTTAAGTTAGCAATGGAAAAAGTTAAGAAAATAGAAAAAAATAGATATTTAACAAAAGAAAAATATGATGATTTATTAAAAGAAATAGAGAAAAAAGAGAAGAAAGCTTGGGTAGAAAGTAACTGGATACCATTCTTCTAAAAAAGAGAGGAGTAAAAATGTTTAAATTAAACTTAATAAATAAAGGGAACATTTTTACTTCATATCTTTTATCAGATTTATCAGGAAAGAAATATTTATTAAAAAAAATATCTAAAATATATTATACAGAGGAAAATAAAGATAAATTAAAGAAAATTAGACAACAATTACAAAATGAGAAAGAAATTTTGAAACTATTAAAAATAAGAGAAGTTCCTCAATTGATAAAATCAAGTCGTAAGGATAGTATGATTATTTCTTATTTTCAAGGTATAACTCTAAAAGAATATCTTACTCAAAAAATAAAAAATTTCAGAAAAATATCATTAAGAGAAATTATTTCTATAATAAAAAACTTGTTAAAAGTGGTAGAAAAAGTGCATAAAGCTCAAATTATTCATGGAGATATAACTCCATCTAATATATTATTAAATAGAGGGGAGCTATATTTAATTGATTTTAGTAATGTTCATTTAGAGGGTGAAAAAAGTATATATATCCAGAAAACTAATAAATACTCACCCCCTGAAATGAATAGTATAAATAGGGCTAAAATTTTTAGTAGTGATATTTATAGTATTTGTAAAATTATAAAAGAACTCCTAAGACAAGGAGATTTATTAAAAACAATAGAAGAAAAAAATATTTGCTTTTTAGAAAAAGGATTAAAAGAAAATATGAATGAAAGGTTTGAAACAATAGAGGAATTAAAAAAATATTTACTGGAGAGTATTAGATGAAACAGTATTATGTATACGAGGAATTGAAGAGAAAATCTTATTATGATTTATATAAAATTTGTATAGATGAAAAGTTAGTTGCAAGCTTTAGAGAAAATTTGGATAGGGTAGAGCTAATAAATATAATATTAAAATATCGAAGTAGAGAGAAAAAATATTCTATAGAGAAATATAAAGAGTATGGAATAGATCGACTTCAAGAGCTTTTTGATACAAGATTGGGTTATAAATTAACAGAATCAAACAGTATAAAAGTGCCTCATCAAATAGTATTATATAAAGAAATGCCTTTAACTTCTGAAGATGATTATAAAGTTAGTATACCGGAACATATAGGGAATAGTAATGTTTTCTTAATTAATGGGAAAAATTATCTTTGTGGAATATTCTATTTAGAAATGGATATACACGAAAAAAATATTTATTATTTAAAAACAGAGAATAAATTTTTGAGATTAGAAAATTTGAAAAATCAAAATTATTCACTATTGTTTCTAAATAAAGCTGATGAAAAATTTATAAATGAGTCTTATTATAAAGAGGAGGGGGCAATACTTCCTTTGACTTTAAATTATTATGAAATCCCCTTGGACAACTTACAGTATTTAGAACTAGAAAAAACAGATACTCCTCTATGTATAGATTTTGGAACAGCCAATACTACTGCAGGGGCATATTTAGATAAGTATTATGTGAAAAATTTACCACATAATAAAATATTGTCTGGGAAATTACTTTTGGATAAGATAAATTATGCTAAATTTCCCAAAGATAAAAACGAGTATATAAATGTAATTCCAACAATAGTATATATAAAAAAATGTTTTACAGATGAAAAAATAGAGTATGTTTTTGGACATGAAGTCGAAAATAAATTAAAAGAAAGTGGGTATAATCTACGGGGAAGTATTTTTTATGGAATAAAGAATTGGGTAAAATCTTTAGACCAAAAAGAAAGAGTTGTTGATGAAAATGGAGATATAAGATATGTTAATAGAAAAGTAATAATAAAAGCATATATAGACTATATAGTCGGTCGTTCAGAATCGTTATTTAAGTGTAAGTTTAAAAATATTCATTTAACAACACCAGTAAAATTAAAAGCAGAATTTATAGAAATGTTTAAAGAAATATTACCTGAATATGAGATTATAGAGAAAAATGCTCTAGATGAAGGGGTAGCAGTATTATATAATTCGTTAGAGAAGATAATACAAAAAAATAAATTTGATGAAAATAGAGAATATAAGGCTTTGATAATAGATTGTGGTGGTGGAACAACTGACCTAGCATCTTGTATTTTCAAAATAAGTTCAGAAGATATTTTCTATAATGTAGAAATAAAAACAACTTTTGAAAATAGTGAAGAAAGTTTTGGTGGAAACAATATAACTTATAGAATTATGCAATATTTGAAAATTGTGTTATCCCAGTATTATTCAGATAAAAAAATAGAGAATATAAATGATCTTATAAAAACTACAACTGAGCTTATTTTTAGAGAGATAGATGAAAATGGAATAAAAAATATATATAAAGAGTTTGACGCGAAATATTTAGAAGCTGAGACAGTTATTCCAACACAGTTTAGTAACTTTGAAAATAAAGCAAGTGATATGTATTCTAAAGTAAAAAATAATTTTTTCTTTATGTGGGAAATAGCTGAACTATTAAAAAAAGAATTGTTCAAAAAAACAACTATTGTAAGAACAAAATTTGATAGTGCAAGATTTGAAAGTACGGATATATCGCATACTTATGTAAGTAACTGGAATCTTCATATTAAAGATGGTGAAAATTTAAAAAAGATTAGTTCATACCCTAATATTGTAATAAATAAAAATGAAATTATTAAATTAATAAAAGGTGATATTTACGAAATATTTAGAAGATTTTTAACACAATATTATGAAACAGGTATCCTATACGATTATTCATTAATAAAATTAAGTGGTCAAACTTGTAAAGTAAATATATTTAATGAAATATTAAAAGAGTTTGTTCCAGGAAAAATGATTGATTTTGGAAGAAATACAGCTGAAGAAGATCAGCAATTAAAAATAAGTTGTGTAGATGGAGCGATAAGTTTTCTTAATTCAAGCAAAATAGGACAAATGAGAGTGAGCGTAGAAAATGATATACCAATAGTTCCATATTCATTGCACGGGAAAAAATATACAGGGGAAGAAATAGAGATATTTAGGACAGGAGAGCAAGCAGGAACAAGTTATGGAAGCATAAAAAAAATATCAACAACAGAAATTTTACCATTATATTTAAAGAATAAAGAACAAGAAATAAAGAAATCATTTAACTATATGAATAAAAAAGAAACTTATATAGAGGAAGATGAGCAATCTATTTTGAAGTTCTTAAATTCAACAAGAGTAGACTTGGTAAAAGAAGAAGAAAAATGGATAATAAAATATAAAGGTCAAAATCAAAAAATAATAAGATATGAACAGGGAGATTTAGACGATATTTTAAATGGAGAAACAAAATTTTATATATATACAGATAGTAATTATTGGGGCTTTACAGTTGTAGGAGTTAAAAGAGAAGATGATCAACTGTATTTAGGAAAGAATGAGTATTATTCATTTGAAGAAGATATGACGACAATTAGCTTTTTTGATGGGAAACATTAAGGGGGGACAATGAAGTTTACAGTTATAATAGGAAAAAAAGAAGATAAAATATTTGAAAGCTTTAAATATGATAAACAGGAACTAGATGAAGATGAGGAAGTAGAGTATGAAGAGGGGAAAGAAAAGATAAAACCAATAAAAGATGAGGATATAATTCTATTGAATTATAATGAAGTAGTTAGTTTAGAGATGACAACAGAATCATATCAAATAAAAAAGGAGGCTCCTGTTAATTCAAATGTATTAAAAGGAGCAAAAGAAAGATTACGATTAATAATAACGATAACAGGGAAAATAACCCCAGTAAGTGAAACGTGGAACAAAATAGGAGCATTTACCCCATCATTAGTTTCAATGGGTGTAAAACCATTAACAGGGGACACATTTAAAGAAGCTGTAAATGTAACTAAAGAAACAATGAAAGAGAAATTTAAATTTAAAGATGCATTAAATGCAGTAAAGGTAGATTTAGCAGTTCAAAATGAAAATAAACAGTGGAGTTCCTTAAATTTAGATAAAAGTATAGAAAATATCAATAAATTAAAATATTGGGTATATAATTATCGAGAGTATAAAATGGTAGTGGATGAGAAGACAAAAGAAGAGAAAAAAGTAATGTTGGCTTATCGAGACTTATTAATAACAGTAGAGGTATCAGATGAACAAACGCTACAATATCAATTTACAGAGATGTATGTATCGAGTTATAATGAAACATTATCAAATAAAGAGGGAACGGGTCAATATACATTAGTATTAAAACAGAAGTTGGTAGATGAAAAAGGAAGAGGATTAGAAGAATTAAGTGAAAAAAAACTTATAGATTTTAATTTAGTGCCGACAATAAGTTTTGGAGATAAAATGACCACATTTTTGAAAAAGTTAGTAGGACAGGACAAGGATACAATAGACGGATATTAAAGAAAATTAATGAAAAAATTAAATCTATTAGGATTAATATTTTTAACTAATTATTCATATAATTCAAGATTAAACTTAGAAAAATTTAAATTATTAAAGGGTATATTTTATTTGAAAAATAGAATAGATTATTTAAAATTTAAAAGGAGAATTATTTTATGAGAATAAAAAAGCGTTGGTGTATAATATTAACATTTACATATTTTTTTACTTACTGTAATATGTTTTATGAACCAGTAGAATTGCATCTTAAACCATATTTGTATGTAAATATATATACTGAAGGTATTTTTAACAGTAAATTAAAATTTTTTTATTATACAGATGAAAATATTGAGAATGTAAAAAAAATAGAAATTTTAAAAACAAATATTTTGGGAATGAAGTCAATTTTATTAGAAAAAAAAGATTTAAATAATATATTTGAGTCTACATATTTTGAAATGTTTTTAATACCCTTTTTTATAAAAGAAGTTTCAATAAAAAGTACTTTGAAAGTAAAAAATGAATTAATCGAAATTGAACAAAAATTCAAACCAACATTTGAATTTGGAATAAATCCTTTTTGGTTAATAATTGTGGATTCTTATAATCCAAGAAGACTTTTTAAAATAGGTGGAGATTAAAATATTTTGTGAAGAAAATTGAAGGTTGAAAGTAATAATAG
This sequence comes from uncultured Fusobacteriaceae bacterium, assembly GCA_947038515.1. GTDB lineage: Bacteria > Fusobacteriota > Fusobacteriia > Fusobacteriales > Fusobacteriaceae > JAGNZR01. The sequence goes on from CAMQWJ010000022.1 coordinate 9,343, forward strand.
AAGATTTAAAATAAAAATACAGATAATATAAATAAAGTAAAATATTCGGTATATAATTATGAAAATCATAAAATAGTAATATATGAAAAAAAGAAAAGAAGAAAAAAATATTAACTTACCTAAAAACAAGAATCAAGTATATTTGTATCGAAAACAAAAAAAGCATTGAAAACTATGTTAAATTGAAGAAAATTTTTATAGGGGAGTTGTGAGGAATTGAAACATAAAATTTACATAGGTCAAAATTTAAATGAATATGAAGAAGTGGAAAGGAAAGTAGAAATAGATGGGGAAGAATTTGAAATACAAGAAAAGAGAGAAGATATAATAGAATTATCCCCTCACGAAATAACAAGTGTAGCAACATTATATCCAGTAAGAAAAGAGTCAAATGGAGTAAAGTTAAGAAATGAATTAAGAATAGAAATAGAAGGAAAAATAGTAACAAATAAAAATAATAGTTCAGAAATAAGTGGATTATATGAAGAAAAAGGAAAAGGAGAAGTAATCCAAATAAAGAATTATGTATTAGATATAAATAGTCATAGATTAAATGATATGATGTATGAAGTAAGACTAGGAAGAGCACAGTTACATGGTGGAGTATTAGATAGAAAAGAAAAGACATTTAAAATAAATGATAGTGAACATTTTGGAACGAATGCAGTAAAGCTAAAGAAGTGGACATTAGATAATTTAATAGAGACAGATTATAGAGAGATGATATTAGCTGTAATTTATAGTGAAAATGAGATAAGAGCAACAAGATATAGGAATTTATATGTGATTGATTATAAAGAATTTTTGTCAGGAAAAGAGGGAGTGCCGAGCTTTAAAATTGTGTTAGGACAAAAATATGAGGAAAAGAAAAAAGAAAAACAAAAAGAAGAAGAAATAAGAAAAGTCCCTATAGCAAGAAAAGAAGAAGAAATAATATTATTTTTTGATGTGAATGAGAGTCATGTAGATTTTTTATTAGGAAAAAGAGAAAGTTTAAGTATACAAAAAATAGAATTAAGTAGCTTTAAGAATGAAGGATTAGATAAATTTATGAAATCAAAGGAAACACTGTATATAGGTTATAAAGAAAATTTGAAATTTTTATTTGAGGGAGAAAAAAGAGAGTTAACCGAAAGAGAATTAGGAGGAGTACAAAGTGTAAATGTTAATAAAAAATATCAACCAAAAGAAATAGCAAATACAGATATGACTACTCTTTTGGCAAATGCAATGGATGAATTTTTTTCACAGGTAATTGTAGAGAATGTTATAAATGTAATAAAGTTAAACATAGAAAAGAAACAAAAAAAAGAAATTGTAGAAGAAGATTATTGTATATATAAATTTGAACATGAAAGAGGAAAATATTTATTAATAGGAATGTCTAAAGAAATTCATTATGGAAGAAATAAATATCAAAAGGATATAATTCCATTCCATAAAAAAGATTTAGAAAAAGTAAAAACAAATAAAGAAATAGAAGAATTATTTGAAAATAAATTTCCACAAATGGTACTAGATTCTACTGTATATTATTTTAGAGAAAAAGATATGTTTTTTAAAAAATTGAATATATTAAAATCATTATATCATGGTACAGAAAATGAAAAATATATAAATATTTCTTCAGAAAAAAGTACAAGTGGATTGTATGAAATTGTTTTTAATTCTAAGGGAGAACAGGTATTAGATGATGAGAATTTAGGGACATTTAATTTTTATGGACCAGATAGTAAAAATGCACATTTTTTGTATGATATGTTACCTTATTGGCTATGGGGCAATTCAGATAATGATGAAAATTCATTAGTAAATAGAATAGCGGCTAAAGATAATATAAAACGAATGGTGGCTAAAAGAATTATTGAAAATAATATTAGAACTATTGTTGTTATTATGAAAGGGTATATTTTATTTGAAAAATGGAATAGATTATTTAAAATTTAAAAGGAGAATTATTTTATGAGAATAAAAAAGCGTTGGTGTATAATATTAATATTTACATATTTTTTTACTTACTTTAATACAAATTATGAAATAATCGGAGGACGCCCTAAACCATATTTGTATGTTCGTATAGAGAATGAATGTATTTTTTATAACGATTTAAGATATTTTTATAGAGAAGAAATAGAAAGTGTAAAAAAAATAGAAATTTTAAAAACAAATATTTTGGGAATGAAGTCAATTTTATTAGAAAAAAAAGATTTAAATAATATATTTGAGTCTACATATTTTGAAATGTTTTTAATACCCTTTTTTATAAAAGAAGTTTCAATAAAAAGTACTTTGAAAGTAAAAAATGAATTAATCGAAATTGAACAAAAATTCAAACCAACATTTGAATTTGGAATAAATCCTTTTTGGTTAATAATTGTGGATTCTTATAATCCAAGAAGACTTTTTAAAATAGGTGGAGATTAAAATATTTTGTGAAGAAAATTGAAGGTTGAAAGTAATAATAGAAGATTTAAAATAAAAATATAAAGAATATAAATAAATTAAAATATTCAGTATATAATTATGAAAGTCGTAAAATAGTAATATATGAAAAAAGAAAAGGAGAATTATTTTATGAGAATAAAAAAGCGTTGGTGTATAATATTAATATT
>CAMQWJ010000023.1 GCA_947038515.1 uncultured Fusobacteriaceae bacterium
AACATACAAATGGTTTGATTTATACTGTTGGAACAGATTTTGAATTCTCTCAGAAGAATAATCGAAATGTATCAGGAAAAGTAGGGTTAGGGTATAGATTTTAATAGAAATAAGAAAAAGGTGTTAGTACTAGAGTACTAACACCTTTTTCTTATTAGTTATTTGTCAAATAATGTTATATAATTGGAAGCAGTGAAATTTTATAGTATCTAATCTACTACTTTTTATTTTTCTTATCCAGTTCAATAAAATAAAAATCATGAAAATTAAAATAACTTATTTTATTTTCAATTAGTTGTATTCCATGTACAGGCATATATATAGAAAACTCTTTAAATTTTCTTTTAAATATTAGAATATCTTTTAAGTTAGTATGAGATATATCAGATGTAATACTTTGTTTTTCATATCGACTTACTAACTCTCCAACTGATATTTTATCATCATTCCTATAGATTTCAATATTTTTAAATTCTTCGAGTAAAGCTTGACTAGAAAGATTTTTATGTAAATTTTCATTAGTATAATATAGTTTACTTTCTGAAGTTTTTGTTTTTAAAAAAATGTTAACCGTTCCTGTATAAGCACGATTTTTAAAATAATAGTTTTCTATAATTTTAGTTATTTCTTTACTATTTTTACGATTATTAACAAATATCATTTCCCCTTTTAATTTTAAAGAACTTATATCAAGAGAAATATAATTTTTTTTCTCTTGATTGACAATTTTATGAGTCCCTTTAAAATTTTTATTATATAATTTGACTATACTCTTATTACTATACAAATATAAATTCAAAACAACAAAAGAAGATATTAATATTAATATTAATTTTTTATTAACTTTTTTACAAAATATATTAAGAAGAAATATAATTGATGATAATAGACCAAAACAAAGCATAGAATATCTAAAATCTGTCATAGAATATTCGGTAATTCTTTTTAATAGTACCACAAAAAAGTAGAATATATATACTGGTGTTATCCAAAAAAATATTTTTTCAATTATACTTTCTTCATATTTAGTATATAAGAAAATTTTTCCAAATGTAAAAAGAAGATAGAAAGGAATGAATCTTCCAAGAGAATTACTAGGGTAATTATTTGTTGTTATTATACTTCCTAGATATATCAAAATTATTACTCCTATTATACCTTGAACTACAGTAATAATTAAATAAAATACTTTATTTAATGAACTATTTTTATTCTCTATTATATTTTTATCAAAATAAAGATAAGAAGTTAAACTGGCTATAAAAGAAAAAAGACTTAAAATAGTTACAATAATTGAAGATAATGTTTCTAAACCACTAGACTCTAATAGTTTCATACTTAAAAATAAAATTAAAGCGTTGGAAATGGAAAGTATTAATATAATGAAACCAGTTTTTATATTTATTTCCAATTTTCTACCTAAAATAGACCTTATATCTTCTTCTTGTTTACTACTTATATTATCTATAATTAGATATAGTATAAACAATAAAGAAAAAATGGTTAGAATATATGATGATTCTAATTTTAAAGTAGTTTTATATAGAATTATAGTGCCTAGTATAGAAAATATAACTGAACATAAATTTATCCATTTACTATTTTTATAATTTTTAAAAACAATAATTGTTAAAATTCCAATAGAAATTTGTATTCCTATTAACTCCCTATCATTACCTCCAATTCGTAACATACTCCAAAGAAAAGTTACCAAAAAATATAAACTTTTATTCTCTAAAAGCAACGCTTTCATAAATCCCCCCTACTTTCCAATTTTTTTAATTTTTTATAATTTTTTATAATTCAAAAATATATATTTGAATTATTCTTATTTTACCCTATCCATTATACCTTAACTTTCTTTTATAATCAAATAAACTTCTATTTTAATTTACATTTTAAAATAATAAATTTTTTTCGAAATCATAGAGTAAAAATACTACTATATAATTATCTTGTTATATGTTAAAATATAATTATAAACTGTATTGAAGGAGAATATTTTGATTAAAATTTTTGGTAAAGATAATTGTGTAAAATGTGAAGAAATAAAAGTGATTTTAGAAAATAAAAACATTACTTTTGAATATTATAATGACTTAAAAACTCTTATGGTAATAGGAAGTAAAGCTAGAATTATGAGTGCACCTATAATTGAATATAATGAAAAATATTATTCGATGGAAGATTTTTTAAAGGAGTTATAAAATGAAATATGTAATTAACCGTGAAGGTATAAAAGAACTTTTAGACATTACAAAAATAAGAGAAAAATTAGTAAAGGCTTGTAATGGATTAGATATTAATATGATAGTGCTTGAAAGTCATATTGAATCCATCTATCAAAATGAAATAACCACAAAAAAAATTCAAGAATCACTTATTAATTCTGCTGTTTCAATGACTTCTATTGAAGAAAGTGATTGGTCTTTTGTTGCAGGTAGATTACTAATGATGGAAACAGAAAGAGAAGTTTTTCATAATCGAGGTTTTAGCTATTCTAATTTTTTAACAACTATAACTAAATTAGTCGAACTTAATATTTACGACAAAAGACTTTTAGAATATACACATGAAGAGATTTTGGATTTGGGAAAATCCATTGTTCCAGATAGAGATATGGACTATGATTATGCAGGTAGTAATATGCTTGTTAATAGATATCTTATCAAGTATCAGGGCAAGATTTTTGAATTACCTCAAGAGACTTTAATGACTATCTCAATGCTTTTAGCACTGAATGAAAAATCACGGGTTTCTGTTGCTAAAAATTTTTATGAGATGCTATCTCTTAGAAAAATCTCTTTAGCTACACCTATTTTAGCTAATTTACGTATTCCTAATGGAAATTTATCTTCATGTTTCATTACTGCAATTGATGATAATATTGAATCTATTTTTTATAATATTGAATCTGTAGCAAAAATTAGTAAAAATGGTGGTGGTGTTGGAGTTAATATTTCAAGAATTAGAGCTAAAGGTTCAAATGTAAATGGCTATCTCAACGCAAGTGGTGGAATTGTTCCTTGGATAAAAATTCTTAATGATACTGCTGTTGCCGTTAATCAACAAGGACGTCGTGCAGGGGCTGTTACAGTTGCCCTTGATACTTGGCATTTAGATATTGAGCACTTCCTTGAACTACAAACAGAAAATGGAGATCAGAGAGGTAAAGCATATGATATCTATCCACAAGTTGTAGTTTCTGATCTTTTCATGTCAAGAGTTGAAGCAAATGAGAGCTGGACCTTATTTGATCCCTATGAAATAAGAAAAATTTATTCTCTAGAATTTTGTGAACTTTATGGTGAAAAGTTTGAAAACTTTTATTTAGAATTAGAAAAGAATCCAAATATTAAAATAAAAAAGGTTATTGATGCAAAAACACTATTTAAAAGTATCATGAAATGTCAAATTGAGACAGGAATGCCATATATATTCTTTAAGGATACTGCAAATAGAGCTAATCATAATTCACATAGAGGAATGATTGGAAATGGAAATTTATGTATGGAAAGTTTTAGTAATTTTTCACCAAGTAAAAATTTTAAAAATAGTACTATTGATAATATTGGAAATACTAGTCTTGAAATGGGAGAGGTCCACACCTGTAACTTAGTATCTCTAAACCTTGCAGAACTCCAACATGGTGAACTTGAAACTGTTGTTTCATATGCAGTACGAATATTAGATAATACTATCGATTTAACTTCTACACCACTCAAAGAATCTAACAAACATAATCAACTTTATAGAACTATTGGAGTTGGGACAATGGGACTTGCTGATTATCTTGCTAGAGAGCAAATGATTTATGAAGAATCAATCGAAGAGATTGATAATTTATTTGAAATAATTGCACTTTATTCTCTAAAAGCTTCCTCTTTACTTGCTAAGGAACGAGGTAGTTATCTTGCTTATAAAGGATCAAACTGGGAAAGAGGAATATGTTTTGGCCACAATAAGAAGTGGTATGAAGATAACTCTAAATACTCTCTACTTTGGGAAGAAGCATTTAAACTTTTAGAAAATTATGGAATAAGAAATGGAGAACTAACTGCTATAGCACCTAATACTTCAACTTCTCTTCTTATGGGGGCTACTGCTTCTGTAAATCCAACTTTTTCAAGATTTTTTATAGAAAAAAATCAAAAAGGAGCAGTTCCTAGAGTTGTTAAATATATAAAAAATTCTTCTTGGTTCTATCCTGAATTTAAAAATGTTGATCCACAAACTTATGTTTCCATTATGGGAAGAATAGGTAAATGGACAACTCAAGGTGTTTCTATGGAGTTAATTTTTGATTTAAACAAAGATATAAAAGTAAAAGACATATATGATACTCTTTTAACTGGATGGAAAGAAGGGTGTAAATCTATTTATTATATACGAACAATTCAAAAAAATACTAATATTATTAATGAAAAAGAGGAGTGTGAAAGCTGTAGTGGATAGAAAAAAACTTTTTAATCCTTTAGGAATTGACAGTATCAATTCTAGAAAAATGATCGATGGGAATACTACTAATATTTTTAATTTAAATAATGTAAAATATCAATGGGCTAATCAACTTTATAGAGCTATGATGGCTAATTTTTGGATACCTGAAAAAATTGATTTAACTCAAGATAAAAATGATTATGAAAACCTTACTTCTGAAGAAAAAGAATCCTATGATGGTATCCTTTCATTTTTAATTTTTTTAGACAGTATTCAAACTAATAATTTACCTAATGTTTCTAATTATATTACTGCTCCAGAAATAAATCTATTATTAGCTATTCAAACTTTTCAAGAAGCAGTGCATTCACAATCTTATCAATATGTAATCGAATCTATTCTCCCTAAAGAGAGTAGAGACCCTATTTATGATAAATGGCGTGATGACGAAGTCCTTTTTGAAAGAAATAGTTATATTGCTGAAATCTATCAACGGTTTGTTGATTCTCCTAGTCGTGAAAATTTTGCTCAAGTCTTACTTGCAGACTATCTATTAGAAGCAATTTATTTCTATAATGGATTCAATTTTTTCTATTTACTTGCTAGTAGAAATCGTATGATGGGAACTTCTGATATTATAAAACTTATAAATCGTGATGAATTATCTCACGTTGTATTATTCCAACAAGTTATCAAAGAAATTCGAAATGAAAACCCTAATTTTTTTGATGATGAACAAATCTATCAAATGTTTGAAACTGCAGTTTCTCAAGAAATTACATGGACACATCACATAATTGGAGATAGAATTTTAGGAATAACTCCTGAAACTACTGAATCATATACTAAATGGCTAGCTAATGAGAGATTAACTAGTATCGGACTTAAACCTTTATATCCAGAATATACAAAAAACCCTTATAAGCATCTTGAAAAATTTGCTGATACTGAAGGTGAAGGGAATGTTAAATCTAATTTTTTTGAAGGGACTGTTACTAGCTATAATATGAGCTCATCAGTGGATGGATGGGATGACTTTTAAATTAAGGAGCTACTATGAATAAAATACGATTTTGTTATAAAAATACACTTAAATTTCTATCACAAAATGAGATCGACTCAATGAATTTCAAAACTACAGAAGTTGCTAAAATTTTAGAAAATGGTTCTGGACTAGGAAATGATTTTTTAGGTTGGATTGACTTACCTGAAAAATATTCCCTTGAAGAAATTAATAAGATTAAATCTATTTCTGAAAAAATTAAAAGCAATTCTGAAATTCTCATTGTTATTGGAATTGGAGGTTCTTATTTAGGAGCTCGTGCTGGAATTGAATTTTTATCTCATACTTTTAAACATATTTTACCAAAAGAAAAAAAAGAAGGAATTGATATAATTTTTGCAGGTCAGAATATCTCTGGAACATATTTAAAAGACCTCTTAGAAATTTTGGAAAAAAAAGAATATTCAATAAATATAATCTCTAAATCAGGTACAACAACTGAACCAGCATTGGCATTTAGAGTCTTAAAAAATCATTTAGAAAAAAAATATGGAAAAAATGAAGCTAAAAATCGAATATTTGCTACCACTGATTCTTCCAAAGGAGCTTTAAAACAATTATCTTTAAAAGAGGGATATGAAACTTTTGATATACCTGATAATGTTGGTGGAAGATTTACAGTATTGACTCCTGTTGGACTATTACCCATGGCTGTAGCTGGAATTAATATTTCTGAACTTTTATTAGGAGCTGCCTATGCAAAAGAACACTATAATAAAGAATATTCTCAAAATGATGTCTATAAATATGCAGCTATTAGAACTCTTCTTCATCAAAAAGGAAAGGAAATTGAATTATTGGCCAATTATGAACCTAAATTTCATTATTTTGCTGAATGGTGGAAACAACTTTTTGGTGAATCTGAGGGGAAAGATGGAAAAGGAATTTTTCCTGCTTCAGTTGATTATTCAACTGATTTACACTCATTAGGTCAATTAGTTCAGGATGGAAAAAGACATCTTTTTGAAACTGTCCTTAGCTTAGAGAACCCTAGTAAAGATATTCTAGTTGAAAGTGAAAAAGAAAATTTAGATAACCTTAATTACTTAGTTGGAAAAGGATTTAATTATATAAATAAAAAAGCAAAGGAAGCCACTGTTTTAGCCCATGTTCATGGTGGAGTTCCTAATTTGGAATTTTTTATAAGTGATGCCAGTGCATACTCTTTAGGACAACTCTTTTATTTTTTTGAGAAAGCTTGTGCTATAAGTGCTTACCTTTCCAATGTTAATCCTTTTGATCAACCAGGAGTAGAAGCTTATAAAATAAATATGTGCGCCCTTTTAGATAAACCAGGGTATGAAAAAGAAAAAGAATTTCTTATAAATGAAGATATTATATAAAATTAATATTCACCGAAAAAAATACTTCTCGATATTTTAAAGATATTGAAAAAAGAATTTAAGCATAGAATTATAAATCAAAAAAAGATATTTGTAATAGAAAAAATTACGAATATCTTTTTTATTTAAATAATATTTGAAACAAATCCTGCAAAAACTATAGAAAAAATACCTGTCATAAAACCTGCAGTAATCATCTTTGGTCTAAGATAATTTTCAAGTAATTTTATTTCTATATCATCTTTCCCAATTGCCCTTGCTACTTCATTTGACATAAACATAGTTGTTGGAAATCCAAACATACAAGTCAGACACATACAAATTGCTAAATACGGGTCAACTTTACATATTTTTCCCATGAAATAGCCTGAAACAATAGCACCCATAACTCCAATTCCCAAAATTACAATTAAAGGATAAAAAAGAATTACTACTTGCATAGGTTGGACTCTAGGCAAATTTGTAAATAACATCACAATACATGCAAATAAAATAAATCCACTAGCCTTTGTTTTTTCTAAAGCCTCATTTTCTAATAGTCCTAATTCTGTAAAAATTGTCCCATATACTAAGGCAATCACGATGAAATTTATCTTACCTTTCAATAACACAGAAGTATAAAATGCTAGAACTGTTATTAAACACAATTTTGCTAAAATCATTGATGGATAATTAAGTGATTTAGGAAGTTCAAGTAACTTTCTTTTTTTGTTTTGTTCTATCTGTCCATCTGTATTTTGATAAAGCGCATGTTCCTCTTTATTTGATATAAATCTTTTGCCTGCTTTTTTTAAAAGTTGTGAAGCCACTGGAATTCCAACAAAATTTTGAAAAACTAATAACATTATAACAAATAGTGATAAATGTTCTTTTCCTATTTCTATTAATTTTGCATTCATTATTATTGAGGCTGTACTACTTCCTGCAAATATAGGTGCTCCTGCCATAGCTAAGTCTCTACCTATAAATATTTTAGCTATAAAAAATGTAATAAAAGTCGAAGCTATCACAGTCGTTATTGATATTAAAACTGTTTTCCATTGTCTCTTTAATTCTGCAAAATCTAATAGATTTCCCATTCCTGCTATTAATACTCCTATTAAATTTCCTCCTATAAGAGTTACCCCTGATTTTTCAAAAATATCTGCAGGTAATCCTCCCCAAAAACCAAATAATAGTAATGTCCCCAGGACTAGAACTGTTGATAATGTCGCCTTTGTTTTTAATGCTACAAATTCTGATAATGCAAAAATTGTAATTAAAATTGTAATTGCAATAATTCCTGTCATTAAAATTTACCCCTTTCTTATTTATTATGTAGCATTTCCTGTGTATTCTTTAGTTACAGCGGGATATATTCTCTCTGGTTTCTTTAGTTCTATTCCCTCACTTTCAACTCGAATAGACTTAATTATTACAGGTATCAATGGTGGATTAAATTTCCCTTCCCCAATGTCGGTTTCTACATTTGCTAATTCCTCCAAAAGTTCATATCCATTTATTAATTTTCCAAAAGCTGCATATTTTCCATCTAGCTCATCAGCAATATCTTTGTGTACTATAAAAAATTGTATAGCTTGACTATCACAATGATCATATCTTGCCATTGAGATAGTTCCTTTTATGTGCTTAATAGGGTTATCAACTCCATTTAATAAAAATTCCCCTTTAATTGAAAATTCTGTATCACTAGTACAAGTTCCATCAGTTGAACCTCCCTGAAGTACCCAGTTTTTCTTTATTCGTTGGAAAGGCAATCCATCATAAAATTTTGAATTTGCTAGTTCTACAAAATTATAAACAGTATTTGGTGCATATTCTGGATAAAGTTCAAATTCAAATTTTCGTAAATCCTCCATCGTTATTGTTGCAATTATTTTTTTCATAAATTCTCCTATTATTTAATTTTCAAATTCAAATTATTAAAATACGATAGTTCTAATAATAAAGTTTATTAAAACTATCGTATCTCCGTTACTATTATTTATAAATTTTTAGATTTATACCCTAGATTAAAATCTATATCCTAATCCTATTTTTCCTGATACATTTCGGTTATTATTCTGAGAGAATTCAAAATCTGTTCCAACAGTATAAATAAAACCATTTGTATGTTCGTATTCTAAGTTTAAACCTACTTTTCCTGACAATGATTCTAATTTAGTTCCTTGAATTTCAAAGTCGGATCCAGATTTATTTCTTCCATTTATTTGTCCAGTTAAACTTTCATTTTTATCTCCAAAAGTATTGATAGCAGCTAATGTTAATACTCCATTCAATTTTCCT